>CAWGVJ010000009.1:0-409209 GCA_963826005.1 uncultured Solirubrobacterales bacterium | reverse complement strand
TCGAGCACGCGCGGCTTCCAGCAGATGCGCCGGCGGCAGATCTGCGCGAGCGCGAGGTGCCCCGAGACGATGAACAGGGCGCAGCCGATCATGTCGGGCGCCCAGATCAGCCGGTTCGTTTGCTTGGCGGTTAGACCCTGGATGAACGAGTCAGCCAGGTTGACGCCGAACACGATCGTGCCGGCGAACAGCAGCGCGGCGCTGACCCACTGCGACGCGGTCGGGTCTCCCATGCCCACCAGCGCCAGCGATCTGCCCCGGCGGGTTGAGCACCTGCAGCACGGTCACGTATCCACCCGCTATTGAAGAACAGACCGCCGGCGAAGTAGACGCAGGCGGGCGCGGTCGGGTCGGCGGATCCCGAGCTCCGAAAGCGCGGCGCCCAGCGCGAAGAGGCTCCCGCCGATGGTGAAGGCGATTGCGGCGATGAAGTTGAGTAGTCGCGACCGGTCGCTCACGTGAACACGTTTACGGCACGCGCGATGACGAGACCCAGGAGCGCCAGCGATACAGCGACTGCACAATCATCGCGAGCTTGGCCCAGGGTGCCAGCGGCATCGCGTCGGTCGGGCTGAACGCCGTCGCGTTCGTGAACCCCAGGTAGAGGTAATCGACGAACCGGGGCCGCCATCCGACGGGCGCCACGTCCGGATTCATCTGCTGCGGAAAGGCGAAGTCGGGATGGTCCGGGATCCGGTGCGCACGCGCCGCGGCGCCGCCGCTGTCGAGCTCCCAGTACAGCAGCGCGAAGGCGAGGCAGTTGGAGACCCAGACCGTCGTCCCCGCTGCCAGCAGGGCGCTGGCCGAGTTGGTCTCCTTTCCACCATTGATCAGGACATCGATCAGCTGGGCGGTCGCCCACAGCGAGTTCGCCACCAAGACGAACACCAGCGCGATCGAGACCACACGCAGCACGTTCGAGCGCCGATCGATCTTCCCCGGGTCGCCGGCGATCAGCGCGACGAGCAGCAGGCCGGCGAAGAGCGGGAGCAGCCAGGGGGGCCCGATGCGCTCGCTGTCGGGCAGCAGGACGATGAGCACCAGGGCGGCCACGACGGCACCCCCCATGTGCCAGCGCGGCTCACCGACGACCTCGCTCGCCGTCGCCTCCTAGCTCGCTACCGGGGCCGACGGCATGTCGGCCTGGGCGTGCGCGCCCTGGAGCATCTGGCGCCAGCCGGCCAGCACGCCGTGGACGGCGGCCGCGCCGATAATCGGCCCGTCGGGCACGTGGAGGTGCTCGGGGTGCATGATGAACGGGCGCGTCTGCGGGCCGCCGAGGCCGCCGTGGAAGGAGATCAGCTCCTCGAACGCGCAGCCCTCGTCGAGGTCCGGGTCGTAGAAGCTGCCGACCATGATGTCCGCGACGTGCTCGAAGCCGTCGGTACGCAGCAGGTGGTGCGGAGCGTGCGGCGAGAACTCGGCGAGCGGGTCCTTTCCCTCGACCCGTCCCTCCGCGAGGTAGTGCTCGCCGTCCGAGCCGATGGCAACCGCGCCGTGCTCGGCCGAGCGCACCAGCAGCCATCCGACATGCGGGTGGGCGCGCAATGCAGGGATCAGCCCGGGGTGGCGCTCGTCGATCTCCTCACGGGTGAGGCGCCGCTTTTCCTCCATCAGGTAGATCAGGCCGAGATTGCCGGAGCCCAGCACCACGACGTCGCGGCCCGACACGTCGTTCTTCGCCGGCTTGCCCTCCTTGCGGCCGGTCGCTTCCTTGACGGCGAGTCCGACCATCGCGTCCTGCTCGTCGCCACCCATCCGGTCGTCGACCTCGCCGCGCGAGAGCGACCGCCCCACGAGGTCGTCGAGCCCGTAGCCGTTGCGCTGCTTGAAGGTCGCGCCCTGCGTCTGGCCGTGGTCGGAGAGGACGACGATCTCGTACGGCCGGGGCGCGTACCGGCGCGCACGCTCGAGGTTCCCGAACTGCTGGTCGAGCTTGCGCAGGGCCTCCAGCGTGTCGGCGCGCTGCAGCCCGGAGTGGTGGGCGACCTCGTCGTAGCTCGCGAACGTCGCATAGATCGCGGGCCGCCCGCGCATCATGTCGGTGAGCACGCCGAACACGACCAGATCGCGAACGATCACGCACATCGCCGCGCGCATCAGCGGATAGATCCCGCCGCGGTGCCCGCGTGGGCGCACGTCCCTGCTGGCGGCGCGGATCGCGGCCATCCATTCCAGCAGCACCTCCCAGAAGAAGAGCACGAGTGCGCGCGTGACGTTGAATCCGTTCGCGAAGAACGCGCGGTAGCCGGGGTTCGCGCGCTTCTCCTCGTCGAAGCGGCTGACGGTGAGGATCACCTCGTCGGCCTCGCCCGAGAGCAGGTTTCCCCGGCTCGCGCCGCCGTTCACGAGCAGTCCCTGGCCGGTGGCATGGCGCCGCTCGATCTCGGCGCAGTCGGCGGGCGCCGAGCAGGCGATCAGCCGTGCCGGTCTCCTTCTCGACCCACCGGAACGCCGGGATGTCCTCGTTCGATCCCAGCAGGATCCCCGCCTGGCTCGCGCCCGTCTGCGAGGAGAGATCGGGCTCCCACTCGGCCAGCCGGTACCCGTCTTCGGACACCCACCGTGCCATGTTGGGCGCGCTCCCGTCACGCATCGCCTGACGCAGGATCGGCAGCGCCAGCCCGTCGATCTCGAGGAACAGGATCCCGGGCGTGTCGGTGGGCGCTTCCACGCCTTGTCGCCGGGCGACGCGTTTTACGACACGCACCGTGTACTCGTCGTCGTCGCTCGTCCCGGTGATGACCTGAAGCACGATCGAGGCGGCCGCCATCACAAGTGAGGCGAGCAGTGCATCGCCGAAGGAGTTGACGCTGATGAAGTCGGATAGCACGTCGTCCGCGATGATCAGCAGCAGCGCGTCGACGAGCAGCACGATGATGAAGCCGAGCGCGAGCATGAACGGGAGTCGCAGCGACGCGACCACGGGTGGAATAAACGCGTTGAGGATCGCCACCACGGCCGCCACGACGAACGCGGCCCCCGGCTTCTCGAGCGTGACGCCCGGGACGATGATCGCGGCGACGTAGAGCGTCGCGGCGGCGATCGCCCACGACACCAGGAGCCGCAGCGGCCGCAGCCGCGGACGTGCCGGCTCCCAGCTCACCTGCGCTCCATACGCCTGCGTGGCCACATCCGGATCCTAGTGTCACGCCGCTACGTGTGATGCTCCCGGTGATCGAGGTCTCCGCGATATGACAGACGAGCTACTCCCATTGGCGGTTGCACTGGGGCTGGGACTCATGCTCGGCGTGGAACGCGAGCGCCGCATGGCGCGCCAGCGTGCACGCGGAGCGGCCGGCGTCCGAACGTTTGCCTTGGTAGCGCTCCTGGGTGCGCTTTCGCTGCGGGCTGGCGGCACCGCGATGCTGGCGGTGGCAGGGGCGTTCGTGGGTCTCGTCGCGGTCGTGGGTTACCTTCGCAGCCGGGACGAGGACGTCGGGATCACGACGGAGATCGCGCTGATGGTCGCGTTCCTGCTCGGCGCGCTCGCGCAGCGTGATGCGGCGCTGGCAGCGGCTGCTGGCGTCGCGGTTGCGCTGGTCCTTGCACACCGCGACCGACTGCATCGCCTGGTCAGCGTGACGCTCACCGAGGCCGAGGTCCACGACGCGTTGCTCTTCGCGGCCGCCACGTTGATCGTCCTGCCGCTGCTGCCGAACGAGGGGGTCGGGCCGAATGACGCCCTCAACCCGCTCGTGGTCTGGCGGATCGTGGTGATCGTGATGGCCGTACAGGGAATCGGGTACGTCCTGTCGCGCCTCATCGGCGTGCGCTACGGCTTGCTGGTGAGCGGCTTCGTCTCTGGGTTCGTGTCGGCCACCGCGACGGTGGGCACGATGGGCTCGCTCGCCGTGCGTGAGCCGAAGCTGCGGCGCGCGGCGGTCGGAGCGGCGGTCGTCTCGACCGTCGGGACGATCATCCTGCTCGCGATCGTGCTCGGGGCGACGAGCGTCGAGACGCTCGAGAGGACGGCGCTGCCGCTTGCCCTGGCCGGCTCGCGGCCGCCGGTTACAGCGTCGTCGTGGGCCTCCGCGTCGTGCGCATGCCCGATCCCGGAGCGAATCGGCCGCGGGCGCGCGTTCGACCTCCGGACGGCCCTGATCCTCGCGGCCACGGTGTCCATCGTCCTGGTCGTCGCCGGCGCGCTGAACGAGGCCTTTGGGAGGACCGGCGTCACTTTGGGCGCCGCGGTCGCCGGCTTCGCCGATTCGCAGTCGGCGGCGGTCTCGGCGTCGTCCCTCGTCGCCGGCGGCAAGCTGTCCGCCGACGACGCGGCGATAGCGGCGCTCGCGGCCCTGTCCACGAACACGGTCAGCAAGGCCGTGGTCGCGTACGTGCTCGGTAAGCGTCGCTTTGCCGTCCGACGTCTGGATCGGCCTGGCGCTGGTCCTCGGCGCGGCCTGGATCGGATGGGCGATCGCCCAGGGCCTGGGGTCATGATGCGTGCGTTCGTGCACGCCGCTGGCGACAACGTGGTGCTCATACCCTTGCGCGCTCGAGCACGGCGGGCAGAGTCTGCACCGTCATGCGTCGCGGAACCCTGATCCTGCTCGCTGGTCTCGCGGTGCTCGGCTCCGCGAGCACGGCGGACGCGCGTGCGCCGGCCACCGCGGCCGCCAAGTCCGTGTCCGGGCAGCTGATCGTCGGGTTCGAGAAGAACGTCTCCTCCGACCGGCAGCGCGCCGTGCTGAAGAAGCTGGGCGCGAAGATCCACAAGCGCCTCGCGCACATCCGCGCGGCGGCGGTCAGGCCACGAGTCGGGTCTTGCGCTCTCGGTGCTGCGGAAGCGGCTCGAGAAGCACCCCGACGTCGACTACGTCGAGCGCGACTACATCCTGCAGCGGTCCCTGGCCCCGAACGACCCGATGCTCGACGAGCAGACCGCGCTGGCCGCCTCCGGCGCCGGCATCGTGCAGGCGCAGACGGCGTGGAACAAACGCACCACCTGTTCCAAGGTCGCGGTGCTCGACACGGGCATGCAGTACACGCACCCGGACCTCAAGGACAACGTGTGGCACAACAAGCACGAGGTCGACGACAACGGCAAGGACGACGACAAGAACGGCTACGTCGACGACTACTACGGGTCTGAACGCGATCGCGGGCAAGGGCAACGCCGAGGACAAGGACGGCCACGGCACGCACGTCTCGGGCATCATCGGCGCCCGCGGCAACAACGCGCTCGGCGTCAGCGGGCTGTGCTGGGAGGCGACGGTGATGCCGGTGAAGTTCATGAACTCCCAGGGCCAGGGATCGACGTCCGACGCCATCGCGGGCATGGACTACGCGATCCAGATGGGCGCCAAGATCATCAACAACTCCTGGGGCGGCACCTCGAAGTCGCAGTCGCTCGAGAACGAGATCGAGCACGCGGAGGACAAGGGCGTGCTGCTCGTGGTCGCGGCCGGGAACAACAGCCAGAACATCGACAAGGACCCGTTCTACCCGGCCGACTACACGAACGGGAACATTCTCTGCGTCGCCGCGATCACGGCGGACAACTCGCTGGCAAGCTTCTCCGACTTCGGTTCCAAGAACGTGGACCTCGGCGCGCCCGGCAACGACATCGTCTCCACCTATCCGACCTCGACCTACAAGGTCCTGAGCGGGACGTCGATGGCGACTCCGTACGTAACGGCGGCAGCGGCCATGCTGTTCAAGCAGAACTCAGACCTGACCTACAGCAAGCTGCGCTCCCTGATCAAGGACCACGTCACGCCGAACCCGGTGCTCGGTGGAAAGACCGTCACGGGCGGCCAGCTGGACGTGGCCGGCGCGCTCTCCGCCGCCGGGTAGGGCATGTCCGGTCAACGCGAAACCCGCGTGGAGTTCAGCGGAGCGCTGGTAGCCGTCGTGGTCTCCGTGGTCGGCTGCGGCATCTTCGTCGGAATCTGGCTCGGGCCCCTGGCGGCGGTGATCGTGACGGTCGTACTCGCCCTCGCTGTCATCGCGGGGTTGTTGGTGTGGTCGACCCGCAGACCACGGCCGGCGGCCGAAGCTCCCCATGTGCGCCCGATCGACGACGGCCGCTACCGGATCCTCGTGATCGCGGACGAGAGCTGCATGACTC
This sequence comes from uncultured Solirubrobacterales bacterium, assembly GCA_963826005.1. Classification (GTDB taxonomy): domain Bacteria; phylum Actinomycetota; class Thermoleophilia; order Solirubrobacterales; family JBBDJG01; genus DASRIA01. The sequence goes on along the minus strand of CAWGVJ010000009.1, from coordinate 403,136 downwards.
CCGGCTTCGTCGAGGAGCTCCGCAGCGCATGCGGCGGGCCGTCGGGCCTCGGTGTTCGTCACCGCCCCTGCGCTCGAGTCCCGGCTCGGGCTGCTGGCCGGCGACCAGAGCGGCTACGAGGACGCCGCGCGCCGCCTGGACGGGACGCTCGCGGCCCTCAGGAGCGGGGACCTGGAGGCGCAGGGCACGATCGGTGCGAGCGACCCCCTCCAGTCCGCCGACGACGGCCTGCGCCGATTCCCGGCCAACGAGGTCCTGTTCGTCACGCACCCCGACACCGGTTCGACCTGGCTCGAGACAGGCGTGGTCGCGCAAGCCGAGGAGCGCTACGAGCAGCCCGTCAAGCACATCGTCGTGCAGGACGGCTGAGAACCGGGTTTCTGAGTATCGTCGCCGGCATGGGTCGGTTCGCGGTGGTCGGGCATGTCGAGTGGGTCGACTTCCTGACGGTGCCGCGCGTGCCGCTCGCCGGCGAGATCGTGCACGCGGACAAGTGGTGGTCCGAGGCCGCCGGCGGCGGTGCGGTCGCCGCGGTGCAGCTCGCCAAGCTGGGCGGGACCGCGACGTTCTTCACGGCGTTCGGCAACGACGAGCACGCGCGCAACGCCGAGGCGCAGCTGCGCGCTCACGGCGTCGAGATCGAAGCGGCGGTCCGCGACCGGCCGCAGCGCCGCGGGGTGGCGCTCCTCGATGCGCGCGGCGAGCGCACGATCATCGTGCAGGGCGAGCGCCTGGTGCCGCAGGGGGAGGACGACCTGCCGTGGGAGCGTCTCGCCGAGATGGACGGCGTCTACTTCACCGGCGGCGACGCGGGATCGCTGCGCGCGGCGCGCGCCGCGCGGACCCTGGTCGCGACGCCCAGGGCTCACGACGCGTTCAAGGGCAGCGATGTGACCCTCGACGCCCTGGTGCGCAGCGCCGGCGACGCGGGGGAGCAGGACGACTGGTCGGCAAACCTGACCGTGTCGACGCGCGGGCCGGATGGAGGGACCTACACCATCAGGCGACGGTCGTACCGGCTCGTTCGCAGCCGCGCCGCTCCCCGGCCCGGTCGTCGATGCCTACGGGGCCGGCGACTCGTTCGCGGCCGGGCTCACCTTCGCGCTCGGCTCGGGAATGGACATCGATGCGGCACTGGCGCTGGCGGCGCGCTGTGGTGCGGCGAACATCACCGGCGCCGGCCCCTACGCCGGACAGCTGACCGCGGCGGCATGGCAGCGCTAGCTCCGTCGGGCGAGCAGTTCGAGATCGCGCTGGACGACCAGCGGGTGGTGGTCGTGCAGGTCGGTGGCGGGCTCCGCGATTACTCGGCGGGCGGCCGCGACATCCTCGACGGTTACGGGGCTGACGAGATCTGCCCCTCCGGCCGCGGACAGGTTCTGACCCCTTTTCCGAACCGGGTGCAGGACGGCAGCTACGAGTTCGACGGGCGCCGGCATCAGCTGCTGCTCGACGAGCCGCAGAGCGGGAACGCGATCCACGGGCTCGTGCGCTGGTCGCTGTGGTCCGCCGTCGAGCGGGAGCCGTACCGAGTAGTGATGGAGCACACGCTGCATCCGCGGCCGGGGTATCCGTTCGCGCTCGCGCTCACGATCGAGTACTCGCTTTCTCCCGCCGGGCTGCAGGTGCGAAACACCGCCACCAACGTGGGGGCGGGGCCCTGCCCCTACGGCACCGGGGCACACCCGTACCTGACCGCCGGAACCGAACGCGTCGACTCGGCGACGCTGCGCTGTCCGGCGCACACCGTGCTGCAAGCGGACGAGCGTGGCATCCCGACGGGTGACGTGCCGGTCGCCGGCACCGAGTACGACTTCCGGCAGCCGCGGCCGATCGGCGCGACGCGGCTCGACAACTGCTTCACCGATCTCGAGCGCGACGGGGACGGCCGTGCGCGTGTAGAGCTCGGCGAGGTGACGCTCTGGATGGACGAGGCCTATCCCTACGTGATGCTGTTCACGGGAGACCCGCTGCCGGACGTGGCCCGGCGCAGCCTCGCGATCGAGCCCATGACGTGTCCGCCGAACGCTTTCCGGACGGGACGGGACCTGATCCGGCTGGAGCCGGGCGAGTCGGTCTCGAGCACCTGGGGAATCACCCCACCCGGATAGTGATGCGTGCACCCTTGCGCGGATAGCGCCCGCCACGCGTAGCGTTTCGACCTCGTCCAGATGGCTACGGCAGTCAAGCCCCGCGCAGGAGTGACCGCGGCCGGTGGGCAGGAGCCCGCCGACGTGCTCGTCGTGTTCGGCATCACCGGCGACCTCGCCAAGGTGATGACCTTCCAGTCGCTGTACGACCTGGAGGCCCGGGGCCTGCTGAACTGCCCGATCGTCGGCGTGGCGGTCGACGACTGGACGGTCGACGACCTGCGCAAGCGCGCGCGCGAGTCGATCGAGGCCGATCGGTGATCGTCGACGAGGCGGTCTTCGATCGCTTCGCCAAGCGGCTGTCCTACATCGCCGGCGACTTCGGCGATGCCGCCACCTTCGAGCGGGTGGCCGCGGCGATCCCGGACGCGCAGAGCCCGGTGTTCTACCTCGAGATCCCGCCGTTCCTGTTCGGGCCGGTGATCAAGGGGCTGGCCGCACGCCGGCCTGACGAAGAACGCGCGAGTCGTCGTCGAGAAGCCGTTCGGGCACGACGTGGCGTCGGCACGCGAGCTCAACGACTCGATCCACCAGCACCTCGACGAGTCCCAGATCTACCGGATCGACCACTTCCTCGGCAAGATGGGGCTCATCGAGATCCTGTTCCTGCGGTTCGCGAACGCGATATTCGAGCCGATCTGGAACCGCAACTACGTCTCCTGCGTCCAGATCACGATGGCCGAGAACTTCGGCGTCGCCGACCGCGGGCACTTCTACGACCCGGTCGGCGCGCTGCGCGACGTGGTCGTGAACCACCTCATGCAGGTGGTCGCCGCGGCAGCGATGGAGCCGCCTACGATGGGCCATCCGAACGCGTTCAAGGACAACATGATCGGCGTGTTCCGCGCGATGCCCGACGCCGACCCGGCCAAGTACGTGCGCGGGCAGCACGAGGGCTACCGCGAGATTCCGCGGCGTCGCGCCCGACTCGCAGACCGAGACGTACGCCGCGCTGCGGCTCGAGATCGACAACTGGCGCTGGTCGGGCGTTCCGTTCTTCATCCGCACCGGCAAGAACCTGCCGGTCCTGCAGACCGAGCTGCGGCTGGTCTTCCGCAGGCCGCCGCGCCTCGGTTTCGACGTCACGCGGCGTCCCGGCCCGGACCAGCTCGTCGTGAAGCTCGACCCCTCGACCGGCGTCCAGCTGCTGTTGCAGGCGCAATGCTTCGACCGGGCCGAGCCCGAGCAGATCAGCCTCGACATGAAGTTCGGGACCGAGGGCCGCGAGCTGGCCGCCCCGTACGAGGTGCTGCTGCACGCGGCGATGAACGGCGACAGCGCGCGCTTCACCCGCCAGGACAGCGTCGAGGAGACCTGGCGCATCCTGCAGCCGCTGCTCGACTAGCCTCCGCCCGTGCACGAATACGCAAACGGCTCGCTGGGGGCCGGCCGCGGCGGACAAGCTGGTCGTCCGGCTACGGCGGCTGGAACGGGCCGTGGACGTGAGCCCGACCGAGCGAAGCGCCGGCACGAGGAGCCGGCGCCGCAGAGCGCCGCCGCGCCGTCGCCCTTCCCGCCCATCGCCGACTACGCGTTCCTGTCCGACTGCCACACGGGCGCGCTGGTCGCGCCCGACGGCGCGGTCGACTGGCTGTGCGTCCCTCGCTTCGACTCCCCCAGCGTGTTCGGCACCCTGCTCGACCGCGAGGCTGGCTCCTTCCGGCTGGGGCCGTTCGGCATCAACCACCCGGCGACCGTCGCGTACGAGCCGGGGACCAACACCCTGCTGACCACCTGGAAGACGCCGAGCGGCTGGATCCTGGTGCGCGACGCCCTGGCCATGGGCCCGCGTCAGCGGTGAGGACACCATCACTCCGCACACGCGGCCCCCGGCCGACGACGACGGCGACCACATGCTCGTGCGCACGGTCCTGTGCCTCGACGGCAACGTCGAGGTCGAGCTGGTGTGCGAGCCGGTCTTCGACTACGGGCGCGTGCCGGCGGAGTGGACCCTCGTCGGCGACGACCGGCACACGGCCGACGCCACCGGCGCCGGTCTGACGATCCGGCTGCGAACCGACATGGCGGTCGGCATCGAGGGCGACCGCGTGCGGGCCCGGCACGTGCTCGAGCAGGGCGACCAGATCTACTGCGCGCTGTCGTGGGCAGAGGAGCTGGTGGTCCCGCAGGACATCGACGAGGCCAACGCGCAGCTTGCCGCGACCACCCGATACTGGCGCGCGTGGCTCAGCCGGGCCCGCATGCCCGACCACCGCTGGCGCGATCCGATCCAGCGCTCCGCGCTCGCGATCAAGGGGCTCACCTACATGCCCACGGGCGCGACGGTGGCGGCGCTCACCACGTCCCTGCCCGAGACGCCCGGCGGCGAGCGCAACTGGGACTACCGCTTCACCTGGATGCGGGACTCGACCTTCACGCTTCAGGCTCTCCACTTCCTCAACCTCGACTGGGAGGCGGACGAGTTCATGCAGTTCGTCGCCGACCTCGAGCCCAACCACGACGGCGCGCTGCAGATCATGTACGGCATCGACGGCCGCCGCGACCTGACCGAGTCCACGCGGGACGACCTGTCCGGGTACGCGGGAGCGCGGCCGGTGCGGGTCGGCAACGGCGCCTTCGACCAGCGCCAGAACGACGTGTTCGGGGCGGTGCTCGACTCGATCCTGCTCCACTCGCGCCGCAGTGAGCGCCTGCCGCGCCGGCTGTGGCCGATCGTCCAGTCGCAGGCGGAATGCGCGACGAAGGTCTGGCGCGAGCCCGACCAGGGCATCTGGGAGGCGCGCGGCGAGCCCCAGCACTACGTGTCCTCCAAGCTGATGTGCTGGGTCGCGATGGACCGCGCCGCCAAGCTGGCCGAGATCGCGGCGACACGGAGCTGAGGACACCTGGCGCGGCACGGCCGACGAGATCAAGGAGGACATCCTCGAGCACGGCGTTCAGGACGGGGTGCTGCGCCAGCACTACGAGACGGACGCGCTCGACGCGTCCACCCTGCTCGCGGCGATGTTCGGCTTCCTGCCGGCCGACGACGAGCGCCTGCGAAAGTCGTGCTCGAGGCGATCGCCGACGACCTGACCGAGGACGGCTTCGTCCTTCGCTACCGCACCGAGTGAGACCGACGACGGCCTGTCCGGCAAGGAGGGCAGCTTCCTCATCTGCTCGTTCTGGCTCGTGTCGGCGCTGGCCATCGTGGGCGACGGCCAGCGCGCTCGCGACCTGATGGAGCGGCTGCTCCGCGTCGCCTCGCCGCTCGGCCTGTATGCCGAGGAGTTCGACACGAGCACCGGCCGGCACCTGGGCAACTTCCCGCAGGCGTTCTCGCACCTCGCTCTGATCGAGGCGGCCGCGCGGATCATCCTCGCCGAGCGGCTCGAGGAAATCACCGGATGAGCGACCTACGACGTGATCGTCATCGGCAGCGGTGCCGGCGGCGGCACGCTCGTCCGTCACCTCGCTCCGTCGGGCAAGCGCATCCTGCTGCTCGAGCGGGGCGACTGGCTCCCGCGCGAGCCGCAGAACTGGTCCGCGGGCGAGGTGTTCATCGACAACCGCTACATCTCCGAGGACACCTGGTACGACGCGGACACGGCGAAGGCCTTCCAGCCTCAGGTCCACTACTTCGTCGGCGGCGCGACCAAGCTCTACGGCGCGGCGCTCTACCGCCTGCGCGAGGAGGACTTCGGCGAGCTCCACCACCACGACGGCATCTCTCCCGCCTGGCCGATCGGCTACGACGAGATGGAGCCCTACTACACGCAGGCCGAGCAGCTCTACCAGGTGCACGGCGCGCGCGGCGAGGATCCGACCGAGCCGCCCGCGAGCGCTCCCTACCCCTTCCCGGCCGTCTCGCACGAGCCGCGCATCCAGCAGCTCGCCGACGATCTCGCCGCCGCCGGGCACCAGCCCTTCCACGCGCCGTGCGGGGTGATGCTGGACGAGGACGACATGGCGTACAGCCACTGCGTCCGCTGCTCCACGTGCGACGGCTTCCCGTGCCTGGTGCACGCCAAGTCCGACGCCGAGGTGCTCGGCGTGCGGCCCGCGCTCGAGCACCCGAACGTCACGCTGCTGACGAACGCGCGGGCCCTCGCGCTGCGGACGAACCCGTCCGGCACCGCCGTGACGGAGGTCGAGGTCGAACGCGAGGGCGCGCGCGAGACGTATGCCGCGGACATCGTCGTCGTCTCGTGCGGCGCGGCCAACTCGGCCAAGCTGCTGCTCGCCTCGGCCAACGAGAAGCACCCGAATGGGCTCTCCAACCGGTCCGACCAGCTCGGGCGCAACTACACCTTCCACAACAGCCAGGCGGTGCTGGCCCTCTCCAAGGAAGAGAACCCGACCGTCTTCCAGAAGACGCTCGGCCTCAACGACTTCTACCTCGGCAGCGACGACTTCGAGTACCCGCTGGGCAACATCCAGATGGTCGGCAAGTCGTCCGCGCCGATGTACCGCGGCGAGAAGCCGCTCGAGACCAAGCTCGCGCCCACGCGCACGCTCGAGAACATGGCCCGCCACGCGGTGGACTTCTGGCTCTCGACCGAGGACCTGCCGCGGCCCGACAACCGCGTCACCCTGGACCGGGACGGTCACGTGCGGCTGAGCTACACGCCGTCGAACGAGGAGCCGAAGAAGCGGCTCTACGACAAGCTGAAGTCGCTGCTCGCCCACGCGGGATGGAGAAGCGATCACCTCGTCCCGCGGCATGCCTACCTCAAGAACGAGATCCCGGTGGCGGGATGTGCGCACCAGGCCGGCACCTGCCGCTTCGGCGCCGACCCCGCGACGTCCGTGCTCAACACGGACTGCCGCGCGCACGAGCTCGACAACCTCTACGTGGTCGACACGAGCTTCTTCCCGAGCATCGGCGCGGTGAACCCGGCGCTCACCGCCATGGCCAACGCGCTGCGCGTCGGCGACCACCTGCTCGAGCGGATCGGCGGCCCGCCGACGGAAGCAGCCGGCGGGCGCCGCGGCGGGCTCCGTGATCGTCGGCGGCGGCTTCGGCGGGCTGCGGCCGCGCGGAAGCTGCGCCGCATGACGACGTGGACGTCACGCTGCTCGACCGCAACAACTACCACCACTTCCAGCCGCTGCTCTACCAGGTCGCGACCTCCCAGCTCGCGCACGAGCAGACATCGCGGTCTCGCTGCGCAAGGTCTTCCACAAGCGCCGCAACGTCGACATCGAAGCTGGCCGAGGTGGCGTCGCTCGACCCGGCGACCTGCACGGTCACCGCCACCGACGGCGAGAGCTGGACGGGCGATGCCGTCGTGCTCGCGGCCGGGTCCGTGCCGAACTTCTTCGGGACGCCCGGCGCGGACGGCAACTCGTTCCCGCTGTACTCGCTGAACGACGCCCAGCGGTTGCGGACGCGCATTCTCAGCGTGTTCGAGGCCGCCGACCGCGACCCCTCGCTGGTCGACCGGGGAGCGCTGAACTTCGTGGTCGTCGGGGGTGGCGCGACAGGCGTGGAGACGGCCGGCGCGCTTGCCGACATGATCCACTGGACGATGACGGTCGAGTACCGCGACCTCGCGGTGAAGGCGGCGCGCGTGCACCTCGTCGACATCGGCCACCAGCTGCTCGGCCCCTTCTCCGAGCGCGCACACGACTACGCGTTCAAGGTCCTCACGCGCAAGGGTGTAGACCTGCACCTCGACACCAAGGTGACCGAGGTGACACCGCAGGGCGTGACCCTCGGCGACGGCTCGCAGATCGCGACCCGCTGCGTGGTGTGGGGCGGAGGCATCGCGGCGCCGGCGCTCGCGGCCGCGGCCGGCGTGCCGCAGGGGCGTGGCGGCCGCATCGACGTGCAGCCCGACCTGACGGTGGAGGGCTTCCCCGCGCGTGTACGCGATCGGTGACGTCGCGAACATCCCCGGACCCGGACGGAGAGCCGCTGCCGCAGCTCGGCTCGCGTGGCGCTCCAGAGCGGCGACTGGGCCGCCAAGAACCTGCTCGCCGACTTCGCCGGCCGGCCGCCGCAGCCGTTCAAGTACAAGGACAAGGGAATCATGGCGATGATCGGCCGCGGCTCGGCGATCGCGGCAATGGGTCCGCGCCGTCGTGAGGTCCATGGACCGCTGGCGTTCGCGGCCTGGCTGGGCGTGCACGCCGCGCTCATGACCGGTGTCCGTGCGCGCCTGCACGCGCTCGCCGACTGGGCGGGGGCGAACGTCTCACGCATGCGCGGTGCCCAGGTGATGGACCGCGCGGACGCCGCGGCGATCGACTGGAGCGAGGGCACGGCGGCCGAGCCCGCCACCGCCGCAACCCCGAGGTAACCCGTGGACCTGAGCCTCCCGCTCGCCGCGGAGCTCGCCCAGGCGCGCACCCAGATGGCGCTCACGCTGGGGTTCCACATCATCCTGGCGTCGATGGGCGTCGCCTTCCCGGCGCTGATGCTGATCGCGGAGTACCGGGGCCGGCGCAAGAACGACCCTGTCGCGCTGAAGCTCGCCGAGCGGTGGTCGAAGGTGGCGGCCGTGATGTTCGCGGTCGGTGCGGTGACCGGCACGGTGCTGACCTTCGAGTTCGGCCTCCTGTGGCCGGAGTTCATGGACCGCTTCGGCCAGGTGTTCGGGGTCCTGTTCGCAATCGAGGGCATCTTCTTCTTCCTGGAGGCGATCTTCATCGCGATCTACATCTTCGGCTGGAAGCGCCTGACCGGCTGGGCGCACTTCTGGACCGGCGTGCCGATCGCGATCTGCGGGATCGGAGGCGCCTTCTCGGTGGTGGCCGTCAACTCGTGGATGAACCAGCCGCAGGGATACACGCTCGATGCCGCGGGCAAGGTCACCGATGTCGATCCCCTAAAGGTCATCTTCAACCCCGCGGTGTCATACGAGGTGCCGCACATGATCCTCGCCGCCTATCTCGTCGCCGGGTTCCTGGTCGCGTCGGTGTACGCGGTGGGCATGCTGCGCGGGCGCCGCGACCGCCATCATCGCCTCGGTCTGCTGATCCCATTGACCGTGGCGCTCGATCGCGACGCCGATCCAGTTCGTCGTGGGCGACACGGCGGCGCGCGCGATCGCCGACGACCAGCCGATCAAGTTCGCCGCGATGGAGTGCGTGCAGGAGACATCGACGGACGTGACGGAGTACATCTACGGGCGCTGCACATCGGACGGCGTGAAGGGTGGCATCGCGATCCCGGGGCTCGACTCGATCCTGGTCGGCGGCAGCACGGACACGCAGGTCACCGGCCTCGACACCGTGCCCGCCGACGACCGTCCGCCGGCGAACACGATGCTGCACTGGGCGTTCGACACCATGGTCGGGATCTGCTCCGTATTCATTCTGCTCGGACTGTGGCTGGGCATCGTGTGGTTGCGCCGGCGCGACATCCCGCAAGACACCGTGGTTCCTGCGCGCCGTGGCGGTGTCGGGAGTGGCGGCCGTGGTCGCGCTGGAGTGCGGCTGGATCGTGACGGAGGTCGGGCGCCAGCCGTGGATCGTCACAAGGTGATGCGCACCGAGGACGCGGTCACGGGCGCGAGCGGGGTGTCCATCACGCTGGCAGTGATCAGTCGTCCTCTACACCGTGCTGGGGATCGCCGCCGTGTTGGTGCTGCGCGCGATGTCGCGCCGCTGGCGGGAGGCGGACAGCGCCGAGGGCGAGATTCCGTACGGGCCCCGCCCGGCCACGCCCGAGGCGGTGGAGGCCCCATGACCGAGGCCGATGCGGTAGCCGCGGTCCTGTGGGTCGGCGTGATGCTCTACGCGGTCTTCGGCGGCGCGGACTTCGGCGCCGGCCTGTGGGCCCTGCTGGCCGGGAGCGGCGAGCGCGGCAGGCGGCCACGCGCGCTGATCGACTGGGCGATCGGTCCGGTGTGGGAGGCCAACCACGTCTGGCTGATCTTCGTCCTCGTGGTGCTGTGGACATCGCTTCTCGGAGGCATTCGCCTCGATCTTCTCCACGCTCTTCATACCGCTCAGCCTCGCGGCCCTCGGGATCGTGCTGCGCGGCGCGGGCTTCGCGTTCCACGGGGTCGCGGCACGCGACCGCGGCAGGCGCGTGGCACAAGCGCTGTTCGGCATCTCGTCGGTCCTCACGCCGTTCTTCATGGGCACCGTGGTCGGGGCGGTCGCCTCCGGGCGGGTGCCCGTCGGCAACGCCGCGGGAGACGCGGTGACGAGCTGGCTGAACCCGCTGTCGCTGCTCGTGGGCGCGCTGTTCGTCGCAACCAGCGCCTATCTCTCCGCCGTATTCCTCATCAGCGACGCCCGCCGGCTCGGCGACGCGGCACTCGAGGCTCTACTTCAGGCTGCGCGCACTGGCCGCGGCCGGGGTGGCGGGAGCGCTCGCGTTCGCGGGGATCTTCGTCCTGCGCGACGACGCGCGCTACGTATATGACCGGCTCACGGCGGAGGGCCTGCCGCTCGTGATCCTGTCGGCCATCTGCGGGCTCGGCGCCCTGTTCCTGATCGCTCGCGGCGCACGGCGCGGCGCCCGCGAGCTGGCGGTGGGCGCGGTCGTGGCCGTGATCTGGGGATGGGGAGTCGCACAGTTCCCCTACCTGTTGCCCGAGCAGCTCACGATCTCCGCAGCCGCGGCCCCCGATCCGACTCTGACGACTGTTCTGATCGTGTTCGGCGTCGCAGTGGTCGTCGTCATTCCGTCGCTGGTGCTGCTGTACACGCTCACCCAGCGCGGCATGATGGAGGGGGAGTACGAGCGACCGGAGGCGAGCTGACCGAGAGCGAGTTCCGGGCGCTCTTCGACGAGGTCTCCAACTGGGGTCGCTGGAGCGAGCGCCCGGAGCGCGGAGCGCTCAACCATCTGACGCCGCAGCGGATCGTCGCGGCGGCGGGCCTGGTCCGTAGTGGCGTGACCGTGACGCTCAGCCTGCCGCTCGACACCGAGAACCGGATCGACAACCCGGAGCCTGCGGACCACCACATGACGATGCTGACCGACGAGGACATCGGGTCCGGGAGCGTGCGCTTCACGAAGGACTACGTCGGGGTCGACTACCACAACGAGGGTCACAGCCACATCGACGCGTTCTCCCACGTTGCCTACCAGGGACTCTTCTACGACGGGATGCCCGAGGAGTCCGTCACGCCGCAGGGCGCTATGGCCGGGTCGATCGACGTCTTGCGCGACGGCCTGGTCGGCCGCGGCGTCTTGCTCGACGTGCCGCGCCTGCGCGGGGTCCCGTGGCTGGAGCCCGGAGAGCACGTGCGTACCGGAGGATCTCGAATCAGCCGAGCGTGAAGAGGACGTGCGGGTGGGGCCCGGCGACATCCTGCTCGTCCGCACCGGCCACGCACGGCGCCGCGCGGAGCTGCCGCCGTGGGACACGCGCAACGCGAAGGCGGGCCTGCATCCGACGACCGCGTCGTTTCTCGCGGACCGATGTGTCGCTGCGCTCGGTTCCGATGGCAACAACGACACCGCGCCCAGCACCACCGAGGGCGTCGACTTCCCGATCCATGTGCTTGCGATCAACGCGATGGGAATCCACCTGCTCGACTACCTCCAATTCGAGGACCTCGCGCGGGAGTGCGAAGCTGCGCAGCGCTGGGAGTTCCTGTTCACCGCGGCGCCGCTGCGGCTGCCGCGCGGGACGGGCTCGCCGCTCAACCCGACCGCGATCTTCTGAGTCGGGGCTGCATCACCCGATCCGGGCGAGGCACCGGGCGACACCGGCGGATAGGGTCTCTGCGATGAGCGGCACCTACGGCAGCGACGTCCCGAGCTTCCTCTCCGAGCCGACGACCCCGCAGGCGGTCGAGCCCGACGACTACATGGGCCGCGTCGGGTGGGTGACGTTCGCCGCGATGATGCTCGTCATCACCGGGTTCGTGAACGTCATCTACGGGTTCGGAGCGATCGGTGACGCGAAGTTCTACGCCGACGACGCGCGATTCATCATCGCCGACCTGAACACCTGGGGATGGGTTCACGTCGGCCTGGGCAGCCTTGCGCTGATCGCCGCGTTCCTGATCATCTTCGGCAGCGAGGCGGGCCGCTGGATCGGAATCTTCACGGCGGGGGTGAACGCGATCACCCAGATGCTGCTCGTCTCCTCGTATCCGTTCGTGGCGATGTCGGTCTTCGCCCTCGATGTCCTGGTCGTTTACGGGCTGATCGTCTATGGAGGACGACGGCTCGACCTCTGACCTGGACCCAACCCGGCGCACCATGCTGGCCGCGGAGCGCACGTGGCTTGCCTGGTGGCGGTCGGGCATCGCGGCCGCGACGGCAGCGGTCGCGGTCGGCGGGGTGGTGCCACAGCTGGTCGAAGGGTCGCGCACGCCGTACGTCTTGCTGGGCGCGGGCTACGCGGTCCTGTCCGCCGCCGTGCTGATGGGCGGCTGGCGACGGCATCGCCGCGTGCAGGACGCGCTCGCGCATGGCGTCTACGAGGACGTGCCGGACCACTGGATCGCGGGCCTCACGATCGCCGGAGCCGTGCTTGCGATCGGCACTCTCGTGCTGATCCTGGTTGAAGCCTGACCGTGGGCGAGGCGATCGGGCAGGTCCTGCTGTTCGGTGTCGCCGTCTCGCTCGTCCCGGTGCCGATCATCGCCGTGGTGCTGATGCTCGGCTCGCCGCGTGCGCGCTCGAACGGGCCGGCCTTCATCGTTGGCTGGATCGCCGGGTTGGCTCTCGCAGGCACGATCATGCTTCTGATCTCCAGCGGGGCGGACGCCAGCGAGCAGGGTGGACCCGCGGACTGGGTGAACGTGCTGAAGCTCGTGCTGGGCGTGCTGCTGCTCCTGGTGGCGATCGGGCAATGGCGGGGCCGGCCCCGCGGCGGTCAGGAAGCTGCGATGCCGAAGTGGATGCAGGCGATCGACTCCTTCAAGCCGGGCAAGGCGGCGGCCTTCGGCGTGCTTCTGTCGGCCGGCAACCCCAAGAACCTGGTGTTCGTGGCCGGCGCCGCGGCCGCGATCGCACAGACCGGAGCCTCGGCCGCGGATCAGGCCGTGGCGCTCGCCGTGTTCGTCGTGATCGGGACGCTCGGCGTCGGTCTACCCGTCGCGATCTACTTCGCGCTGGGTGAGCGCTCGAAACCCATCCTCGACGACCTCAAGGCCTGGATGGCGCAGCACAACGCCGCGATCATGGCGGTGCTGTGCCTGATCATCGGGGCGAAGCTGATCGGCGACGCCATCAGCGGCTTCGCGACGTAGCGCTCAGCCCGCCGAGCGCACGCAGCGAAATCCGGTGTTCCCGGTCGAGGAGTCGGGCGTCATCGCGATGCGCGCGGACACCCGGTACCGGCGGCAGTACGACGCATGACACAGGTACGAGCCGCCGCGCGACGTCCTGTGGGTGCGTCTGCCGGGCCCGACCGGATTGGTGCGCCGCTCGCGCGTGTGGAAGTCCGGGCTGAACCAGTCGGCGCACCATTCCCACACGTTCCCGGTCGTGTTGTGGAGGTCGTACGCCGTTCGGCTCGAACGCGTCCACCGGGCAGGTGCCGTAGAAGCCGTCCGCGACCGTGTTCTCGCTGGGGAAGGTTCCCTGCCAGACGTTCATGCGGTGCTCGCCCGCGGGCTCGAGCTCCTCGCCCCAGGGGAACGGCATCCCCTCCAGCCCGCCGCGCGCGGCGTACTCCCACTCGGCCTCGGTCGGCAGGCGCTTGCCCGCCCACTCGCAGTAGGCCTGAGCGTCGTTCCAGGTGACATGCAGCACCGGATGCTCGGCTCTTTCCGCCACATCGGAATGAGGTCCCTCGGGGCGGCGCCAGTCGGCGCCCTCGACCTGGCGCCACCACTGCGCCTGCGCGACGGCGCGGGTGGGAGGGAAGTCGTCGGGCAGCAGGCCGGCGAACACGAACGACCAGCCGAAGCGCTCCGCCTCGGTCTCGTGCCCGGTGTCGTCCACGAAGCGCTCGAACTCGGCGTTCGTGACGGCGCACGCGTCGATCCAGAACGGATCGACCTGCACGCGCCGCACCGGTCCCTCGCCGTCGCCGGGATAGGCCCAGCGGTCCTCGCTGCCCATCAGGAACTCTCCGCCCTCGAGCAGGATCATGCCGTCACCGGCGCCATCGGTCATGACGATCGAGTCTACTTTCGCCATGTCTACGGAAGCGCGCGTCCGGGTCGCTGACCGCCTCGAGCGGGCGATCGAAGGGCGCGCCGAGCTCGCGGAGGAGATCGAGCGTGGCGAGCGCGAGCAGCCTCCGGGAGGGTCCCTGCGGCGCACCGTCTTCTGGCTCGCGATCACGGGCGTGTCGCTGTACCTGGTCGCGCCCAGCGTGCTCGAGGTCGCGGGCTCGTGGAAAAACCTGGGCCAGCTCGCGCCCTGGTGGTTCGGGGTGATGGCGGCGCTGCAGACCGCGTCGCTGATCAGCCTGTGGGAGCTGCAGCGGCTCGCGATCCACGTGCGGCCCTGGCGCCCGGTGATCGCGTCGCAGCTCGCGGGCAACGCGCTTGCGAAGGTCGCGCCCGGCGGCGGCGCGATGGGCGCGGCGCTCCAGTACAAGATGCTGGTGCAGTCAGGCGTCGGGCGGGGACGCGCGGTCGCCGGCCTGACGGCGGCCAGCCTGCTCGTCTTCGCGGTCGTGCTGGCGCTGCCCGTGCTGGCCGTTCCCGCGATCGTGCGCGGCGTCGTGCCGCGCAGCCTCACGGAGGCGACGCTCGCCGGGCTCGGCGTGTTCGCGGTGCTGTTCGCGCTGTCGGCGCTGCTGCTCGCGCACGACGGAGCGCTTGCCTGGGTGGGGCGGACGGTGCAGCGAGTCCGCAACCGATTGCGCCGCGGCTCGCCTCCGCTGACCCAGCTGCCGCAGCGACTGGTGCGCGAGCGCGACCGCATCCTCGCGACGCTCGGGCCGCGCTGGAAGCGCGCGGTCGCCGCGACCGTGGGCCGGTGGGCGTTCGACTACGCGACGCTGCTCGCCGCGCTCGCGGCGGTCGGGTCCACACCCAGGTGGTCACTGGTCCTGCTGGCCTTCTGCGCGGCCCAGTTGCTCGCACAGATACCGGTGACGCCGGGCGGGCTCGGGTTCGTGGAGGCGGGGCTGACCGCGACGCTCGCGCTGGCCGGCGTCGGGGCGGGTGACGCGGTGCTCGCGACCTTCGCCTACCGCCTGTTCACGTACTGGCTGCCGCTGCCACTCGGGCTGCTCGGGGCGGTGCTGCACCGCCGGCGTTACGGCACGAATACCCCAGGGACAGCGAACAGCGTGTAGTCGTCGGTGGAGGCGTCGCCGTCGGCACCGCCGTCCACGATCTGCACTTGATCCATGGCCCAGACCGCGCGTTGGCCTTCTCGCACCTGGCCGGGCACCACCGTGTCGAGCGTCGTCTGGAGCGTGCAATGCGAGCCCACCGTCAAGTCTGCCGTGGGAGAGCAGGGAATCGTGATGCGTGACTGGAACGGCACCTCCGCGGTCGCGGACTGGGTGCCGAGCCCGCTGTTGAAGCGATCCGTGATCTGCATGGGCATGATCGCCTGCAGGTCGCCGTCGTAGTCGGGCGGGAAGCCGTCGGTGCAGGGAGTTGCGACCGCGCGGCAGCGAACGTCGGTGAGGTCGAACGTGACCGCCACATCCGCCTGATCGCCCGGGGTGGACGGGCTCCCGACCAGCACGTCGAAGCGCATGTAACCGATCGATTTGGCGGGCTGTCCATTCGCGTCCGGGGTGCCGACCGTGAGGTGCTGCGAAGACAGTGCGGGCGACGAGCACGATCCGAATGCGAGTGGTGGGCCGTGTGTGCGATCCGGTGACGTGCACTCGGGGTGGCTCGGCACGAGTGGCAGATGTAGCGGCGTGGCGCCCTTCGGCCGGACATACGGGGACAGCGGTGTTCCGATGGAGAGCGGCTGCCAGTCCGGGGCGGGGTTGGGCCCGGCGGTCGACATGGGACTCGTCTGCTCGCCGCCCCGCTCGTTCGCGATCAGTATGTCCGTGCCCTCCGGATCGGTGCCGGCCCACAGCAGCATCGACCCGTCCGGCGACCAGTCCGCGTTGTGGGGCACGAGGAACTCGGTCGGCTGACCGGTGGGGGTGAGCGCCATGCCGTCGATCGCCAGCCAGACGGTCCCCGGCGACCAGCGCGGCTTGCCGCTGGGTGAGATGGACCCTGCAAGTTGCTGCACTCCTGTGCCGTCGGGCAACGCGCTGAAGAGGCGATAGGAGCCCGGCCCGTTGGGGGAGGTGGTGAACGCGATCCGCGAACCGTCGGGCGCGGCGTCCGCGCGCCGTTCGCAGTACGGCGTCGGGTCGAGCGGCGCGAGGCCGCTGCCGTCCGCGTGCATCGTCATCAGCGTGCTGCAGCCACCGGCGAGGTACCGGGTGAAGATGATTCGCGTACCGTCGGCCGACCAGGCGGGCTCGCGGCTATCGTCGCCCGGAGGCGTGGCGGTGAGCCGCGTCTGCCCTGACCCGTCCGCGTTCATCACGTAGATCTCGTGGTTGCCGTTCCCGTCGCGGTTGCTTGCGAACGCGATCTGCGATGCGACGAAAACCGGCGACCATGCCGGCTCCCAGTCATCCTGGGTGTTGTTGGTGAGCTGCGTCGCTCCGGTCCCGTCGGGGTTCACCACCCATATCTCCGCTCCACTGACAAAGGCGATCTTGCCGTTGCCGCCTGGGAACGTCGCAGCGGCGGGCGCGGACAGTGCCAGGGTCGCCAGCGCGGTGATCGCTGCTGCCCGCCGGGCGCAGAGCTTCATTACGGGATGAAAACGCCTTGGGTCATGAACAGCATGTCGCCCGCGGGCGTGTCCGCGTCGCCGTCCGGCCCGCCGTCGAACAACTGGGCGGCGCCGAGCTGCCAGATCGATCGCCGCGTCTCCGTGACCGTGCCGGGGACGACCGCATCGGCCGTGGTCGACACGGCGCACGTCGCTCCCTCGGTCGTGTCGGCGGTCGGCGTGCAGGGAACGGTGAACGCGATCGCGGTGTCCGCCATCGTGCCGGCGCCAGGACCCCCGGGGCTGGGCGTGTTGAGCTTGTCGGTGATCCGCAGCGACGACTGCAGCCGTAGCTCGCCCGCGTAGTCGGCGAGCGATCCCTGCTCGTACACGTCCAGCAGCTCGACGGTGATGCCGGCGTCCGCCTCGTCGGCCGGTGTCGTCGGATTCCCGACGATCGCGTCGTAGCGCACATACCCGCGGGACTTCGCCGGCCTGCCGTTGGAGTCGGCGGTGCCGATGGTCAGCCGCGTCGAGGACTGGGCCGGCGAACTGCACGAGGGGAACGCCAGCGGCGGGCCATGGGTGCGGTTCGGGGAGGCGCACTGCGCATACGCCGGTACCAGCGAGACCTGCGTCGGCGTCGCGCCCTTGGGGCGCGGGTAGCCGCGGATGATTGGCTGCCAGTCCGGTGCGCCGAAGAGGTTGTAGCTCTGGTAGATCGACGTTCCGTTCGACCCGTTCGCGTCCGTCACCCAGATCTCCAGCGGTGAGCCGCCACCCCATTCCCAGCGTAGATAGGTGATTCTCTTGCCGTCCGGGAGTACGAGGGGTACTTCGCTTCCAGGTTGCCGGGAATGCTCGTGCGCCCGGATCCGTCCGGGTTCATGGAAGCCAAACTCGAGACCAGGTTGCCGTCGACGCTCCCGAACAAGATGCGCTGCGCGTCCGGCGACCAGGTGCCCCACGACGAGTTGCCGTCATGCGTGATCTGTGTCTTCGAGTCCCGTCGGGCTTGATCGTGAAGACGTCGGGCGGAGCGATCTGAAGCTCGGATTGATCTCTCCAAAAGACGATCCGGGTCTCCATCGGCCGACCATCCGGGGTCCGATGGCATGTAGGGATCGTTGAGGTAGAGCGAGTGGTCCCCCGAGCCGTCCGTGTTGACGATGCGCAGGCCGCCGAAGCAGGTCATGCCCTGGCTGCAATCGATCCACTTGTAGACGAGCTGGGTCCCGTCCGGGGACCACGCCACATCACCGAGGTCGTTTCGATTCAAGATCTCGGTGCGGTTCGAGCCGTCCGCGTCCATCACCCACAGGGAGCCGTCCGTCCCGACGAACGCGATCTGCTTGCCGTCGGGCGACCAAGCCGGAACATAGCCCGGACCAAGCGAGGTCAGGTTCGAGCCGTCAGGCTCGATCGTCATCACGTTATTGGAGCCCCCGAACGCGATCTTGCCGTTCTCTCCCGGGAACGTGGCGTGGGCCGGAGCGCACAGGCCAAGCACAAATGCCGCGACGATCGAGATCTTCAGCAGACCCCGCATCCCGATCCGGATGCTAGTCCTTGCTCAGGTGGGAGTAAAGCTCAGGGCAGGCGCCCGAACCACATCATCGACAGCAGCCCGCCGGCCAGCATCAGCGCGAGGCCGCCGGCCGCGAACGCCGCCGTCACCTCGCGCTTCTCCTGGCGGAAGCCGATGCGCGAGCCGAGTCGCTTGTACACGTCGTTGAGCTTCCCCTGGTCCGCCGCGCCGAAGTACTGGCCGCCGGTGAGCTGCGCGACCCGGCGCAGCGTGCGCCGGTCCGGAGGCACGCGCACGTTGCGCGTGGTCCCGAGCCGGTCCGACAGGGTCACGGTCGCCGCGCTGGTGCCGAGCGCGACGGTGTTGATCGGCACGCGCAGCTCGCGCGCGCGGCGCGCCACCTCGAGCGGCTCCGGTCCCGTGGTCGAGTAGCCGTCGGAGAGCAGCACGATCACCGCGGGGGGCGCGCGCCGCTTGTTCAGTCCCTGGCGCTGGATCGCCCGCTGGTTCTTCTCGATCACGGGTTGCAGCGCGGACAGCGAGGTCTCGAGCGCGGTGCCGATCGCCGTTCCCCCCTCTGCCTGGAGGGAGTCGAGCGCGTTCCGCACGGGCTGGCGGTCCGCCGTCGGCGGCACCAGCAGCTGCGCCACGTTGCTGAACGTCACGAGCCCGAGCCGGAACTTCTCGGGCAGCCTGTTCGTGAATCCCTTCGCGGCGCTGCGCGCGGCGTCGAGCCGGTTGGGCGTCACGTCCGTCGCCTGCATCGAGCCGGAGGAGTCGGTCGTGAGCATCACCGTCGCCTCCTCCTTGGCGATGTCCACGTTCACGTGCGGCCGCGCGATCGCGACCGTCAGCGCGGCCAGCGCGAGCAGGAAGAGCAGCGGCGGCAGATGCCGCCGCCATCCGGGCGAGGCGGTCACGACGCTGCCCAGCAGCTCGAGGTTCGTGAAGCGCACCGCGTACGCGCGCCGCCGCCGCTGGGCCACCATGTACAGCCCGAGGGTGAGCGGGACGGCGATCAGCCCCAGCAGCGCGAGCGGCCACTCGAAGCTCATCGCCTTCTCCTCGCGTTGGCGCGGTTGAGGTGGCGCGCGAGCTCGCGCAGCCAGTCCCCGGAGGTGCTCAGCACGATGTGCTCTGCGCCCGCGCGGCGCAGGTCACGCGCCAGCTCGTCGCGCTCCTCGGCGGCGCGTGCGGCGAAGCGCTCACGGTTCTTGCGGCGGTTCGTGTCGACGCGCAGCTGGCGCCCCGTCTCCGGGTCGACCAGCCACAGGTCGCCGACGGCCGGCAGCTCCTGCTCGCGCGGATCGCGCACCTCGAGCGCGATCACGTGATGGCGGTTCAGCAGGCGCAGCAGCGGCTTGCGCCATTCGCGTGTGCCGCGGAAGTCGGAGACGACGACGACCAGACCGCGGGCGCGCGCCAGTCGCCCCGCGCGCAGCATCGCGTCGGCGAGGTCCGTCGGCCCGGAGCCGTCGGGCTCGTGCCCGGCGCGCAGGGTGAGCATCAGCCGCAGCAGTCCCCGCCGCCCCTGCAGCGGGGGAACGACCCGCGTCTCGCGCGCGCCGAACGTCAGCACGCCCAGCCGGTTGCCCTGGCGCGTGGCGAGGTGCCCGACCGCCAGCGCCGCCCCTTCGGCCACGTCCGCCTTGCGCCGGTCGGCCGTGCCGAAGCTCATCGAGGCGGAGACGTCCAGCAGCAGCCAGGTGGCGAGCGTGCGCTCCGCGACCTGGATCCGCACGTGGGGATCTCCGGTGCGCGCGGTCGCCGCCCAGTCCATCTGCCGCACGTCGTCGCCGAACTGGTAGGGGCGCACCTGCGCGATCTCGGTGCCGTGACCCAG
Organism: uncultured Solirubrobacterales bacterium; assembly: GCA_963826005.1. Taxonomy (GTDB): domain Bacteria; phylum Actinomycetota; class Thermoleophilia; order Solirubrobacterales; family JBBDJG01; genus DASRIA01. The sequence continues at coordinate 383,052 of CAWGVJ010000009.1, read as the reverse complement.
GGAGGGCGAACGGTGCTCACCGGAAACCAGCGAATCGATCCGCCGCCGCACGGTCAGATCGAGGCCCTTGATCACCGCCGCAGGGGCCTGCGCGACCGTCGCAGCCGCGTCGGACCCCACCACGGCGAGGTGTCTACTCACGCAACCTCGCTCCGCGACAGGGTCACCTCGGGAACCGGGACGGCCGCGATCACCCGCTCCAGCAGCGCGTCCGCGTCGACGCCCTCGGCGAGCGCCTCGTAGGTCAGCACCAGCCGGTGGCGCAGCACGTCGAGCGCCAGCGCGCGCACGTCGTCGGGGAGCACGAACCCGCGCCCGCGCAGCAGCGCGAGCGCGCGGGCGCCGTGGATCAGGTTGATCGACCCGCGCGGGCTCGCCCCGTACTCGATGTAGGGAGCGATCTCGTCGAGTCCGTAGTCGCCGGGACGTCGGGTCGCGCCCACGAGCGAAACCGCGTACTCGTTCACCGCACGGTCGACGAAGACCTCCTGCGTCGCCTGCTGGGCGTCGACGAGGCGTTCCGGTGAGAGCACCTGCTCGATCTCGGGCGCGGCGGCCAGCGAGCGGCTGACGACCGCCACCTCCTCGTTCTCGGAGGGGTAGTCCACGACCACCTTGAACATGAACCGGTCGACCTGCGCCTCGGGGAGCGGATACGTGCCCTCGGACTCGATCGGGTTCTGCGTCGCGAGCACGAGAAAGGGGTGGGGGGACCGGAAGGTCTCGGGGCCGATGGTCACCTGGCGCTCCTGCATCACCTCGAGCAGCGCGGACTGCACCTTGGCGGGCGCGCGGTTGATCTCGTCGGCGAGCAGGAAGTTGCAGAAGACGGGGCCCAGCTCGGTCTCGAAGCTGTGCCTGTCGGCCCTGTAGATGCGCGTGCCGATCAGGTCCGAGGGCACGAGGTCGGGCGTGAACTGGATTCGCTTGAAGCTGCCGCCCAGCACGTCGCTCGTAGCCTTGATCGTCATCGTCTTGGCCAGGCCGGGCACGCCCTCCAGCAGGATGTGGCCGTCGGCGAGGAGCGCGACGAACACGCGCTCGAGCATCTCCTCCTGCCCGACGATCACGCGCTTGACCTCGAAGAGGGCCGTCTCGAACGTGCGACGGACCTCTTCGGGGCCTCCCACTGCGTGGAGTCGCCGCTGCTCGGGGTCGATCGTCACTGAAGCTCCCTTCGGGTCGGGTCGGGCGCCCCTGCCGGAACGCGTGATCATATTCGGGCTTCGCCCGCCTAAAGTCCTGTGCTTCGCGCCTTCGGCGCTCGCCAGACTGAAACTGTAGGCGCCGCCGAGGGGCGGCGCTCCGGGACTTTGTAGCCGCTCTCGCTTTAAGGGTTCGTTAGAGGACCCCTTGCTAGGGTCCTGTGGCCTTGTCCGCGACCACCGCTGCGCTCAAGTACACGCCCCTGCACGACGCGCATCTGCGCGCCGGCGCACGCATGGTGCCCTTCGCGGGCTGGGAGATGCCGGTGCAGTACGAGGGCGTGCGCCAGGAGCACGTGGCGGTGCGCACGGCGGCCGGCGTGTTCGACGTCTCGCACATGGGCGAGATCGCGACGCGCGGCCCGCGCGCGGCCGAGTTCCTCCAGCACCTCCTCTCCAACGACGTCCGCAAGATCGAGCCGGGCGGCGCCCAGTACGCGCTGCTGTGCCGCGAGGACGGAGGAGTGCTGGACGACCTCTTCACGTACCGGTTCGCGCCTGCCGCCGGCGAGGAGCGGTTCCTCACCGTCGTGAACGCATCCAACTCCGAGTCGGACTTCGAGTGGTTTCGCCGGCAGGCCGACGGCTTCGAGGGCGTCGAGGTCGCCGACGCCTCGGCCGACTACGCGATGCTCGCCGCTCCAGGGCCCACGGGCGATCGAGGTGCTCGGCAAGCTGATCGAGGGCGAGGTTCCCGGCCGCTTCCGCCACACCGAGGCCGTCGTGGCGGGAGTGCCCGCGCTCGTGTGCCGCACCGGCTACACGGGCGAGGACGGCGTCGAGCTGCTGATCGAGCCGGGCGGCGCGACCGCGATCTGGGATGCGCTGCTCGCGGCGGGCGTTGCGCCCGCGGGCCTCGGCGCGCGCGACACGCTGCGCCTCGAGGTCTGCTACCCGCTGTACGGGAACGACCTCAGCACGGAGCGCACGCCGGTCGAGGCGGGGCTCAAATGGGCCTGCGCCCTCGACACCGACTTCGTGGGGGTCGAGCGCCTGCGCCAGCAGGCGGAGCAGGGCACCGCCGAGCTGCTCGCGCCCTTCGTGTTCACCGGCCAGGGCATCCCGCGCCCCGGCTGCGCGGTGCTCGCCGGCGGCGAACCGGTCGGGTCGGTCACGAGCGGTACCCTTTCCCCCTGCATGGACGTCGGTATCGGAATGGCCTACGTCCGCGCGGACCTCGCCGAGCCCGGCACCGATCTGACCGTCGACGTGCGCGGAAAGCAGCGCCCCGCGCGTGTGTCGAAGAAGCCCCTCTATAAAAAGGGAGACTGACGTTGGCCGAGCAATACCCCGAGGACCTGCGCTACCACCCCGAGCACGACTGGGTGCGGATCGAGGATGACTCCGCGACATTCGGCATCACCTGGTATGCCCAGGACGCGCTTGGCGAGGTCGTCTTCTACGACCCGCCCGAGGTGGGCGCGGCCGTCAAGAAGGACGAGTCCTACGCCGAGGTCGAGTCGGTGAAGGCGGTGTCCGACGTGATCGCCCCGATGTCCGGCGAGGTCACCGCGGTGAACGAGGCCGCCTCCGAGACGCCGGAGCTGGTCAACGAGGACCCCTACGAGGCCGGCTGGCTCGTGAAGGTGAAGCTCAGCAACCCGGCGGAGGCCGACGAGCTGCTGTCCGCCGAGGCCTACCAGGCCCTGCTGTCCTCCGAGAACGACTGAGGCGCCCGCGGTGACGCGCTACACGTCCGCGACGGAGGCCGACCGCGAGCAGATGCTCGCCGAGATCGGCGTGTCGTCGATCGATCAGCTGTTCTCCGACCTGCCCGCCGGCGTGCGGCTCGACCGGGCGCTCGAGCTGCCCGACGGCATGACCGAGCCGGACGTCTACGAGCGGCTGGCCGAGCTGGCGGCGCGCAACCGCAGCGCCGAGGACGAGATCACGTTCCTCGGGGCCGGGATGTACGACCACTATGTGCCGGCGATCGTCGACTCGATCACGCAGCGCTCCGAGTTCCTCACTCCATACACGCCCTACCAGCCGGAGATCTCGCAGGGAACGCTCCAGGCGATGTTCGAGTTCCAGACCTCGATCTCGGAGCTGACCGGCCTGCCGGTCGCGAGCGCGGGCCTGTACGAGGGACCGTCGTCCGTGGCCGCGGCGGCCTACCTCGCGCGCGGGGCCACCGGCCGCTCGAAGCTGCTCGTGTCGCGCGGGCTGCACCCACATTCGCGCGAGGCGCTCGAGACCTACTCGGCCGGTTACGGGACCACGGTCGTGGAGGTGCCGCTGGCGGCCGGCGCCACGGATGCCGGCGCGCTCGCGGCCGCGATCGACGACGACACCGCCGCGGTGTTCCTCCAGCAGCCCAACTTCATCGGGTCGGTCGAGGACCTGGGTGCGCTCGCGAGCGTCGCGAAGAGCACCGGCGCCCTGCTGGTCGTCGCGGTGGACGCGCTCACGCTCGGCGTGCTGCGCCCGCCGGGCGACTTCGGCGCCGACATCGCCGTCGGCGAGGGCCAGCCGCTCGGCAACCGGCTCGACTACGGCGGACCGTCGGTCGGGTTCTTCGCCGCGCGGGAGGAGCACATCCGCCGCATGCCCGGCCGCATCGCGGGCGAGACCACGGACGTGGACGGGCGGCGCGGCTTCGTGCTCACGCTCCAGACCCGCGAGCAGCACATCCGGCGCGAGAAGGCGACGTCGAACATCTGCACGAGCCAGCAGCTGAACGCGCTGGCCGCCACGATCTACCTGAGCTGGCTGGGCCGCGCGGGGATCGTCGAGATCGGCGAGCTGATGGCGCAGCGCACCGCGTACGCGCGCGAGCGCCTCGCGGCGATCGACGGGGTGGAGCCGCTGCACGACCAGCCCGTGGTGCGCGAGTTCGGCGTGCTGCTGGATGTGCCCGTCGATGCGGTGCTGCGACGCTGCGCGGCCGAGGGCATCAACGCCGGCTACCCGCTGGGCGCGGACTACCCCGAGTGGGAGAACGGCCTGCTGGTCGCGCTCACCGAGCGCCGCACACGCGCGCACATCGACCTGCTCGCGGACGCGCTCGAGCGCGCGGTCGCGGCCGAGCGCAGCGGCGCGCGGGAAGGGGTGGGCGCATGAGCGACGAGACGGCGATGCAGCGCGACCGCGCCATCACGATCTTCGAGCGCTCGGTGGAAGGGCGGCGGGCCGCCGTCTTCCCGGAGCTCGACGTTCCCGCCCGCCCGCTCGACGAGCTGATCCCGCGCGCCATGCTGCGCGCCGACGGGCCGCGGCTGCCCGAGGTTTCCGAGCCCGAGATCGTGCGCCACTACAACCGCATCTCGCGCCGCAACTTCGACCTCGACACCGGCTTCTACCCACTCGGCTCGTGCACGATGAAGCACAACCCCAAGGTGAACGAGCGCGTCGCCGCGCTGCCCGGGCACGCGCGCCTGCATCCGCTGACGCCGCCCGAGCGCGCGCAGGGGGCGCTCGAGCTGATGTGGCTGCTGCAGCGCTCGCTGTCGGAGATCTGCGGCCTGCCGCACGTCAGCCTCCAGCCGTCGGCGGGAGCGCACGGCGAGCTGGCCGGGCTGCTCCTGACGCGGGCGTACCACGCGGACCGCGGCGAGTCGCGCGGCAAGGTGCTGACTCCCGACACCGCGCACGGCACCAACCCGGCGACGGTCACGATGGCGGGGTACGAGGTCGTGAAGGTCGCGACCGACGAGCGCGGCGGGATCGACGTCGACGACCTGCGCGCGAAGGCGGACGACGACGTCGCCTGCCTGATGCTCACGAATCCCAACACACTGGGACTGTTTGACGAGCGCATCGAAGAAATAGCGGAGATCGTGCACGGCACGGGCGCGACGCTCTACTACGACGGCGCCAACCTGAACGCGGTGATGGGCATCTCACGGCCCGGCGACATGGGCTTCGACATCGTCCACGTGAACCTCCACAAGTCTTTCTCCCAGCCCCACGGCGGCGGCGGCCCGGGCGCGGGCCCGATCGCCGTCTCGGACCGGATCGAGCCGTTCCTCCCGCGCCCGCAGGTCGTGAAGGCCGAGGGGTCGAACGGCACCGAGCCGCACTTCGAGCTCGATTTCGACCGGCCCAAGTCGATCGGCCGGCTGCGTGGGTTCCAGGGCAACTTCGGCGTGTTCGTGCGCTCCTACGCCTACATCCTCAGCCTCGGCGGCGACGGGCTGCGCGAGGCGTCGGAGACGGCGGTGCTGAACGCCAACTACCTGCTCGCCAGGATGCGCAAGGGCCGCGCCGGCAAGTACCTGCCGATCGCGTTCGACCGCACCTGCAAGCACGAGTTCGTGCTGTCCGGCGCGCGCGCGAAGCGCGACCTGGGGGTCAAGACCCTCGACGTCGCCAAGCGCCTGCTCGACCACGGCTTCCACCCGCCGACCGTGTACTTCCCGCTGCTGGTCGACGAGGCCCTGATGGTCGAGCCGACCGAGACCGAGACGCGCGAGACGCTGGACGCGTTCGCGGCTGCCGTGGACGAGATCCTGGCAGAGGCCGAGCGGGATCCCGAGATCGCGCAGAACGCGCCCTACACCACGCCGGTGCGGCGGCTCGACGAGGTCGGCGCGACCAGGAAGCCCGTGGTGCGCCAGGCCTTCTAATGCCAGACGCCGACCTGGAGGCCCTGCGGCGCGGCTACGAGGCCTGGAACCGCGGCGATCTCAGCGCGGTGCTCGCGCTGGTCGACCCTGACATCGAGTGGCGGCCCGGCGAGGACGCGCCCGAGTCGGGCGACCGGCCCGGTCGCGACGGGTTCAAGGAGTTCATCGAGTCCTGGACGGAGAGCTTCGACGGCCTGCGCCTGGAGCCGGTCGAATTCGTCGAGGTCGGCGACGACGTCGTCACGGTCGTGCGCCAGCGCGGCCGCGGGCGCGGGAGTGGGGTGGAGCTCGACGTCAACACGGTGCACGTGTGGACCATTCGCGGGGGAGCGGCGGTGGCGTGGACCGCGTACCGCAACCGCGAGGACGCGTTACAAGCGCTGCGGAGCGAATGAGCGCGGAACGCCTCGAGCTCGTGCGCCGCAGCTACGAGTCGTTCAACGCGAACGATCTCGAGGCAGCGCTCGAGATGTTCGATCCCGGCATCGAGTGGCACACGTACATCGTTCCCGGGCCCGGGGGAGGCGTCTACCGCGGGCACGACGGCGTGCGCGAGCTGTGGTCCGAGGCAAAGAAGATCTTCGGCGACTTCCGCAACGTGCCGGAGGAGATGTTCGACGCCGGCGACCAGATCGTGATCTTCGTACGGGTCGAAGGCGTGGGTGCGATGAGCGGGGTCGCTGTGGAGGCACGCATCGCCCACGTGATGACGTTCCGCGGAGAGAAGGTCGTGACGGTGCAGTCGTACGAGGATCGTGACTCGGCGCTGCGCGCCGCCGGCCTGGCCTGAGCGCGTACGCAGTCCGGGTGTTAGATTGCAGTCGTATGTCGTTCGATGTGCTGATCGACAGATCGGCAGACCGTGTGCTGCTTGCCCTGTCCGGCGAGTTCGGCGTCGACGCGGGAGAGCAGTTCGAGCAGGCCGTCGAGGAGCTCGAGCGCGAGCGCATCGGCCAGTTGATCGTCGACCTCGGCGGTATCACCTTCATGGACACGACCGCGGCGTTCCTGCTCCTGGACCTGTACAACCGGTTCAAGGCGAATGCCCGCGTGACTTTCGAGGGAGGCTCCCCGGAGGCCCAGCGCATGCTCGAGGCAGCGGGCCTCGCAGGAGTGCTCCCGATCGCGTTCCCGGGCGGCGCGCAGCCCCCGCCGGCGCCTCCTGGCGGCCCGGACCACGACTGGAATGCGGACCCCGGCCATCCGCACCACCCGCATCCGTACATGGGACTTCCGCGGCGGGACATGCCGCCGCGCCACCGGCCCTGCGCTAGTGGTCGGCGACCTTGCCGTCCTCGGGGTCGAGCGGGAGGCCCGCGTCGACCCACGCCTGGATGCCGCCGGTCATGTTGTAGGCGTCGTAGCCGCCGTTGCGGAAGGCCTCGACCGCGAACGCGGAGCGGCGGCCCACCCGGCATTGGAAGATCACCGGCCTGTCCTTGTCGATGTCGCCCGCGCGGCTGGGCAGCCGCTCGAGCTCGATGTGGACGGCGCCGGCGATCCGGCCCGCCTCCCACTCATAGGGCTCACGGACGTCGACGAGCTGCGCCTCTCCGCCCTCGACGAGCTCCTTCACCCGCTCGGGGGCGAGCTCGTAGTCGGTGTCCGAGAACGAAGCCATCTCCCAAACTGTACGGACCTCACGGCCGGATCACCTTCAACGTGATCTTCCAGCCCGTGTTGCCGGGCTGTGGCTCGGCCCGCATCTCCCCGCCCGCGGTGCGGAACACGCCGGTTCCACCCGTGATCGCGTGGTTGAAGGGGCGGTTGAAGTAGTTCGGTCCCTGGGTCGCGATCTGCCCATGGTCGAAGAAGAGCGACGTCGTGCACTGGGCCAGTGGCCGGTTCGGGAGGGTGATCACGCAGTGGCCCTGCCCGAAGCCCACGCGGGTCGTCTGGTTCGCGTTCAGGATGGGCCCCGTGAACGTCTCCGTGTCGCCGGTCGTGGACCCGCCCGCGCCGAGGTCGAGGCGGACGTCCGCGTCGGAGAAGCGAAAGACGAACTGGAAGGTCTTGGTCTTGCTCGATTGCGCGGTCGGGCGTGGCTGCGCTCACGCCCACCAGGGCGATGCAGCCCAGGGCCAGCAGCGCGAGCGCCTTCTTCACATTCACAAGCAGCCTCCTGGGGAGTCGGGGATCGGTTGGCCGGCGATCATCGACCGCCGCCATCCTGCGTGTCAACCGGGGCTGCTAGTCGAGGAACTCGGCGTAGTGCTCGACGGGCTCGCGGTCGGGCGCCTCCGCCGTCTGGCGGGCGTGCCCGAGGTAGAGCAGTCCCACGAAACGCTCGTCGTCGCCCAGGCCGACGGCATCGCACCCGCCCTCCGTGCGCAGCACGCCCGGCGTGCGCCAGTAGCCCGCGAGGCCGCGTGCGTGCGCGCCCAGCAGGACGATGTACGCGGCCACGCCGGCGGCATGCCGGTCCTCCTCGTCCTGCACGGGATCGGGCGAGCGCTTCACCGAGCAGACGACCAGGGTCGGCGCGCGATCGAGCTTCGCGGCGGCGACGCGCGCCAGCTCATCCGGGTCTGCGCCCGCGGGTGCGCCCCGCACCGCCAGCTCGCCCGCCGCCTGCTTCAGGCGGCCCAGCGCACGGGGGCCGACCACGCGGAACCGCCAGGGGTTCGTGAGGTTGTGGTTGGGCGCCCAGCGCGCGAGCTCGAGCAGCTCCTCCAGGGTCTCCCGGTCGACCGGTCGCGGGTCGAAAGCCTTGACCGTGCGCCGTGAGCGGATCGCCTCCTCGGTCTCCATTCCCGCGAGGTTAGGCGATCGGGATGGGAAGATCAGGCGGATGCCTTCGAGCTATCTCGGCAACGTGCCCGTGATCGTGCGGACGATCGCGCGCCTCGACCCGCAGCGAGTGCTGGACGTCGGGCCCGGATACGGCCGGTACGGGTTCCTGTTCCGCGAGCGCGTCGACGAGTTCCGCTGGGAGCGGCGCCTGGACGCGGTCGACGTGTTCCCCGAGTACCTCGAGCGCTCGCGCACGTCGTACCTGTACGACCGCTTCTTCGAAGGCGACTTCCTCGTAGTGGAGATCCCGGAGGAGTACGACCTCGTGACGATGATCGACGTGCTCGAACACTTCACGGACGAGGACGGCGAGCGCGCGCTCGACAAGGCGCTGTCCCTGGCTCCGCAGGTCCTGATCGCGACCCCGCTCGGCTACGAGCAGGGCCCGATGCACGGCAACCCGCACGAGGAGCACCGCAGCGAGTGGCCCTCCGAGCGGCTCGCCGAGTTCGCCGGCGGCCGCGGCGGGAGCTGGGAGCCGGTCCCCGGCGGGATGGCTCGCAGCGTGATCGGCGTGCTGGCCCGCGACGGCCGGCCGGCTCCGGCGTGATGGGGCGGCAGGGCGCGTCGGCGGCCAAAGTTATCCTTGCCACCGTGCCCGCGGCTCCCGCCAGCGCTCCGACACGGACCCGCGAGCGGGTCTTCTCCGGCATGCGCCCGACCGGGCGGCTGCACATCGGCCACTGGTTCGGCGCCCTGCAGAACTGGGTGCGCCTCCAGGAGGAGTACGACTGCATCTACAGCGTCGTCGACCTGCACGCGCTCACGACCGGGTACCAGGACGTCTCCCGGATCCACGAGGACGGCATCGAGATGCTGGCCGACTGGATCGGCGCCGGGGTCGACCCCGAGCGCTCGATCGTCTTCCGCCAGTCCCAGGTGCCCGAGCACTCCGAGCTGGCGCTGCTGCTGGGAATGATCACGCCGAAGTCGTGGCTCGAGCGCGTGCCGACCTACAAGGGCCAGATCGCGGAGCTGGGGGAGCAGATCGACACCTACGGGTTCTTCGGCTATCCGGTGCTCCAGACCGCCGACATCGTGCTGTACCACGCGACCAAGGTGCCGGTCGGCCAGGACCAGCTGCCGCACCTCGAGCTGGCGCGGGAGATCGTGCGCCGCTTCAACCACCTCTTCGGCGGAACGCCTGAAGGTGAGGGGGGCGAGGGGGTTTTCCCCGAGCCCGAAGCTGTTCTGACCGAGGCGCCCGTCCTGCTCGGCATCGACAATCGCAAGATGTCCAAGAGCTACGGCAACGCGATCGAGCTGGGGTCCGACCCCGACACGATCCGTGACATGGTGGGGAAGATGATCACCGACCCGCAGAAGATCCGCCGCCACGATCCCGGCCGCCCCGAGATCTGCAACGTGTTCTCCTACGAGAAGGTGTTCGGCACGGCGCAGGATCGCGTGCTGGAGATCGACCGCACCTGCCGCACCGGCGAGCTCGGCTGCCGCGACCACAAGGACGAGATCGCCGAGCGGATCGTCGAGTACCTGCGGCCCTTCCGCGAGCGGCGCGAGCAGGCGCTCGCCGACCGCGGGGAGCTGGAGCGGCTGCTCGACGAGGGCGCCGAGCGCGCCCGCGCGATCGCGGTGCCGAGCATGGAGCGCGCGAAGGAGGCGATGGGGCTGTGAGCGCCGTCGAGCGTCCTGCGGCAAACCCGGCCGTCGGCTTACCGACGGGCGGCTTTCTCTCGACCTCGAGGTGTTCGAGGGGCCGTTCGACCTGCTCGTCACGCTGATCCTGAACGAGGACGTCGACCTGCTCGAGGTCCACCTCGCGGAGATCGTGCTGGCCTACATCGACCGCCTCGAGGAGCGGGGCGAGCTCGACCTCGAGGCGGCCACCGAGTTCCTGATCCTGATCGCCGCGCTGCTGGAGCTGAAGTCGCGGCTGATGCTCCCCTCCGAGGAGGAGGAGGGCTTCGACATGGAGCCCGGCGAGGCCGCGGAGGAGCTGCTCGCCCGCCTGCTCGAGTACCGCAAGTTCCGGGCCGGGTCGGAGTGGATGCACGAGCGCTTCGCGGCCGAGCGGCCGTATCGCTACCGCGCCGCGCCGCTGCCGCCCGAGCTGCGGCGGGTCGCGTTCGACGCCGCGCGCCAGGCATACGAGCCCGCGCGGCTCGCCGACGCGATGCGGGGGCTGCTGCGCACGCCGCCGGTCGTGAACACCGACCACATGACGCGGATCACGGTGTCACTGGAGCGCCGCCTGGCGGTCGTGCGCGACCTGCTCGCCACGCGCGGCACCTTCACCTTCGAGGACGCGGTCGGCGACGCCGACCGCATGACGCAGGCCGTCACGCTGTTCGCGCTGCTCGAGCTGTACAAGAACGGCGAGCTCGTCTGGCGCCAGCGCGAGACTTTCGGAGAGATCGAGATCATGGCCCCGGCCGAATCGTGAATCCCATCGCCCGACAGCTGACCGCCCTGCTGCTTCTGCTCGCCCGAGCCGGTCAGCCGCGCCGACCTGTGCGAGGCGATCGGCTGCGCCGAGGCGCGCCTCGACGACGCGGTCGAGGAGCTGCGCGCCCGGTTCGCGCCGCAGGAGACCGGGCATCGTGCTGCGCGAGGTCGCCGGCGGGCTGACGCTCGCGTCCGACCCCGAGGCCGACGACGCGGTGCGCCGGCTGCTGTCGAAGCCGCGCACGCCGCCGCTGTCGCAGGCGCAGGCCGAGTGCCTGTCGATCGTCGCCTACCTCCAGCCGGTCTCGCGGCCGGAGATCGCGCGCATCCGCGGCGTCAACTCCGACTCCCCGGTGACCACGCTCGAGGAGCGCGGCCTGATCGAGGAGAAGGGCCGCACGCAGTTCGGCGCGATCCTGTATCGGACCACGCGCTCTGTTCGAGAAGCTCTTCGGCCTGGAGTCGCTGAAGGCGCTGCCCGACATCAAGACGTTCGAGCCCAGCGCCGAGGACGAGCAGCAGCTGCGCGACAAGCTCCTCAAGGCCGGCGAACAGCGCGTCAGCTGACAGCGGCCGTTTGGTCGCCGCGCCGTGCTGAGTGGTAGCTTGGCGACGGGGGTAGATGAGGGTGACCCGTCGCGCGCACATCCGGGGATGTACTTGCGCTGGTCCTGAGCGTCGCGATTCTGGTGGCGCCCGCAGTCGCAAGTGCCGCCTTCCCCGGGCAGAACGGAAAGATCGCGTTCGTCAAGTTCACGTTCCAGCCGCAGATCGTGCGGACCATCTACACGATGGATCCGGACGGCAGCAACTCGCAGCCCCTCGTCAGCCAACGCCGCGACCCGGCCTGGTCGCCCGACGGCACGAAGCTGGCGTTGCGGAGACCAGACGGCATGGTCGTGGTGAGGAGCGCCGACGGCTCCGAGGTTGTGCTCACGTCCGGCGACCAACCGGCGTGGTCGCCGGACGGCTCGATGATCGCCCTCCACCGGCTCCCACCCGGAGGGGGCTCGATCACCCAAGGCGACATCTACGTGATACCGGCCGCTGGAGGAGCCGTGACGCAGCTGACGTCCGACGGTCGATCGGCGGACCCGCGATGGTCGCCGGATGGATCGAAAATCGCATTCGCGCGAGATACCTCGTCACCAAGCGACGGCGACATCTGGGTGATGAACCCGGACGGCAGTGGAGCGACGGATCTGACCAACGATCGGACCGGTCACGAGCGCCAGCCAGAGTGGTCTCCAGACGGATCCCGCATCGTCTTCCAGACGAATCTTTTCGCGAGCGGCCAATGCTGCGCGACAACCGGCGACATGCGACTCGACGTGATGGACGCCGATGGGACCGATCGCTCGACTCTCTATGACACACCGAACCAAGACGACGCGGAGCCTGCCTGGTCGCCGGACGGTAAGAAGATCGTTTTCCAGACGGACGAAACGCTGGGCGACGTGCCGATCCGGGTGCTTGACCTGGACAGCGGAATCTCCACCGAGATTCAGCAGGGCGGCAGTCCCGACTGGCGACCGATCCCGATCAAACGGCTACCCCCGTCCCAAGGGCGCCACGCCGACCCAGGTCTCGACTCGTGCCGGCGTACGTCCAGTGCACGCGCGCCGAACCGCACGCACGGCCCGCCGCTCGCGTTCCCGTCGTGCGCTTCCCCGGCCCAGAAGCCTCGACCTCGCTCACGGTCGGCACCGCGGACTCGAACGGGCAGCCTGACGAAGTCACGTCGGCTCGTTCGCCTACGAGGCGCTCCGTGGGCGACCCCGCCACGCCCGCCGATGAAGCCGACGTGCAAGTTCCGGTTGACTCTCAGACCGTCTACGATGGGCCTCGAACCTGACCGACTACACCGGCCAGCTGCAGGGCCTCGTACCTACTGCGCATCACCGACCGCTTCAACGCGCGGGCGCCGGGCGGCACCGACGCCGCAACCGTGGTTGACGTACCACTCCCCGACCGCCACCGTTCCCTGCACCGCCACCGCCGACTCCACCGTCGGCGCGGACTGCAACCTCACCACGACCTTCGACGCGTTCGTGCCCGGTGCGGTGCCCGAGCGCAAGCGCTCGATCGTGGAGCTCGGCGCCGCGATCGAGATCTTGACGACGGCGGTCCCGACGACGACGCCAGATACGTACGAGCACAACACGCTGTTCGACGCAGGGACTCTTCATCCCCTACCCGCGATCTCGTCCGCGGTGGACGCGGATGCGAGTCCGGCCCGGCTACTTGCCGGCGACCGAGGAGACGTACGTCGCGACCGCTGCGGCTTCCTTGCCGGTCACGATGTTGGCGGGCATCGCGCCGGAGCCCGCGCCGCCGTTCTTGAGGGCGTTCAGCACACGCGCCTTGTCGGGCTTGATCTGGTCCAGCACCGGACCCACGTTGCCGCTGGTGCCCGCGTCGGAGAGCGTGTGGCAGGTGCCGCAGGACTGCGTGAAGATCTGCTTGCCCGCGGCCAGCGCCGCGGCGTTGCCGCCACCGCCGCCGCTCGCGGGCTTCTCGGCGCCGGTTGTGGTCCCGCCCGCTGCCGCGCCGCCTGCCGCGGCGCCCCCGGCGGCCGCCGTGCCGCCGCCGCCGCTGGCGGAGGACTCCGACGACTTGTTGTCGTCGATCACGAGCGCCGGGATGCCGAACCCGAACACGACGAGGATCCCGAGGAATGCGAGCACTCCGCCGGGCACGCTGCGCAGCAGCAGGCCGCCGGCGACGACCGCCAGGCCGATCAGCAGTAGGGCAACCCACACGTCCAAGGCGGCGGCATTATGGCACGACGAGTGGAGGGCGCTCCGGCCGCGGTCTAGCCTTGGCGGCGATATGCGGCTCGCCAAGTACCTCGCCCACGCCGGCGTCGCCTCGCGGCGCGCAGCCGAGCGGCTGATCGCCGACGGCCACGTGAGCGTGGGGGGGACGCAGGTGACGGACCCCGCCCGCGACGTCGGCGATCGACGACGACGTGCGCGTCGACGGCCGTCCCCTCGAGACCGAGGAGCGCGCGTACTTTCTCCTGAACAAGCCGCTCGGAGTGATCTCCACCGCCAGCGATCCGCAGGGCCGGGAGACCGTCACGGAGCTGGTCGACTCCGATCTGCGCCTCTATCCGGTCGGGCGCCTGGACACCGACAGCAGCGGCCTCGTGCTGCTGACGAACGATGGGGAGCTTGCGAACCGGCTGCTGCACCCGCGTTACGAGGTGCCTCGCACCTACCGCGTGCAGGTGTCGGGATCGCCTTCGAAACGGTCGCTCCAGGAGCTCCGCGAAGGCGTCGAGCTGTCGGACGGCCGCACGAGCCCGGCCCGCGTACGCGTGGTCAGCGGCGGCCGCGAGTCGGTGCTCGAGGTCACGATTCACGAAGGCCGCAACAGGATCGTGCGCCGGATGTTCGAGGCGGTCGGCTACCCCGTGCGGTCGCTGGAGCGGGTCGCTTTCGGCCCGCTGGAGCTGGGGCGGTTGCGCTCCGGCAACTCGCGGCGCCTGCGGCCGCACGAGCTCGAGCAGGTGCGGCGGGCGGCCGGCCTCGGGTCGGACTGAGAGAATCCGCGCCGCATGTCCGACGCCCCACACGATCAGCGCCTGTTCGCCCTCCGCGGCGCCGCGTCGATCGAGACCAACACCGAGCAGGCGATCCTCGACGGCACGCGCGAGCTGGTCGCGGAGATCATGGCGCGCAACGACCTCGCCGCCGAACAGATGGTGAGCTGCGTGTTCAGCGCGACCACCGATCTCAACGCGCAGTTCCCCGCGGTGGCCGCGCGCGACCTCGGCCTCAACCGCGTGCCGCTGCTGTGCACGCAGGAGATCGACGTGCCCGGATCGCTCCCGCGCGTGATCCGCGTGCTGCTCCACTACTACGCGCCCAACGGTCACGCGCCGCAGCACGTGTACCTGGGCGAGGCCCGCAACCTGCGCGCCGATCTCGAGTCGGCACAATAGGTGCGTGGCGGCCGTCACCTTCATAGAACGACTTGCGCGCATCCCGCTGTACTCGGCGGGCGCCGACAGCGCCAACGCCGCTGCCCGCGAGACGGCGTCGGTCGCGATGCTCGCCTCCAACGAGTCGCCGTTCCCGCCGGTGCCCGCCGTGGTCGAGGCGGTGCAGCGCGCGGCCGGCGAGGTGAACCGCTATCCGGATCCGGGGGCGGGGGCGCTGCGGCGGGCGCTGTCCGAGCGCTACGACTACCCGGCCGCATCAATCGCGGTGGGCAACGGGTCGTGCGAGATCCTGCTGGCCGCGGCAGAGGCGCTGCTCGAGCCCTCGAGCGAGCTCGTGTACGCGTGGCCCTCCTTCTCGATGTACCCGCACCTCGCGGCCGCCACGGACGCGAAGGAGCGCACCGTCGCGCTCACGGACTCCTACGTGCACGACCTGGACGGGATCGCGGCGCAGGTCAACGACCTCACGCGGCTGGTGCTCGTCTGCAACCCGAACAACCCGACCGGCACGTATCTGGCCTGCGACGCGATCGGCTCGTTCCTGGAGCAGGTCCCGCCGCACGTGCTCGTGATCCTCGACGAGGCCTACATCGAGTTCCAGACCGTCGAGGACCCCGACACCTCGCTCGACCTGCTGCGCGACTTCAAGAACCTCGTCCTGCTGCGCACCTTCTCCAAGGCCTACGGCCTCGCCGGCCTGCGGGTCGGATACGCGCTCGGCTCGGAGGAGTTCAAGGCCGCGGTCGACCGCGTGCGCCAGCCCTTCTCCGTCAACAGGCTCGCCCAGGCCGCGGCGACCGAGGCGCTCAAGCACCAGGACAACGTCGCGGACCGGGTCGGGTGGAACACCGCGGAGCGGCTGTGGATGGAGGACGGAGCTGCACGAGCTCGGCCTGAACCTGGCCGACAGCCAGGCCAACTTCTGCTGGGTGTCGCTGGGCGAGCACTCGGAGCGCGAGGTGGTCGACGCGCTCACGCGCGCCGGCGTCGCGGTCCGACCGGGCGGCGGGCTCGGCGGCGCGGGCCACCTGCGCGTCACCTTCGGCACCCGCGCCGAGAACGAGCGCTTCATCGCAGCGCTGCGCGGCGCCGTCAGCGAGAGCGGCTGACGCTCACCAGGTGGGTGGCCTCCTTGCCGCCCTTCACCTCGACGCTCTTGATCTCACCCAGCCCGGGCGCGTACCACTTGCGCTCGACGACGCCGGGCTCGAGCTCCGACGTCTCGCTGGTCTCGAGCGCGTGGCGCACGGTCTTGAACGGCAGCCGCACCGTGCCGTCGGGGCCGAGCACGGTGGCCACGTCGAGCGCATGCCCGAGGTAGTACTCCTGGCGGTAGGTCTGGCCGGGCTGCGGGTCCGCGAGCATCAGGATGCCCGGCTTTGCGCCGTGGGCCCCGGCCTTCCACGAGCCGCCGCTGCGGACCCAGTGCCCGTTGCGGTAGTCGCGGGAGTCCTCCCCGAAATACCAGACGTTGCCGGCCCGGTCCTGCGCGTACCAGTCGAAGGTGCGCTCCTCCGGCTTGCCCGCCGTGTATCCGGTGTCGCGCACGACGCGGCAGCGCACGCCGAGGATCTTCTTCGTCCGGTGGGTCACGAAGACGACGCCGGTCTGGCGCGCCTTGCCGTTCTCGGCGACACCGGCGTAGCGATGCACCGAGCCGGGCTTCAGCGGGAACCAGCGGTTGTCGATCCGGCGCACGAAGTCGGCGGGGCGGATCTGCGGGTCGTAGGGGCCGGTCGCAGGCGCCGGGTTCGGCGCTGCCGCGAAGCCTGCTGAGGCTGCGAACGCCAGCACGAGGACGGTTGCCACGAGGGTGCGGCGCATGGTCACGAACCTACTCTTTCCCCGATGGGGCCGCGGCAGTCGCGAGAATGGCCACATGTCGCGTCGAACACTCGCAATGGTGATCGTGGCCGCCGCGATCGCGCTGGTCGCCGCGATCACGGTGCTGGCCGTCGTCGACCCGTTCGGCGACGAAGCCGCCCCCAGCGGGGCCTGCAACGGCAGCGAGCACCTCTGCGACCGCGCGCTCGACGAGGTGGCGTTCGCCGCCACGCACAACTCGATGTCCGCGGCGGACCAGCCGGGCTGGCGGTTCACACAGCAGGAGAAAGGGATACGGCCACAACTCGATGCCGGCATCCGCGGGCTCCTGATCGACATGTACTACGGCGTCCAGACCTCGCGCGGAGTCCAGAACGTGCCGGTGAACAAGATCACGGACCGCGCCCGGCCGATCGGGATTGGGCGCGACGTATACCTCTGCCATACGGTTTGCGCCTTCGGGGCGACCCGTGCGACGGACGCGCTTCGCGACGTGCGCGACTTTCTCGCCGAGCATCCCCGCGAGGTGCTCCTGATCAGCATCGAGGACCACATCCGCCCCAGGGACGTCGCGCGGGTGTTCGAGCAGAGCGGGCTCGACCGCTACGTATGGCGTGGCCGCCTCGGTCGGCGGCACCTCCCCACGCTGGGCGAGATGATCGACAAGGACGAGCGGGTGGTCGCGATGGCCGAGAACAGCAGCGCGGGGGTGCCATGGCTGCGGGACCAGTTCGACCTGGTCCAGGAGACGCCGTACCGGTTCACCACCCCCACCGAGGTCGCCGCGGAAAGCTCCTGCCGCCCGAACCGCGGCAACGTCCGGAGCCCGCTCTTCCTGCTCAACAACTGGGTCGACACCTCGCCGCTACCGCTGTCGAGCAACGCGGCTGAGGTCAACGCGCGGGCCACTCTCCTGCGCCGCGCCCGCACGTGCCGGCGGTTGCGCCGGCGGCTCCCGAACCTCGTGGCGGTCGACTTCTACGAGCAGGGCGACGTGGCGGGCGTCGTGGACGAGCTCAACCGCTGAGGGAGGACTCCTGGACGCATGACGTTTGGAGCTTTCCCCGCAACGTGGTACAAAGAGCAGGTCTATGGAGTCGGCGACCTCGCCAGCCACCGCACCGCCCACGGCCCTCGCGGCCTCGCGGTGGCCTGCTCCCTTTTATTCCTGGCGATTTAGCTAGGCGTTCGACCCGCCTGCGCACCCCGCGCAACCAGAAATCCCAGGTCGAGCGCCGTACCGGTAGCAGGACCCCTCTCATCAGGGGGCCTGGCCACGCAACAAGGACACCCGGAAAAGAGCTAGAAAACCGAGAAGTTTCGAGAAGGGACACGTCGATGATGATCGTGATGAAAGAGGAGGCCACGCCGGAGCAGATCGCTTCCGTGGTCGAACGCGTGGAATCGGTCGGCGCGCACGCCCATGTGTCCGAGGGCGATGTGCTGACCGTGATCGGGGCGATCGGCGACCGCGAGCGGATCGCCAACCTCGACCTCGACGGGGCCGGCGGCGTTGACCGCGTGGTGCCCATCACCAAGCCGTACAAGCTGGCGTCGTCGCAGTTCAGGCACGGAGAGCCGACCGTCATCGAGATCGACGGGCGAAAAGTCGGAGGAGGCAACTTCTCCCTGATGGCCGGCCCCTGCACGGTCGAGAGCCGCCATCAGCTGCTGTCGACCGCGGAAGCGGTGAAGGCCGGCGGCGGATCGATGCTGCGCGGCGGCGCATACAAGCCGCGGACGTCCCCGTACAGCTTCCAGGGACTCGGCGACGAGGGCCTGCGCCTGCTGCAGGAGGCGAAGGAGGTCACCGGCCTGCCGATCGTGACCGAGCTGATGGACACGCGCGACCTCGACGAGGTGCTCGAGGTGGCCGACGTGATCCAGGTCGGCGCCCGCAACATGCAGAACTACTCGCTGCTCGCCGAGATCGGGCGATCCGGCCGGGCCGTGCTGCTCAAGCGCGGGCTCGCGGCCACCATCGAGGAGCTGCTGATGGCGGCGGAGTACATCCTGAAAGAAGGGCAATGAGGATGTGATGCTCTGCGAGCGCGGGATCCGGACCTTCGAGACCGCGACCCGGTTCACGCTCGACCTGATGGCCGTGCCGGTGCTGAAGCAGCTGTCGCACCTGCCCGTCGTCGTGGACCCGAGCCACGCCGCCGGGCGGCGCGACCTCGTGCTGCCGCTGTCGCTGGCGGCGGCCGCCGCGGGCGCCGACGGCATCATCGTCGAGGTGCACCACGACCCCGACGCGGCGATCTGCGACGGGCCACAGGCGGTGCCGGCGGACGAGTTCGCCCACTACGTGGAGCAGGTCCAGCGCGTGGCAGCGGTCGTGGGGAACGAGCTTTCGGCTCTGTAAAGGGAAGATGAGCCCCTGACCCGGATCACGCTGCTCGGCGTCGGCCTGATCGGCGGCTCGATCGGGCTGGCCGCGCGGGCGAGGGTCGACGGGGCGGAGGTGAGCGGCTACGACCCGGACGCGCGCGCGCTCGACCGCGCGCTCGAGCGGGGCGCCATCGACCGGGCCTGCGGCTCCGTGGCCGAAGCGGTCGCCGGCGCCGAGGTGTGCTTCGTCTGCGCTCCCGTCGGGGTGTTGCCCAGCATCGTGCGCGAGGCGCTCCAGAGCACGGGCGACTACGTCGTCAGCGACGTCGGCTCGGTCAAGCGGGCGGTGCTCGACGGCGTCCACGACGACGAGCGGTTCATCGGCGGACACCCGCTCGCCGGTGCGGAGGCATCCGGCGTGGAGCACGCTCGCGCCGACCTGTTCGAGGAGGCGACCTGGTACCTGACGCCCACCGCGCAGTCCAGCGGCATGCTCTACGAGCGGCTGTTCGGGCTCGTGTCGGGCCTCGGCGGACGGCCGACCGCGATCACGGCCGACGCGCACGACCGCCTGATGGCGACGGTCAGCCACCTGCCGCACGTGCTCGCGAACGTGCTCGTCGGTCAGGCCGCGCGCGAGCTCGCGGACGAGTCGCAGGGCCTCCCCGCGACGGGGCCCAGCTTCCGTGACGCCACCCGCGTCGCCGGTGCGAACCCCGCCCTCTGGCGTGACATCTTCCTGTCGAACCGTGCAGCGCTGGAGCGCGAGCTGGACGCCTACCTCGACGCGCTCGCGCAGGTGCGCGAGGACCTGCGGGCGGGAGATCCGGCCCGGCTCGAGCGCTGGATCGAGGGCGCGCGCATGAACCGCCGGCGCCTGCTCGAGGCGGATCTGGCGGGCGGACCCGTGAGCGAGCTGCGCGTCGCCGTCCCGAACCGGCCCGGAATCGTGGCCCAGCTTTCGCTTTCGCTCGGCGAAGCGGGTATCAACATCGTGGACATGGCCCTCTATCCGGCACCCGACATGAGATCCGGGGCGATTGCGCTCTGGGTCGCGGGCGAGGGCAGCGCCGAGCGCGCCGTGCGGCTGGTGGCAGAGCTCGGCTACTCGGCCTCACCCGTCAACAGCGGCACATGAGCACGGTCCGCTTTGACCCGGTGACGCGGCTGGCGGGCAAGCTCGTCCCCCCGCCCGACAAGTCGATCTCGCACCGGGCGGCGATCCTGGGAGCGATGTCGGACGGGCGGGTGCGGATCCGCGGATACCTGCGCTCGGCCGACACGGCCGCGACCCTCGAGGCGGTCACCGAGCTCGGGGCGCGCCTCGCCCGGGCCCAGCCCCGTGGCGCGAGCACGGACATCGACCTCGTCGGCGCGGGCCTACGCGGCGCCGACCCGGGCGCCGAGTCGATCGACGTGCGCAACGCGGGCACGCTTCTGCGGATCCTGCCGGGCTGGCTCGCGGGCCAGCCGCGCGGCAGCTGGACGCTGGACGGCGACGAGAGCATCCGCCGCCGGCCCGTCGACCGCGTCGCGCACCCGCTGCGGCGCATGGGGGCGAGCGTCGACTTCCGCGAGGGCGGGCTCCCACCCATGGTGGTCCAGGGCGCCGACCTGCATGGCATCGAGTACGAGCTGCCCGTCGCCAGCGCGCAGGTGAAGTCCTGCGTGCTGCTCGCCGGCCTGCTGGCCGACGGCGAGACGACGGTCGTGGAGCAGTTTCCCTCGCGCGACCACACAGAAGTGATGCTGCGCGCCGCAGGAGCCGACGTGCGAAGCGCGAATGGGCGCGTATCGGTGTCCGGCATGCGACGGATCGAGCTCGACGAAATCGAGGTCCCCGGGGACTTTTCCTCCGCGGCATTCCTGATCGCCGCGGCGACGGTGATCCCCGGCTCCGAGATCGAGCTGCACGGAGTGGGGCTGAACCCCACGCGCACCGGGCTGCTGCGGGTGATGGAGCGGATGGGGGCGGACGTGGAGGTCTCCGAACACCCGGCGGCAGGAGGAGAGGCGGTCGGTGACATCGTCGTGCGCGCAGCCGAGCTGCGTGGGACGGACGTGGCGCCCGAGGAGGTGCCCCTGACCATCGACGAGCTGCCGCTCGTAGCCCTGCTCGGGGCGTTCGCGGAGGGCCGCACCTCGGTGCACGGTGCAGAGGAGCTGCGCCGCAAGGAGTCCGACCGGATCTCCACGGTCGTGGAGGGCCTGCTCGGGCTCGGCGCGCGCATCGAGGCCGCGCCGGACGGCTTCATGATGGAGGGCACCGGCGGCCTCGCGGGCGGATCGCTCGACGCGTCCGGGGACCACCGGCTCGCGATGCTGGGCGCGCTCGCGGGGATCGCGTCGCGGGAGAGCGTCGAGGTCGAGGGCTTCGAGGCGGCTGACGTCTCCTATCCCGGCTTCGGCGAGGATCTCCGCAAATTGGTGAAAGCGTAGGGTCCCGATGACGATGGCAGCCGGCATCGAGGCCGCGCGGCGAGGCCGCGCTTGGGAGGAGCAGCAGCAGCGCATCTATCGCCGCCGCCGGCTGCTCGCGCTCGCGGTCGCCTTTGTCCTGCTGGTCGTGCTGGTGAAGGGCTGCTCGGCGGTCGTGGGAGGCGGGGCCGACGAGGCCGCCTCGGAGGCGGCGGTTCCCCAGCTGCCGCGCGGCGGACGGGAGATCCTCCCCCGCAATCGCGTGGTCGCGTACTACGGCGCGCCGCAGGATCCTGAGCTCGGCGTGCTCGGCACGGCGCCGCTGAATGTGTCCGCGCGGCGGCTCGAGGCGCGCGCGCGTGAGTTCTCGGTCCCCGGCCGCCCGGCCCTGCCAGCCTTCGAGTTGATCGCCACGCTGGCCCAGTCCGCGCCCGGCGACGACGGCATGCACCGGCTGCGCCAGACCGACGCGACGATCGCGCGCCACCTGCGCGCCGCGCGGGCGGCGAAGGGGCTGCTCGTGCTCGACATCCAGCCGGGGCAGGCGGACTTCCTGGACGAGGTGAAGGCGCTGCAGCGGTGGCTCGTCGAGCCCGACGTGAGCCTCGCGCTCGACCCCGAGTGGAGCGTTCCCGCGGGCGTGCAGCCGGGCAGCGTGATCGGATCCACCGACGCCGCCACGGTGAACGAGGTGACCGACTACCTCGCGCGCATCGTGCGCGCGCGCAACCTTCCCCAGAAGATGCTGATCGTCCACCAGTTCACGGAGGACATGGTCAGCGACCGGAACCTGACCCGTGGCCGGCCGGAGGTCGCCCTGATCTCCAACATGGACGGGTTCGGGACGCGCGGACCTGAAGAAGGGCGTGTACGACAGGCTGTCGATCTCGCAGCCGGTGACACGGCGGGTGCGGCGCACCTCACGCCGACCCGTACAACGGCTTCAAGCTGTTCTTCCGCGAGGACAGCGGGCTGATGGCTCCCAAGGACGTGCTGGCGCTCGACCCGGCGCCGGACGTCGTCGTCTACGAGTAGTTCGCCGGCGACATCCGCGCACCCATGTGCGCCTACCAGACCCCACGTTCGCGCCCACCAGCACCGAGGTGGCGCGGTTGGCTGCTGTTCGAGGCGGGGCTATCCGCGCCACCGGCGCGTAACGACCACGGGCGGCTCGGTGACCCTCGGCGAAAATCTTGGTAGGTACGCGGCGGCACGTCACCGAGCTGGCACACGTCGGTCGCGTGTTGGCGCGCAGTCCATGCGGCTTGTGACTCGTCCGTAGCGGGCCATTCCGGGTGCGACACGTTGTGGGCGTATAGCGCCCCCTAACCCGCGCACCCCAATTCGCCTCGCGGCAAACCCGCACACGACGGTGAAGAACCGCCCGGAGCTGATATCGGAACCGCCCGTCGCACCACTCGGAGCAACCCGACGAAGAACTCGCTAGGCCCTACGAAACCGAGGTGGTGCGGATTGGTGTTGTAGAGGCTGGTTTATCCGCGCCACATCGCATGGCGCGCCGCAACCGCTGCGCTAGTGGCGCGCCATGGCTGTCACCCGCGCCGCGGCGCGGCGGAACGGGCGCGTGACCGTCCTCGGCGACCGGCCGCCCAGCTGCTTCGCGCGGGCTTCCAGCAGCCGCACCAATTCTGCGGTGGGGTGGAACGGGTCCGCGACGGTCGCTCCGTCCTCGAGGGACCTGACCGCCAGCGCGAGGTTGTCCACCTCGGCGAGCAGGGCGGTACCTCGCGGGGCAGGGCGGCCCTCGAGCTGCGCGAGCCGTTCCACGGACTGCCAGTCGTCGGGGGTGACCCGCCTGATCGTCACGGCGTCATACGCCGGTGCTGGGGCCGCCCACTGCTCACGGTGCACGCGGTGGTACTCCTCGGCGCGTGAGACACGCTCCTGCAGGACCGACTGTGCGAGATACGCGTTGAGAGGATTCATGGGATGCCTCACTCCCTTGTGTCGAGGGCCTCGCTGCATAACCGGTCTGAACCTTACGCCAGTTAGCGTAACTTGTCAAGGGGTTTTGCCGGTGATGTAGAATACGACCCGGAATGCAGGTGGAAAAGTGACATCGGACACGGCACCGGGCCGGCTGGAGCTGGTCCGGCAGTTCGTCAACAGCCGCGACATCGACGACGACATCGATGAGATCGCCACACCTGCGGCGCTGGAGCAGTGGCTCGACCGAGCACGACCTCAGCGCGGCTGCGGCAACCGACGCGGACGTGGCGCGATTCGCGGACGTGCGCGAGGGGCTCAGGGCCCTGCTCCTGGCCAACAACGGCGAACCGCGCGACAAGGATGCCGTTGCCCGCCTCGATGCGGTGGCGGCATCGGTCCCCGTGAGCGTGCGCTTCGGCGACGACGACTGCGCGCTCGAGCCCGAGGGCAAAGGCCTCGACGCGGCGCTCGGGTCGATCCTGGGGCTGGTCCATACGGCGATGCGGGACGGGACCTTCGAGCGCCTGAAGGCCTGCCGCGAGCACACCTGCGAATGGGCGTTCTACGACCACTCGCGCAACCGGTCGGCCACGTGGTGCTCCATGAAAGTGTGCGGAAACCGTGCCAAGGCACGGACGTATCGCGCGCGGCACGGCAAGGGCAACGGGCAGCGCTAGCCCCAACCTCTACGCTTCCGCCGATGATCATCGCGATCGACGGGCCCGCCGGCAGCGGGAAGAGCACGGTCGCCCGCGAGGTCGCCCGCCGGCTCGGCTTCACGTATCTGGACTCCGGCGCCATGTACCGGGCGGTGACGCTCGCCGCCCTGGAGTCGGGGGCGGATCTCGACGACGGCCCGGCGCTCGGGCGCATCGCGGACGGCCTCGGCATCGAGCTGCGCCGCCGCGACGACGACAACGCGCAGGTGATCGTCGACGGCCGCGACGTGAGCGACGCGATCCGCGAACCACGGGTCACCGGCGCCAGCTCGCGGGTCGCGGCGCACCCCGAGGTGCGCAGGGCGATGCTCGACAAGCAGCGGTCCCTGATCGCGGCCGGCGACTATGTGGTCGGAGGGCCGTGACATCGGCACCGTCGTCGCCCCCGACGCGCCGGTGAAGGCATTCCTCACCGCGGACGCCGGCGAGCGCGCCCGCCGCCGCGCCGCCGAGCTCGAGCGCCGGGGGGTCAGCATCCAGCAGGACGAGGTGCGCTCGCGCGATCGAGCAGCGCGACATGCTCGACTCCACCCGCTCGGCCGCGCCGCTGCGCCAGGCCGAGGACGCCGAGCTGATCGACACGACGCAGCTCACAGCGGACGCGGTCGCCGACCGCATCGTCGCGCTCGCGCAGCGCGCCCAGGCCGCACGCCGATGAGCGCGATTCCTCCAAAGGTCGCGGTGATCGGCTATCCGAACGTCGGCAAGTCCACGCTCGTCAATCGCCTGAGCGGCACGCGCGAGGCCGTCACGCACGCGCAGTCCGGCGTCACCCGCGACCGCAAGGACGTTCCGGCGGAGTGGAACGGCGTGACGTTCACGCTCGTCGACACCGGCGGCGTCGACATGACCGAGCGGGAGTCGCTCCCACGGCAGGTGCAGGAGCAGGCAAGAGTGGCGCTCGAGGATGCGGCGGCCGTGCTGCTGGTGGTGGACGCCACCGCCGGCCTGCGCCCCGGCGACGCCGACCTCGGAAAGCTGCTGCGCGGCTCCGGCGTGCCCGCGATCGTGGTGGCCAACAAGCTCGACCGCGGCGAGGACGCGCCGCAGGCCGCGGAGTTCCACGGCCTGGGGCTCGGCGAGCCGATGCCGGTGTCCGCCGCGCACGGGGTCGGCACGGGCGACCTGCTCGACCGGCTGGTGGACGCGATCCGCGACCGCGCCGCGACCGAGGAGCCCGGTGACGACACCGTCTCGATCGCGGTGATCGGCCGGCCGAACGTCGGCAAGTCATCGCTCGTCAACGCGTTCCTGGGCCAGGAGCGCGTGATCGTCGACGAGCGCGCCGGCACGACGCGCGACGCGATCGACACGCGCGTCGAGGTCGACGGGCGGCAACTCGTGCTGGTCGACACGGCGGGCCTGCGGCGCGTGCGCGAAGGTGGCCGGCACGGTCGACTACTACGCGCAGCTGCGCTCGCGAGCGCGCCGCCGAGCGAGCCGACGTCGCGCTCGTGGTCAGCGACGTCGCAGGACGGCGTCACGTCCGAGGACCTGCGCATCGCGGACCTCGCGATGCGCAACGGGTGCGCCACGATCATCGTGCTGAACAAGTGGGACGTGACGGACACGGACCTCGAGGACGCAAAGGCTCGCGTCGCGACCAAGCTGCGCCTGCGCCCCCGGGTGATCACGGCGTCGGCGCTGAAGGGGCGCAACGTCACCCGCCTGATCATGGAGGCGGTCGCGCTTGCCGACCGCTCACGGGCGCGCATCGCGACGGCGGACCTGAACCGGTTCGTCGCGGAGGTCCAGTCGCAGCGCTCGCCGCCCGCCGTGCGCGGCAGGCGCCTGCGGATCTACTACGCCGCCCAGGTCGAGGCCGGCCCGCCGCGCTTTCGCGCTGTACGTGAACGACCGCCGGCTGGTGGTGCGCGACTACGGGTTCTTCGTCGAGAACCGCCTGCGCGAGCGCTACCACCTGGAGGGCGTGCCGCTCGTGATCGACTTCGTGGATCGCGAGCGCCGCGAACGGCGCCCCGGCGGCTCGCGCAAGAACGCGGGCGGGCGGACGAAGACTCCCGGGTGAGGGCGCTGCGCTCGCGCCTGACGCTCGACCGCATCGCCCTCGCGGTGGTCCTGATCGGGGCCGTGCTGGTCGTGTCCTCGCTGGTCGAGGGATCGGGCGGCAACGACGCGCGGGACAGCGCGGTCGACCTGGTTCCCGCCGACGCGCTGCTCTACGTGCACGTGCACGTGGACCCCGAGAGCGATCAATGGCGCCGCGCCGACGAGATCGTGCGTCAGCTCCCCGCCCTGCGCCGCCTGCGCAACCGCGCGCTCGACAGCCTCTCGCGCGGCCGCCGCCCGCTCGACTTCGAGACGCAGGTCCGCCCCTGGATCGGCGACGAGGCGGCCGTCGCGCTGCTGCGCGAAGGAGCGCGCGCCACCTCACTGATATTGGTGCGCGTCGCGGACCGCCGGTTCGCGCGCCGCTTCCTCGAGGGCGCGGGGCGGTCTCGCAGCGAGCGTTACCGCGGCGTGACCGTGCGCGTGTACGGAGACCTCGCGACCGCCTTCATCGGGAAGTTCCTCGCGGTCGGCAGCCCGCGCAACGTGCGAGCGGCGATCGATACGCGCCGCCGCCGGTCGCTCGGCCGGGAGCAGCTCTTCCGGCGCGCGGTGGACAAGCTCGACGTGCGGGACCCGCTCGCCTACGCATACGCGCCCGCGCGCGGCATCGACCAGGTCGTGCGCGGACAGCGGGGGCTGATCGGGCAGATCCGCTCCTTGGTCGAGACGCCGGGGCTGGAGGCCGCGGCCGCGGCGACGCGCGCGGAGCGCAACGGGATCCGGCTGGACCTAGCGACAGTGCACGCCGCGCGCGCGCCGGAGGGCGAGTTCCGCCCGACGCTGATCCGGGACGTGCCCTCGGGCACCATCGCGTTCGTGGCCGCGGCCGGGCTCGACGGAGTGCTGGACCAGCTGGAGCGGCTCAGCGGGGCGGAGGGCACGGCGCTGCCGGGCCTCGTCCAGCGGCTGCGGCGTCAGCTCGGCCCGGCCGGGGAGCGCGCGCTGGTGAAGGCCTTGGGCCCGCTGCTCGGGCGTGAGTCCGCGCTGTTCGTGACGCCGCCGGTGAATCTGCCCGTGGTGACGCTCGTGGTCGCCGACACGACCGTGGAGGAGGGCGGGCAGGTGCTGGTCGCGCTCCAGCCGGTGATCTCCCGGCTGCTGGAGAACCCCGCCGGCGGCCAGGTCCCGGCGATCATCCCGCGGCGCATCGCAGGCGTGGACGCCACGACGCTGAGCCTGTCGCAGACGCTGACGCTGACCTATGCGGCCTTCGACGGCAAGCTCGTGGTGTCGACCAGCCCTGCAGGAATCCGGCAGCTGCGCAGGAGCGGCAACTCCCTCTCCGACAACGCGTCATTCGCCCCTGGAGGCCTGCGTGAGCGCCTGGATCGAGCGTCCTCGGTAGTCTTTCTCGACCTTCGCCGGCTATCCGCGCTCGTCGAGCGGGCCGGCCTTGCCGCCACTCCCGGTTATCGCGCTATCGAGTCCGACATCGCGCGCATCGGGGCGGTGAGCGGTGTCACGCAAAGCGAGCGGTCTTCGCAGACGGCGCAAATATTCGTAGAGGTGCCATGAGTTCCACGCAGCAGCTTTCAGACAACGAGTTCCTGTTCACGTCCGAGTCGGTCACCGAGGGCCACCCGGACAAGATCGCGGACCAGATCTCCGATTCGGTGCTGGACGCGATCCTCAAGGACGACCCGAACGGGCGCGTCGCGTGCGAGACGTTCGTGACCACGGGCATGATCGTGGTGGGCGGCGAGATCACGACCAAGACCTACGTCGACATCCCGAAGATCGCCCGCCAGACGGTGGCCGACATCGGATACACCCGCGCGAAGTTCGGGTTCGACGCGGAGACCTGCTCGGTCCTGACGGCGATCGACGAGCAGTCGCCCGACATCGCGCAGGGCGTGGACGCCGCCTACGAGGCGCGGCACGTTCCCGGCGACGACGACCCGCTCGACAAGATCGGTGCGGGCGACCAGGGAATGATGTTCGGCTACGCCACGCGTGAGACGAAAGAGCTGATGCCGATGCCGATCCAGATCGCGCACACGCTCGCGCGGCGGCTGGCGCAGGTGCGCAAGGGCGGCGTGGTTCCGTACCTGCGCCCCGACGGCAAGACGCAGGTCACCGTGCGTTACGAGAACGGCAAGCCGATCGAGATCGTGAAGATCCTGATCTCGACGCAGCACGCGCCCGGCGTCGACAGCGAGACGCTGATCAAGCCGGACCTGTGGGAGCACGTGGTCGAGCCGGTGCTGCACGCCGACTACCGCGAGCTGTACACGGAGAAGGCGCTGCGAGACAACCTCATGGTCAACCCGACCGGCAAGTTCGAGATCGGCGGCCCGATGGGCGACGCCGGCCTCACCGGGCGCAAGATCATCGTGGACACCTACGGCGGCGCGGCCCGCCACGGCGGCGGCGCGTTCTCCGGCAAGGACCCGTCGAAGGTGGACCGCTCCGCCGCGTACGCGGCGCGCTACGTGGCCAAGAACGTGGTGGCGGCCGGCCTCGCCGACCGCTGCGAGGTGCAGGTCGCCTACGCGATCGGCGTCGCGCACCCGCTGTCGCTGATGGTCGAGACCTACGGCACCGAGCGGGTGCCGACCGCTCGCCGGATCGCGGAGCTGGTCGACGAGCACTTCGACCTGCGCCCGGCGCGATCATCCGCGACCTCGACCTGCGCCGGCCGATCTTCCGCAAGACGGCCGCCTACGGCCACTTCGGCCGCGAGGACCACGACTTCACCTGGGAGAAGACGGACAAGGCCGCCGCGCTGCGCGCGGATGCCGGGATCGACCAAAAGGCCGCGGTCAGCTCCTAGCCGTCCGATCCAGAGGTCGCTACGCGACCTCAAACCAGGATCGTGGCAAGAGTCGTGTCACGACGGTGCGCGAGCACGCTCCAGCGTTGCGCGCATGCAGGGCGTTCGTACGCGCCTCCCGCGGCCGTCCGCGCCCCGCCTTATGTTCTGCGCACATGTCCTCGATCGCCCGCGTCGAGCCGCTCACGACTGCCCGAGCTCTCCGCGGGCCGTTCGACTACCGCATCCCGCGCGAGATGGAGGGAGTCGGCGTCGGCTCCGTGCTGCTCGTGCCGTTCGGCCGCCGGCGCATCCTGGGCCTGGTCGTGGGTGTCGGCGACCACACGGACGTGCCGTGGGAAAAGCTGGTCGAGCCGGTCGCCCCGCTCGAGGCCGGCGTCCCGCCCGACCTCGTCGAGCTGGGGCTGTGGGTGGCCGACGCGTACTGCTCGACGCCGGCGCGCGGCCTCGCGCTCGTGCTGCCGCCGGGCACCGGGACGGCGTCGCACGCCACGCCGGGCGCCACCACGCGCGAGCTGCTCGAGGCGACGCTGACGCCGGCGGGCCGGGAGGCGCTGGCCGGCTCCGGCCGCACGCGCCTCGGCCCACAGCAGCACGCCGCGCTCAGCCGTCTCGCGCAAGGCCCCTCGACGGCCGCCGAGGTGGGCGTCGCACACGGCACGCTCGCGAGCCTCGAGCGCCGCGGCCTCGTGTCGATCGGCCGCCGCGAGGTCGGGCGGCGCCCGGCGAGCATCGAGCGCGGCGGAGGGAGCCGCGCGGCCGATGCCGCCCCGCGCGTCCTCGACGTCCGCCCAGGAGTCGGCGCTGGCCGCCGTGCTCGATCCGCTGCGTGAGCGGCGCCACGCGTCGCTGCTCCTGCACGGCGTCACGGGGAGCGGCAAGACGGAGGTCTACCTGCGCGCCGCGGACGCGGCGCTCGCGCAGGGCCGCTCGGCGATCGTGATGGTTCCCGAGATCGCGCTCACGCCCCAGACCGCGCGGCGCTTCGAGGAGCGGTTCGGCGAGCGCGTCGCGATCCTCCACTCGAAGCTGGGCCTCGGAGAGCGCTACGACGAGTGGCGGCGGCTGCGCAGCGGCGAGGCGCGCATCTGCGTCGGGCCGCGTTCCGCCGTGTTCGCGCCGCTCGCGGACATCGGGCTGATCGTCGTCGACGAGGAGCACGACTCCGCCTACAAGCAGGAGGGTGATCCCCGCTACGACGCGCGCGAGGTGGCCGAGCGGCGGGCGCGCCGGTCCGGCGCCGTGCTCGTGTGCGGCAGCGCGACCCCGCGACCGGAGAGCTGGCACCGCATGCACACCTTGTCGCTGCCCTCGCGGGTGGACAACCTCGAGCTGCCGCCGGTGGAGCTGGTCGACATGCGCGGGCTGCGGCACGCGCTGCACCCGGACTCGCGCCGCGCGCTCGAGGACGTGCGCACGCGCGGCCGCAAGGCGATCGTGCTCGTGAACCGGCGCGGCTGGTCGGCATTCGTGGAGTGCCGCGACTGCGGGCGCACATGGATGTGCCCGCACTGCGACGTGACGCTCACGCTGCACCGGGAGGGAGCGCCCGCGCGGCTCGCGTGCCACCACTGCGGTCATGTCGAGCCGGCCGCGCAGTCGTGCCCGGACTGCGGATCGACCGCGGTGTCGCGCCACGGCGCCGGGACCCAGCGGGTCGAGGCCGAGCTGCGCGACGCGCTCGCGCCGCTGCCGGTGTTCCGCCTGGACGCGGACGCGGCGCGCCGCAAGCACGGCATCGCGGCAACGCTTGCCGCCTTCGACGCCGCGGACGCCGGCGTGCTGGTCGGGACGCAGATGGTCGCGCAGGGCCACGACTTCCCCGCGGTCGAGCTGGCCGTCGTGCAGGACGCGGACGCGACGTTGCGCTTCCCCGACTTTCGTTCCGAAGAGCGCACCTTCGCGCTGGTGTCGCAGCTCGCCGGGCGCAGTGGCCGCGGCCCGGGCGGCGGCCGCGTGCTCGTGCAGACGCTGAGCCCCGACACGGCCTGCCTGCGGCATGCGGCCCGACACGATGCGGAGGGCTTCCTGGCCGAGGAGATGGAGCGCCGCCGCGCGCTGCGCTATCCGCCGTTCTCCACGCTGATCGACGTGACGGCGTCCGCACCCGACCAGGATCTGGCCGACCGCACGGTGGGACGCGTGGCGGCGCTGCTGGGCGGGCTCGACGTGCTCGGGCCGGCGTCCCTGTTCCGGCTGAAGGACCTCTACCGCTCCCGCCTGGTCGTGAAGGCCACGGACCGGCCGGCCGCGGTGGCCGCCGTCGGCGCCGCCGTCAGGGAGGTAGGTGCGGACCGCAAGCTGAAGAACGTCAAGCTCGCCGTCGACGTCGATCCGCAGTGAGCGGCGTGTCGGACCCCGCGGACTGTCCGTTCTGCAGGCGAATCCGCGGGCGTAAGTTCCTCCTCGCGACGCGGCGGACCGCCGTTGCGATCCCCGACGCACACCCCGTCAACCCTGGCCACTGCCTGGTGATGCCGAAGCGGCACGAGCCCGACTTCTTCGAGCTCACGGTGGACGAGCAGGGCGACATCATCGAGCTCCTATGGGAGCTACGCGAGCTGCTCGAGGCCGAGCACGACACGAAGTCCTTCAACGTCGGCGTGAACGCGGGCGCCGCCGCGGGCCAGACCGTCGACCATGCCCACGTGCACCTGATCCCGCGCTACGTGGACGACGTCCCGGACCCCCGCGGCGGGGTGAGGTGGGTGATCCCCGACCGCGCGCCATATTGGGAGGAGTAGTGGCACCGCCCCGAACTTTGTCCGTGCGCGTGCACCCCTCGCACGCCAAGAGCCAAAGTTCGGCGGCCAGCGGCCCGGAGACCGGCCCTACCCGTTGCTAGAGTTGCCGCCGGATGGCGGGTAGCGACGAAAACGGCCGTCCGGTGGACGCAGAGGAGCTCGAGGACCAGACCGAGGAGACCGGCGAGCACCCGGTTCTCGATCCCGAGACGGTGGCGCGCCGGCAGCGTGCCCTGACGCTGATCCGGACCTTCGGCGACCCCGCGCTGCGGGCGAGCGCCGTCCCTGTCACGCGCTTCGACGAGTCGCTGCTCGAGGAGGTCGCGCGGATGGAGGCGCTGATGGGCGACGCCCTCGGCCTCGGCCTCGCGGCCACCCAACTCGCCGTGATGCACCGGCTGTTCGTGTTTCGGGTCGGCTCGGACGCGCCGCTCGTGGCGGTCGTGAACCCGCAGCTGGAATGGTCATCGCAGGACCAGGAGACCGCCGAGGAGGGCTGCCTCAGCCTTCCCCATGTGCTGGTCGACGTCGAGCGCCCGCTGCACGTCCGAGTCAGCGCCCAGGACGAGCGGGGCGAACCGATCGTGCTCGAGGCGTCCGGCCTCGAGGCCCGCGTGATCCAGCACGAGATGGACCACCTCGACGGTGTCCTGATCCTCGATCACGCCACCAAGGAGCAGCGCAAGGAGGCGCTCCGGGCCATGCGCGAAGGCGGCGAGCCGGACGAGCACGAGCACGAGCCGAGCGGCAGCGCCCGCAGCGCGGGCTGACGCCGCTCGTGCGGACCGCCTTCCTCGGCAGTTCCAGCTTCGCGGTCGTGGTGCTGAGCGCACTCGCGGTGTCTCCGCATCGCCCGGTGCTGGTCGTCACGCCGCCCGACCGGCCAAAGGGCCGCGGCCGCAAGACCGCTCCGCCCCCCGCGGCACTCGCCGCACGCGACCTGGGCATCCCGCTGCTCCAGGCCGCCAGCGTGAATGACCCGGAGGCGCTCGCCGCCATCGACGCCGCGGCGCCGGAAGGGATCGGCGTGTGCGAGTTCGGGCAGCTCATCCGCGAGCCGCTCCTGTCGCACGACCTGATGCTGAACGTGCATCCGTCGCTGCTGCCGCGCTGGCGCGGCGCCGCGCCGATCGAGCGCGCGCTGATGGCGGGGGACACCACCACCGGCGTGACCATCTTCAAGCTGGTCGAGGGACTCGACAGCGGGCCGATGGCGCTCCAGCGTGCGGAAGCCGATCCACCTCGACGACACGCGCGGCACCCTTGCGACGCGGCTCGCCCGGCTCGGGGGCGAGCTGCTGATCGAATCGTTCGAGGCCGCCGAAGCGGGAGCGCTGGAGCTGACCGAGCAGCCGGAGGAGGGAGTCACCTACGCCGAGAAGATCACGCCCGCCGAGCGCCGCCTGGACCCGAGCCGGTCCGCCGTCGAGCTCGCGCGCGTGGTGCGCGCCCTGACGCCCGGCATCGGCGCCTTCATCGAGTTCGAGGGCGGCGAGCGCCTGGGAGTCGAGGCCGCGCGCGCGGTCGACGAGCAGCTGGAGCGGGGCGAGGTCCGGGTCGTGGACCACCGGCTCCTGGTGGGTTGCGCCGTGGGTGCGCTACAGCTGGACGTCGTGAAGCCTGCGGGCGGGCGCGCGATGGCCGCCGCCGACTACCTGCGGGGGCACACCCCGCCCGCCCGCGTCGCCGCCTAGGGCCCCGGATGGCCACCCCGGCCCGCCGCTGCGCCTACACGGTGACCCGCCGCGTCTTCGAGGGAGGCGCCTACACCGACCACGCCTTCCGCGCCGAGGCACAACGGCTCGAGCTCGACGGTCGCGACCGCGCGTTCGCGATGCGACTCGCCTATGGCGTCGTGCAGCGCAGGCGCACGCTCGACCACGTGCTGGAGGCCGTGTCCGACCGCGCGGTCGCGGACCTCGACGCCGAGGTGATCGCGGCGCTGCGCCTGGGCGCGTACCAGCTCCTGTACATGGACGGTGTCGCCGACCACGCGGCGGTGACCGAGTCGGTCGACCTCGCCAAGGCCGCGGGCAGCCGCGGCCACGGGCTCGTGAACGCGGTGCTGCGCCGCACCGCGCGCGAAGGCCCGGCGTTGCTCGGCAAGCTGGGCGACTCGACCCCGCAGGAAGCCGCGCTGCTGCATTCGCACCCGGACTGGGTCGCGGAGATGTGGTGGGAGCAGCTCGGGCCCGACGCCGCGCGCGCCCTGATGAGCGCCGACAACGAGGCGGCGGAGAGCGCCGCGCGCGTCAACACCCTGCGCGCGGAAGTTGACGCTGTCGTAACCGAGCTCGCACAAGCGGGCGTCGCCGCCACCGCGGACACCGACATCCCCGAGGCGCTGGTGCTGGAGCAGCCGTACGACCTGCACGGGTCGCAGCTCTTCGAGCGCGGCGCGCTGATGCCGCAGTCGCGTGCCTCGATGATGGTCGCGCGCGCGGTCGACCCGCAACCGGGGGAGCGCGTGCTCGACCTGTGCGCGGCGCCCGGCGGGAAGACCACGCACCTGGCCGCGCTGATGGGCAACGAGGGCGAGGTCATGGCGGTCGAGCTCGACGCCAAGCGTGCACGCGACGTCGCCCGCAACGCCGAGCGCCTGGGCGCGACCTGCGTCGAGGTCGTCGTCGGCGACGCGGCCCAGCCGGCGTTCGGCGCGGACTACGACCGGGTACTGGTCGACCCGCCGTGCTCCGACCTCGGCACCCTGCGCTCGCGCCCGGATGCGCGCTGGCGCAAGACCCCGGAGCAGGTGGCGGAGCTGGCCGCTCTCCAGGCCGGCATCCTCGACGCGGCCGTGCAGGCGCTGAGGCCGGGCGGCCGGCTGGTGTACTCCACCTGCACGATCAGCCCGGACGAGAACGAGCACCAAATGGAGGCCGTGGTTGCGCGCCATCCGGCCCTCACGGCGCCCGACCGGCCGTTCGTTCAGACTTTGCCTCACCGCGACCGCACGGACGGGTTCTTCATCGCGACCTTCGTGAAGACATGAACGACACACCGGGCAGCGGGCAGCCGGCGACCGGCGCGAGCGAGATGTTCGGGCCGGACCGGACGTGCCCGAGCTGCGGCGAGCCGTGGCTGCGCCCGACGCAGCTCGCGGGCCGCTTCCGCTGCGTCAACTGCCTCGTGCGGTTCCAGCTGATGGCGTACTGCCCGACCTGCGGCGAGCACTCGACGATGGTGCGCGTGAGCGACAGCCACGATCTCGTCTGCGCCGGTTGCGGCGGTTCCATGTTGAAGCCGGTATAGGTTCTCGACGATGTTGAACGCTGTGGCGACCCGCGAGCTGATCACGACCAAGCGCGTCGAGCCGTCGATCCTGTCGGCCGACTACTCGCGCCTCGGCGAGCAGGTCGCGACCGTGATGGACGCCGGCGCGCGCGTCATCCACGTGGACGTGATGGACGGGCACTTCGTCCCGCCGATCACGATCGGCCCCGTGATCGTCGAGGCGATCCGCGACCAGGTGCACGCGGCGGGCGGCATGCTCGACTGCCACCTGATGGTGGAACGGCCGGAGCGCCAGATCGACCAGTTCTGCGCCGCCGGCGCGGACTCGATCACGATCCAGGTGGAGGCCACGCCGAACGTGCACTACACGCTCCAGCAGATTCGCGGCGCGGGCTGCCTCGCGGGACTCGCGATCAACCCCGGCACGCCGGTGGAGGCCGCCGCCGAGCTGCTCGACGCGGTCGACTTCATCCTGTGCATGACCGTGAATCCGGGGTGGGGAGGACAGGCCTTCATCGAGACGTCGCCGGCCAAGCTCATGCGGCTGCGCGCCCTCGTGGGGCCGGAGCTCCCGATTCAGGTCGACGGCGGCATCGGGCCCGCCACCGCCGCGACCACCGAGGCGGCGGGCGCGACGCTGTTCGTGGCCGGCTCCGCGATCTTCGGCGTCGACGACCCGGCCGCGGCCTACCGCGCGATCGCGGACGCCGCCGGCGCCGAGTAGCGCGTGATACGTTGCGCCCGTGGACCGAAGCGAGGCTCGCCGGCTGGCTCAGGCGTTGCGATCTGAGCTGTGGTCCACGGCGAGCGCGGAGTTGCTGGCCCGGCTTGCGGATCGCGGCGGAATCAACGTCGGGCTGAATCCGCCGGAGGAAACCGAGGACGAGGAGCTCGCGGAGTTGGTGTGGCGGGCGCTGCAGTCGAGCGGGCTCGCCGAGGGCGAGTGAGCCGGAGCGCGCGGCCGCTACAACGCCCTGATCATCACCACCCTGGTCCTGCAAGGCTTGCTCGATGAATGAGCTGGTGATCCCCCGCGGTCGGCACAAGGTGTTCCTGGGCATGGCGGTCGGCGTCGGCAAGACCTGTCGCATGCTCCAGGAGGGCCACTCCGTGGCCGCTCAAGGCCGAGACGTCGCGATCGGCTTGTTGGAGACCCACGGACGACCGGAGACGACCGCTCTGGCCGACGGGCTCGAGCTGATCCCGCGCCGGTCGATCCCCATCCAGGGCACGGTCCTCCACGAGATGGACCTGCCCGCGATCCTGCGGCGCTCGCCGCGGGTCTGCTTGATCGACGAGCTCGCCCACACCAACGCGCCCGGGCTCGAGCACCATCAGCGGTACGAGGATGTCGAGGACGTCCTGGCCGCCGGGATCGATGTCTTCTCCACCGTCAACGTGCAGCACCTGGAAAACGTCAGCGAGCGGATCGCCGAAAAGACGGGCATCGCCATCCAGGAAACGATGCCCGATCAGGTGGTCGACGAAGCCGACGAGGTCGTCGTCGTGGACCTGACGCCCGAGGCCCTGCAGGCACGCATCCTCGAGGGCAAGGTGTTCCCGGCCGGCGACGTGCCCGCGGCCTTGACGAAGTTCTTCAGCAAGGACAACCTCGACGTGCTGCGCGAGATAGCGCTGCTGCAGGTCGTCGAGGAGGTCGAGGCCCACCGGCTCACCGCGGAGATGCTCAACGACGAGGATCGCCTGATCAGCAACGTACCCGCCGAGCGCTCGCACAGATTCCTCGGCCTTGTCAAGCCCGATCCGAGCGCCAACCGCATCGTCCGCCGCGCGTGGACGATCGCCGAGCGCCTCGGGGGAGAGCTCGATCTGCTGTGGGTCTTCTCGCCGGAGCACGCTGACGATCGCGAGACCAACCAGCGTGTGGACGAGCTGCGCCGCCTGGCCGCCGTCTTCGGCGCCCACCTGATCGTCGAGGCCGACCGTAGCGTGGCCCGGACGGTGGCGCGCGTAGCCAGTAGCCGCGGATCGACGCACATCGTCATGGGCACGCCGCACCTTCGTCAGAGATTCGGTCGCCCCCGGTGGTCGCTGGTGGACGAGATCGTCGCCGGCGACCCTAGCCTGGACGTTGTGCTGGTGGGAGATTCGCAACCGAATCCGAGCGACGAGCGCTGAAGCCGGCTGGCTCAACGGGAGCCATCCTGACGCGACCGTCAGCGGTTAGGCCGCGGCGCGAAGCTTTGCGACCGCGTCCGGGATGCCCACACGGGCGCTCGGGAACCGCGGCTCCCACTTCAGCTCCTGCTTCAAATGCTCGTTCGAGGTACGCGCCGAGCGCACCACCGCGGTGACCGCGTCGCGGCCGGCGACCAGGCGCGCGACGGCGGTCGGTATGCGCCGCGGCGGGCCGACGCCGAGCGCGTCGGCCGTGAGCTTCACGAAGTCGTAGTACGTCAGCGGCTCGTCGTCGGCGACGTGGTAGACGGCTCCGTCCGGCGCGCGTCCGACGGCCTCCGCCAGCGCGACAGCCACGTCGTCGACATGCACCACGTCCCAGAGGTTGTCGCCGCGGCCGATCACCGCGAAGCGCCCGGGCTGCTGCAGCCGCCGTACGAACTCCTCCGCGTACCAGCCGCCCGGGCCCGTACACGTGGCCGGGTCGCACGACCACGCCGTGCATCTCTGATTCGCGGACCAGGCGCTCGCCCTCCTGCTTGGAGCGCCCGTACGCCGTCTGGACCGGCAGCGGCTCGTCCTCGCGCAGCACGCGGCCGTTCGCCTCGCCGGTGACGACGGTCGAGGCGAACACGAAGCGCTTGACGCGCGCGGCCTGCGCTGCCTCGAGCAGCCGCCGCGTTCCCTCCACGTTGACCTCGAAAATCTTCTCGGCGTCACGCTGAGACGCGATCTCCGCGGCCAGGTGCAAGACGCACTCCGGCTTGTGCTCGGCAAGCGAGGCGCTGAGGTGCGCGGGGGCGGTCAGGTCGCCGACCACGGCGCGCGTGCCTTCCGGTTCGGAGCCTGGCCGCCGCACGAGCGCGAGCACGTCGTGCTTGCGCGCGATCAGCTCGCGGCAGGCCGCGTGGCCGACGAACCCGCTCGCTCCCGTGACGAGGACTCGCACAGGGCGAACGATACCCTGGCCCGATGGACCTGCCGGTGAGGGGACCGGAAGTGCACGACCTCGGCCTCGTGGTGCCGCCGCGGCGCATGGCGCGGATGCACGGCTCCCGGCCGCTGAAGCGCTGGCGCTACGTCGGCTACTACGCCGCCGACCTGATGCTGTGCGTGGGCGACGCCCGCATCGGCCCGGTCCCCCGGCGCTGGTGGGCGGTCGCCGAGCCCGACGGCACGCTGCGCGAGCGCACGACCATCGGTCGCGGCGGCCTCGACCTGAGCGGCTCGGCCGTGCGCGTCGAGACCGATGACGTGCGGATCGACCTGCGCCTCGAGGAGCGGCCCGCCGTCGAGGTCGTCTCTGGTGCCGGGAGCTCGTACATCTGGACCGGCAAGCAGGCGCACGTGCCGGTGCACGGCACGGTCGAGGTCGCCGGCCGCGGGCGCGACATCGACGGCGTCGCCTTCATCGACGACAGCGCCGGATACCACCCCCGTCATACCGCCTGGATGTGGTCGGCGGGCAACGGTCGCACGACTGACGGGCGCGCGGTCGCGTGGAACCTCGTCACCGGCGTGCACGACGCGCCCCACGACAGCGAGCGCACGCTGTGGATCGACGGCACGCCGCGGGAGCTCGCGCCGGTCACGTTCGCCCCCGGCCTCACGGGCATCACCTTCCAGGAGGGCGGCGCGCTCGACTTCACCGAATGGTCGGCGCGCGAGGAGAAGATGAACCTCCTCCTGATGCGCTCCGACTACCGCCAGCCGTTCGGCACGTTCTCGGGCAGGCTACCCGGCGGCCTCGAGCTGGCCGAGGGCTACGGCGTGATGGAGCAACACGACGTGAGGTGGTGAGCGAGGCGCGCGTAGCGCGACTCTCAGGACTTTAGGTGCGGGCGAAGCCCGCTCGATATTCGTAGCTAGCTCCCCTCGTCCAAGGCGGCGAGCCGGGCCTCCAGCTCCTCCGACGACCCGGGTCTGATTCGATGCCCGATGTCGGGCGCGCTGCGGTAGGCGACGTAGAGCAGGGAGGAGAGCACGGCCGCCGTTGCGAGGAACGCGACCTCGACCTCCCGCACGTTCTCCATCTTCGCGACGAACAGGAACACGACGAAGAACGTCGCGGACACCGCCCACGAGACGGCGGCCCGCGGCGCGCGCCCCTGCGCGAGCACGGCCTGGTTGACCGTCGTCGCCGACAGGTACAGCCCCATCCCCGCCGCCACCATCGCCAACCCGATCCGGTCGTAGTCGAACCCGGGGCCGAACAGCAGCCGCATCGCGGCCGGCCCGACGAGCAGCACGCCCACCACCGTGGCCGCGCCGAACGCGAGACACGCGATCACCGTGAGTCGCACGCTGCGGCCGAAGTCGCCTTCGAGTGCCTCATCCTCCTCCCGCACGAGCAGTCGCGTGAGGTGGGGGAGGAGGGTGGTCGACACGGCCTGGAAGAGCTGCAGCGGCGCCCGCGCGATCATCAGCACCGCGAAGATCAGCGCGGCGAGCGCGTCGTCGCCGGTCTGGACTTTCACGATCAGCACGCCGGAGTTGAGGATCGCCTGCTCCGAGCACATGATCACGAGCACGGCGCCCGCGAAGCCGAGCCCGTGCGACAGCGTGAACTCGGCCTCACCAGATTCGCCCGGCTGCTCGGTGACGGGCGCCATGCGCCGCACGTGCCGCCCGAGGGCCCACGGCACCACGAACAGGCTCAGCAGCGGTGCCGCCGCGATCGCGATCGCGGCGACGTTCTCGTTGTCGACGACGCCGATCGCCAGCAGCACGATGAAGACGACGCGCGAGGCGGACTCCATCAGCACGAGGCCGCCGTACAGCGCGAACCGCTGCTCACCCGCCAGGAACCCGCGCGCGAAGTAGCTCGCGGCGTAGAACGTGACCGCCGCGATCATGCACCAGTAGAGCGTCGCGTCGCCCGAGAAGAGGTCGTCCTGGATCGGGTCGCGCAGCAACAGCGCCACGACCACGAACACGAGCGCGAGGCCGAGCTGGATCGTGGCCGCGACCCGCAGCGCGTCGCGGATCGGGCGATCGCGCGCGCGCCGCTCGGCGATCGTGCGGGAGAGGAGCTGCTCGACCGGCCTGTAGATGATCGAGGCGACCAGGAAGACGGAGGCCCACAGCACCCCGATCAGGCCGTAGTCGTCGCGCCCGAGGACGTGCGCGGCGATCGAGTGGAAGGCGTAGGTGAGGAGCCCGGTGACGCCGATCAGCGCCGACAGCAGGGCCGCCCCGCGGCCGTACGATGCGTTGCTCTCGCCGGCGCCGGCCTGGCTCACGGGCTGACGCGTACGAGCGCCATCGTCCAGGGAAACGGCGAGCGCAGCTCGACGATCTCCCCGTAACGGCGCAGCAGGCTCGCGAACCCCCGCTTCGACCAGTGGTTGAGATGCCCGGGGGTGTTGCCGAGCTCGCGCAGGTAGCTGCCCCGTGCCATGTTCAGGCCGCGCCACAACGGCTCGCGGGGGACGCTCACCAGCAGCCAGCGCGAGGACACGCGCGCCATCTCGCCCAGCACCGCGGCCGGGTCGGGCACGTGCTCCAGCACCTCCATGGCGGTCGCGGCCTCGAACTCGCCGTCCTTGAAGGGCAGGCTGTGCCCGTCACCGGCGTGGAAGGTCAGGTTCGGGCGCTCGCGGCGCTGCCACTCCCCGCGCAACTTCGGGTCCTCGAGGTCGATCCCGACCACCCGCCCCGCGATGTGGTGCGCCCACTGCTCGGTGAGCACACCCTCGCCGCACCCGACGTCGAGGATCGAATTGGGCGCCGCCTGGTCGAGCAGCTCGAACATGTCGCGCTCGAATCCGGCCATCAGCCGCTTCACGACAGGGTTGGTCGAGCCGTACTTGTCGTAGGTGTTGCCGGTGGGAATGTGGTCCGGCAGCGAGGCCGGGGAGGCGGCTTTGCTCACGTGGGACGTCCCAGGGGCACTGTTTCGTGTTCCTCGGTCGGCGGGCTGTCGGGCACGACCGCGGTCGCGGTCAGCCCGTCACGTGGCACCTGGCGGCGCTCGGCCGGCTCGTAGTGCGAGGGCTCGACGCCCAGCTTCAGCTCGATGCGGCGAGTGCGCTCCAGCGTGCGCTGGATCAGAACTCGGTTGGCTGCCAGGAGATCGCCGATGATCCCCAGCGCGGCGAGCTGCACGGCCACGACGAAGAGCATCGCGCCCAGCACCACCGACTGGATGTGCCCGGCGCCGTCACCCTGGATGAAGAGCACGAGGAACCGGCCCCACACGACGGCGGCAACCAGCCCCACGACGGCCGCGGCCATCAGGAACACTCTCAGCGGCTCGTACTGCGTGTAGATGCGGAAGATGGACGTGGCGTTCGTGCGCACGTAGGACGAAATCGACTTGAACAGGCGCGACTCGCGCATCTTCGGGTTCGTCCGGATCGGGACGTGGTCGATCGCGACCAGCATCTTGCCCGCCTGGATGATCGTCTCGAGCGTGTAGGTGAAGCGCGAGACGACCTGGATCTGCAGCGCGGCCTCGCGGTTGTACGCGCGGAAGCCCGACGTGGTGTCCGGGACGGTCGTGTCCGACGCCCGCCGCACCACCCAGCTGCCGAGCCGCTGGAGCAGCTTCTTCGCCGGCGAGAAGTGCTCGATCGACTGCACCTCGCGGTCGCCCACGACCAGGTCTGCCTCGCCGCGCACGATCGGCGTCACCAGCTTGGGGATGTCGCCGGCGTTGTACTGGTTGTCGGCGTCGGTGTTGACGATCACGTCCGCGCCCAGCTTGAGTGACGCGTCGAGGCCCGCCTGGAAGCCCATCGCGAGGCCCTTGTTGTTCGTGAGCCGCACGACGTGGTCGACGCCGTGGGCCCGCGCGACCTCGATCGTGCGGTCGGTGGAGCCGTCGTCGATCACGAGCCATTCGACCACGTCGAAGCCTGCGACGGCCCGCGGGAGGTCGCGCAGGGTGACGGGGAGCGACTCCTCCTCGTTCAGGCAGGGGATCTGAATGATCAGTTTCATCGCATCAAATATTTTGGGGATTCGCCCCCCGGCGGCGCTCGCCGACGATCAATATCGAGGGCTTCGCCCACCTAAAGTCCTGTGCTTCGCGCCTGCGGCGCTCGCCGAGGAACGGGGTAAACTGGTGCGCCATTATCGCGCAAGGCCCGGAGAGTGCCGCGGCCGGCCTTGCTCGCGCCTCGCAACTCCACCCCGTGGAAAGCGCCACCGTCGAACGCTCCGCGCCCGGGCTACCGGGCTTCGCCCGGCGCGCCCTTGCGCTGCCGGCGGACACCGTCGCCCTGTGGGCGCTGGTGGCGCTGTGCGTGGTGGCCGTGATCGGGTTCTTCACCTGGGTCACATACCCGAACTACGACAGCTACTACGCACTCCTCTGGGGAGACGAGCTGCTGCACGGCCACCTGCCGAGCTTCGAGGCCTACCGCGCGCCCACGGAGCATCCACTGGCGGTCGCGTTCGGCGCCGCGCTGTCCGTGCTCGGCCAGAGCGCGGACCGCGTGATGGTGCTGTTCACGCTGTTCTCGTTCGTGGCGCTCGTGGCCGGCACGTACAAGCTGGGGCGCACCGCCTTCACGCCGTTCGTGGGCGCGATCGCCGCGTTCCTGGTGCTGACCCGCTTCGACTTCCCCTCGCTTGCGGTGCGCGCCTACCTCGACATCCCGTTCATGGCCGCGATCGTGTGGGCGGGCGCGCTCGAGGCGGCCCGGCCGCGCCGCGGCACGCCGGTGTTCCTGCTGCTCGCGGCGGCGGGCCTGCTGCGACCGGAGGCATGGATCCTGTCCGGCGTCTACTTCCTGTGGATGAGCTGGGGCGCGGATCTGGGGTGAGCGCTACCGC
This sequence comes from uncultured Solirubrobacterales bacterium, assembly GCA_963826005.1. GTDB lineage: Bacteria > Actinomycetota > Thermoleophilia > Solirubrobacterales > JBBDJG01 > DASRIA01. Next base: position 340,145 of record CAWGVJ010000009.1, on the reverse strand, counting down.
TACGCGGCGCTGACCGCGATCGGGCCGCTCGGCTGGGTCGCGACCGACTTCATCGTCACCGGCGACCCGCTGTTCTCGCTGACCTCGACGCAGGACCTGGCCGCGGAGCTCGACCGCACGAAGTCGGGCAGCGACGTCCTGTCCGCGATGCCGCAGCTGCTGCGCGGCACGGTCAAGACGCCCGTCTTCTTCGCCGGCCTGATCGGTTTTGCGATCGCGGTGTGGAAGTTCCCGCTGCGCGCGATCGTCCCGGTGATGCTGTTCTGCGCGGGTGCCTTCACGTTCGTAGCGACGGGGCTCGTCGGGCTGTCGGTGATCGTGCGCTACCTGCTGGTGCCGTCGGTGATGATGACCCTGTTCGCGGCCGTGGCGCTCGGCGGGTGGACGATGGTGCCGCGCGGCCGGCGGCTGCGGCGCGTGTGGGCTGGTCGGCGCGGCCGTGATCACGGTCCTCGGACTCGCGTACACGGCCTACCGGCCGCCCAGCCTCGAGCGCTTCAACAACGAGCTGTCGTTCCGCGGGGAACAGGGCCAGAGCCTGCACCGCCTGCTGGAGAAATCCGCCGTCGAGCGCGCCCTGCGCTGCGGCCCGGTGTCGGTGCCGACGCACAAGCTGATTCCCGACACGCGCTGGGTGCTGGGCCTCGGGGAGGCCGACGTGGTGGCGCGCTCGGATCCCGCCGCCGCCTCCGAGCGCAAGGCGCGGTACGGCGTGGCGATCTTCCCGGTCGGCCGCACGAACATCCTGCGCACCGGGTTCGCGGTGAACACCGACGCGATCACGCAGGTGCCGTCTCGCGGCTTCCGGCGCATCGCCACCGACAAGTACTTCGCAGCCTACGTGCGCTGCCCGCCGGGGCGTGCCTAGCACGGAGGCGCGCCGGCGGCGCCGCGCGGACCCCTGGGCGCTGGCGCTGGCCGGCGTGCTCGGGGGCGCCTTCGTCCTGCGCCTGTGGGGCGTGAAGCACGGATTGCCGTACGTCTACAACGTGGACGAGGCCTCGAACTTCGTGCCGACGGCCGTCAGCTACTTCTTCACCGACAGCTATAACCCGCACTACTTCATCAACCCGCCCGCCTTCTCGTACCTGCTGCACGTGGTGTTCGCGGCCTGGTTCGGCGGAGGCGACGAGGTCGGCAAGGCGCTCGGGCGGGACCCGACCGCGGTGTTCGTGGTCGCGCGCGTGACGTCGGCCGTGCTCGGGACGGCCGCGATCGGCTTCGTGTACCTGACGGCCGCGCGGTTGTACGACCGCCGCGCCGGCGTGTTCGCGGCGCTCGTGATGGCGGTCGCGTTCCTGCCGGTCTTCTACTCGCACCTCGCGCTGAACGACGTGCCCGCGCTGCTGCCGCTCGCGGTATCGGTGTGGGGGAGCGCCGGTGTGCTGACGCGCGGGCGTCGCATCGACTGGGCCGTGGCCGGCGCGGGACTCGGCCTCGCGGCTGCGACCAAGTACACGGCCGGCATCGTCCTGCTGCCGCTGGCCGTGGCCGCCGCCTACCGGCTCGCGGACCGCGACTCGCGGGCCGCGGCGCTGCGCGGTGTCGCGATCGCGGCCGGGCTGTCTGTTGCCGCATTCCTGATCGCGAATCCGCACGCGCTGCTGTCGTGGAGCGAGTTCTGGAGCGACGTGAGCAAGCAGGAGGAGGCCGCGTCCGGTTTCGGCAAGCTCGGCGTCGACTACGACTCCGGTGTCCTCTACTACCTGTGGGTGCTGACGTGGGGCTTCGGGTGGGTGCCGCTCGCCGCGGCGCTCGGCGGTGCGGTCGTTGCCTTTCGCGAGGACCTGCGCCGCGCCCTGTTCCTGGTGCCGTGGCCGCTCGTGTTCCTCGTGTACATGGGCACGCAGGAGCGCTACTTCGGCCGCTGGCTGCTGCCCGCGCTCCCCGCCCTCGCGATCCTCGCCGGCCTCGCCGCGACGCGCCTGCTCGACCTCGTCGCGACGCATCGGCCGCGCGCGCTTGCGCTCGCGGCCGCCGGCGCCGCCGCGGTGCTTGCGGCGCAGGGCCTCTACTACAGCGTGCACGTCGACCGCGTGCTGTCGCACGACGACACGCGCAACGTCGCGCGGGCGTGGATGGCGGAGCACATCCCGGCCGGGTCGAAGGTCGTGGTCGAGCCGATCGTCCCCGACGCGTGGTTCGCCGATGCCGACGCCCCCGACGCCGAGGAGGCGCGGCGCCGCGGCCTGACGCGGTCGGGCCGGCGCTGGATCAAGTTCCCGACGGGCCGCACCACGGTCGACGACCAGGGACGTCAGCGACGGGGAGGCAAGGGCCGGTTCGTGAGCGTCGAGGACTACGAGCGCACGCTGCGGCCCGCGCTGATCGACGCCTACGAATCCGGCGGCTTCTGCTGGGTGGTCGCCGGGTCGACGCAGTACGGGCGGGCGCTGCGCGCTCCGGACGAGGTGCCGCGCGCGATCCGCTACTACCGCGCGCTCGCCCGCCGCGCCCAGGTCGTGGACCGGGTGTCTCCGTACGAAACGGGGGAGGGTCCGGTCGGCTTCAACTTCGACTGGAGCTTCAACCAGTACCCGCGCGCCTACGAGCGGCCGGGCCCGAGCGTGGTCGTTTACCGCCTGCGGGAGGGGCGCTGCGCACCACCGCCGGCGCCCACCGCGCCGCGCCCGAAACAAGCGGGAGTGGGCGGACGCTGACCGCCCCGGTGCGCGGCGCCCAGCCTCCCCGAATCCCGAAACCGCTGGAGCGACGGTAGAATCCGTCGTCAGCGGGGCATTCTTGACGGACAGCGAACTGGGTTACTTACGAAGGGCGATCGAGCTTGCGGAGCTGGGTCGAGGGCACACGAGCCCGAACCCGGTCGTGGGAGCCGTGATCGCGCGCGACGACGAGGTCCTCGGTGAGGGCTACCACGCCGCGTACGGAGGCGATCACGCCGAGGTCGCCGCGCTCGGCGCGTGTGTGGCCGACCCCATCGGGGCGACCCTCTACGTGACGCTCGAGCCGTGCTGCCACCAAGGCCGCACGCCGCCGTGCACGGACGCGATCGTGCAGGCCGGCATCAAGCGCGTGGTGGTGGCCTCCGACGACCCGACCGACAAGGCCTCCGGGCGCGGGCTCGGCATCCTGCGCGACGAGGGGATCGAAGTGCAGGTCGTGGACGGAGAGGTGTCGCAGGCCGCGCGCCTGCTGAACCAGCCCTTCCGCAAGCACGCGCGCACCGGGCGCCCGCACGTCCTGTTCAAGTCCGCGATGAGCCTCGACGGCAAGGTCGCGACCCAGACCGGCGACTCGAAGTGGATCTCGGGAGAGGAGAGCCGCGCGCTCGTGCACCGCTGGCGTGCGCAATCGGACGCCGTGTGCATCGGGATCGGAACCGCGCTCGCGGACGATCCGCTGCTGACCGCGCGCACGCCGGAGATCACGCGACAGCCCGCCCGGGTCGTGTTCGACTCGGAGGCGCGCCTGCCGCCCGGACAGCCAGCTCGCCCGCACGGCCCACGACGCCCGCCTGATCGTGGTGACGTCGCGCGCGGCCGGCCGCTCGCACGTCGACACGCTGCGCGCGGCCGGCGCCGAGTTCGTCGTCTCCTCGGGCGGCAACGAGGCGGAGCGCGTGACCGACGCGCTCGACAAGCTCGGCGCGCTCGGCATCCAGAGCATGCTGCTCGAAGGCGGGCCGCGGCTCGCCGGCTCCTTCCTGGACGCGGGTGAGGTCGACGAGATGCGGATCTTCATCGCCCCGATCGCGCGTCGGGGGCCGCGCGGCCCGCGTCTCCCTCGAGGGAGAGGGCAGCGATTCGATCGAGCACGCGCGCCAGCGCGCACTCGATGGACGTGCACATGTCCGGCGAGGACGTACTGCTGTGGCCCGGCTCGAGGAGTGGTAGGCCCTCGCCGAATCCAGCTGCGCGTCTGCGGTAGCGAGGCTTGTTCACCGGCCTAGTCCAGGAGCTGGGTAGCGTCGCGGAGGTGGCGTCCCGCGAGGGCGCGACCCGCATCCGCGTGGAGGCGGCGCTGGCCGCCGACCTGAGCGAGGGCGACTCCGTCGCCGTCAACGGCGTCTGCCTGACGGCGGTCGAGCCGGGGCCGACCGGCTTCGAGGCCGACCTCAGCGCGGAGACCGTCGAGCGCACGCTCGCTCGGCTCGCCTCGGCCCGGGCGAGCAGGTCAACCTGGAGCTGCCGCTGCGCCCGGCCGACCGGCTCGGCGGCCACATCGTGCAGGGCCACGTCGACGGCGTCGGGCGAGTGAGCTCGGTCACCGACGACGGCGCGGGCCGCGAGGTCCGCTTCGAGGCTCCACCGGAGTTGCTGCGCTACGTCGTCGAGAAGGGCTCGATCGCGGTGGACGGCGTGAGCCTCACCGTCACCGCCGTGGACGACGAGGGGTTCGCCGTCGCGCTCATCCCCGAGACGCTCGAGCGCACGACCCTGGGCCGGGACATTCAGGGCCGCCCGGTTAACCTTGAGGTCGACGTGATCGCAAAACACGTGGAAAAGCTGGTGAGTAGGGCATGAGCGACAACCCGGCTTCGCCACCGTCGAGGAGGCGCTGGAGGACATCCGCGCCGGCCGGATGGTCGTCGTCTGCGACGCGGAGGACCGCGAGAACGAGGGCGACCTGACGCTCGCGGCCCAGTTCGCGACGCCCGAGAACATCAACTTCATGGCGCGCGAGGCGCGCGGCCTGATCTGCCTCGCGCTCACGTCCGAGCCGCTGCGACGAGCTCGGGCTCGACCTGATGGCGGCCAAGAACGAGTCGTCGTTCGAGACCGCGTTCACCGTGTCGGTCGAGGCCCGCGAGGGCGTCACCACCGGCATCTCCGCGCACGACCGCGCGCACACGATCCAGGTCGCGATCGACCCGCGCGCGGAGCCGCACGACCTCGTGCAGCCGGGCCACGTGTTCCCGCTGAAGGCACGGCACGGAGGAGTGCTCGAGCGCACCGGGCAGACCGAGGCCGGCGTCGACCTCGCGCGGCTCGCGGGCCTGATCCCGGCCGCGGTGATCTGCGAGATCATGAACGACGACGGGACCATGGCCCGCGTCAAGGACCTGATCCCGTACTGCGAGCGCCACGCGCTGAAGATGATCACGGTCGCGGACCTGATCGCATACCGGCGCCGCACCGAGAAGCTCGTCGAGCGCGTGGCGGAGGCCTACCTCCCGACCGAGTACGGCGAGTTCAACGTCGTCGGCTACCGCGCGCTGATGGATCAGAAGCACCACGTCGCGCTCGTCAAGGGCGATGTGCGCGCGGCCGGGACGGGCTGGTGCCGCCGTGATGGTGCGCGTGCACTCCGAGTGCCTCACCGGCGACGTGTTCCACTCCATGCGCTGCGACTGCGGCCAGCAGCTCGCGGACGCGCTCGGGCGGATCGAGGAGGAGGGCCTCGGCGTGCTGCTCTACCTGCGCGCAGGAGGGCCGCGGCATCGGCCTGCTCAACAAGCTGCGCGCGTACAAGCTGCAGGAGGGCGGCCTCGACACCGTCGACGCGAACCTCGAGCTCGGCCTCCCCGCCGACCTGCGCGACTACGGCATCGGCGCGCAGATCCTGGTCGACCTCGGGCTGCGCCGGATCCGCATCCTCACGAACAACCCCAAGAAGATCGTCGGGCTGGAGGGCTACGGCCTCGAGGTCGCGGACCAGATCCCGATCGAGCAGGTGCCCGGGCGAGCACAACCGCGACTACCTGCACGACGAAGCGCGACAAGCTCGGCCACATGCTCCACCACCAGGGGCTGCCGCTCGACGAGACAGCTGTTCCGCGGAAGAGCGCGAGGCCGACCGCCGCAAGAAGGAGGTCGAGTCGCGCCTCGTGATGGGCGTCGTGGAGCAGTCGGATCTGGAGAACAATTAGGCCGTGCCCGCGGGCGGGCACGGCCACTCCGCCGAGGGTCCGAACGGTTCGCGATCGTGCGGGCCACCTTCTACGAGGACCTCGCCGAGCGCCTGACCGCCGGCGCGCTGAAGGGCTTTGCCGAGCACGGCGTGCCGCGAATCGCAGGTCGACACCTACGACGTGCCGGGCGCGTTCGAGCTGCCGTTCGCCGCCAAGACATGCGCCGAGACCGGCCGCTACGCGGGCGTCGCCTGCCTCGGCGCGGTGATCCGCGGGCGAGACCGACCACTACGACTAGGTCTGCGAGGGCGCGACTTACGGGATCGCAGCCGTACCCAGCTGGACACCGGCGTGCCCTGCGCCTTCGGGGTGCTGACGGTCGACGAGCATGGACCAGGCGCTGGCCCGCACCGGCGGTGACAAGCGGGATACGGGCTACAACGCCGCGCTGGCGACGGTCCAGATGGCCCGGCTGGCCGCGGGCCTGCGCTCCAGCTGAGGCCGTAACACCAAGGGTCTACACTTCCGCGGATGCCCAAGGTATGTCACGTATGCGGCAAGGGCCCGGCGTTCGGGCACAGCCGCAGTCACTCGATGGTCGCAAGCAAGCGACGCTTCAACCCCAACCTCCAGAAGGTGCGGATCGACGAGGGTGGCCATCGCCACCGCGTCTACGTGTGCACCCGCTGCCTGAAGGCCGGCAAGGTGGCAAAGGCGCTTTAAGCCAGCCGGTCGGTTCTTTTGGCCGATCCCTCCATAGAGCGATTCCGCAAAGTGGTCGCCGCCGCGTGCGCGCAGCTCGAGGCGCGCCGTCAGGAGATCAACGACCTGAACGTGTTCCCGGTGGCCGACGGCGACACGGGGGACAACATGGCGCAGACGCTGCGCGCGGTGATGGACGAGCTGGACCGGCTCAATGGACAACCCGTGGACACGATCGGCCGCGACGTGATCGTGAAGGCCGTCGCCCGCGCCGCCCTGCTGGGCGCGCGCGGCAACAGCGGCGTGATCCTCTCGCAGGTGGTGCGCGGCGCCGCCGAGGAGCTGTCGAGCCGGCCGGGTGAGCTGGTCGATCCGGTGCTGGTGTCGGCAGCGCTTGCGCGGGCGGCCGACGCCGCGTACTCGTCGGTGCGCGACCCCGCGGAGGGCACGATGATCACCGTGGTCCGCGAGATGGCGCACCGGGTCGCGACCGAGCTCGCGCACATGCCGAAGACGCGCCTCGCCGCCGACGCGACCGACGAGGAGCAGAATGCGATGCTGGCGGCGGTGCTCGAGCAGGCCCTGCAGGCCGCGCAGGAGTCCGTCGAGCACGGGCCCGAGCTGCTTCCCGTGCTGCGCGAGCACGGCGTCGTGGACGCCGGCGGCTACGGCATGACCCTGCTGATCGCCGGCGCGCTCGCTGCCCTGCGGGGCGCGGAGGCCGACCTGCCGGAGGTGGCGCACTACGACGTCGCGGTGCCCCAGCACGAGCATCATCACGAGTCGAGCCGCTTCCGCTACTGCACCAACTTCGTCGTGCTCGGCACCGACCTTCCCGCCGGGCGCACACACGTTCCCACACTCGAAGAGATCGGCGACTCGGTGCTGGTGGTCGGCGACCGCGCGACCTTGCGCGTTCACGTCCACACGGACGAGCCCGAGCGCGCGGTCGCCGTGTTCGACCGGATCGGGACCGTCGAGCGGCTGGACGTGGCTGACATGCACGAGCAGGAGGAGCAGCGCGCGGCGCGGCTTGCGGGCGATCACTCCGGCCCGGCGCAGCAGGTGACGTGCGGCGTCGTCGCGGTCGCCGCCGGCGCAGGTATGCGCCGCCTGTACGAGCAGCTCGGGGCGTACGTCGTGGAGGGCGGTCCCACGCTCAACCCGAGCACGTTCGAGATCCTCGCCGGCATCCACGAGGTCGCCGCTCCCGAGGTGGTCGTGCTGCCCAACAGCGGCAACGTGATCCTCGCCGCCGAGCGCGCCGCGGAGCTGTCGGAGAAAGAGGTGGCCGTCGTCGACTCGCGCTGGCCGCAGGCGGGCCTCGCGTGCCTGGTCGAGCACGACCCGGACCTCGGGCTGGAGGAGAACGCGCATCGCCTGCGCAGCGCGCTCGCTGACCTGGCGACGGGAGCCGTCGCACCCGCCGCGCGCGACGACAAGCAGGGCCGGTTCGCACAGGGCGACGCAGTCGGCTTCGTCGACGAGCAGATCGTCGTGTGGGGGGAGCCGCAGCAAACGCTGGTGGGCGTGCTCGAGCGGCTTGCGCAGGGCCGCGAGATCATCACCTGCGTGTGCGGCGCCGACGCCCCGCTCGATCCGGCCGCGATCGAAGCGCTCGCGCCGGGCGGAGTGGAGCTGGAGCTCCACGACGGCGGGCAGCCGCACTACTGGTGGCTGATCGCGGCGGAGTGACCTCCGGCGAGGCCGACCTCGTCCGCGCTTAATCTGAGGCGCATGGCCAAGCAAGCAATAGCGCCGCCCCGGGCTTTCGGCAGCGGCGCCGCGCAGACCCGCGAGGCGCTGCTCGCGGCCCCGGTCTCGTCGCCCCGGCCGAGCCTGCTGACCGTGCCGCTCACCTCCCTCGAGGGGATCGGGCCCGCAGCCGCGCGCAACTTCGCGAAGCTCGGCATCGAGCAGGTCGGCGACGTGCTGGAGCACCTGCCGTTCGACCACCGCGACTACGAGCACACGCGCACGGTGGCCGCAGCTCGCGATCGGGGAGGAGGCGACGATCGCGGTCGAGGTCCGCAACTGCCGCGTGCGCCCCACGCGCAGGCGCCGCCTGACCATCCTCGAGGTGCCAGGTCGCCGACGACACGGGCCCCATCAAGGCCGTGTGGTTCAACCAGGCATACCTCGCCGATCAGCTCAAGGAAGGGGTGGCGGCTGTTGCTGCGGGGCCGGCTCGAGGCGGGGCGCGGCGGCCCGACCTTCCGCGTCGCCGAGCACGAGATCCAGCGCGGGTCCGATCAGGGGCTGGGGCGCCACACCACGGGCCTGGTGCCGGTGTACCCGGCCACCGAGGGACTGTCCGCGCGCCGCATCCGCGAGCTTGCCTGGGGCCTGCGCGGCCTCCAGCGCCACGCGGTCGAGCCGCTGCCGGCGCGGCTCCGTGCGCGCGCCGGCCTGCCGTCCCGGGAAGACGCGCTGTCCGCCGCCCACTGGCCCGAGATGCTCGACGAGGTGCCCGTCGCCCGCCGGCGGCTCGCGCTCGAGGAGCTGTTCCTGTTCCAGCTGGCGCTCGTGATGCGCCGCCGCACGCGCCGCGAGGTGGGGGAGGCGGAGGCGGTCGCGCCGCCCGGCGACCTCGTGCGCAGCTGGCTCGGCTCCCTGCCGTTCACCCTCACCGACGGGCAGCAGCGCGCGGTCGAGGAGATCGACGGCGACCTCGCGGGCGGCGGGCCGATGCAGCGCCTGCTGATGGGCGAGGTCGGCTCCGGCAAGACGGTGGTCGCGCTGTACGCGATGCTGCGGGTCGCGGAGGGCGGCATGCAGGCCGCGCTGATGGCGCCGACCGAGACGCTCGCCGAGCAGCACTTCGCCACGATCCAGGCGCTGATCGGCGACGGGCTGTTCGCCGGCCAGGACGCGACGCGGCTGGGCCCGCCGGTCGGACTCCTGACCGGCTCGACGCCCGCGCGTGAGCGGCGCCGACGTGATGGAGCGCCTGCGCACCGGCGAGCTGCGCCTGCTGGTCGGGACGCACGCGTTGATCCAGGATGCCGTCGAGTTCGACCGCCTCGCGCTGGCCGTGGTCGACGAACAGCACCGCTTCGGCGTGCAACAGCGCACCGCGCTCGACCGCAAGGCGCGCGGGGGTCTGTCGCCGCACCTGCTGCACCTGACCGCGACGCCGATCCCGCGCACGCTCTCGCTCACGCTGTACGGCGATCTCGACACGACCACGCTGCGCGAGCTGCCCAAGGGCCGCCGGCCGGTGAAGACCTGGGTCGTTCCGGAGCACAAGCGCGACGGCGCATACGAGTTCATCCGCGAGCGTTTGCGCGAGGGCCGGCAGTGCTATGTCGTCTGCCCGCTCGTGGAGGAGTCCGAGGCACTGCAGGCCCGCGCCGCCACGGCGGAGGGCGAGCGCCTCGCCCGCACGGAGTTCGCCGACTTCAACGTCGAGGTGATGCACGGCCAGATGCCGGCGCGCCAGAAGCGCGAGGTGATGGGCCGGTTCGCCGCGGGCGCCGTCGACGTGCTCGTGGCGACCAGCGTGATCGAGGTCGGCATCGACGTCGCCAACGCCTCCGTGATCGTGATCGAGGAGGCCGACCGCTACGGCATCTCGCAGCTGCACCAGCTGCGCGGCCGCGTGGGCCGCGGGCAGCACGAGTCGTACTGCCTGCTCTTCTCCGACGCCCGCTCCGAGCTGTCGCGGCGGCGGCTCGACGCGGTCGCGGCCGAGCGCGACGGCTTCAAGCTCGCCGAGGTCGACCTCACGCTGCGCGGCGAGGGCGACGTGTTCGGCACGCGCCAGCACGGACTGCCGGAGTTCCGCGTCGCGCGGCTGCCCGAGGACTCCGCGCTGCTCGAGCTGGCGCGCGCATGGTCGATCGACGCTGCTGGGCGAGGACCCCGCTCTGGGGAGCGACGAGTACGCGGTCCTGCGGTGGACGCTCGACCGGCGCTTCGGCGCGCTCGAGGTCGAGCCGATCGCTGCCTGAGGGTGGATGGGTGAGGGTCGTCGCCGGGGAGCACCGCGGCCAGCGCCTGACGGCTCCGCGCCGCGCCGGCACGCGGCCGACCGCGGACCGCGTGCGGGAGGCGCTCTTCAGCATCCTGGGCCCGGTCGCGGGCCTGCGCGTCCTCGACCTCTACGCCGGCTCCGGCGCGCTCGGCATCGAGGCCCTCTCCCGCGGCGCGGCGGAGGCGACGTTCGTGGATTCCGACCCGGCCGCCCTGCGAGCCGTGCGGGACAACCTCGAGCGGCTCGGTCTTGGAGGCACGCGTCTTCCGGGCGGACGCCCTGTCCTTCATGCGGGGCGCCGCCCGCCACGGGGATCGGTGGGACTTGGTCCTCCTCGATCCGCCATATAGACTCGCGCCCCGGCTCGAGCAGACGCTCGGGCCGCTTCTGGCTCCGGTGCTGGCTGCCGGGGCACGCATCGTGTGCGAAAGCTCTGTCAAACATCCACTGCGGCTGGACCTGCCGCTGCTCACCGAGCGGCGGTACGGCGACACCCTGATCGCGGTCCACGCGGCCGGCTGAGATGAGCACCGACGGACGCGTCGCGGTCTGCCCCGGGTCCTACGACCCGGTCACCAACGGGCACCTCGACATCATCGAGCGCGCGTCGCACATCTTCGAGCGCGTGATCGTGGGCGTCGTGGACCAGCCGCTGCGGAAGTCCCAGACGCTGTTCACAGCCGATGAGCGGAAGGGTTTTCTCCTGCAAGCCACGGAAAAACTGCCCAACGTCGAAATCGATGTCTTTGATACGCTGCTCGTCGATTTTGCCCGCAAGCACGGTGCGCGTGCGCTGGTCAAAGGGCTGAGGGCGATCTCGGACTTCGAATACGAGTTCGAGATGAACCAGCTCAACCGGAGACTGGCGGACGACATCGAGAGCATGTACCTGATGGCTTCTCCTCAGTACAGCTTCCTTCGCTCAACCGGGGTGCGGGAGCTGGCGACGTTCGGAGCGAGCATCGAGGATCTCGTGCCGGATGGCGTCGCACAGGCATTGCACGATCGCTTGTCAAGGGGCAGCAAGTAGGAGACATTTCGAAGACAAGGACGTAATCTTCTAGCTCGGCCTGGAGGCCCCAAAGTGGACGTTCTCGTACTGATAGACAAGCTCGACGACCTGGTGCACAACGCCAAGCCCGTGCCCCTGACCGATCAGGTGCGCGTGGATCGCGAGGAGATCTACGACCTGCTCGACCAGATGCGGGCCACGATCCCCGAGGAGATCAAGCAGGCGCGGTGGATCGTGAAAGAGCGCCAGGAGATGCTGGCCGAAGCCAAGCGCGAGTCCGAGCGCATCCTCAAGGAGGCGCGCGACCAGCAGGTCCGGCTCGTCTCCCAGGAGGAGATCACGCTCCAGGCCGAGCGCGCGGCCGAGGAGATCGTCGAGGACGCCAACACGCGGGCGCGGGAGATCCGCCTCGGCGCGGAGGACTACGCCGACGAGATCCTGAACACGCTCGAGGTCAACCTGCAGAAGTTCCTCGCCGCCGTGCAGCGCGGGCGCGACCGGCTCGCCGGCCGCGAGCAAGAGCCCGCCGAAGTCGGCTAGCAGTACCGAGCCGCTCGCGCACCGGATGGTGACGCCTCGCACAGGGGCGCCGCCGGCCACCGTCTAGCATTCGCCCGTGGCTGCGATCGAGGTACGCGGGCTCGAGCGCCGCTACGCCGGAGGAGTGCTGGCGGTGGCGGGAATCGACCTGGAGGTCTCCGAGGGGGAGATCTACGCCTTCCTGGGCCCGAACGGCGCAGGCAAGACGACCACCGTGCGAATGCTCGTCACGCTGCTCACCCCGAGCGGGGGCACCGCGCACGTGGCCGGCTACGACGTCGTGCGCGACGCGCCCAGCGTGCGGCGCGCGATCGGCGTCGCGCTCCAGGAGGCCGCGCTCGACCCGCTCATGACCGGGCGGGAGCTGATGCACCTACAGGCCACCCTGCACGGGCTTTCCGGCGACCTGGCGACCAGCCGGGGCGATGCGCTGCTGACGCGCGTGGGCCTGGCGGACGCCGCGGATCGGCGCGTCGGCACCTATTCAGGCGGGATGCGGCGCCGGCTCGACCTCGCGACCGCGCTCGTGCACGACCCCAAGGTCCTGTTCCTCGACGAGCCCACCACCGGACTCGACCCCGTCAGCCGCATCGCGATCTGGGACGAGGTGCGCCGCCTCAACGACGAGGGCACCACCGTCTTCCTCACCACCCAGTACCTGGAGGAGGCGGACCAGCTCGCCGACCGCGTGGGGATCATCGACGAGGGCAAGATGGCGGCGGAGGGCACGCCGGCCACCTTGAAGGCCCAGATCGGACAGTCGCATCTCGAACTGGTGATCGCGGACGGCGGCTCAGACGCGGCCGAGGAGATCCTCGCGCGCTTCGGAGACCCGATGCCGCGCCGCGATGGAACCGTGATGGTCGGCCTGGCCCAGGGCGCCTCGGACATCGCACCGATCGTGCGCGCGCTCGACGACGCGGGGCTGTGCGTCGAGGCACTCGAGCTGGTGCAGCCGACGCTCGACGACGTGTTCGTCGAGAAGACGGGGCGCCACCTCGAGGGCGCCGAGGAGGAGCAGCCGCAGCCCGCCGACGAGCCGGTCTCGGCGTGAGCGCCGCGACCGCGCGGCTGCCGGCGCCCGGCCTGGTGGCAAGACTCCGGAACGAGGGCCGGGTCGTCATGGAGCTCGGGCGGCGCTCCGTCAGGCAGGCGTTCCGCCGGCCGCAGTTCCTGGCGCCGATCATCATCTTCCCGTCGCTGTTCCTCGCGGTGAACACCGGCGGTGCGGGCAGCGCCGTCGACCTGCCGCAGTTTCCCGAAGGTGCACGGGTTCCTCGACTTCCAGCTCGCCGGCGCGATGCTGCAGTCGCACGATGCTCGCCGGGGTCGAGCGCGGCGATCGCGCTCGCGCTCGACATCGAGATCGGCTTCATCGACCGCCTGTTCGCGGCTCCGATCGCACGCGCGTCGTTCGTGCTGGGACGGCTCGCCGCGACCGTCCGTGATGGGAGCCATCTCGGCCGTCTGGTTCCTGGCGCATCGGACTCGTGTTCGGCGCTCACATCGCGGGCGGCGTCGCCGGAGCCCTGGTCGTGATCGTGCTCGTGGTGCTGAACGCGACGGCGTTCGGGACGCTGGGCGCGGCGCTCGCGTTGAAGGCCAAGAGCGCGAGCACCGCACAGGGCGTCTTCCCGCTCGTGTTCGTGATCCTCTTCCTGTCGTCGGCCTTCTTCCCCGAAGCGCTGCTGCTGGAGCCGGCCAAGACGATCGCCGAGTGGAACCCGCTCAGCCTGATCGCGGACGGCCTGCGGGATCCGATCATCTCCGACCTCTCGCTGGGCCCGACGCTGAAGGCGCTCGGGGGCATCGCGATCGTCGCGGGGATCGGCTCGGCGCTGTGCGTGTGGGGCCTGCGCTCGAGGATCAGGAACGCATGACCGGCATGACCGGCATCGCCTACGACGCCCGCACGACCTGGTCGCTGATGCGCCGCGGGATCAACGAGATCGCGCGCGTTCCGGGCGCCGCCATCCCGGGCGTGCTCGCGCCCTCCATATTCATGGTCGGCCTGACCGCCGTGTTCGGGAGCCTCACGCATCTGCCCGGGTTCGCGACGGACGACTACATCAACTTCATCCTGCCGGTGGGGTTCCTCCAGGGTGCGGCGTTCACCGGCGCCGCCACCGGCGTGAACCTGGCGCGCGACATCGAGCTGGGCTGGTTCGACCGCCTGCTCGCGTCGCCGGCGCCGCGGGGAGTGCTGCTGGCCGGCACCGTGCTGTCGGCCAGCCTGCGCGTGCTGATGCCGATCACGCTCCTGATGATCGTCGGCCTCTCGCTCGGGGTGAGCTTCCCCGGAGTGGACGGGCTCATGCTCGCGCTGTTCTTCGCCGCCTGCTTCGCGGCGGTCGCCGCTTGCTACGGAGTGATCATCGCGATGCGCTTCAAGACCCAGGCGGCCGCGCCGCTGATGCAGGCGGGCGTCTTCATGGCCGTCCTGTTCACCACGGCCTATGCACCCCAGGCGCTGCTCACGGGCTGGCTCTACACGGTCGCCAAGCTCAACCCGGTGACGCAGATCCTGGAGGCGGTGCGACAGGGGTTCGTGGGCGAGGTGACGTGGGCCGATACGTGGCCCGGGCTGCTCTCGCTGGCGGGGCTCGCGGCGCTGATGGTCACGCTCTCGATGCGCTCCCTGCGGCGCGCCGGAACCTAGCCCACCCCGGGCTAACATGGCGGCATGCCGCCGCTTGCGGACCTGATCGACCTCGAGACGCTGCACCTGCGTCCCGGCGAGGGCCGGCGGGTCGACACCGAGGTGCGCATCGAGCCGCTGACGCTCGCCGGCCAGCGCTACACGGTCGACGGCGGGACGGTGGACACCCAGCTCGACGTGTCGCGCACGGTGTCCGGCGGGTACGCGCTGCGCCTGCGCTTCGACGCCCCGCTGGAGGGCGCGTGCATGCGCTGCATGGCGGAGGCGATGCCGGTGCTGAGCGTGGACGCGCGCGAGATCGACCAGCCCGGCGACGTCGAGGAGCTCCACAGCCCGTACTTCGAGGGCGCCGTCGTGGACCTCGCGACATGGTCGCGCGACGCGCTCGTGCTCGCGATGCCCGCGCAGATCGTCTGCCGCGAGGAGTGCCTCGGCCTGTGCTCGGTGTGCGGGGCGAACCTCAACGAGGCCGACCCCGACGAGCACCGCCACGCGGAGGGCACCGACCCGCGCTGGGCGAAGCTGCGCGATCTGAAACTGGGCTGAACGCTGACGACGGCCACGCCGGAACGCTCCCGCCGCGTCACGGCCGTGCTGCGCGAGGAGGAGCGGGTGACGCCGCTCGAGCTGTTCTTCGACCTGGTGTTCGTGCTCGCGCTCACGCAGTGCACCGCGTTGATGGCGGCGAATCCCGACTTGGGAGGGCATCGCGCAAGGCCTGCTGATCCTCGCCCTGATGTGGTGGGCGTGGACCGGCTACGCGTGGCTGACCAGCGTCGTCGAGCCCGAGGAGGGCATCGGTGCGGCTCGTGATCTTCGCGGCGATGGCCGGGCCTGCTCGTCGTCGCCCTGTGCATCCCACACGCCTTCGGCGACGAGGCGCTCCTGTTCGCCTGTGCATACGGCGTCGTGCGCTACGGCCAGATCGCGCTCTTTCTGGTTGCGAGCCGCGACGAGCCGGCGCTGCGCCACTCCGTGATCACCGGCCTGGTCGGCAGCACCACGCTGAGCGTCGCGCTGCTCGTGGGCGGCGCATTCGCCGACACCGGGTTGCAGGAGGCACTGTGGGCGCTCGCGCTCGCGCTCGACATGGCGGGCCCGATGCTGTTCGGCGTGGAGGGCTGGAAGCTGGTTCCCGGCCACTTCGCCGAGCGCCACGGCCTGATCGTGATCATCGCGCTGGGCGAATCCATCGTCGCGATCGGTGCGGGCGCCGAGATCGGCGTGGACGCCGGCGTGGTGGCGGCCGCCGTGCTCGGCGTCGTGGTGGCAGCCGCGCTGTGGTGGCTGTACTTCGACGTGGTGGCGCTGGTCGCGGAGCGGCGGCTGTCGCGGGCGGCTGTGGGAGAGGAGCAGAACCGCATAGCGCGCGACTCGTACTCCTTCCTGCACCTACCGATGGTGGCCGGGATCATCCTGCTGGCGCTGGGACTGAAGAAGACGCTCGGCAACGTCGACGACCCGTTGAAGCTGGTGCCGGCCGTGGCGCTGCTCGGAGGCACGGCGCTCTACCTGCTCGCGCACGTCGCGTTTCGCTGGCGCAACATCCACACGCTGAACAAACAGCGCCTGCTGTGCGCTGTCCTGCTCGTCGCGCTGCTCCCGCTGGCCGTGGAGATCCCCGCACTGGTGCTCGTGGCAGCGCTCGCCGCCGTGCTCACCGTGCTGATCGTCTACGAGGCCCTGCGCTTCGCGGAGCTGCGCGACCGCATCCGCCACCAGCTCGCCCGCCAGGCCACGGCGGATTAGGCCCGGCTGGTGAATTGAGGACCCCATAGGGGCCCTGATTCACCAGTCGGTGTCCCGCGGGGCCTCGCGGTCGGTCCGCTAACCTCTTGCAGCCGATGGCCGTCCCCAAGCAAAAACAGTCGCACTCGCGCACCAACAAGCGCCGCTCCCAGCACAAGGCGGCGCAAGCCCACGGTGAACGCGTGCCCCCAGTGCCATTCCCCGCGCCTCCCGCACCGGGTATGCCCGGAGTGCGGCTACTACGACGGCCGGCAGGTCGTCACCGAACGCGCCTCCTCCGAGGAGGGGCCGTCGCAGTCGTCGCGGTAGACGCGCTCGGCGCCGACCTGGGCCCACACGAGGTCGCGGCGGGCGTACGGGCGGCGGCGTCGGGCGGAACGCGCTGCATCGTGTTCGGGCCGGCCGAGCTGCGCTCCGAGCTCGAGGGCAGCGGCGACGCCGTGCAGCTCGTCGACGCCCCGGTCGCGATCTCCAACTCCGAGGATCCCGCCAGGGCTGCGCGCGCCAAGCCGGACGCATCGATCGTGCAGGCCGCGAGGGCCGTCGCCGAGGGCCGCGCCGACGCGCTCGTGAGCGCCGGGTCGACGGGCGCGACGCTGGCCGCCGGGCTGCTCGAGATCAAGCGCATGCGCGGCGTCTACCGCCCGGGCCTCGCGGTGCTGCTGCCGGTGCCCGGCCGGCCGACCCTGCTGCTCGACGTGGGCGCGACCGTCGAGGTCCGGCCCGAGCAGCTCGTGCAGTTCGCCTTCATGGGCGCCGCGTTCATGGAGGGCGTGATGGGCGTGACGCGACCGCGGGTCGGTGCTGCTGAACGTGGGCGAGGAGCCGGAGAAGGGAACGCCGGGAGTCGCCGACGCGCACGCGCGCCTGGCCGCGCTCGCGCAGCCGCCGTTCGAGTTCGCCGGCAACGTCGAGGGGAACGGGCTCGTCTCGGGAGCGGCGGACGTGGTCGTCACCGACGGCTTCACGGGCAACATCGCGCTGAAGCTGATGGAGGGAACCACCCGCACGGTGGTGGGCGCGATCCGCGACGCGATCCGCGCGGGCACGACGTCCAAGCTCGGCGGCCTGCTGATCAGATCGAGGCTCGGCGAGCTGCGCGAGCGCCTCGACCCGGAGTCCGTCGGCGGCGCCTGGCTGCTGGGCCTGCGGGGCCTCGCGATCGTGTGCCACGGCTCCTCCAGCAGGCGTGCGATCGCGAGCGCCATCGCGCTGGCCGAGCGCGGGGTGGAGGAGCAGGTCACGGCCCGCACCGGCGCGGCCCTGGAGGCCGCCGGCGTGACCCGCGGACAGGGCGGCCCAGAGCCGGATCCCGCGTCCGTTCCCGCTGATAGCGTGCGCGTCGTCCTGATGGCCCCGACCCGCGCAGAGGTGTTGGAAAGGATCCGCTCTCACCTCTCGGAGGAGCTTGGTATCGACGCATCCACGATCGCGGAGCCGAGCCGGTTCAAGGAGGACCTGGAGGCGGACTCGCTCGACCTCGTCGAACTGGTCGTGGAGCTCGAGGACCGCTACGGCATCCGCATGGCCGAGGACCAGGCAGAGCGGATCAAGACCGTCGGCCAGGCGGTCGACTTCGTGCTGGCACAGGCTTCCGTCAACCCGACTTCATAACGCACGGTCTGAGACTTCTTGCCCTATTCGACGAGCTGCCCGAGAGCCTCGCGCACCAGGCCTTCTCACACTCCTCGTGGGTGGGCGACCGCGCGCAGTCGTACGAGCGTCTCGCGTTCCTCGGGGACAGCGTCTTGAGCATCGCGGTCTCGCGGGCCCTGTTCCCGCGCTTCCCGCGCTCCACCGCGGGCCGCTTGACCAAGATCCGCGCCCAGACGGTGAGCCGCCGCTCGTGCGTGGACATCGCGCGGGTGACCGGCGTGCCGGAGCGCATGCGCGCCGCCGCCCCGGCCGGCTACGAGCACCAGGTCGAACGGCTGACGGCCGCCGAGAGCGTGCTGGCGGAGGCGGTCGAGGCGGGGATCGGCGCATGTTTCCTGGAGTACGGGTTCGAGCGCACGGCCGAGGCGGTCGCCGAGGCGTTCGAGCCGCAGATCGAGTTCGCGATCGCGAACCTGTACGACTTCAAGAGCGAGCTGCAGGAGCGCCTTGCGCGCCGCGGCGAGGTGGTCACCTACCGGGTCGTGTCCGAGGAGGGGCCGCCGCACGACCGGATGTTCGAGACCGTCGGCCGAGGTCGACGGCCGCCCGCTGGGATCGGGCAGCGGCCGTTCGAAGAAGGACTCCGAGCAGGAGGCGGCGCGCACGGCGCTCGAACAGCTCGAATCCGAAGAGGCTCCGGAGCAGAGTTAGAGAAGGTGTACTCGTGTATCTGAGATCGCTCACGCTGAAGGGCTTCAAGTCCTTCCCGGATCGCACGCGGCTCGACTTCGGGCCGGGCGTGAGCGTCGTCGTGGGCCCCAACGGCAGCGGCAAGTCCAACATCACGGACGCCGTGCTGTGGGCGCTCGGCGAGCAGAGCCCGCTGGCCGTGCGCGGACAGACGATGCAGGACGTGATCTTCGCCGGCGGCCACGGCGTCAAGGGCCGCAGCGCGGCCGAGGTGGAGGTCGTGATCGACAACTCCGACGGCCGCCTCGACTCCGACTTCGCCGAGATCTCGATCTCGCGGCACATCGACCGCTCGGGCGAGGGCGTCTATCGCCTGAACGGCGCGCGCTGCCGGCTGGTCGACGTGCTCGAGGTGCTCTCCGACACCGGCCTCGGCAAGGAGATGCACTCGGTCATCAGCCAGGGCCGGGTCGAGTCGATCGTCAACTCCAAGCCGGTCGATCGCACCGCGCTGATCGAAGAGGCGGCCGGCCTCACCAAGCACCGCAAGCGCCGCCACCGCGCGCAGCTGAAGCTCGCCCGCACCCAGGACAACCTCGACCGTGCCCTCGACGTCGAGCGCGAGGCGCGATCGCACCTGCGCCCGCTGAAGCGCCAGGCGGAGGCGGCCGAGCTGCACACGCGCCTCGAGCGGCAGTCGCTCGAGACGCGTGCGAGCCTCGTCGCGGACGACCTGCGCATCGCGCGTGCGGAGCTCGAGGTGGTCACAGGGGCTGCCGGAGCGGCACGCGCAGCGCGGGACGGCATCGACACCGAGCTGCAGGGCGTCGGGCGCGCGCGCGAGGAGGCCGAGCGCCGCCTCGCCGAGCATGGGCGCGAACGCGAGCAGCTTGCGACCCGCGCGTTCGGCTCCCGCTCCGCCGTGGACCGCATCACCCTGCGGCTCGAGTCGGTCGAGCGCGGCGGCGAGGGGCTGCGCGGGCGCGTCGAGCGCTCCGAGCGCGCGCTCGTGCCGCTGCGCGAACAGGTCGAGCGGGAGGGCGACACCGGCACCGCGCGCCTGGGCGAGCTGGAGGCCGAGCTCGAGCGGCTGGAGCGCGAGCGCGCCTCCCGCCTCGACGCCGAGCTGGCCGGCCTCGAATCCGAGCGCGCAGAGGCACAGCGCCGTGTCGCGGAGCTCGGCGCCGCCGGCGAGGCCGCGAACGCCGAGCTGGAGACCGCCGAGGCCGAGGTCGCCGAGGCGCGCGGGCGCCGTCAGGCCGCAACCGAGTTCTCGGAGCTGGCCGCCGGCGCGCGGGGCGCCGTCGCCGAGCGCCTCGAAGAGGCGCGTGAGCGGGCGCGGCTCGCACAGCAGGACGGCGGCGCCGAGTCGCTGGCCGCGCGACTCGACGTGGAACCGGGCTACGAGGCCGCGGTCTCGGCCGCGCTCGGCGGCCTGCTGCGCGCGCGCGTCGTGTCGAGCCTGGCCGAGGGCGCGAGCGAGGTATCGGCGCTCGGAGCCGAGGGCGGCCGTGCGCTCGTGCGGCGGGCCTTCGGCGCGACGAGCGCGGACGCGGCGCCCGTCGCCGGGGCCGAGCGGCTCCTTGCCCGGGTGCGGCCTGCACCCGAGGTCGCCGACCTCGTGGGCGCGCTGCTCGGGGCGGCCTGGATCGTGGAGCGCATCGACGACCTTCCGGAGGACTTCCGCGGCATCGCCGTGACGCGCGAGGGACTGGCCTACGAGTCGCGTCTGGGCGAGGTGCGCCGGCTCCCGCTGGGCGCCGGCGGCCGTGACCTCGCCGCCCGCAACCGGTTCGCCGACCTCGAGCGCGAGCTGGGGCGCGTGGACGCCGAGCTCGAGCAGGCGCGGGAGGGCGCGCGCGAGGTCGCCACCGCCCTGCAGCGCGCCGAGGAGCGCCGCGACGGCGTCGAGGCCCGGCTGCGCGACCTGCGCCGCGAACAGCAGCAGGCCGAGGAGGAGGAGCGGCGCCTGACATGGCTCGCCGACCAGCGCCGACAGCATGCCTCGGGGCCCGACGACGCCCGCCGCGCACAGGTGACGGCCGAGCTCGCCGCCGAGCGCCGCGTCGCGGACCGGCTGGAGCACGAGCATCGCGAGCGGGTGGCGCGCGTGGACGCGCTGGAGCGCTCCCTCCAGCAGGATCGCGAAGTGCTGCCACACGTCGAGCGCCTCACGCGGTCGCTGCGGGACGCGCTCGCGGCAGCCGAGTCGTGGCGCGCGCGCTTCGACCGGGAGCTGAGCGCCGACGAGGCCCGCAGCGAGGGCTTCGCCGCCGAACTGCGCGAGCTGGCGCGGCGCGAGTACGAGCTGCAGGGCCGCCTGCGCGACGCGAGCGAGACGCTCACCCAGGAAGAGGTGCGGGTGGCGCAGGTGCGCGACCGCGAGCAGCTCGTGGCGGCCGAGGTCGCGGAGCTCACGCAGCGGTTGGGGCTCGCAGGCAGCGACGCAGAGGAGCAGGCGGCGGAGGCCCTCTCGGAGGAAGAGCGCGCCGAGCTCGCCGCGCGGCTGGAGCGGCTGGAGCGCCGGCGTGAGCGCCTCGGCCCGGTCAACCCGCTGGCCGAGCGCGAGTACGAGGAGGCGCTGGCGCACGTCGAGGAGCTCGAGACGCAGCGCACCGACCTCGAGTCGGCGCTGGCCGAGCTGCGCGGGCTGATCCGCGAGACCGACCGTCGCATCCGCGAAAGCTTCGAGGAGACGTTCGAGGCCGCGGCCCGCAACTTCGAGGACGTGATCGACCGGCTGTTCCCCGGCGGATCCGGCCGGCTGCGCCGCGTCAGCATTCCCCGTCCGAAGGCCGTGTTCGCGGGAGAGGGCGCCGAGGACAGCGCCGAGGAACCGGTATTCGGGGCGGAGCCCGCGGGAGCACAGCAAGCGGGTCCTGACGCAGACCCGGACGACGCCTTGGCGGCGTCCGGCGATTCCTCCTTTGACGCGGACGTTCCAGGGATCGAGATCGAGGTAACGCCGGCCGGGAAGAACACGAAGCGGCTGTCGCTGCTGTCCGGCGGCGAGAAGTCGCTCGTCGCGCTCGCGTTCATGTTCGCGGTGTTCCTCGCGCGGCCGTGCCCGTTCTACATCCTGGACGAGGTCGAGGCGGCGCTCGACGACAGCAACATCGACCGTTTCCTGCAGCTCGTGGGCGCGTACTCCGAGCGCGCCCAGTTCATCGTGATCACGCACCAGCGCCGCACGATGGAGGCCGCGGACGTGCTGTACGGCGTCAGCATGGGCGGCGACGGCGTCTCCAAGGTCGTGTCGCGCAAGCTGGCGCGCGACGAGACGCCCGGCGAGGCCGAGGTCCGCGCCGCGTAATCTGCTGGTATGGAGCGCCCGCGCCTGCTGCTCGTCCCTCAGGTCACCGAGCTGGAGTGGCTGATCCGGGGCGAGCTCGAGACCCTGGGCCGAGGTCGCAACCTACGATGCGCCCGGCGTCGGCGATGAGCCCCCGGTCGACGACTTCGGGTCCGAGGCCGTCTCCCGCCGTGGTCTCGAGGAGATACGACGCAGAGGTTGGGACGAGTACTTCCTCGTCGCGGACGAGTTCGGCGCGGCCGCTGCCACTCGCGTCGCCGTCGAGGCCAAGGACGCGGTGCTGGGAATCGCCATCGGGCATGCACGGTTGTCCAACTCACTCACGGGCGAGCGCCCCGCGGTGAATCGCGAGGTGCACAGCGCGTGCCTTCACCTGATGCGCACCGATCCACGCACGTTCGTGCGGCAGCTTTTCCTCATGACGGGAGGCGAGGACAGTCAGGGCGGCTTCGGCCATGACCTCGTCGACGACTACTTCCAGCGGGTCCCGATGGAACTCGAGCGGATCTTCTGGGAGACGCGCACGTTCGAGGGCGAGCGCATCGGGGAGCGGCTCGCGCAGATCGATAAGCCGATGCTGTTTGCCCGGCACAAGGGTTGCCTGCTCTTCACGGACGAAGGTTTCGAGGACGCCGTCGCCGCGTTCCCGGACGCTCGCGCGATCACGTGCGCCACGAAGCCGAGCACCGATGTCGAGTTCGCGCATGCGTTACGAGCGTTCTGCGCCGAGGCCGCCGGGGTGCCGGACTAGCCGGCCCCTACAATCGCCCGCCATGGCCAAGACCTGGCAGGAAGTGTTCATCACGGCGAACGGCAACGCCGCCGCCGCTGCCGACCCTGAGCCCGAGGAGCAGAAGCGCGGGTTCTTCCGCCGTCTGCGCGAGAACCTCTCGAAGTCGCGGGAGGCGCTCGGCGGCGAGCTGCGCGCGACCTTCAGCGGCCCGCTCGACGACGAGACCTGGGAGCGGCTCGAGGAGATCCTGATCTACGCGGACGTGGGCGCCCGCACGACCGCCAAAGTGGTCGAGCGCCTCGAGAGCGAAGCTCTGGACGGCAGCCTCGCCGGCGGCGAGGACCTCGAGCGCCGCCTCCGCGAGCTGCTGACCGAGGTCGCCACGGTCGGCGACGACCGGATCGACGTCTCGCACCAGCCGTCCGTGCTGCTGACCGTCGGCGTGAACGGTACGGGGAAGACCACGACGATCGGGAAGATGGCCTGGCACCTGCAGAAGGAGGCCGGCCTGTCCGTGATCATGGCCGCGGCGGACACCTACCGCGCGGCCGCGCAGGAGCAGCTCACCGAGTGGGCCAGCCGGGCCGGGTCGGAGATCGTGCGCGCGAACCCCGGGTCCGACCCGGGCGCCGTGGTGTTCGACGCGATCGAGGCGGCGCGGGCGCGCGGCCACGACGTCGTGATCGCGGACACCGCCGGGCGGCTGCACACCCAGGTCCCGCTGATGGAGGAGCTGGCGAAGGTGCGGCGCGTGATCGAGAAGCAGATGCCGGGGGCCCCGCACGAGACCCTCCTGACCGTGGACGCGACCACCGGCCAGAACGGCCTACGTCAGGCTCAGCTCTTCCGCGAGACCGTCGACGTGACGGGAATCGTGCTCACCAAGCTCGACGGCACCGCCAAGGGCGGCATCGCGCTTGCGATTGCCGAAGAGCTTGAGCTGCCCGTGAAGCTGATCGGGATAGGCGAGGGCCTCGAGGACCTGCGGCCCTTCGACCCCGACGACTTCGCCCGCGCGTTGCTCGAAGCCTAGACCGCGCACTCGCCCTCACCACGCACGACTTCGTAGAGGTCCTTGCGGTTCCAATCGATGAAGTGCGTGATGTGCTCGGGCGAGAACTCGACCGGGCAGCGAGAGGTCCTTCACGAGTCCCTCGAACTCGTCCGAGCCGACCCGTTCGACGAATGCGTTGAACTGCTCGCCGTCGTTGCGGTTCTGCTCGTAGTGGCGCACCCAGCGCTCGACCGCGTCCGGCACGCGCTTTGCCGGGATGCGCGACTTGAGCCGCTTGCCCATGATGACCTCGCCGCCCTCGTAGTTGCCGCCGAGGTGCGCGATGTAGGCGGGCAGCTGCCGGCCGCCGACCTTCATCGCCGCGCCGTAGAAGCCGATGTTCGCGATGTGGTGCTGTGAGCACCCGTTCGGGCAGCCGCTCATCTTCACGTGGATCTGCTTCGTCAGCGGGTCGTCGATCTGCATCTGCTCGAGGCGCTCCTGCACGGCCTGGTTGAGGCCCATGGAGCTCGTGATGCCGAGCTTGCAGCTGTCGGTGCCGGGGCAGCTCACGACGTCGGCGATCTGGTGTGCGCCGGCATCGCCCAGGTCGAGCTCCGCGAGGCGCTGCCACACGTCGTAGACGCTCTCGTCGCGGACCCAGCGCAGCAGGAAGTTCTGGTGCACGCGTGGTGCGGGCGTAGCCGCCCGTGAAGTCGCGCATGATCTGCGCGAGGCCGCGGAACTGCTCCGGGCGTGAGGTCGCCGCGCGTGACCTTCACCTCGACCGTGGAGAAGCCGGCCTGGCGCTGCGGCTGCACGTTCGAGGCGGCGAACGCGGCAAACTCGCTCGCGTCGCCGTTGGCGCTGCCGAAGTCCGATGGGGGAGCGGGCGCCTTGGCCTGCTCGTTGTCGACGAACAGCAACGGGTCCGGGTTGAAGTCGCGCTCGTTGACCCAGTCGCCCTTGAGCTCCTCGTCGACCATGCGCCGGAACTCCTCGATGCCGACCTTGTCGATCAGGAACTTGATGCGGGCGCGGGCGCGGTTCGCGCGCAGCTGCTCCTGGCGGTCGAAGATCCGCAGGACGGCCTCGGAGATCTTCAGGTACTCGCCGTCGTCGACCGTGGCGAACTCCCAGAACGGTGCGCCGACCCGCGGCATGATCGACGTGCCGCCGCCGGTGCGGATCTCGAAGCCCTTGACCTCCTTGCCGTCGATCTCGCGAATGCGCGGGACGAAGCCGAGGTCGTGGATGTTCGTGATCGCGCGGTCCTCGTCGGTGGCGGTGAACGCCACCTTGAACTTGCGCGGCAGCAGCTGGCAGACCTCGTTGCGCACGAAGTAGCGCACGAAGGCGCCGACGTAGGGGGTGGGGTCGAACAGCTCGTCCTCGCACACGCCGGCCCACGGGTCGCCGGTCACGTTGCGCACGGTGTTGCCGCACGCCTCGCGGCTGGAGAGCCCGGTCTCGCCGATCATGCGGATCGCCTTCGCCGCGTCCGACAGCGGGATGTGGTGGAACTGGAAGTTCTGCCGCGTCGTGATGTGGCCCTTCTTCAGGGGCGTGTACAGCTCGGCGAGGTCGGCGAAGGACTCCATCTGCTCGGGGCTGACGCCGCCGAACGGCAGCTTCACCCGGATCATCTGGACGCCCTCCTGGCGCTGGCCGTAGACGCCCTGCTTGAGCCGGAAGCCGATGAACTGGTCCTCGGCGAGTCTGCCCGTCGAGGAACTTGTGCGCCTCGGTGTCGAAGTCGTCGAACTCGCGCGCGAGGATCGGGATCACGTGCCCCGGTACGTTCTCGAGGACTTCGGGGTTCTCGAGCGACCCCTTTCGGCCCTTGGGCTTTGCATCCACCGACACTGGCTCCATGCGATCTCCTAGCCGAGGCTGGGCGTTCGGCCGAATATAGCAAATAGGAGACTGGAAATTGGGTATTTAGCCCGGCGCCGGGACGCCGGGAATCACCCGGGTGCGCGGCTTTTCGGTTGTAGTACGCCCATGATGTGTCTCACCCGAGGGACCACCGCGCGCGGCCTATCCTTGTAGGCCGTGTTCGACACCCTCTCCGAAAAGCTCCAGTCCGTCCTCTCCGACGTCCGCTCGCGCGGCAAGCTGAACGAGGACGACATCAACAAGGCGATGCGGGAGATCCGCCTCGCGCTGCTGGAGGCCGACGTCAACTTCAAGGTCGTGAAGCAGCTTCACCGCCGCGGTCAAGGTGCGCGCGCTCGGCAGCGAGGTGATGGACAGCCTCAACCCCGGCCAGCAGGTCGTGAAGATCGTGAACGAGGAGCTGACGGCCCTGATGGGCGACTCGGCTCGCGCAGATCGCATTCGCGCCGAAGGCGCCGACCGTGATCCTGATGGCCGGCCTCCAGGGCTCGGGCAAGACGACCGCCTGCGGCAAGCTCGCCACCCTGCTGAAGTCGCGAGGGCAAGACCGTCGCGCTGGCGGCCTGCGACGTGTACCGGCCGGCCGCCGTCGACCAGCTCGCGAAGGTCGGCGCGCAGGCCGGCGCGACCGTCTACGAGCAGGGCACCGACCGCGACCCGCGCGACATCGCCGAGTGGGCGCTCGACCAGGCGACGCCGCGACGAGCAGGACGTGCTGATCGTCGACACCTCGGGCCGCCTGCACATCGACCAGGACCTGATGAAGGAGCTGGCCGACATCAAGCAAGCGGGTGCGCCCGCACAACGTGCTGCTCGTCGTCGACGCGATGACCGGGCAGGACGCCGTCAACGTCGCGGAGCAGTTCGCCGAGACCGCGCAGTTCGACGGCGTCGTGATGACGAAGCTCGACGGCGACGCCCGCGGCGGCGCCGCGCTGTCGATCAAGGCGGTCACCGGCAAGCCGATCATGTACGCCTCCACCGGGGAGAAGCTCGCCGAGTTCGAGCCGTTCCACCCCGACCGCATGGCGTCGCGCATCCTCGGCATGGGCGACGTGCTGACGTTCATCGAGAAGGCCGAGCAGACCGTCGACGCCGACCAGGCGCAGGAGCTCGAGCGCAAGATCCGCAAGCAGCAGTTCGGCTTCGACGACTTCCTCGACCAGATGAAGCAGATCCGCAAGATGGGCCCGCTCGGCAACCTGATCGGCATGATGCCCGGCTTCGGCCAGCTGAAGCAGCTGAAGAACGCGAAGGTCGACGAGCGCGAGCTGGACCGCATCGAGGCGATCGTGACCTCGATGACGACCGCGGAGCGGCGCAACCCGCAGATCATCGACGGCTCGCGCCGCAAGCGGATCGCGGCGGGCTCGGGCACCAGCGTGCAGGCCGTGAACCAGCTGATCAAGCAGTTCGGCCAGATGCAGAAGATGATGCGCTCGCTCCAGCAGGGCAAGATGCCCTCGATGGACCAGCTGATGCGCGGTGGCAGGTAGCCGGGTCCCAGGACCCGACTGCCCTATCCTTCCCAGCGTCCCGGAACGATCGAAAGGTGTGACTTGGCAGTAAGGATCAGGCTCAC
Organism: uncultured Solirubrobacterales bacterium; assembly: GCA_963826005.1. GTDB lineage: Bacteria > Actinomycetota > Thermoleophilia > Solirubrobacterales > JBBDJG01 > DASRIA01. The sequence continues at coordinate 312,888 of CAWGVJ010000009.1, read as the reverse complement.
GCGCGTGGGCGCACGCAACAACCCGATCTGGCGCGTCGTCGCGACCGACCAGCGCTCACCCGCGTGACGGGCGCTTCATCGAGGTGCTCGGCCACTACAACCCGCAGACCGACCCGTCGACGATCGACCTCGACGGAGGAGCGAGATCAAGGCCTGGATCCAGAAGGGCGCCCAGCCGTCCGGGACGGTCAAGAAGCTGCTGAAGGCAAAGGGGATCACCGCCTGAAGGAGCTGCTCGAGTTCCTCGCGCAAGACGCTGGTCGACCATCCCGACCAGGTCGAGGTGGACGAGTTCGAGGAGGACGACGACACGATCGTGCTCGAGCTCGTCGTCGCCGAGGAGGACCGCGGCAAGGTGATCGGCCGCCAGGGCCGCACCGCGAAGGCGCTGCGCGCGATCATGAAGGCCGGTGGCACCAAAGAGGAAAAGCGAGTCCTCGTCGAGATCGTCGACTGACGCTCTGCGGATCGGTCGCGTCGGCCGGCCGCATGGAACCGAGGGCGCATTCACCGTGGCGGAGCCGACCAGCCGGCTTGGAGCTGCTCGATCCCGGCCGGTGTGTGGTTGTCGGCGGGCGCGAGATGAAGGTGGCCTGGCGCAAGGGGACCGCGGAGCGCCCGCTCGTGAAGCTGGAGGAGGCCGACGGGCGCGCCGGCGCCGAGGCCGCTGCGCGGCGAGGCGATCGAGGTGCCGCGCGCGGAGGTGGGAGCGCTCCCGGACGGGGAGTTCCTGGTGGACGACCTCGTCGGCTGCGCGGTCGTCGACGGCACCCGCGCGGTCGGCATCGTGCGCGACGTGCTGCTGCTGCCCGCCGCGGACGTGCTCGAGGTGGCGCGCGACGAACCGACTCCAGCTGCTGGTGCCGCTGGTCGCCGATGCGGTGCGGTCGGTCGACGTCGGCGCCCGGCGGATCGACATAGACATGGACGTTCGTGAGGCTCCGATGCAGATTGACGTCTTCACCCTGTTCCCCGAATGGTTCGGCTGGTTCGAGCGCCAGCGCCACGTGCGCAACGCGCTGCGCCTCGGCCACGAGCTGCGCCTCTTCAACTACCGCGACACGACGCCGCTCGCCGAACGGCCAGGTCGACGACACGCCCTACGGCGGCGGCGCCGGGATGGTGATCCGCGTGGACGTGGTGGATGCGGCGCTGCAGGCCGTGTACGGGCCGGACACCGGCGCGATGCTGGCCGCGCGGCGCGTGGTCGTGCTGACGCCGGCGGGGCGCCCGCTCGACGACGGCGTCGCCGACGAGCTGGCGGCGGTCGAGCGGCTGACGCTGCTGTGCGGGCGCTACGAGGGCATCGACGAGCGGGTGCGCGAGCACCTCAGCAACGACGCGATCTCGGTCGGCCCGTACGTGCTCTCCGGCGGCGAGCTGGCCGCGATGGTGGTCTCGGACTCGGTGCTGCGCAAGCTGCCGGGCGCGCTCGGAGACGAGCACAGCGCCGGTGGAGGAGTCGTTCAGCACGGCGCTCGAGGGCGGGGTCGAGTACCCGCACTACACGCGTCCGGCGAGCTACCGCGGATGGGAGGTGCCGGACGTGCTGCTGTCCGGGCACCACGAGCAGGTTCGTCGCTGGCGTTCCGCTCAAGCGAGTCAGGCCGCCCGTCGTTAAGATCCTGCTCCCTGGAGCCGCCGCACCGAGGCGGCTCTTTCACTCGCCGTGACCGAGATGATCGACAGCGTCGAGCGCCGCAGGTGCGCCCAATTCCGGACTTCCGCGTGGGAGACCGGGTGCGCGTTCACTTCCAGGTCGTCGAGGGCACCCGCCGCCGCACGCAGGTCTTCGAGGGCATCGTGCTGAAGCAGAAGGGCGGCGGATCGCGGCGCACCTTCACCGTCCGCAAGCTGTCGTTCGGCGTCGGCGTGGAGCGCACGTTTCCCGCTGCACTCGCCCAAGATCGAGCGCATCGAGGTCATGGGCCGCGGCGAGGTCCGCCGCGCCAAGCTCTACTACCTGCGCGGCCGGGTCGGGCGTGCCGCCCGCCTGCGCGAGATGCGCGACTTCCGCCCCGACGAGGTCGGCGTGATCGGCGCTCCGAGCGCGGCGGCTGCGGAGGCCGCCGACGGCGCGGCGGAGGCCGCTGCGGCGAGGCGGAGCCGCAGCCGACGGAGGCCGCCGAGCCGAGCGAGGCGAGCCCGACTGACGGAGGCCGCAGCCGAGGAGCCGGTGGCCGAGGAGCCGGCCGCGAGCGCGGAGGCCGAGGCGGAGCCGAGGCCGCCGAGCCGGCGGCTGAGGCGGCCAGCCGCAGAGGAGCCCGCGGCCGCGGCCGAAGCCCGCCGACGAGGGCGAGCAGCAGCCCGCTTGAGCAACGTCAGCCAGCCTCCGTGATTCGTCGCATCAGGGAGAACTCTCTGGTCGAGCTGATCGTGATCGTGGCGCTCGCGATCGGCCTCGCGCTCGGCATCCAGGCGGTGCTGGTCAAGCCCTACCGCATTCCCGAGCGAGTCGATGGAGCCCACGCTCGACGTCGGCCAGCGCGTGCTGGTCAGCCGCGTCAACTACCACATCAGCGACCCCGACCGCGGCGATGTGGTCGTGTTCCACCCGCCCGAGGGCGCCGAGGACAACACCTGCGGCGCGGAGCACACCGAGAACCAGCTCTGCTCCAAGCCAAGCGGCGGCAAGGACAGCGTGAACTTCATCAAGCGGATCGTCGCCATCCCGGGCGACACGATCTCGGTGCGAGACGGGCGCGCGGTCGTCAACGGCAAGCTCCAGGACGAGCCGGTACATCCGCCCGTGTGCACCCGGAACCTGCAATTTCCCGGAAGCCATCAAGATTCCGCCGGGTCACTTTTTTATGATGGGCGACAACCGTGGGGCGAGCGACGACAGCCGCTTCTGGGGTCCCGTCCCCGAGAAGTGGATCATCGGACAGGCCTTCGCCACCTACTGGCCCCCCAAGCGCATCGGCGATCTCCTCTAACGGCCGGGTCGAAGCCGCCGCCGAAGCGGCGACGGTCGCAAGGACGGCGCGGCGCGCCTGTTCCGTTTCGACCGCGAGCTCGGCCACCGGTTCGTGGCCGGCGCCGACGAGGCCGGGCGCGGCAGCCTGGCCGGGCCGCTCGCCGCGGCCGCGGTGCTGCTCGACTACGAGCGGCTGACCACGCGCGAGATCCGCGCGCTCACGCGGCTGGACGATTCCAAGGTCCACGACGAGGAGCAGCGCGAGGTGCTCTACCCGCTCGTGATGCGCACCGCCGTCCGCGTCGCCGTGACGTCGCGCTGCGTGCGCGGGATCGACGAGCGGGGCCTGCACGTCACCAACCTCGCCGCGCTGCGCGACTCCCTGATGCGGGTCGCCGTGCCGGGATGCATCTGCCTGGTCGACGGGTTCCGCGTCGGCGATGTCGGCCACCCGCAACAGGCCGTCATCGACGGCGACGCGCGCAGCGCCGCGATCGCCGCCGCGTCCGTCGTCGCCAAGGTGACGCGCGACCGCTACATGCGCCGCATCGCCGAGGAGCTGCCGGGCTGGCACTTCCACTCCAACGTGGGCTACTCGACGCCCGAGCACCGCGCCGCCATCGCGGAGCGCGGCATCTGCGACCTGCACCGCCGCTCCTTCCAGTCGATCGCCTACCAGCAGCTCGCGATCGACGCTAGCGCCTCGAACTTCGCATTCGCATCCACCCCTCGGATGCAGATCGCGAAGGTTCGTTCTGGTCGTGGTGCCTAGAACGCGCCCTCGAGGTGCTCGAGGCGGAGCAGCTCGCCGGCCGGGGAGAGCACCACGCCGATCACGTCGAGGCGCAGGTCGGCCGCGCCGGTGCCCGCGTGCGATGCGAGCCAGGTCCGCGCCATGCGCCGCACGCGCGCCTGCTTGCGGTACCCGACCGACTCGACGGGGTTCGCAGGACCGCTCGTGCGGTTGGCGCGACTGACCAGCGTCTTCACCTCGCAGAAGGCGAGCACATCGCCGCGCCGCGCGATCAGGTCGATCTCGCCCTCGCGCACGCGGTAGTTGCGCTCGACGATCGCGCCAGCCCGTGCGCTCGAGGTGACGCGCGGCGATCTGCTCGCCGCGCTGCCCGAGCGTCTGGCGCCTGTCGGGTGACACGCCTCGATGTAACCGGCACCGGTCATGCGCAGGCGTCGCGAAGCGCACGACTTCCGAACGAGCCGGCAACTTCGGCCGGCACGGACTGCGAATCGTCACGAAGCGCGCCGGTTCGTCTGACGGGCGCCGCCCTAGGGTCGCCCGATGCTGGCTCGTGCCCTGACCTTCTCGCTGCTCGGAGTCGACGGCGTCCCCGTGACCGTCGAGGCGGACATCCACTCGGGTCTGCCGGCCTTCACGATCGTCGGGCTGCCCGACGCCGCGGTGCAGGAGTCGCGCGAGCGCGTGCGCGCGGCGCTGCTCAACTCCGGCTTCGACTTCCCGTTGCGGCGGATCACCGTCAACCTCGCTCCCGCCGACCTGCGGAAGGCCGGCCCCGGATTCGATCTCGCGCTCGCGGCCGCGGTGCTGGCCGCGTCCGGCCAGGTCCCCAGCGACCGGCTCGCGTCGTGCGCGCTGTGCGGCGAGCTGGGGCTCGACGGCTCGGTGCGCCGGGTGCGCGGCGCGATCGTGATGGCGCAGGCGCGCCCGCGCCGCCGGTTGCCGCTACCTCGTCGTGCCCGCGGCCAACGCGGCCGAGGCGGCGCTGATCGACGGGCTCGAGGTGGTTCCCGTCGAGTCGCTGCTCGAGCTGGTGCGGCTTCCTCGCCGGCGGAGAACAGCCGGCCGCCCCGACGGTGGACGCGGCCGCGCTGCTCGCGACCCCCCGCACGGGGGAGGAGGACTTCCGCCAGCTGCGCGGCCAGCACGCGGTGCGCCGTGCGCTCGAGGTCGCGGCGGCGGGCGGCCACAACGTCTTCATGGTCGGGCCGCCGGGCAGCGGCAAGTCCCTGGCCGCGCGGCGCCTGCCGTCGATCCTGCCGCCGCTCACGCTCGACGAGGCGCTGGACGTCACGCGCGTGCACAGCGTCGCCGGCGTGCTCGGCTCCGACCCGATCGCGCCGACCCGGCCGTTTCGCGCGCCGCATCACTCGATCTCGGCGGCGGGCCTGGTGGGGGGCGGCGTGCCCCCTGGGCCGGGCGAGGCCAGCCTCGCGCAGCACGGCGTGCTGTTCCTGGACGAGCTGTCGGAGTTCTCCCGGCCCGCCTCGAGGCGCTGCGCCAGCCGCTCGAGGAGGGCTCGATCCACATCACGCGGGCGCAGCGTACGGTGACGCTTCCCGGCCAGGTTCATGCTCGTGGCGCGCGACCAACCCGTGTCCGTGCGGACACCACGGCGCCCCGCGCCGGGACTGCACGCTGCCCGGAGCCGGTCATCGCCCGCTACCGGGCAAAGCTCAGTGGAGCGCTGCTCGACCGCATCGACATCGTGCTGCGCGTCGAGCAGCCGTCGCGCGCAGAGCTGCGCGCCGAGGGAGAGCCGGAGGCATCGGCGCCGATCCGCGCGCGGGTGATCGCCGCTCGCGCCCGGCAACGCACCCGGCTCACGGGGACCGCGGCCGCGTGCAACGCGCAGATGGGCCCGTCCGAGCTGCGCCGCCTCTGCGGTCTCGACAGCGCGCGCGCGACGCACGCTCGCAGACGCGCACGAACGCGGCACGCTCACCATGCGGGGTCACGACCGCGCGATGCGCGTCGCGCGCACGCTCGCGGACCTCGACGGTTCCGACACGGTGGAGCGGCGTCACGTCGCGCAGGCGGTCGCGTACCGGGCTGCCGGCGTGAGCGCATGTGCAGAAGTGCCTGCGCCGGGCCGCGCTCGCTGGGCCGGCTGGTTCCATGGATCGAGCGCACATTGGACGAGCGCCGCCGCGTGCCGCAGGTCCTTGCGCTTTCGAACGAGAAGCTCATCAAGTCGGTGTGCGAGGACAAGCGCGGGCAGATCGACGAGTTCATGGAGCGGTTCGATGCCGACGCGGCACGGCGCGAAGCCGTGGCCGCAGGCCTGTGGACGGTGTGCCGCCACCACCGCGGCTATCCGTCGCGGTTGCGGGTTGCGCGTGATGCGCCCGCCGCCCTGTACCTCAAGGGCGACGCGGCACTCGCTGGAGTTGCTCGAGGCAGACCTGCCGGTGGCCATCGTCGGTTCGCGGCGGGCGTCTGAGTACGGAAAGCAGGTTGCCTACGCGCTCGGCCGCGAGCTTGCCGCGAGCGGCGTTCCCGTTGTCAGCGGGCTGGCGTTTGGAGTGGACGCCGCCGCGCATGAAGGCGCACTCGCAGGCCGCGGCCCGGCGGTGGTGGTGCATGCCGTCGGGCGCAGATGTTGCGTACCCTCGCTCACATCACGGCCTGCACCAGCGGCTGTGCGAGCAGGGGCTGGTCGTCTCGGAGCTGCCGCCCGGCACGCGCCCGTTGAAGTGGTGCTTTCCCGCACGCAACCGCATCATGGCCGGGCTCGCCCACATGACGGTGGTGGTGGAGGGCACGGCGACCTCGGGCTCGCTGATCACGGCGCAGTTCGCGCAGGACAGCGGGCGCGACGTGGGCGCCGTGCCGGGGGAGGTCACGTCGGGCCTGGCGGCAGGACCCAACGCGCTGCTCGCTGACGGGGCCTGTGTGGTGCGCTCGGCGTCCGACGTGCTCGACGCGCTATACGGCGTCGGGCATCGGGCCGCCGACGCGCCATCGTCGTGCGCGAGCCCCTCGAGCCGCGCCTGGAGGAACTGCTGCGGGCGGTCGAGGCGGGGCAGAGCGTGGAGGCGATCGCGCGCGATGCGGGCCGCGGTGGGCGACGTGCTGGCCGGCCTCACCGAGCTCGAGCTGCTCGGCCTCGTGCGGCGCGGGCCGGGCGGCGCCTACATCCGGACCGCACATGCCGATGCCTATGCTTGACGGCGATGGAAGCTGCCGGCCCCCGCATACCGCGCGTGCTGTCGATCGCCGGGTCCGACTCGGGCGGCGGCGCGGGGATCCAGGCCGACCTGAAGGCGTTTGCACGCTGCGGCGTGCACGGCATGACGGCGATCACGGCGATCACGTGGCAGAACACGGTCGCGGTCGAGGGCGTGACGCCGGTCCCGCCCGCAGGCGATCGTGGGCCAGGTGCGGGCCGTGGCCTCCGATATCGGCGTCGACGCGGTCAAGATCGGCATGCTCGGCGACTCGGTCGAGACGATCGCGGCCGTCGAACGCCGCCCTCGACCTCGTGGCCGGCGCACCGGTCGTGCTCGACCCGGTGATGGTGGCCGAGAGCGGCGCGCCGCTGCTGACGGCCGAAGCCCGGCACGCGCTGATCGGAGCTGCTGCCGCGGGTGACCGTGGTGACGCCCAACCTGCCGGAGGCCCGCGCGCTGGTCGAGCAGGCCGGCGGGAACCCCGGCGCGGACGCGCCCGCGCTGGCGCGCGCGATCGCGCGCGCTCGGGCCGGCCAACGTCGTCGTGACCGGCGGTCACACGACGGACGCGGACACCGTCGACTACTTCAGCGACGGCGAGCGGCGTGGTGCCGATCCCGGGCCCGCGCTATCCGGACGGGGCGTCGCACGGCTCCGGATGCACGCACTCGGCGGCCCTCGCGGCCCACCTCGCGCTCGGCCTGCGCCCGCTCGAAGCCGCCGTGGCCGCGAAGGTCATCGCGTCCGAGGCGGTCCGCGACGGGTTGCACGAGATCGGCGCCGGTCCGGGCCCCGTGGACGCGCTCGGCATCGCCGCTCGCGCCGCGCAACGGGCCGCTCAGGCCGATCTCTCACGGGCCGTCCAGGGCGGGCGATCACGGACCCCTCTGCCATAATCCGGCGCATGAAGTTCCTGCGTCTGATGCCGGGCAAGGGCGAGGTCGTCCTCGCGGAGGGCGATCCCCAGCTGTCCGAGGACGAGGAGCGCCTGATCGAGGAGTTCCGCCGCCAGCTCGATTCCGGGATGTGGGCCGCCGTGCCCACGACCGACGGCTCGACCGGGCGCCGCGAAGCCGTCATGGTGAAGGACTACGCCGAGATCCCGCGCGGCACCGAGCGCGTCATCTTCTTCCCGCGCGCCGCGGGCGGCTAGCCCAGCACCGACGTGTCGACGCTCGCCTTCGTGGTCGTTGCGCTCGTCGCGGCTGCACTCGCGACCTCCGTCGCGTTCTCGCGCCTGCAGGCCGCGCACGCCGCCCGCCGCCGGGCCGAGCACCGGGAGCGCCGCCAGCGCCGGCGCATGCAGCGCATCGACCCGGGCACCGAGCGCCGCGCCGAGCGCCGCGCCCGTGCGCTGCTGCGCTCGATCGTGAACCGCGACGAGTGGGAGATGTACCGCGACCTCGGGTTCATCCGCGTGATCGGGCCGCAACTCCCTGGACGAGTCCGGCGCCGGCAGCCTACTGCTACCTGATCTACCCGCACCAGCCGATCGTGGCCTACCTGCCGGGCTCCAACAGCCTGCTGAGCGAGTACTGCGTCGAGTTCCCCGACCACGACGAGCGCGTCTACGGGCCGCAAGCTCCCCGACTCCGACGACGTGCTCGCGAAGTGGATGATGATGCGGTCCGACGAGGAGCGGCTGATCAAGCGGCGCCAACATGCACCTGCCCGGCAGGCAGGTCGACCCGCAGCAGGTGCGGCGTGACCTGTGGCGCCTGCGGTGCTGGGAGCGCGAGCCGCGACGCACGCCGCGCACAGGCGGCGAAGCAGCCCGCGGTGCAGCGCATGAGCGGCTCCGGCCGGACCGCAGTCGACACGCGCGCCCGCAGCCGCCGGTGGTCGAGGGGCCCGATCGCGCCGCCGCGCGCTCGTACCTGTATTCGATCGGCCTGACCGACGACGACCTGCGCAAGCCGATCGTCGGCGTCGCCAACACCTGGATCGGGACGATGCCGTGCAACTTCCACCTGCGCCGCCTGTCGCAGAAGGTGATGGAGGGCATCCGCGCGGCCGGCGGCACGCCGCTCGAGTACAACACGATCGCGATCTCGGACGGCATCACGATGGGCACCGAGGGCATGAAGACCTCGCTCGTCAGCCGCGAGGTGATCGCCGACTCGATCGAGCTGGTCGCGCGCGGGCACATGTTCGACGCCGTCGTCGCGCTGTCGGGCTGCGACAAGACGATTCCCGGGACCGTGATGGCGCTCGCGCGGCTCGACATTCCGTCGCTGATGATCTACGGCGGCTCGATCGCGCCCGGGCGCTTCCACGACAAGGACGTGACGATCCAGGACGTGTTCGAGGCGCGTCGGCGCGCGCGCCGCCGGCGACATCGACGACGCCGAGCTGTCGCGAGCTCGAGCACGCCGCGTGTCCCGGCGCCGGGCGCCTGCGGCGGCCAGTTCACCGCCAACACGATGGCGACCGCCTTCGAGGTGATGGGCATCTCGCCGATGGGCAGCGCGATGGTGCCGGCGATGGACCCGCGCAAGGACGAGGTCTGCGTCGAGGCCGGGCAGGCTCGTGATGAAGCTGCTCGAGTGGGACCTGAGGCCGAGCGACGTGATCACGCGCGGCTCGCTCGAGAACGCGATCGCCGCGGTCGCCGCCACGGGCGGCTCGACCAACGGCGTGCTGCACCTGCTGGCCGTCGCCTACGAGGCCGGCATCGAGCTCGAGCTCGAGGACTTCGACCGCATCAGCGCCCGCACGCCGCTGCTCGCGGACCTCAAGCCCGGCGGGCAGTACGTCGCCGCCGACCTCTACGACGCCGGCGGCGTCGGCGGTCGTCGCCAAGCGGCTGCTCGACGCGGGCGTGCTGAACGACGACGAGCGTCACCGTCACCGGGCGCACGATCGGCGAGGAGGCCGACCGGCCGCGCAGGAGACGCCCGGCGCAGCAGGTGGTGCGGCCGCTCGACGACCCGATCAAGGCGACCGGCGGCCTCGTGATCCTGCGCGGCAACCTCGCGCCCGAGGGCTGCGTGGTGAAGGTCGCGGGCCACGAGCGCACGCAGCACCGCGGGCCGGCGCGCGTGTTCGAGTGCGAGGAGGACGCGATGGACGCGGTCACCGCGCAGCGGATCGAGCCGGGCGACGTGGTCGTGATCCGCAACGAGGGGCCGAGCGGCGGGCCGGGCATGCGCGAGATGCTGGCTGGTCACCGCGGCGCTGGTGGGCGAGGGCCTGGGCGACTCGGTGGCGCTGCTCACCGACGGCCGCTTCTCCGGCGCGACGCACGGCCTGATGGCCGGGCCACGTCGCGCCCGAGGCGCCGCACGGCGGCCCGATCGCGGCCGTCGCGCGACGGGCGACACGATCGAGTTCGACATCGACAACCGGCGCCTCGAGCTCGACCTGCCGCAGGACGAGATCGACCGCCGCATCGCGCGAGTGGAAGTCGCCGCCGCCGAAGTACGAGAAGGGCGTGATGGCGAAGTACGCGCGCTCGGTGTCCGTCGGCATCGCTGGGCGCGATCACGCGGTAAAGTCCCACTTAGTTCCGAGCTCGTTGACAAACGGCACGGGCGAAAAGGGGGATTGGTGAACCGTTGCGCGATCGCGCTCGTTGTGGTGCTGGTCGCGGCTGTGGCGACAGAGCCCGCCGCCGCCGATCACGGCTTGCCGGAGATCGTCTCCGTCGGTCCCGCTGGCGGCAATGGCGCGACTGACGCGGGCGGAGGTCGCCTCTCGCCGGACGGAAACCATGCGTTCTTCACGACCCGCGAGCAGCTTGTAGTCGCGGACACCGATTCGTCGGTCGATCTGTACGAGCGCACGGGGTCGACTACCACGCTCGTGTCGGCCGGGACGACGGGTGGCAACGCCGCATTCGACGCAACCTTCCTCAGGGCGTCGATGGATGGGTCGGTCGTCGCCTTCTCGACCGCGGAGCAGTTGGTCGCCGCGGACACGGACGCAAAGGCCGACATCTACACGCGCAGCGGAGGGACGACGCAGCTCGTCTCGAGCGGGCCGACCGACGCCGGGCAGTACGAGCCGTTCTTCCAGGACATGTCACCTGAGGGGGCGCACATCGCGTTCACCACGCGTGACACGCTGACGACCGACGACACCGACTCCAGCGTCGACGTATACGAGCGCCACGCCGGCGCCACGACCCTCGTGTCGACCGGTCCTGTTGCCGGCGTCGGCGAGGCGAGCAACGCGCGGTTCGCCCAGAGTGGCTTCCGCGTCTTCTTTGCGACCAGCGCTGGACTCGTGGGCGGCGACACCGATGCGGCCGAAGACATCTACGAGCGATCGGGGGGCACGACCACGCTGGCGACGCCTGGAATCGACGAGTGCCACACCGTGAGCTTTCAGCACTTCTGCTTCGGAGCCCGGCTCGACGACGTGAGCGATGACGGCAACCGGATCATCTTCGAGTCCGAGGCCTACGTGGCCGACGACGACGACTTCTGCTCGGTCGACGACGACGAGGAGCTGATCGGCTGCGGCGACATCTTCGAGCGATCGGGAGGCACCTACCGGCGCGTGTCGACCGGAACCACCGGGGGAGGCGATGACTTCGGCCACGTCTTCGTGAGTGCCTCGGCGGATGCCTCATATGTCCTGTTCCAGACCTTCGAGAATCTCCAGCCGTCCGACACCGATCTTGCCTACGACGCCTACGTCTGGCACGCGGGGGCGACCACCCATGTGTCGGCCAATCAGGGCGGGACCCCGGCGGAGATCAACCTCGAATGTTGCGAAAGCAAGCTGTCGAGCGATGGCCTGCGCGCGTTCTTCGCCACCCGGGAAAAGCCCTCTTGCCCGCTGATACCGACACCTCGACCGACGTGTACGAGTACGCGAACGGCCTTGGCCTCAAGCTCGTGTCAACTGCGCCCGGGGCCGGCAACGGGGCTGCGGATGCCGCCCTCCGCGCGATCTCGGCTGACGGTTCGCGTGCCTTCTTCGACACGACCGAGCCGCTCACCGCGGCGGACACCGACACGCGGCGCGACGTCTACGAGCGCATCCTCGCCTCCAGCACAGATCTGATCTCGCCCGGCTCGGGAGCATTCGACGTGACGCTGGACGACGTCTCGGAAACCGGCCGGCGCGCGGTGTTCGAGACCGGAGAGAGCCTCCTCCCAGCCGACGCCGACACCTCGGTCGACATCTACTCGGTCACGGCGCCGACCGGCTATCCGCGGCCAAAGGGGGCGACGCCTTCGAGCGTCCCGCTGGTGCCGGCTTTCCAGCCCTGTGCCGCCGCAAACCGCACCCACGGGCCGCCACTCGCGTTCGGCTCCTGCAATCCGCCCGCCCAGACGTCACCGCGTCTCACGGTCGGAACGCCGGACGCGAATGGGAACCCAGCGCGCTCCGCGGGGTCCGTGGCGCTGTACACCGTGGTCGGGAATCCCATGACGCTGCAGGACGAGGCGGACGTCGCGATCGGTGTTGACATGACCGACGTGCGCAAGGCCAGCGACCTGTCCGACTACACGGGGGAGCTCGAGCTGCGGCTGTCGTTGCAGCTGACGGACCGCCTCTTCGTGCCTTCGACGGTCCCCGACACGACGTTCGGGGTCACCGTTCCGTGCGCGGCGACCTCCGACGCGTCCGGAGCGCATTGCCACGTGACTACCTCCGCCGACGTCGCCCTCCCCGGACTTGCGCCCGAAGGGTTCCGCTCGATCTGGGGTCTTGGCCAGGTCACCGTGAAGGACGGCGGCCCCGACGGCGTCGCGTCCACGCAGAACAACGACGTGTTCGCGGTGCAGGGAGTGTTTGTGCCCTAGGCGGCGAGGAAGTCTTCGAGCAGCCCGTTGAACCGGTGCGGGCGCTCGATCATCGGCACGTGGCCGGTGTCCTCGTAGATGACCTTCCGCGACCCCGGGATCAGGCGCTCGTACTCGTGGGCTCCGCCGACAGGCACGATCTTGTCGTCGCGGCCCCAGACGATCAGCGTGGGGTGGCGCACGTCGGACAGCCGGTCGCGGAAGTCGTAGTCGAGGACCGCGCTGAGGGCGTCCAGGAAGCCCGGCTTCCCTCCGCCGCTGGCGATCTCGTAACACAGCTCCGGCTGCAGCAGGTCAGGGTGCCGGGCGACGCCGTACAGGAACATGCGCCGCATGCGCGGGCGCCGCACCCAGTGCTCGCGGCGCGCGATCGTCCGCGCGGCGCCCATGTGGAAATAGGGGGCGGCGCGCTTGACGAAAGCGAGCTCGCGGTCCGGCACCGTCACGACTCCGGCAGCCGACACGAGCACGAGCCTCTCGACGCGGCTCGGGTGGCTGACGGCGACCTCGGCCGAGATGAACCCGCCCATCGAGTTGCCGACGAGCGGTGCGCGCTCGACGCCGATCTCGCCGAGGAACGCGTCGACGAACCGCCCGTAGCCCGGGATCGTGATGTCCTCGAGCGGGAGCTCCGACCCGCCGAAGCCCGGCAGGTCCATCGCGATCACCCGGCGGGTGCGCGCGAAGTGGGGAATGTTCTCGAGCCAGTTCTGCCAGCAGCCGGCGAGGCCGTGGACGAAGACCAGCGGCGGCCCGGAACCCATCTCGACGTAGTTGACGCGCGTCCCGGCAACCTGTGCGGAGCGCAGATGCTCGCGCCAGTCGATGTCGAGCCACTCCGAGCGGCCGTCGGGCCCGTAGCCGTCGTGCAGCGGCGCGAGCTGAGGCGTTCCCGGGCTGGTGACCCTTGGCCTGGTGGGCGTCTTGCTCACAAAACCAGCTTACGCCGCCTGCGACCGCCGCCGCAGTCCCGCCCGATCACGCGTAGCCCATGCGCTCCAGCACCGGGATCTCGTGGATCTGCGGCGGCTGCAGGTGGTCCCACAGGATTCCCTTGGGGCGCTTGTAGGCGCGCTCCACGTCGATCGCGGCGCGCGGCGTCGCGATCAGGTCGACCGGGATGTCGTGGGTCGTGACGGGCAGGTTCTCGCGCAGGATCTGCAGCGGGTGGACCGTCGTCACGATCGTGGTCTTCTCCGACACCATGCCCGCCTCGGCGAGCAGCGCGTACTCGAGGTCGCTGAACCCGCCGCCCTTGCCGATCCGGGCGCCCTTCAGGTTGACGGCCACCGACCCGCACAGGACCAGGTCGAGCTTCGGCACCTGATCCACGTCGATCACCTCGCCGTGCTTCAGCGCGCCCTTGATCGTCGCGGCCTCGCGGATCTTCTCCTTGGTCAGCCGGCTCGGGTCGAGCAGCCGGAACGGATGCGCGTCGCGCAACCGCGGCACCGCCATCACGAGGATCTTGCCCTCCTCGAGCGCCAGCCGCCGGGAGTGTGTCTGGGGAGCGTCCGGGTTGGCCTTGATCGTCTTCGCCTTCTTCCAGGCCGGGTGGCGCGCGAGCCGCTCCGCAGCGCCGCGCGCGTTCGCGAAGTTGGGGATCCGCTCGGTTGCGCCCGGGAAGCGCGCGACGCCCTCTTTCTCCATCGCTGCCCAGACGGAGCGGCGGATCGCCTGCTTGGACCTGACTCCGCCTGTCTTGCCGTTGTCCCGGGCCACGGACGCGCATCCTATCCACGCCCCTGAACGCTTCGCCGGATCGCTCCTGGCAAGATGCGGCCGATGGCCGAGAGCCGCCGGATACTGGTCACGGGCCTGTCCACCTACTGGGGCGGGCGGCTCGCCGAGACGCTCGAGCGCAATCCCGCCGTGGAGGCGATCGTCGGCGTCGATTCCGAGGACCCCACCCGGGAGCTGGATCGCACCGAGTTCGTCCGGATCTCGAACCAGCACGGCCTGATCCGGCGGATCGTGCGCGCCGCCGAGATCGACACCGTCGTCGACACGCGCCTGGTCGTGGACTCGGCGACCACGGCGCCGCGGCTCGCGCACGAGAACAACGTGATGGGCACGCTGAACATCCTTGCGGCGTGCTCGGGTCCCGACTCGCCGGTGCGCAAGCTCGTCTTCAAGAGCTCCGCGCACTACTACGGGACCGGGCGCGACGACCCGGCCTTCTTCACCGAGGACATGCGCCGCGACCACGCGCCGCGGACCCCGCTGAAGCGCGACATCGTGGACGCGGAGACCTCCGTCGCCGACTTCCGCGACCAGCACCCCGAGGTGACGGTCACGCGGCTGCGGTTCTGCAACGTCCTGGGACCGGACTTCTCGACGTCGCATGCCCGGCTGCTCGCCCTCCCGGCCGTTCCGATGATCGCCGGGTTCGACCCCCGCTACCAGTTCATCCACTCCGACGACGTCGTCCGGGCGCTCGAGTTCGCGATCGAGAACGAACTGCCGGGGATCTTCAACGTGGCGCCCGACGGCGTGCTTGCGCTCTCCGAGGTGATCTCCCTGCTGGGCAAGCAGGCGCTGCCGGTGCTCCCACCGTGGGGCACGGGCCTCGCGGCCTCGGCGCTCAAGCGGTGCGGGCCTGCGGCTGTCGCCCGAGATGATCCTGCAGCTGCGCTACGGGCGCGGCCTCGACAACCGCCGGCTTCAAGGCGGCCGGCTTCGCATACGAGCTACTCGACGCGCGAGACGGTGCTGAGGTTCGGCGAGCACCTGCGGCTGCGGAGCGGTGCTGCGAGGGCGTGACGGAGCCCTACCGCTACGAGAAGGAAGTCGAGGACTTCCTGCGGTGGAGCCCCAGCGTGCGCAACCGGGACCCGGAGAACGGCCGGCCGGTGGTGCCGGGCGCAAGCTGGATGCCGGGCCGGACCGTGAACCTTTTGGTCCGTCGCCGCGTACTCTAAATTGGGTGGCCCCTTTGCGGGGGTTTCTCGGGCCAGGTCGAACCTAGGTAGACCATGCTTCGTAAGCGTGCACCACTCGTCGCGGTTCTCTCCGTCGCGCTCCTAATCGCGCTGGCGGTCGCCGCCTATGGCTACGACACGACGCGCGACGACCTGATCGCGGACGGCGTCACGATCGCGGGCGTGGATGTCGGCGGGATGCGCGCGGATGCCGCCAACGACAAGCTGCTGGCCGCGCTGGGGCCAGGGCTCGAGCGTCCGGTGCGGGTGAAGGCCGCAGGCCGCACCTTCCGCCTGACGGCTGCGCGGGCGCACCTCGCCGCGGACGTGAACGGCATGGTGGACGAGGCGGTCGACGCCAGCCGCGAGGGCGGCCTGCCTGCACGGGTCTGGCGGGGGCTGACCGGTGGCGCGGTGGACCGCAGCCTGGAGGCGCGCGTGAGCTACTCGCGGGTGGCGGTCAAGCGGTTCGTGCGGCGCGTGCGGTCACAGGTGAACCGCCCGCCGCGTGACGCCGACGTCAACTTCCAGACCGCGAGCCTCCCGGCGATCCCTTCGCAGAACGGCCTGAAGGTCGAGCGTCGACGCCTGCTGGCCGCGATCGAGTCAGCGCTGACCGCGACCGGCCGCGCCCGCACCGTGCGCGGCCATGTCAAGGTCGTGAAGCCGAAGATCACGACCGACCACCTGGCGCAGAAGTATCCGGTTGTCGTCACGGTGGACCGCGGCGAACTTCCGGCTCCGCTACTTCAAGGACCTGAAGCTCGCGAAGACCTACAAGATCGCCGTGGGACAGGTCGGGCTGGAGACGCCCGCCGGCCTCTACCACGTGCAGAACAAGGCCGAGAACCCGGCGTGGCACGTGCCGACGAGCGCCTGGGCCGGCGACCTCGCCGGCAAGGTGATCCCCGGAGGCGCGCCCGACAACCCGCTGAAGGCGCGCTGGCTCGGGATCTACAACGGCGCGGGCATCCACGGCACCGACGCGATCGGCTCGCTGGGCAGCGCAGCCTCGCACGGCTGCATCCGGATGGCGATCCCGGACGTCGAGGAGCTGTACGACGAGGTGCCGGTCCAGACGCCCGTCTACATCCAGTAGCCGGCCGCGTTCGTCGCGACCCCGGCGCGGATCTCCTCGACCGTCACTTCCTCCCAGCCCTGCTCCTCCAGAGAGGCCTGGCGGTCTCCGTGGCGCAGGCAGAGCATGCCGATCCAGGCTTCGCGGTCGCGACCTTCCACTCGTTTTCGCAGGACCGCGTAGAGCGCCGTTGAAGCATCACCTGGGCCCTGTACGGGATGCCATGGAAGACCGGGTGGCTCGCGGTCCGACGCCGCGCCGGCCTCGATCAGCTGGGCGTACGTCGCGACCCGTCCAGTGTCGACATTGATGAGGAACAACCAGACAATCGTAGATATCGAGCTTCCAGGCGCTTGGCGGTCGGCGCTCACTCGCTTCGACGAGAGCCTCGCGACCCGCGGCATGGCGGAGAAGACGCGGCGCGCCTACGGAGCCGACGTGGGGGAGCTGGCGCGCTGGGCCGCGGGCCGCGCCGCGCCGGGCGACGTCGACTACCGGTTCCTGCGCCGCTACGCCGCCCACCTGAGCGCAACGACCCGCGAGGGAGGCCGGTCGCTGTCCGCCCCGCTCCGTTGCGCGCAAGTTCGCATCGATACGAGCGTTCTATCCGACACATGGTCGAACGCGGTGAGCTGTCCCAGAACCCGGCCGACCTCGTCTCGCATGCCCGCCGCCAGGCCCCCTTGCCCAAGCTGCTGCGCACCGACGAGCTGACCACGCTGCTCGATCGCATCCCCGCCCGCACGCCGCTCGAGCTGCGCGACCGCGCGATGCTCGAGCTCACCTACTCGTGCGGCCTGCGCTGCGAGGAGGTCGTGAACCTCGACGACGGCGACCTCGACTTCGACGCCGAGGAGCTGCGCGTGACCGGCAAGGGCTCGAAGACCCGCATCGTCCCGGTCGGGGAGCCGGCCCAGCGCGCGCTCGAGCGCTACCTGGCAACCGGGCGCCCGTCCCTAGCCGAGAGGGTCCGCACGCAGAGCGTGCGGAGCCGGCCCTGTTCTTGTCGCAAGGCAGGCCGCCGCCTGTCGCCCTCGGACGTACGCCGCCGCCTGCGCCTGTGGCTGCGCAACGCGGGACTTCCGTCGGACGCCTCTCCCCACGCGCTGCGGCATTCGTTCGCCACGCACCTGCTCGAGGGCGGGGCGGACCTGCGCGCGATCCAGGAGCTGCTGGGCCACAGCAGCGTTTCCACTACCCAGATCTACACTCGGGTAGAGTCAGCCAGGCTGCGCCGCCAGTACAGCAGGAGTCATCCGCGGGCGTAGGCCCTCCCCCTGCATGGACACTCGCGTACGCCAACAAGACCTCAAGGAGACCTGGGCCCGCTACAAGAAGGACGGGGACGAGAAGGCCCGCGAGACAGCTCGTGCTCGCGTACTCGCCGCTCGTGAAGTTCGTCGCCGGCCGCATGTCGAGCGGCCTGCCCGCGCACATCGAGGAGTCGGACCTGATCTCGTACGGACTGCTGGGGCTGATCGGCGCGATCGAGCGCTTCGACCTGAGCCGCGAGATCAAGTTCGAGACGTTCGCCGTCGCGCGCATCAAGGGCTCGATCATCGACGAGCTGCGCTCCCTCGACTGGGTTCCGCGCTCGGTGCGCGCGAAGGCGCGCGAGATCGAGCCGCCCAGACCAAGCTCGAGCACGAGCTGGGTCGCGTCGCCGACCGACGCAGGAGGTCGCGGACGAAGCTCGAGATCTCGGTCGAGGACGTTCCAGGAGAGCCTGCTGCAGATCTCCAACTCCACCGTGGTCGCGCTCGACGAGCTGTGGACCGTGTCCGACTCGAGCGGCGACCAGG
Source organism: uncultured Solirubrobacterales bacterium (assembly GCA_963826005.1). GTDB lineage: Bacteria > Actinomycetota > Thermoleophilia > Solirubrobacterales > JBBDJG01 > DASRIA01. The sequence continues at coordinate 294,484 of CAWGVJ010000009.1, read as the reverse complement.
TGTCGCTGCTCGACACGATGAAGGACCCGAACGCGGTCGACCCGGCGAAGGAGCTGGGCGTCAGCGAGCTGAAGGACCGCCTCGCGCACGCGATCTCGCGCCTGCCCGAGCGCGAGAAGCTCGTGATCGCCCTCTACTACTACGAGAACCTGACCCTGCGAGAGATCGGCGAGGTCCTGGGCGTCACCGAGTCGCGCGTCTCGCAGCTGCACACCAAGGCGGTGCTGCGGCTCAAGGCGCGGCTGCAGAGCGAAGTCGAAGCCTGACGCGCGCATCCTGCCGCAAACCCGCGATTCTGCTGCAGAATCGCGGCCTTCGCTCCGTCCCTAGAATCCCCCCTCGGCGTGTCGTTCGAGTGAGAGGAGGATAGCTGGTGGCGCACAAAGGCGCTCAGCGCATCAGGAACATCGCGATCGTCGGCCACCGTGGGTCCGGCAAGACGTCGCTGAACGAGGCGCTGCTGTTCGAAGCCGGCGTGATCAACCGGCTCGGCTCCGTCACCGACGGCAGCACCGTCTCGGACTCGGAGTCCGACGAGCAGGAGCGCGAGATGTCGATCTCCGCGAGCCTCTCGTCGTTCGAGTACGAGGACCGCAAGATCAACCTGATCGACACGCCGGGCGACCCGAGCTTCGTGGCGGACGCGCTCGGCGCGCTCAGCGTCTGCGAGAGCGCCGTCTTCTGCCTCAACGGCGTGATGGGCGTCGAGGTGTCGACCGACCGGCTGTGGCAGCGCGCCGCCGAGCGCGGCCTCGCCCGGCTCGTGTTCGTGAACATGCTCGACCGCGAGCGCGCCGACTTCTTCCGCACGCTCGACTCGCTGAAGGACGCCTTCGGCCCGCACGCGGTCGCGACCGAGATCCCGATCGGATCCGAGCACGAGATGCGCGGCATCGTCGACCTGATCGACATGAAGGCCTTCGAGTACTCCGGCGCCGGCCGCGGCCAGCGCGACCGAGATCGACATCCCGCCCGAGGTCGCCGACCAGGCGCAGGAGTACCGCGAGAAGCTGATGGACGAGGTCGCCGAGAACTCGGACGACCTGATGGAGCGCTACCTCGAGGGCGAGGAGATCTCACACGACGAGATCGTGCGCGCGCTCAAGGACGGCGTGACCGCCGGCACCATCTTCCCGGTGACGTGCGGCATCGCCACCAAGAACCTCGGCACGGACCGGCTGCTCGACGCGCTGGTCCAGGACCTGCCGTCGCCCGCCAAGAAGGGCGCGTGTCAAGGCCCGCGACGCCGAGGGCAACGAGATCGAGATCGAGCCCGACGACGACGGCGAGCCGATCGCCTACGTGTTCAAGACCCTCGCCGACCCGTTCGCGGGCCGCATCAACCTGTTCCGCGTGCTACTCGGGAGTCGTGAAGCACGACTCGCAGCTGACCAACGTGCGCGCCCACACCAAGGAGCGCATCGGCCAGCTGCTCGTCCCGCACGGCAAGGAGATGAGCCACGCCGACGAGTTCGGCGCCGGCGACATCGGCGCCGTCGCGAAGCTGAAGGAGACGCACTCCGGCGACGTGCTCGTCGGGCAAGGAGTCGACGATCTCGTTCCCGCCGCTCGGCCTGCCCGGCGCCGTGATGGCGTTCGCGATCGAGGCGAAGTCGAAGGGCGACGAGGACAAGATCGGCACCGCGATGCGCCGCCTCCAGGAGGAGGACCCGACGATCGACTTCCACCGCGACCCGCAGACCGGCGAGCAGATCATCGCCGGGCTCTCGCAGGTGCACGTCGAGGTGATCGTGGACCGCATGAAGAACCGCTTCGGCGCCGAGGTCACCCTCAAGCCGCCGCGCGTGCCCTACCAGGAGACGATCAAGGGCTCCGCCAAGGCGCAGGGCCGCTACAAGAAGCAGACCGGCGGCCGCGGCCAGTTCGGCGACTGCCACATCGAGATCGAGCCGCTGCCGCAGGGCGGTGGCTTCGAGTTCGTCAACAAGATCAAGGGCGGCGTGATCCCCGACGGGCTTCATCCCGGCCGTGGAGAAGGGCGTCGTCGACGCGATGCGGACGGGCGTCGTCGCGGGCTACCCGCTGCGCGACGTGCGGGTGACCCTGTACGACGGCTCCTACCACTCGGTCGACTCGTCCGAGAACGCGTTCAAGATCGCGGGCTCGATGGCGTTCAAGAAGGCCGCCGAGCAGGCCCAGCCGACGTTGCTCGAGCCGATCATGCAGGCTGCGGTCGTCGTCCCCGAGGACGCGGTGGGCGACGTGATCGGCGACCTCAACGGCCGTCGCGGCCGCCCGCTCGGGATGGAGCCGAAGGGCTCGATGACGGAGATCAAGGCCGAGGTCCCGATGGCGGAGATGCTCAACTACGCGCCCGACCTGCGGTCGATCACCGGGGGCCGGGGCGACTACACGATGGAGTTCGCCGCGCTACGAGGAGGTACCGGCGCACCTCACCCAGAAGGTGATCTCCGCCGCCAGCAAGGAGGAGGAGGCGCCGCGAAGGCCTGATGCTCCTCTGATGCGTCACAGGGTCAACATCAACCCGATGAGCGAGGACCACATCTCGTGCGAGGTGTGCCATCGCACGATGCTCAAGGGCGAGGAGGCCGAGCCCTACCTCACGCCGTCGCGCGAGCGGCGGCTCGTGTGCCCGCTCTGCGCGCCGCGTGCCCAGCACGAGGGCTGGATCCGCGAGTCGGCCGCACCCGAGATGCCGGCCCGGCCCGCAGCGCCAGCCCGAGCGCCGCGGCCTGCTGCGCCGCCGGCGCAGACAGGGCGGCAACGGCGAGGACCGTCCGGCCCCGCCGGCGGCCGACCCCGAGCCGCGGCGAGCGGCAGGTGGCGACGCGGACGAGCCCGAGCCGGGTGAGGCGGCCCCGCTGCGGGCGCTGATCCGGCGCTCGCGTCCGCGCAGCCCGCGCCAGGTGAAGGCGGTGCCGACCAACGCCCAGCTGAAGATCGAGCGCGCCCTCGAGCTCTTCAACGACTCCGAGCATCCGCGCACGGTCGCGGGCCTCGCCCGCACGCTCGGCTCTCCCCACACGGGAGCGGCGACCTCCAGCGGGTCGGCTGCCGAGGTCGTGCTGACGGTCGCGTGGGAGCTGTCCTGGTACCAGTTCAACGTCGACCTCTCGGACGGGCGGGACCCGGTGCGGCTGCGCGGCCAGGGGCACGAGCTGTCGGAGCTGCCCGACGAGTCGCAGGACTGGAATTGCCAGATGGCGGAGGACGGGACGATCACGCTGGGCTCCCGTTCCGAGGAGCCGGAGGTGGGTGCCGCACCCACCGGCGAAAGCGCTGGCGAGGGGGAGGAGCGCCCCCTAAGTGGCGAAGGACTCCCCATGATCTACTGCGTCATACCCGAGCCGCTGGCCGACCAGCTCTACGACAAGATGACCGACTACTACAAGGACGAGCCGAACGTCGAGGTGATCGTCGACCGCCGCAAGGCGGAGCGCCGCGACCGCGGCTCGACCGGTGGCGGCCAGCGCGTGATCCGTGACCGGCGGCGGCGCCGGCCCGGAATGTTCCCGCGCACCAAGCTGGACTGACCGGCTTGGGCGAAGCGCCCGCACGGGTGGTCGTCCACGTCGACGGCGGCTCGCGCGGCAACCCCGGCCCGGCGGGGATCGGCGTCGTGATCACGGACGAGCACGGGAACGAGCTGGAGCGCGCCAACGACTTCATCGGCGTCGCCACGAACAACGAGGCCGAGTACCACGCGCTGCTGCTCGGCCTCGAAGCGCGCGTCCCAGCTGGGCGCCCGCGAGGTCGAGGTCGTCAACGACTCGGAGCTGGTCGCCCGCCAGGTCACGGGCGAATACAAGGTCAAGAAGGCCGACCTCAAGCCGCTCCACTCCCAGGCCATGGCGGCCCTGCGGGGATTCGAGCGCTGGTCGATGAGCTCGGTGCCGCGCGAGCAGAACGAGCACGCCGACGAACTCGTGAACGAGGCGATCGACGCCCGCGCGTCCACTGCCTGACGTGAGTCCGGCGACCCTCGCCTAAACTTTGGCATCGGGCCTGCCGCTGCAGGGAGCGGGGCCCGCTTCGACTTTATGGCTGAGAACGACCCGACTGACACCGGCGGCCTCTTCATCGGCCGCCGGCCGGGCACGGCGCCGCTGCGCTACCCACGCAGCCGGTCGCGGCGGGCGATAGGCGACGGCGCTTCGACTCCGTGCTCGCCGCCGCGATCCTCGTGGTCGAGACCCTGCTGTGCGCGACGCTGTGGGGACCGCAGCCCGCCGCGTGGCTGTGGATCGGCTCCCAGCTCTACCACGAGACGAACTCGATCGGCATGGCGATCCTGGTCGCGTTCGTCGGAATGCTCACCACGATCCTGGTCACGATCGCGATCGCGATGCGGCTCGACCACGCCTGGAAGATCGTTCGCCGCGCGAGCGGGCACGAGCAGAAGAAGGGCGCGCTCGAGCGCATCTTCGTGATCAGCATGGCCGTCGCCGGCATCGCCTTTGCCATCTGGTTCCTCGTGATCCAGGGCCCCGGCTCCGACATCGCGCCGCGCGCCTGAGCGGCACCGTGGGCCTGCTCGACTACTACAAGCAGTTCGACGACATGGGCGAGTCCGAGTTCAACGCGATGCTGCGCGAGCGCCGCGCGCAGGAGAAGGCGCTCGCGCTCGAGCAGGTGCCGATGCTCGACCTCTCCGCACGGAATGGCCCGAGCTGCCGAACGCCGAGGTCGTGGGCGCATCGGTCTACCAGGCTCGCGGGCGCCTGAACGGCTACCCCGACCCCGACGCCACCAAGGTCCGCCGGACGCTCGCCGAGCGCCACTACATCCGGTCCAGCCAGATCGTGTTCGGCAACGGCGCGGCGGAGCTGATCAGGAGCGCCGTGTACCTGCTGGCCTCCGAGGGCGACGAGGTCGTGGTCCCGCAGCCGTCGCGGCCGCGCTACGCCCCGATCGTGTCGCGCGCCGGCGCCCGCCTGGTCCAGCCCGGCATGCCGGGCGGCACGCTCGACACGGAGGCCGTGCTGGCGGCGGTCGGCCCGCGCACGCGCGTGGTGATCCTCTGCAATCCCGAGCGACCCGACCGGAACCTACGCGCGCGCGGCCGGGATCGGCGACCTGCTGGCGCGCCTGCCCCAGGACGTCCACGCGTTGGTCGACGAGTCCTACGTGCAGTTCCAGGACGCCGAGCCGCAGGACGCGGTGATGTCGCTGGTCGACGCCTTTCCCCGGCTCGTCGTGATCCGCTCCTTCTCGAAGATCTACGGCCTGTCCGGCGTGCGCGCCGGCTACGCGGTCGGCTCGGCCAGCGCCTCGGGCCTGCTGTCGTCGCTGTCGCCGGCGCTGGGCGTGAACGCGCTCACCCAGGCGACCGTCCTGCAGGCGTTGAACGTCGGCGACGCGGACGTGCGCCGCCGCCGCGAGGCCGTGATCGCAGAGCGCAATCGCCTGCTCGAAGAGCTTTCCGGGATGGCCGTCACGGTGGCGCCGAGCCAGGCTAACTTCCTCTGGATCCGGGCCCACGAGGTGCCGGGCGACGACCTCGCGCAACGGCTCGAGAGCTCGCGCGTGCTGGTCGCGGACGGGGAGCGGTTCGGCGACGCCGATTGCGTGCGCGCGGCGATCCGTGACCGCCACGCGGCGGACCGCCTGCTGTGGGCGCTGCGCGAGGCGCTGCAGGGCTCGGCCGCGAGGCCACCGCGCGCATGATCAGACTCGCAGTAGCGGGCGCCTGCCTGGCGCTCGCCGTGCTGGCCGGCTGCGGTAGCGATCACAGCGGCCCGCAGAAGCTCGACCTGAAGATCGGGAACCTGCTGCCGATGACGGGCACCCTCGATCCGTTCGGCCGGCCCTCGCAGCGCGCCGCCGAGGTGGCGGCGGAGGAGATCCGCAAGGCCGCAGCGAAGGCCGGCGCGCGCCACACCGTCACGCTCAAGAGCCTCGACTACAAGTCCGAGCCCACCACGGCCATCAAGTTCGCGACCGCGCTCGCGGAGGACGGGTTCACCTGCCTGACCGGCCCCTTCGGCTCGGGTCACGCGGCTCGCGTGGGCGCCCAGGTCAGCACCCCGAAGCGGGTCCTGCAGATCACGCCTTCCGCGAGCGCGGTGCAGCTGACCAACGTCAAGGACCGCGGCTATCTCGCCCGGGTCGTGCCGCCCGATCCGCTCCAGGTCCAGGCGCTCATCGAGCACATGTCACGTGACCTCCACGGCGTGAAGGGCAAAAAGGTCAACATCGGCGCCATCGAGTCGACCTACGGCAAGGCTCTGACGAAGGCGTTCGAGGAGCAGTGGCGCGCCAAGGGCGGCTCGGTGGGGGAGAAGGCCACCTACCGAGCGGACGCGACGACCGTCGCCCCGCAGGGGGACCAGCTGGCTCAGGGCAAGCCCGACGCCTGGGTGTTCTTCGACTTCACCGACACCTACGTGCGGGTCGCCGAGGAGCTGTTGCAGGACAAGAAGTCGGGCTGGAAGCCGAGCAAGTCGTTCGGCACCGACTCGCTCGCGAACCCGCGGCTACCAAACGTCGGGTCGACGGTCAGCGACGGCCTCAGCGGGGTCGCGATCTCGGCGCCCGACAAGGGCAAGGCCGCGGAGGCCTTCGACAGCGCGTTCAAGCGGACGGGAGGAGTGAACCGCCAGACCTTCGACGCACAGGAGTTCGATGCCGTCGTGCTCTGCTACCTGGCTGCGGTCGCCGCCGGCACCACGAGTGCGCAGGACATGAAGGACGAGCTGCCCGCGATCACCTCGCCGCCCGGCCACAAGTACACCTGGCTCGAGCTGGACGAGGCCATCAGGGCCCTGGAGAACGGCACCGACATCGACTACGAGGGCGTGTCGGGCCCGATCGACATGAACGACGCGGGCGACGCGACCGCCGGCGTCTACGACGTCTACCGCTACCAGAAGGGCCGTCTGGAGGTCACGGATCAGATCGCGATCCCGCTGCGGTCCGGAGGGATCTGAGCCGCCCGCGCCGCGCTCTTGATCCCGGGCATTGCGCAAACGAGGCCCGGGATTGTGCTACCTAGTGCCTTGATGCGGCCCACCGCGTCCCGGTAGTGTCGCGTTGAAGACGTCGGTCAATCGGGCACGGACGTCCCAAAGGGAGTCCCCCATTGGGCTGGGGGGAGGAGGAACAGATGACAAGAAGGAAGACGGCAGTGCTGTCAGCCGTTGCGCTGGGAGCGCTGGGTCTGTTCATGCTGGCATCGATCGCAAACGCATCGCACCCGCGTCCCAAGGGCGCGACGCCGCTGCGTGTGTCGATGGTGCCGGCGTTCGCACAAGTGCACCGCACCGAACCGGACGCACGGGCCGCCGCTGGCGTTCCCGTCCTGTAACCCGGCGGTCATGTTGTCGACGGCAGTCACGGTCGGTACGCCCGACGCCAACGGCGCCGCGGCGAACTCGGAGGGATACGTGAAGCTGGAAGTACTCGTTGGTGTCCCGGGTCCGCCCGACGACTCCGACGTGCTGATCACGTCGAACGCGACGGACATCCGCTGCCAGGCCGGCACGCTCTCGTGCGGTAGCGCGAACGCCGTGGACGGCGCGGACTACACGGGTGGCCTGCAGGGCAACGCCACGATCCGGATCTCGGACCACTTCAACGCGGTCGCCGCGGGTGGTGGAACGGACCCGGCAACAGTCGTGGACATTCCGTACCCGATCGCCGCTGCATGTGTGGCGACGGCGAGTACCGCAATCGGCGGAACGTGCACGGCGAACACGTCGGCCAATGCCGCGGTTCCCGGTGCCGTCAAGGACGGCAAGCGTGCCAACGTCGAGGTCGGCCAGATCGTCGTCAGCGATGGCGGCCCGGACGGCATCGTCGGCACGACCCCGAACACAGTGTTCTCGAAGCAGGGAATCTTCATTCCCTAAACGGAGCGCGCCTGTAACACCCGAGAGGGTCGGGAGCCTGCGGGCTCCCGACCCTTTTTGGTTGAGGCCAGCTCGGAGCCGGCTACTCGCCGACGGCCGCCTCGACCGAGCTGGACATCGGCACGACGCGCTCGACCTCGGTCAGCAGCAGCACGCGCTTCACGTTGGAGTCGTCCGGGACCACGATCTCGAGGTCCTGCCCGCGGTTGCGCAGCCGCTGGGCCAGCTCGAACAGCATCCGCACGCCGGAGCTGTCCAGATACTGCGTGCCCGAAAGGTCGAGCACCAGGGCCGTCGCCGAGTTCGGCATCGCGTCGACGAGGCGCTCCGTCACCGAGCCGGCGTTGGAGAGATCGACTTCCCCGCTCACGTGCGCGACCAGGACGTTGCCGATCTGTTCCAGCTCGAGCTGCTCAAGCGGCATCGGTGGATCTCCTCAGCCTGCGGGTCATGGAAATCTCCGTCCCTGATTCGGGGCTGGTGACGATGTTCACGGAGTCCATCAAGGTCTCTATCAGTCCGAGTCCCCGCCCGCGGTTGTTCCCGCGCGCGTCGCGCCACTGACCGGAGTCGCGGACCCGAATGGCGACCTCGTCCCCGGAGAACGCGGCATCGATCTGAACGGACGCATCACCGGGACCATATGCGTGTTCGATCGCGTTCGCACATGCCTCGTTGCAGGCGAGGATGATGTCGTAGCTCTCGGCCTCGGTCGCCTCGCACTCGGCCAGCCAGCGCCGCAGGGCGCGGCGCAGGGAGCCCAGCTCCAGAGGCTCGGCCGGCAGGCTCAGCTCCATGCGCTCGGGAGCCAGCGACACGGACCGCAGCGCGAGCAGCGCCACGTCGTCCTGCGAGCCGGAAACGGATGCGAGCAGCCGGTCGCACAGCGCATCCAGTTCGTCCCCCGGTCGTGCGCTCACGGCTTTCGCGAGCTGCTCCAGGCCGTCGTCGATCGGCGTGCTGCGCTTCTCGATCAGCCCGTCGGTGTAGAGCAGGAGGGTGGAGCCGGGCTCGAGCACGTACTCCGCCTCGCGATAGGGGGTCTCGCGCGCGACCCCGAGCGGCAGCGACCGCCCTTCGTTGAGATACACGGTCGCGCCGTCCCGCTTGGCCTGGAGCGGCGGCGGGTGGCCGGCGCTCGACAGCCGCAGGACGCCGGTGCCGGGATCCAGCACGAGGTAGATGAGCGTGGCCATCACGATGCCCTCGCGCCGCCAGGCCAGCCTGTTCAGGTGCTGCAGCGCTGCGGCCGGTGGGTGCTGCTCGAACGCGTACGCGCGCAGCGCGTTGCGGAGCTGGCTCATCAGCGCCGCGGCCTGGATGCCGCGCCCGGCCACGTCGCCGATCGCGACGCCCACCTTGCCGCCCTCGAGCTCGAGCACGTCGTACCAGTCACCGCCCACGTCGACACCGGTCCCGCCGGGCTCGAAGCGGGCCGCCACCTGCAACCCGGGGATCTCGGGCAGCCGCTCCGGCACGAAGCTGCGCTGCAGCACGTCGGCGCGCTTGCGCTCGGTGATGTCGCGGATCGAGCTCGACACGAGCACGCCGTTCTCCGTCTCCAGCGGGCTGAGGCTCATCTCGATCGCGAACTCCGTGCCGTCCTTGCGCAGGCCCCAGAGCTCGGCCCCGGCCTTCAGGGGCATCGTCTGGGGGTTCTGGAAGGGATGCGGCTCACGAAAGCGCTCGGGCACGAGTGTCTCCACGTGCCGCCCCACGATCTCCTCGCGGGCGTAACCGAAGAGCCGCTCCGCCTGGGCGTTGACGAGCTGGATCTCTCCTGCGTCGTTCGCGATCACCATCGCGTCGGGCGCCGACTCGACCAGGTCGCGGAACTGCTCCTGCGTCCGGCGCTGCTCGGTGACGTCCTGGACGGTGCCGAACACCCGCAGCGGCTTGCCGCTGTCGTCGGTCGCCACCTGCGCCCCGCCGTGCAGGACGCGCACGACGCCGTCGGGCCGGACGATGCGGTACTCGAACACGAACGGCGCATGGTCCTCGAGCGCCTGGCTGAGCGTGCGGTCGACCGATCCACGGTCCTCCGGGTGGACATGGCTGATGAGGTCGTCGTAGCTCGAGGGGAACCCGCCCGGCGGCAGCCCGTGGATCCGGTACAGCTCGTCCGACCATGCCAGCTCGTCGGAGGGAATGTGCCACTCCCAGCTGCCGATGTGCGCGACACCCTGCGCCTCGCCGAGCAGCGCCACCAGTCGCTCGCTGCGCTGGCGCAGCAATGCGATCAGCATGCCTGCCACCGTCAGCGTCGTGGCCACCAGGATCCAGTTGAGGGCGGGGTCCTGCGCGTCCCCCTGCGCGAGCATCGCAGCGCCGAATCCCACCACGGAGACAAGCAGCGTGATGGCGGCGTGCCGCCGCTCGAAGAAGTAGTAGGCGGAGAGCACCGCCCAGAAGTAGATCGTCGCGTACGCCGCCGCGGCGTCGGCGCCGCCCGCGTACACGAGCGAGGTGATCAGCAGCGAGCCCAGTCCGGGAAGCAGCTGGAAGACCCAGATCGGGATCCGTTCGAAGCCGACCACCATCAGCGTCGCGACCCCGTACGCGATCAGGGCCGGTGCGACCAGCCCGGGAACCCACCGATCGGGGTCGTGCGGGAGCAGGATCGACAGCAGCGCGAGCGTCGCCCCGATGCCGTAGAGGTAGGCGAAGGCCTGTGCCATCACCACGGGGCTCGTCGGTGGGAGCAGCCCGCGCACGCTCCACCGCAGCCGGCCCAGCATCTCGAAGAGGGACGGGCGCCCACCGCTCCCCGCGGTCCCTCTTGAGCGGCCTCCCGTCATTGACGCCCCCCATTATGGGTCAGCGCGGGCCCCGAGTGGGGGCGGGCCTACAAAACGCGACTCTGCTCCCAGCAGCGTTGGACGGCCGGTGACGCCAGTCATGGGGCCGGTCAGGCGTCGCGCCAAAAGAAAGAGCGGCCCTTGGGCCGCTCGTAGAGCGAAGCGGATGATGGGACTCGAACCCACGACCTTCTGCATGGCAAGCAGACGCTCTAGCCAACTGAGCTACATCCGCAGGAGGCGCCCAGTATAGCCGTGGGGTACGGCCCGTAGAGAGGCCGGATGTGGTTCAGTAGGCAACCCGGATAGACCTTCTCCGGAGCGCCACTAGCCTGGAAAACATGAGCAGCAGAGCCGCCGAAAAACAGAGCGCGCGGGCGGCGCGCATGGAGGCCGAACGCCACCGCGCCGAGGCTGAACGGCGGCGCCGGCGGCTGATTCAGCTCGGTGCTGTCCTGCTTTCAGCCGCCCTCATCGTGGGCGTCCTGATCGCGGTCAGCCAGTCCGGCGACGACAACGGTGGGCCGGTCGCGGGCGGCCGGGAGGTCGCTGCCCTCTTTGCCGGCGTTCCGCAGAGCGGCAACATGCTCGGCGATCCGAATGCGCCGGGGACGATGGTCGAGTACGCCGATCTGCAGTGCCCGTTCTGCGCCCAGTACGCCGGCGACGTGCTTCCCGACGTGGTGCGCCGCTATGTGCGACCCGGGGACGTGCGTCTCGAGCTGGCGCCGATCGTGGTTATCGGTCCGGACTCGGAGCTGGGTGCACGCGCCGCGGTGGCCGCAGGCCTGCAGGACAAGATGTGGCAGTTCGCCGAGGTCTTCTACCGCAACCAGGGCGTGGAGAACTCGGGATACGTCGACGACGGCTTCATCCGCGACGTCGCAGCACAGGTGCCGGGCCTCGATCCTGACCGGCTCCTGGCGGACATGGACAGCGCCAGCGTGGGGCGGCGGGTGGCGAGCTTCGAGCGGCGCGCACGGCAACTCGGAGTGAGCACGACTCCCAGCTTCTTCGTGGCGCGTAAGGGCGGTGCGCCGCAGCGGCTTGTGGTGGGTTCGCTGGCGATCGGCTCGTTCACCGACGCGCTCGACCGTGCGTCGTCGTCCCCGTGAGCGAGCGCGGCAGCGCGACTCGCCACGATCGCACTCGCGCTCGCAGGCATCGGCGTGGCGACCTACCTGACGTTTGTCCACTACGCGGACGTGGCGCCGATCTGCGCCACGGGCGGTGGGTGCGAGCGGGTGCAGAAGTCGGACTACGCGGAGCTCGCGGGAGTGCCGGTTGCGGTGCTGGGCCTGATCGGCTACATCTCGATCCTCGTCGGGTCGCTGCTGCCCGGCGAGCGCGCGCGCCTTGCGACGGCCGGCGTGGCGCTCGTCGGCGCCGGCTTCAGCATCTACCTGACATACCTGGAGCTGTTCGTGATCGACGCGATCTGCCAGTGGTGCGTGGCGAGCGCCCTGATCATGTCCGCGCTTGCGGTCCTTTCGCTGCTGCGCCTGCTCCGCGGGCCGCCCTTGGAGCCCGCGACCGGCCGCTAACCTTCGACCCGCCCGGCGACGTGGCGGAGTGGCTTACGCGGGGGCCTGCAAAGCCCTTTACACCGGTTCGATTCCGGTCGTCGCCTCTAGCTTTTACGCCTGCCCCAGAGCAGGATGCGCTTGAACGCGAACGGGTAGGGCCGCTCCTCCGGCAGCTCGCAGATGAGGAGTGCTCGATAGCGCGCCACGAAATCGTCGTACGCACTCTCCGGCAGCCGCCGCCGATAGTCCGTCAGCAGGGTTCCGCTGACCCAGTCGACGACGGCGTCAGGCTCCGGTAGCACGTGCAGGTAGACCTGCAATCGGACGTGCTGCGGCCCGTAGCCGAGGCGGTGAAGCAGTTCGGCATAGAGCTCGGGCCTCAGCACCGGCGTTCGACGGACGTAACCGCCGAGCGCCGTGCGGAAGGGCTCTTCCTCGGCGACCCGCTCCGCCACCAGGTGTGACGGATGGTCGTGGTTCGCCGGCACCTGCACGGCGAGCTGACCGCCGGGGGCCAGCGCGGATGTCAGCCGCGCGAAGAGCGCGGCGTGGTCGTCGACCCAGTGCAGCGCGGCGTTCGAGAACACGACGTCGAAAGGCTCGGAGGGTGCCCACTCGGCGATGTCGCCGAGCTCGAAGGTCAAGCCTTCGCCGGAGTACGACGCGCTTCGCTCGAGCATCGCGGGCGAGGAGTCGAGCCCGAGCGTGGTGCTTGCTGCGGTCCGCTCGTGCAGCGAGCGGGTGAGCTCGCCCGTGCCGCAGCCGAGATCGACGACGCGCCCCCCGGGACACGGCTCGACCAATTCGAGCAGGTCGAAGAACGGGGCCGATCGCTCGCGTTCGAACTGCTCGTACCGGGCCGGATCCCAGCTGTCGGTCCGCAAGGGCGGCCAGTATGGCTCATCTCCGCAATATGCTCCCTCCAGGTCGCGATGGATTTCGCGAAGGCGTCGCAGTCCGCTGCACCGAGCAACTGATCAACAGGTTCCGCAACCGCTGCCGTCGGCGGTGCTTGCCTGGCGAGCGGCACACGGGCTGATCGCGATCGGGTTTCTGGCATCGATCGGGTACGTCTGGTGGTGCGCGATCACCAATACGCGCGGCCGGTTCTTGCGCCCGGCGATCGCGGCCCTCGTCGGTGAGGGCGTGCTGGTCGGAGCCAACGGAGGCGACTGTCCGCTCGGGCCGATGGGCGATCGCATCGGCGACGAGGTCCCGCTCTTCGAATTGGTGCTCCCTCCGCGCGCGGCCCGCGCTTGCGGTTCCGATCCTCGGAGGCTTCACGGCGCTGGGACTTGCGCTGCTCGGGGCCCGCTATTCCAGGTTCCATCCGAAGTAGACCTCCGTCGCGGCAGATCTTGTCGCCTCCTCGACCAGGCTCGCGGTCGCCGGATTCGTAGGCGCGGTAGGCGTCGCGGACTACCTGGAGGCGGTGGTCGGTAGGCATGTGCCCTCCTTCATCGGAACGCGATCTGGGGACGGGCGGCCTATTGTCACGTCCATGGACGACCTCGGCCCCCCGATCGCCTACACCCTGCTCGAGGAGGGGATCCCGGTGTACGACCGCAACGGCGAGCACATCGGCGCCGTCGAGCACGTCCTGGCCGACTTCACGCTCGACATCTTCGAAGGCGTGCTGATCCACACGCGGCCGCTGCCCGGCTCCCACCGGTACGCCGACGTGGACCAGATCGCCGAGTTGCACGAGCGCGGCGTGGTCCTGTCGGTCGAGCGCGAGCAGCTCCACGACCCGCCGGAGCGGTCAGACCGCGACGACGAAGGGGACGACAAGCTCGAGAACCCGCTGGAATCCAGGCTGCGGCGGGCCTGGGACTGGCTCAGCGGCCGGGGGCGATGACACGCAGCCCTGAAATGGAACAGGCCCCCGAGGGATCGAGGGCCCGTTCTTAATCCGAAAGAACGTGCCACCGGCGTCCACAGACAGCGCACCGGCCCGTCGGTTCTTCCTTTATCTGTATCGGAGGCCTTGCGGCCTTCTTGAGCGGCGCGAAAGACGTCGCCCTTCCTTGAACAACGCCTATCCCTAGCGGATGTTGCACTCCGGATGTTGGCTTTGGGTTAAGTTTCTGACGCGAGCGAGCAGGAAGGAGCGGGCATGAAGTACCTGATCACGGGCGGATCCGGCTACATCGGGAGCCGTCTCACGGACCTTTTGGTGGAGAACGACGACAACGAGGTCGTGAACCTCGACATCCGGCCGCCGGCGGTCCCACGCTCGCGCACCCGCTTCATCAAGATGGACATCCGCGACCGCGGGATGCGCGACCTGTTCGAGCGCGAGCGCCCCGACGCGGTCGTCCACCTCGCCTTCGTGCTGAACCCGATCAGGGACGAGCACACCATGTACGACATCGACGTGAACGGCACGCACAACGTGCTCGAGGCCGCATCTGCCGCCGGCGTGCAGCAGATGCTGGTCGCGTCCAGCACGACCGCGTACGGCGCGTTCCCCGACAACCCCGTGCCGATGTCGGAGGACTTCCCGGTGCGCGGCTTGCCCGCATACGAGTACGCGCGCGACAAGACCGAGATCGACCGCCTGTGCCAGCTGTGGGCGGCGCAGCATCCCGAGCGCGTGATGACGATCGTGCGACCGACGATCGTGTTCGGCCCGAACGTCGACAACTACATCGTCCGGTTCTGGACGACCAGCCCGTTCTTCCCGCTGCTCGACGGCCACGACCCGGACTGGCAGTTCGTGCACGAGGAGGACGTCGTGTACGCGATCTCACGCCTCGTGAGCGAGCGCCGCGGCGGCATCTTCAACCTCACCGCCGACGGGACGATCAAGCTGTCCGATGCGGCCGGCATCGCGGGGCTGAAGACCCGCAAGATGTCGCTGAAGCTCTACCGCCGGATTGCCAAGACCGCCTGGCGCCTGCACCTGCCGAACGTCGAGGCGCCGCCCGGCCAGATCGAGTTCCTGGTGCATCCCTGGATCGCATCGAACGAGAAGATCAAGGCCGAGCTGAACTGGACGCCGCGCTACACGAGCCGCGAGACCTTCGAGGAGACGATGCGCGCGAAGGGCATCGGCACCGGTGCGCAGACGCCGGCCGGCGAGCAGCCCACGGTGCCCGCACCGCCGCCTCCAGCACCGGTCGCGTAGCGCACGGGCCCGCCGCTAAACTCCGCACCGCGGGCGCATAGCTCAGTTGGGAGAGCACCAGCTCGACAAGCTGGGGGTCACTGGTTCGAGCCCAGTTGCGCCCACTCCGCAAAGTGCGCCGTCCTGACACCACTGGGACACGGCGTCCGCAAAATGGGCTAAGGTGCCGCCTTCGCCGCGGGCCAGGGGAGGCTCCGCAATCCAAGCGCTCAGTTGGTCGCTGGCATGATGCCGGCACGGACGAGCAAGGGACCGCAAGGAGGCCCCGATGCGAAGCTCGAGACTATTCCGCGTGGGATGGCGCGCGTTGCTCGTCCTGGCGCTTGCCGCCGTGCCCGCGTTCGCCGCCGAGACCGTCGTCGACATCATCCAGGGCGAGGACACCTCGAAGGTCAGTGGCAAGCGCATCGAGCCGGTGACCGTCTTCTACAGCGGCGGACGCGTGGAGAAGAACGTGAACCTGGAGCGCCGCGCGACCAAGCTGGTCGTGAAGGCGGACTCCGGGCCCAAGTGCGGCGACGAGTGGCCGCACATGGTGGTCGAGGTCGACAACGTTCCCGTGCTGTCCACCACCATCCAGGAGAACGGCTACACGGCGTCCCCGGTCAATGTGGCCGCGGGCGTTCACACGGTCGCCGTCAGCTATGACAACGACTACTACGAGCCCGCCGACGCGTTCACGAGCGACCCGCGCAAGCCGCTCACCTGCGACCGCAACCTGACGCTCGACGCGATCGGCCTGCTGGCGGACGAGAACACGGAGCCCGCGCCGGCGCCTCCGCCCTCGACCGACCCGCCGCCCGCACCTTCACCGACGCCTCCGCCGTCACCGTCGCCTTCACCGCCGCCCGGGCCTTCACCGCCGCCCGCTCCATCGCCGTCTCCGTCGCCGACGCCTCCGCCGGTGAACGAGTCGGACATCCTGTGGACCGGCGACGCCGAGAAGCCATGGGACGACTCGCTCGCGAGCAAGCGGTGGCCCGACAACAACGAATGGGTTGACTACAGCTGCCAGGACCGCTCGCGCTTCAGCCAGGTCTCGGACCGGGTCGCGCAGGGCAACCGTGCGTACCGCATCGAGGTCCACGACGGGGACGACTCCTACGGCGAGCGCTGCGAGCTCGACAACGGGAACACCTCGGCGAGCCGGCTGCATTACCAGATGCTGTTCCACGACGGCCAGGAGGCATGGGTCGCGTTCCAGACGTACCTGCCGCTGGACTTCTCGTTCGCGCCCGACGGCGCGCCGGTCTCGTTCCCCAACGACGGCGGGCTGATCATGCAGATCAAGCAGCTCGGGTCGTGCGGCACGCCCGCGCTCGGGATCGTCTCCAGCCAGACGGTGTTCGCGCTGCGCAACAGCGCCGCGGCGCACTGCGAGTCCGGGCCGATGCGCTCGTTGTGGAAGGTGCCGATGGTGATGGGCCACTGGGTGAAGTGGCTGCAGCACATCCGCTTCAGCACGGATCCGCGCATCGGCTTCATCGCGACGTGGTACGACCCCGACGGCCTCGGCCTGCGACCGATCATCCCGACGCTCGACTTCGGGCACCGGGTCGTCGCCAACCGGATCTACACGCACACCCAGAAGTCGCCGACGGGTCACCCGGACCCGGCCTGCCCCGCGGACGACGTCTGCTCGCACGGCCGGATCGGCATCTACAGGGATCCGGACGTGTCCGGAACCTCCGTGATCTACCACGACGGCTGGACCGTGGCCAAGACCCGCGCCGCCGCGGTCGGCAACGCCTTCGCGCCGTAGGCAGGGGCTCGCCTCCCCCGGAAACCAACACGGCCGCCCTTTCGGGCGGCCGTGTCTGGGGTTCTGCCTCTTTGGGGGAGGGGGAGGAGTGCGGCTAAGACTAGGAACCTAAGCTGAAGCTTTCCTGAAAATCTGGCGAAGCCGCCGTTAAGGATGCGGATTACAGTAGTTCGCGAGATGCCGGGCAAGATCGAGGTGTTGGAGGTCACGGCTCCCGGCGAGGCGCCGGGGCTGCTGTACGGCGCGATCGACAAGCCGCGACCGGGGTCCGAGGGCGACGGCTGGTCGCTCGACATCCGCGGCGCCGCGGTCGGCGACGGCGCGCCCTTCACGCACGTGGAGATCGTGGGCCCCGGCGGGGTGATCCACACCGCACCGTGCGACGCTCCCCGGCCGGCGCTCGCAGCCGAGCGCCCGGACCTCGCCGGCGCCGAGGACAGCGGGTTCTATGCGACTCTCGGGGGCCTCGACCTGCATCGCGAGTTCGAGCTGCGCGTGCGCGCGGTGCCGGCCGGCGGCACGCGCGCCCACATCGCCACGATCACCGGCCGCCGCGCGCCGCTGCAGACGTCCTTCGCCCCGCGCAGGCAGCCGCTGATGGTGACCGGGCCGGGGCGCAGCGGGTCCACGATCTTCATGCAGATGCTGAGCGCGCACCCCGCCCTGGTGGCATGGCCGCCGTTCAACGAGGAGCCGCGCGTGGTCACGTATTGGATCGAGGTGCTGCGCGCGCTCGCCCGGCCCGACAGCTTCATGCGCCAGGTCGCCCCGGCCGGCGACCTGAACGGCGACTGGTGGCTCGGCGGCCGCGATCCCCGCCCCCGCGCGCTCAGCGACGCGAGCGTCCAGACATGGCTGGCAGGGGAGGCGGTGGAGGAGCTCGCCGCTTTCGCGCAGTCGCGGATCGAGTCGCTGTACGACCGCGTGGCAGCGGACGCGGGTCGCGACGGCGCCGCATACTTCGCGGAGAAGTTGCGCAACGACATCGTCCCGGACCTCGCGTGGGAGCTTTATCCGGAGGGCCGCGAGGTGTTCCTGGTGCGCGACCCGCGCGACGTGCTCTGCTCGGTGCTCGCCTCCAACCGCAAGCGCGGCGAGCGCCCGCCCCCCACGGACCCGCTGCGCTGGGTCGGCGAGGTGTTCCGAGGACGGATCGAAGCGGTCGCGGAAAGCTGGGAGCGCCGTCGCTCCCGCGCGCACCTCGTCCGCTACGAGGACCTGATGCTCGAGCCGGCGGCCACGCTCACGGCCCTGCTCGAACACCTCGGGCTCGAGGCCGGCGAGGGCGTCGTCGCGCAGATGCTGGCGAGCGCCGAGCGTTCGCTGCCGGGAATGAGCGAACACCGCACGACACCCGACGCGCACGCCTCGATCGGCCGCTTCGCACGGGACCTCGATCCGGCTCTGGTGGAGGAATGCGAGCGTTGCCTCGGAGATGCGATCGCGCTCTTCGGGTACCCGCCGGTGACCGCTCGCGCCTGACCGGCGCACGGGCGCTTGCGTTTGGGGCCCTGGGGCAGGGGTATTGGTGCCCCGGCGGAACAACTTTTCCGTCGGGCCCTGGTTCTAACTTCGTGCCCCATGCAACGAGTTCTCGCCAGAAGGTATGCGGAGCGTGACGTCTCGGACGTGGAGACCTACGTCCGGGAGACCCTGCGCGGCATGGCGTCGGTGACGCCGGCAGAGCAGGAGGAGCTGGTGGCGCGGGGCATATTCCTCGTGCGCCGCATCGCGCAGGCACTGCCGCCCGAAGCCTCCCTGCGGGAGGCGTTGCGCGACCACCTCGCCGAGGGCCTCGCGGCCCTGCGGGCCGAGGCCGGTCCGTCCGGCAGGGACCCTGCCGGTACGCCATCGCGCCGCGCCGCCTGACCGGGTAAAAGCGCCGCATCTGTGCGAATCCGCACAGGAGTAGGGCACGCCCATGCCGTATCTTGAAGGCCATGGGGATGCAAGCATGCGGGAACTGCGGAACGGAGAATCCGGAGGGCGCACGCTTCTGCATGTCGTGCGGGAATGCGCTCGCACGAACGTGCCCGAACTGCGGTAACCCGGCCCCGCCGGAAGCGCGCTTCTGCATGACGTGCGGGTTCAACCTGGCGGGCGACTCCGCACCCACGGTCGCGCCTCCGCCGGCGCCTGCTCCCGCGCCGACCGCCCTCCCCGAGGAGCGCCGTCAGGTGACCGTCGTGTTCGCCGACCTGTCGGGCTACACGGCGGTGGCGGAGCGGATGGACCCCGAGGCCGTCAAGAGCCTCGTCGACCGCGCCCTGCGCCGGCTCGGAGAGGAGGTGGACCGCTTCGGCGGCCGCGTCGACAAGTACATCGGCGACAACGTGATGGCGGTCTTCGGGGCACCGATCGCGCACGAGGACGACGCCGAGCGCGCCGTGCGCGCGGCGCTCGGCATGCAGGACGCGATGTCCGAGATCAACGAGAGCCTCGGCGCCACGCACGGCGTGAACCTCGCGCTGCGGGTCGGCGTCAACACCGGCGAGGTGGTCGCCGGCGCGGTCGGTGACGGCTACACCGTGATCGGCGACACCGTGAACGTCGCCGCGCGGCTCCAGTCCGCCGCGCAGCCGGGCAGCGTGACCGTCGGCGAGCGAACGTTCCGCGCCACGAGCCAGGCGATCTCGTACAACGAGCTCGTGCCGCTGACGTCTGAAGGGCAAGGCCGAGCCCGTTCCGGCGTGGGAGGCCGAGGGAGTCCTGGCGCGGCAACCCGCGGCGCGGCGCTCGAGCCTCGGCGAGACGCCGCTGGTCGGGCGGGCGGACAAGCTCGACCTGCTGCGGTCCGTCTATGACCGGGTGGAGCGCGAGCGCCGCGCGCACCTCGTGACCGTGATCGGCCAGGCCGGCGTCGGCAAGTCGCGCCTGCGCCAGGAGCTGGAGCGGCTGCTCGGCCAGCGCCATCCGCCGCCGACCTTCCGCGAGGGGCGCTGCCTGCCGTACGGCTCGGGAATCGTGTACTGGGCGCTGGCGGAGGTGATCCGCGCCGAGGCGGGCATCCTCGACGGCGACAGCACCGAGGAGGCGTGGGCGAAGCTGCTCGCCTCGGTCGACTCGCTGATGCAGATCTCCGGCGAGCGCGCCGAGCCGCCCGAGCGCCGCGCGGCCGTGATCGGCCGGTTGCTCGGCATCGAGGCGCCGCTCGACATCTCGCAACTCCGAGAGCGAGGACCCGCAGCGCATGCGGGAGGTGTTCTTCTCGGCGGTCCGCTCGGTGATCGAGGCGATGGCGCGGCGGAACCCGCTGGTGCTCGTGTTCGAGGACATCCACTGGGCCGACCACGGCATGCTCGACCTGATCGAGTACCTCACCCAGTGGGTCCGCGGACCGCTGATCCTGCTGTGCCTCGCGCGCGACGAGCTGATCGACCGGCGCCAGCGGTGGGGTGGGGGGCGCCACGAGGCGACCTCGATCCTGCTCGACCCGCTGACCGTCGAGCAGACCCGCGAGCTGGTCGTGTCGCTGGTCGGCAGCGAGAACGAGGACAGCAGCGCGGTCGCGGCCGTCGCGGAGCGCGCCGGGGGCAACCCGTTCTTCGCCGAAGAGATGGCGCGCCGCCTCGCGCACGAGGAGGCCGGCGAGCTGTTCGAGCTCCCGGACACGGTCCAGGGCCTGCTGGCGGCGCGGCTCGACTCGCTCGAGCCGGCCGAGCGTCTCCTGGTCCAGCACGCGGCGGTCGTCGGCCGCACGTTCTGGGAGGGCTCGCTCGCGATGGCCGGCCAGAGCGAGTCCGCGACCCGCGATGCGCTGCAGAGCCTCCAGGAGAAGGACATCATCGTGCCCGACGTCGGTGTGCGACTCGGCGGGCGAGCGGGAGTACTCGTTCAAGCACGTCCTGATCCGCGACGTCGCCTACGGGATGCTGCCCAAGGCCGTCCGCGCGCGCAAGCACTTCGACATCGGCCGCTTCCTCGAGGACCGTGCCGGCGAGCGCACGGACGAGGTCGTCGCGCTGCTGGCCGAGCACTTCGGGCGCGCCGCGATCATCACCACAGAGGGCGGGATGGAGGGCGTCGACGCCGAGCAGATCCATCGCAAGGCGCTCCAGTACCTGGAGGGAGCCGGCGACGCCGCGGCGGCGCTGTACTCCAACCCCGAGGCGTTCGATCACTACGAGGCCGCGCAGAAGATCGACTGCCCGCACGACCCGGGCGCCGTCGCGCGCGTGACCGAGAAGCAGGCCGACGTGGCCTTCCGCATGGGGCGCGTCGGCACCGCCGTGGACCTGTGGGAGAAGGCGCTCGAGTACCACCGCCAGCAGGAGGACCTCACGCGCGTCGCCGACCTGCACCGCAAGATCGGCGCGGGCCTGTGGAACCGCGGCGAGCGCAAGCAGGCGATCGAGCGCTACCAGAAGGGCATCAACCTCTTGAAGGACGGCCCGCCCTGCCTGGAGCTCGTGCACCTCTACGAGGAGGCGGCCTCGCTCTACATGCACGCGGGCGACAACATGCTCGCGATCTACGCGTCGGAGAAGGCGCTGCGGCTCGCCGAGAAGCTCCAGGAGACGCGGGTCGGCGAGCCGCGCGCACGGCATCTTCGGACGCGTGTTCGGGCGCATCGGCGACACGGAGAAGGCGCGCGAGAACCTCGAGCGCTCGGTCGAGCTGGCCCGCGACTCCGACGACGGCGAGACGATCCGCGCGCTGCTGACGCTCGGGCACCACCTCGAGGTCTCCGAGGCCGACTACGACGGCGCCGGGCAGGCCTACGGCGAGGCGCTCGCGCTCGCGCAGCAGGTGGGCGACCTGCCGGCCCAGGTGGAGCTGCAGTCCTCGATCGCGCAGGTGGCCGCCTACCGCGCGGCCTGGGACGAGGTCGAGGTGGCCGCCGAGGCCAGCGCCGACCTGGCCGAGCGCGAAGGCCTCGTCGGCAAGCTCTGTTACCCGTGCGTGCTGCGCGGAGTGCTCGCGTGGCGCGACGGCCGCTGGGACGACGCCGAGCAGTGGTGTCGCCGCGCGCACGAGCTGGCCGAGCAGGTCGGCTGGTCCGAGGTCTCCTTCGCCGCGCTGTACTGGCTGGCGCGGGCGCTGCGCGACAGCGGCGACTACACCGCCGCGATCACCGAGCTCGACCACGCGCTCGACGTCTGCGAGCGCGCCGGCCTGATCGCTCAGTCGATCGAGGCGATGTCGGCGCGCGCGATCACCCTCGTGATCGCGGGCCGCAGGGAGCAGGGCCGCGAGACCGCCGAGGAGGCCGGCCACCTCGCCGACCGTCTGCACTACCCGGTCGGCAGCGCGGCGGCCCTGATGGCGATGGGCACGACCGAGTGCGACCCGGCGGAGGCGACGCGCATGATGGCCGAGGCGCGGGAGCTGTGGGACGGGATCGGGCGCCCGCTCGACGCCGCCATCACGGACCTCCTGCTCGGTCACGTGTTGTGCGACACCGGGCAGCAGGAGGAAGGACGCGCCGTGCTCGACCGCTCCGTCACGGAGTTCGAGCGACTCGGCGTGGCGCACCTGGCCGAGTACGCGAAGAGCGTCGTCTAGTCAGGCGATTCAAGCCGGCCCCAGCCCTCTGCCAAACTTTTCCGCATGCCTCTGATCAGCCGACCCGACGGCGCGGAGCTTTACTGGGAGGAGCGCGGCGAGGGCCCGAACGTGGTGATCGCCAACCAGTTCTTCGCCCCGCTCGCGGTCTTCGACGGGCTGCTGGACCTGCTGGTCCTGCACCATCGCGTCGTCGCATACGACATGCGCGGGATCGGCAGCTCGAGCCTGCAGGGGCCTTACGACATGGAGACCGACGTCGAGGACCTCGCGGCCGTGATCGAGGCGACGTGCGACGGTCCGGTCGTGATCGCCACAATGGGCGACGGCTCCAACCGCGCGGTGCGGATGGCCGCCGGCCGCCCGGAGCTCGTGCGGGCCGTGGTGTGCGTCGCCGCGAATCCGGTGAACCGCACCGCCGGCCAGGGAGGGGACGGCCTCGCCGCGTCCGATTCGGTGATGGAGGCGCTGCAATCGATGATGGAGACCGACTATCGCGGTGCCCTGCGCACGATGATCTCGACCGCGAATCCCGACATGGACGCGGACAGCGTGCGGACTCGCGTCAACGCGAGCGCCGAGTGGTGCCCGCAGGAGGCGGGCGCTCCCCGCATGCGGGCCTGGGTCGCGGACGAGGCGGTCGAGACCTCACGCGCCCTCGGCGACCGTCTGTGGATCCTCGAGGAGGAGACCAACCCCTGGTTCATGGAAACGGTGAAGCGCACCGCCGAGCTGCTGCCGGAGGCACATGTCCACGCGGTCGAGAAGGGCGCGGTTTCCCGGCCTGACATCGCCGCCGCCTGCATCAGCGACATCACGGGCGTCGCGGATCCCGCCGGCGCACGGCGACAAGACTCGGGCGCCTGAACGAAAAAGGGCCGCGCCCAAGGCACGGCCCCCTTTACATCCGACACTCGCGGAGCTAGCCGCAGACCGGCCAGTGCCCGCGCCCGCTGCGTGTCAGCAGCATCGCGGCACGGCGGTCCTGCTCGGCCTCGGAGGCACGTGCGGGGTCGCCCTTGCCGCCGACGCTGGACCAGGTCCCGAACGAGAACTGGTACTTGCCGCGGTAGGCGCCGCCGCCGCCGATGGCGCGTGGGTTGCCGTGCGACTCGCATGCGGCGATCTGCTGCAGAGTCGCGCGCACGCCCGGCGTCAGCCCTGCGTGCTTGTCGCGCAGGTCGGCCCGCACGCTGCGGATGCGCTTGCCGAGCTTCCGGTTCGCGCGCACCAGCGCGCGGTCGGACCAGCGCAGCTGGACCGGGGCGCGCACCTCGCGCACCTTGTGGCCGTCGCGCTCCGCGACCAGGCGGTTGAGCCGCTGCCTGAGCTTCAGGAAGCGCTTCGCCAACCTGCGCTGGTGCAGTGCGTCTGTTGTGGGTGTCGTCGTTGTCATGGTGCTGATTGTCTTGTCAATTGCCTTCACGTCATTCGGCGCTATGGCCGAGATCGCAACTGTCGGTACCGCTGCTGCGATGCCGACGCTGAGAACGGCAATCAGGGGGGCCTTCAATGGTCCTCCTCATGTCGTGGTCAGTTCGGCCTCATTCCCTCTCCGCAGCGTTCGTCCGGGCAGTCACCTCCTTCTTTGCGGTGTGCCGATGGACGGCTGCGTCCGGCCCCCGTCCGCGGCTGGAAGCTGCTTCCGGGGTCTTGACGGGCGAGTTGCCCGCGAACTCGACGCTCGCCCGAAGGCGTTGCCGCGTCGTTGTCTCAATCCGACCCGCGGCGGCCGCCCTCTGGCGGTCCGACCGGTGCAGGCCGGGTTCGTTTTCGGTTTCCGGGGAGCTTGCTACCCCGTTGACTGATAAGTCAATCGTGACCCTAGCACGATGAGTTGACAAACCGTCAATACTTCGTGCGTCATGTCACTAACTGGTCGCCCGTGCAACTTGCCCGTGCAACCGGCTACCGAGGGGAGAACCCCAAAGTCCCTGCAAAGTTGCGCCTCCCGGTGACGCGGAGGCCGGGCGTTAGCATCAGGCGTGATGAAGGTCACACTCCCGGACAACAGCTCGAAGGAGCTGCCCGAGGGCGCCACCGGCGCCGACCTGGCCCGTGAGATCGGGCCCGGCCTGGCAAAGGCGGCGCTCGCGGTGAGGGTGAACGGCCGCACGCTGGATCTCGCTGCGCCGCTGCCCGCAGGGCAGCGGGTTGATGTTCTCACCGATCGCAGCCCGGACGCTCTGGACCTGATCCGCCACGACGCCGCGCACGTGATGGCCACGGCCGTGATGGAGCTGTATCCCGGGACCAAGATCTCGATCGGCCCGCCGATCGAGAACGGCTTCTACTACGACTTCGAGTTTCCCGAGGGCGTGAAGGTCTCCGACGAGGACCTCGCCCGCATCGAGGAGCGCATGCGCGAGCACGTGGCGGCGGACGAGCCGTTCGAGCGCACCGACCTGCCCGTCGACGAGGCAAGCCGGCGGTTCGAGGAGGAGGGCCAGGACTACAAGGTCGAGCTGATCCGGGACCTGGTCGCGAACGAGGGCGTCGAGACGGTCTCGCTCTACCGGAACGGGCCGTTCACCGACCTGTGCCGCGGGCCGCATGCTCCCTCCACCGGGCGCATCAAGGCGTTCAAGCTGCTGTCCGTCGCCGGCGCGTACTGGCGCGGGGACGAGCGCAACAAGATGCTGACGCGCATCTACGGCACGGCCTTCCTGTCCAAGCAGGACCTCGAGCGCCACCTCGAGATGCTGGAGCAGGCTCGCGCCCGCGACCACCGCCGCCTCGGCCCGTCAGCTCGGGCCTGTTCGTGCTTGCGCGAGGAGGCGCCCGGCATGCCCTTCTACCTGCCCAACGGGATGATCGTGGTGAACGAGATCCAGCGCGTCATACGCGAGCACATCGAGCGCCGCGGCTACGACGAGATCCGCACCCCGCACGTGCTCGACGTCGAGCTGTGGAAGCGCTCCGGCCACTGGGACAACTACCGCGAGAACATGTTCTTCACCCGGTCGGGCGACGAGGACGGACGCGAGTTCGCCCTGAAGCCGATGAACTGCCCCGGCGCATGCCTGGTCTACGCGTCGGGCCGGCACTCGTATCGCGAGCTGCCGCTGCGGCTCGCGGAGTTCGGCCTGTGCACGCGCAACGAGCGCGAGGGCGTGCTGCACGGGCTGCTGCGCGTGCGCGCGTTCACGCAGGACGACGGGCACGTGTTCTGCACCGAGGAGCAGATCGTTCCCGAGGCGCGCGCGATCACCGAGGTGATCGACGAGCTGTATTCGTTGTTCGGGTTCGAAGACGTGCGCGTCGAGCTGTCGACGCGGCCCGAGAAGTCGATCGGGACCGCCGAGCAGTGGGATGCGGCCGAGCGCGCGCTCGCGCAGGCGCTCGAGGAGATGGGCCGCGAGTACCAGGTGAACCCCGGCGACGGCGCCTTCTACGGTCCGAAGATCGACTTCCACATCACCGACGCGCTCGGGCGCAGCTGGCAGTGCGGGACGTGCCAGGTCGACTTCTCCATGCCGGAGCGGTTCGGCCTCACCTACACCGACTCGGACGACATGCAGCGCACGCCGGTGATGATCCACCGCGCGCTGCTGGGCTCGATCGAGCGCTTCCTCGGGATCCTGATCGAGCACTACGCCGGCGAGTTCCCGGTGTGGCTCGCGCCGGTGCAGGCGAAGGTCCTGCCGATCGCCGACCGCCACATCGATTACGCGCGAGGGCGTCGAGCGCGAACTGCGCGCAGCCGGTATCCGGACGGCGGTCGACGCACGGTCGGAGTCGGTCGGCCGCAAGATCCGGGACGCGGAGCTCGCAAAGGTTCCCGTACATGCTGGTCGTGGGGGACAAGGAACAGGACGGTGCGGGCGTCTCCGTGCGCCGCCACGGCGAGGGAGATCTAGGCCTAATGCCGGTTGGCGCCGCTGCCGATCGAATCGGAAGTGAGTCCCGCTGACGTCCAGACCGGCGCTATACTCGCTCGCAATGAAGGGCACTTCCCGACCGCAGCGATAAATACGTCCTGCCGCGTGCCCATCCCTTTTCTGCGCTTGCCCATCCCTTTCCTGCGCTTGCTCATCCCTTCTGTGACCCGTCCGTTCGCTTACGAACGGACGGCTTTCTTTGCGTGATTAGCTAGTGCCGATCCCGCGCAGGTTCGATCGGCGCCCGCCCGAGCGGGACACGACGCGCATCAACGAGCGGATTCGCGTTCCCGAGGTGCGGCTGATAGACGAGAACGGCGAGCAGATCGGCGTCATGAAGACGGACGATGCGCTCGAATACGCGCGCGAGCGCGACCTCGACCTGGTCGAGATCGCCGCCGAGGCGCGCCCGCCGGTGTGCCGCGTGCTCGACTACTCGAAGTACAAGTACGAGCAGGAGCAGAAGAAGAAGGCCGCGCGCAAGCACCAGCAGCAGGTCACGGTGCGCGAGATGAAGTTGCGGCCCAAGATCGCGACGCACGACTACGAGACCAAGAAGGGCCACATCGTGCGGTTCCTCAAGCACGGACAGAAGGTGAAGGTCACCATCATGTTCCGCGGCCGCGAGATGGCGCACCCCGAGCGGGGGGAGAGGCTCCTGCGCAAGGTCGCCGACGAGGTCGCCGAGTTCGGCACCATCGAGCAGCACCCCAACCAGGAGGGGCGCAACATGACGATGGTGATGGCGCCCGTGAAGGCACCGGTGCGCAAGCCCGACCGCCCCGCGGAGCCGGCCCCGGCCGCGGAGCCGGACAAGGCCGCGGCCGCGGAGGCAGCGCCGGCGGCTACGACGCCTGACGCAGCTCCCGCCGCAACCGACGCCGCCCCGGCGGAGGCTCCTCCGGCGGAGGAAGCCCCGGCCGCAGCCGCTCCGGCCGAAGCCGCGCCCGAGCAGGCGCCCAAGGCGGGCTAGCTCCACGGCGCTGACACTGCCGCCCGGCGGTCTCACGGACGGGTTCGTCCGCCTGCGGCCGCCGGAGGACCACGACGCCCACCGCATCGCGCAGATCTGCGCGGACCCCGAGATCGCCCGCTGGACCAACGTGCCGTCCCCGTACACGCTCGAGGACGCGCACGGCTGGATCGCGCTGGCCGCGATCGAACGTGAGCGCGGCACGGCGCTCCACGTTGTCGCCGTGCGCGAGAGCGATGACCGCGTGGTTGGTGCAGGCGCTTTGCGCCTGCACGGCCCCGACCACGGCGAGGTCGGGTACTGGGTTGCGGCCGATGCGCGCGGGGGCGGTATCGGGTCGCGCACCGTCGACGCTGCTGACGCGGTTCGCGTTCGAGACGCTGTCGTTGCCCTACGTGGAGATCGTGATCTCGCCGGAGCAACGCGGCGTCGCTGGCGGTCGCGCGCCGCTGCGGTTACGCGGAGCAGCGGCGCGAGCTGCGTGAGTTCAAGGGCGAGCTGGTGGAGTTCGCGATCTACCGCCGCGACGCGCGGTGACTTTTAGCCCTGACAGGGATAAAAGTCGCCACGGCACGGTGGGCGGGTACGGGTGCGCCGCGCCGAAAGGTCATGCGCGGTCGATTTACCACGGTATGCGTGGTATATCGACCACAGGTTCCCTCGCTACCCGCCGGGGGTGACTTTTCCCGACTGTGTGAGGAAAAGTCGCCGCCGGTTTGCGCGCGTCGCCGCGCCTAGCCTTCCTCGCGATCGTCCTCCGGGGACTCGCGCTTGTTCTCCGAGGAGTCCTCCTTCGACTTGGGCGCGGCGCGCTTGACCGACTCGCACGAGCCGTTCGGGTTCGCGGGGGTCGCGTCGATGATCACGTCGACGAAGTCGAGCAGCGCGGTGTCTTTTCCATTCCCGCAGTCGACGCGGTCGGGCTCGCCGTCGCGCGTGTGGAACGTGTCGTTGCCGTCCTCGCCGTGAAGGGTGTCGACGCCGGGCAGCGGCACGTCCGCGCTCGCCAGCGCCCACAGCCGGTCGTTCCCGGCGCCGCCGAAGGTCTCGTCCACGCCCAGGTTCGCGTAGATGGTGTCCGTGCCCGCGCCGCCGATCTGGACGTCGTCGCCGCGGCCGCCCGACATCAGGTCGTTGAGGTTGTCGCCCTGCACGCGGTCGTTGCCGTCGCCGCCGTGCAGGCGGTCGGAGCCGCCGCCGCCCTTGATGGAGTCGTTCCCCGGCCCGCCGAAGACCTGATCGGGATGCTGGTCGCCACCGCTCAACGT
Source organism: uncultured Solirubrobacterales bacterium (assembly GCA_963826005.1). Classification (GTDB taxonomy): domain Bacteria; phylum Actinomycetota; class Thermoleophilia; order Solirubrobacterales; family JBBDJG01; genus DASRIA01. The sequence continues at coordinate 265,809 of CAWGVJ010000009.1, read as the reverse complement.
GTCGTCGCCGGCGTTGCCCGCGATGAAGTCCTTGCCGAGCCAGCCCTCGATCACGTCGTTCCCGGCGTTGCCGAACAGCGCGTCGCGGCCCGTTCCGCCGTTGAGGATGTCGTCACCCGCGTTGCCGCGCAGCTTGTCGTCGCCGCCGGCTCCGAAGAGGCGGTCGGCGTCGACGCCGCGGCCGCCCGAGACCTTGTCGTCCCCGCCGCCGGCCGCGACCCGGTCGCGGCCCCGGCCCGCGGAGACGATGTCGTCGCCGTTGAGCGCGCGCACCTTGTCGTCCCCGCCGCGCGCCTTGATGTAGTCGGAGCCGTCGGTGCCGATCAGCCGCTCGCCGCCGGTTGGTGCCCGTGACGTTCGCCGCCGGCGCGACGGCAACCGCCACCGTCATGCCGGCTGCCAGCACCAGTGCGGCAGCCCCGTTCGCGCCCAGACGTGTCCGTGTCCTCATCGTCGCGATCCTCCTCGCTCGGTTGCTGGGCCCAACATAGCCCTCGGAAAGGCCGGGCGGCCCACGGAAGCAAATCCTTTGTGTGCAGCCTCCGCGGGCCCCTTGCCACGAGCGGTGCGCCTGAGGCGGCTTCGCCGCCTCCCCCTCGTCGCCCGGCCTGTCCCCGCCCGCGACCCCCACGTGCATGACGTGCTCCCGGACCGGAGCGCAGCCGAGGGTGGGAACGAACTGAAGATACGGGCGCCGGACCGGCGGTGCGCCGGTTCCCCTTCTGGAGCCCACGCCTGGAGCCACGAGCGGCCCATCTGCTTCAATAGCGTGACTTCAATGCCAAAGATGAAGACCCATTCAGGTGCGAAGAAGCGGTTCCGGAAGACGCCGTCGGGCAAGATCCTGGCCCGCCACGCCTTCACGTCGCACAACCTCGGCAAGAAGCCGGCCAAGCGCAAGCTGCACATGGGCCGGCCCGTCGTCATCTCCGACGCCGATCGGCCCGAGGTGAACAAGCTGCTCGCCGGCGGGAAGGGAGCGCAATGACGCGCGTCAAGCGCTCCGTCCACGCGCGCAAGAAGCGCCGCACCGTCCTCGAGCGCGCGAAGGGGTACCGCGGCGAGAAGCACTCGAGCTATCGCCGGGCCAAGGAGCAGGTGCTCAAGTCCGACCAGTACGCCTACCGGGACCGGCGCAACCGCAAGCGCGACTTCCGGGGGCTGTGGATCGTGCGGATCAACGCCGCCGCCCGCCAGGAGGGGCTCACGTACAGCCGGCTGATGACACGGCCTGCAGCATGGCCGAGGTCGACGTCAACCGCAAGATGCTCGCGGACGTCGCAGTGCGCGACCCCGAGACCTTCCGGCGATTTGCCGAGCGAGCCAAGCAGGCCCTGGAGGTGTCCGCGGCCGGATCCTGAGCAGCGGACGAAGCATCACCATCCAGGGCGGCGACCAGCCAGGTCGGCCGCCCTTTTTCGTTCGAGAACCGACATGACAGAACCCATCACAAGCCGGAGCAACCCCCATCTGAAGGAGCTGCGCAAGCTCCATGACCGAAAGCACCGCGACCGCACAGGGCTCTTCGTGGCCGAGGGGGAGGACATGCTGGCTGCCGCGCTGAATCACGGCCACGTGCCCGAGACCCTGTACTTCGACCCGGCAGCACGCCCACGCGCTTCCCGCCCTGCCGGACGAGGTCGAGCAGGTCCCCGTCGACCATGACGCGCTTGCGACCGCGGGCAGCCTCGGCAGCGGATCCCGGGTGATCGGGGTGTGGCATCAAAAGTGGGCCGAACTACCGGAACCCGCTCGGCGCCTTGGCGGCGAGCGGCCTTTTCTCTACCTCCACGACGTCGCGGATCCCGGCAATGTCGGAACGATCGTCCGCGCCGGGGAGGCGTTCGGGGCGGGCCAGGTCGTGCTCAGCCCGCATGCGGCGGACCCGTTCGGCCCCAAGGCCGTACGGGCCAGCATGGGTGCGATCTTCGGGCAGCCCGTGGTGCGTGCGCCGTGGGGCGAGACGCGTGCCGCGAGCGATTTCGCGGTGGCGCTGGTTCCGGGCGAGGGCTCGACGATGCGTGAGCTGCCCCTTCCCGATGCCCCGCTGTTCGTGCTGGGGGCCGAGCGCACGGGTCTTCCGCCGGAGATCGCGTCCGCCTGCGACCAGGTCGCCCATATCCCGGCCGGTGGCCGTGGCTCACTGAACGTCGCGATGACGGCGACGCTCTGCCTCTACGAATATTCCCGGCGAGCGCCGCAGGCGCGAAGCACATGACTGTAGGCGGGCGAAGCCCTAGATATCGTGCACGTTTCGATGCCTGACGCGCCGCTCGACCCCCAGCAGGCGATGGAGCGACTCGGCCGCCTGGCTGAGGAGGGCGAGCGCGCGGTGCTGGAGGCGCGCACGCCGGACCAGCTCGAGGAGCTGCGCGTGCGGTATCTCGGGCGCAAGGCCGAGCTGACGCAGATCCTGCGCTCCATCCCGTCCATGCCGGAGGAGTGGCGCGCGCCGCTCGGCAAGAGCGGCAACGAGGCCCGCCGCGCCCTCGAGGCGCTGCTCGAGGAACGCTCGGGCGCGCTCGTCGCGGGCGAGCTCGAGGACCGCCTGCGTACGGAGGCGATCGACGTGACGCTGCCGGGCGAGCCGCTCGACGCGGGACACCTGCATCTGCTGACCACCACCCGCCGCGAGCTCGAGGACATCTTCGTGGGGCTCGGATACCGCGTCGTGGAGGGGCCCGAGGTCGAGATCGACTACTACAACTTCACCGCGCTCAACCATCCGCCGGGACACCCGGCGCGCATGCTGCAGGACACCTTCTACTTCTCGGATGAGGTGCTCCTGCGCACGCACACCTCGCCGATGCAGGTGCGCGCGATGGAGCAGCAGGAGCCGCCGATCTTCATCGTCGTGCCCGGCAAGGTGTACCGGCGCGACTCCGACGCGACCCACACGCCGATGTTCCACCAGCTCGAGGGCCTCGCGGTCGACGAGGGCATCACGCTCGCCGACCTCCAGGGCACGCTGCACCAGGTGGCGCGCGAATTCTTCGGCGGAGACCGGCGTGTGCGCCTGCGCCCGCACTACTTCCCGTTCACGGAGCCGAGCGTCGAGTTCGACGTGTCGTGCTTCGCGTGCGGCGGCTCGGGCCGGCTGCGCGACGGCTCGCGCGACCCGCTGTGCAAGGGGACGGGATGGATCGAGGGTGGAGGCGCCGGCATGGTCGACCCCAACGTCTTCGGGTTCGTGGAGAAGCACGGCTACGACCCGGAGCACGTGCAGGGCTTCGCGTTCGGGCTCGGCATCGACCGCCTGGCGATGCTGAAGCACGGCGTCCCCGACCTGCGCCTGCTGTTCGAGAACAACCTCCGCTTCCTGGAGCAGTTCTGATGCTCATCCCGGTCTCATGGCTGAAGGAGTACTGCGACCCGGGGCAGGACGCCGACCGGCTCGCGACCACGCTCGCCCTGAGCGGCACCGAGGTCGAGCGCGTGGCGACCGTGGGGATCCCGCGCGGCGACGGCAACGGCGGCCTGTTCCGCATCGGCGAGGTGCTGGACGTCGCGCAGCATCCCGACGCCGACCGGCTGCGGGTGTGCAAGGTACGCCTGAGCGGGTCGGACGAGCGCACGATCGTGTGCGGCGCGCCCAACGTGTCCGCCGGCCAGGCCGTGATGGTCGCGCTGCCCGGCGCCGTGCTGCCGGACGGCACGCGGCTCGGCAAGGCGAAGCTGCGGGGCGTCGAGTCGGACGGAATGATCCTGTCCGAGACGGAGGTCCAGCTCGGCTCCGACAGCGAGGGGATCATGGTGCTGCCCGACTCCTACGAAGCCGGGGAGGAGGCCTTGCGCTACCTGCCGGTGGGCGACGACGTGCTCGAGCTGGAGGTGACGCCCAACCGGCCGGACTGCCTTGCGGTGTACGGCGTCGCACGCGAGGTGCACGCGGTGACCGGCGCCCCGTTGGCGCCGGACCCGGGAGAACAGGACGTCGAGCCTGACTCGGCGGGAGGCAGCGAAGCTGCCGACCAAATGATTCAGGTCGAAATCGAAGACTTCGACCTCTGCCCGCGGTTCAGCGTGCGCGTGTTCACCGACGTGCAGGTGGGTCCCTCCCCGCTGTGGCTGAAGGCGCGGCTGATGGCGGCCGGGCAGCGGCCGATCAGCAACGTCGTCGACATCACCAACTACGTGATGCTGACGCTCGGCCAGCCGATGCACGCCTACGACCTCGACCGCGTGGCCGGCCCCGAAGTTGCACGTGCGCGCGGCGCGCGAGGGCGAGCGGCTGACGACGCTCGACGGCGAGCAGCGCGTGTTCGACAGCGACGCCGTGCTCGTATGCGACGCGAACGGCCCGACGGGCATCGGCGGCATCATGGGCGGCGCCACCAGCGAGGTCACGGACAGCACGACGCGCGTGGCGATGGAGGCGGCCACGTGGAACGGCACGAACATCCTCCACACCTCCAAGAAGCTCGGCCTGCGCAGCGAGGCGAGCACGCGCTTCGAGAAGCAGCTGCATCCGCGCGCTCGCGCTCCAGGCGCAGCGGCTGGCCGCGCGCCTGATGGTGGAGCTGTGCGGCGCGCGCATGGCGCCGGGCACGATCGACGTCGCGGCCCCGAGCCCGAGCCGCACCGCATCGTGATGCGCAGCGCGCGGCTCGCGGGCCTGCTGGGCGAGCGCATCGCGCCGCAGGAGTCGCGCGCGATCCTCGAGCGTCTCGGGTTCGGGGTCGAGCGCGCAGAACGGGCGAACCCGAGGTCGACGGTGCCCTACTGGCGCCACTACGACGTGTACCGCGAGGCCGACGTGATCGAGGAGGTGGCCCGCGTGCACGGCCTCGACCGGCTGCCGACCACGCTGCCCGCCCGCCGCGAGGCGGTCGGCGGCCTCTCGCCGGCGCAGCGGCTGCGGCGCACGATCGAGGACTACCTGCGCGGGCGCGGTCTCAGCGAGACGGTCAACTTCAGCTTCATCTCGCCGGACGCCGTGCGGTGCCTGCGCCTCGACCAGGACGCGACCCGCGGCCGGGTGCTGCCGATCGCGAACCCGCTCAGCGAGGACCAGTCGGTGATGCGCTCGTCGCTGCTCCCCGGGCTGCTCGAGGTCGCGCGGCACAACGTCGCGCGCGACCTCGAGGATCTGCGCCTGTTCGAGACCGGCCGCGTCTTCTACTCGAAGGGCCCGTACGAGCAGCCGGACGAGCGTCTGCACCTCGCCGTGGTCCTGACGGGCGACTTCGTGCCTTCCACCTGGCGGCGCGCAGGCGTGCCGGCCGACTTCTACGTGGTCAAGGGGCTGCTGGTGGGCCTGCTCGACCTGCTCGGCGTGCAGTGGCGGCTGATCGACGGCGGGCCGCGCTTCCTGCACCCGGGCCGCGCGGCGGAGGTCGTCGTCGATGCGCGCGAGGCCGGCTGCCTGGGGGAGCTGCATCCGGCCGCCGCGGCCGACTTCGGGCTCGGTGGGCTCGATCGCCCGCCCGTGGTGCTGGAGCTCGACCTCGACGTGGTGCTGCCGGTCGCCGAGCGCCAGGAGCGGCGCTTCCGGGACCTGATCAGCTACCCGGCGGTGTTCCAGGACATCGCCGTGGTGGTCGACGAGCCGGTCGAGGCGCAGACGGTGCTGGACTCCGTGCGCGCGGCCGCGGGCCCGGACCTGCGCGACGCGCGCGTGTTCGACCTCTACCGCGGCGAGCAGGTGGGCGAGGGCCGCAAGTCGCTTGCGCTGAGGCTCGAGTTCCGCTCGGAGGAGCGCACGCTCACCGACGAGGAGGTGTCCGGGATCCGCGCGCGGATCAAGGACCAGATCGCGGCCGACACGGGCGGGTCGCTGCGTGAGTGAGATCACGCGCGCGTGCGTCGTGGGAGCGTCGGGCTTTGCCGGGGCGCTGACGGCGGCGCTGCTGTGGGAGCACCCGCGCATCTCGCTGGAGGCGAGTCACCGCGCGCACCGACGCCGGGCCGCCGGCTCGACGACCTCTACCCGCGGTACCGCGTCCCGCTGGAGCTCGAGGCGTTCGACGCCGAGCGCCTGGGCGCCGTGGCCGACGTGGCGCTCGTGTCCTATCCGCACGGCGCCGCGGCTCCCGCCGTGGCGGAGCTGCGCGCGCCAGGGCATGCGCGTGGTCGACCTCTCCGCCGACTTCAGGCTGCACGACCCCGACGCGCACGAGCGCTGGTACGGGCCGCACGGGGCGCCTGCGCTGCGCGCCGAGGCGGTCTTCGGCCTCACCGAGCTGCACCGCGACGAGATCGCCGGCGCCGCGATCGTCGCCAACCCCGGCTGCTACGCGACGGCCGCGATCCTGGCGCTCGCGCCGCTCGCGCGCGAGGGCCTGGTGGCGGACGCGGTCGTGGACGCGAAGAGCGGAGTGTCCGGTGCCGGCCGCGAGGCGAACGAGCGCACGCACTTCGTGTCCGCCGACGAGAACGTGAACGCATACGCGCGTCGACGGGCACCGGCACGCGCCCGAGATCGACCAGGAGCTGGCCGCGCTCGGCCTCGCGCGGCCCGTCACCTTCGTGCCGCACCTGCTCCCGCTCGACCAGGGCCTGCTGGCCAGCTGCTACGTGACGCCGTCGCGGGAGCTGGCTGCCGCCGAGGTCGAGGAGCTGTTCGCCGACGCCTACGGCGACGAGCGCTTCATCGAGCTGGCGACGGTCCCGCCGGGAGTGCGCGACGTGCGCGACACGAACATCTGCCGCATCCACGCCACCACCGCTCCGGACGGGCGCGTGCTCGTGTTCGCGGCGATCGACAACCTCTGGAAGGGCGCCGCCGGGCAGGCGGTGCAGAACCTGAACGCGATGCTGGGGCTCGACGAGGCCGAGGGCCTGCGATGAGCGGCGCGAAAGGGGCCTTCTTCCGCTCGCGGTGGGTGCAGGCGCCCCCCGGTGTCCTTGCGGTCGCGCCCGGGCCGCTGCCGCGGGGCTTCCGGGCCGCCGGGGTCGCGTGCGGGATCAAACCGTCGGGGCGGCTCGACCTCGGCGTCCTGACGTGCGACTCCCCCGACGCGACCTCGGCTGCCCTGTTCACGCGCAACGCGGTCGTCGCGGCGCCTGTCGAGGTCTCGCGGGGCGCCGGCGCTGAGCCGTCTGCAGGCCGTGGTCGTGAACAGCGGCATCGCCAACGTGGGCGACGGCGAGCGCGGTCTCGCGGTGGCGCGCGAGATGGTGGCGGCGACGGCCGGCGCGCTCGATCTCGAGGCCGACCGGGTGGGCGTCGCGTCCACCGGTGTGATCGGCGTCGGCCTCGAGCGTGAGCCCGTCGTCGAGGGCATCGGGCGTGCAGTCGCGGAGCTGTCCCCGGACGGCGGCGCACGTTTTCGCCGAAGCGATCATGACCACCGATCGCTGGGCCAAGCACGGCGCCCTGGACGTGTCCCTGGCCAGCGGGTCCGTGCAGCTGTGTGCGCAGGCAAAGGGCGCCGGGATGATCTCGCCTTCCTTCGCCACGATGCTCTGCTTCGTCCAGACCGACGCGGCGATCGACGCCGTCACGCTCGACCGGCTGCTGAGAGCCGCGGTCGCGCGGTCGTTCGAGCGCACGTCGGTCGACGGCCAGCTCTCCACGAACGACTCCGTGTTCTGCTTCGCGAGCGGCGCCGCGGGCTTGGCCGTCGCGCCCGGCACCGAGGACGAGCTGGCCTTCGGCACGGCGCTCGACGCGCTGCTGCGCCAGCTTGCGCTGGAGATCGTCGCCGACGGCGAGGGGGCCGAGCGTGTCGCGCGCCTCGTAGTGCGGGGCTCGATCGAGGCGGTCGACCCGGTCGCGCGCGCCGTGGCAAACTCACCGCTCGTGAAATGCGCGCTGCACGGGGGCGACCCCAACTGGGGACGCATCCTCGCCGCGGCGGGCCAGGCGGTGCCGGACGTGGACGCCGGCGGGCTCGACCTGTACATCGAGGACGTGCAGGTCGCGAACGGCGGCACCGCGGTCGCGCTCGACGACGCCGGCCGCCGGCGCGTGGACGAGGCCATGTCCGCGCCCGAGGTCGACCTGCGGCTGGACCTGTCAGGCGAGCGGGGAGGAGGCCGAGATCTTCTTCTGCGACCTGGGTCACGGGTACGTGTCCATCAACTCGGAGTACTCGACGTGAGCAACGACCGCCTGGCGGCCGCACACAGCGGCGGCCGCATCGCGACGCTGCTGGAGTCGCTCCCCTACATCCGGGAGTTCTTCGGCGCGACGATCGTGATCAAGTACGGCGGTGCGGCGATGGCCGAGGAGGACCTGCGCGAGGCCTTCGCGCGCGACGTGGTGCTGCTCAAGTACGTCGGCATGAACCCGGTGGTCGTGCACGGCGGTGGCCCGGAGATCACCGACTACATGCTGCGGCTCGGGCTCGAGGTCGAGTTCGTGCAGGGCCTGCGCGTGTCGGACGAGCAGACGGTCGAGATCGCGAAGATGGTGCTGATCGGCAAGGTGAACAAGGACATCGTGCTGCGCCTCAACCGCCACGGTCAGGCGGCGGTCGGGTTGTGCGGCGACGACGGCTCCATGTTCCAGGTCGCGAAGCGCCACGTCACGGGACCGGACGGCGAGCGAGGTCGACCTCGGGTTCGTCGGCTCCATCAAGCGCGTGGACGTCGATGTCCTGAACCACATCGCGGAGGACTACATCCCCGTGGTCGCCTCGGTCGGCGCCGACGCCGAGGGGCGCTCCTACAACGTCAACGCCGACGAGGCGGCGGGTGCGGTCGCGGCCGCGCTCGGCGCGTACAAGGTGCTGTTCCTCACCGATGTCGAGGGGTGGCTTGCCGACCGCTCCGACCCGGGCAGCCTGATCTCCGAGACCGACGTCGAGCAGATCAAGCGCGCGATCGACTCGGGCGAGGTCGGCGGCGGCATGCTGCCGAAGCTGCAGGCATGCCTCGTCGCCGTCGAGCGCGGCGTGCGGTTCGCGCACATCGTCGACGGGCGCGAGCCGCACTCGCTGCTGCTCGAGCTGTTCACGGATGCGGGCATCGGGACGAAGGTCAGGGGACAAAGGTGACCGACAGGACGAGTTCGCAGTCGGCAGTTCGCAGTTCGGCGATGGAGCTCGAGGCCGAGTACATGATGCAGACCTACAAGCGGCTGCCGGTCACGTTCGCGATGGGGGAGGGCTGCCACCTGTACGACGCGGAGGGCCGCGACTACCTCGACTTCCTCGCGGGGATCTCCGTGCTCAACACCGGCCACTGCCATCCGCACGTCGTGGAGGCGATCCGCGAGCAGGCCGGCGCGGCTCGCGCAGGTCTCGAACCTCTACTACAACGAGCCTGCCGCGTTCCTCGCGCAGCGGCTGGCCGAGAGCTTCGCGCCGGGGGCGCGGGTCTTCCTGTGCAACTCGGGCACCGAAGCGAACGAGGCGATGATCAAGCTGGCGCGCAAGCGCCGCCGCGGGGGCGAGATCGTCGTGCTCGAGGGCGCTTTCCACGGCCGCACCATGGGCGCGCTGTCCGCCACGCCGCAGCCGGACAAGCAGGAGCCGTTCGCGCCGCTCGTGCCCGGGTTTCGCGCGGTGCCCCGCGACGACGCCGATGCGCTCGCCGCGGCGGTCGACGGACGGGACGGCGGCCGTGATGATCGAGCCGGTGCAGGGCGAGACCGGCATCTGGCCGATCTCCGAGCGGATGCTGCTCGCGGCGCGCGAGGCGTGCGACCGCGCCGGCGCACTGCTGATGTTCGACGAGATCCAGTGCGGGATGGGCCGCACGGGCACGCTGTGGGCGTTCGAGCTCACTCCGGTGCGGCCGGACGTGCTGACTTCCGCGAAGGCGCTCGCCAGCGGCCTGCCGGTGGGAGCGGTGATCGCGGCCGGCGAGGCGGCCGACGTGCTGCAGCCGGGCGACCACGGCGCGACGTTCGGCGGCGGCCCGCTCGTGGCCGCGGCGGCGCTCGCGACGCTCGACATCCTCGACGACGACCGGCTGCTGGCGCGGGTGCGCGTGCTCGGTGACCGGCTGCGCGTCGGGCTCGAGGGCCTGCGCGAGCAGGAACGGCTGACGGACGTGCGCGGGCGCGGGCTGATGGTCGCGGCCGACCTGCCCGAACCGCACGCCGCCGACGTCGTGCGCGCCGGTCTCGACGCCGGGTTCGTCCTGAACGCGACGGGGCCTTCGACGCTGCGCTTCCTGCCGCCGCTGATCGTGGGCGAGAAGGAGATCGACCAGGTGCTCGGTTTCCTCGACGAGACGCTGTGAACGACGGGCTACCCCGGCCGATCGCCTCCTACGAGGCCGATCCGGACCAGGTCGGGCGCGTGCTGCTGCTGTATTCCGGCGGGCTCGACACCTCCGTGATGCTGAAGTGGATCCAGGACCAGTACGGCGCCGAGATCGTGGCGCTGACGGTGGACCTCGGCCAGCCCGGAGAGGACTTCGACGTCGTGCGCGACAAGGCGCTGCGCCTGGGCGCGCTCGACTGCCTCGTCGTGGACGCGAAGGAGGAGTTCGCGCGCGACTACGTGCTGCCCGCGATCAAGGCGAACGCGCTGTACGGCGGCGGCTACCCGCTGTTCACGGCGCTCGGCCGCCCGCTGATCGCGAAGCTCGCCGTGGAGAAGGCACGCGAGACCGGGTGCGACACGATCGCGCACGGCTGCACCGGCAAGGGCAACGACCAGGTGCGGATCGAGACCACCGTCGCGTCGCTCGACCCCGAGCTGAAGATCATCGCGCCCGTGCGCAGCTGGCAGATGGGCCGCGAGGAGGAGATCGCCTACGCGCGCGAGCACGGCATCCCCATCAAGGGCGGGACGGAGGCTCCGCCCTACTCGGTCGACGACAACATCTGGGGCCGCTCCTCCGAAGGCGGGCCGATCGAGGACCTCTCCGAGCCGCCGCGCGACGACGTGTGGGAGACCGTCACGCCGCCGGAGCGTGCGCCCGACGAGGCGGCAGACGATCGAGATCGGCTTCGAGGAGGGCTGCCCCGTCTCGCTCGACGGCGAGCGCCTGGGGCTGGTGGAGCTGATCCAGCGCTGCGCGGAGCTCGGCGGGCGCCACGGCGTCGGCATCGTCGACCACATCGAGGACCGCATCGTCGGCCTCAAGGTGCGCGACATCTACGAGGTGCCCGCGGCGCGAGATCATCCTCACCGCGCACAAGGAGCTCGAGAAGCTGGTCGGCACGATCCACCAGAACAACTTCAAGCCCGACCTCGATCGCCACTGGGCGTTCCTGGTGTACGCGGGGCTCTGGTACGAGCCGCTGCTGGGCGGACCTCAACGCGTTGATGGACTCGGTCAACCGCTGGGTCACCGGCACGATCACGATGCGCCTCTACAAGGGGCGCGCGGTGGCGGTCGCGCGCTCGTCGCCCCACGCGCTGTACGACGCAGCGCTAGCGGGTTTTTCCGAGTCGGGCGGGCTGTTCAGCCAGCAGGCCAGCCCCGGGATTCATCGAGTTATGGTCCTTACAGAGCCGCATGGCGCATCGTGTGAGGAACAAAGAACAGGGGAAGTAAGGAGCGCAAGCTGCCTTCTATCGAGCCCTCGGGTACGTGGTCTGGAAGCTGGCGATGCAGCAGCTGCGACAGCGCTTCGGCGGCTACAGGCGGCCGGTCGCCGCGCTCACGGTGGTTGCCGCGATCGCGGCGATCTACGTCGCCACGCGCGACGACGAGTAGCCGGCGCGTTCTACCGGCAGCGAACCCCGACGCACTGCGCCGGGTCGCCGTTGCGGCGCGCGCGGTTGCCGCCGCCGTCGATCGTCTCCGGTACCGCCTCGATGCCGAGGTCGGTGTTGCCGTACGCCTGGTTCGCGGACACGGTGACGTCGAAGCAGCAGGCCGGGGCGCTCGACCACTCGATCGCCGATGCCGTCGTCGCCGTTGCGATCGGTGCGGTTGCCCTTCACCGTCGCCGTTACGCCCTGCTCGGAGACCAGCACGCCGTCACCGGCGTTGCGCGAGACGTGGTTGTAGCGGATGTCCGCGTGGGTCACGAACTCGAAGCCGCCGAAGATGTACACGCCGTTTGCGCCGTTGCGAACGATGAAGTTGTTCCTGACGCTCACGACCGCGAGGAAAAATGCCTCGATGCCGTCGCCGCCGTTTTGCGCAATCACGTTGCCCCTGATGTCGACGGGCCCGTTGTTGTCGACGGTGATGCCGTCGGTGGTGTTGTGCGCGATGGTGTTGCGGGTGACCGTCACGGGCGTGCCCGTCAGCCTGATGCCGATGTCGTTGTGGCGCAGCGTGTTGCCCGCGATCAGGCTGACGTTCGCCGGATCCTCGCCGGCCGCGGTCATCCGGATGCCGCCCCCGTTGTGCCGAATCACGTTGTGCCGCACCGCGCACCGCGGTGCGTTGAGGCAGGCGACCGCCAGCGCGTTCTCGGACAGCAGCATGTCGTGGACCTTCACGTCCGCCGGGCCGTCCACGTAGACGCCGATCGGGAAGCCGTGGATCGCGCCGCCGCGCACCTCCAGGCCCTGGAATGCGGTTCCGAGCGCGACGACTCCGCCCGTCTCGCGCTCATCCGCGCCTTGGATGACGTGTCCGTGGAGGTCCAGCGTGACGCCGGGCGCGCCGATGAAGACCCCGTTCTCGGCGCAGTTGAGGTCGCTGTCGAGCGTCGTGTCCGCGACCAGCGTGTCGCCGCACTGCACGTGGTTCGCGCGTGCCGGAGCGGCCCCGGCCAGCGCCAGGCACAACCCCATGAACAGCAGTATCCGTACCCGTCCCACGATTCCCTCGTTCGAATCTAACTGAGAAACTGTCTCCATGTGGAGAAATTGGGCCGGGGACCAGCAGTGCATGCCCGCGGCGATCGAGCATCCCGGCTCCATCGAGGAGCTGAGAACGGCGATCGGCCGCGCCGCCGGGGCGGGTGCCACCGCGCGCGTGACGGCCTCCGGCCACTCCTTCACCGACATCGCCTGCACGGACGGCATGATGATCCGGATGGACCGCATGAACCGGGTGCTCGACCTCGACCGGGACGCCGGGCTGGCGAAGGTCGAGGGCGGCATCGTGATCCGTGACCTGAGCGAGCGGCTCGCGGCCGAGGGGCTGGCGCTGGAGAACCTCGGGGACATCGACGTGCAGACCGTGTCCGGCGCGATCTCGACCGCGACCCACGGCACGGGGGAGCGCTTCCGCAACATCTCCAGCCAGGTCGAGGCGATCGAGCTGGTGACCGCGGACGGCTCCGTGGTCGAGTGCTCGCGCGAGTCAGACCCGGAGCTGTGGCGCGCGGCGCGCGTGGGCCTCGGCAGCCTCGGCGCGATCGCGAACCTGACCTTCCGGGTGGTGCCGGCCTTCACGATCCGCCGCCACGACCATCAGCTGCCGCTGGAGGAGGCGCTCGCGAGCATCGACGACCTCGCGGCGCGCAACGACCACTTCGAGTTCTACGTGTTCCCGCACACGCGCATCGCGCTGTGCCGGGAGTCCAAGCACGTCGACGGACCGCCCGAGCCGCGTGGCCGGGTGGCCGAGTACCTGCTGGAGAACCTGCTCGAGAACAACGCGCTCGCGCTCCTGTGCCAGATCGGCAAGCGCTTCCCGTCGCGCATCCCCGCGATCAACAGGCTGATCGTGCGCGCGCTCGGCGGCTCGGTGAAGACGGACGCGAGCTACAAGGTGTTCTCGACCACGCGGCTCGTGCGCTTCACCGAGATGGAGTACGCGATCCCCCGCGCGCACGGGCCGGAGGCGCTGCGGCGGGTGCTGGAGATGATCGACACGCGCGGGTTCGCCGTGCCGTTCCCGATCGAGTACCGCGTGGTCGCCGGCGACGACGCGCTATCTGAGCACCGCGTATGAGCGCGACACCGTCTACATCGCCGTGCACATGTACCGCGGGATGGTGTGGGAGCCGTACTTCCGCGCCGTCGAGGCGATCATGGACGACTACGAGGGCCGCCCGCACTGGGGCAAGCGCCACTTCCAGAAGGCCGCGACGCTGCGCGCCGCGCTACCCCGAGTGGGACCGCTTCCAGGCGGCCCGCGCGCGGCTCGACCCCGGCGGCGTCTTCCAGAACGAGTACGCGCGCCGCGTGCTGGGCCCGGTGGGGTCCGCCGTCACGGCGTGATGCGCTGAAACCAGGCGTCCTCGACGACGAAGTCGTCGAGCCCGCGGGCGTCGCAGTACCTGACGAGGTCGGAGGTCTTGTTGATGAACCCGCAGTGCTGCCAGTTCAGCGAGGTGTTGCACAGCACTCCGAGCCCGTTGAGCTCGGCCACGGCCGACAGGAGATCGTGCAGCGGCGGGTTCTGGCCTCGTGGCGTGACGGTCTGACACCGCGCTGATCCGTCGACGTGCGTGACCGCGCCGAGCCGGTCCGACGTGACCGTGCGGAAATACAGCATGTACGGATCCTCGAAGTCGGCGTCGAAGGCCTTGCCGACATCCTCGATGCGGCACACGGGCGCGATCGGACGGTAGCCCTCGCGCTGCTTGATCTCGTTCAGCCGATCGCGTGTGCGCGGGTGGGTGGCGTCGGCCAGCAGCGAGCGGTTCCCGAGAGCGCGCGGCCCGATCTCGGCCCGGCCCTGCGCCCACGCGAAGATGCGGCCCTGCGCCAGAGCGCGTCGGCGATCGGCCCGCACGTCGGCGGGCCGGCGGTCGCCACACGGCGGGATCGGGCTCGCGGTCCCGCTCGAACTCGAGGCCCGCGTAGACATCCCAGTCGATGAAGGGGTCGCCGGTCAGCAGCAGCAGGGCGTCCGCGGCGGCGCCGATCGCCTGTCCCGAGTCGTTCGGGCACGGGGGCACGAAGACCGCGGAGAAGTGACCGAGATCCGCGCCACATGCTGTTCCAGTCGCAGTTCAGGCCGCAGCCGCCCGAGATGTGCAGCGGGAGCACCGCGGGGAGGTTCTTCACCGCGGCCGTCGGAGAACATGCCGAACAGGCGCTCGCTCAGCAGCGCGGCAGCGGCCTTGGTGACGTCGGCCTCGACGCCGGCGTTGTGAATCGGGGAGTCCGCGGAACTTGTGCTTCGCGGCCGGCCAGACCTCGTGACATGTCGGCGGCAGAACGCGGTCGACGTGTCGGTGACGGCCTGGATCGGCATCGGCCGGATCACCGTAGGCAGCCAGCGCCATCAGCTTTCCGGCGTCGCCGTCGAAGCGGGACCTCCCCGGTCGGGGAAGGTCGGGTCCGCGAGCGCGAACAGAAAGCGCCCACCTGGTGCCCGGGCGTGTTGTGCACGTCGACCTCGCGAAACACGACGCCGCGGTCGTCCACCAGTAGAGCTTTCCGAGCAGGCCCTCCCAGACCAGGGCGGCGCGGACCGGCGGCGTCGTCGCGGGGCGCCAGTGCGATCGAGCGACATGATGTGCGCCCGCTCGTGGGTGGTGGAGACGAGCGTGACCTGGCTGTCCGAGGAAGTTCATCGGGCGCTGCTCGACCTTCTCGATGGCCCGCCCCCATGTAGCCGGCCCCGATGATGCCGGTCTCGCTGTCGTTCCATTCCCCGGCGTAGGGCGATGACGTCCGGTACCGCGCCGAGATGCTCGACCGCGTTCAAGACGCCGGTCGCGTTCACGCTCGGAGTAGCGCTTGACGGAGTCCTTCTCCGCCTCCTGCGAGAACAGCAGCTTTCCGTCCTCGACCGCGGCGAAGGCGCCGTCATGGCCGGTGTTGAGCGCGAGTACGAGCATTCCCGGTTGCATACTCGACCCCGGCGCCGGGCGTCAAGTCGGCACTGAGCGCGGATCATGCCCGCGCGATCGCTTGCGGATCAGGCGGCGTGGCAGAATTCGTCCGGTCTTTGTCCTTGCTGCCAAGCCTCCGAAGCGCCATGATGCGCCCATGAGCCAGCCGCGACGCGTCGTGATCGTGATCTTCCCGGGCGTTCAGCCGATCGACGCCATCGGGCCGGCGGAGGTGTTCCGGACGGCCGGCCGCCTCGACCCGCCCGGCTACACGGTCGAGCTGGTGGCCACGAACCCGGGCACGGTGCGCTCCACGACCGTGCGCCTGGGCGTCGACCACACCCTGGCCGGCTGCCGCGGCCCGATCGACACCCTGATCGTCGCGGGTGGGACCGGCACCGACGAGGGCCTGCGAGGACAAGCGGCTCGTGTCCGTGGGTGCGCAGCGCGGCGAAGCGCTCGCGGCGGGTGTGCTCGGTCTGTACGGGCGCATTCATCCTGGGGGCGGCCGGCCTGCTGGAAGACCGGCGCGTCACGACCCACTGGGCGAGCTGCGACCTGCTCGCCGAGCAGTATCCGTCGGTCACCGTCGAGCCCGACCAGATCTACGTGCGCGACGGCGACCTGTACACCTCCGCCGGCGTGACGGCCGGCATGGACCTCGCGCTCGCGCTGGTCGAGGACGACCTCGGGCGCGCGACCGCGCTCGAGACCGCGCGCTGGCTGGTGGTCTTCGTGAAACGCCCCGGCGGGCAGTCGCAGTTCAGCGCCCAGCTCGCCGCGCAGACTGCGCGAGCGCGAACCGCTGCGCGAGGTCCAGGACTGGATCGCCGGGAACCTCGACGCCGACCTGTCGGTGCCCGCGCTGGCCGAGCGCGCGCACATGAGCGAGCGCAACTTCGCGCGCGCATTTCGCAACGAGCTTGGAATGACGCCGGCCGCCTACGTCGAGACGACGCGGGTGGAAGCCGCCCGCATCGCGCTCGAGTCGGGCGACGCGCCGGTGGAGACGGTCGCCCTTGCCAACGGCTTCGGGACCGTCGAGACGATGCGGCGGGCGTTCCACCGCCGCCTCGGAGTCGGACCGGCCGACTACCGCGCCCGGTTCAGATCAACGCAAGCCGCCTAGAAAGGGGCACCCATGCAGATCGCCATCCCGCTGTACGACCGCTTCACCGCACTGGACGCCGTCGGGCCCTACGAGGTGCTGTCCCGCATCCCGGGCGCCGACCTGAAGTTCGTGGCCACCGAGGCCGGCCCCTACAAGACCGACAACGGCATGCTCACGATCCTCGCGGAGGCATCCCTGGACGACATGCCGCGGCCCGACATCCTGTGCGTCCCGGGCGGCTGGGGCACCCGCGAGGCCATGTCGGACGAGCGGCTCGTCGGCTGGATCCGCGACGTACACGAGACCACCCAGTGGACCACGTCGGTGTGCACCGGGTCGCTGCTGCTGGGCGCGGCCGGGATCCTGGACGGGCTGGACGCGACGTCGCACTGGCTCGAGCTGGAGACGCTCCGCGACCTGGGCGCCAACCCGACCGAGCGCCGCGTGGTCGAGCAGGGCAAGGTCATCACCTCGGCCGGCGTGTCGTCCGGGATCGACATGGCGCTGACCCTCCTGGCGAAGATCTCGGGAGACGAGTTCGCGCAGACGATCCAGCTGCTGATCGAGTACGACCCCCAGCCCCCGTTCGACTCCGGCTCGCACCAGCAAGGCGCCGCCGCAGATCGTGCAGCAGATCCGGGACCTCGCGGCCGCGCGCCAGCCCGCCTAGAGAAAGGTCCGGCCCTCGCCGCGGTAGGTCGGGACCTCGTCGACGATCTGGTCGCCCGACACCAGGTGCAGGGAGTCGAACCGCTCGCACAGCTCCCCTGCCTTGGTGTGACGGAAGTAGACGCGGTCGCCGACCGACAGGCGGCGCGCCGGCATCGCCCGAGCACCGGGGTCTGCACCTCGCCCGCGCCCTCGAAGCGGTCGAGGTGCAGGCCGGCGGGCAGGTGGGGAGAGGGAACGCGGCTCGGCTCGCCCACGCCGGACGCGAGGTACCCGCCGCCCAGCACCGTCGCGATCGACGGCGCCGGCTTGCGCACGACCGGCATCGCGAACATCGCGGCGGGGCGCAGGCTGAACGAGCTGTAGGTGTCGAACAGGGTGGGAGCGAAGAACCCGGAGCCGGCCGCCAGCTCCGTGACGGCGCTCTCCTCGCCGGTGCCGTGCAGGCTGCCGGTGCCGCCGCCGTTCACGAAGTCGAGCTCGGCCAGCTCCGACACGGCCGCCACGACCGCGGCGCGCCGTCCGCGGATCTCCTCGGCCGAGCGCGACTGCATCCACTCGATCACGCGGCCCTGCAGCCGCTTGCCCGGTGGCCGGTCCCCGAGACCGGCGATGTGGCCCTCGTAGGCCATCAGGCCCACCAGCTTCAACCGCGGCCGCGCGAGGATCTCACGCGCGAACGCGGCGGCCTGCTGCGGCGTCCGGATCGGGGAGCGCTTGGGCCCGATCTTCACCCGCCCGCCCAGCGGCCACCAGCCGACGTCCAGCTCCATCGCGACCCGGATCGGGTGCTCGCCGGGCCCGGCCGCCTCCTCGATCAGGTCGAGGTGCGCGGCGCAGTCCACCATCAGCACCGGCGTGGTCGACGGCCGCTCGTCCGTGAGGCGCGCAAGCTCGGCGATCGCGGTGCGGTCCGCGGTCGGGTAGCCGATCACGAGGTCGTCGAACCCGTGGCCGGCGAGCCACAGCGACTCCGGCAGCGTGTAGGTGAGCAGGCCCTGGTAGCCCGGATCGCGGGCCAGGATGCGCTCGAGCACCGGTCGCGAGCGGACCGACTTCGAAGCGACCCGGATCGGCTTGCCGGCCGCCCGCCGCAGCATGTCGTCCGAGTTGGCCCACATGGCGTCGAGGTCGACCAGCGCGAACGGAGCCTCGATGCCCTCGGTGGCTTCTCGAGCGCTCGTAGCCGCTCGTGAGTCGGGTGCGGAAGGTGGTGCCGGATCTGAGCTACCGCCACGCGCTGGCCACGCACTGCTGAGCGCTACGACCTCCAGGCAAGCGCCCGGCTTTGCCCCTCGGATCGGCGGAATTTGCGGGAAATCGCTAGAGTCCCGCGCTGCCTAATCCCTTTGCCGCCAGGTGAGGGGAGCGGGGGAACCAGGCGGCGGCCGCCGGCCGTCCGGGGCGAATCGCAGACTGATGCGTAGCGCCACTCCTTCGGTGCGAGCCCGACAGCTAACCCCGCAGGCACAGAAGGAGCAAGGACTTGTCGCACCGACAGACCCCCGCGGCACTGCCGCGCTTGCACAGGCACCTCCTGTTGTGGCTGCCCTGCCTGCTGCCTGCTCGTGGTGGGGTGGGGCCTTGCCGCGCCGACCGCGCAGGCTGCCGACATCGGGGCCCTCCAGGCCCGCGTGGACTCCGCCAAGGCCGAGGCCCGCAACCTCGCGTCCGCGGTGCAGATGCGCACCGCCGAGCTCGAGGCGGCGCGCGGCAAGGCCGCCGCCGCCGCGCAGCGGCAGGCGGTCCTCGAGGTCGAGCTCGCGCGCAGCGTCGCCCGCGCACGCCAGCTGGAAGCGCGCGTGACGGCCGCCCAGGAGCGCCTCGCCCAGGCCCAGGCCCGCTTCAAGCGCATGCAGCGGATGCTGTCCAACCGCCTGATCGCGATCTACAAGAGCGACACCCCCGACCTCGCGACGGTGCTGCTCGAGTCCGACGGCTTCAGCGACCTGCTCACGCGCACGGCCTACCTGCAGGAGATCAACAAGGCCGACCTGGCGCTCGTCGACCGGGTGCAGGCGCTGCGCAACGACGTCCGCGCCGCCCTCGCCCGCGTGCGCGTCGCACGCGCGGCGGCCGCCGTCCACGTGCAGCAGGTGGCCGCCGCCCGCGACGAGATCGCCCGCATCCGCGCCGCCGCCGCGGCCCGCGCCGCGGAGCTCGCCCGCGCCCGCGCCGCCCAGCAGGCTGCGCTGTCGACGCTGCGCTCCCGCATGGCCGGGTGGGAGGCCCAGGTGCGAGAGCTGCAGGCGGCGATGGGCACGCCCGGCAATCCCGCCGGCGCCGTCCAGCAGTGGTTCGACGGCTTCGCGATCCCCAAGGCGATCGTGATGTGCGAGTCGGGCGGCAACTACGGCGCGCTCAACCCCTCCAGCGGCGCCGGCGGCGCCTACCAGATGCTGCCCGAGACCTACAAGGGCCTGGGCGGGAAGTACGACGCGCCCCAGCTGGCCCCGAAGTCCGAGCAGGACCGGCTGGCCGCGAAGCTCTGGGCGGACGGCCAGGGCCGCGGCAACTGGGAGTGCTGAGCTCCTGCGGCCGGTGAGCGGATCGCGCGCCCATACGGCAGCTCCAGGTCGCGCCCGCCGACGCCCTCGCGGATTCCCACGCAACGCGCGCGATAACGCACTGATCAGACGGATTTTGGGCACCTGAGGCGCCCGCTGGCGTCACCCCTCGCCCCTACACTTGGCGCTCCGTGAGCACGCCCTGGCGCCGTCCACCTACACGTCCACTCCGAGTACTCGCTGCTCGACGGCGCCTGCAAGATCGACGCCCTCGCGGCCCGCTGCGCCGAGCTGGGGATGCCGGCCCTGGGGCTCACCGACCACGGCGTCCTGAACGGGGCCGTCGAGTTCTACAAGGCCTGCCGGAAGCACGACGTGAAGCCGATCCTCGGCCTCGAGGCCTACCTCTGCGAGAACCGCCACGACCGCGAGAAGGTCCGCTACGAGCGCAACCACCTGACGCTCCTGGCCCGGAACGAGGCGGGCTTCCAGAACCTGATCAAGCTGTCCTCGCTCGGCTACCTCGACGGCTTCCGCCGCGGCCAGGCGAACGTCGACATGGAGCTGCTCGACCGCCACTCCGAGGGAGTGATCGCGCTCAGCGGCTGCCTCCAGTCGCGCTTCTGCCAGCGCATCGTGCAGGAGCGCGAGCAGGAGGCGCGCGCGCACGCCGACGAGCTGATGGGCGTGTTCGGGGCCGACAACGTCTACTTCGAGGTCCAGAACAACAAGATCCCCGAGCAGGACCGCGCCAACGAGGGCATCGTGCGGATCGCGCGCGAGGTGGGCCGGCCGCTGGTCGGCACCGCCGACGTCCACTACCTGCGCCGCGAGGACTACTCCACGCATTCGGCGCTGCTGTGCGTGCAGACGAAGTCGACGCTGGCGCAGCCGAAGCTGCGCTTCGACACGAACGAGTTCTACCTGAAGAGCCCGGAGGAGATGGCGGAGTCGTTCGCGCAGTGGCCCGAGGCCGTGCCCGACCTCGCTCGAGATCGCCGAGCGCTGCGACATCGAGCTGGAGCTCGGCAGCATGATGCTGCCGACGTATCACGACCCCGGACGGCTCCAGCCCCGACCGCGTACCTGCGGCAGCTGACCGAAGCAGGGACTGCGCGAGCGCTACGGCGACCCGCCGCCCGCCGCCGCGGTCGAGCGGCTCGAGACCGAGCTGCGCGTGATCGAGGACATGGGCTTCGAGTCGTACTTCCTGATCGTGTGGGACTTCGTCAAGTACGCGAAGGACAACGGCATCGCGGTCGGCCCCGGCCGTGGCTCCGCCGCC
Source organism: uncultured Solirubrobacterales bacterium (assembly GCA_963826005.1). Lineage (GTDB taxonomy): Bacteria > Actinomycetota > Thermoleophilia > Solirubrobacterales > JBBDJG01 > DASRIA01. The sequence goes on along the minus strand of CAWGVJ010000009.1, from coordinate 244,699 downwards.
GGCTCGATCGTCAGCTACGTCGCTGCGCATCACCGACGTCGACCCGCTCGCATCGGACCTGCTGTTCGAGCGGTTCCTGAACGCCGAGCGCAAGACGATGCCGGACATCGACATCGACTTCTCCATCCGCGGGCGCGAGCGCGTGATCCGCTACGTGCAGGACAAGTACGGCGCGCGACGCGGTCGCGCAGATCATCACCTTCGGCAAGATGAAGCCGCGCGCCGCGACGCGCGACGCCGCGCGCGTGCTGGGCGTCGACTACGCGACCGGCGACCGCCTCGCCAAGCTGATCCCGGAGCCGATCATGGGACGCACGCCCGAGCTTCGACGAGTGCATGGCGCCCGGCACCGAGCTGCGCAAGGCCTACGACACCGAGCCGCAGGCGCAGCAGGTCGTCGACGTCGCGCGCGGCCTCGAGGGCATCGTGCGCAACAACTCCATCCACGCGGCGGCCGTCGTGATCGCGGACCGCCCGCTGACCGAGATCGTGCCGCTGCAGCTGGCGGAGGACCGCGGCGTGGTGGAGGTGGTGGAGGGCGAGAACGGCAACGGCGGCAAGCCCGAGCGCGTCTACAAGACGGTGACGCAGTACTCGATGAAGCCGATCGAGGAGATCGGCCTGCTGAAGATGGACTTCCTCGGCCTGCGCACGCTGGACGTGCTCGAGAACGCGGTCGCGATCATCGAGCGCTCGGGCGGCGAGCGGATCGACCTCGACGAACCTGCCGCTGGACGACCGCAAGACGTACGAGATGCTCGCCCGCGGCGACTCGGTCGGCGTGTTCCAGCTCGAGTCCGAGGGCATGCAGGACGCGCTGCGCGAGGTCGGCCCGACGGAGTTCGGCGACATCGTCGCGCTCGTCGCGCTGTACCGCCCGGGCCCGATGCGCTTCATCAAGGACTACGCGCGCGGCAAGCGCGACCCCGGCGACCGTGCGCTACATCGACGAGCGGCTGCAAGCCGATCACGGAGCACACGTACGGCATCGCGGTCTACCAGGAGCAGCTGATGCAGATCGCGCGCGACATCGCCGGCTTCCCGGGCCCCAAGGCGGACACGCTGCGCCGCGCGATCGGCAAGAAGGAGCGCGACCTGATGGCGAGCGCTCAAGCAGGAGTTCGTCGAGGGCTGCCGCGAGGGCGGCACCAACGCCGTCGGTCGCGAACCAGCTGTGGAGCCTGATGGAGGCGGCCGCCGACTACTCCTTCAACAAGTCGCACGCCGCCTGCTACGGGCTGATCGCCTACCGCACCGCGTACCTGAAGGCGAACTACCCCGCCGAGTACATGGCCGCGCTGATCTCGAGCGTGATGTCGACCAAGGACAAGGTGCCGTTCTTCGTCTCCCGCTGCGAGGAGATGGGCATCAAGGTGCTGCCGCCGGACGTGAACGAGTCCGGACACGACTTCGTCGTCTTCGAGGGCGACATCCGGTTCGGGCTCGACGCGGTCAAGAACGTCGGCTACGCGGCGGTCGAGAAGATCCTCGAGGCGCGCGCGGCCGGCGGGCGAGTTCACCTCGATCTGGGACTTCTGCGCACGCGTGGACTGCCGCACGGTCAACAAGAAGGCGATCGAGAGCCTGATCAAGTGCGGCGCGCTGGACTCGACCGGCGCCACCCGCAAGGGCATGCTGTCGGTGCTGCCGCAGGCGCAGGGCGCGGGCGCGAAGGCGCAGGAGGACGCGCTGTCGGGCCAGGGCTCGATCTTCGACCTCGACCCGGCCGGCGGCGCGTCGGCGCACTCCCGCCGCCGCGCACTACCCGCCGCTGCCCACGGAGGAGTCCGAGCGGCGTCGAGCTGCTCGCGATGGAGAAGGAGACGCTCGGCATCTTCCTCTCCAGCCATCCGCTCGACCGAGGTGCGCCACCTGCTGCGCGCGCGCACCGACTGCTCGCTGGCGCGACGCTCGCCGTCGAAACCCGACGGCGCGTGGGTGACGGTCGGCGGCCTGATCGTGCAGGCCAAGCGCATCCGCACGAAGTCCGGCGAGCCGATGATGTTCGCGACGCTCGACGACCTCGAGGGCCAGGTCGAGATGCTCATCTTCAACTCCGCGTACGCGGCGAACGAGTCGCACGTCGCGGTCGACAAGCGCGTGATCGTGCGCGGCCGCCTCGACCACAAGGAGCGCGGCGAGACGAAGCTCGTCGTGCAGGAGATCGAGCCGTTCGAGCCGACGCCGGAGGAGATTGCGGCCGCGGGCAGCCCGCCGCCCGTCGACCTCGACGCGGGTCGGCTCGCGCGCCGCGGACCGGCCGTTTCGCAGCCGGTCGTGATCAAGGTCGACGCGCAGACATGCGACGAGCACCTGATCGCCGAGCTGAAGGCGCTGCTCGAGCATTTCCCCGGTCAGACCGAGGTGCTGCTGGAGATGGGCACGGCCGCCGGGCCGCGCCGCCTGCGCTTCGGCGCCGGTTACCGGGTCGCGCTGTCCGGCGGCCTGCGCGCCGAGCTGGACGAGCTGCTGGGCCCGGAGGCGCTGGTCGCCTGACGCACTCCGCCGCCCCGCTGGACAGACGTTGAGCGGAGCGGTGCGAACGTGGGTACACTTGCCGCCATGGCCGTCCGGTCAAAGACCAAGCAGGCAACGCGAATGCCGCCAGTGCTGCGCGTTCTGCGACAAGACGATCGAGCCGCGCGGCTGCATCGAGGCGAACTGCCCGTTCCTCTACACGTACGAGGACGACGCCACGGGACGCAGCTACATGGGCTGCCTGCAGAAGGTGTTCGAGGCCGAGATCGACGTCGAGATCTTCGAGCACGCGGAGCGCACGCGCGCGGGCTACGGCGGCGTGAAGGCGAAGCGCGAGCCGCTGCCGATGTGCCCGTTCTCGGTCGAGCGTTCCTACGAGGGCAACGGCGCAGCGTTCGACTGCGTCAACCCGCGCTTCTTCGACGCCGCCGAGGCGAGCCCGGGTGGCTACCGCGCGTTCGATCTGCGCGACCGCGTCTGACAGCTCCTACGGGACGCTCGCCGGCTCGAGCGCCTCGAGAAGCAGCACGCCGCTTACGGCGAAGCGTCGCGGGCGCGGGGCGGTGCCTCGGGTTCGATGCGCGCGAGCAGTGGATCGAACAAGCGCGACTCGTTGCCGCATACCGGCAGGTCGATGTCGAGTTCCAGGTTATCCGTCCGGACCGAAGACGCTCGAACACATCTTCGACTGGCTGGGCTTCAGCAAGGTGGTCGTGCAGTGGCTGATGGAGGAAGACGAAGATCAGCCCGAGGGTTTCGGCAGGATGCAGCTCGCCGCGACCAGGGGTTAGGCCGGCGTCGCGTCGGGGGTCAATTGAGCACGCTATGGGGTACTCGTTTGACCACTCGCCTCGTGCGGCCGGCCTGCCGCTTCTGTCAACGCTTTCCGGATCGGGGCCGCAAGCGCTTCGCGATGTCGATCTGGTGCTTGTCGGGGCCCTGTCCGTCGGGGCCCGTCTCGAGCAGCACCGGCAGACCTTTGAAGCGCGTCTCGGCCAGGAACACGCGCAGTCCGTCCTCGCCAATCTCGCCGTCGCCGAGGGTGGCGTGCCGGTCGACGTTCGAACCGAGCGCCGTCTTGGAGTCGTTCAGGTGCAACGCGCGCAGCCGGTCGAGGCCGACCACGTCGTCGTACTGGTCGACGACCTCCTTGAACGCCGCGCGGTCGCGCACCTCGTAGCCCGACGCGAGCAGATGGCACGAGTCGAGGCACACGCCCAGCCGCGTCCCCGCCGCCGGACACCTCGATCACGCGCGCCAGCTCCTCGAACGTGCGCCCGATCGTGAAGCCCGCGCCGGCCGTGTTCTCGAACAGCAGCGGGCAGCGAGTCCGTCTCCTTCAGTGCCGCCTTCATCGCCTTGCCGAGCATCTTCGAACGTCGGCCCCGGCGCCTGGCCCTTGCCGCTGCCCGGGATGCACGACCACGCCGCCGGCGCCGATCGCGTCGCCGACCGACAGCGCATGCGTGAGCGACGTCGAGCGACTTGCGCCGCACCTCGGCGTCGTCGCTGGCGACGTTGATCAGGTAGACCGCGTGGATGTAGACGGACTCGACCGGGCTCTGCGCGAACCGCTCCCGGAAGGCCGCGAAGTCCTCCTCCGTGTAGCGCGTCGGGCGCCACGCGCGCGGGCTCTGGTTGAAGATCTGCATCGACTCGCGCGCCGCGCTCCTCCGCACGTTCGAGCGCGCGGACGAGGCCGCCCGCGGTCGAGACGTGGGCGCCGATTAGCATCTGCCGCCGTGTCCGCGCATAGATTCAGGTTCGCGCCCAGCCCCACGGGGTTCCTCCACATCGGCGGCGCGCGGACGGCACTCTACAACTGGCTGCTGGCGCGCCAGTCGCCCGAGAACGCCCTCGTGCTGCGACTCGAGGACACCGACCGCGAGCGCTCCACGGACGAGGCGATCGACCAGATCCTGGACGCGCTCGAGTGGCTCGGCCTCGACTGGGACGAGGGCCCGTTCCGCCAGACCGAGCGCTCCGACCTCTATGCCGAGCGCCTCGAGCAGCTGCTGAGCAGCGGGCGCCGCCTACTGGGACACGGCCAGCGCCGACGGAGGTGAAGCAGGCCAAGGAGGCGTCGGGGGGAGCCGGCTACCGCGGCAACCCGGTCCCGGAGGGAACGGAGGGCGCGGCGGTGCGCCTGCGCGTGCCCGACGAGGGCGAGACCGTCGTGCGCGACGTGATCCGCGGCGAGTCGGCCTTCGAGAACCGCCTGCTCGACGACTTCGTGATCGCCCGGTCGGACCGCACGCCGCTCTACAACTTCGCGGTCGCGGTCGACGACACCGACATGGGCATCACCCACGTCGTGCGCGGCGAGGACCACCTCTCGAACACGCCCCGCCAGCTGCTGGTGCTGGAGGCGCTGGGAGCAGAGCCGCCCGCTCTACGCGCACCTGCCGCTGCTGCACGGCACCGACGGCAAGCCGCTGTCCAAGCGCCACGGCGCCGCCTCCGTCGCAGGAGCTGCGTGAGATCGGGTACCTGCCCGAGGCCGTGCGCAACTACCTCGCCCTGCTGGGCTGGGGCTACGACGCCGAGACGACCTTCTTCACGACCGAGGAGCTGATCGAGAAGTTCTCGCTCGAGCGCGTGTCCCGCTCGCCGGCGGTGTTCGACGAGCAGAAGCTCTCCTGGATGAACGGCGCACTACATCCGCGAGATGGACCCGGCCGAGCTGACGCGCCGGGTCGCGGAGTGGATGCGCGGCGCGGATCTGCCCGGCGCGGACGACCCGCGCCTCGCGCAGGCCGTCGCGGCGGTGCAGGACAAGGTCTCGACGCTGGCCGAGGTACCGCGCCTGGTGGGCTTCGCCTTCGCGGCCGGTCGAGACCGATCCGAAGGCCTGGGACAAGGTGATGGGCAAGGACGGCGCCAGGGACCTGCTCGAGCGGGCGCGCGCGGCGCTCGACGGGGTGGAGCCCTTCGACGAGCAGCACCTCGAGGCCGCGCTCGGCACCGTCGTGGAGGAGTCGGGAGCGAAGCCCGGAGCCGTCTACCAGCCGATCCGGGTCGCGATCACGGGCAAGACCGTCTCCGCCGGGATCTTCGAGAGCCTGGCCCTGCTGGGCCGCGAGGAGGCCCTCCGGCGCATCGACGCCGCCCTCGGCCGGAAATAGGGGGTCGCGGCCCGGCGCGACTGACCGTCAACTCCTGCGCCGTTCCTGCCGATAGGTGGTCTGGCGATGGCAACACGTGCAGCAGGGAAGCGCGAAATGGCGGGAAGCCAACTAACGGACGCGGCACTCAAGGGTGACGCGGCCAACTCGCTGCCTACAGGCAGGCAGCACAACGAGGGACACGGGCGCCGCCTGACGGCCGCGTTCGAGGCGCTCGAGGCCTTCCCGGCGCTCGCGGAGTCCCGCAAGAGAGTGCTGCGGCTCGTCAGCCAGGACCAGCCCTCGGTCAGCGAGATGGTCACGGCGATCGAGTCCGACGTCGCGCTCGTGATCTCCGTCATGCGGCTCGCGAACAAGCGGGCGGACGGGCGCGGGCGCGTGCGCGGCATCCCCGAGGCGATCGAGGTGCTGACGCCCGCCGGCGTCGAAGCGCTGATCGGCGCCACCAAGACCTTCGACTTCTTCGAGCGCACGCCCGCTGTGGGACGCGGCGCCCGAGCGCTTCCGGCTGCACGCGGTCGCGACCCAGCGCGCGGCCGACCGGCTGACCTCGCGCATCGACTTCCCCGAGCGCGACGAGGTGCTCGTCAGCTCGCTCCTGCACGACATCGGCAAGCTCGTGCTGGTCCAGGCCTACCCGGGCTACCCCGGTCAGATCCACACGACCGCGCGCACGCCCGAGCAGCGCATCCACGTCGAGCGCCGCGAGCTCGGCATCGACCACGCGCTGGTGGGCGGCGTCATGGCCCGCCGGTGGGGCCTGCCGCAGCAGCTCGCCGCGGCGATCGAGCACCACCACTCCGACGACGCCGTGGGAGAGGCCGCGATCGTGCGCCTCGCCGACATGCTGGCCCACTACGCACAGGGACAGGCGGTCGCGCCCGGATCAGCTGCTGGCGGTCGCCCGCCGGATCGGCCTCGGCCCCCAGGACCTGCGCGAGGTGCTCTTCGAGCTGCCCGGCCCGCCCCCGGACCGCAAGCGCTCCGTTACGCCCTGCCCGCTCTCCACGCGCGAGCTGGAGGTGCTCAAGCGCCTCGCCGAGGGCAAGGTCTACAAGCAGATTGCCCTGGAGCTGGGGCTTTCCACGAGCACGGTGCGCACGCACCTGCACAACGTCTACGGCAAGCTCGGCGCAGTCGACCGCGCCCAGGCGGTCCTGATCGCCTCAGAGCGGGGCTGGCTGTAGCACCGAATTATGCTGCGACGCCATGAGCGAGCAGCGCCTGAACGAGAAGCAGTTCGAGCTCCTGCTGGAGGAGCTGAAACGCGTCGGTGACGAGCTCGAGGCGATGCGCCGCCGGCTCGCGGTGCTCGAGGCGCTGCCCCCGGCGATCGACGAGCTGTCGCGCCTATCGACTGCGCTCGAGGCGCTGGCCTACGCGGCGATCGGCCGCGACGGACCGCGCATCCGGCGACGCGCGTAGATCACCACCGCGGCGATCGCCATGCCAATCGCGTCGATGCCAACGTCGACGGGAGTCCCGTGGCGACCGTCGATGAACGTCTGGTGGAACTCGTCCGTGCAGGCGTAGAGCACGCTGATCGCGAGCGCTGCCGGAAGGGCCGACTCGAGGCCGAGACCCCGTAACGCTCGCCACCACAGGAAGGTGAGCACGGCGTACTCGGTCACGTGCGCGACCTTGCGCAGCGCGACGTCCCACCAGGCGCGGTCGACGCCGTCGCTCGGCTGACCCGAGAGCAGGAAGATCAGCCCCATCATCAGGAGTGGTGGGACGACGAGCGCGGCGATGCGCGCCGGGGAGGGGGCGGCGTGGGGGGTCATGACTAGACTCTCGACGCGGAATGGTGGCATCTTGATCACGATCAGCTCCAAGTCCCGCTATGCCGTCCAGGCGCTCGCCGAGCTGGCGCGCCAGGGCGCCCAGCGCAACGGTGCACCGGTGCCGATCGCCGAGCTCGCGCGCCAGCGCGGCATCCCGCTCCAGTTCCTCGAGCAGCTGTTCGCGACATTGCGCCGCGCCGGCCTGCTGCAGAGCCAGCGGGGCGTCAAGGGCGGCTACTCGTTCCTGCGCAGCCCCGCGGAGATCTCCGTGCTCGACGTGGTGCAGCTGCTCGACGGCGAGTTCGACGCCGAGGCCGCCGCGGCCGGCGGCGCCAACGCGGTCTGGTCGCGCGCCGTCACGTCGCTGCGCAACGAGCTGAGCGGCACGACGATCGCCGACGTGGTCGCGCAGGAGGCCCAGGCCGCCGGCGCGCAGACGTACCAGATCTAGAGCGGCTCCGACAGCCCCACGGCTTCGAGGCCGCTCTGCTGATCCGCAAAGGCCTCCATCTTCACGATCTGCCCATCCCGCACCGTCCAAAGATTGGCGAGATGACGCCTCATCTCCATCCCGTCTCGTCCTCGTGCGCGAAACTGAGCAAGCACCAGAACTTGGGAGCCTGCGTCGATGAACCTCTCGGGCTCGAGCGAGAGGGTCACCCACGGCGCATTGAGCGCCGCGTTGAGCCTTTCAATGCCCTCATGCCCTCGATACATGGGGTCCAGGTCGGGAAACGCGCCCGACACATGGAACTCAACGTCAGGCGCGAGGACTTCGAGGTTGGCCTCGAGCTTGTCGCCGGCGTTGGCGACCGCGTACATCGCCTGGACGATTTCGACGTCCTCCTGCGACATCGCCTATTCCGAGAGGCCCACGGCTTCGAGGGCCTGGGCTCGTTCCAGAAATGCCTCGACGCGGGTAGCGACGCCGTCGCGGAACGTCACCACCTGCCACGACCGCTCCTCCACCACGGCCCGGCTCCCGCGCGGGCGGCCCCGTTGGACGATTCCGGCGAAGACTTCATCACCGGCATCGATCGTCTCTGTGGACTCGATCGTGATCTCTTCGAAGGAATCGTGCCACGCCATCAACCATCGACGCGCAGCCTCTCCGCGGAAGGTGCCCCCATCCGGGTTCTCGCGGGGGGTGACGAGCTCGAAGTCAGCAACCCCCTCAATCCAGCTGAAGTCTCCGCGGGCGAACTGCTGTTGAACCGCTCGCACGATCTCCACGTTCTCCTGCGACATCGGTTGCGCAGTATCCCGCAGCAGAGCTCGCGTCTCGGCCCTCATGCGTTCGCGACTACCTCGCCGACCGTTACGTCGTTGAGCGTCACACCTGGGTTCGAATCAGTGTTCTCGCGGATTCGTTCTGCTGCCGCGCGAGCCGCGTCCTCGGACTCGAAAACGATGACCGAGTTCCCTTCGTTCCCGCCTTCGAGCCTGACCCAATAGCCGGCGACGAAGCCGGGTGCTTGCGACACGCCAGGAACGATGGTCTCCCGCAAGAACTCGGTTGCCGCGGGCCCGTCCTGAACGCTTACCTTGGTCACTACTGCGTGCATGGCTCCTCCTTTTTTGGCTCGACTTGCGTGCAGGCTATCTCCTGCGACATCCCCTATTCCGACAGGCCGACGGCTGCGAGGGCGTCCGCCCTTTCCCAGTAGCTCTGCATCCGCACGGCCTTGCCGTCTTTCAGCGTCCAAAGGTGAGCGGTCAGATGTGTCTGGACTTCGGCGCCGCTGCCCTTGCCGCGTCCTCCTTCGCGCGAGAACACGAGCACGTGATCGCCGCCCGCATCGATGAAGCGCTCGGGCACCATGCGGTAGTCGTCGAGGGCCTCCGCGATCTTGGCGGCATAGCGAGCCATGCCGTCATATCCGTAGACGGTCTCTGCCAGGTCGGGGAACTCGCGTGGCCCCTGCCATTCGATCTCAGGGCTGACCAGCTCCTTGATCTGCTCGCGCGGCAAAGGCGTCGTGCTTACCGAACCCGGGACGCTCAGGTCGAGGACCGTGTAGATGCGGCGGATGATCTCGACGTTCTCCTGTGACATCGCCTTATTCCTCGAGGCCGGCTGCTTGAAGGGCTTCCGCTCTCGTGAAAAGGGTACGCAGCTCGACGCCTCGGCCGTTGCGCATGGTCCAGACGTGGAAGACGCGCTGACTCACCTCGACTTGGCTTTCCTTACCCGTCCCGATCATGCGGGTCGCAACAACGACCTTGTCGTCGGCATCGATGATCTCTTCTGCCTCCCATCGGAGTTCGTCGAAGTAATCCGCGACGTTCTGTAGTTGCTCGAGCATGCCCTCGTGGCCTCGATAGACGCGCGGGTCCGGTGCATCCGGGGGATCGTATGCCTTCACCCCCGGGTCGAACAGGTCGGGGCTCAGAGTCCCCGTACGGCGGAACTCTTCGTACCCCGCACGCACGATCTCCACGTTCTCCTGCGACATTTCCCGTGGGTGATACTGCACGCGCATGTCCGATGACAACCTGGAGACGGTGCGGGTCGTGACCGAAGCCCTGGCCGCGGGCGACTACGCGAAGGCGGCCTCGAAGTTCGCCCCGGACGGCGAGTGGCATAACACCGATTCGTTCCCGGGTCCGAAGACGTGCTGTGGGCCGGAGGAGATCAGGGCTTTCTGGGAGGGCTTCTTCGAAACCTTCGACCGCGAGGGCAGCGAGATCGAGGACGCGGTCGCATCGGGCGACACCGTCGTCGTGTCGATCCACACCTGGGGTAAAGGGCGCTCCAGCTCGGCTCCCATAGACGTGCGCTGGGCATGCATCTACCGCTTCCGGGAGGGCAAGATCGTCCGCGTCGACATCCACGGTGACTACGGCCGCGCGCTCCACGCCGCAGGTCTCGGCACGGCGTAGGCGAATGCGTCCCTAAGGTTTGCCCTGACGAAAGGAGCAGTTGGATGCACGTAGTGATCAAGGCGGTGTCGAACCGCAAGGGCCCGCAGGTCCAGGTGGTGGGCACCGTCGACGTCGAGGACGGGGTCGCCGTTCCCTCGAACCGCAAGGTGGCCCGCATACTCGACGGGCTCCATGTGGAGGGCGACGACCGCCGGCCGCTCGGGTTCGACGCCGGCGACGCCTACGTCCGCGCGCTGCCCAAGGCGATCAGGGGCACGCACGCCGCGACCCTCATGGACGACGAGGAGCCGGGGCAGGACTGACTCCGGGTCGCGGTCGCTAATACCATCAGCGCCATGACCCATACGGACGAGACCGCGACCGTCGACTATGCGGAGGTCCTGCGCGGCACCCTGGAGGGGGTGAGGCAGTCGGTCCCCGCGGACGCGACGGTGCTCGTGGTCAGCCGCGGCGACGAGCAGCTGCTCCAGCTGGACAACAGGATCGCGTGGCACTTCCCCCGCGGCGCCGACGGCAAGTACGTCGGCTACCACCCGGCCGACAGCGCCGCCGCGCTGGCGCATCTCGACGAGTGGCGCTCGCGTGGCGCGCAGTACTTCGTGCTCCCGGCGACCTTCTTCTGGTGGCTCGAGTACTACGAGGACTTCGCCCAGAACCTGCGGGCCGGCCACGGAGTCGTGTTCGAGGACGAGTCGTGCATCATCTTCCGGCTCGGAGGCGAGGGCCTCTCGGCGGCGGCGCTCGAGGCCGCCGAGCGCATCAGCCGCCCGCTCGCCGAGCTGGTCGACCGCCTGCTGCCGCCCGACGCGTCGGTGGCGGTCGTCTCGTCAGGCGACGAGCGGCTCGTCCGCCTCAGCGGCCGGACCGCGGCCCACTTCCCGCCGACGCTGTCCGAGACCCTCGCGAGCGAACGCGACAGCAACGCGGCGCTGGACGCGCTGGAGCAGATGCGCCATGACGGCGTCGAATACCTCGTGGTCCCCCATATGGCTCCGTCCTGGCTCGACCTGCACCCCGACTTCCTGGGGGAGGTCGAGCGCCGCTACCCGTGCGTGGCGTGGCGCAACGACGTCTGCTCAGTGTTTGCTCTCTCAGGCCCAGCGGCGCAAGGCACCGGTGCGTGGGGGGAGAATGCAGGCTCGACCCCGAAGAACGGCTGGGCCGCCAGGCTCGCGCATTGGTTCCGGCGGTCCTAATCCAGTGAATCCCTACAACCGATAAGCGAGAAGATGCCGCCCAAGAAAGTCCTCTACGTGATCCACGGGCACCCGGCGATCCGCCCCGGTGGAGCGGAGGGATACGCCCTCGAGCTCTACGAGGCGATGCGCGACTCCTCGGCCGAGATCGAGCCCGTGCTGCTCGCGCGCAACGGCCCGCCGCACTCGCCGTCGACCGGCCACGAAGGCGCGCTCACGGCGCTGGTCGGCGATGACCCGAACCAGCTGCTGTTCGAGACCGACGCCACCGACTACGACTGGTTCTTCGGGACCTCGCCGAACAAGGTCCCCCTCACCAAGTACTACCGCGACGTCCTGCTCGCCCACAAGCCGGACATCGTCCACTTCCACCACTCGCTCTTCATGGGCTACGACATGATCCGCGCGACGCGGCGCACGCTGCCGGACGCGGCGATCGTGTACACGCTGCACGAGTACCTCCCGATCTGCCACCGCCACGGTCAGATGGTGCGCACCGACGGCGACGAGCTGTGCCTCGAGGCCTCGCCTCGCCGCTGCCACGGCTGCTTCCCGGACATCGCACCGCGGGAGTTCCACATGCGCGAGCGGTACGTGAAGTCGCATTTCGAGGACGTCGACCTGTTCATCGCGCCGAGCCGGTTCCTGATGGACCGGTACCTCGACTGGGGCATCGCGCCCGAGCGCATCCTGAACGAGGACTATGGCCGCCACCCGATCAAGCGGGCGCCCGATGCGGAGCGCCCCGGGCGCCGCAACCGGCTCGGGTTCTTCGGGCAGTTCAGCCACTACAAGGGCGTCAACGTGCTGCTGCGCGCGATGACGATGCTGCCCGACAGCGACCCGGACGTCCGCGCCTGGCTGCACGGGGCCAACCTCGACATCCAGCCCGAGGACTTCCGGGAGGAGTTCGACATCCTCCTGCGGGCCGCCGGCGACAGCGTCGTGATGGCGGGCCGCTACGAGGGCCATGAGCTCCCGCAGCTGATGCAGCAGATCGACTGGGTCGTGGTCCCGTCGCGCTGGTGGGAGAACTCGCCGCTGGTCATCCAGGAGGCGTTCGCGCATGGGCGGCCGGTGATCTGCAGCGACATCGGCGGCATGGCGGAGAAGATCGTGGATGGCGTGAACGGCCTGCACTTCCGCGCCGGCGACGCGATCAACCTCGCCGAGACGATCCGCACCGCGGTCCGCGACGAGGACCTGTGGGGGAGGCTCCGCGCCGAGATCTCCGGGCCGCACAGCATGGACAAGCACGTCCGCAGGCTCGAAGGGATCTACAACGACCTGCTCGAGCGCCCGGACCGCGGTCCCGCGTCCGGCGACGTCCGGCAGGGACTCGCATCATGAGCGAGGGCGTGGAGGTGCCGCGCGTCGCGTGGCTGAGTGAGCGGCTGGTGCTGCTGGCGGGAGGCCCGGACGCCGAGGGGACCGCCGCCCTGGTCGCCGGGTCGGGGGCGTCCGTTCCGCTCGACCTGGAGCGCTTCGATGTCTCCGCGGCCGACGGCGCGGGACCGGCCACCGTGTCGATCTGCCGCCTCCCCGCGACATTCGCACGCCAGGGCTCCGGCGATCTCGCCATCGAGGCCGACGGCGAGCGTCTCGCGCTGCACAGGGGCGGGCCCTCCGCCTCTCCGGCCGACCTCACGACCATCCTGCGCCTGCAGCTCGCCGGGCTGGACGAGGCAACGCGCGACCGCCTGCTGCGCTTCATCGTGAGCGCAGCCGGCGAGGACCTGTATCGGCCGGGCGGGATGCTGCTCGCCCAGAAGCTGACGCTGATCCGGGACGTGCTGCGCGAGCGCCTGCCGTACTGCACCGTGCGGGAGGACCAGCCGCTCGGTCTGCACGTCGACGAGATTCACGCGCTCGACGAGCGCACGTTCTGGCTCAAGGGCTGGGTCTGGGACGTCGACGCGCCGCTCGCGACGCTGACCTTCCTGTCGCCGGAGGGCTGCAGCGTCGAGGTGCTCGACGCCGCGTTCCGCTACCGGCGGCGCGACATCGAGGAGCTCTACGGGGTCACGAACGGCCACCGCCCGGACAGCGGCTTCCTCGCCTGCGTGCGCCTCGAGGTTCCGAGCCGGCTTCCGGATGGCTGGATCGCCCAGCTGCGAAACGTGCTGGGGATGGGCGTGGAGGTCGACGGACCGCCCGCCACCCGAGACCCGAACGGCGCCAGGGAGACGATCATCCGCGACTTCGGCGATGTGAAGCAGGCGCGCGAGCGGCTGGTCATCGATCATGCCCAGCCCGCGATCGCGACACTGCAGGAACGCATCGCGGAAGGGGCCACGGTGGAGCGCGTGGAGCAGTACGGCGCTCCTCCGGTCGATCCGGACGTCTCCGTGGTGATCTCGCTCTCCGTCAGCTTCGACGCGATCGAGCAGCAGCTCACGAGCCTCTGGCGTGACCCCGACGTGGCGGGCGCGGACGTGATCTACGTGATCGACTCGCGGGACGCGATGCAGTGGCTCGTCCCGAAGGCCGCCGAGCTGCACTGGCTGTATGGGATCCCGTTCCGGCTCGTGTCCCTGGCCCAGCGGGCCGGGATCGCCACCATGGCGAACGTCGGGGCGTCGCTGGCGAATGCTCCGAACGTGTTGTTCCTGAGCCCGGACGTGATCCCGGACTCGCCGGGCTGGCTCGGGGCGCTGCTCGCCTTCAAGGCGGACACGCCCGACGCGGGCGCACTCGCGCCCATGCTCCTCTACGAGGACGGTTCCATCCAGCACGCCGGCATCCACTTCGACCGGGCGTCGCCGCAGGAGCTGCGCCTCCAGGACCGCCCGGAGCACGAGCTGTGGGAGCCTCGCTATGACTTCAAGGGAATGCCGCCGGGCTTCGCCGGCGTCGCGGAAGCGCGCTCCGTGCCCGCGGTGTCGAGCGCATGCCTGCTCGTCGAGCGCGAGCTGTTCGACCAGGTGGGCGGCTTCCGCAACCTGTTTCTGAGGGACGACTTCGAGGCCACCGACCTGTGCCTGCGCCTCAGCGAGGCCGGTCGCACCAACTGGTTCGTGCCCGGCGCGGTCCTGCACCACCTCGAGGGCCGTACGCGCTCCGAGGCCTCACGGTCCGCCACGCAGTACGACGTGATCGTGCAGTCCCAGATGTGGGGCGAGCGCATCGGCGCGCTCGCCGCCGGCTAGTCGTCGACCACGCCTTTGTTCTCAATCCACGCCGGTGTCGGAGTGTCGACCCGGTTCCCCTCGTGCGAGCGTGGGGGGTAGACCGCTCCGGTTGCGCGCTTCTCCGCCGCGCACTCTTCGAGCGTCTTCGCCCCGGCGTCGTCGGGTACCCGGATCAGGAAGCGTTCGTTCAGGATGCTCACGACGACGTCGGGCTCCGTGCTCTCGACGAGCGAGTGATCGAGCGTGGCGAGGTGCGCGAAGACGAGCCGACCGAAGCTCTCGGCGAGGAAGGGCAGCATCGCGTGCGCGAAGGAGTCGCCGAAGACCAGGCAGGTGGTGTCACCGGCCGCCGGGCACTCGTATTCGATGCGATGCCCGTTCAGGAAGACGCGGTTGTCGTGCGTCATGCGTGCGGCGACCACGGACGGATTCCCGTACACGTGCGTCGAGGACTCCGGCGGCCGCAGCTTGGCGCCGAGACCGCCCGGCTCGCACCTTCTCGATGAACGTGACGTCCTCGGCCGTGAGCCGCCGCACCGGTTGCGCGTCGCCGATCGCCTCCATCAGGGCGTCGTACGCCACGAAGGCGCCGAGATCCGTCCAGTGCGTGCCTGTGCGCGCGTAGACATGGGTCTGTCCCGTCGCTCCACCAGGCGCTCGAGCGGGTAGAGGACCCGCACCCGAGATCCCGTCTCGTCCAGGTGGTCGATGAGCTGCGTCACCGGGCGGGGCGTCCCGGCGGGAATGTCGAACGGCAGCTTGTCCGGATACACCGACTGGGGGTTCGGCGGTATCAGGAACCAATAGGGCAGCTCCTCGCTTGCCCGAGCCATTCCGTGCGGGCCTCGAGCAGCGAGCGCCACTTGTCAAGCTGCTCGTCGCTGAACAAGAGCTCGCCGCGCTGCTGGCGCATGACCTCGTTGGTGTCGCCGTCGAGGAAGAGCCAGCCGTCCCTGCCGCGCGTCACCTTGCCGTCGAAGCGGACCTCCGGCAGCAGGCCGCGCTCCGCCGCCGCGCCTCCCTCGGAGGTCACGGTGGGCTCAGTCATCGTTCTTGCGCCGATCGAGCGCCACCTCGCGCGTGTGCGCGCCACGCTCGCGGCGCCGGATCGCCTCGGTCAGCGCCGGGACGTACATCTGGATGGTCTCGTCGCGCTCGCGGTTCAACAGCTCGAGGTACGCGTCCGGGAGCGGGTCTCTGAACTTTCCCGTGTCGGACCGGCGCTTGGCCCACTTCGCGCGGTGGATGTCCTCCGACTTGGTCCAGTAGTGGTTCACGCGCAGGAGCGAGTAGGACAGCTCCGGCGTGAGGGCGTGAAGGCGCGTTTCGATCCGCTCATGGCGCTCGTTGTACAGGAAACACCTGCCCGTAGACGGGCGGGTCGAACGTCGCCCCGTGGAGCTCCTTGGTCCAGCCCATGTACAGGAACGAGTGCGCGCCCCAGCAATGGATCGCCTGCCGGGGATCGACGATGCTCTTCACCGCGTTCTGCTGGCTCCTGTCCGGTGCGCGCTGCACGTAGTTCTCGATCACGAGCCCCTCCGGTTCCGTCTCGTGGCCGGACGTGCCGAAGAGGGCGATGTTGACCACGACTCCCGGGTACCCCTCGAAGTCCTCGAGAATGAGCGGGAGCGGCTTGCCTGTCGGCGAGAACATGAACTCGTCGATGTCGAAGTACGCGATCCAGCGCGCCTCCTCGCGTCGCTGTCGTCAAGCAGTGCTCGTACGCGAGGTGTTGCCCGGGATGGATCGGCCACGGCTCGAGGAAAACGATCCCCTCGGCAATGTAGGGTTCGAGCACGGCGAGGTGGTCGTCATCGCTCTCGTTGTCGTACAGATAGAACCGCTCGAACCCGACCAGCAGGTGGAACTCGATCCACTCCCGCAGGTAGCGGGCTTCGTTGCGATAGATCGCACAAGCCGCCAGCTGGACCTTGCTCTGCTCTGTGCCCAAATCGATCAGCTTCCTCCGAGGACCTCTCGAGGTCCTCCGTGGCCCATCGTCGGTCGACCGCCCGTAAATCCGCTTCTTGAGCGCCGGCATGTATTGAAGGATCGCCTCGTCGCGCGTGTATCTTGCCTCGAGCTTCTGCACTCGGGACAAGTCGAGAGGTGGCCTCAGCTCGCCGGTATCGGCTCGTCGCTTCGCCCATTTGGCTTGAAGCTCTTCGAGTGACTTGCTGTAGTAGTGGTTGATCCGCAAGAGCGCTCTGCCTGTAGGACTGGAGTGAGCCAATCGTCGAGCGGGCGCTTCATGACGTCGACAGCATGACCAGAGTCGAATTCGAAGATGTGCGCTCCACTGCAGCGCTGCGCTCGCGCCGGCTGAACGATGCTCTTCACCCATTTGGCCATCGGGTTCGTGGAGCGGTAGAGATAGCTCTCGGTCACCAGACCCTCGGGCTTGGTGATATGGCCTGAGGTCCCGAAATTGGCAAGGTTCACACCGATTCCCGGGAAGTCCTCGAAGGCGCAGAGCAGTTCGGGGATCGGCCGTCCACGCGGGTTGAAGACGAACTCGTCCACGTCGATGAACGCGATCCAGTGACGCCTCCTCGCGCCGCTTCGCGAGGCAGTCGTCGTATGCCAGGTGCTGGCCGGGATGGATCGGCCACGGCTCGAGAAAAACGATCCCCTCGGCAATGTAGGGTTCGAGCACGGCGAGGTGGTCGTCATCGCTCTCGTTGTCGTATAGATAGAAGCGCTCGAACCCGACCAGCCGGTGGAACTCGATCCACTCCCGTAGGTAGCGGGCTTCGTTGCGATAGATCGCACACGCCGCGAGGTAAACCTTGTTCTGCTCGTCTTTCAAATCGATTCGCATTCGTGCCGCGGGCACAGCGGCTCCCGAGATCCTACGGCGCGCCGAGGGTCCGGCGATGGCTGAAGGGCAAGAGGGGCTTCCCCTCTGGCACTACGGACCTACGCCCGGCAGGACCCCGAAATCATGAGCCGCTCCGGGTGGGCACCCGACAATCTGCGAAAGCGCGGCTTCGGCCCCGAAACGGTGATCGACGTGGGCGTCGCCGGCGGCACGCCCCCGCTCTACGAGGCCTTTCCCGACGCGTACCTCGCGCTGATCGAGCCGCTGGACGTATTTCGTCCCTCGCTCGACCGGATCTTGGCCGGCCGGCGCGGCGAGCACGTCGCAGCGGCGGTCGGTGCCAGCGACGGCAGCGCGACGATCACCGTGGACACCGAGGCGCCCTGGATGAGCTCTTTGATGAGCGAGGTTCATCGCGACACGAGCGGGTTCGGCTCCAAGGAGATCACTGTCCGTACGCTCGACGGGCTCATGCACGAGCGCGGCTGGCAGCCACCGTTCGGGCTGAAGATCGACACCGAAGGCTTCGAGCGTGAGGTCATCCAGGGCGCGACCGAGCTGCTCCGGCACACGCAGTTCGTGATCGCCGAAGTCTCTGTGGTCAAGAGGTTCGAGGGGAGCTACTCGTTCGCCGAGATCGTCAGCCTGCTCGAGCGGAACAACTTCGCGATCTACGACATCCTCGATGCGCAGAAAATCGTCCCTGACGGATCGATCCTCTTCATGGACGTCATGTTCCGGCAGTTCGATCCTGCCAACAGCTGGGCTGCCTGACAAGAGACTCGATGTCAACCGGGCGGGGCGGAGCCGAACGCGACGACGTCCTGTGAGCCCCACAGCGCCTCCGCGTAAAGGTGCACGCGGGGGCCGACCTGCTTGAACACCCAGCCTGGCGCGGACAGCGATATCCCGTAGTCCTCGCGCCCCCAGTAATGGCGGTAACCGAAGCCCGTGGCCTCGAAGTCGGCCAGCAGGCCGGCCCGGCTCTCGTCGTCGAGGCCGTATGTGGCTCCCCCCTGGAAGTTGCGGATCACCTTGCGGCCGTGCACCGTGACGATCGCGACGCCGTCCGGCTTGAGCGCCGACTCGAAGAGCTTCAGGAACCCTGGCCAGCGATCGGAGTCGATGTGCGTCAGCAGCGAGCCACACCAGATCAGGTCGTACGGCCCCGCGAGCTCGATGGCGGATGGGTCCTCGACTCCCTGAATCGGGGTGGCTCCGAACACTCTTGCGCAGAATTCGATCGCGTCGGTGTCGATGTCGCAGGCCGACAGGTTCGCCTCGGGGAACGCCGCCTTCAGGATCCGCGTGACCCTTCCGTGACCCGACGGCATGTCGAGGATGTCACTCGGGTCCGACTTTCCCGCGGCGTGCAGGGCGACGCGGATCGCATTCAGGGCGGCCTCCCCGACCTCGCCATAACGATCCGGGTCGGACGTGTACATCTCGTCGTGGGGCGAGATCTCGGTGATGACGTCCATTGCGCCCAATATAACGTTGGCTGCGAAACCGCAGGCGGACGTGGTCAGTGGAAGGTGACGGGGACTCGCACCAGATCGCGGTCCGAGGTCTGCTTGCAGTCCCGGTAGTGCATGCGCGTGAAGTAGAGCCATGCTCTGTTGCCCACCGTCTCGAAGTTCCGTGAGACGGAGTGAGGGTCGAGCAACGACGGGTAGAGGATCGGGTTGGCGTCACCGCACCTGTAGGTCCACGGGAGCTCGGCCTCCCGGATCAGCTTGCGGGGCTCCCAGTTGATGAGATCCTTGGACAGCGAGTAGTACACGCCCCACACGACCTCGCGCCGGCTCCTGTCCCAGACGCCGGCGGCGCCGACCAGCAGCCATCTTCCGAAGTGGGTGCTGTACGTGAGGCTCCCGGACATCGTCGTGATCTCCTTTGGAGACACGGGCTTGCAGACACTCTGCGCCGCCTTTGCGCTGCGCGCGCGGTAAGGGTTGGCGAAACGGATGCCGAATGACGAGCCGTCCCAGGCTCGCCATGCGCGCGCGTCCGAGAGGTCGGGCGTGCGGATCAGGCACGTCCCTTCCTTCTGGGCCCGATAGCCCTGTGTCACGACGAGGGAGTAGTAGAGGCCGTCGCTCGGGTTGCGGACGATGTTGCTCGGAGTGAACACCCCCGCTGGTCCGGTGTCCGGCACGTAGCGATACGGGATGCTCGCCACGAGATGTCGAGGCGGACGTGCGTGCGTGAACGTGCGGCCGCCGTTGCGCGAGACGGCAAGCGTGATCGAGTTGTACCAGCACTTGAAGTACCGGCCGGACGGGCAGCGGCCCGGGTGCCGATATCCCTGGTACTCGTTGTGCAGCAGCGCGTACACCGTCCGGCCGTCGAGCGTGTACGGCGCGGCGATCCACTCGAAGTCGTCGAACCGCGCCGGATCGGCCTGTCTGTTCGACCTCAGCACGATGTCGCACGAATGCCGCAACGCGATTCAACGACGGCCCGCTCATGCGCCGGTTCACGAAGTGGGAGACGATCATTTGAACTTGGCCTTGCGCATCGCGATACGCGCGAGCGGGCAGATCGGCGTAGTCATAGGGCCCGCATGCGTCCTTGCTCCAGTCGAACACCGTCTGCTGCGCACCCGTGATGGTGACCGGCGGCAGCGTCGAGGCCTTGGTGCCATTGGAGGCGGACCTGTCCGGGTGCAGGACGTTGAACGAGACGATCGCCAACGCCACGAATCCACCCGTGAGGGCCAGCACCAGCGCTCCGGCGAGAGCGAGGCCCCGCCGGGACACGCGGGCGGCACCCGGCCGCCCTCCGGGCGTCGGGTCAGGCACGGCTGCGCCCACGATCAGCCGTCGAGACCCGGGTACTGCTGCATCACGCGCTCCATCTGCTCATTCCAAAGCTCGGTGTGGAGCCACATGTTGTAGACGGTAGCCCGCTGGCGGTCGTCCTTCGGATACGACTGGTCCTCGAGGTGGTACAGCTCGGCGCCCGGCATGTACCAGTGCTCGCCGCCCTCCTCGATCACGCGCAGGCAGAAGTCGGAGTCCTCGTAGCCGCCCTGCACGTAGCGGTGGGACAGGCCGCCGATGCGCTCGTAGAGGTCTCGCCGCACCATCAGGCAGGCGCCCGTCACGGCGGGGACCTGCCGGGCGACGTTCGCCGCGGGCAGCCGGCGGTGCTGGCCCTTGAAGTAGTGCATGTTCTGCCAAACGTGGGAATCGGGCGTGCGGTGGAAGTACATGCCCGCGTGCTGGAGGGAGTCGTCCTCGTAGAGCAGCTTCGGGCCGAGCGCACCGATGTTCGGCGTGGCGTCGTAGAAGGCGGTCATGCGTCCGAGCCACCCCGCCGTGTCGGGCACGACGTCCGAGTTCAGCAGCAGCAGCTTGTCGGCGCGGGCGAGCCCGGCCGCGCAGTTGTTGGCTCCCGCGAAGCCCGCGTTGCCCTTCATCACCGCGATCCGGAACGGGATCCCATAGATGGAGTACAGACCGCGCGCGCGTTCGTCCAGCCGCTCGGCATCCTTGGGCGAGTCGAGCACGTAGATCAGGTCCTCGCCGGGCATCTGCGGGTCGCTGTCCCAGTGGGCCATCTGGTACTCGAGGAACGCGATCCGGTTGTAGAGAGGCACGATCACGGAGACCGAGGGAGACGGCGGCGGCTTGCCGAACTGCACGACCGTCTCGATCTCCGCGGCGCTGCGCAGGCTTTCCTGAATGCCCGCGATCGCCGGATGCACGTGCTCCCGGATCAGCTCCTCGCCGCCCGGCCGCTCCTCACGCAGGTTTTGGAGGATGACCTCGCGTGCCTTGACGGGATCACGGTTGATGTCGGTGATGGCCTTCTGGACGGCCCAGCCGTTCTGTGTCTCCAGCTCGAGCAGTCCAGCCGCTCGAGATGAAGCTCGGCCCGTCGAGCTCGACGTAGCGGATGAAACCGTGGCGGCGGCCCCGCAGGCCGTGCGTGTCGCCGTAGAACTCGTCGATGTCGCCCCTGCGGTGGCGGTACAGGTGCGGCATCAGCTCCGCCCGCCCACCTTCGGGCGCGACCATCGTGAGCCGCTTGGCCGTCCCATCACGGTCGTGCATCCAGCCCTTCACCCACAGCGCCCGTGGATTGACCTCGAACGCAACGTCGATGTGCGCGACGTTGGGCTCGTCGCGGGTGGTGATCATCGGCGGGAGTACCGGGCGCAGCTCCTGCTGCAGGTTCGCCAGCAACCGCGCGAGCAGGAAGGAGCGTCGTCGGTCAAGGCTCGGGGCGGCCGCCGACCACAGCAGGCGCAGGGCGTGAGCGCGGCGCGCCGGCTCGAGCGCGCTCAGCTCCTCGCGGAGGAACGCGACCGGATCGGTGAGGAACCCGTTGAGTTGAGCGGCGTCGACGATCAGGGCGTCCTTGCCCGACCCGAGCGTCAGGCTGAACGAGTGGGCTGCGTCGGGGGGAGGAAAGGCAAAGCTGCTCACCCAGAGCATGCGGTGCTCGGTCTCGCTGCCGTTCGACGTCAGCGCGAGCGCCTGGGTCACGACCTCGAGCGGACTCTCTCCCGCGACGGCGCTGGCCTCGACGGTCTCCTCGGTCGTCTCGGAGCTCGCGCCCGCCAGTAGCAGGACGTCGCCCGCGAGCCACGCGGCGCGCTCGAGCGATCCCTTCATTTCACGAGGTCGCGTGCGACCTGGGTCCGGCGTTCCTGGAGCTCGTCGTAGAGGTCGGTGAGGCTCGCCACGTGGTCTTCCATGCTGTAGATGGGCGGCACGCCGGCGCGCAGCTCCTCCCAGAGGCCCGGCGTGGTCACCGCCCGCTGCACGACGTCCGCGAGGCTCGTGCGGTCGCCCGCCCGGAAGTGCAGGCCGTCGACGCCGTCGGTGACCTTCTCGGCCATCCCTCCGATGTCACTGCAGATCACGGGCTTGCCGTGCAGGAACGCCTCCTGGATCACGAGCGGCGAGTTCTCCCACCAGCGCGACGGGACCATGACCCAGTCCACGTCGGCCATCAGCTGCGGGAGATCGTCGTGATCGTAGCTCCCGTGCATCGTCACGTTGCTCGACGTGCGCTTGCCGGCGTCGAGCAGGTCCGCGAACTGCTGCTGGAACTCCGGCGGCTGCAGCTCGAGGTTGGCTCCGTGCAGCGACAGGTGAGTGTCGACACCCCGCTCGTTCAAGAGCCTCATCGCGTCGAGCAGCGTATTGACACCCTTGTAGTAGTTGAACTGGCCGAAGAAGCCCAGCCTGTTGCGCGGCGCGCTCGAGTCGCGCTCGGGCCCCTCGACCGGCACCTGGGGCAGGCGTCCATAGTCCTCGAACCTGATGTGGTCGCGCGGGATGCCCCAGTCGACGTAGCGCTCCAACAGGAACCGGCTCGGGGCGAGGAACATGTCCACGTGCTGCATGTGCGACTTGACGAACCGCTCGCGCAGGAAGAAGTCCTGCGGCGGGATGTCGGGGAAGCACTCGTTGCAGCGCCGGGGCGAGGCCTCCTTGCAGAGCTCGCCGGTGCGCCGCAGCATCTGGCCGTCACGGTGGCAGATCGAGAGGAACTCGTGGAGGGTGAACACGATCGGGACCTCGGGCAGGACCCGGCGCGTGTGCGAGACGGCGTCGTAGCCGATGAAGTGCATGTGCTGGAAATGCACGACGTCGGGCTTGTGCACCCGCAGGAAGTCGGTCAGGTACGTGCCGTACAGGCGCTTGTTGCGCGAGGTCATCTTGAACCAGTCGTAGCTCTCCCAGTCGGTGTAGAGGAAGAACTGGTTGGGGTCGTCCGGGCTGACCGCACTGAAGGGAGCGCCGGGGTGCGACCCGCGCTCCATCGCCGGCCCGGATCCGATGCGGGCGACCAGCAGTGGCTCGATCCGGTCCGACCCGCGCAGCGCCTCGTACAACTCATAGGCATAGGCCTCCGCGCCGCCCGGATAGACGACGGGATGGTTGTGCATCACGTAGAGAACTTTTTTCTTCACCATCGTCGAACCGTCGCCCCCGTGCGGCAAATCGCCCCAAAATCCACCTTAGCGGACGTCGGAACCGGCTCGCCCGCGCTTTTGCGGCCCCCACGCTCCCCCAACGACATACCGAGAAGTATTCCGCAGATCGGGGCCGGCCCTCCGCGGTCCGGCCGCGGGTGCAGGGCAACGCATCAACGGCCGAAATTAAGATGAACCGGCGGGGATCCTCCCACTAACATCATCCGATGCTCCAACGCACCACATGGCTGCTCTAGAAATCCTCAGCGTCTCGACCCCGGACGAGGCGCCCGAGCAGCTCTGGGACTCGAACATCGATATCCCGGCGGCGGGAGCGACATTCGACCACCATGTCCTGCACATCGCGGCCTGGGCGATCGGGCGCAGCGCCCCGTCGGCCGCAATCGAGCTCGTGAGCGGCGAGCGCATCGTGGCGATCGCGCCGCTGCGCACGGCCCGTCCCGACCTCTCCATGGCCTACCCAAAGGTGCCCGAGGCGGGTCTCGCGGGAATGGCGGTCGACGTCGACGCGGGTGAGCTCCCGGAGGAGTTCGAGCTGGTACTGAGGGCGGTCCTCCAGAACGGCGAGCGGGTGCAGATCGGATCCATCGCGGGGCGCCGCGGCGACCCCTCCGGGATTCCCGACGCGGTGCCCGCGCCGACCCTGCACGAGGATGTGCGTGCGCTGCTCTCGAAGGTGGCCACGGACTACCCCGGCCTCACCGAGCTGGACGAGCGCGGGGCCCACGACACGGTTCTCGACCGCCTCGTGATCGAGGGGCGGAAGGTGCTCGACATCGGGTCCGGCCTGGGCGACACGAGCCGTGCGCTCCGGAATCGCGGTGCCGCGATCGTCGACGGCCTCGAGCCCGACCCGCACCGGTTGCGGGTCGCGCGCCTGCTGAACGCGTATCACCACACCACTCGCGTGTCCTTCTACGGCTCGGACATCGCGCTGCCGGAGGCCTATGCCGAGCATTACGACCTTGTGCTGGCGCTCGCGGCATTCGACCGGGTGGGTCAGGTGCTGACGCCCATCGCCGCGATCACCGACGGTGCATTCGTCACGATCGTGCCCGACACGGACCAGAGCGTGGCGGTCATCCGCGAGACCTTCGAGCACCACGAGTTGCTCGGCCCCGCCGGCGACGCGTCACCAGGGCACGTCGTCGCGGCCGCGCACAGCGAGGAGGCGCTCGCATCCGCGCTCCGCTCGGCCGACGCGTCGGAGGTGGCGCAATGAGCCCATCCGACGTCCTCGAACAGGATCTGCGCGATCTGATCCTGCGCGGGCTGGGCGAGAACTACATGAGCGTCACCTGCATGGACGGCGAGCGGATCCAGACCGGCAACCACTACCAGTCGCTCGCCCTGGGGGACGTGCGCACGCGCGGCTTCCGCGACGACCGCGCCTATTTCCTCGACCAGATCGACTTCACCGGGAAGAAGGTCCTGGACCTGGGCTGCAACCTCGGGGAGCTCAGCCGCGAGGCGCGCGCACGGGGCGCCTCGCTCGTGGACGGGTTCGAGTACGACCCCTACT
This sequence comes from uncultured Solirubrobacterales bacterium, assembly GCA_963826005.1. GTDB lineage: Bacteria > Actinomycetota > Thermoleophilia > Solirubrobacterales > JBBDJG01 > DASRIA01. The sequence continues at coordinate 219,797 of CAWGVJ010000009.1, read as the reverse complement.
TCATCGAGATCGGCGACCTCGTCAACGCGCTCACCGGGACGGCGCGCGTGTCGTTCTACGAGCGCGACATCGGCGACCCGGAGGTCTATCAGGAGCCGTACGACATGGTGCTGGCGTTCGCCGTCATGGGCCAGGGGGCGGCCAAGGCGATGGACCGTATCGCCGAGATCACCGACGTGCTGGTGCTCGAGACGCACCGCCTCGAGGGCAACTTCGAGGACGGCTACATGAACATCGTGGGCCGGCACTTCCCCCATCACCGGATGCTCGGCGAGTCGGGCTGGGGTGGGACGTTCGACCGCCAGGAGGTACGCGCGACGCTGGTCTTCGCCAAGACGGAGGAGGCGCTCGCCAACGCTCTGCACGAGGGCGCCGCCCCTGTCCTCGAGGAGGCGAAGGAGCCGACCGCGGTCGCGCCATCGAACGGCGCCGTCCGTCACGTGGACGTCGCGCGCACCGTGCTCCAGGAGAAGTTCTTCACGACCTTCAACTTCGAGTCCACCGAGGACCTGTTCGCCGCCGTCGGCGGAATGGACGTCGACGTGGCGGCGCTCTCACGCAGCCACGACTCCCGCGTCGAGGGCTACGACGGGTGGGTGCTGTGGTTCGTGTACCTGAAGGGCTACCTCGAGTACACGGACGGCGGAGAGGTGGGCCCGGGCAACTCCTACTTCGACTACCTCACCGACTATCACTCCCAGGTCGGCGACCCGACGGTCGAGCAGCAGGTCGGCTGGGACTCCACGCGCGAGTACGTCCGGCGCCAGTTCGAGAGCATGGATCGCATGCGCGGGGCCGCGGAGCAGCCCGAGCTTGCGGAGGAGATCCCACCGATTCTCGCGATCACGAGTGAGCGCACGAAGGGACGCCTCTTGATCTACGAGCCCGGCGCGACGCATCCAGTCCTGGGAACGCGCCTGGACGGCTGGCACCGCATGTTCTCGGCGAGGCTCTTTGGTGTGCCGCAGCTCCGGCTCGAGGTGATGGAGGAGGCCGAGCCGCAGCCCGTCTTCGGCGCGCTGGAGTCGATGGAGTTCGACGGCGACCGCCTGAGCGTCTCGGGCTGGACGATCGCGGCCGACAGCCGGCTGGACCTGATCGAGGCCACGCTCGACGGAGGATCGGTCGTCGGGTGGAACGACCACCACGCTCAGGGAGGACATCGCCCGCCGCTTCGCGCACATGCCCTATGCGCGCCGCACGGGGTTCAAGCTCGAGAAGGACCTGACGGCTGAGGCCCGTCAGGAGACCGATCGGGACGACCTGCTCCGGTTCCGGCTCGTGGCCCTCCAGGAATGGCTGCCGATCGGCGAGATCGACGCGTTCTACCTCCCCGGGATGTTCGAGGTTCCGTGGCCCGACCCCGAGGTGGCGAAGGCGCTGATGGGAACGGGCGACCCCCGGCGGCTGTCGGTGGACTCGCTGCGAAGGCTCCGCGCGATGCTCGAACCGGCCAAGCGCTACCGGCACGTGGAGTCGTTCGGGACCGTGCTCGACTGGGGCTGCCGCTGCGGCTTCCTCGAGGCGTTCACCGACTACTACCTGCCGAACGCGCAGGTGACCGGGATCGACACCGACGCCGAGGCGATCGAGTGGGCGCGGCAGGCCGGGCGGCCGGGGACGTTCTCCGTCGTGGACCCGGTCCCGCCCACGGATCTGCCCGCGGACTCGTTCGATTTGGTGCTCGGCCATTCGATGCTGCCGCGACTGACCGCCGCGGAGCAGGCCGCCTGGCTGGCCGAGCTGCGCCGCGTGATGAAGCGCGGCGGCTATGCCCTGCTGACGCTGAACGGGGAACTGCTGCGGCCGTTCATGAAGGACGAGGACGTGAAGGAAGAGGTCGAGGCGCGCGGCATCTCCAGCGAGCTGCTCGAGCGTTACCCGGAGGACTCCCGCCGCGCGGAGCCGCGGCGCGGCACCTTCCAGACCAAGGACTACTCGATCCGCGAGTACTCGCGCACGTTCGACGTCCTGCGCTACGCGGTCGGGGCCCTCAACGACGAGGACCTGATCGTCTTGCGCAAGCCCTGAAGCTAGGCTAGGTCCTTCTCACGAACCAGCTGTCGCCGGCGACCATGTCGTCGACTCCGCGCTCCTCGCAGTACTTGGCCAGGTCGGAGAGGCGGTTGATGAAGCCGAAGCCTTTGTAGTTCAGCGAGGTGTTGCACAGTGCGCCCACGCCCGTGCGGGCCTCGAACGCCGTCAGCAGCTCGTGCAGGAGCGGGTTCGTGTCGGTGCTGACGGTCTGGGCGCGCGCCGTTCCGTCCACGTGCGTGACGGCGCCCAGCCGGTCGGAGCGGACCATCCGGAAATACAGCATGTACGGGTCCTCGAAGTCGGAGTCGAACAGCTCCCCGAGATCCTCGACGCGGGCACAGGGCGCGATCGGGCGAAAGGCCTCGCGCTGCTTGATCTCGTTCAGGCGGTCGCGCATCTCGGCGCCGAACGGCGCGGCCAGCAGCGAGCGGTTCCCGAGCGCCCGCGGTCCGATCTCCCAGCGCCCCTGTGCCCAGCCGAAGATGCGGCCGGCCGCGAGCGCGTCCGCCACGGCCCCGGTGTCGAGCGCACGTCTGTCCCACTTCGCGGAGTCGGGCTCCGCATCGCGCTCGAGGTCGAGGCCGCTGTAGACGTCCCACTCGATGTACGGATCGCCGGTCACGCGGCACTGGGCGTCGATCGCCGTCCCCAGCGCCGAGCCCGCGTCGTTCGGGCAGGGCGGCACGAACACGGAGGAGAAGTGCCCCAGGTCGCGCCAGCCGACGTTCCAGTCGCAGTTCAGCCCGCACCCGCCGGCGATATGGAGCGGGATGCCGGCTGGAACCTCCTTCCGCGCTGCGTCGGCGAAGATCCCGAAGATGCGCCGCGTGAGCAGGGCCGCGGCGTGCTTGGTCTGCTCGGCTTCGAGCCCCGCGTTGTACAGGGGCGACTCGCGCAGCTGCCCCTTCAGGCTCGGGGGCACGACGGGAGCGGTGGCGAGGTGCTCGACCGTCTCGACGACCCGGGGGTCGGCCTCCTCCGGATCGCCGAACGCCGCGAGCGCCATCAGCTTCCCGGGGTCCTCGACGCGCGGCGGCGACACATCCGGAAAGCTCGGGTCCGCCAGGGCGTAGAGAAACGCGTACCGCGGGCCGGGCTGCCCCAGCACGGGGATCTGGCGCGTGACCTGGTGGCGCTCGTCGAGGAGGTAGAAGTCCCCGAGCGTGCCTTCCCAGATGAGCACGGCCCGCTCGCGCGCGTCGTCCCTGGGCGCCATTCCGACCGCACCCATGATGTGGGACTGCTCGTGCGTGGACGAGAAGAGGGTCACGTCCTTGCCCAGCGCCCTCACCGTGCGCGACTGCTCGTGCCGGCCCCGGTAGCCCGCGCCGAGATCCGGAATGGCCGCCGTGCGGTGCCTGTGCCAGCCGCCCAGCGCGACGATGTCAGGCGCCTCGCCGAGATACTCGATCGCGTTGAAGATGCTGAGCGGGGAGACGTAGGCGTGGCGCAGGAACGAGTCCTTCTCGGACTCCAGCGACACGGTCAGCTTCCCGTCGTGAAGGACGGCGATCGCACCGTCGTGGCTGGGATTGACAGCGGCTACGAGCATCTCAGCGGGGTGCGTGTAGCGGCTGTGGTGAGCCTGGCAGAGTTGGGATCAGGTTGACGGTGCGATGTTGCAGAAGCGGAGCGGCACGATATCAGGGGCAATCCCGCCTCCTGCCGCGAGCGCACACCGACATTCGCTGCCGGTGCAGGCGCTTAAGGCGACCGCGCTCGCGGTCGAACTAACGAGAGAGATGGTGTCCGAGCACGACGCCGAGCTGCTGACGCGGTTCTACGAAGCCCTCAACGACGGGAACTTCGAGGCTGCCGTGGACCTCTGCAACCGCGAGGTCGAGGTCTATCAGCCACCCGACGTGGTGTCTGCCATGGCGCCCCGCGGTCACCGCGACGTGATCGAGTATCTGCGGGAGTTCTTCGCCTCCTGGCACATGTACCGCCCGGAGCCGAAGGATTTCGTGCAGTCGGGCGGGCGCGTGGTCGCCCTGGTGAACCTCCGCGCCCGGGGCCTGGGGAGCCGCTTCGAGATCAACGAGGAGATCGCCGACGTGTTCGAGGTCCACCTCGGCAAGATCTCCAAGCTGCGCCTCTACGTCCACCGGGACACGGCGCTCACCCACCAGGATTAGTCCGGCCCCGGCGTTAGATTGGCCGCTCCTGCGAGAGGGAGGTCGATCTGTGAACTTTGCGTTCGATTCCAGCCCGGATCTGTCGCGACAGGTCCGCAATGCCTTGGAGGACGAAGCGGCACAGCCGCTGAACGAGCTGCAGCGGCGGGCGCCCCAGGGCTGTGAGTACTTCTCGGAGCTCGAGGCCAGCATCGGCGAGTGGAGCTTCGGCTACGGCATCGCCTGGGCGCTGGCGCGCGCGAGCGATCCGATGCTCCCGTCGAGCGTGGTGGCCCGCGTGGCCGAAGCCGCGGTCAACGACGCGTGGCGGTTGTTCAGCGACGACCAGGGCTGGACTGCGCTGATGGCCGAGGACCGCGCCGAGCGCGGACCGGTCGACGGTGAGCTGCCCGCGCCCGACGCGGAGACGTCGTCCGACCTGGGGCAGTTCATGCACAAGGTCGGGCGCGCCCGCGCGCGGCGTGAGCTGCGGGGGACCGGCACCGACGGGTAACCTGTAGCCGTAACGCGAGGCCAGGCGGGCAAATGGGGAGAGCCCAGCCGGCTCCTACGGGGAACTGCTCCAAAGAACGCAACCTTTGGTTAGGCTTGGGGTTAGCTAGTCCGAGGGCCCCTGGCGCAGTGCTGCGCCGGTGAGCATGCCCCGTTGCCCTGCAACCCCCCGGAGGAGGAGCGAATTGCGTAAGAAGCTCATAGCCGTGCTCGGCGTCGGCGCTGCGTGTGCCCTACTGGCATCAGCGGCATTCGCCGCCGTCCAGGTCGCGTTCACGGCCAACGTCTCGCCGAACAAGGCAGGTAAGCCGGCCGGTCTCAACGTGAAGTTCGAGTCGACGGACCCGGCCGCGGATCAGCCGCCGGTCATGAATCGCGTCCTTATCAGGCTGAACGAAGGCGGGCAGTACAACTCCAGCAAGTTCCCGCGCTGCACACTCGCGAAGCTGCAGGCGAAGGGCCCGAAGGGCTGTCCGTCGGGCTCGAAGATCGGCACCGGCCGCGGCGTTGGCTACGCGAAGCCGGTGGTGACCGACCCGGTGAACGCGAAGCTGACGCTGTTCAACGGCTCGAAGGTCGGCGGCAAGGACACGGTCCTCGTGTACGTGTTCCCCGACCTGGGACCGACGTTCGTGTCGGTCGGCAAGATGACCAAGAAGAAGTCGGGTGGCTTCGACTACAACCTCGACTTCAACATCCCGCCGATCAAGACCCTGCCGAGCGCGCCTGACGCCGCGACGGCACTGGTCGACACGAAGACTCCCAAGAAGACCATCAAGAAGGGCAAGAAGAAGTTCTCCCTGATCATTGCCCCCAAGAAGTGCAAGGGCACGTGGAAGGCAGAGGGTCAGTTCTTCTTCGTGGACGGCACCTCGGTGACGACGCCGTTCTCGTCGAAGTGCAAGAAGTAGCTACGTAGCAAGCCCTTCTCTTCAGGGTTTTCGAAGGCCGGTCCGCTCAGCGGGCCGGCCTTCTTTTTTGGTGGCTCGCCGCGGTAATGGCTATCGTGCGGAAAATGGCCCGAAAGCGGATCGAAATTCCCGACAACGTCGCGGACCTGGTGGGCGGGACGCCGATGGTGCGGTTCACCCGCCTGGGAGCGGACCTCGGCGCCGACGTGTTCGGCAAGCTCGAGGCCTACAACCCCGCCGGGTCCGTGAAGGACCGGATCGGGGTCGCGATGATCGCCGCGGCCGAGGCCGAGGGGCGCATCGAGCCCGGGGTGACCACCGTGATCGAGCCGACCTCCGGCAACACCGGGATCGCGCTGGCGTTCGTGTGCGCCGCGAAGGGGTACCGCTGCATCCTCACGATGCCGCAGGGGATGAGCCGCGAGCGCGAGGGGCTCGTGCGCCTGTATGGCGCCGAGGCGATCGTGACCGAGTCGATGGGCGGCATGCACGAGGCGGTCGACGAGGCCGATGCGCCTCGCGCGCGAGATCGAGAACTCGTTCGTGCCGCAGCAGTTCGAGAACCCGGCCAACCCGGAGATGCACCGGCGCACGACCGCCGAGGAGATCTGGACCGACCTGGACGGCCAGCGTCGACGTGTTCGTCGCTGCCGTCGGCACCGGCGGCACGATCACGGGCGTCGGAGAGGTGTTGAAGGAGCGCAACCCGGACGCGCACGTCGTGGCGGTCGAGCCCGCGGCGTCGCCGGTGCTGTCGGGCGGGCAGCCGGGGCCGCACCGGATCCAGGGCATCGGCGCGGGCTTCGTGCCGCCGATCCTCAACCGCGACGTGATCGACGAGATCATCACCGTCACCGATGACGACGCGATCGAAACCGCGCGCGCGCTCGCACGCCGCGAGGGAGTGTCCGCCGGGATCTCAGCGGGCGCGGCGACCTGGGCCTCCCTCCAGGTAGCCGCGCGGCCGGAGTCTAAGGGCAAGCGGATCGTGACGGTGATCTGCGACGCCGGCGAGCGGTACGTCTCGACCCCGTTCTTCGCGCCTTAGCTGAGCGCCGTCACCGAATCGCCCTGAGCCCACGGAATCGGGGGAGGCGTCGCGTACCCTTTGGGGCGTGCCGTCAGACCTCTCCGAATCCGAGCTCGAGCGCTATTCCGCGCAGATCGAGCGCATCGGCGTCGACGGCCAGCTCCGCCTCAAGAGCGCCCGCGCGATCGTCATCGGGGCGGGTCCGGCCGGATCGGCCGCCGCGGCGGAACTGGTATCCCGCGGCGTGGGATATGTCGCCATCGTGGACGGCGCGCCGACCGCGCTCGGCGACCTCTGCGGCCAGGCCTCCCTGTACACGCCCGACATCGGTGCGAACCGCGCCGAGGCGGTCACGGCCAAGCTGGGCATCCTGAACCCGAATGTGCAGGTCGATCCATATCCCGTCGACGTCGACGACGCCAACGCGGCCGCGATCGTGATGGGACATGACGTGGCGCTCGACTTCTCCGGAGCTGCCGGCGCGACAGTCGCAGCTGCCTGCACCGAGGACGGCGTGGAGCTGATCTCGGCTGACGGCACGGGGACGGTCGCCGGCGTGATCGCGGCGGGCGCCGCGATCAACCACCTCACGACAAGCGTGCCCGCCGCGGACGGAGTGCGATGAGGGGACTGCGCTCGATCACCCGCGTCGCCCGCGAGCTGCGCAAGGACGTGGCGGCAGCGCGAGACCGCGACCCCGCGGCACGCACGGTCGGCACGCTCGAGATCCTGCTCACCTATCCGGGCGTGCACGCGATCCTCGCGCACCGCATCTCGCACGCGATGCACTCCGCAGAGATCCCACTCGTGCCGCGCCTGGTCTCCAACGCCAGCCGGATCGTGACCGGGATCGAGATCCACCCGGCCGCCAAGATCGGCGAGGACCTGTTCGTCGACCACGGGACGGGGGTCGTGATCGGCGAGACGGCCGAGATCGGCGATCGCGTCACCCTGCTCCAGGGCGTCACGCTGGGGGGCACCGGCTTTGCGGCGGGCAAGCGGCACCCGACCGTCGAGGACAACGTCACGGTCGGCGCGGGCGCCAAGCTGCTGGGCCCGATCACCGTCGGCCACGGGGCGAAGATCGGCGCGAACTCCGTCGTGATCCACGACGTGCCGCCGAACACCACGGTCGTCGGGATCCCCGGCCATCCGGTGCGCGTCGAGGGCCGCAAGCCCGAGGGCCCGGACACCGACTGGCTGCACCTTCCCGACCCCGTGGCCGACGCGCTGCGCGGCCTTGCCGAGCGGATCGGCCGCCTCGAGCGCGCGGTCGCCGAGCTCACCGGGCCAGGAGCACAAGGCAGCCCGCCGAGGTCCGGCCGCTGCGCCGGGACAAGGGCCAGAACCCGGTCGGCGGGTAGCCGACCTGTGGCAGCCTCGAAGCTCAGCGCGCCGGCGGAGGCGGCGAAGCCGCCGAGGGGGCAGAGCCCCCGTCGTGAAGACACCTCGCGAGCGGACCGGCTGCTCGAGAACCTCAACCCGCCGCAGCGCGAGGCCGTCGTGCACGGCACCGGGCCGCTGCTGGTGCTGGCCGGCGCCGGCTCGGGCAAGACGCGGGTGCTGACCCACCGCGTCGCCCACCTGGTCGCGACCGGCCAGGCCAAGCCGTCCGAGATCCTCGCGATCACGTTCACGAACAAGGCGGCGCAGGAGATGCGCGACCGCGTCGAGGGCCTCGTCGGCCGGATGGTGCGCGTGATGTGGGTCATCGACCTTCCACTCCGCCTGCGCGCGCATCCTGCGCGCCGAGGCCGAGCGGCTCGGCTACACGAAGCGCTTCACGATCTACGACGACGCGGACTCGGTGCGGCTGGTGCGGCGCTGCCTCGACGAGCTCTCGATCGACCCGAAGCGGTTCGCCCCGCGCGCGATCAAGTCGCAGATCTCGCGCGCCAAGAACCAGCTCGAGGACGCGGCCGCCTACCGCGAGCGGGTCAGCTCCTTCTTCGAGCAGACCGTCGCCGACGTGTACGAGCTGTACGAGAAGCGGATCCACGAGATGAACGCGATCGACTTCGACGACCTGCTGTTCCGGACCGTGAACCTGCTGGAGCTGTTCCCCGACGTGGCGCGAGCGCTACCGCAGCACCTTCCGCTGGATCCTCGTCGACGAGTACCAGGACACCAACCACGCGCAGTACCGGCTGCTGCAGCTGCTCGCCGGCGAGGAGCGCAACGTGTGCGTCGTCGGCGACGACGACCAGTCGATCTACCGCTTCCGCGGCGCCGACGTCCGGAACATCCTCGACTTCGAGCGCGACTTCCCCGGCGCGAAGGTCGTGAAGCTCGAGCAGAACTACCGCTCCACCCAGACGCATCCTGTCGGCGGCGAACGCGGTCGTCGTCGCACAACGAGGGCCGCAAGCCGAAGGAGCTGTGGACCGACCGCGGCGAAGGAGAGCCGGTCCGCGTCGCCGAGCTCGCAGGACGAGCACGACGAGGCGCGCGTACGTCGTCGCCGGAGATCGAGCGCCTCTGCGACGAGGAGGGCATCTCCCGAAACGACATCGCGGTCTTCTACCGGACGAACGCGCAGAGCCGCGTGCTCGAGGACACGCTCGTGCGCGCCGACGTCTCCTACCAGGTGATCGGCGGCACCAAGTTCTACGAGCGCGCCGAGATCAAGGACGCGCTCGCATACCTGACGCTGCTCACCAACCCGAGCGACTCGGTCTCCTTCGGGCGCGTGGTCAACTCGCCCAAGCGCGGCATCGGGCAGACCACCGTCGGGCGCGTGCTGGCCCACGCGAACACGATGGGAGAGCCCGTGCTGGAGATCGCGGCCGTTCCCGAGCTGGTGCCCGGACTGGGTCCCGCGGCGGTGAAGGCGCTCGACCGGTTCGCGTCCATCGTGGAGCGGCTGCGCGAGCTGTCCGAGCACTCGTCGGTCGGTGACCTGCTGGAGAGCGTGCTCGAGGAGACCGGTTACATCGAGGCGCTCGAGGCCGAGCGCACGATCGAGGCGCAGGGCCGGCTCGAGAACCTCCAGGAGCTGGTGGGCGTCGCGCGGGAGTTCGACGCGAACTGGGACGGTGAGCACGGCGTCGCCGCGCTGGCCGAGTTCCTCCAGCAGCTGTCGCTGTATTCGGAGCAGGATGCGCTGCGCGACGCCGAGAGCACGGTGACGCTGATGACGCTGCACAACGCCAAGGGGCTCGAGTACCCGGTCGTGTTCATCATCGGCTGCGAAGAGGGCGTGTTCCCGCACTCGCGTTCGATCGACGAGGGCAACCTCGAGGAGGAACGGCGCCTCTGCTACGTCGGCATCACGCGCGCGGAGTCGCACCTGTACCTGACGTACACGCAGACCCGGTCCCTGTTCGGCTCCCGCTCATACAACATGCCGTCGCGGTTCCTCGACGAGTTGCCCGCCGAGCTGGTCACCGGCGACGGCGCGACTCCGGTGCGATCAGTGGGAGAGCACGTCCCCGGCGCCGCGCGAGGCGCCCCCGACGTTCCACGTCGGCGACGACGTCCTGCACGCGACCTTCGGCGAGGGAGTCGTGATCGGCGCCGCTCGTGGGGGCGTGGTGACGGTGCGGTTCGCGGACGACGGCTCCGAGCGCCAGCTGATGGCGGACTACGCGCCGCTGCGCAGAAGACCTAGGTGAGCGCGACGATCATCGACGGCAAGGCCGTCGCCGCACGCGTGCGCGCCGAGGTCGCCGGCGGAGGTGGCGCGCATGGATGCGGCGCCGGGCCTTGCGACGGTGCTGGTGGGTGACGACCCCGCGTCACAGATATATGTCGGCGGCAAGCACAAGGCCTGCGCGGAGGTCGGCATCGCGTCGATCCGCCACGACCTGCCGGCCGACACGTCCGAGGCGGACGTGCTCGCCGTGATCGCCGCGCTCAACGCCGACCCGGCCGTCAGCGGGATCATCGTGCAGCTGCCGCTGCCCGCGCACATCGATGCGGCCGCGCGCGACGTCGGCCGTCGATCCCGCGAAGGACGTCGACGGCCTCACGCCGACCAACGCCGGGCTGCTCGTGCAGGGCCGCGACGGACTGGTGCCGGCCACGCCGTCCGGGCGTGATGGAGCTGCTGCGCACCTACGACACGCCGCTCGAGGGCGCGCACGCGGTGGTCGTCGGGCGCAGCGACCTGGTCGGCAAGCCCGTCGGGTCGCTGCTCCTCGCCCAGAACGCGACCGTCACGACGTGCCACTCGCGCACGCACGACCTCGCCGCGGTCTGCCGCAGCGCGGACGTGCTGGTGGCGGCGGTCGGCCGCCCGCGACTGGTCACGGGCGACATGGTCAAGGAGGGCGCGACCGTGATCGACGTCGGCATGAACCGCACCGAGGACGGCCTCGTCGGCGACGTCGATTTCGAGGCGGCTGCCGCACGGGCGCGAGCGATCACGCCGGTCCCGGGCGGCGTCGGACCGATGACGATCGCGATGCTGCTACGCAACACGCTGAGGGCCGCCGCCCACGCGTAGATACGGTCCGGCGCGTGTAGGAAGATCGGAGCTTCCTTAGCCGGAAATCGGTGGCCCAGGGTCCGGGTCGGACCCCCAGGAGGAGGAATCGATGGAACTCAGCAAGCTCAGGACCGGAGAGGTGGTCGCGGCCGTCGGTGGTCTCGTGCTGCTGTTGGCGATGTTCGCGTTCGACTGGTACGAGATCTCCGGCTTCGGCGGCCTGATCGAGCAGTTCGGCCAGGCTGTCGGCGTCGACACGGGCATCAAGGCCTGGGACGGTCAGGGCTTTACGGGCACGATCGCGAACCTCGTCATCCTTTCCGCCGCGATCGCCGCGATCTCGCTCGCGATCGTGACCGCCACCTCGCGCACCCTCGCGTTGCCGGTGGCGGCGAGCGCGATCACCGCGGGCCTCGGCATCGGCGCCGTCGTGATGGTGCTGCTGCGGATGGTCTTCCAGCCCGGGCCGAACGAGGTGGTGGACCTGCGCTTCGGCATCCTGCTGGCCCTGATCGGGGCGGGGATGATCGCGTACGGGGGGTGGCAGAGCATGCAGGAAGAGGGCACCTCGTTCGAGGATGCGCGCGACCAGCTCAAGACGCTCCATGGGCACCAGCGACGCGCCGCCGCCCGCGCCCGTCGCACCGACGGGCCCGCCCCGCGACCAGGCGCCGCCCGAGCCGAGCGACACACCCTCCTCCGAGACCTCCAGACCGCCGCCTCGTCCGGCCCCCTGAACACGGCATTCATTCCCGCCCGATGTTCATGTAGGCTGCGCCCGGTCGTATCAAGCAAGCAGGGTTCGAGCCCCGCCTCGGGCCTTGCGGGAAGTACTAGGAGGAGTAGTGCCAGAGGGAACCGTGAAGTGGTTCAGCAACGAGAAGGGCTTCGGGTTCATCGAGCGCGAAGGAGGCGACGATGTCTTCGTGCACTTCTCTCAAATTGCCCAAGACGGTTACAAGTCGCTTGAGCAAGGGCAGCGTGTTTCCTTCGAAGTCACTGAGGGCCCTAAGGGCTTGCAGGCGGCGGAGGTCAGGCTCGTCTGACAGAAGGGGCTAAATACAAGCCACTTTGGGGCCCCTCCGAAACGAGGGGCCTTTTCTTTCCCTCGTTAACCTTCACACGATGATCTCCCGCGATCAGGTTCTGCACGTCGCGCGCCTTGCGCGGTTGCGCCTCTCCGAGGACGAGATCGACCGCATGTCGCGCGAGCTGTCCACGGTCCTCGACCACATCGAGAAGATCTCCGAGCTCGACCTCGACGGCGTGCCGCCGACCTCGCATGTGATCGAGGTGGAGAACGTGATGCGCCCCGACGAGCCCCGTCCCAGCTGGCCCGTCGAGCGTGTGCTCGAGCTCTCGCCCGACGCGACCGAGGCGGGCTTCCGCGTCCCGAGCCCGGGCCAGTGAGCGCCGACGCCGTCAAGCTGTCCGCCGCCGAGGCGATCGAGCGCATCCGCGCCGGCGAGCTCAGCGCCGCCGACCTGTTTTCGGCCTACCGCCAGCGGATCGAGCGCCACAACGACGAGCTGGGCGCCTTCCTGTGGACGGCGGAGGACGATGTCGCCGAGACCGATGGACCGCTCGCCGGAGTGCCCGCTGGCCGTCAAGGACCTGTTCTGCACCGAGGGCGTTCCCACCACCGCCGGGTCGCGCATCCTCGCCGGGTACGAGCCGCTGTACACGGCGACGGCCGTGCGCCGGCTCGCGGCGGCGGGCGCGCCGATGATCGGCAAGACGAACATGGACGAGTTCGCGATGGGCTCGTCGAACGAGAACTCCGGCTACGGGATCGTGCGCAACCCGTGGGATCCCGAGCGCGTGCCCGGCGGGTCGAGCGGCGGTTCCGCAGCGGCGGTCGCGGCCGGTCTCGCGCCGTGGGCGATCGGCACCGATACCGGCGGCTCCATCCGCCAGCCCGCTGCGCTGTGCGGCATCGTCGGGTTGAAGCCGACGTACGGTGCGATCTCGCGCTACGGGATGGTCGCTTTCGCTTCCTCGCTCGACCAGTGCGGACCGCTGACGCGCACCGTCATGGACGCGGCGCTGCTGCTCACCGAGCTCGTCGGACACGACGCGTGCGACTCCACCTCGCTCGGCCTGCCCGAGGATGTGCGCCTGCCGAGCCGCACCGACCTGCGCGGCCTGCGCTTCGGCGTTCCGCAGGAGCTCAACTCGAGCGCCGAGGGCGTCGAGGAGGGAGTGGGGCGGACGTTCGACCAGACGCTCGACGTGATCAGGGACCTCGGCGGCGAGGTGGTGGACGTCGCGCTGCCGCACGCGCCGCACGGAATCGCCGCCTACTACGTGATCGCGCCGGCGGAAGCGTCGTCCAACCTCGCGCGCTACGACGGAGTGCGCTTCGGTCACCGCGCCGGCAACGGCAACGGCACGCTGCTCGACCTGTACGAGACGACCAGGGCCGAGGGCTTCGGCGAGGAGGTGAAGCGCCGGATCATGCTCGGCACGTTCGCGCTGTCGGCCGGCTACTACGAGGCCTACTACGGACGCGCTCAGCGCGTGCGCACCAAGATCGCCGACGACTTCCGCACCGCCTTCGCCGAGTGCGACCTGATCGTCACGCCGACGTCGCCGACGGTCGCGTTCAAGCTCGGCGAGCGCACGGACAACCCCCTTGCCATGTACCTGTCCGACTACTGCACGGTGCCGATGTCGCTGGCGGGAATCCCGGCGATCTCGATCCCGGCGGGGCTGGCGAAGCCGGACGACGGCAGCGGCCCCGCCGGCGGCCTGCCGGTCGGCCTGCAGATCGCGGGACCGGCGTTCTCGGAGAACGGCATCCTCGATGCGGCCCACGCGCTCGAGCGCGCGATCGAATTCGACGTCACGGGGGCGATGCCGTGACGCGGCGACGGCTGGGAGCCCGTGATCGGGCTGGAGATCCACGTCCAGCTCTCCACGCGCACCAAGATGTTCTGCGGGTGCGCGCTCTCCTTCGGCGAGCCGCCCAACACGCGCACGTGCCCGGTGTGCCTCGGGCACCCGGGCACGCTGCCGACGCTCAACGCCGAGGCGGTGCACTACGGGCTGATGATCGGGATGGCGCTCGACTGCGAGATCGCGCCGCGCTCCATCTTCCACCGCAAGAACTACTTCTATCCCGACCTGCCGAAGGGCTACCAGATCAGCCAGTACGACATCCCGCTTGCGTCGAGCGGCACGCTGCAGGTCCCCGACGGCCCGACGGTGCGGATCCACCGTGCGCACATGGAGGAGGACGCGGCCAAGCTGATCCATCACGGCGAGTCCGGGCGCATCCACGGCGCCGGTGCATCGGTGGTCGACTACAACCGCGGCGGCACGCCGCTCGTCGAGATCGTGACCGAGCCCGACCTGCGCTCGGCTGCCGACGCGCGCGCCTTCGCGCAGCTGCTGCGCACGACGCTCAAGCAGATCGGCGTGTCCGACGTGAACATGGAGGAGGGATCGCTGCGCGTCGACGCGAACGTGTCGGTGCGCCCCGCCGGCACCGACGAGCTGCGCACCAAGACCGAGCTGAAGAACATGAACAGCTTCCGGTTCCTCGAGCGCGGCATGGAGGCCGAGATCGAGCGGCAGATCCAGATCTGGGAGTCCGGCGGATCGGTCGTGCAGGAGACGATCCACTTCGATCCCGTGACCGGTTCGCTGACGCCGCTGCGCTCCAAGGAAGAGGTGCACGACTACCGCTACTTCCCCGAGCCGGACCTCTTGCCGGTCGCGCCCACCGAGGAGATGCTCGAACGGGCGCGCGCCGCGCTGCCCGAGCTGCCGGCCGCGCGGCTCGAGCGCTACGTAGCCGACTACGGGCTGCCGAGCGAGGTCGCCGGAACGCTCGTGGGGTGGAGCGAGCTCGGCTCCTTCTTCGAGGAGAGCGTTGCCGCCGGCAACGGCAACGCCGGCGCGATCGCCCAGTGGACCACCGGCGAGCTCGTCGCGTTCCTGCGCGAGCACGGGATCGAGGACCCGCGCGAGTCGAAGCTCTCTCCCGTCGGGCTGGCCGACCTGGTCGGCATGGTCGAGAGCCGCACCCTGTCCCGGTCGGCCGCGAAGGACGTGCTCGCCGAGCTCACCACGAACGGGGGGGACCCCGCCGCGATCGTGCAGGCGCGCGGCCTGGCGCCGATCGCCGACACGGGTGAGCTGGAGGCGATCGTCGAGCGTGCGATCGAGGCCAACGCCGCCGCGGTCGAGCAGATACGCAAGGGCAAGGAGCAGGCCGCGGGCGCGATCGTGGGCGCGGTGATGAAGGAGACCAAGGGCCGCGCCGACGGCGCCGAGGTCAACCGCATCATCAAAGAGAAGCTCGGGATCTAGGCGGCTCGATATCCGTGACCGGCGGGGCGTTGATCGCGGTCGCCTTCTTCTTCGGCCTCGCTGCCGGGGTCGTCGGCAAGATCAAGGGGAGCTCGTTCTTCGTCTGGTTCCTGATCGGCCTGTGCCTGCCGGGCATCGGATTGATCGCCGCGATCCTGTACCGCTTCGAGCGCGACGAGCCGCACCGGCACTGCCCGCGCTGCGGCGCCGTGCGGCCGATCGCGGACCAGGTCTGCACCGTGTGCGGCGAGGACATGGACTGGCCGGAGCCCGAGGCCGTCGTGCGCCCGCGGCGCGCGCTGAGGGTCAGGGCACGAAGAGGCCCTGCGTCGCGAGCAGCTCGTTGTCGGCGGAGTCCTCGGCGTCGCCGTCACCTCCGCCGTCGAGCATCTCGAGGCGCCCGAGTTGCCAGGTCGCTCGCTGTCCCGCGACGACGACACCGGGCACGAGGGTGTTGAACGTCGTCGTGACCGCGCACGTGGCGCCCGCGTCGGACGACGGGGTCGCTGCACACGGCACGGTGAAAGGCAGTGGGGAAAGGTCGGCGATCGTCGAGGTGGCTCCCTCGTGGTCCGTGACTCGCAAATCCCTCAGCAGACCCTGCACCTCGCCGGTGTAGTCCGACAGCGGTCCGCCGGGACAGGCGAAGAAGGCCACTCGGCACCGGACATCGGTGAGCTGGGCCTCGACACGGACGTCGCCCGGACACGACGTTGAGCCCGATGAACCCCGAGGATTGCGCCGGCTTGCCGTTGGCGTCCGGAGTCCCGAACGTCAGCCCGCTTGCCTCGGGGTTCTGAGGTGTTGAGCTCTGCACCGGGCGGAGCACATGACGGCGCGGCGAGCGGTGGACCATGGGTCCGGTTGGGCGCGGTGCATTCGTCGTATGCGGGCACCAGCGCCACACGTAGCGGAGTCGCGCCCTTGGAGCGCGGATAGCCGATGTCCTCGGGGCGGAACGATCCCCAGTCCGGATCGTTGACGACGCGAAGTCCGTGTGGCGCATCGATCCTCCCGCGCGCCGTCGGCGTGCATCCAGCGCGATTCGAAGTAGCAGCGGCGGGACCGCAGCCGCCCCTCCGTGTACGCGATCATCGTCCCGTCGGGCGACCAGCTCGGTGCGTTTCCGAAGTCCGTCAGTCGCGTCGGACCGCTCCCGTCGGCATCCATCGCGTACATGCCCGGCGCCTCCGGCCGCGAACTGGAGTCGAACGCGATCTGCTGGCCGTCCGGCGACCAGTTCGGATCGAAGTCGCAGCATCCCTCGGCGCCCAGCCCGGTGACCTGGGTGATGGGCCCCGCGACGACTCCCACTCTGGCGATCCGGCCGCCCGGCGTAACGAATGCGATTTCCTGGCCGTCCGGCGACCAGTTCGGTGCGCTCCCGGAGGTCCCGCCGCGAAGGGGCGCCTCGAGAGTTCCATCCACGTTGATCCGGTACAGCTCGGTGCCGCCCCGCGTGAACACGATGGTCTGTCCATCCGGCGACCACGCGGGCTCGGTGTCGGCTGCCGGGTCAGTCGTGATGCGGGTGAGCGCCGTGCCGTCGAACCGCACGGTGTAGATGTCCGCTGTTGCCGCCCACGGTCGCGGAGAAAGCGATCGTGCGGTCATCCGGTGACCACGCCGGCTCGTGGCCCGCCGGCGACGTCAGAACGGTGTTCGCCGAGCTGCCGTCATAGCTCACCCGCGCAGATCAGAGCCCACCGTCGAACACGACCTGGCCGT
Source organism: uncultured Solirubrobacterales bacterium (assembly GCA_963826005.1). Classification (GTDB taxonomy): domain Bacteria; phylum Actinomycetota; class Thermoleophilia; order Solirubrobacterales; family JBBDJG01; genus DASRIA01. The sequence continues at coordinate 202,718 of CAWGVJ010000009.1, read as the reverse complement.
TCGGGCCGGGGAAGGTCGCGTGCGCGGCTGGTGCGAACACCGAGACGCACAGCAGGACGGCGATGACCAGTCCCCTCCTCACGGGTGATCCGATACTAACCCGCGTCATCCCTGCATTGGTGCGAAAAACCCGGTGGTACACTCGCCAGTCACGGGCGCGCCGGGGGCGTTAGTCCTCTTTCGCCCGATTTGCGGGGATTTTCCCGTTTCTCAAGAAAGTTCAGCGAGCGCCGAAGGCGCGAAGCACAGGACTTTAGGTGGGCGTAGCCCAAGAGATTGAACGGCGGCAGGCCGACGTTACGAAAGGAGGGTGCCATGCGAGCAGTCGATGCGATGATGGAATGTCTCAAGGCGGAGGGTGTCGATGCGGTATTCGGCATCCCCGGCGGAGCGAACCTGCCCACCTACGACGCGCTGTATGACGCGGGCATCCGCAGCATCCTGTGCCGGCACGAGCAGGGCGCGGGCCACGCTGCCGAGGGCTACGCGAAGGCCTCCGGCCGCGTCGGGGTCGCGCTTGCGACCTCGGGCCCGGGCGCGACCAACCTCGTCACCCCGATCGCCGACGCGATGCTCGACTCGGTCCCGACCGTGTTCATCACCGGCCAGGTCAGAACAGACCTAATAGGGACGGACGGCTTCCAGGAGGCCGACGTGATGGGCATCACGATGCCGGTCATCAAGCACTCCTTCCAGGTCCTGGACCCGCGCGAGATCCCGCACATGATCCACGAGGCCTTCCACGTCGCCCGCTCCGGGCGGCCCGGTCCGGTGCTCGTGGACGTGCCGCAGGACCTCTCGCGCGCCGACATCCCGTACGACCCGAGCGAGGCGCAGAAGGTCGACCTGCCCGGCTACAAGAACTTCGTCGAGGGCAACGCCAAGCAGATCCGCCTCGCCGCGAAGGCGCTGGCCAACTCCAAGCGCCCGATCCTCTACGTCGGTGGCGGCGTCGTGAACGGCAACGCCGCGGAGGAGCTCACGGAGCTCGCGACAGCGGGCGGCTTCCCGGTGACCTGCACGCTGATGGGCCTGGGCGCGCTCCCCGCGCCGCACGACCTGTGGCTCGGCATGCTGGGCATGCACGGCACGCGCACGGCCAACTACGCGATGGACAACGCGGACCTGATCGTCGCGATCGGCGCCCGCTTCGACGACCGCATCACCGGCAAGCTCTCCGAGTTCGCCCCGCGGGCGAAGTTCGTGCACATCGACATCGACCCGGCGGAGATCTCGAAGAACGTGCCGGCGCACATTCCGATCGTGGGCGACTCGAAGCGCATCCTGCCGAAGTTGACGGCGGAGTACCGCGCGCTCGAGGCGGACCGCGGTCGCATGGACGAGTGGTGGGCGCAGCTGCGCAAGTGGCAGGACGAGTACCCGCTGAAGTTCGAGGGCTCCAAGGACGGCGACATCCCGCCGCAGCGCATGATCCAGGCGCTGTACGAGGTGACCGGCGGCGACGCGATCCTCACCTCGGACGTCGGCCAGCACCAGATGTGGACGGCGCAGCACTACCACTTCCCCGGACCGCGGCGATGGATCAACTCGGGCGGCCTCGGCACCATGGGCTTCGGCCTGCCGTCCGCGATCGGCGCGAAGGTCGCCAAGCCCGACGAGCTGGTCGTGTGCGTCGCGGGCGACGGCAGCCTCGTGATGACATGCCAGGAGCTGGCGACCGCCGTCCAGCACAACATCGACGTGAAGGTCTTCATCATGAACAACGGCTTTCTGGGCATGGTCCGGCAGTGGCAGGAGCTGTTCTGGGACAAGCGCTACAGCTCCGTCGAGATGGGCCCGAGCCCGGACTGGGTGAAGCTGGCCGAGGCGTTCGGTGCGCGCGGCATGCGCGTCGATGCCGACAGCGACGTCGAGGACGCGATGCGCGAGGCCATCGAGACCGACGGTCCCGTCGTCCTCGACGTGCGGGTGCGCCAGGAGGAGAACTGCTACCCGATGATCCCGGCAGGGGCCGCCGCGCGGGACATGGTGGGCTGATGGGTGAGCCAGGCACAAAAGAAGTCCTGAGCCTCGAGGACCTCGAGGCCGCGGGCAACATCCATACCGGCCGTAAGCACGTGCTGTCGGTGCTCGTGGAGAACAAGCCCGGTGTGCTCACGCGGATCGCGGGTCTGTTCGCGCGGCGCGGGTTCAACATCGACACGCTCGCGGTCGGGCCGACCGAGAACGAGGCGGTGTCCCGCGTCACGATCACGCTCGACGGCGCCTCGCACCCGATCGACCAGGTCACGAAGCAGCTCCACAAGCTTGTCAACGTGATCAAGATCCGCGACCTCGAGCCCGAGGAGACGATCGCCCGCGAGATGGCGCTGTTCAAGGTCTCCGCCGACGGCAACAGCCGCGCGGAGATCATGCAGCTCGCGGACATCTTCCGCGGGCGGATCATCGACGTGTCGAGCCGCACGGTGACGATCGAGATCACCGGCACCGCCGACAAGGTCGAGGGCTTCGAGAGCATGGTGCGCCCGTTCGGTCTGGTGGAGATGGTCCGCACGGGCGAGATCGCGATCGCCCGCGGCAAGTCACAGACGTAGCGCGCGGCGCAGGTCGGCGATCACGAGCTCCGGTGTGTCCGTGAGCTGCGCCCAGGTGTAGCGCAGCACGGTGTAGCCCGCGGCGCGCAGATCGAGGTCGCGCTGGTGGTCGCTGCTCGAGCCTCGCCGGCGTGCCGTGCGCGAGGTGGCTGTCGAGTTCGACTATGACCTTTTGGTCGAACCACACCGCATCTACCAGCCAACCCGCCACCCAGACGTTGACATCAGGTGGGGTAAGGGAGTAGCGCTCGCAGAGCAGGAGGAGCTTCTCCTCCAGCCGGCTCTTGGTCCTTGCGAGCTGCGGGCGGTGGCAGTCGAGCGCGACGCGGAGCGCAGCACTGCCCGGCTTGCCACGGCCGAGGTACTCTGCGACCTCGTCGAGCGTCACGAGCTTCAGGTACTCCGCCTCAGCGAGTGCGCGACGAAGCTGGGTGGAACCCAATCTGCCCCGCAATGTCCAGCAAGGTTCGCGCCGGAGGAGTAACTGGCAGGCGCCTGTGCGATGACGCGCCGAACTGCTTCTGCGACCGTGCACGCGCACCTCCGGCAGCGACCGACGTCGCCGCGGCGCGCTCACGTGCAAGCGCTTCGGCGTCGCCTGCAGCATTCCCATCCACGACGCCGCCGTCACGCCGCTTAGGGCAGCCGCGGCCCGCGTAAAACAGGGCGGCGGCCAATCTTCCCTGTAGCGCCAGGCATCCATGACCGACGGCAAAGACGCGTGGATAGATCCGGTGCAGCCGACTCTCGGCCTGCCAACGCGAGATGCCAGCCGCTTCTGAGTCCGGATTCCTCAAGTTGCGCTCGAGTCACCACGCCCCACTGCCGCTCTGCCAGCTCCGCCACGCGAACCTTGGCCCACCGCGTCCGAGGGGTGGACGTGCAGGACATGGTTCGGGCATGGGCGGGAGGATGGCCGCTGCGGTGTGACGCGTGGGCACCCGCGCGTCAAGTTGTAGAGTCGGTTACGTGCCCACGCGTCACCCCTCCGCCGCGGCCGAGGCGCTGACTTCGCGCGTTGACGAAGCCGTCGCCCGGGCGCGACGTTTCGGGAGGCCGGTGCTTGCCAGTGTCACGGTTCCCCTGCCGGGTGACGTCGACGTGGCCGCCGTGCACCTTCGCCAGCCGCCGCGCCGACGAGCGCTGGTTCGTGTGGGAGCAGCCCGACCGCGACGGGTTCGCGATCGGGGCGCTCGGCGCCGCCGTGCTGGTCGATGCCGTACCCACCCAGGATCGCTTCACGCAGGCCGCGCGGATGTGCTCCGAGGCGATGCGCGACGCCGTGCGCGACGACGGGCTGGACAGTCCCGCCACCGGGCCGCTCTGGGTTGGCGGATTCAGCTTCTTCCCCGACGGCTGCACCGCACCCGAGTGGTCGTCCTTCCCACCTGCGGCGCTCACCATGCCCGAGCTTTCGCTGACGCGATCGGCCGGGAACGCGCACGCGACGCTCAACGTGCTGTGCCGCGCGGGCGACGACCCGCAGGAGCTCGCCGCGCGCGCCGCCGGCCGGCTCGCCGCCTCAGCACCGATCCGCTGCCGCTGGTCGACCCCGACCCGGCCGGCGGATACGAGATCTCGAGCGTCCGGCCTCCGACGGACTTCGAGCGCGCAGTCGAGGAGGGCGCCCGGCTCGTGCGCTCCGGTGCGGTCGAGAAGCTCGTGCTGGCGCGCGAGGTGCGGGTCGGTGCCGCGCGTCCCTTCAACCCGGCGGCCGTGTTCGGCGCGCTGCGCTGCCGCGTATCCCAGTTGCTACTGCTTCTGCGTCGGGAACGCCCGAGGCGGCCTTCATCGGCGCGAGCCCGGAGCTGCTCGTGCGCCGCGCCGGCGCGGTGGTCAGCACGGTCGCCCTCGCCGGATCGACCCGCCGCAGCGCGGACCCGGCGGTCGACGACCACCTCGGCGAGCGCCTCCTGCGCAGCGCGAAGGATCGCGAGGAGCACCGCATCGTCGTGCGCACGATCGAGCGCTCGCTGGAGCCGCTGTCGGTGTGGGTCACGCCCGCCGAGGAGCCCGGCCTCGTGAAGGTGGCCAACATCCAGCACCTCGCGACCCCCGTGCGCGCGCAGCTCGCGCAGCCCCTGAGCGTGGTCGACCTGGCGGGCGCGCTGCACCCGACGTCCGCGGTCGGAGGCGAGCCGTGGGCGCGCGCCGAACCGCTGGTCCGCGAGCTGGAGCGCATGGACCGCGGCTGGTATGCCGCCCCGGTCGGCTGGATGGACGCGTTCGAGGACGGCGAGTTCTGCGTGGCGCTGCGCTGCGGTCTGCTCGCGGGCCGTGTCGCGCACTGCTTCGCGGGCGGCGGGCGTGGTGGGGGAGTCGCAGCCGGACGCCGAGCTGGCGGAAACCGAGGTGAAGCTCATGGCCGTGCTGCCCGCGCTGACGGGTTCGTAGCCTTGAGCCCCACGCCAGGAGTTGTAGGCTGGGGGCTCACCTACGCTGGAGGCCAGTCCTGCTGCTCAGCTCAGGTGGTTTCGGCTCGGACTCGGATCGGGGTGTTTCTCACCGCCGTTCTCGCGCTGCTCTTATCGGCAGCTGCAGCCGATGCGGCCTTCCCCGGCGCGAACGGGAAGATTGCGTATACGAGGGGGGAGGACGTATATCCCTACCCGTTCGCGGTGCATGTCATGAACGGCGACGGGTCCGGCGACGTGAGCCTCGGCTCCGGCCGCGATCCGGCCTGGTCACCGGACGGAACTAAGATCGCTTTCGTCGACCTCGGCGGGCTGTGGATCATGAACGCGGACGGCTCGGCCCGGCAGAGCGTAAGCGCCTCGGACAGCAGCGGTCACGTCCGCCGCATCCGGCGTGGTCGCCGAGTGGCACACAGATCGCCTTCGCGCGCGAGAGCTGATTACCGATCCTCAGACGATCTGTGGGTCCCACCTCGAAATCATCAACGCCGACGGCACGGGGCGCACCACTCGTCCAGCAGCAGAATCCGAACCCGCTCGCGCCAAATTGGTCGCCCGACGGCACGAAGATCACGTTCGAGGGCCGCATCTACGCAAACACCGAAGTTTCTGACATCTACACCGTCAATCCCGACGGCACCGGCGCTGCGACGCGTTGCCGGTGCGCCGGCGACGCCCGCCGACGACGCAGACGTGCAGGATCCTCGGTCGAGCTGTTCGACATCTACCGCGCGCAGCACGTCACGCTCAGCCGACTGCACGGGCAATCGAACGCAGCGCGGTCCTTCGCGCATCGCCGACAACGCTGAACGCGCCCGCCCCGGGTGGCTGCAGGCGCCGCGACCGATCCGAGCATCTCGTCTGGGTGCCGAACGGAGCGCCGCTGCGCCGCGACTTCCGACCCGACCGAGGCGACGCCGAGCTGCATCGGCTCGCCCACGACCTGTCGACGCAATCGTGCCCGGCTCCGTCTGAGGCGTCGACCAGCGCTGACTGGAGCGCTACGGGCCCACACGGCTCCGTGACGACGGAGCGCCGTTGTCTTCATGCCGCAGGGGCTGTCGTCCCGTAGCCGAGCGTTCGCCCGGCGCGAGCGGCCCTAGCCAAGCCGGCGCCATGCTGCCGATGACCGGGCGAGTGAATACGTCTCGTTCGTCAAACCTTCGCGGCGCGGACTGAAGCGCGGCGCTGCGCCGCGGCGAAGCGACCGCGCGGTCAAGCTCGTCGTCGACCGTCGTCGGACTCCGCCGGCAACGCGGCGCGCCGTCAAGGGCGCGCTGCGCCTCAAGCGCTAGTCCGGGCCGGCGGACCGGCGCGGTCCGCGGCCACCGCCACGACGGCGGACACGCGGTCGAACAGCTCGCGGTGCAGCTCGACGTTGCGTGCACGGTCGAGCGGGATCTCGACGAGTGCCGGCGCGCGCCAGCGCCGTCGGCGCAGGTCCGCGTAGCGCCTCGACGCGGGTGAACGCGCAGGCCGTACAGGTCGGCGACCTTCGCCAGGTCGAGGCCGGTCGGCGTGCCGAACAGCTCCTCGTAGCCGTCGCGATGTCGCGCGATCGGCAGGAAGTCGAAGATCCCGCCGCCGCCGTTGTTCGAGCACGACGATCGTGGCCTCGACGCCGAGCCGGCTCGCGGCCAGCAGCCCGTTCATGTCGTGGTAGAGGCCGACGTCGCCGGTCAGCACGAAGGTCCGTCCCGTCGGCGCAGCCGCGGCGCCCGAGCCCCGACGAGACGAGGCCGTCGATGCCGTTCGCGCCGCGGTTGGCGAGGAAGCGCAGCGGCCGGCGCGGTCGCGGGCAGGAACGTCTCGAGGTCGCGCACCGGCATGCTCGACGCGACGTACACCGTCGCTGCCGGCGGCAGCAGCGCCGCCGAGGTCGCGATGCACGCGCGGCTCGAACAGCTCGTCGCCGAGCGCGGTCAGGAACGCGTCGACCTCGGCTCGGCGGCCGCGGCGGCCGTCAGCCAGCCACGCTTCAGCCAGGCCCGGTCGCTCGCGGCTCGAGCTGCTCGGCGAACGACCGCGAACAGCGGCCCGGGGTCGACCCGCGCGATCAGGTCGGCCGCTCCAGGTCGGCTCGTTCCAGCCGCCGTCGGGGTCGATCACGACCTGGCGGCAGCGTCGGTTCCCGTCAGCCACGTGCGCACCGCCTTCGAGGTGACCATGTCGCCCACCCGGATCACGAGGTCGGGCGCGAGACGCTCCGGCAGCGTCGCGGAAGATCGGGTCGTAGGAGGCGATCACGCTGCTCCAGGTCGTGCACGCCGCAGCGCAGCTGCGACGTCGGCTCCGCCAGGACCGGATAGCCGCAGGCGCGCGCGAGCGACGCGGTCGCGGCCGCGGCGAGCGCCGGCGTCGCGCTGTGCGGCCCGCGAGGATCACGCCCGCGCGGGCGCTCGTCGATCAGCCGCGCGAGCGCCGAGACGAGTCTCGGGCGTCGGGCTCGAGCCGCGGCGCGGCACCGCCGTGAGCGGCCGCGTCGCCGGGCGGCCCTCGCGCGCGAGCGGCTCGGTCGGCCGTCACGTCGCCGTCGCCGGGATCCGGGGCGAGCGGCTCCGTGCAGCGGCACGTTGAGGTGGACCGGGCCCGGCGGGCGGCCGCGCGCCTCGGCGACCGCCCGCACGCCGGCGGAGCGGTAGTGCAGCAGGCCGGTGTCGTCGGCTGCCGCGACGCCGAGCTCGCAGAACCAGCGCACGGCGTCGCCGAACAGCTTGAGCTGGTCGATCGTCTGCCCGGCGCCGCGGCCGCGCAGCTCCGGCGGCCGGTCCGCCGTCAGCACGATCAGCGGCACGCGCGCCTCGTGCGCCTCCGCGACCGCGGGGTGCACGTTCGCCCCGGCCGTCCCGGACGTCGTGAGCGACCGCGACCGGCTGCCCGGTCTGCTGGGCGATGCCGATCGCGAAGAAGCCCGCGCAGCGCTCGTCGATCATGGCTCCACACCCTGATCGCCGGGCTCGTTCCACATCGCGAGCGCGAGCGGGGCGCGACCGCGACCCGGGCGCGACGCACGCGTGCTCGGACGCCGGCGCGCGCCAGCTCCTCCACCAGCGCGGAGGCGAGCGCCGTGTTGCGGTTGGTCGAGTCCACCGCAGGGACGCTAAACGGTTGCGATCCGGCAGCGCGCGAGCGCCGCCTCGTCGATCTCGACGCCGAGTCCCGGACCGCCGCGTGAGGTGCAGGTGCCCGTCCTCGCACGACGCACTCCCGCGAGGCGATCGTGTCGGCGAACAGGAGCGAGGTCGCGAGGCCGTGCGCGAGCCCCGCGTCGCGGCAGCGCCGAGCGCGACGGTGGGCAGCGGCGGCGATGCCGACCGGGCCGTCGAGCGCGCTCGACAGGTAGACGGGAAGCTCGCTCGGCGATGTCACGAGCAGCCGCGATCACCGCCCACCTTCGCGAGCTTGACGGTCGCGCATCGCAGACCCCGGCGCGCCACGCGCGGCGTCCGCAGACGTCGACGACGCTCTCGTCGGCGCGCGAGCGGCGTCTGCGACGCGCACGCGAAGCGCCGCCATCTCGTCGAAGCTCGGCCACGGGCTGCTCCGCGAGCTCGAGCGGCGCCATCGCCTCCAGCCGCTCGCGCTGCCTCGTCGACCGACCAGTCGCCGTTGGCGTCCACGCGGATACGGGCGTCGCGCCGGCAGCGCGTCGCGCACGGCCTGACCTGCTCGACGTCGCCGTCGACGCCCGCCTTCAGCTTGAAGGTCTCGAAGCCGCGATCCGCCCACTGCGCGCGCGCTCGCCGCCACGTCGCGCCGGGCTCACCGGCGACGAGCGTCGCGTTGCAGACGCACCGGCCGTGCCTGCTCGGCGCCGAGCAGCTGCCACGCCGGCGCGCCGCAGCCTTGCCGAGCAGGTCCAGCGTGGCGAGGTCGATCGCCAGCAGCGCCTGCGCGCACGACGCCGGTGGCGGCGCACGGATCGTCAGCGTCGCGCCGGTTCCGCCACCGGCTCGCCCTCCGGCACGGACCGGCAGACGCTCCAGCTCGCCGGGATCTGCGCCAGCGCCGGCGCCGCCGCGCAGGGCGCAGCGGCACCGCCTCCCCGAGGCCCGCCGGGCCGTCCGCGCGCAGCCGCACGAGCAGCATCTCGCGGCGCTCGAGGCGCCCGCGCGCGGTCACGTAGGGCTCCCGGAACGGGAGCGCGTACGGGCACGAGCTCGAGGCGCTCGATTCGCATCAGCCCGACAGGAGCAGGCCCGCCGACAGCAGCACCGAGAAGACGCGCCAGCAGCATGCCGGTGCGCGCCAGCGCGCCGTTCAGCGCGGGCCCGTCGGTGCGCGTGGCGACGGTGCGCTGCAACGGCGGCACGCCAGCGGCGCGGCCAGCCAGCGGCAGCGCCAGCCACGGCTCGCCCTCGCCGATCGCCACGCCCAGCGTCCACCCGAACGCCAGCCACAGCGTCACGCCGAAGAGCGCGATCGCGCGCGCGGCGGCCGAGCCGCACCGCGAGCGTGCGCTTGCCGGCCCGGCGGTCGGTGTCGATGTCGCGGATGTTGTTCACCATCAGGATCGCCGCCGCCAGCAGCCCGACCGGCACGGCCGAGGACGAACGCCAGCGCGCGTCAGCTCCTCCGTCTGCACGTAGTAGGAGCCGACGACGGCGACCAGCCCGAAGAACGTGAACACGAACACCTCGCCGAGCCCCTCGTAGCCGTATGGGCGCGGGCCGCCCGTGTAGAGGACCCCGGCCAGGATCGACGCGGCGCCGATCGCCAGCAGCTCCCAGCCGACCAGCGCGATCAGGTAGGCGCCGGCCGCCACGGCCAGGCCGAACGCCAGCCACGTCGCGCACCAGCACCTTCCGCGGCGGCACGAGCCCGCCGGCGGTCACGCGCACAGGGCCGAGCCGCTCCTCCGTGTCGGCGCCCCGGCGCGCGTCGGAGTAGTCGTTCGAGAGGTTCGTCCCGATCTGGATGAAGACGCTGCCGAGCAGCGCCGCGCAGAACGCGAGCGGGCGGAACACGTCCTCGCTGCCGGCCAGCGCCGTGCCGACGAGCACGGGTGCGATCGCCGCCGGGAGCGTGCGCGGCCGGGCGGCCATCGCCCAGATGCGCAGCGGAACGGTGTCCCGGGCGCACTGACGCCTACGGCCGGCGGGGGAACTTCGAGAAGTCGGGCTCGCGCTTCTCCAGGTAGGCGTCGCGGCCCTCCTGCGCCTCCTCGGTCATGTAGAAGAGCAGGTTGGCGTCGTGCGGCGAGCTGCTGCAGGCCGGCGAGCCCATCCTCGCGACGCGTTGAAGCTCGCCTTCAGCAGCCGCAGCGCGAACGGCGACAGCGCCAGCATCTCGCGGCACCAGCGCACGGTCTCCTCCTCCAGCTCGGCGAGGGGGACGACCGTGTTCACGAGCCCCATGTCGAGCGCCTCCTGCGCGGAGTACTGGCGGCACAGGAACCAGATCTCCTTCGCCTTCTTCTGGCCCGACCTGGCTCGCGAGGAGCGCCGCGCCAAAGCCGCCGTCGAAGCTGCCGACGCGCGGGCCCTGTCTGCCCGAAGCGCGCGTTGTCGGCGGCGATCGTGAGGTCGCAGACCACGTGCAGCACGTGACCGCCGCCGATCGGCATAGCCGGCCACCATCGCCACGATCGGCTTCGGCAGGCGGCGCATCTGCACCTGCAGGTCGATCACGTGGAACCGTCCGACCGACGCCCCGCCGGCCGACGTAGCCGGAATCGCCGCGGACCCGCTGGTCGCCGCCGGAGCAGAACGCCTCGGGACCCTCCCCGGTCAGCACGATCACTCCGATCGACGTGTCCTCGCGAGCGTGCTCGAGCGCATCCGACAGCTCGATCAGCGTTTCGGGCCGGAATGCGTTGCGCACCTCGGGCCGCGCGATCGTGATCTTCGCGATGCCGGTGGCGTCGGCCGCGCCCGTCTCATAGCGTATGTCGGTGTAGCTCCCGGCGGGAGTCCAGCTGAAATCCATGCCGGGGCGCAACGATAGACGTTCACAGATGCCGACCCACCGCGCCATATGAGAGTTGACGACTGGCTCGCGCGCGCCGCCGAGGCGCTGCCCGAGCGCCCCGCCCTGATCGCCGGCGACCGCACCCTGTCGTTCGCCGAGCTCGAGGACCAGGCGCGCACGATGGCGCGCCAGGTCGCGGGAGCGGGAGTCAGCCCGGGCGACCGCGTGGCCCTGCTGCTGCCGCCCACGGCCGACCACGTGGTGCTGCTGCACGCGCTCACGAAGCTCGGCGCGGTGGCGGTGCCGCTCGATCCGGGCGCGCCCGCGCCGGAGACCGATCGCCTCCTGGCGGCGGTCGGCCCGCGCCTGGTCGTGAGGTCCACCGCCGAGGTGCTCGCGGCGCCGGACGTCGCGGGGCTGGAGATGGGCGATGCCTTCGACACCGAGGCCGTGCAATGCGTGATCCACACGTCCGGGACCGCCGGCGAGCCGACGGCCGTGGAGCTGACCTACGGCAACCACCTGTGGAGCGCGATCGGCGCCGGCGTGCGGATCGGCGTGGCGCCGACCGACCGGTGGCTCTGCTGCATGCCGCTGCACCACATCGGCGGGCTGTCGATCGTGCTGCGCTCGCGCCCTCTACCGGATCGCCCATCGTGCTCGAGCCATTCGACCCGGAGGGCGTCGGCGCGGCGATCGAGCGCCACGGCGTCTCGATCGTGTCGCTCGTGCCCACGATGCTCGCGCGCCTGCTGGACGCGGGGGTGCCGCTCACGCGCCTGCGCTGCGCGCGTGATCGGCGGAGGGCCGGCGCCCCAGTCGCTGATCGAGCGCGCGCTCGAGGCCGGCGTGCCCGTGGCGCCCACCTACGGCCTCACCGAGGCGGCCTCCCAGGTCGCGACGATGCCGGCCGCCGAGGTGCGCGAGCGCCCCGGCAGCGCCGGGCCGCCGATCCTCAACACCGAGGTGCGGATCGACGAGCAGGGCCGGATCTGCGTGCGCGGCCCGACGATCGCGCCCGGACAGCCGGCGAGGACGGCTGGCTCGTGACCGGCGACCTCGGCCGCATCGACGACGACGGCCACCTCTACGTGCTGGGCCGCGCGGACGACGTGATCGTCACCGGCGGGGAGAACGTGTCGCCCGGGAGGTCGAGCAGGTCGCTGCTCGATCACCCCGCCGTCGCGGACGCGGCGGTGCACGGCCGCGACGACCCGGAGTGGCAGCAGGCGGTCGTGGCGCTACGGTGGTGCTGGCGGCGGGCAACGGCGCGAGCGAGGAGGACCTGCGCGCCTTCTGCCGCGAGCGGCTCGCTCCCCACAAGGTGCCGAAGGCCATCGACCTTCGTCGTCCGAGCTGCCCCGCAACCCGCAGGGCAAGCTGGAGCGCCGCAGATTGGGCTGAGCGGCGGCCCGTTATCCTGCCGCGTCTATGTCCGACGTCATCTACGAGAACGACGCCGACCTCTCGCGCTCGACGGCAAGACCGTCGGCGATCCTCGGCTACGGCTCCCAGGGGCACGCGCACGCGCTCAACCTGAAGGACTCGGGTGTCGACGTCGTCGTCGGCCTGCGGCCGGACTCCAAGAGCCGCGCCGAGCGCCGAGGCCGCGGGGCTGCGCGTCCTCGACGTCGCGGACGCGGCCAGCGCCGGCGACGTCGTGATGATCCTGCTGCCCGACGAGAAGCAGGCCGAGGTGTGGGAGAACGAGATCCGCGACGGGATCGCGCCCGGGCAACCTGCTGCTCTTCGCGCACGGCTTCACGATCCACTTCGGCCAGATCGACCCGCCGCCCGAGGTCGACGTGGCCATGGTCGCGCCGAAGGGGCCGGGGCACCTCGTGCGGCGCCAGTTCACGCGAGGGCCGCGGCGTTCCGGGCCTGATCGCGATCCACCAGGACGCGAGCGGCAACGCCAGGGACCTGACGCTCGCCTACGCGAAGGGCATCGGCTGCATGCGCGCGGGCGTGATCGAGACGACGTTCAAGGACGAGGCCGAGACCGACCTGTTCGGCGAGCAGTCGGTGCTCTGCGGCGGCGCGACCGAGCTGGTGCGCGCCGGGTTCGAGACCCTTGTCGATGCCGGCTACGACCCGCGCCTTGCCTACTTCGAGTGCCTGCACGAGCTGAAGCTGATCGTCGACCTGATGTACGAGAAGGGCATCACCGGGATGCGGGACTCGATCTCCAACACGGCCGAGTACGGCGACCTCACGCGGGGCCCGAAGGTCATCGGCCCGGAGGTGCGCGAGGCGATGAAGCAGGTGCTGGCCGACATCCAGTCGGGCGACTTCGCACGCGAGTGGATCGCCGAGAACCGGGCCGGGCAGGAGAACTTCCAGCGCATGCGCAAGGAGCAGCAGGGCCACCAGGTGGAGCAGGTCGGCAGCGAGCTGCGCCGGATGATGCCCTGGATCGAAACCGAAGTGACCGATCGCGCGGTTCGCCTGACGGTCCTCGACCCGTCACTGGAGCGGAACCGCTGGACCGTCGGTTTTCGCCTGATCCTCGCGATCCCGCACTTCTTCTGGCTGGCTGGGCTGGTTCTCGCTCGCCGTGTTGGTCTCGATCGCGCAGTGGATCGCGACGCTGATCCAGCGCACGCCGTCGCGTGACCTGCACCGCTTCCTGGCGGCGTACGTGCGCTACGCCGCACACCTGGCGGCGTACGTGACGCTGTCGGCCGACCCGTATCCCGGGTTCACCGGGCGTCCGGGCAGCTACCCGGTCGATGTCGAGATCCCGGACCCCGAGCCGCAGGACCGCTGGGTGACCGGGTTCCGGTTCTTCCTCGCGCTCCCGGCGATCGCGCTGGCCGACACGCTGATGGGGTTCGGCTCCACGGGCTCCGGTGGCGGATACAGCTCTGCGGGAGTGGCGGCGACCGCCGCATTCCTCGGCTGGTTCTACTGCCTCGCGCGGGGCCGCATGGCCGAGGGCCTGCGCAACGCCGCCGTGTACGGGATCGGGTACACGGTGCAGGTCTACGGCTATCTCTTCTTCTTCACGCAGCGCTACCCGAACAGCGATCCCGCGAGCTACGAGTTCGCGAACGTGTACCGCGCGGACCCGATCCGGCTCGCGGTGTCGCGATGACCTGCGGCGCTCACGGCTCACCACCTTCTTCCGCCTGCTGCTCGCGATACCGCACATCGTGTGGCTGCTGCTGTGGGGCATCGCGGTCTTCTTCGCCGTCATCGCCAACTGGCTTCGCGACGGTGATCCGGGGCACGTCGCCGCAAGGGCTGCACAACTTCCTGGCGGCATACCTGCGCTACCAGACCCACGTCTACGCATTCCTGCAGCTCGTTGCCAATCCGTTCCCGGGCTTCACGGGACGGGCGGGCAGCTATCCGGTCGACGTCGAGATCGAGGGGCCGGAGCGCCAGAACCGGTGGGTCACGGGATTCCGGCTGTTCATGGCGATTCCGGCGCTGATCATGTCGAGCGCGCTCGCGGCGGCGGCCCTGCTGGCGGCGCTCTACATGTGGTTCCACGGGCTCTTCAGGGCGCAGGTCCCGCGCGGCCTGCGCAACCTCGGCGCCTACCAGCTGCGCTACCAGGCCCAGACGTACGGATATCTCTACCTGCTGACCGAGCAAGTATCCGTACAGCGGTCCCGCCGCCGGCTGGCAGCTGACGCTCACCCCCACCCAGCAGCCGCTCGAGACCTGACCACAGCACCTCAAGTGGATCCTGCCGGCGGCCGTGATCGCGGCGGCCTGGATCGTGGTCGGTGCGCAGCTGTGGCCGACCCAGGTGCCGGACGGCCTACGACTGCCGGACCTCGACCCGCACGCGTTCTTCAGCGCCCACGACCTCGAGCAGGCGCGCGACTACGAGCGCTTCACCCGCATCAACGCGGTCCTCTCGATGATCGTGCTGGTCGTGGTGCTCGTCCTGTACGCGCGGCACGGCGAGCGCTTCACGCGCGAGTCCGCGGCCGGGCGGATCGGGACGGGAATGCTGCTCGGCATGCTGGGCTTCGCGTTCGTGTGGATGGCCGAGCTGCCGTTCGGCCTCGCCCAGCTGTGGTGGGACCGCCGCCACGACGTGTCGAATCAGGGCTACCTCGAGTGGGCCGTGAACAGCTTCTTCGGCCTCGGCGGCGACCTTCCTGTTCATATGCGTGGCGATCGTGATCGTGATGGCGCTCGCCCGACCGCTGCGGCGGCTGTGGTGGATCCCCGGCGCCGCGGTGTTCGTCAGCCTCGGCCTGCTGTTCACCTTCGTCGGGCCGTACCTCGTGCCGGACCAGCACCCGCTGCGCAACGACCGCCTGGCGGCGGAGGCCGAGCGCCTGGCGCGTAAACAGCACGTGGCCGACATCCCCGTGCGCGTCGAGGACGTGGACCAGTTCACGGACGAGCCCAACGCATTCGCGACCGGCCTCGGCCCGACGCGCCGGGTGATCCTCTGGAACACGCTGCTGGACTCGCCGTTCAACGACCGCGAGGTGCGAGTCGTGATCGCCCACGAGCTGGGCCACCACTCGCGCGACCACCTGTGGAAGTTGTCTGCCTGGTTCGCGCTCGTGGCGGTTCCCATGGCCTGGCTGATCGCCGTGCTCACCCGACGCCGCGGTGGGATGTACGAGGCCCGCGCGGTGCCGCTCGCCCTGCTGATCTGGGTCGTCCTCCAGGTCGCGATCTCGCCCGTCCAGAACGTGGTCACGCGCAGGTACGAAGCCGAGGCCGACTGGGTCGCGCTCCAGACCAGCCGGGACCCGCGCGCCGCCCGCGAGCTGTTCAAGGAGCTGTCCGAGACCAGCAAGGCCGACCCGCGGCCGCCCACCTGGTCGTACGTCCTGTTCGACACCCACCCGACCGCGATGCAGCGCATCGCGATGGTCGAGGCCTGGCGATCCCGGGACGGCCGCCCCTAACGGTAAGGTCGCGCCTACTGACCCCCACCAGGGAGGATCCGATGGAAGCTGCCACGCCGCCGCCGCCCGCTCCGCCGCCGCCGCCCGCACCCCCGGGCGTTGCCGACTATCCGGTCGCCTTCGACGTCGAGTACCCGGAGCACCTGTCGCACTGGAAGGTGCTCGTCAAGTGGCTGTTCGCGATCCCGCAGTTCATCATCGTCTACCTGCTGCAGGCCGTGAACAGCGTGATCATCTTCATCGGGTTCTTCTGCGTCCTGTTCACGAAGAAGTGGCCGCGGGGGCTGTTCGACTTCTCGATCCAGATCCAGCGCTGGACGTTCAACACCTACGCGTATGCCCTGGGGCTCATGCGAGACGAGTACCCGCCGTTCACGGGCGAGGCCGGTCAGTATCCGCTGCTGCTCGAGGTCGAGTACCGCGAGGACCTATCGCGCTGGATGATCTTCGTGAAGTGGCTGCTCGCGATCCCGCATGTCATCGTGCTCGCGTTCCTGGGGATCGCCGCCTACGTGGCGGTCCTGATCGCCTTCTTCGCGATCCTGTTCACGGGGCGCTATCCGCGCGGCCTGTTCGACTTCGTCGTGGGCGTCGCGCGCTGGGCCGTGCGCGTGAACGCGTACGCGTTCTGGTTCATGACCGACCGCTACCCGCCGTTCAGCCTGAAGTGAATATTCCGGTTTTTCCTTAGCCGGAAAAACCGGGTCGGGCGAAGGGACCCGCGGGGCTCGGGCGGGACCGCCCTGGGTCGTTCGCTATTCTCGGCGGCCCGACGATGACCCAGATCTACTCCAAGCAATACCTCATGACGGCGGGCCCGACGCCGCTGCCGCCTGCCGTTTCGCAGGTGATGGCAGAGCCGATCCTGTACCACCGCGCGCCGGCGTTCGTGGAGATCTACGCACGCGTGCTGGAGCGGCTGAAGATGGTGTTCCAGACACGCAACGACGTGCTGCTGTTCGCCTCCTCGGGCTCCGGTGCGATGGAGTCCGCCGTGGCGAACCTGCTGGCGCCCGGGCGACGTCGCGATCGTCGCCTCGGCCGGGAAGTTCGGCCAGCGCTGGGCGGAGCTGTGCGAGGCGCACGGCGCGCAGGCCGTCCACCTCGAGACCGAGTGGGGCGAGAAGGTGGACGTGGCCGAGGTCGAGCGGGCGCTCGCAGACCGCGGCGGCGAGGTGAAGGCGCTCTTCACCACGCAGTCCGAGACCTCGACCGGTGTCCTCAACGACGTCCGCGCGCTTGCCGAGGCCGCGGCCTCCCATGGTGCGATCAGCGTCTTCGACGCGGTCTCCGGCCTCGGCGTGGTCGACCTGCCGACGGACGCGTGGGGGGTCGACGTGGTCGTCTCCGGCTCGCAGAAGGCCCTCATGTGCCCGCCCGGCCTGGCGTTCGCGGCGGTCTCGGAGCGCGCCCTGGCCGTGGCCGCCGATGCTCGCGCGCGCGGCGCCCACAGCTACTACTTCGACTGGGAGCGCACCGTCAAGGGCCAGCGCAAGGACCCGCCGGACAGCCCGTTCACGCCCGCGGTCACGCTGATCCGGGCGCTGGACGTCGCGCTCGACCTGATCGAGCAGGAGACGCTGCAGGGTGTGTTCGAGCGCCACGCCGTGCTCGGCCGCGCGGCGCGCGAGGCGGTCAAGGCGATGGGCCTCGAGCTGTTCGGCCCCGAGGACGAGCACGCGAACGTCGTCACGGTCGCGCGCACGCCCGAGGGCATCGACGGCGCGGCGATCCCGAAGACCATGCGCGACAAGTTCGGCATCACGATCGCCGGGGGCCAGGCACACCTGAAGGGCAAGATCGTGCGCATCGCGCACTGCGGCTACTACGGGGCGTTCGACGTCCTCACCTCGATCGCGGGGCTCGAGCTGGCCCTGGACGAGCTCGGCCACGACGTGACCTTCGGCGCGGGGACGGCCGCGGCGCAGGAGGTCTTCGCCCGCGCGGGCGTGGCGGCCGCGCAGCCGGTCGGCTAGAGCGATCGCGTATGGCCGGCGAAAACGGGTACCGCGTCCTCGTAAAGGAGAAGATCGCCGACGCCGGCGTCGATCTCCTGCGAGAGCACTTCGACGTGGACGTGCGCACCGACATGTCGGAGGAGGAGCTGCCCGGGGCGATCGCCGACTACGACGCGATCGTGATCCGCTCCGCCACGAAGCTGACCGCCGACGTGATCGAGCGCGCCGCGCGCCTGAAGGTGATCGGGCGCGCCGGGATCGGCGTCGACAACGTCGACGTGCCGGCTGCCACGAAGCACGGCATCATCGTCGCCAACGCGCCCGAGTCGAACATCATCGCCGCGGCCGAGCACACGATCGCGCTGATGCTCGCCCAGGCGCGCAACATCCCGCAGGCGCACGCGTCGCTGAAGAGCGGCAAGTGGGAGCGCAGCCGCTTCGGCGGGGTGGAGGTGTACGAGAAGACCCTCGGCATCCTGGGCTTCGGCCGCATCGGCCAGCTCGTGGCCGAGCGCGCCCGCGCGTTCGGGATGCAGGTGCTGGCGTTCGACCCGTTCGTCGCGGCCGAGCGCTATCGCGAGCTGGGAGCCGAGCGCGCCGACAGCCCGGAGGCCCTCTACGCCGGCGCGGACATCATCACGATCCACCTGCCCAAGACGCCCGACACGATCAACTACGTGAACGCGGATTCCTTCGCGCAGATGAAGGACGGCGTGCGCATCATCAACTGCGCCCGCGGGGAGCTGATCGACCTGACCGCGCTCGAGCAGGCGCTCGAGTCCGGCAAGGTCGGCGGCGCGAGCATCGACGTCTTTCCCGAGGAGCCGATGACCGAGCACCCGATCTTCGCCCACGAGAATGTGGTCGTCACGCCGCACCTGGGCGCATCCACCGCGGAGGCACAGGACCGCGCCGGCGTGATCACCGCCGAGCAGGTGGTGGCGGCCCTGCGCGGCGACCTCGTCTCGAACGCGGTCAACATCCCCAAGGTCGGCAGCGAGGACCTTGCCGTGCTGGAGCCCTACCTCCCGCTCGGCGCTCAGCTCGGCCGGCTCGCGATGACGCTCGCCACGGCGACGTCTGTCGACCGGATCGAGGTCGGCTACCACGGCCGCCTGGCCGAGTTCGACACGCGCCTGCTGACGCTGGCGGTGCTGAACGGCGCCTTCGAGGGCCGCGTGGCCGAGAACGTGAACTTCGTGAACGCCCCGGCGATCGCCGAGGAGCGCGGGATCCGCGTGAGCGAGTTCAACGAGAGCGAGGAGCGCGACTACGCGAACCTCGTATCGGTGGCGGTCGTCGCGAACGGCGACCGCGTGGAGGTCGCCGGCACCACCATCGGCCCGCGCAACGTGCCGCACCTGACCTCGGTCTACGGGCAGAGCTTCAACATCGAGCTGGCCCACCACATGGCCGTGTTCCGCTACTCGGACGTGCCGGGAATGATCGGCAAGGTCGGCACCGTGCTGGGCGAGCACGGCATCAACATCGCCTCCACCGCGGTCGGCCGCGAGCCCGACCACGAGCCCGGCAGCGGCGCCGGCGGGGGGAGCGGGCGCCACGCCGTGATGGTCGTGACCGTCGACTCCGCCGTGCCCGATGACGTGATGCGCGCGATCCTGGCGCTCGACGGCTTCCAGGACGGCCGCGCGGTCA
This sequence comes from uncultured Solirubrobacterales bacterium, assembly GCA_963826005.1. Lineage (GTDB taxonomy): Bacteria > Actinomycetota > Thermoleophilia > Solirubrobacterales > JBBDJG01 > DASRIA01. Next base: position 183,339 of record CAWGVJ010000009.1, on the reverse strand, counting down.
CGCTCTAGAGCCGTGGCCAGGATCCTCGCGGTCGCGCCAGACCTCTTCTTCGCCTCCAAGATCGACGCGACGCTGAAGGCGGCGGGCCACGAGGTCACGATCGTCGGAGGCGGGCCGATCGCAGGCGATCCGCAGCTGGTGATCGTGGACCTGGACAACACGACCGACCTCGAGATCGGCCTGCGGCCCGGCGCACCGACCCTGGGCTTCTACTCGCACGTGGACGCCGAGACCCGGCGACGTGCCGAGGAGGCCGGGTTCGACCTGGTGGTGCCGCGCTCGCGCATGGCGCGTGAGATGCCGCAGCTCGTGGCCTCGCTGCTCGAGTAGGTGTAGCTTCCGCGGACGTTGTTCCGGGCGCGCCTGGCTTGAACAACGTGGTTGGGAACTACAGCCAGGTCATCTAGGGTTAGCGGGGCGTTGCGCGCCCTTGTCCTGAAGAAGCACGGAGCTCCCGAGGACGCCCTCGGGGTGGAGGAGCGTCCCGATCCTCCGGTCGGTCCCGGCCAGGTCCGTGTGCGCGTGCGGGCCGCGGGCATCAACTTCGCCGACGTGGTGGCCCGCGTCGGCCTGTATCCCGATGCACCCAAGCCGCCGACCGTGATGGGCTACGAGGTGGCGGGCGAGGTGGACGCCGTGGGCGCCGGCGCGAACGGCTTCGAGCCGGGCCAGCGGGTGATCGCGGCCACGCGTTTCACCGGCTTCGCGGAGCTGGCCACCGCGAACGCCGCCGACGTTCTCCGGCTGCCGGACAGGCTGAGCTTCGAGCAGGGCGCCGCGGTCCCGGTGAACTACGGCACGGCCTATGCCGGCGCGGTGCTGATGGCCGCCGTGCGCCCGGGCGAGCGCGTCCTCGTACACGCGGCGGCGGGCGGCGTGGGCACCGCCCTGCTGCAGCTGCTCAAGGACCGCGGTGCGCATGTGATCGGCACCGCATCCGCCGCCAAGCACGACGCCGTGCGGGCGCAGGGCTGCACCGACACGATCGACTACCGGACCCAGGACGTGAAGGCGGAGGTCGACCGCATCACCGGCGGGGAGGGGGTCGACGTGGTGTTCGACGCGCTCGGCGAGTTCCGCACCGGCTACCGGCTGCTGCGCCCGGGCGGGCGCCTGGTGATGTACGGCCTGTCGAACGTCGTCACCGGCGACAAGCGCAACGTGGTGAAGGCGCTCAGGGAGGTGGTCACGATCCCGCGCTTCAGCGCGATCAAGCTGATGAACGACAACCGCGCCGTGATGGGCCTCAACCTCCTGCACTGGTGGGACGAGGCGGGCTCGCTGCGCCAGATGACGGAGCCGCTGGTCGAGCTGATGGAGCGAGACGTGATCCAGCCTGTCGTCGCGGAGTCGTTCCCGTTCGAGCGCGCCGCCGAGGCCCACCGGTTCATCCAGGACCGGCGCAACGTGGGCAAGGTCGTACTGACGCCGTAGCTCAGGCCCGCGTGCGGGTGAACCACTCGTCGCCGACCACGAAGTCCTCGACCCCTCGCTCCTCGCAGTAGCGCACGAGGTCCGCCATGCGGTTGATGAACCCACGGCCCTTGAAGTTCAGGGACGTGTTGCACAGCACGCCGACACCCGTGCGCTCCGCCACCGCTGTCAGGAGGTCGTAGAGCGGGGCGTTGCCTGCGCGCGTCACGGTCTGCGCGCGCGCCGACCCGTCGACGTGGGTGACCGCGCGTATCGCTCCCGGCCTGACGGTCCGGAAGTAGAGCATGTAGGGATCCTCGAAGTCCTCGTTGAAGACGATTCCCGCGTCCTCCAGGCGGCAGCAGGGCGCGATCGGGCGGTAACCCTCGCGCTGCTTGATCTGGTTCAGCCGGTCCTTCATCGATGCGCTCGAGGCATCCGCCAGCAGCGACCGGTTGCCGAGGGCCCGCGGGCCGATCTCCCAGCGTCCCTGCACCCAGGCCACGACCCGGCCGTCGGCGAGCGCCGCGGCCAGCGCCCGCTTGTCCAGCGTGCGCCGCTCCCAGACCGCCGGATCGGGCTCGGAGTCACGCACGAACTCGAGACCGGCGTACACGTCCCAGTCGAGCGTGAAGGGCTCCCCGGTCAAGGCCAGGCGGGCATCGAGCGCCGTGCCGAGTGCCGAGCCCGAGTCGTCGGTGCAGGGCGGCACGAACACCGACGAGAAGTGCCCCATCTGCTTCCACTTGAAGTTCCAATCGCAGTTCAGGCCGCAGCCTCCCGAGATGAAGAGCGGGATGTCGCGCGGGATCTGCTCCCTTGCCACGTCGGCGAAGGCCTGGAAGATGCGCTCGGTGATCAGCGCCGCGGCGCCCTTGGCCGCCTCCGACTCGACTCCGACGTTGTAGAGGGGGGACGCCTCGAACCGGTCCTTCGGCACCGCGTAGAGCCGCGGCAGCGCGAGGACCTGATCGACGGTCTCCGCGACGGCCGGGTCGACGGCGGCCGGCTCGGCGAATGCCGCGAGGGCCATCAGCTTCCCGGCGTCCTCGGTCCGCGGGAGCGATCGCCGCTTCGGGAAGAACGGATCCGCCAGCGCAAAGATGTACGCGTAGCGGCCGCCCGGGGCCGTCATGACCTGGATGCTGCTGGTGACGCTCCACTGCTCGTCGACGAGGTAGAACCGCCCGAGGCTGCCCTCCCAGCACAGCACCGCGCTGAGCGGCGCCCGCTCCGGCGCCATCGCGAGCGCCATGGCGATGTGCGAGCGCTCGTGGCTCGAGTTGAACATGCTCGCCTGCTTGCCGAGCATCGTGGTCTGGCGGCTGAGCCAGTCGAGGCCCTGGTAGGGCGATCCGATGTCGGTACTGCCGAGCTGGCGGTCCTTCAGCCAGCCCCCGAGCGCGACCACGTCGGGCGCGTCGCCGAGCAGCTCGAGCGCGGCGATGAAGGAGCTCGGCGTCAGAAACGTGTGCCGCTCGAACGAGTCCTTCTCGGCCTCGATGGAGAAGAGCAGCTTGTCGTCGTCGAGCGCGGCGATCGCGCCGTCGTGGCCGTGCTTCATTGCGAGGACGAGCATCTTGGTGACTTGAGGCGTTCTGGTCTCGGCGCTGTTCGGCTAGGGCCGGCGCGCCACGACGACGTCCTGGTTGTGTCGGGTTCCAGCGCGGCCGGACCATCCACCGTAGTAGACGGGCTCGACGACCTCGAGGCCGCTGTCCCGGTAGGTGTCGCGGACGAAGTCCTCCCGGTACGCGATCACGTACTCCGGCACCTTCGGGTCCGTCGTCCGGTAGACGCCGCCGTCGTGGCTGAAGAGCGCGTCGTGGGCGTTCTGGGCGGGATCGCTGCGGCGGTCGCGCTGCTCCTCGATCAGCCGCTCCGACTCGTCGTTGAGGATGAACCAGGTGATCATGGAGTTGCCCCCGGGCTTCAGCACCCGCGCGATCTCGCGCATGTAGTGCTCGACGCCCGCCGGCAGCATGTGCGTGAAGACCGACATCAGGAACACGACGTCGAACTCGCCGTCGCCATACGGGAAGGTGAATTCCTCGGATTGGAGCGTCGCCGAGCGGTTGTACTGGCCGTTGTAGACGTCCGCGAGCGAGAACCGCATGTGCGGGTGCAGGCCGGCGATGTGGTCGTTGCACCAGGCGATCCGCTCGGCGTTGTTGTCGAACCCCTCGTAGCTGCCGTCCGGGCCGAGGAACCGCGCCAGCGGGGTTGCGAGCCGCCCGGCCCCGCAGCCCACGTCGAGGACGCGGTCGTCGGCGGTCACCCCGGTCAGGTCGACCAGCAGGTCGAACATGCGCTGCGCAACCGCGAGATAGTCGTCGCGGTGCCGGAAGAGCTCCTGCGGCGGGACTGGGTCCGAGCGTGATTGCAAGACCTGAGCGTACTGGTACGATCACACCTCAGTGACGGCCGCCGGCGACACCATTTTCACCCGCGGGAGCCTCGTGCTCGCGCTCCCGGTCGGCCTGATCCTTCTCAACCTCCTTCTCCTCCCCCCTCGGGGGGAATAGCGAAGCCGCGGGCCCCGGCCCGCACAGCGCAACAGGAATAGACGGAAACCGAGAGAAGGAGGAAGTACGATGACGCCCCCCGAGGGCCCCCATATGACCAACGGCAAACACGCTGACCGGGTCTACATCTTCGACACGACCCTGCGCGACGGCGAGCAGTCCCCGGGCATCTCGCTGAACACGCAGGAGAAGCTGGAGATCGCACACCAGCTGGCGAGGCTGGGCGTGGACGTGATCGAGGCCGGCTTCCCGATCACCTCGCCCGGCGACGCCAAGTCGGTCGCGGAGATCGCGAAAGCGGTCGAAGGACCTGTGATCTGCGGCCTCGCCCGCACGTCCGCGCAGGACATCGACGCGGCGTGGAACTCCGTCAAGCACTCCGAGCGCCCGCGCATCCACACCTTCATCGCGACCTCGGACATCCACATCGAGCGCAAGCTCCAGACCACGCGCGAGGACGTGCTGGGCCAGGCCCGCGCGGCCGTCGCGCACGCCAAGCAGTACTGCGACGACGTCGAGTTCTCGCCCGAGGACGGCAGCCGCTCGGACGTCGAGTTCATGGCCGAGGTCGTGAAGGCGGCGATCGAGGAGGGCGCGACCACGATCAACATCCCCGACACCGTCGGCTACACGATGCCGCACGAGTACGCGGAGATCTTCCGGGACCTGTACCGCCTGCGTGCCCGAGCTGCACGACGTGGTCGTATCCGTCCACTGCCACGACGACCTGGGCATGGCGGTCGCGAACTCCTTCGCGGGGCTGACCGCGGGCGCCCGGCAGGTCGAGTGCGCGATCAACGGCATCGGCGAGCGGGCGGGCAACGCGTCGCTCGAGGAGATCGTGATGCTGCTGCGCACCCGGCGCTCGAGCGTGGGCATGGACACGGGCGTCAACACGCAGGAGATCGCGCGCACCAGCCGGCTCGTGTCGCCGCCTGACCGGATACCCGGTGCAGCCGAACAAGGCGATCGTGGGCCGCAACGCCTTCGCGCACGAGGCCGGCATCCACCAGGACGGCGTGCTGAAGGACCGCACCACCTACGAGATCATGGACGCCACCACGATCGGCCTGCAGACGAACTCGATCGTGCTGGGCAAGCACTCCGGCCGCCACGCACTGCGCAATGCCCTGGAGGAGCTGGGCGTGCGGATCGACGGGCAGGCGCTGAACACCGCCTTCAAGCGCTTCAAGGAGGTCGCGGACCGCAAGAAGCACGTGACGGCGCTCGACCTGGAGGCGATCGTGTCGGACGAGATGCGCGAGCAGGCCGAGGCCTACAACCTCGCGCGGTTCGAGCTGCACGACCAGTCCGGCACGGCACCCACCGCGAGCGTCGAGGTGACGACGCCCGGCGGCGAGACCGTGAAGGGCGAGGGCACTGGTGACGGAGCCGATCGACGCGCTGTTACAGGCGATCAATGCGGCGACCGGGATCCCGGGTGTGCTCAAGGAGTACCACGTCGCCGCGGTCACGGCGGACACGGACGCGCTCGGAGAGGTGTCGGTGCTCGTGGAGCACGACGGTCGCCTTGTCTCCGGCCAGAGCGTCTCGACGGACACCCTGGAAGCGTCCGCGCGCGCGTACCTGCGGGCGCTGTCGAACGCGGTCGCGGGAGTCTCCGCGGATGCGCCCACCCCGAGCGAGAAGGCGCAGGCGTAACCGACCAGGACTTCATCTGGCGAGACGGCGAGCGCGTGATCCGGTTCGGGTTCGGTGCGCTGGCCGAAGGTCCCGAGCTGCTCGCGGGTCACGGCTTCCCCAACTACGCCCTGCTCACGACCGAGCGCTTCGTCGGGGAGGCGCCGGCGGTGCACGACGGCGCGTATCTGGTCGCGCACGTGCCGCCGGGCCCGGTTCCGGAAGCGGCGGCCGCCGTGCGGGAGCGGGTCAACGACCGGCCGCTGGTGGCGCTCGGCGGAGGGCGCGTGATCGACGCGGCGAAGGCGATCGGCGCAGCCGACAACCTGCGCGTGGCCGCGATCCCGACCACGCTCTCAGGCGCGGAGATGACGCCGTTCCATCGCATGCCGGCGGGTGTCGAGGAGTTCCGCATGATGCGGCCGCAGCTGGTGCTGGCGGCGCCGGGCCTGATGGCGTCGCAGCCGATGCCCGAACTTGCGGCCAGCGCGATGAACGCACTCGCGCACGCGGTCGAGGCGCTCTACACGCGGGTGTCCAACCCGGTCGCGCGGATGGCGGGGCTGCGCGCAGCCGAGCTGATCGCGGAGGGATTGTCCGAGACCGTGCCCGTGCGCCCGCCGCTGGCGCTCGGCGCGCTGCTGGGCGGTTACGCGAGCGGGATCTCCGGCTTCGCGATCCACCACGCCGTCTGCCAGACGATCGTGCGGATGTGCGGTACTCCCCATGCCCAGACCAACGCGATCATGCTGCCGCACTTCGTGCGGATCATGGAGCTGCGCGCCCGCGAGCAGATCGAGCGGCTGGGCGCCGCGCTCGGCACGGACGAGCGCAGGGGAGCCGCGGCGGAGGCCGTCGAGCGCCTCGCCCGCCGGGCGGAGGCCGGGCGCCTCTCCTACTACGGGGTCGGCAAGGACGACCTGCCGGGCATCGTCGCGGCCCTGCACGGGCATCCCGCGCTGCAGAACACGCCGGACCCGCCCAGCGAGGGCGAATTGCTCGGAGTGCTCGAACGCGCGCTCTGACCGTTAAGCTGGCAGATGTCAGCGGGCAACTGAGGGGGTCATGAGAAACCGGGTGGTAAGGACGTGCGTGGTCGCGGTCGTGGCCGGCGTTCTTTGTGGCGTGTCACCGGCGCTGGCCGCGTTCCCGGGCCAGAACGGGAAGATCGCCTTCTCGAGCGACCGGGACGGCGACACCGAGATCTACGTCATGAACCCGGACGGGACGGGTCAGACGGCCCTCACGACCAACACGATCGCCGACTCCAACCCCGCGTGGTCGCCCGACGGCGCGCGCATCGCGTTCGAGCGGGCGGGATCGTTCTTCACCGAGATCTGGGTGATGAACGCCGACGGGACCGCACCGGCCCAGATCTATCCAGACGGCATCGACCCGGCCTGGTCGCCGGACGGCACCCAGATCGCCTTCGCGCGCAGCAGCGGCATCGCGGTGGTGAACGCCGACGGCACCGGCTTTCAGGAACTGACGCCGTCCGCGGCGCCGGGCTTCGAGGTGAACATCGACTCGGAGCCCGCTTGGTCCCCGGACGGCGCGACGATCCTGTTCACGCGATTCGGCGATGTCCAGGGCGGCGCGGAGCCGGAGAAGATCTACGCGGTGAACGCCGACGGCACCGGCGTGCGACAGGTGACACCCGACATCACCTTCGGCGAGGCGAACAACACCGACACGGGCTCCGAGTGGGCGCCGGGCGGCCCGCAGTTCGCGTACTCGCGCATCGTGGACGACCCCGACTTCTTCCACGGCCTGCAGATCACGACTTCAGCGGACCCCTACAACTACACGACCCTGAACCCCGCGGGCGGTCACCCCGCCTGGGCGCCCGACGGCAGCACCATCGCGTTCGAGCTCGGGGACGACATCCACGCGGTACCGGCGGCGGGGGGGACCTCGACGAACCTCACCACGCGCCGCCGGCAACGACCGCGATCCGAACTGGCAGCCGATCCCCGTGAACGGGTATCCGCGCCCGCGCGGCGCCACGCCGATCCGCGTCACGCTCGTACCCGCCTACCCCCGATGCACGGCACCGGACCGCACGCACGGCCCATCGCTGACGCTCCCCGCCTGCTCCGCGCCCCAGCAGCGCTCCACCGAGCTGACGATGGGCACGCCCGACGCGAATCATGCAGCCGGCCAACGGAACCGGAACGGTGAATATCTACGTGGTGGTCGGCGACCCGACGACGCCGGCCGACGAGGCCGACGTCGCCGTCCACGTGGCCGTCAAGGACGTGCGCAATGCCGGCACGCTGTCGGACTACGCGGGCTCGCTGTCCGTCGAGATGACCTTCCAGATCACCGACAAGGACAACACACCGAACCCGGGCGGGCCCGGGGCGGCGACGGCATCCGGCTTCGTGTTCGGGCTCGATGTCCCATGCACCCCGACCCCGGATCCCGACATCGGTAGCACCTGCTTGATCAACACCTCGGCGGACGCGGTGTTGAGCGAAGGGGCAAAGGAGCGCCGCCGCACGGTCTGGGAGCTCGGCGCCGTGGAGGTCCGCGACGGCTCCGGCGGGCTCTTCATGACAGAGGGCCTTTTCATCCCGTAGACGCTGTGACATACGAGCGTACGTGATAACGTACGGTCGATGGCAGCCAGCACAACGGACGGGACCGAGATCGGCGCGCGCATCAAGGCCCTGCGCGACGCGATGGACCTCTCGCTGCGCGACCTCGCCGAGCGCAGCGGCGTTTCGGCGCCGATGCTCTCCCAGGTCGAGCGCGGCGATACCTCGCCGACGCTGGCGGTGGCGTCCAAGATCGCGGCCGGCCTGGAGCTGACCCTTTCGCAGCTGCTGCGGCTGGACGAGGGCGACGGCGTCACCGTCGTGCGCGCGGACCAGCGGCTCGAGGGCGGGCACGGCGACGGGCACCGGTACGAGGTGCTGACGCCGGCGCTGCCCGGCCAGCGGGCCGAGGTCTCCCTCCACACCCTCGCCGCGGGCGCCGCCACCGGCGGGCCGGGCGACCCGCCGATGCACGAGGCGGGCAGCCGCGAGACCGCGATCGTGCTGGCCGGGCGTGTGCGCCTGGTCTGCGACGGCGTCGCGCACGACCTCGAGCAGGGCGACGCGGTCACGTTCGACGCCGACCTGCCCCACCACGTCGAGAACCCCGGGCGCCGGGAATCGCAGTTCATGTCAGTCATAGCGGCCGGTCTACGAAGGAGTTGACGATGCCCAAGACCATGTTCGAGAAGATCTGGGAGGCGCACGAGGTGCGGCCGCCCGAGCAGGAGGGAGGAGCGTCGCTGCTCTATGTCGACCTGCACCTCGTGCACGAGGTCACTTCCGCCCAGGCATTCGAGGGGCTGCGGCTTTCCGGCCGCAAGGTGCGCCGCCCCGACCGCACGCTCGCGACCGCGGACCACAACGTGCCCACCGATCCGCGCGAGCGCACCGCGCTGGACGCGATCGTCGATCACCTCTCGCGCAAGCAGGTGGAGGCGCTGGAGCGCAACTGCGAGGAGTTCGGGATCCCGCTGTACGGCATGCGCAGCAAGCGCCAGGGCATCGTGCACGTGATCGGGCCGGAGCTGGGGCTCTCCCAGCCGGGCATCACGATCGCATGTGGCGACTCGCACACCTCGACCCACGGCGCGCTCGGGCGCGCTGGCGATGCCGGTCGGCACGTCCGAGGTCGAGCACGTGCTCGCCACGCAGTGCCTGCTGCAGGTGAGGCCCAAGACGATGCGCATCACCTACGAGGGCGAGCCGGGCTTCGGCGTGACCGCGAAGGACCTGATCCTCGGCACCATCGGGCAGATCAGCGCGGCGGGTGCCGTCGGCTACGCCGTGGAGTACACGGGCGCCCCGATCGCGGCCCTGTCCGTGGAGGGCCGCATGACGATCTGCAACATGTCGATCGAGGCCGGCGCGCGCGCCGGCATGATCGCCCCGGACGACACGACCTTCGAGTACGTGGAGGGACGTCCCGGCGCGCCGGCCGACTACGCCGCCGCCGTCGAGCGCTGGCGCTCGCTCCCCACGGACTCCGGCGCGGCGTTCGACACCGAGATCGCCGTGGACGCCGCCGCGCTCAGCCCGCAGGTCACCTGGGGCACGAATCCCGGTCAGGTCGTGGGAGTCACGGGCCGCGTCCCCGATCCCGACGGCCTCGAGGGACCGGCCGACCGCGAGTCCGCCGAGCGGGCCCTGGCCTACATGGCGCTCGAGCCCGGGACGCCGATCGAGGACATCAGCCTCGACCGCGTGTTCATCGGGTCGTGCACGAACTCGCGCATCGAGGACCTGCGCGCCGCCGCCGAGGTGGTGCGCGGCCGGCGCGTCGCGGAGACGGTGCACGCGATGGTCGTGCCCGGCTCCATGCAGGTGAAGGCGCAGGCGGAGCAGGAGGGGCTCGACGTGGTCTTCAAGCAGGCCGGGTTCGACTGGCGCGAGGCCGGTTGCTCGATGTGCCTGGGGATGAACCCGGACATCCTGCAGCCCGGCGAGCGCTGCGCCTCGACGTCGAACCGCAACTTCGAGGGGCGCCAGGGCAAGGGCGGGCGCACCCACCTGGTCAGCCCGCAGATGGCTGCCGCCGCTGCGGTCGAGGGCCATTTCGTCGACATCAGGGAGTGGAAGTGAGCACGCCTGGTTCCGTCTGGCAGCAACAGCATGTCGTCGACGGGTTCATCGACGACCGGCGCAAGCTGATTCCGTTGTGGGACGTGCAGGAGGCGCTGGTGCGGCGGCTGATCACCAGGAAGGGGCGGCAGATCGGTCCCTTTTTAGACCTGGGCGCGGGTGACGGCGGCTTCGCCGAGCTCGTGATGGACGCCTTCCCCGACTCGACGGGCGTCCTGGTCGACTTCTCGGATCCGATGCTGGCCGCGGCGCGGCAGCGCTTGGCCGCGAAGGAAGGCCGCTGGGAGATCGTGCGCGGCGACCTGGCGTCGCCCGAGTGGCGCGAGGGCCTGCCCGCGAACGAGTCCTACGACGCGATCGTCTCGCGCCTCGCGATCCACCACCTGCCCAACGAGCGCAAGCAGGAGCTCTACGGCGAGGCATTCGCACTGCTGGCGCCAGGCGGCGTCTTCCTCAACTGGGAGCACGTCGAGACGGGCGGGATCGCAGAGGGACTGTTCGACGAGTTCTTCCGCGAGCGCCTGCTCGAGGCCGAGCGCGAGCACGAGCACCCGCGCACGCCGGAGGAGGTCATGGCGTCCTACGACGACGCGGCCGACGACGACGTCCTGTGCGAGCCGGAGACCCAGTGCGACTGGCTGCGCGATATCGGGTTCGACCAGGTGGACACATATTTCAAGCTCCCCGGCCTCGCGATCTTTGGAGGGATCAGACCATGGAACCAGTGAAGAAGATCCACGGACGCGTGCAGGCGCTCGACCGCGCCGACGTGGACACCGACCAGATCATCGCGAAGCAGTACCTGAAGAGGATCGAGCGCACCGGGTTCGGCGAGTTCCTGTTCAGCGACTGGCGCCAGGAGGGACTGGAGCTGGACCCATCGCGGCCGATTCTCGTGACCGGACGCAACTTTGGCTGCGGGTCCTCTCGCGAGCACGCCGTGTGGGCGCTCCAGGACTTCGGCTACCGGGCAGTCGTGGCTCCCAGCTTCGCGGACATCTTCTACGGCAACTGCACCAAGTCGGGCCTGCTCCCGGTGCGCCTGCCCGAGGAGGAGGTGCGCGCGCTGATGCAGGCGGACGAGGCGACGGTCGACCTCGAGCGCCAGGTGGTCGGGTTCGACGGCCGCGAAGTTCCGTTCGAGATCAGCGCCGAGACGCGGGAGCGCCTGCTGAACGGGCTCGACGACATCGCGCTCACGCTCCAGCACGACGAGGACATCGACCGCTTCGAGCGTGAGCGCATACCGGCCGGTTCCTCGACCACTGCGCTAGGCTGACCCACGCATGCAGCAGCCTCCGCCTCCGTACAACCCGCCACCCGGCGAGCCGCCGACCGAGCCGACGCGGCGGGTGGTCGAGCCGGCCGTCCCGGCCGGGGTGGAGAACGAGTACGCGCTCGACCCCGCGCTGGCCGAGAAGATCGATCGCGCAAGCTTCTGGTCGCGCTTCGGATCGGCCGCGGCGGTCGCGGCAGCGATCCTCGGGATCATTGCCCTGATCGTGGCGCTGGACGCACGGGACAAGGCGAACAACGATGTCAGCAGCGCACAACTGACACAAGACGTAAACCAGTTGCAAAGCGACGTCAACCAGTTGCAGCGCCAGGTGTCCTCGAATGACCAGACCCAGACCAGCGACGTGGACTCGCAGCTGAACGACATCAACGACCAGCTGAAGCAGATCTCGGACGACCAGCAGCAGCAGGCGCAGGACATCGACACCCTGCAGAAGGACGTCACTGAACTGAGCGACCGCGTCGACCAGGTCGAGAAGGCCCAGGAAGACGCGGCCGCAGGCGGGCCATAGCCGCCGCCGTCAAAATCGTCGCCCTCCCGGGCGACGGCATCGGTCCCGAGGTGGTCGGGGCGGGGCTCCAGCTGATGGACGCCCTCGCCTCGCGGTTCGACGCCGGCTTCGAGGTGGAGCACGCGCCGGTCGGCGGCGTGTCGATCGACGAGCACGGCACCCCGCTGCTGCCCGAGGTGCTGGAGCGCTGCCGCAGCGCCGACGCGATCCTGCTCGGCGCCGTGGGCGGACCGAAGTGGGACACGACCGATCCCGACGCGCCCCGCCCGGAGCAGGGCCTGCTCGGCCTGCGCAAGGGCCTCGGGCTGTTCGCGAACCTGCGCCCGGTGCGCGTCGTGCCGGCGCTCGCGAGCGCGAGCCCGCTGCGCGAGGAGCGCGCCCGCGGCGCGGACGTGCTGATCGTGCGCGAGCTGACCGGCGGCATCTACTTCGGCGACCGCGGCCGGCGCAACGGGGTGGCGCACGACACCTGCGTGTATTCCGTGGAGGAAGTGGAGCGCATCGCCGAGCTCGCGTTCGGCATCGCCGGCATCGCCGGCACGGCGACGGCCGCATCACCTCGGTCGACAAGGCGAACATCCTCGAGACCTCGCGGCTGTGGCGCGAGACCGTCGAGCGCGTCGCGAGCGGCTACCCGGACGTGCAGCTCGAGCACATGCTGGTCGATAACGCAGCCATGCAGCTGATCGCGCGCCCCACGCACTTCGACGTGCTCCTCACCGAGAACATGTTCGGCGACATACTCTCCGACGAGGCCGCGATGGTCGCGGGCTCGATCGGGCTGCTGGCTTCCGCCTCGATCGGGCACCGCAAACCCGGCCGCGCAGGCGCGGCCGGCCTTGGTTTGTTCGAGCCGGTGCACGGGTCCGCGCCGGACATCGCGGGCAAGGGCATCGCGAACCCGCTCGCGACCTTCGGATCGGTGGCGCTGATGCTGCGCCACTCGCTCCAGATGGAGGAGTCCGCGGCGGCGGTAGAATCGGCCGTGGATCGGGTGTTGGAGCGAGGGCTCCGTACGCCGGATCTGGCTTCAGGCCTCGCGGAGGAGACGCAGGTTGGCACCGCCGCGATGACCCAGGCGGTGATTGACGAGCTCGGGGCCCCCAGCGGGGGCGCGTGAAAGGACCGGTAGCGATGCAGCAGGCTGACTTCATCTGGATGAACGGGGAACTCGTCCGATGGGAGGACGCCAAGGTGCACGTACTGACGCACGCGCTGCACTACGGCTCGGGTGTCTTCGAGGGCATCCGCGCGTACGAGACCGAGCGCGGCACCGCCGTGTTCCGCCACCAGGACCACCTGGACCGCCTGCGCCGCTCGGCGGAGCTGTACTACATGGACCTGCCGTACAACGTGGAGAAGCTGCGCGAGGCGACCCACGAGCTGATTCGCGCGAACAAGCTGCGCAGCTGCTACATCCGCCCGGTCGCGTACCGCGGCTACGGCGAGATGGGGCTGTTCCCGCTGAACCTCCCGGTCGACGTGTTCATCGCCGTCTGGTCGTGGGGCGCGTATCTCGGCGAGGAGGGGCAGAAGCACGGCGTGCGCTGCAAGGTCTCCTCCTGGCGCCGCATGTCGGACGCGAGCTTCATCCCGCAGGCGAAGGCCAGCGGCACCTATCTGAACTCGATCCTCGCGAAGGTCGAGGTCGCGAAGGCGGGCTACGACGAGGCGATCCTGCTGAACGAGCAGGGCAACGTCTCGGAGGGCACCGGCGAGAACGTGTTCGTCGTGCGCGACGGCAGCATCTCGACGCCGCCCGCCAGCGCCTCGATCCTGGACGGCATCACGGCCCGCTCCGTCAAGCAGATCGCGGCCGACCTCGGGTTCGAGGTCGTCGAGCGCGACATCGCGCGGGGCGAGCTGTATCAGGCCGACGAGGTCTTCCTGACCGGCACGGCGGCGGAGATCGTGCCCGTGCGCGAGATCGACGACCGCCTCCTGGGTGAGCCGGGCGAGCTCACGCAGGCGATCCAGAAGGTCTTCTTCGACGCGATCGCCGGCCGCCGCGACGAGTACCTCGAGTGGCTCGACTTCGTCGACATGGGCGACCAGGCGCCCCGGGCCGCGGACGAGCGGGTAGTGTCTTAGGCGCACCATGACGTGGTTCCGGCAGGACATCAGCGAGGCAGGCGGCCGAATTACCGCCGCGGCGCGCCCGTAGCGCTGTACGCGCGCCGCCAGAGCAGCCTCGTACCGTCCCGCCCCGGAAAGGAAAAGACCACGTGAGCAGGCAGATCGACCTATACGACACGACTCTCCGCGACGGCATGCAGGGAGAGGGAATGTCCCTGTCGGCCGACGAGAAGGTGCGCGTCGCGCATGCGCTCGACCGCCTCGGCATCCAGTTCATCGAGGCGGGCTTCCCCAGCTCGAACCCGAAGGAGGAGGCGCTCTTCGACCTGCTCGCGGGCGAGCGCTTCGAGAACGCCCAGATCTGCGCGTTCGGGATGACCCGCCGCCGCGACGTGCCTGCACACGAGGACCCGGCGCTGCGCGTGCTGGTGGAGTCCTTCGCGCCGGTGTGCACGATCGTCGGCAAGACCTGGAAGCTCCACCTCGAGAAGGTGATCCACACCGATCCGGCCGAGAACCTCGACCTGATCCGTGACTCGATCGCGCTGCTGGTGGCGGAGGGCAAGCGCGTCATCTACGACGCCGAGCACTTCTTCGACGCGTTCCGCGACGACGCCGACTATGCGCTGCGGTGCCTGACCGGAGCGCTGGAAATGGGCGCCGAGAACGTCACGCTGTGCGACACGAACGGCTCCAGCCTGCCCGCGGCAGGTCGCCGAGGCCACGGCCCGGGCCGTCGCGGAGCTTGGCGGCGAGCGGGTCGGGATCCACACCCACAACGATGCCGAGTGCGGAGTCGCCAACTCGCTGGCGGCCGTCGAGCAGGGCGCATCGCTCGTGCAGGGCACGATGAACGGCGTCGGCGAGCGCTGCGGCAACGCGAACCTCGTCTCGATCCTGCCCGCCCTCCAGCTGAAGCTGGGCTACACCTGCGTCTCGGACGAGCAGCTCGCGGCCCTCACCCCGACCGCCCACCTCGTGGACGAGCTCTGCAACGTGACACCCGACCCCAACCAGCCGTACGTGGGCCGCAACGCGTTCGCCCACAAGGGCGGGATGCACGTCGCCGGCGTGCGCTCGGACGCGCGCACCTTCGAGCACGTCGACCCGGGTGTCGTCGGCAACCGGCGCGAGCTGCTGGTGTCGGAGCTGTCGGGCAAGGGCACCCTGCTCGCGAGAGCGGAGCAGGCGGGCGTCGAATTGAGCGCCGAGCGCGCGATGCACGCGGTCGAGCGGCTGAAGGAGCTGGAGCACCGCGGCTACCACTTCGAGGCGGCGGACGCCTCGTTCGATCTCTTCCTGCGCAAGGAGGCGCACGCCTACGAGCCGCTGTTCCGGCTCGAGAGCTTCCGCGTGATCACCGAGAAGCGCGAGGACGGCCGCGTGCAGACCGAGGCCACGATCAAGGTCTGGGCGAAGGGCGAGCGGATGGTGCGCACTGCCGAGGGCAACGGCCCCGTGAACGCGCTCGACAAGGCGCTGCGCGACGCGATCGGCGACCTCTACCCGCGGCTGCGCGACATCGACCTGGTCAACTACAAGGTCAGGATCATCGACGAGCACAAGGGCACCGGAGCGGTGACCCGCGTGCTGATCGACGCCTCGGACGGCGACGAGACCTGGGGCACGATCGGCGTGTCCGAGAACATCATCGAGGCCAGCTGGGAGGCGCTCGTGGACTCGCTCGAGTACACGGTGCAGGGCCGCGAGCCCGCCGTCGTCGACGACGGCTCCGTGGAGAGCGTCGCGCCGGCCGTCACTCCTCCCGGGTGAACGCCGGGCCGATCCCGCTCGCGCGGCCGGACGTAGGAGCGCGCGAGGAGGAACTGGTGCTCGAGGTGCTGCGCTCGGGCCGCCTGGCGCTGGGTCCCATGCTGGACCGCTTCGAGCAGGACTTCGCGCGGTGGCTGGGCGCCGCAGGAGCGGTTGCCGTGTCGAGCGGCACCGCCGCGCTGCACCTCGCGGTGCGCGCCCAGGGCTGGGGGGCAGGCGACGAGGTGGTCACCAGCCCGCTGAGCTTCGTGGCGTCGGCCAACTGCATGCTGCTCGAGAATGCGGTCCCCGTGTTCTGCGACATCGACCCGCGCACGCTGAACATGAGCACGCAGGCCGCCGAGGCGGCCTGCGGCGAGCGCACCGCCGGGCTGCTGCCGGTCCACATCTTCGGCTATCCCGCTGACATGGACGGACTCGAGCGGCTCGCCCGCAAGCAGGGGCTCGGCATCGTGGAGGACGCCTGCGAGGCGCTCGGCGCGGTGGACGGGTCCGGCGTGCGGGTCGGCGCCCGCGGCAACCCGGCGGCCTTCGGTTTCTATGCGAACAAGCAGCTGGCGACGGGGGAGGGCGGCATGCTCACCACCGGCGACGAGCGGGTGGTCGAGCAGGCGCGCAGCGAGCGCAACCAGGGGCGCGCCAGCGACATGAACTGGCTCTCGCACGATCGCCTCGGCTTCAACTACCGCATGTCCGACGTGACCGCGGCGCTCGGCGTGGCGCAGGTCGAGCGCCTCGACGCGCTGCTGGCAGAGCGCGTGCGCGTGGCCGGCCTCTACCGCGAGCGGCTGGGCGCCATCGAGGGCCTCGTGCTGCCCTGCGAGGACGAGGGCGCGGAGCGCCGCAGCTGGTTCGTCTACGTGGTGCAGGTTCCCGAGGGAGCCGACCGCGACGGCGTGATCGCCCGCCTCGCGGAGGCCGGGATCGCGTCGAAGGCATACCTGCCGTGCATCCACCTCCAGCCCTTCTACCGCGAGCGCTTCGGCTTCCGCGGAGGCGAGTTTCCCGTCGCCGAGCAGGTCGCGGCCAGATCGCTGGCCCTGCCTTTCTTCACCACGATGGGCGAGTCGGAGGTGGACCGCGTGGCCGAGGCCCTCCGAGGCCGCGCTGGTAATCTCCATAACGTGTCAACTCGCAGCGAGCGCCTCGTCGGGGTCGCCGGGTTGGTCGCCGCCGCTGCCATCCCGATAATCCTCTTCCACGACCTGCTCGGAAAGGTCACGAGTACCTTCGAGCCGAGCCTCGACTGGCTGCTCACGGGAGCCAGCGGCTTCGCTCTGATGGCGGCCGGCGTCGCCGCCGCCGTTCCGGTGGTGCTGTCCATCGGCCGCACCCCCGACAGCCGCCTCTACCCGCGCAGCCGTGGGGCGCTCGCCGGCTGGGGCGTGAGCCTGTACCTGCTCGGGTCGATGCTTCTCCTGCAAATCGGCGCCATTGCCGGGAACTGGTAACCCGGCGCCCGTCCTAAACTCAAGGTCATGGGCCGATTCCGTGACCCGCCAGACCCGGTGTTCCACGCGCTGAACGCCTCGATCTCCTTCGACCGGCGGCTCGGCTCTTACGACGTGCGCCAGTCGCAGGCCCACGTGGCGATGCTGGCGGAGGCCGGGATCCTCACGGCCGCGGAGGCAGAGCAGCTGCTGCGCGGCCTCGACGACGTCGCGGCCGAGCTGGCGGGAGGGACGTTCGAGTTCCTCCCCGACGACGAGGACATCCACATGGCGATCGAGCGCCGGCTCACGGCGATCGCCGGGCCCGTCGGCGGCAAGGTGCACACCGCGCGGTCGCGCAACGACCAGGTCGCGACCGACATGGTGCTGTTCGTGCGCGACCAGGCCACGGAGGCGCGTACGCGGCTGCTGGAGCTGATGGGCGCGCTCGCCGACCTCGCGGAGCGCCACGCCGACTGGCCGATGCCGGGCTACACCCATCTGCAGCGGGCGCAGCCCGTCTACGTCTCGCACCACCTGCTCGCGTACTTCTGGATGTTCCGCCGCGATCTCGACCGGTTCGCCAACGCCTCGTGCGCGACCGCGGACCTGCCGCTCGGCGCGGGCGCGCTGGCGGGCGTGAACTGGGACACGCGCCGCGAGTCGGTCGCACGCGCGCTCGGGTTCGACGGAGTGGTGGAGAACTCCCTCGACGCCGTCTCGAACCGCGACTTCGTCTTCGACTACCTGAGCGCGGCATCGATCTGCTCCATGCACCTGTCGCGGCTGGGCGCCGAGATCGTGCTGTGGTCGAGCGAGGAGTTCGGCTTCCTGGCGCTCGGCGACTCGTTCACGTCCGGCTCGAGCATCATGCCGCAGAAGAAGAACCCCGACGCGGCCGAGCTGCTGCGCGCCAAGGCACCGCGCGTCGCGGGCCACTTCAACGCGCTGCTCGGCGTGATGCACGCGCTCCCGCTGGCCTACAACAAGGACATGCAGGAGGACAAGGAGCACCTGTTCGACACGGTCGACACGCTCAACCTCTGCCTCGATGCCGCGACCGGGATGCTGCGCAGCGCGACGTTCGACCGCGAGCGCCTCGCCGGCGCCGCCGCGGACGAGTTCCTCGCCGCCACCGACGTCGCCGACCTGCTCGTGCGCCGCGGGGTGCCGTTCCGCGAGTCGCACGCGATCGTCGGCGGCCTGGTGCGTCACGCGCTCGAGCAGGACAAGCAGCTGTCCGAGCTGACGCGCGAGGAGCTGGCCGGGTTCTCCGACAACCTCGACGACGAGTACTACGCGGTGCTGTCGAACGGCTCGTGGCTGGAGTCGAAGGTGTCGGAGGGCGGCACCGCCTCCGCCCGCGTGCAGGAGCAGCTGGGCCGCGCCCGCGCGATCCTGGAGGGAGTGGAGCCGTAGCCGTGCCGAAGCGCGAAGCCCGCATGGTGTCGCTCGGCTACGGCAAGTACGTGAAGGCGGACCGCGTGTACGCGCTCGTGCCGATCGAGGCCGATGACAGGGGCGACGGCCGCCGCACGTTCGTGCACGTCGAGGGGCTCGACCAGCCGATCGTGGCCTCGCGCTCGGAGCGGGCGATCCTCATGGACGTGGAGGCCGCGCTGACCGAGGCGGCGGGGGTCTCCCAGCGCCGCCGGCGCGCCGGGGCGACGGAGCAGGAGAACCTCTTCTGACCACCCGCCGCGGTGACTTTTACATGCAGTGCCTGCAAAAGTCACCGCACCTCAGCAGGGTCGCGCCTGATCGAAGGAGGAGGAGACTCTCGGCGAGCGGGAGCTGCGGTCGATTTTCCGAGACGGACTCGTGATCGAGAACTACTCGAGACGCGCCCCGGACAACCGCCTGGATCTCAGGGTGAAGTGCATCGTCGATCCACGTCTGACCTACCACTGCTTCGGCGCTCATGCCTTCCTCCACCTCGGATTTGTCCACGAGTTCAATGGAGCAAGGTTCGACGAACCGGTGTGGGTACCGATAGACCCGGTGAACGAGCGCCACGAGCCGATCCACGACACGTCACCAGACTCCCGACCTGTCGTATGACCTGCTGCGTATCAACCACTACTACACGCAATCCGAGGAACAGGTTCGGAGAAAGTGGGCCACACCCCGGCCTGACACAGGCGAGCTCAGAGAACCCGTCTCGGAGCAGGTTCTAGAGGTATGGAACGCGGTGCCCGACGACGCGATCCAAATGCACTTGCCTGCGCTTCGCCAGGCGATTCGAGTCGCGAGAAGTGACCTCGGCGGCCTCCCTACAATCGCGGCCGTGCGCGCGACAGCCTCCCCGACATCGCTCGCCCCGACGTTCTTCAAGCGCTCCGTCCACGACGTGGCCCGTGACCTGATCGGCTGCACCGTCGCGCACGGGTCGACGGCCGGCGTGATCGTCGAGACCGAGAGCTACCACGTCGACGATCCGGCGTGCCACGCGTACGGGGGGCCGACGCCGCGCAGCAGCGTGCTGTTCGGGCCGCCCGCGCATGTCTACGTGTACCTGTCGTACGGCATCCACAACCTGCTCAACTTCGTGTCCGAGCCGGAGGGCGAGGCCGCTGCTGTTCTGATCCGCGCGCTCGAGCCCACCGAGGGCATCGACGTGATGCGCCGGCGGCGCGGGGTGGAGCGCGTGCAGGACCTCTGCTCGGGCCCCGGCAAGCTGACGCAGGCGCTCGGCATTGGGCTCGAGCTGAACGGCGTCCCGCTCGAGGGCGGGCCGATCCACGTGTCGCCGCGCTCCGGCGACCGGGGCGATCCCGAGATCGTCACCGGCCCGCGCATCGGCATCACGAAGGCCGTCGAGCACCCGTGGCGGTTCTGCCTGGCGGGGAGCCGCTACGTCTCACGACCGTGGCCGCGCGGGTAAGCTGCCCGAGCCCATGGCCACCAAGGCATCCCTCGTCACCGGCGTCGACTTCATCACGGTGCCCACCCGCGACTTCGAGCAGGCCGGCGAGTTCTACGGCACGGTTCTCGGCCTGCGGCGGTCGAAGCAGTGGGGCAACATGCCCGCCGCGGAGTTCGAGACCGGCAACCTCACGATCGCCGTGATGCAGTCCGACGCGTTCGGCATCGAGTTCCAACCGCACTCACATCCGATCGCGCTGCACGTCGACGACGTCGAGTCCGCGCGTGCCCAGCTCGAGGCGAGCGGCGTGACGTTCGGCGCCGACACGATGGACACCGGCGTGTGCCACATGGCCCACTTCAAGGACCCGGACGGCAACACGCTGATGCTGCACCACCGCTACGCGCCGCCTGCATAGTTTCGCGGCGCCGCGCCCTTATGCACCCAGAAAGGAGATCTGGATGAAAGAGGGACGCAAGGCGCCGGCCTTCAAGCTGGCAGACCAGGACGGCAACATCGTCAGCCTCTCCGACTTCGTGGGCCGGACGGTGGTGCTCTACTTCTACCCGAAGGCCGGCACGCCGGGCTGCACTGCACAGGCCTGCGGCATCAGGGACCGCGCCGACGACTACGACGCCGCCGGGAGCGCTGGTCGTGGGCATCTCACGCGACGAGCCGGCGCAGCTGCGCGAGTTCGCGGACGAGCACGACCTGCCGTTCACGCTGCTGTCGGACCCCGACCACAAGGTCGCCGAGAAGTACGGCGTGTGGGTCGAGAAGTCGATGTACGGCCGCACGTACATGGGCGTACAGCGCGCGACGTTCGTGATCGGGCCGGACGGGAAGCTGTTGAAGGCGTTCCCGAAGGTCACGCCCAAGAAGCACGACGAGCTGGTGCTCGCGGCGCTCGCCGCTTAGTACCTAGTCGCTCCACCACCCGGGCGCCATCTCGGCGTCCTTGTTGTCCGTGTTCGGGGCGCCGACGGCGATGATCTCGGCGCCCTGCGAGCCGGCCTCGAAGCTGCGCATCGTCTCGCCCGGTACGCGCAGGGCGTCCCAGGTCTTCATCTCGATCACCTCGTCGTCGAGCTTCATGCGCGCGCTGCCGCTGACGATCAGGTAGACCTCCTCCTGCTCCGCGTGGCGGTGACCGAACGGGATCCGGAAGCCCGGGGCGACCCTGAAGTAGCTGATGCCCTGGTTCTCGAGCTTCAGCGGGATCCGCGCGAAGCGCGATTCCAGCTGAGGGGACATGCCGAACTTGGGCGCCTGGTCCTCGACGTCGCTCTTTCAGGTTCACCTTGGTGTAACCCGCCATGAATGAGCCTCCTGGAGCGTCGCGGTGGGAGGCCGTACCTTAGAGGCCCTACGGCTCGCCGCTGTTCGCCCCGCCGGCACCGCCGGTCCCGCCCGATCCGCCGCTGCCGCCGCCGCCGGACGGGGGCGGGGGAGTGGGCGTCGGGCTGGGAGTCGGGCTCCGGCTTGGGCGCAGGCTCGGTCGGAGGTCGCCTCGGGCGTGCCCTTGGCCGGCGCCTTCTCCTTGGACGTTTCCTTCTTGCGCTTCGACTTCTCGGTGGACGGCTGCTGCTCGGTCGCGGCGGGCTGTACAGGTGCGGCCGGGACGCCGACGGGTCCGGTCGGCCCGGTGGCTCCCTTGCCGTCCTTCTGCGCGCGCCCGGCGCGGATCTTGTTCGCGGTGAGCATGAAGTCGTGCCAGATCTCGGCCGGGAACGTGCCGCCGGCCACGGGCTCGCCGCGGTACTCGGTCTGCATCGGCTTCGCTCCCTCCGGGTAGCCGACCCACACCGCGACCGTGAGGTCGTCGTCGTAGCCCACGAACCACGCGTCCTGGTAGTTCTCGGTCGTTCCGGTCTTGCCCGCGGCGAACTCGCCGATCTGGGCCGCGCGCCCGGTGCCGGACGTGACCACCGTGGAGAGGATCTGCGTCGCCTGCTCGGCCACGTTCTCCGGGACCGCGCGCTTGTGCTTGACCTTGTTCTTGTCGTCGATGTGGCCGCCCTCGACGCGTGTGAACGTGACGGGCCCGCCGTCGTACGGCGCCAGCGATCCCGAGACGACGTTGCCCTTCTCCGCAAGCGTCTCGTAGGACTTGGCCATCTCGAGCGGCGTCACACCCTGCTTCAGTCCTCCGAGCACCATCGCCGGGTTGCGCGAGATGTGCGTGCGGATCCCCATGTCCTTCGCCACCTTCGCCACGGCGCGCGTGCCGACGAGCTTGTAGCCGACCTCGGCGTACACCGAGTTGTCGGAGATCGTGGTCGCGGTGGCGAGCGAGGTGACTCCGCTGTAGCGGTCCTCGTAGTTCTTGACCTTGAAGTCGCCGCGCGGCCCCGACAGCGTCTTGGGGCCCGAGACGAACGTGCGGCCGGGGGAGATGCCCTTCTCGAGCGCTGCGACCAACGTGAACGGCTTGAAGGAGGAGCCCGGCTGCCGGCGGCCCTGGGTGGCGAGGTTGAACGGGCGCTGGTTGAAGTCGGAGCCACCGACCATCGCCCTGATGCCGCCGGTGTCGTTGTCGATCGCGACGAGCGCCGCGCTCGGCCCGATCCCTCCCAGGTGGGTTGCGATCGCCTGCTCCGCCGCCTTCTGCAGCTCGAGGTCGAGCGTCGTGCGGATCTTCAGGCCGCCGGCGAAGGCGTTACCGCTTCCGTACCGGTCCACCAGCTGGTCCTCGATCCAGGCGGTGAAGTAGGGGGCCAGGCTGATCTTCTTCGGGGTCTGGATCTGGCTGCGGGGCGGCAGGGCCTGGCGCTCGGCCACGGCCCGCTCGCTCGAGGTGATCAGCGTCTGGTCCTGCATCATCTGCAGCACGAGGTTGCGTCGTTCCAGCGCGAGCGCGGGATTCTGCACGGGGCTGTACGAGCTGGGCGACGCGATCATGCCCGCCAGCAGCGCGGCCTCGGCCGGCTCGAGGACGGACGCGCACTTGGGCTCGCAACCGGGGTGGTTCCAGCCGAAGTAGACGCGCGCGGCCGACTCGATGCCGTACGCGCCCTCACCGAAGTACACGGTGTTGAGGTATTCGGTGAGGATCTTCTCCTTGGTCCACTTGCGCTCCAGCTGGTAGGCGAGCGCCGCCTCCTTCAGCTTCTGGAAGAGCGAGCGATTCTTCTGCGCGACCAGCGCGTTCTTGACGAACTGCTGCGTGATGGTGGAGGCACCCTGCGCGGCGCGCTGGCGGCGGACGTCCTCCCACAGCGCACGCGCGATGCCCCTGTAGTCCACGCCCTTGTGGTGGTAGAAGCGCTCGTCCTCGATCGCGACGACCGCCCGCTTCACGTTCGACGAGATGTCGCCGGAGTCGACCAGGATGCGATTCTCGGCGCCCGTCAGCGTGGCCAACCGGATCTTCTTGCCACCGGGTCCGGTGGCGTAGAGGACGGAGTTGCGCGCCTGGCGGAACTCGTTCTGGGACTCGAGCTGGGGCAGGTCCTGGGCGACGGCCATCATCATCCCGAAGACCGTCGAGACCAGGGCGAGCACGGTCAGCCCGAGCAGCGTGATCGCCAGGCGCAGCTTGTTGAGCCGCGGCCGGCCGGCGGGGTGCTGGTCGTCGTCCGCGGCGTAGGGACTTTCTCGCGTCGGCCGCGCTACGGCGCCGGAGGCTGGCTCGCGACGAGGGCTTGTTTGCTGCTCATCCGCCATTCAAAAGGAAGCCACACGCGGGCCTTTGAGGAGCGACATCCGGTGGGATCTCACGGCACGGCGGCGGCTCGGAAAACAACCGGCGATGCGGCGCAGGATCATGCATGGCCAGCCCGAACGAAGGCGAGAGTCTAGCATTGGCCGCCATGCCCTCCTCCGGTTCGGACGCCCCGAAAACCGCAGCATTCCTGGAGCGAAACGCCGTCGATTCGCTCCCGCAGGGAGAGCTCGAGCGCAAGCTCGAGCGCGCTGCCCGCGAAGGGCGGCCGCTGCGGGTGAAGCTCGGCATCGACCCGACTGCCCCGGACATCCACCTCGGCCACACGGTGGTGCTGCAGAAACTGCGCGAGTTCCAGGACGCCGGCCACGACGTGGTCCTGATCATCGGCGACTTCACCGGCAGGGTCGGGGACCCGTCCGGTCGCTCCGCGCTGCGTCCCGTGCTCGACCCCGAGGAGATCGACCGCAACGCGGTCACCTTTCAGGAGCAGGCGTTCAAGGTGCTCGACCCCGCGCGCACGGAGGTGCGGCGCAACGGTGAATGGCTCGACATGCCGATGGACGACCTCTTCCGGCTCGTGCGCAACGTGACGCTCGCGCGTGTGACCGAGCGCGACGACTTCTCCAAGCGGCTCGCGGAGAACCAGCCGGTGTCGCTGCTCGAGCTTCTGTATCCGGTGCTCCAGGGGTACGACTCCGTGGCGGTGAACGCGGACGTCGAGTTGGGGGGGACCGACCAGAAGTTCAACCTGCTGCTCGGACGCGACGTCCAGCAGGCCTATGGCCGGCCCCAGCAGGCGATCCTGACGACGCCGATCCTGCCTGGGCTCGACGGCGAGCGCCGCATGGCCAAGTCGCTCGGCAACTACGTGGGGGTGACGGACCCGCCCGACGAGATGTTCGGCAAGCTGATGAGCGTCCCGGACGCGGCGATGGGGACCTATTACGAGTTGCTGCTGGGGGAGGAGATGGATCCCGGCCGGCCCCCGGTGGAGCAGAAGCGGACACTCGCGCGGCGCATCGTGGAGCGGTTTCACGGGCCCGAAGCCGCCGCCGGGGCCGAGGCCCAGTTCGACCGGGTGCACAAGGAGCACCGGGCGCCGGAGGAGGTGGAGGAGGTCGCGCTGTCGCGCGTCGAGCTGGAAAACGGCCTCGTACACCTGCCCGCGCTGCTGGCCGACCACTTCGGCACGTCCCGCAGCGAGGCCCGCCGGCTCCTGGCCCAGGGCGGGGTGCGGCTTGACGGGAACCCGCTGACGGAGGGCGATCTCGACATCCCGGTGGACCGGCTCGCGGGAGCCGTCCTCCAGGTGGGACGCCGCAAATTCCGGCGGATTATGGTCGGCGGCTAGCAGCCTTCCGGCCGGCCCCCGCGATCCTCCGACGCGACCGCTATAGTCCGCGGCCGGTGTGGCACGTGAATTGGCCCTGAAGCCCGCAAGGCGGCTTCAGGAAGCCCAAAATCATTGCTACACTCACTTGTTGCCCTAAGTGGCAGTTGGGAGATCGGATACGACCAGGCTGAGAGTCGACTGAGGAAGAGCGCCACACGGCGCTGCTCCACGGGCCTCTCTGCCGAGAGGCCTTTTTCGTCTCCGGAACCGCTTCGAAGGGGCACAGCTCGAGAGGGCTGCGGTCTTTGAAAACTAAACAGCATGTGCGCTCCGATTCGAGCCCGCCTTCGGGCGGACTGGATTCGGATCGCGTCCAGGTTCGACCTCGCCACTCGGGCGGCCTTACAAGCCGGCCGTTTGGGCGAGTTACAACACTGAACCGTCACTCTCGCGGTGCCCGGTGTACGGGCACCACTCCGAGGTGACAGGCTCTTCGTAATTGAATGAGGAGCCGTGGGGCGGGGCCTTCGGGCGCCGGCCTGCGGATGACTCGCAGTACTTTCACGGAGAGTTTGATCCTGGCTCAGGACGAACGCTGGCGGCGTGCTTAACACATGCAAGTGGGGCGACGAACCAGGCTTCGGCCTGGGGCAAAGCCGCGAACGGGTGAGTAACACGTGGGTAACCTGCCCCGAAGACCGGGACAACCCGGGGAAACCCGGGCTAATACCGGATGTGGTCACCGTCCATAAGGACAGTGAGCAAAGGAAGCTTCGGCCTCCGCTTCGGGATGGGCCCGCGGCCCATTAGCTTGTTGGTGAGGTAACGGCTCACCAAGGCTTCGATGGGTAGCTGGTCTGAGAGGACGATCAGCCACACTGGGACTGAGACACGGCCCAGACTCCTACGGGAGGCAGCAGTGGGGAATCTTGCGCAATGCACGACAGTGTGACGCAGCAACGCCGCGTGGGGGAAGAAGGCCTTCGGGTTGTAAACCTCTTTCAGGAGGGACGAAGCTCCGGTCGCGAATAGCGGTCCGGAGTGACGGTACCTCCACAAGAAGCCCCGGCTAACTACGTGCCAGCAGCCGCGGTAATACGTAGGGGGCTAGCGTTGTCCGGAATCATTGGGCGTAAAGCGCGCGTAGGCGGCCAGATAAGTCCGGTGTGAAAGTCACAGGCTCAACCTGTGAATGCCGCTGGAAACTGTCTGGCTAGAGTCCGGAAGGGGCGAGTGGAATTCCTGGTGTAGCGGTGAAATGCGCAGATATCAGGAGGAACACCAATGGCGAAGGCAGCTCGCTGGAACGGTACTGACGCTGAGGCGCGAAAGCGTGGGGAGCGAACAGGATTAGATACCCTGGTAGTCCACGCCGTAAACGATGGGCACTAGGTGTGGGAGGTGTCGACTCCTCCTGTGCCGAAGCTAACGCATTAAGTGCCCCGCCTGGGGAGTACGGCCGCAAGGCTAAAACTCAAAGGAATTGACGGGGACCCGCACAAGCAGCGGAGCATGTGGTTCAATTCGACGCAACGCGAAGAACCTTACCTGGGCTTGACATGTAGGTGACAGCCGTGGAAACACGGTCTCCCTTCGGGGCACCTTCACAGGTGGTGCATGGCTGTCGTCAGCTCGTGCCGTGAGGTGTTGGGTTAAGTCCCGCAACGAGCGCAACCCCTGTCCTATGTTGCCAGCGAGTAATGTCGGGGACTCATAGGAGACTGCCGGTGACAAACCGGAGGAAGGTGGGGACGACGTCAAGTCATCATGCCCCTTATGCCCAGGGCTACACACGTGCTACATTGGCCGCTACAGAGGGTTGCGATACCGCGAGGTGGAGCGAATCCCTTAAAGGCGGTCTCGGTTCGGATTGGAGGCTGAAACTCGCCTCCATGAAGGTGGAGTTGCTAGTAATCGCGGATCAGCAACGCCGCGGTGAATACGTTCCCGGGTCTTGTACACACCGCCCGTCACACCACGAAAGTCGGCAACACCCGAAGCCGGTGGCCTAACCCGCAAGGGAGGGAGCCGTCGAAGGTGGGGCTGGCGATTGGGGTGAAGTCGTAACAAGGTAGCCGTACCGGAAGGTGCGGCTGGATCACCTCCTTTCTAGGGAGCCTGAGCCCCATAGGGGAACAGGTAGCGCCGGCTCGAGCTTGCTCGCGCCCGGTGTCCTGAAACGTCGACCGAGCTTGGAAGAGGCCCTCGGGCCTGCATGCTGTTTAGTTTTGAGAGACCGGCGCGGTCATATGTCCGCGTTCAGGCGCCTCTCGCCGGACCTTGAAAACTGCACAGATGGCCAAAACCATCGAGTTATCTGTTTCCGGACGGTGAAAACCGTTCGGAGAAAGATCACCGTCAAGATATTAAGAGCATGCGGTGGATGCCTTGGCACCAGGAGCCGATGAAGGACGTGGACGGCTGCGATAAGCCCCGGTTAGGCGCTGAACAGCCTTTGACCCGGGGATCTCCGAATGGGAAAACCCGGCGCCGGTAATGCGGCGTCATCCTGCGCTGAACACATAGGCGCAGGAAGGTAAGCGGGGGAAGTGACACATCTCAGTACCCCGAGGAAAGGAAATCAACCGAGACTCCCTGAGTAGTGGCGAGCGAAAAGGGATGAGCCCAAACCCGGCACGTGTAAGCGGGCACGCGTTGCGTGCTGGGGGTTGTAGGACGTCTGTTCCGAGCCGTGCCTGGCTCGGCGGAAGTTACAAAGTCGTTCGTTAGTCGAAGCACGTGGAACCGTGCACCACAGAGGGCAAGCGTCCCGTAGACGAAAACGAGCGGCCTTCCGCAGATGTTCCTGAGTAGGACCGCACCCGTGAAACGCGGTCTGAACCTGGGGGGACCACCCTCCAAGGCTAAGTACTACCTGGTGACCGATAGCGGACTAGTACCGTGAGGGAAAGGTGAAAAGTACCCCGGAAGGGGAGTGAAATAGTACCTGAAACCGTGTGCTTACAAGCGGTCGGAGCAGCGCAAGCTGTGACGGCGTGCTTTTTGCAGAACGAGCCGGCGAGTTACTCGTCTGTGGCGAGGTTAAGCGATGAGCGGAGCCGTAGCGAAAGCGAGTCCGAACAGGGCGATTTAGTCGCAGGCGGTAGACCCGAAGCCAAGCGAGCTACCCATGGGCAGGTTGAAGCGAGGGTAAGACCTCGTGGAGGACCGAACCGACCTAGGTTGAAAACTGGGCGGATGACCTGTGGGTCGGAGTGAAAGGCTAATCAAGCTTGGGGATATCTGGTTCTCTCCGAAATATATTTAGGTATAGCGTCCGGTGAATTGCATCGTGGCCGTAGAGCACTGTTTGGACTAGGGGCCTTACCCGGTTACCGACTTCAGACAAACTCCGAAGACCATTGATGTGTACCCGGGCAGTCAGTCCGTGGGGGATAAGCTTCACGGTCGAGAGGGAAACAACCCAGACCACCAGCTAAGGTCCCAAAGTGCTAGCTAAGTGGGAAACGATGTTCGAATGCCGAGACAACCAGGAGGTTGGCTTAGAAGCAGCCACCCTTGAAAGAGTGCGTAACAGCTCACTGGTCAAGTGTTCGGGCGCGGACAATGTAACGGGGCTCAAGCTAGCCACCGAAGCTGTGGGTTCGATTGATCCTTCGGGATCTTTCGAGCGGTAGGAGAGCGTTCATACGCCAGCGAAGCGGCCGCGGAAGCGAGCCGTGGAGGCGTGTGAAGTGAGAATGCCGGCATGAGTAACGAAAGAGGAGTGAGAATCTCCTCCACCGATTGTCCAAGGTTTCCTGAGTAAAGTTCGTCTGCTCAGGGTTAGTCGGGACCTAAGGCGAGGCCGAAAGGCGTAGTCGATGGCCAACGGGTTGATATTCCCGTACCACGTCGCATCCGCTTGACCAATGGGGTGACGAGGAAGGCTAGGGGAACCCAGGCGATGGTCGTCCTGGGACAAGCGCGTAGTTAGCGCCCGTAGGTAAATCCGCGGGCGTGTTGATGCGAGGCGCGATGTCAGCTGGCCGGAAGGCCGGCGAGTCCCCGACGCCATACCTCCAAGAAAAACCTCTAGGGAGGATGCACGTGCCCGTACCAAAACCGACACAGGTGGACAGGCAGAGAATGCCAAGGTGATCGAGATAACCCTCGTTAAGGAACTCGGCAAAATTGCCCCGTAACTTCGGGAGAAGGGGCGCCCCGGTAGGGTGAAGGCACTTGCTGCCGGAGCCCGAGGGGGCCGCAGTGAAAAGGCCCAAGCGACTGTTTACCAAAAACACAGGCCTCTGCTAAGTCGCAAGACGACGTATAGGGGCTGACGCCTGCCCGGTGCCGGAAGGTTACGCGGAGTTGTTAGCCACTCTTCGGAGTGGCGAGGCAGTGAAGCTAAGCCCCGGTAAACGGCGGCCGTAACTATAACGGTCCTAAGGTGACTCAAATCGTTGCCCCTTGTCACAGTAATGTGACAAGTGCATTCGGCTATATGCTGGAAAACCCGAGTATCCGTCCGGTACTCGTCCTAGAGTGACTCTCCACCAAGGAGGGTTTCCGTGGGCAGTGACAATCCGAACGGTGCGGAAAATCAGCAGGAAAGGCTGATCAGAACGGGCTGGGTTATCGGTTTTGTAGACGGAGAAGGATGCTTCTCGATCGGCTTTGTTCGGCAACCAAACCGGACAAGCCGGCGCGGCTACAGAACCGGCTATCAGGTCTTCCACCGGTTTGTGGTGACGCAAGGTGCGAGTAGTACGCAGGCGCTCGAAGAGCTCAAGGAGTTCTTCGGCGTCGGCCGGCTACACCGCAACGCGCGGCACGACAACCACCGAGAGGACCTGATGCAGTACCACGTCAGTAGGCGAGACGACTTGCTTGGAACGGTGATCCCGTTCTTCCGCAAGCACGCTTTGCGCACCTCCAAGAAGCACGACTTCACGAGGTTCGCCGAGTGCGTCGAGTTGGTTGCCGCAGGGCACCACCTCACAGCTGACGGTCTGATTCGGATTGCCCGGATAACGGAGCAGATGAATCACAAGAAGCCCAGACACGATCTGATCAGAATCCTCAGAGGCCATACGCCGAACACCCTGGACACAGGGTGAAGATATGGTCCCATCTGCATGGCGACATGCAGGGACGACGTTCAAAGGAAGGCGTTGTCCACCTAGCTAATAGGTAAGGTCCGAGCGAAATTCCTTGTCGGGTAAGGAAAACTTGCCCCGTCGCTCCGCGAGGAGCGACAGCAGACCGGCTCATATCGGGGAAGCCCTCCCTGTCATCCGACAGCGGGTAATCCCGAGGGAAGTCCTAGTGACCCCGTAACGACTGATCCGAAAGGAGAGGTGCGGTGCTCTGCGGCTCAGCCGCAAATCCATGCGCCGTACAACACGCCGGCCCTCATCGCAGTAATAGGACACCTAAGGAGTAGCGACCGACAAGGATCGCGTAGAACTCCTAAGGGTGACTGGTGAGGTGAAGGGATAGTCTGCCCTTCGCGGAAACGCGGAGATCAGCGAAGTTCCGACCTGCACGAATGGCGTAACGACTTGGGCGCTGTCTCAACGAGGGGCTCGGTGAAATTGTAGTCTCGGTGAAGATGCCGAGTACGCGCGGCAAGACGGAAAGACCCCGTGAACCTTTACTGCAGCTTGATATTGGAGTTCGGGACACCTCGTTCAGGATAGGTGGGAGGCTATGAAGCAGTGGCTGCGGCTGCTGTGGAGCCAACCTTGAGATACCACCCCTGGTGTTCTGGGCTTCTAACACCACGCCGTAAGCCGGGTGGTGAACAGTGTCAGGCGGGCAGTTTGACTGGGGCGGTCGCCTCCCAAAATGTAACGGAGGCGCCCAAAGGTTCCCTCAGCACGATTGGAAACCGTGCGCAGAGCGTAAAGGTATAAGGGAGCTTGACTGCGAGACTGACAGGTCGAGCAGGTACGAAAGTAGGGCTTAGTGATCCGGCGGTAGCAAGTGGAAGCGCCGTCGCTCAACGGATAAAAGGTACTCCGGGGATAACAGGCTTATCGGGTCCAAGAGTCCACATCGACGACCCGGTTTGGCACCTCGATGTCGGCTCGTCGCATCCTGGGGCTGTAGCAGGTCCCAAGGGTTGGGCTGTTCGCCCATTAAAGCGGTACGCGAGCTGGGTTCAGAACGTCGTGAGACAGTTCGGTCCCTATCTGCCGTGCGCGTTGGAGAATTGAAAGGAGTCGTCCCTAGTACGAGAGGACCGGGACGAACGGACCTCTGGTGTATCTGTTGTCCTGCCAAGGGCATTGCAGGCTAGCTACGTCCGGACGGGATAACCGCTGAAAGCATCTAAGCGGGAAGCCCACCTTGAGATGAGTTCTCCCATCCCCTTGAGGGAGTAAGGCCCCTGGAAGACCACCAGGTTGATAGGCCGGCCGTGTAAGCGCAGTAATGCGCTCAGCGGACCGTGTACTAATAGGCCGAGGGCTTGACGGATTTTTCTAAGATCCCTCGTTTGGTAATGGCCGCTGTGCAGTTTTCAGGGCCCGGCGAAGCTCCGGGTCTCACATACCGGACGGTTGCGCGACCGTCCGGGCACCGGTTTCGGTGGCTATAGCGAGAGGGAAACACCTCTTCCCATTCCGAACAGAGAAGTTAAGCCTCTCAGCGCCGATGGTACTTGGCCCGCAAGGGCCCGGGAGAGTAGGTCGCCGCCGTTTAATTCATTCAGCGGGTCGTCTGCGGACGGCCCGCTTTTTCGTGGTGGTACCGCGACAGACCCGCGGTAGTGTTGCTGCGCTATGAGTGTCGAAACTGCAACGCCGACGGTGCAGGAGGCCCTCCAGGTGATCCGCATGCTGGCCGACGACATCGGCCCGCGGCGCCCCTGCTCGGACAGCGAGAAGCTCGCCGCCGATCAGCTCGCCGGCTGGTTGCGCGAGCGCCGGGTGGAGGCGCGCACCGAGGAGTTCGACGGTTACTCCACGTTCGCCAAGCCGTACGCCCTGCTGTTCGGCGCTTCGCTGGCCGGCGGGCTGCTGCAGCGCTCGGCCAGCCGCGCAATGCGCAGGGCCGGCACTGCGCTCGCCGCCGGCAGCGCGATCGCCGGCGCGCTCGAGGGTGATCTGCGCTGGACACCGTTGTCCGATGCGCTCAGCACCGAGCCCAGCGTGAACGTGATCGGCCACGTCCCCGCAGCCGGGCCCGCGCGCCAGAGGGTGTGCCTCGTCGGTCACCTGGACACCAGCCGCTCGGGCGCGCTGTTCCATCCCGCGATCGTCCCGCACCTCGCGAAACTCCTGCAAATCCCGGCTATTTCCACATTGCTGCTGACCGCGGGCCCGCTCGTGCGGCGCGCTCCCGGAGGCCGTGGACTGCACGCCGCCGCGCTCGGCGGAATGGTCCTGTCCCTCGCCATGCTGGCCGAACGTGAGCTGCGCGGCGAGGACGTCCCCGGCGCCAGCGACAACGCATCCGGGGCCGCGGTCGCGATGCAGCTCGCGGCGGAATGTGCGGCAGCGCCGCTCGAGCACACGGAGGTCGACGTGCTCATCACGAGCTGCGAGGAGTCCGGCCTGCTCGGCGCACAGGCATACGCGCGCCGCCACACGCTGCGCGCACAGGAGACCACGTTCGTCAACTTCGACACGGTCGGCGGCCCCGCGCCGCTCACCTACATCCTGCGCGAGGGCAGCGCGACGGTGAACAGGCCTGCATCGCAGCGGCTCGTGGACCTCCTCGCGGCAATCGCGCAGCGCCGGCCCGACCTGGGCCTGGTCCCGGCGCGCACCACGCCCGGGCTACCGACCGATGCGACACCGATGCGCGCGCGGGGCTGGGACGCCGTCACCCTGCTCGCACAGGGCGACACCATTCCCAACTACCACTGGCCCACCGACACGTACGCGAACATCGACCCGCCCACCGTCGAGCGAGCGCTCGAAACCGGGCGCGAACTGCTGCGCAGCCTCGACGCCGGCTAGCGGGCGGGACGGCTCTTGGCCGTCTCGACCGCCGACACGGTGCAGGGCTGCTGCGTCGCTGCGATGCCGCCGCGCCTGCGCGCCACGCGCCGCCGCTCAACCGGACGGACGTGCCGTGCGATGCGTGAAGCCGACGTCGCCGGACACACCTCGGTCGCCTCGGGCAAGTGCGCACACCGCGGTTCGGGCACCCGTGAGAACAGGAACACCCGCCGGGTGGGAGCGCCGTCGCGAGCGTGGGGCGTGTCGCCATGGGCCTCGGGCGCCGGCTCGGTGAGCTCGTACGCGCCGAGGGTCGCGAACTCCGCCGCGAGCCGCAGGCGATCGCGCAGCTCTGCCCGCAGGCGGGCCTGAGCGGTGGGGGACGGAACGCTGATCGATGGAACGTTGATCTCTTCTCTATTCCAGAACATAGGTTCGTAGGCTAGGAAGGGGTTCGGACAGAACACCTGTTCTGCATACGAAGTTGCAAGAACCTACCTGAATCCGCATGAAATAGCCAAATTTCTGAGACGGGCTGGGCTCATGCCACCACCGCCGCCCGCTCCAGGAACGACATGATCGCGCGCGACAGCTGCGCGCCCCGCCAGGCCAGCGGAGAGGCGCCCGGCTGCTCGCTGATCAGCTCGGCGCCCTCGATCCGCTCCGCATATACCTGCGCGACCTCGTACGGGTGCTCGGGGTCCAGCTCGTCGTGGCTCGCCACGATCAGGGTCGGGACCGTGAGCTGCTCGAGCGCCACGACGCCGTCGAACGCGGTCGAGCGCGGCACCACCCTGAGCGCAGCCGCAACCGCCTCCGGGTGCCGGTGGCGGGAGATCCGCTGTCTGATTGCGTCCACGATCAACCCTCGAAACCTCGGCTCGACGGGCGGCTCGCCGTAGGCGCGCATGAAACCGTCCACGCCACCGTGCTCGAGTCCCTCGGCCAGCGCGTCCCAGCGCGCCAGCTCGGCCGGGTCGGTCTGCGGCAATCCGAGGTGCGCAGGCGTGATCTGGACCAGCGCGGCGACCCGCTCCGGATGCGCCAACGCAAACGCGAGCGTCGTCGCCGCGCCCATCGAGGCCCCGACCAGCACCACGCGCTCGAGCCGGCGCTTGTCGAGCACCGCCTCCAGGTCGCCGACGAGGTCGGAATATTCATACGCGCCCGGATCCGGCGCCGGATCCGACTCGCCGTGCCCGCGAGCGTCGTACGAGACGACGCGATGGCCGGCGCGCTCCAGCGCGTGCGACCCGTGCACCACGTAACGCCGGGTCGCCGTCAGCCCGTGCGCGAGCACCAGCGGCGGAGCGGGCGCGGAGCCGTCCCCGGCCTCCTCGACCGCCAACGACACGTCGCCCGAGCGGACCGCGGTCTCGCTCAGCTCCGGGGCTCCCCGCCGAGGCTCTTCCAGATCTCGAGCTTGGTGCGCACCCGCGCGATCACCTCGTCGGTCAGCTCCGACGTCGAGGCGTGGCCGCCGAGGTCCGGCGTGCGGATTCCCGCGGCCGCCGCCTCCAGCACCGCCTCGTACGCGGCGCGCGAGGCGGTCGCCGCGTGCGGGTGGCCCGCCTCGCCGAGGTAGCGCAGCAGCGCCGCGACCGCGAGGATCATCGCCATCGGGTTCGCGATGTCCTTGCCCTGCAGCGCGGGCGCCGTCCCGTGCGGGGCCTCGGTCATGACCACGGTGGTGCGCAGGTCCTCGTCGAACGAGAGCAGCACGGACTCCGCCCCCGCGATCGACCCGAACAGGGCCAGCACCAGCTCCGAGAGGCAGTCGCCGTCGCGGTTGAGCGCGGGGATCACGAGTGGGGCCTCCGACGGCACGCCGCCGACGAGCCCGGCGTACGTCACGTCGATCAGCTGCGGCTGGTACGGCACGTCGGGGAACCGGCCGGCCGCGGAGTCGAGCTCCTCCTTCAGCATCCCCTCGTACACGGGGCTGACGGTCCACTTCGGCCCGCCGTAGACGCGCGCGTGGGTGCGCTCGGCGGTACGGAACGCGTACTCGGCCACGGCCCGGCACACCGACCGGTGCACGCGCTCCGTGCGGAACGCGACCTCGTCGCCGTTCTCGCCGGCGCGGCGCTCCTCGGCGCCGTAGGCGTCCTCGACCGCCATGCGCACGACCGACACGGGATGGTGCACTCCGCCAATGGGCGTCACGCCCGGGATGCGGCGGCCGGCCCGGATGATGACCTTCCCGTCGACCGCCTCCCGCAGGATCTTGTTGGGGCTGCCCACGTCCTCGGCGCCCTCGGGGGTGATCGTGGCGGCCTTGATGCCGTAGCCGGCCTCCTGCATCGCGTGGGCGGCGGCCAGCACCACCTCGTTCTGCGTGCGGCGGCGGTTCTCCAGCGAGAGGTCGTAGTACTCGAGGTCCACGGGGACGCCGCACACGTCCGCCTCCAGCAGCCGCAGCGCCTGCTCGAGCAGCTCCTGTCCGGTCTGGTCCCCCTCGAGCACGATAATCCGGGGCCGGTCGGGCATCGGCCGGAATCTACCCGAGGAGGAGCAACCCAGTCGATGGCCCCGCCGGGCAACGTCAAGTGCACCTGGTGCGGCAATCCGGTCGAGCCGACCGACGGCTTCCGGCTGGCCGAGCACGCCGGCGACCGCGGCGCCGTCTTCTGCCGCCTCGAGCACGTGGTGCCGTGGGCGATGCAGGGCCCCCACTGGGAGGCGGGCGAGCCGCTCGAGCCCACCGGCACCGACACCACGCGCACGTGCGCCCATTGCGGCGCCCAGCTCGACGACGGCCACCTGGTCCTGGTGCGCCACCGCGGTGAGCACCGCATCCCCGACGGCTTCTGCAGCGTCGACCATCTGGTGGAGTGGGCGAAAGCGGGCGGGAGGTGGCAGTGATCAGTTCGTCACGCCGCTCTATTGCAGGAGTTTTTTGCCCGGAGCCGCACTGTTACCCTTCGAGAGCCTCAACCCGGCGGCCGATTTGGACAAGTTCGTAATAGAAGGTGGTTATCCGCTCTCCGGCACCGTCGTGCCGGCGGGCAACAAGAACGCTGCGCTGCCGATCCTCGCGGCGTCGTTGCTGACCGAGGAGGAGCTGGTGGTCGGCAACGTCCCGCGCATCCGCGACGTCGAGTCGATGCTCGCGCTGCTCGAGGACCTGGGCGTGAGCGTCACGTGGCGCGACGAACACGAGGTCGCGCTGCGCGCCTCCTCGATATCGAGCGCCGACGTCGACGCCGAGCTGGCCAAGCGCATCAGGGCGTCGTTCCTGCTGGCGGGGCCGCTGCTGGCGCGCACCGGCGAGGCCCGCATCCCGCCTCCGGGCGGCGACTTCATCGGGCGGCGCCGGCTCGATCCGCACCTCGACGCGCTGCGCGCGCTCGGCGCGCAGGTGCACCTCGACCGCGTGTACGAGATGTGGGCGCCGCACGGCCTGCGCGGCTGTGACTTCTTCATGGACGAGGCGAGCGTGATGGCGACCGAGAACACGCTGATGGCGGCGGCGCTGACGCAGGGCACCACGACGATCCGCAACGCCGCATCCGAGCCGCACGTGCAGAACCTCACCCGCCTGCTGGTACAGATGGGAGCGCGCATCGACGGCATCGGGTCCAACGTGCTCACCGTGCACGGCCGCAGGCGGCTGCGCGGCGCCCACGTCGACATCGCGCCCGACCACATCGAGGTGGGTAGCTTCATGGCGCTCGCAGCGGTCACCGGCGGCGAGATGCGCATCAAGGACACCGTGCCGGACGACCTCAAGATGATCCGGATGGTGTTCGAGCGACTCGGCCTCAAGTCGCACCACGACGGCGCCGACCTGATCATCCCGCCGGAGCAGCGGCTGCGCGTGCGCGACGACGCGGGCGGCGCGATCCCCGCGATCGACGACGGCCCCTGGCCCGCCTTCCCCGCGGACCTCACCAGCATCGCGCTCGCGGTCGCGACGCAGGCCGAGGGTGTCGTCCTGATACACGAGAAGATGTTCGAGAACCGCCTCGTCTTTGTCGACAAGCTCATCCCAATGGGCGCTCGGGTCATGGTCTGCGATCCCCACAGGGCGATCGTGCACGGCCCGAGCCGGCTTCATGGCGAGCGCATGGAGAGCCCCGACATCAGGGCCGGCATGGCGATGCTCATCGCCAGCCTGTGCGCGGAGGGCGTGTCGGAGATCGGCAACGTCGGCCAGATCGACCGTGGCTACGAGCGCATCGACGACCGCCTGCGTGAGCTGGGCGCGCGCATCGAGCGCGTCTCGACCGATCGCGTATCGGCGTAACCCGGAACCAGAGCTGAGGGCCGCACCGTGACCTTTCCGATCCCGCCCGGGACGCGCGACATCCTGCCCGACGAGATGCGGGAGCTGCGCCGCCTCTCCACCAACCTGCTCCAGACGTTCGAGCGGTTCGGGTACGGGGAGGTGTGGACTCCGACAATGGAATACGAGGACGTCCTCGTGCAGGGCGACGAACGGGCCGCGGGCGCCTCCTACCGGCTGTTCGACGAGCACGGCCAGGTGCTCGCGCTGCGCTCCGACATGACGATCCCGATCGCGCGGCTGGTCGCCACGCGCTACACCGACTCGGACCTGCCGCTGCGCTTCTGTTACGTGTCGCACGCGTACCGTGCGGTGCGACCGCAGCGCGGGCAGCAGCGTGAGTTCCTGCAGGCCGGGATCGAGCTGATCGGGGCCGAGGCGCCGGGCGGCACGGTCGACGTGCTCGAGGTGCTGAGCGCCGCGCTCGACGCCGGCGGGCTGCCGCGCACGCGCATCGGCCTCGGCGACGCCGGTCTGTTCGGCGCGCTGCTGCAGGCGATGGGTGTCGGCCCGGGGGACGCGAACTCCTTGATCGAGGCGCTCGCGCGCCACAACCTGGTGGAGCTGGAGCAGCGGGTGGACGAGCTCGAGCTACCCGACCAGCGCAAGCGCACGCTGGTCGACCTGCCGCAGCTGCGCGGCGGCGCCGAGGTGATCGAGCGCGCGATCGAGCTGGGCGGCGACGATGTGCGTGCGCCGATCTCGCGGCTCGCCGACGTCGCGGCCGGCCTCGCACAGCGCGACCTGGCCGACCGGGTGATCTTCGACCTCGGGCTCGTGCGCGACCTCGGCTACTACACCGGCGCCATCTTCGAGGTGTACGACCCGGCGCTCGGCCACGTGATCGGCGGGGGCGGGCGCTACGACGAGCTGATCGGGCGCTTCGGGCGCAGGGTGCCGGCGTGCGGCTTCGCGCTGTACGTCGAGCGGATGCACGTCGCCCAGGCCGAGGAGGAGCGCCGCGCGATGGAGACGGGACCGTGAACGCCGCGCCGGCCGCACCGCTGCGCCTCGCCGTCCCGGGTGGCTCCCTGTTCGGCGACACCCTCGACCTGCTCGACCGCATCGGGGTGGATACCGCGCCGCTGCGCGCGCGACTCGCGCTCGCTGCTGTTCCCGGGCGAGCAGATGACGCTCGTGACGATGCGGCCCAGCGACGTTCCCACCTATGTGGAGGCCGGCGCCGTCGACATCGGCATCACCGGCAAGGACGTGCTGATGGAGCAGCACGAGCGCGTCGTGTACGAGCTGCTGGACCTCGGATACGGGCACTGCCGCATGGTGGTGGCGACGCGGGCGGGCGATCACTTCGCCGACGAGCTCGAACGCCGCCTCGGCGCGGTGCGCATCGCGACGAAGTACCCGCGGGTCGCGGCCCGCTGGTTCGAGGAGTCCGGGCGCCAGGCCGAGGTCATCGAGGTCAAGGGATCGGTCGAGCTGGCTCCGATCTCGGGGCTCGCCGAGGGCATCGTCGACCTCACGGCCACCGGGCGCACGCTGCGCGACAACCACCTCGAGGTGCGCGAGGTGATCGGGGAATGCACCGCCCGCCTGGTGGCCAACCGCGTCGCGCACAAGCTGCGCCAGGGGGAGATCGACGACATCGTGCGGCGCATCGAGGAGACGGCTGATGCGGGCTAGGCACTTCACGCTCGAGGGGCGCGAGCGCGGCGACATCGACGCGGTGGCCGAGGCGATGCGCGGCCTGGTCGACACCGCCCGCCGACGTCACGGCGGCCGTCGCCGAGATCCTGCGCGAGGTGCGGCAGCACGGGGACCGGGCGGTCCACGAGCTCACCCTGCGCTGGGACAGCGAGGCGGCGCCCGCGCAGTTCCGCGTGCCGGAGGAGCGCATCGCCGCGGCTCTCGAGGACATCGATGGCGACGTGCGCGTCGGGCTCGACGTCGCGATCGCGAACGTCGAGCGCCTGGCGCAGGCCGAGGTGTCCGGCGACCTCAGCGTCGAGATGACGGAGGGCCAGTCGGTCACGATCCGCGGGCTGCCCGTGCGCCGGGCGGGCGCGTACGTCCCGGGCGGGCGTGCGGCGTACCCCTCCTCGGTCGTGATGTGCTGCGTGCCGGCGCGCGCGGCGGGCGTCGCGGAGATCGCGGTCGCCACGCCGCCCGGTCACGACGGTGAGGCCAACCCGGTGATCCTCGCGGCCTGCGCGCTCTGCGGCGTGCGCGAGGTCTACCTGATGGGCGGCGCGCAGGCGATCGCCGCGCTCGCCTACGGCACGGCCACGGTCGAGCCGGTCGACGTGGTCGTCGGCCCGGGCAACGCCTACGTGCAGGAGGCGAAGCGCCAGGTCGCCGGGCTGGTCGGGATCGACGGCATCGCGGGGCCGAGCGAGCTGCTCGTGATCGCCGACGCCGACGCCGACCCGCGGGTGGTGGCGCTCGACCTCGCGGCCCAGGCTGAGCACGGCCCGGACACGCTCGTGGCCGCGGCCTCGCCGAGCGCCGAGCTGCTCGAGCAGGTCGAGCGGGAGGCCGCCGGCATCGCCGCGCGCCGCGACTCGGTCCAGGACGCTCCGCTCGCGCTCGTGCGCACGGACGACCTCGAAGCCGCCGTCGACCTGGCGAACGCGTTCGCCCCCGAGCACCTCGAGCTGGCCTGCGCGGATGCCGAATCGCTCGCCGAGCGGGTGCGCGCCAGCGGGTGCGTGTTCGTGGGAGGCGCGGGCGGCGCGGCCTTCGGCGACTACGTCGCCGGCTCCAACCACGTGCTGCCCACGGGCGGCGCCGCGCGCTTCTCCGGACCGCTCGGAGCGGCGATTTTCGCCGCAGGCAGGCGCTGGTAAGGTTGCCCGCGGAGGCGGCGCGGACGCTGGCGCCCTACGTTTCGAGCGTCGCACGGGCGGAGGGATTCCCCGTACACGCGGAATCCGCGGAGGCGAGGGCGGACGGCCACTAGGCCACGCCCTTCTGAACACGAGATGGCGATCACCACACCACCGCGCGCCGCCGAGATCGAGCGCTCCACGGACGAGACCAGCATCCGCCTGCGGCTTGCGCTGGACGGCTCCGGCGAGTGCTCGGCTGCGACCGGGGTGGGCTTCTTCGACCACATGCTCGACGCTGCTCGCGCGGCCACGGGCGCTTCGACCTCGACGTGGACGCCTCCGGCGACCTCGAGACCGGCGCGCACCACACGATCGAGGACGTCGGCATCGTGCTCGGGCAGGCGTTCGACCGAGGCGCTCGGCGACCGCAGCGGCATCACGCGCTACGGCGACGCGACCGTGCCGATGGACGAGGCGCTCGCCATGTCCGCGATCGACGTGTCCGGGCCGGCCCTTACTGCGTCGTTCGAGGGCACGATCCCGGAGGCCACCATCGGCGGCTTCGAGACGGACCTCGTCGAGGAGTTCTTCCGCGCGGTCGCGAACAACGCGCGGCTGACGCTGCACGTGCGCCTGCTGGCGGGCACGAACGCCCACCACATGATCGAGGCGGCGTTCAAGGCGTTCGCCCGCGCGCTGCGCGCAGGCGGTCGCGATCGACGACTCGCGTCGCCGGGGTGCCGTCGACCAAGGGCGTGCTGTGAGCGCGGCCCGCGCATCGCGATCATCGACTACGGCATGGGCAACCTGCGCTCCGTCGAGAAGGCGCTCGAGCGCGCGGGCGCGCGGCGCCGTGATCACCGACGACCACGACAAGATCCGCGCGCCGACGGTGCTCGTGCTGCCCGGCGTGGGCGCGTTCCCGAAGGCGATGGCGCAACCTGCGCGACCTCGAGCTCGACGAGCCTGATCGCGCGAGCTGCGTCGCCGAGCGGCATGCCGATGCTCGGCATCTGCCTCGGGATGCAGCTGCTGTTCGAGACGTCGACCGAGAACGACGGGAGCGTGGGGGCTCGGCCTGCTCGCGCGGCCGCGTGCGACGGCTGCCGCGCCGGGCTGAAGGTGCCGCACATCGGCTGGAACATCGTCAAGTGGCAGCGACCGCACCGCGCTGGTCGAGGAGCTGCCCGACGAGTGCCCGTTCTACTTCGTGCACTCGCTACGCGCCGGTGCGCGAGTCACGGGCGACGACGTGCTCGGCACGCCGAGTACGGCGAGCGCCTTCGTGCTGCGCGGTCGAGCGTGAGCAACGTCTACGGCGTGCAGTTCCACCCGGAGAAGTCGAGCGTGCACGGGCTGCGGCTGCTGCGCAACTTCACGCGATCTGCGCGGCCGTCGGCGCCGCGTCCTAGGGCGCCAGTGCCCGCCTCTATCCCGCGATCGACATCCTCGGCGGCAAGGCGGTGCGGCTCGAGCAGGGCGACTTCGACCGCCGCAAGGTCTACGACGACGACCCGCTCGACGCCGCGCGCCGGTGGGTCGCCGAGGGCGCGACGTGGCTGCACGTCGTCGACCTCGACGGCGCGCGCGAAGGCGAGCCCGTCAACCTCGAGCACCTCGAGCGGATCGCGCGAGCGCGCCGGCGTGCCGGTGCAGTTCGGCGGCGGGCTGCGCAACGGTCGAGGCGGTCGTCGACGCCGTGGGCGGCCGGCGCGGATCGCGTGGTGATCGGGCACCGTCGCGTTCACGAGACCCGGAGATGCTCGACAGGCATGATCGAGCGCGGCGGTGAGCGCGTGCGGATCGCGGTGGACGTGCGCGACGGAGTGCGTCGCCATCAGCGGCTGGCTGGACGCAGCACGTCGATCGCCGCGCCGGACGCCGTGACCGCATCTGCGGTCACGCGGCGCCGGCGGCTTCATCTACACCGACGTCGATCGCGACGGGACGATGCAGGGGCCCGACCTGGAAGCGCTTGCACGCGTGTGCGAAGCGGCCCGCGGAGGTCCGCGTGATCTGCTCCGGTGGAATCGGCGAGCTGGCCGACCTCGACGCGCTGGCGGAGCTGCCGGCGCCGGAGATGAAGGGCGTGATCGTCGGCAAGGCGCTCTACGAGCGTCGCTTCTCGGTCACCGAGGCGCGCCTGGCGCTCGGGGAGGAAGTCGGGTGAGCGTGCTCAAGCGCGTCATCCCCTGCCTCGACGTCGACAAGGGACGCGTCGTCAAGGGCACCAACTTCGTCGGCCTGCGCGACGCGGGCGACCCGGTCGAGCTGGCCGAGCGCTACGACGCGGAGGGCGCCGACGAGCTCGTGTTCCTCGACATCACCGCCTCGCACGAGGAGCGCGAGACGATCGTGCAGCTCGCGCGGCGGACCGCGGACAACGTCTTCATCCCGTTCACGATCGGCGGGCGGCATCCGCTCGCGCGAGGACGCGCAGGCCGTGCTCGACGCCGGCGCCGACAAGGTCTCCGTGAACTCG
The DNA here is from genome assembly GCA_963826005.1 of uncultured Solirubrobacterales bacterium. Lineage (GTDB taxonomy): Bacteria > Actinomycetota > Thermoleophilia > Solirubrobacterales > JBBDJG01 > DASRIA01. The sequence goes on along the minus strand of CAWGVJ010000009.1, from coordinate 140,734 downwards.
GCCGCGGTCGCGCGACCGGAGCTGATGGACGAGCTGGCGCGACACGTTCGGCGCGCAGTGCGTGGTGCTCGCGATCGACGCAAAAAGAGCCGGCGGCGACCGGTCGCCACCGGGTTCGCGACGGGACTGGGTTCGAGGTCTTCGTCAACGGCGGCCGCGTGGCCACCGGCCGCGACGTGGTCGAATGGGCGCGCGAGGGCGCCGAGCGCGGGGCGGGGGAGATCCTGCTCACCAGCATGGACCGCGACGGCACCAAGGACGGCTACGACCTCGAGCTCACCCGGGCCGTGGCCGACGCCGTCGACATCCCGGTGATCGCGTCGGGCGGCGCCGGCGAGCTGTCGACACCTGACCGAGGCGATCACCGAGGCCGCGCCGACGCGGTGCTCGTCGCGTCGATCTTCCACTACGGGCAGTACAGGGTCCGCGACGCGAAGGAGCACCTCCGCGCCGCGGGCATCCCGGTACGGATCTAGCTACGACTCGTCGGAGTCGTCGTCGTGCGAGCGCGGCTTGTGGCGCTTGACCCGGTCGCAATCGGATGCGACGAGGTCGTCGAAGTCCGCGTAGACGACGTCGAAGCCCGCGCCGCACGTGACCGTGTCCGGCTCGCCGTCGCGCACGTGGATGCGGTCGCGGCCGGCCTCGCCGTTGACCGTGTCCGCGGGCTCGCCGGGCGCGTTCGTGACGTCCTTGCGGGCCAGGGCCCACAGGTTGTCGGCGCCGTCGCCGCCGTTCACCGTGTCGACTCCACGCTGGGCGAAGATCAGGTCGCGGCCAGGGCCGCCGTTGACGGTGTCGTCGCCGTCTCCGGCCCACACCCTGTCGCGCCCGAAGCCGGCATCGACGGTGTCGTTGCCCTTGCCTGCACGGACGCGGTCGCGTCCCGCCTTGGCGTCCACGGTCGTCATCGCCGCCGCGCGCCAGCGACGCGGTCGGGCCCGTCGGTGCCGGTCAGCGTGTCCGGGCCGTTCGTGCCTACGATCGGAGCGGCCAGGGCCAGGGCTGCGGCCGCGGACAGCGCCACGAGCGCCACCGCCGTGCCGATTGCGGTCCTGCGGGTCCTGCTCGTCATCTCGATTCCTCCTTGAAGCCTTGTTGGGGGATCACTTCACCGGCTCGAGCGCCGTGACGCTCGCGAATCCGGTCATGTAGATGCGCTTGCCGTCGGACACGACCGGGTTGTAGGCGCCGCGGCTGCGCCGGAACACCCGCTCGCCGGTGCGGGCGTCGACCCCGAACGTCGACTTCGAGTCGAGGTCCGCGAAGTACACGACGTGGCCGACCACCGACGGGCCGCCGGAGATACGCCCGCCCCCGCGGTGGGTCCAGCGCGTGGAGCCGGTGCGCGCGTCGAGCGCGTACAGGTTGCCGTCGTAGGAGCCGAAGTACACGGTCGGCTTGGTGCCGGGGACGTTCGCCACGGCGCGGGGAGGAGTACACGTAGCCGCCGGTCGAGTGCGACCACGCCAGCGTGCCCGTGCGCGCGCCGAACGAATACATCTTGCCGTCGGTGTTGCCGGCGTAGACGCGGCCGTAGTCCACGGCGGGCGTCGAATAGAAGTTCCCGGCGGCGAAGCCGAACTTCGATCCGGAGGTGCCCGTCGACCACCGTCCCTTCCCCGTGCGAGCCCACACGGCGTACATCCGGCCGCTGTAGTCGCCGACGTAGAGGGTGGAGCCCTTCAATGCGGGCGAGGCCTTGATCGCGCCGGAGGCCTGGTACTTCCACTTGACCCGGCCGGTCTTGGCGTAGAGCGCGTACAGCGTGCCGTCCTCGCTGCCGAAGTACACCACGCCGCGGCGCACGATCGGCGAGGACTCGGTGCGGCTGCCGAGGGTCTTCTGCCACAGCACCTTGCCGCGCTTGGCGCTCAGCGCGGTGATCTTGCCCGACAGGGACGTGACGAACAGGCGGTTGCGCCAGAAGGCGGGCGAGGTGGCCGACAACCGGCCGATCTGCGTCTTCCACTTCACCTTGCCGGTGTCGGCATCGAGCTTGTAGGTGCCGCCGTTGTTGCGCATGAAGTAGAGGTTGCCGTCGACGATGATCGGCGGGAACTCCATCAGCACGTGGCCGCTGAAGAGCCAGCGCTCCTTGAACGGCGGCCCGATCTTCGCCGGGAGGTAGGCGGTGTGCGCGAGGTCGTAGTGGTAGACGGGCCAGTCCACGCCCTTGTCGACCTTGACCGGCGGCTTCGGCGGCGCCTGGAACTCCACCTGGTCCCCGCGGTGCACGTCTTCGGTGCGGTTGCTGAGGATGACGATCGCCGCGACCGCGACGCCCACGACGAGGATCAGCGCCGCGACGAGCAGCATGGGCCAGCGGCGCCGGCGGCGGCGCTCGGAGATGAACATCGCCTCTAGGGTAGTAACGGCACCAGCGGCAACCCCCGGTCCAATACGGCGCGGTTGGCCGGGCGCTCTGCTAACAACACCGAGGAGCCCTTGCCCCGGTGCCCCTCGACCTCCCACACATGAGACTCAGAACGTTCGCGCTCCTGCTGGGCGTCCCGCTGCTGCTGACAGGAGCTTTGATCGTGGGTCTCCAGATCGGCGAGAGCGAGCTGGCGCAGAGCGTGCGCAGCGACCCCCGGACCAGCAGCACGACCACGGGCGGGAACGACGGTGCCGGCGCCGCCAAGCGCGGGGTGAGCCTCAAGCGCATCGGCACGTTCAGCTCGCCCGGTGCTCGTGACCGCTCCCCCCGGCGACACGCGCCGGGTGTTCGTGGTCGAGCAGGGCGGCACCATCCGCCTCCTGTCCGGCGGTAAGCGAGTGCGCCGGCCGTTCCTCGACATCAGCAGCGACGTCACGGCCGGCGGCGAGCAGGGCCTGCTGGGCCTTGCTTTCGCGCCGGACTACGCGCGCAGCCGGCTCTTCTACGTGTACTTCACCGGCCGCGACGGCAACGAGAAGGTGCAGGAGTTCCGCCGCTCCAGCCGCAGCGCGAACCGCGCGAGCAAGTCCTCGCGGCGGCAGGTGATGTCGATGGCCGACCCGTATCCCAACCACAACGGCGGGAACCTCGTGTTCGGGCCCGACGGCTACCTGTACATCGGCACCGGGGACGGCGGCTCGGGCGGAGACCCCGAGAACCGCGCGCAGAACCTCGACTCGCTGCTCGGCAAGCTGCTGCGCATCAACCCGCGCGGGCGCGGGTCGAGCAGCTACCGCTCACCGAAGTCGAACCCGTTCGTGGGCCGCGCCGGGCGCAACGAGATCTATGCCTACGGCCTGCGCAATCCGTGGCGCTACTCCTTCGACCGCCGCACCGGCGACCTGTACATCGGCGACGTGGGCCAGGACTCCGTCGAGGAGGTCGACTTCGCGCCCCGGGACGAAGCCCGCGGCCGCAACTTCGGGTGGAGCTGCTTCGAGGGCAACCGCCGCTATGACGACTCGCGCAACTGCCCGAACGCCGTCGGCCCGGCGCTCGCGTACGGGCGCTCCGGCGGCGAGTGCTCGGTCACGGGCGGCGTGGTCTCGCGCGACGGCGGGCGTGCCGGACCTCGCCGGCCGGTACGTGTACGGCGACTTCTGCGCCGGGCGCCTGCGCAGCTTCCGCATCGCAGAACGGGAAGGCGACGGACGACCGCGGCCTGGGCCTGCACGTCCCGTCGCTCAGCTCCTTCGGCGAGGACGCGCGCGGCCGGGTGTACGCCGTGTCGCTGAACGGCCCGGTCTACCGCCTGCGCGCGGGGAACTAGCCGAGTCGCTGTGGTGTCGACATGCCGGGCGACAGAGCGTCTCGGATAGGGTCCGATCGATGCCGTCTGCAGAAGGAGCCGCGCAGAGCGGCAACGATCGTCAGCTCGACTTCCATCCCGGAATGGGGATGCGATGGGAGATCACGCGCAGCACCGAGGACACCGCCGGGGATACGTTCGAAGCGACGAACTGGATCGACCCGCACATGCCCGGTCCTCCCGTACACGTGCACCCGACCGCCGAGGAGAGCTACGAGATCATCGAAGGAGCGCTCGAGGTCTGCATCGACGGGGAATGGAAGACGGTGCGCGCCGGCGAAACGGCGACTGTCCCAGCGGGTGTCCCTCACACGCTCCGAAACGCCAGCGCCGAGCCGGTCCGAATCGTCAACATCCACCGGCCGGCGCAGCAGTTCGAATCGTTCTTTCGGGAGATGCACTCCCTGATACAGCAGGGCAAGATCAAGCGCCTCCCGCCGAAGGAGCCTCGTTCGGCCATCTACGCCGCCATGCTGTTCGGCAAGTACCCGAACGAGATTCGCACGACGAAACCACCCAACGGGGTCTTCAAGAGCCTGGCTTTCGTCGGACGAGCGCTTAGATTCAAGCTCTGAGAGCCCGTTAGACCGGGCAGGCGGCCAGCGCCTGGATGATCGAGTCCTGGTCGCGCATCTCGCCGGGGTGGTTGATCATCTTGTGCGCGACCTTGCCGTCCTTGTCGATCACGTAGGTCGCGCGCGTTGCAACACCGGCCTCGGGGATGTACGCCTCGTACTCCGTGGCGATCGCGCCCTTCGGGTGGTTGTCCGACAGGAAGTGCGCCTTCAGGCCCTCGTCGCGCTTCCATGCCTTCAGCGCGTAGGGGCTGTCGACGGAGATCCCGTACACCTGCGCGCCGGCCGCGTCGTACTGCTCGCCCAGCTCGGTCGCCTGGTGCAGCTCCTTCGTGCAGATGCCGCTGAAGGCGGCCGGGAAGAAGAACAGCACCACGTTCTGACCCCGCAGCGACGACAGGGAAACCTCCTCGCCGTTCTCGTCGCGGAGGGTGAAGTCAGGTGCCTCGGAACCGACCTCTACTGCCATCTCGATCTCCTTGATTCGGGGGTCTGCGGGGCCCCGAGCGTACCGCAGGCCGGTCGCCGTCCACCGGCCTTCAACACGGCGTCGAACGCTGCCGATACGCCGTCTATGACGGTGCTCAGCCTGTTCGCGGTCGCCCTGCTCGGGCTGCGCGCTGGCCGGCCGCATGCGACGCCGGGGCCAGCCCCGTGCCGCGTACGTGACCGCGGGCCTCCTGTGCGTGGTCAACCCCCTCACGTGGGAGGCGTTGCGCCTCGGCCAGCCGGAGGAGCTGCTCGGCGGCGCGCTCTGCGTCGGCGCCGTGCTCGCGGCGCGGCGGGGCCGCACGATCGGAGCCACCGTGCTGCTCGGGCTGGCGCTCGTGCTCGCGACGAACTGGTGGGCGGTGCTCGATCCGGTGATCGTCCTGGCGGCGATCCCGCTCACGGCGCTGTGGTGGTGCTCGCCGCGGCGCACCCCCGATGACGTGCTGGGGCTGCTCGCCCTGCTCTTCCTGATGCGCGGCCTGCTCGACCCTGTGAACGAGGCCTACGACTTCGTGCCCTTCCTGCTCGCGCTGATCGCGTGGGAGGGGCTCACGCGCCGCGGGCTCCCGTTCGCATCGCTGCTGTCCTCGGCGGCGATCCTCGAACCCGCTGTTGACAGTCCCGGTCGGAGTGTGGCTCGCGGTGCGGCTCTACGTGCCGTCCCGCAAGCTTCCGCGCTTGCGCGCCTGGCCCTACGCCGCGCCGCGCGTCCCCGCCTCGTAGCCGCAGGCCAGCCCGTGGCGGGGCGACCTCGACCCTAGAATCGGTCCATGACCGCGACCGTCGACGTCGAGACCCTGATCCTGGCGCATCCCAATGCGGACTTCGACGCGTTCGCGGGCATGCTGGCGGCACAGCTGCTGTATCCCGGGCGCGCGGATCTGCATGCACGGCGGCGTCAACCGCAACGTGCGCGAGTTCTACAACCTGCACGCGGACGCAGATCCCCGCGGTGGAGCCGTCGGTGCTCGACCGCGACAGCGTGCGCCGCGTCGTGCTGGTCGAGGTGACAGAGCCCGAGCGGCTCGGCGACCTCGCGGAGCTGACCCGGCGCGAGGGCGTCGAGGTGATCGCGTTCGACCATCACTCCGATGCGCGGCTCGAGCACGGGACCGCCCTCGTCGGCGACGACGGAGCGGTGGTCACAGGGCTGCTGCGGCTGCTGGTGGAGCGGGAGGCACGCATCAGCCCGATGCACGCGACCGCGTTCGCGCTCGGCATCCACGAGGACACCGGTTCGCTGACCTACACCTCGACCACGCCCCGGGACATCGAGGCGCTGGCGGCATGCGTGCGGCTCGGCGCGAACCAGGAGCAGCTCGGCCGCTACCTGCGCAGCCCGCTCGTGCACGACCAGCGCGACCTGCTGCGCAAGCTGCTGGCGGCGCGCGACGAGCGCGAGGTCGCCGGCCTCCGCGTCGTGACCGCCGCTGCACACGCGGGCCGCTACGTCGAGGACGCCTCGGCGCTGGTCTCGCGCGTCGGCGACACCGTCGACTGGGACGCGCTCGTCCTGTGCGTCGAGATGGAGGAGCGCGTGCTGGTGATCGCGCGCTCGCGCACCTCCGCGCTGTCCGTCGACGAGGCGCTCGCATCGCTCGGCGGCGGCGGTCACGCCCAGGCGGCCTCGGCGCTGGTGCGCGACTCGGATCCGGATGCCGCGCTCGAGCGCGTGCTGGCGGAGATCGGGCGCGTCGCCCAGGAGCCGCTGCGCGCGCGGCAGGTGATGTCCCGCCCGGTCCACTCGGTCGCGAGCAGCGACCGGATCGCGGCTACGCTCGTCGAGTGCCAGCGGCTCGGCCTGAGCGGGATCCAGGTGTCCGAGAACGGCGACCTCACCGGGATCGTCTCCCGCGAGGACCTGGACCGCGCGGTGCGGCACGGCCTCAGCCACGCGCCGGTCAAGGGAGTGATGAGCAGCGGAGTCGACGTGATCGGCGGCGACGCAACCCTGGGAGAGCTGCGTGAGCTGCTCGCCGACCGGCCGCGCGGGCCGGCTCGTGGTGGTGCCCGACGGGCCCGCACCGTTCCGAGGCGCGCGTCCCGCTGGACCAGGCCACCGGCGTCGTCACGCGCGGTGACGTGCTGCGCGCACTGCACGAGCCGGTGAGCGTCGAGCGCCCGACCCCGAGCCCGGAGGCGACCGCGGCCGTCCGCGAGCGTCTGCACAAGATCGAGCGCCTCGAGGCGGTCCTGCCCGCGATCTCGGCCGTCGCCGCCTCGTACGACGGCGTGTACCTGGTGGGCGGGGCCGTGCGCGACGTACTGCTGGGCGAGCAGAGCCTCGACCTCGACGTGATGGTCGAGGGCGACGCGATCGCGCTCGCCGACGAGCTGGCGCGCACGCTGGGCGGTCGCTCCCATCCGCACGAGAAGTTCCAGACCGCCGTCGTGAAGGCGGCGGACGAGCACGGCCACGAGATCCGGGTCGACCTCGCGACCGCGCGCACCGAGTTCTACGGCGCGCCGGGCGCGCTCCCGGAGGTGGAGCGCTCGACGCTGCGCCACGACCTCGCGCGCCGCGACTTCACGATCAACGCGATGGCGACGTCGCTGCGCCCGGACGACCTGGGCGCGACCTACGACTTCTTCGGCGGCTATCCGCGACCTGCAGCGCGGCAGGGTGCGCGTGCTGCACAACCTCAGCTTCGTCGAGGACCCGACGCGCCTGCTGCGCGCGATCCGCTACGAGGCGCGGCTCGGGCTTTCGCATGGACGCGCACACCCTGTCGCTGGCGCGCGGCTGCATCGACATGCGGCTCGTGGGCGACCTGTCGTCGGCGCGGCTGCGCGACGAGCTGCTCGACCTGCTGGCGGAGGGGAACGTGCGCGCCGCGCTCGAGCGCATGGCCGAGCTGGGCCTCGACCGCGCGCTGCACGCGCACATCGACGCAGCGCGCCGCGGCCGACCTCGTGGAGTCCGCCGAGGAGGCGATGCAGGGACCGCTCGCCGAGGCGCGCCGGCCGCTCGTGCGGCTTGCCTGCCTGTGCGCGGGGCTGGCGGGCCACGAGGCGTACGAGTGGCTCGACCGCCTCAAGATCCGCCGCCGCGACCAGGACGTGGTGGCCGCGGCCGTGACGCTCGGGCCGCGTGATCGCCGCGCGGCTGTCGGGCGACGCGCCGCCGGCGCCGTCGGAGCTGCACGAGCTGCTCGAGGGCCAGCCGCTCGAGGTGCTCGTGATGGCGATCGTGCTCGCGGGCGAGCCGCGCCTCGTGGCCGAGCGCCTGCACGCCTACCTCGAACGGGCGCGCGGCGTGCACCTCGAGATCACCGGCGACGACCTGCGCGCAGGCCGGGCGTGCCGGAGTCCCCGCAGATCGGCACGGCGCTGAAGCAGACGCTCGCGCTGAAGCTCGACGGATTCGTCAGCGGCCGAGACGAGGAGCTGGCGACCGCGCTGCGGATGCTGGGGCACGAGCCGGCTTCTGAATAGACTCGCGGCCGTGCCCGACCGGTGGAACGCGCTGCAGTGGGACGGTCAGCCCGGCCACTACGAGGTCTACTACCTGACGTTCACCGACCCCGCGTCGGGCGTCGGCTTCTGGATCCGGTACACGATGGTGGCGCCGCTGCCGGAGACCGGGGAGGAGGCCGACCTGCTCGCTGTGGTTCATGGCCATGGATCCGGCAAACCCGTCCGCGAACGTGGGGGAGAAGGTCAGCTTCCCGGTCTCGCAGCTGAACGCGCGCGAGACGCCGTTCGAACTGCGGATCGGCGACGCGGTCCTGACCGACACCGGGATGACGGGAGCACTGGAGCACGACGGGCGCCGCTGCGAGTGGGACCTGCGCTGGCAGCCCACGCTCCCGGCATACGGGCACGTCCATCCGTTCCTGCGCCGCGCCGGCATCGCCAAGACCGTGCTGTTCCTCCCGCATCCGGACGTCGCGGTGTCCGGCACGGTCGGCGTGGGACGGGCGCAGCATCGACGTCGCGCCGGGGGCGCAGGGCGGTCAGGCACACCTATGGGGCTCCAAGCACGCGACGCGCTGGGCCTGGGTGCACTGCAACGACTTCGGCGAGACGGCGAACGGCGGGACCTTCGTCGACGGCGTCAGCGTCTTCGTGCCGCGCTTCGGCCGCGAGCTCGGGCCCAACACGCCGGTGGTCGCGCGCGTGGGGGGCGCGGACGTGATGTCCATCAGCCCACTCGCGGTGCAGCGCAACCAGAGCGACTTCGGCCCATGGGGCTGGACGTTCGAGGCGCAGACGCTGCGCCGCAAGCTCGAGTGCTCGGTCACCGCGCGTCCCGAGGACCTCGTCGGCGTCACCTACCACGACCCCGACGGGGAGCTCGCCTACTGCTACAACACGGAGGTGGCCGACCTCCGCATGAACGTCTTCGAGCGCTCCCGGCCCTTCACCGAGTGGCGCAAGGTCGGCGAGCTCGTCTCCGACCGGCGTGCACACTTCGAGTACGCGCAGCGCACCCCGATCGAGGGTCTGAGCCTGGCGGTCACGTGAGCCGCACGGCGAGCCTTCCGGCGGTGTCCGCTCCCTTCGAGTGGACCGAGGCCGGCGGGACCGTGCTCCTGGGGACCGCGCTCGGCAACGCCCGGGCCGTCTTCAGCACGCGGCTGGGCGGCGTCAGCGAAGGGCCCTACGAATCGCTCAACCTCGGCGTCCTCACCGACGACGAGGAGGATCGCGTGCGGCGCAACCGTGGGCTGCTTGCGCAGGCGCTCGGCAGAGAACGCGGCTCGGTCGCGATGGGGCACCAGGTGCACGGTGCCGAGGTCCAGGTGCGGGATCGGGTCGCGCCGCAGGAGGGGCTCGCGCAGGTCGACGCCCAGATCACGACGTCGCCCGCGCTCACGCCGCTCGTGCTCGTGGCGGACTGCGTGCCGCTGATCCTCGCCGCCCCCGGTGCGGTGGCCGCCGTCCACTGCGGCTGGCGCGGCGTCGCGGCGGGAATCGTCGACGCGCGCCGTGGAACAGGTGCGCGAGCTGGGTGGCGGGCCCGTCACCGCTGTCGTCGGCCCCGCGATCGGACCGTGTTGCTACGAGGTCGGAAGCGAGGTGCTCGACCGTTTCGCCACACGCGGGCCCACGCTCGACCTGCCGGGCTGCATCAACACGGAGCTCGAGCGGCTCGACGTGACCGCCCACATCGCAGGGATCTGCGTGAGCTGCAACCCGGAGCTGTTCTTCTCCCACCGCCGCGACGGCGGCGTCACCGGCAGACAGGCCGGGCTCGCGTGGCTCGCCTCCTAGAACAGGTCGACTCCGCCCGCGTGCGCAAGCGGCTCGCGCAGGCGCGCGCGACCATCGAGACGGCATGCGCCCGCGCCGGGCGCGACGCGGTGGACGTCGAGGTGCTGGCCGCCACCAAGTACGTGCCGCTGGAGATGATGGGCGCGCTCGCCGAGGCCGGCGTCGAGCTCGTCGGCGAGAACACCGCGCAGGACCTGATCGCCAAGCAGGAGCGCTGGGGCGACGCGTTCACGTGGGACTTCATCGGCCACCTCCAGAGCCGCAAGACCAAGCAGGTGCTGCCGCGCGTGCGGCTGGTCCACTCCGTCGACAGCGACTCCGTCGTCGAGCAGATCGAGCGCCACGCCGAGCGACCCGCACGCGTGCTGCTGGAAGTGAACGTCGCGGGGGAGGAGAGCAAGTACGGCGTGCCCGTCGCGGAGGTCGACCGGTTCGTCGAACGCGCCTCCAAAGGGGAGCAGATCGTCTTTGCCGGCCTCATGACGATGCCCCCGTTCGCCGAGCACCAGGAGGAGGCCCGGCCCTACTTCGAGCGCCTGCGCGAGCTCGCGGAGCGGCTGCGCACGGACTGGGCGCCACGGCATGAGTTCGCCGCACTCTCCATGGGCACCAGCCAGGACTTCGAGGTGGCTGTTGAGGAGGGCGCGACCATCGTCCGGCTGGGAAGCGTCCTGTACGGGTAGGGATGACATACTTTCTGCCGGAAACGGCAGGAATCCGCCCGATCCGGGCGAACTGCCGTCTACATAAGACCGTGAGGTCCGACTCACCATGGCACTGAGAGACACCTGGCACCGCGCACTCACCTATTTCGGCCTGGCACAGGACGAGCGCTACGCCGATGACGAGTTCGAGGACGGCTCCGAGCCCGAAGCCGAGCTCGAGGAGCGCTACCGGTCGCGGGAGCAGGTGCGCCGGGTGGCCCCCCGACGGCGCGACGAGATCGACGACATCTTCGCCGACGACTCGCCCGGCGGTTCCCAGACCCGCGTGTTGCGCCCGGTCGGCAACGGACGCGCGGGTGACCAGGTGCGGGTGCACCTGGTCGTGCCCAAGAACTTCAACGACGCCCAGCAGATCGCCGACAAGTTCAAGGACTCGGTCCCGGTGATCCTCAACCTCCAGGGCGCCGACACCGACCTCTCCAAGCGTCTGATCGACTTCGCGAGCGGGCTCACCTACGCTCTCGACGGCGGCATGCAGCGGATCGCCGACAAGGTGTTCCTGCTGACGCCGCGCAACGTCGAGGTCTCCGCCGAAGAGCGGGCCCGGCTGCTGGAGAAGGGCTTCTTCAACCAATCCTGACGTGGTCGTCGGCCTCGTCGGAGCCGGGAACATGGCCGCGGCGCTGGCGCTCGGTTGGTCGTCCGACGGAGACCGGCCCGGACAGCATCATCCTGAGCGACCTCGACGCCGATCGCGCGCGTGCCCTTGCGGAGCGCACCGGCGCGTCGACGACCGGCTCCAACCGCGAGCTGGCGGAACAGGCGGACGTGCTCGTCCTCGCCACCAAGCCCGCCGCGCTCGGAGCGGTGGCCGAGGAGACCCGCGTGACCGTGCACGAGCAGGACATCCCCGTGGTCTCCATCCTGGGCGCCGTTCCCACCGCCGCGATCGAGCAGGCCTACGGCGAGGGCACGGCGGTGCTGCGCTTCATGCCGAACGTGGCGGCGGAGGTGCGTGCCGGCACCTTTTGCTGGGCGCCCGGCTCGGCGATCGACGACGCGACCCTGCGCAGCCTCCTCGACCTCTTCGGCCTGCTCGGTGAGCTGGTTCCCGTGGAGGAGCGGCTGATGGATGCGGCCACCGCGATCTCCGGCTGCGGGCCCGCGTTCTTCGCACTTGTCGTCGAGAGCCTCACGGATGCGGGCGTGAAGGAGGGACTCGACGCGCGGCAGGCGGCGAAGCTGGCGCTCACGACGATGGCCGGCACCGCGGAGCTGCTGCGGCGGCGCGACGCGGTCTCGCTGCGCAGGGCGGTCACCTCACCGGGCGGAGTCACCGCCGCGGGCGTGGCGCGACTCGAGGAGTACAAGCTGCGAGCGGCCTTCGGTGCGGCCGTCGAATCCGTGGTCGAGAAGGCGGGAGGTGCACGTTGAACCTGTTCCTGGCCGCCATCGGCCGCTCGGACATCGCCAACTATGTGGACGCGCTGTTCCTCGTCTACATCATCCTGATCTTCGTGCGCATCCTGCTGAGCTGGATCCCGCGCATCCCGTACAACCCGATCCTGAGTGCCGTGATCGGATTCGTGACCGACGTGACGGATCCGTACCTGCGCCTGTTCCGGCGCGTCATTCCGCCGGTGGGCGGCGGCGGCTTCGCGCTCGACCTCAGCCCGATCGTCGCGACCATCGTGCTGCTCATCGCGCGGTCGATCATCGTCGGCCTGATCCAGCCGTAGCCCCTGTGGAGGCGGATCGGCGGCCCGCCGCATCCTCGCGCGCCTGGGCGCGGGCGCTCGCGGTCGCAGGGATCGTCGTCGCGCTCGACCAGATGACCAAGCAGCTGGCCGTGCGAAACGTCGCTCCCGGCGATCCGGTCGACATCATCTTCGGCATCAAGATCTCGAACGTGCGCAACAACGGGATCGCCTTCGGACTGCTGAACGGAGCAGGGGACGCGCTGGTGCTGGTGCTCACGATCGGGGCGCTCAGCATGCTGGTCGGCTATTTCGCTGCGCACGCGACCCGGCCGGACCTCTGGCTCGCGACCGGGCTGGTGGTCGGCGGCGCGCTCGGGAACCTCGCCGACCGCATCCGGATCGGCGCCGCGATCGACTTCCTCGACCCGCCGCTGTGGCCCGCGTTCAACGTCGCCGACGTGGCAATCGTCGCCGGCGTGGGGCTGCTCGTGTACGCGCTGCTTGCGCCGGAGCTGGGTGATGCCCGCACGTGAGCTCGAGGTGCCGGCCACGGCGGCCGGCACGCGCCTCGACGCGTGGCTCGCGGAGGTGCTCGGCGTGTCGCGCGCGGCGGCCGCCGCGCTGGTCGACTCCGGGGCCGTGCTGGTCGGCGGAGCGCGGCGGTCGAAGGGCACGCGCCTGCGCGGCGGCGAGGGCGTGCGGATCGAGGAGGCGGCGCCGGAGCCGGTTCCCGAGCCGCCCGCCGAGCCGGCGATCGTGTGGGAGGGCGAGTCGTTCGTGGTGGTCGACAAGCCTGCGGGGATCGTGGTGCACCCGGCGCCCGGGCACCGGGGGGTGACGCTCGTCGAGTGGCTCGCCCGCCGCTCACCCGGCTGGGACCCGCACGCGGTCCACCGCCTCGACCGCGACACCTCGGGACTGATGCTGGTGGCGAAGGGTGAGCCCGCGCAGCGGGAGCTGCAGGCGGCGCTGCGCCGGCGTGAGGTGGTGCGCGAGTACCTGGCGCTCGCGACCGGGCGGCTCGCCGTCGCGGACGGGCACGATCGACGCGCCGCTCGGGCGCGACGTGCGCCATCGCACGCGCATGTCCACGCGCACGGACCGGCCGCGCGAGGCGCGCACGCACTTCGAGGTCGAGCGGTTCGCCGGCCACCACACCCTCGTCCGCGCGCGGCTTGAGACCGGGCGCACCCATCAGATCAGGGCCCACTTCGCGGCGATCGGTCACCCGCTGGCGGGCGACCGCGACTACGGGGCGCGCGACGATCTCGGCCTCGCGCGCCAGTTCCTCCACAGCGCGCGCCTGGCGCTGCCCGTGCCGCCGGATGGCACGCAGCGCGAGTGGCGCTCCGACCTGCCGCCGGACCTCGCCGCGGCGCTGGGACGCGCCGATCTCGGATCGCCGGCCGGCAATTAACCGGTTGCTATCCCGCCTTCGGTCCAGCTGCCTGATCTCGGATGGGAAAGCCGGGGCGGGGCCGTCGCACCGCCCCGGCTGCCGTCCGGCTCCTTCCCCGACGAAGAACGCGGCAGAACTTGCGTAAACTGAACAGTTCCTCGACCCGGCCGTAACGGCCGCGGCCCTGCCCGGGTGAGCCTTGCTCGCCGGGGTCCCGCGGACCACCGTGCCGGTTTCCACGCACCAACCAAGGGAGCCCCATTGGCAGAAGTAGGCGTAAAAGAGCTGCTGCAGGCCGGAGTCCACTTCGGCCACCAGACGCGCCGCTGGCACCCGAAGATGCGCCGCTACATCTTCGGCGAGCGAGACGGCATCTACATCATCGACCTGCTGAAGACCGAGGTCCTGCTGGAGCGGGCCCGGGCCTTCGTGCAGGACCTCGCCTCCAAGGGCGGCGTCGTCCTGTTCGTGGGGACGAAGAAGCAGGCCAAGGACACGATCCGCGAGGTCGCCGAGGAGGCCGACATGCTCTACGTGCACGAGCGCTGGCTGGGCGGCCTGCTGACCAACTTCAACACGATCCGCAAGCGGATCAACCGGCTGCACGAGCTGACGCGGCTCTCCGACGAGGGCCAGCTCGCGCTGTTGCCCACCAAGGAGCGCATGGCGATGGAGGCCGAGCTCGGGAAGCTCACCACCAACCTCTACGGGGTCAGGAACATGGAGCGCCTGCCGGATGCGGTGTTCGTGACCGACCTGAAGGTGGAGGAGATCGGGGTGCGCGAGGCCGGCCGGCTGCACATCCCCACGATCGGCCTGGTCGACACGAACTGCGACCCGGAGGCGGTCGACTTCGTGATCCCGGGCAACGACGACGCGATCCGCTCGAACGAGCTGGTCATCCGCACGATCGGCTCCGCGGCGGCCGAGGGCCGCGCCGGCTTCCTCCGCCAGGAGGAGCAGGCCCGGCGCGAGGCCGAGGAGCAGGCGCGCCGCGAGGCGGAGGAACGCGCCAAGCGCGAGGCCGAGGAGAAGGCGAAGGCCGAAGCCGAGGAGAAGGCGACGGCAGCGAGGCCGAGGCGGCGGCTGCCGCCCAGGCTCAGCCGGCGGGAGGCGAGCAGGCGGCTGCTCCCACGCAGGGGTCTCCTCAACAACAGTCCGCACAGACACCGGCACCAGCGGAAGGAGACACCCAGCAATGAGCATCAGCGCGACCGACGTGAAGGCCCTGCGCGACCGCACGGGTGCGGGGATGATGGAGTGCAAGGCGGCGCTCCAGGAGGCGGAGGGCGACGCCGACAAGGCGGTCGAGCTGCTGCGCGTGCGCGGCCAGGCAAAGGCCGCCAAGCGCGGCGAGCGCCAGGCCGCCGAGGGGACGATCGGCCACTACGTCCACTTCAACGGGAAGGTGGGCGCCATCGTCGAGGTCGACTGCGAGACCGACTTCGTCGCCAAGAACGACGACTTCCTCAACTTCGCGCGCGAGGTCGCCGTGCACGTCGCCTCGGCGGCTCCCCGCTGGGTCTCCGAGGAGGACGTGCCAGACGACGAGCGCGAGCGCGAGCGCGCGATCTTCGAGGCGCAGGCCGACGAGAGCAAGCCGCCAGCAGGTGCGCGAGAAGATCGCCGAGGGCCGCCTGCGCAAGTGGCTGGAGGAGGTCGTCCTGCTGAAACAGCCGCACGTGAACGCGGACAAGCACGACGGCCGCACGATCGAGCAGCTGCGAACCGAGCTGTCCCACCGCACCGGCGAGAACGTGGTCATCCGGCGGTTCACCCGCTACGCGGTCGGCGACTAGCCGGTCGGTTATTTTTCTGGCGTGTCCGAGGGGGCCGACAACGGCGGACCGTCCTCCACAGGCGGAAAGCCCGCTTTTCGCCGTGTGCTGCTGAAGCTGTCGGGCGAGGCATTGCTCGGCGGCCTCGACTACGGCGTGGAGCCCGAGCGCCTGCACGCGATCGCGCGCACCGTCAAGCGGGTGCACGAGCGGGGCGTGGAGGTGGCGGTCGTGGTCGGCGGCGGCAACATCTACCGCGGGCTCCAGGGCACAGCGGCCGGGATGGACCGCGCCAGCGCCGACTACATGGGGATGCTCGCCACCGTCCTGAACGCGCTCGCGCTCCAGGACGCGCTCGAGCACGAGCAGGTCCACACGCGCGTGATGTCGGCCATCGAGATCCAGGAGGTGGCGGAGCCCTACATCCGCCGCCGCGCGATGCGCCACCTCGAGAAGGGCCGCGTGGTGATCTTCGCGTCCGGCACCGGCAACCCGTTCTTCACCACCGACACCGCGGCGGCGCTGCGCGCGCTGGAGATCCACGCGGAGGCGATACTGATGGCCAAGAACAACGTCGAGGGGGTGTACGACATGGACCCGCGCGAGCACGCCAACGCAACCTTCCTACCCAACATCACCCATCACGAGGCGATGGAGCGCAACCTGCGTGTGATGGACTCGACGGCGCTGTCGCTGTGCAAGGACAACGACCTGCCCATCTACGTCTTCAACATGTCCGACGAGCGCAACATCGACCGCATCGTCAGCGGTGAGCGCGTGGGCACCGTGGTGGCGACATGATCGACGACCTGCTCAAGAGCGCACGGGAGCGCATGGGCAAGTCGATCGAGTCGACCAAGCACGAGTTCGCGACCGTGCGCACGGGCCGGGCGTCGCCGCACCTGCTCGACCGGGTCAGCGTCGACTACTACGGCACGCAGACTCCGCTCAACCAGATCGCACAGGTCGCCGCCTCCGACGCCCGCCTGTTGACGATCACTCCGTACGACAAGTCGTCGATCAAGTCGATCGAGAAGGCGATCCTCGAGTCGGACCTGGGGCTCACGCCGAACAACGACGGCAATGTCATCCGGCTCTCGATTCCCGAGCTGACCGAGGAGCGGCGCAAGGAGCTGGTGAAGGTCGTGCACGGGCTCGCCGAGGAGGGGCGCATCGCCGTGCGCAACATCCGCCGCGACTGCATGCACCACCTGCGCGACCTGCGCAAGAGCGGCGACGCGGGCGAGGACGAGGAGCGCCGGGCCGAGGCGGAGCTGCAGAAGCTCACCGACGCCAACGTCAAGGACATCGACGAGCTGATGAAGGGTAAGGAAGAAGAGATCCTCGGCGGATGAGCGCCGGATGAGCGGCGAGGCAGGCGAGCGCCCGCGCTACGTGGCGATCATCATGGACGGCAACGCCCGCTGGGCCGCGAGCAGGGGGCTGGGGGTCACCGAGGGCCACCGCGCCGGCACCGACACCCTCAAGCGGACCGTCGACATCGCGGGCGACCTGGGCATCGAGCAGCTCACCGTGTACGCGTTCTCGACCGAGAACTGGGCGCGACCGGACACCGAGGTGAGCGGGATCATGAGCCTGTTCGTGGAGCGCCTGCGAAAGGAGGCCCCGGAGCTCGACGAGCGCGGGGTGCGGCTGCGCATCATCGGCCGCCGCGAACGCGTCCACCCGCGGGTGCGCGAGCAGATCGAGTGGGCCGAGAACCTCACGGCCCACCACGCCAAGCGGACGCTGTTCGTGGCGTTCGACTACGGCGGGCGCGCGGAGATCCTCGACGCGGCCGAGGCGTACGGCGGTGGCGGGGAGGAGGAGTTCCGCAAGCACCTGTACGCGCCTGACCTGAAGGACCCAGAGCTGATCATCCGGACGGGAGGAGAGCTGCGGCTGTCGAACTTCCTCCTGTGGGAAGCCGCCTATTCAGAGCTCTACTTCTCCGACAAGATGTGGCCTGACTTCGACCGCGAGGAGTTCGAGCGCGCCGTTTCCTCCTACGGTGCTCGCGAGTACCGGTTCGGGGGGAGGTAGTGGCGCAGGAGCGACGCCGCGCGCCGGAGCGACGGCGGCGACAGCGGAGGGGCTCGTCCACCGCCGCGCGAGCCCTGGTCGCCGCGCCGTGGGCCGTCGTCGCGATCCTGATCGTGTTCTACGGCGGGCGGACGCTGTTCGCGCTGCTGGCACTCAGCCTCGGGTTCGTAGCCCTGCACGAGCTGTACCGGCTGCTGGCGCCGGTGCGCCCGCTGACGCTCGCCGGCTTCATCGGGCTCGCGGGGGTCGTGCTGGCCGCCACCTACGGCGACGAGTTCCAGATGTTGCTCGCGCTCACGGGCGCGGTGCTGCTGACAGCGTTGATGGCGATCATGCGCCCGCTCCGCCGCCACGTGACTCTGGCCGTGGCCGGGACCCTGCTGGGCGTCTTCTGGATCGGCCTGGGGCTCGCATATGCCGTGCTGCTCTTCCGCCTCGACCACGGCGACAGCCTGCTGTTCGACGTGCTGCTCGCGACGTTCATCGGCGACACCGGCGCCTACTTCGGCGGGCGGCTGTGGGGGGCGACCCAGCTCGCGCCGCGCATCTCGCCCGCCAAAACCGTCGAGGGGCTGATCGCCGGCTTCATCTCGGGCACGATGGCCTTCTGGTTCGCCGGGCTCTATCAGGACTGGCTGTCCGGAACGGACGCGCTGATCATCGGCGCCTGCGTCGCCGCCGCGGCCCCGCTCGGTGACCTGTTCGAGTCGATGGTCAAGCGCGACCTCGCGGTCAAGGACAGCGGCCGCTTCTTCGGCGAGCACGGCGGAGTGCTGGACCGCCTCGACGCGGCGATCTTCACGGTGATCGTCGGGTATCTACGCCGCGAACGCGCTGCTCTAACCGCCGCGTGCGGGGGAGTGCGCCGTGGGGACGCCCTCGCGCTTCAGCACGCGCATGAAAGCCTCGACGATCTCCTCGTCGAACTGCGTGCCCGCGCCGTGCAGCAGCTCGTTGCAGGCCGCGTCGTGCCCGATCGCGGGGCGGTACACGCGGTCGCTCGTCATCGCCTCGTATGCGTCCGCGACCGCCACGATGCGCGACTCGAGCGGGATCTCGTCGCCCTTCAGCTCCTTCGGATAGCCGGTGCCGTCGGGGCGCTCGTGGTGGTAGTGGATCCAGGTCGCGAGGTCGTCCCGGCCGATGCCCTCGAGCATGCTCGCGCCGATCTCGGCGTGCTTGCGCATCACGGACCACTCGAGGGTGGTGAGCGGCCCCGGCTTCATCACGATGGAGTTGGGGATGCCGACCTTCCCGACGTCGTGCAGCACGCCGGCCAGCACGAGCTTGTCCAGCTGGTCCTCGGGGTAGCCGATCTGGCGGCCGATCTCGCGCGCATGGCGGCCGACCGCGGAGGAGTGCTCGAAGGCGTCGAGCGACTCGGCCAGTGTCACGAGGCTCATCAGCCGGGCTTCGCCCCGGGCCCGCCGGCGGCGTGCGTGGCCCGAGGTCCCCGCGATCGTGTGCGGGGCGAAGATCACCGAGCAGTCGCGCCCGATCTCCTTCGCGGTGTAGAGCGCCTGGTCCGCACTCTCCATCAGGTCGTCGGGCGTCTCCCCGTGCCCGGGGAAGCTCGCGATGCCGAAGCTGATCGTGAGCGGCACCGGATCGTCGGCGAAGCCCTCCTTGATCGCGCGCCGCATCCGCTCGGCGGCGATGTGGGCGCCGCGCTCGTCGCTGTCGGGGAGCACCACGGCGAACTCCTCACCGCCCACCCGCGCGACCATGTCGATCCGCCGGTTGGTGGCCCGCAGGATCTCGCCGGCGCGCCGCAGCGCGTCGTCGCCGCGCGGGTGCCCCAGCCGGTCGTTCACCGTCTTGAAGTGGTCCAGATCCCCGACCACCAGGGTGAGCGTGCGGCCGGCGCGCCGCGCGCGCTCCACCTCCAGCTCGAAGGTCTCGTCGAACCCGCGCCTGTTGCGCAGCCCGGTGACCGGGTCCTGGCGGGCCGCGTCGGCGAAGCGCTCGACGAACCCGTCGAGCCGGTCCTTCAGCATCCCGAGCAGGGCGACCGCGACCACGAGCGTGCCCACGGTCATGATCCAGCGCGGCGCCGCCTCGCCGATCGCCACCAGGGCGGACTGTCCGCCGGACGCCACGTCGCCGACCACGACCGCCGCGTAGGCGATCGCGATGAAGAGCACGTGCATCACGGCCTGGCGGCGCGTGAAGAAGAAGAGCGCGTAGAGCGCGAGCCAGATGTAGAAGAAGGCATAGGGGCTGGTCCGCGCGCCGCTGTACTCGATCATCAGCGTGACGAGCACGGTGCCGGATGCGACGAGGAGCTGGAACGCCCACGGCGGGATGCGGTCGAAGAAGGCGATCGCGAAGCCGCCCAGGATCGCCGCCAGCACCGACACGCGCACGAGGCCCAGCTCGTTGGCCGCGGCCGGGGAGTAGGGGAGCGCCAACCACGCCAGTGTCAGCACGATCCCGGCCGCGCACAGATAGCAGCCCGTCAGCACCATCAGGGCCTGCGTGGACGACCAGTCCTGGACCGGCTCGTCGTGATGGGCCTCCAGATGGCGCATCAAGCGCCTGGTTCCGGGCAGCCGGACGAGAGTTCCACCCATTACAAGACGCTTATCGGCCGGATATGCGGCCAGGCTGACCTCAGCGGGGCAGGCTGGATGCCGCCCTGCGAGCTACCGGCTATCGCCTCGGAAGGCCGGCGGCCTCCAGCGCCTCCTGCGGGTCGTAATAGGAGGCGACCCGATGGATGCATCCCTCCTTGAACGAGTAGATCTGGCCGATCGCAAGCTTGACGGGGGCATCGCTCTGGTCGGTCGTCACCTCCACGTCCGAGAGCACGAGGAGCCCATCGGCCGCGGCGAGGATCTCCGTGGGTTCGACGTGGGTCGTCGTGAAGATCGCGAACCAGTCCGTGTAGAAGCGCCGCACTCCTTCGGGACCCCGCAGGACGGTCTGGCCGACGATGTCGGCGAAGCCGCCGATCAGCTCATACTCGGCGTCCGGGCCCGTCAGAGCGACGATCCCCTCGATGTCGCCCGCGTTGACCGCGCGGATCGCACGCCGGATGAGTTGCTCCTGCTCCTGCGACATTGCGCCGAGTATCGCGGCACCCGGCCACTCTCGACAAGGACCGGGCGTTTAGGGTGCACGTGTGGCCCTCGAGATCGTCACGCTGGTGAAGCACGATTGCCCGGTGTGCGACCAGCTGCTGCCGGTGCTCGACGCCGCGGCGGCGGGCGGGGCGCCGATCCGCGTGCTGTCGCAATCGAGCGCGGAGGAGACCGCGAGCCAGGCGGCCCGCCTGGGGCTCTCGACGGTTCCGCCGCTCGACGACGAGCTCGCGCTGTCCGAGCGCTACGACCCCGACGCCGTGCCGGCGGTGCTGCTGCTCGACGGCGGCGTCGAGCAGGGGCGTGTGGAGGGGATCGTCCGCGAGCGGCTGGCGGAGCTTGCGGCGCGCGCCGGCGTGACGCTCGACCTCGACGGGCTGCCGGAGTGGCGCCCCGGTTGCGCGAGCCTCACGCGCGACCCGCAGGTGGCGGCGTCACTGGCCGCGCGGGCCGCGCGGCGCGAGGGCCGGATCCGCTCGCGCGCGATCGAGATCGGTGGGCTCGAGGACCCCTTCGAGGCGCTGTTCGCCCGCGGCCTGACCGACGGCCTCCCGGTGGTGCCGCCCACGCCCGAGCGGGTGGTCGCGATGCTCGAGCACACGAGCCGCGACCCTGGGGACGTCGTGGGCGTCGTGCCGCCCTACGACGGCGAGGCCAGCGTCGAGAAGGTGGCGATCAACGCGGTGATGGCGGGCTGCCCGCCCGCGGCGCTGCCGGTGGTGCTGGCCGCCGTCGAGGCCGCTTGCGTGCCGGAGTTCGCGCTGCACGGCCTCGTCGCCACTACATATCCCGCCGGTCCGACGGTGGTGGTGAGCGGGCCGTACGCCGGCGAGATCGGCATGAACGCGGGCGGCAACTGCCTGGGTCAGGGCAACCGCGCGAACCTCACGATCGGCCGCGCGCTGCAGCTGGTGGTCCGCAACGTGGGCGGTGGCAAGCCGCAGGAGGAGGACCGCGCGACGCACGGGCAGATGGGCAAGGTCGGCTCCTGCTTCGCGGAGCTCGCCGACGGCGCGCCCTGGGAGCCGCTGGCGCAGGCGCGCGGCGTGCCGGCGGGGGAAACCGGTGTGACGTTGATGGCGACCGAAGCGCCCCGCGCGATCGTCGACCAGCTCGCGCGCGAGCCGGACGGGCTGTGCGCGTCCCTGGCGCTGGCGCTCGACTCGGTCGCCACGCCGAAGCAGCGGCTCGCGTTCGACGCGATGGTCGTGGTCGGCCCCGAGCACGGCCGCGTGTTCCGGGAGGCGGGCTGGGACCGAGCGCAGGTGCAGGCCAAGCTGCACGAGCTCACGCACCGGCGCGCGGGCGATGTGGTGCGCGGCGCTCTCGGCGCGCCCGAGGGCGTGGATCCGCAGTTCGTCAGCGATCCGGAGATGGCCGTCGCGAAGTTCGCGGCCGCGGACCGCATCCTGCTCGCCTACGCGGGCGGCGACGCGGGCCTGTTCTCGATGGTGTTCGGTGGGTGGGCGTCGGGTGAGATAGGCTCGGCCCCGGTGACCAGGAGCATCGAGCCGTGGCGCTAGAGACCCTCGAGATACTCGACCCGACGCCGGAGCGCGAGGCGCCCGGTCTGCCGCTCGCCCCACCGATCCAGGACGGCGCTCGGATCGCCCTGGTCGACATCCGCAAGCCGCGCGGCGACGTGTTCCTCGACGAGCTGGAGCGCCTGCTGGCGGAGCGCGGGCACTCGGTCGAGCGAACCATGAAGCCCACCTTCACCAAGCCCGCGCCGGCCGACGTGCGCCGCGAGATCGCCGCGCGCTGCGACGCGGTGATCGAAGCGCTCGCGGACTGAGGCTCCTGCGTGTCGTGCGGTCTGCGCGACGTCCTCGAATTCGAACGGGAAGGCAGGCCGGCGGTGCTCGTCGCATCCGACGTGTTCACGGCAGCGGCCGACAAGCAGGCTCAGATGCTGGGCCAGCCGGCGGCGCGGCGGGCCTTCGTGCCGCACCCGGTGCAGGACCGCACGGACGACGAGCTGCGCGGGCTCGCACAGTCGATCGTGGACGAATTGCTCGTCGCGCTGCAGCGTTCATAGTGCTGGCGCTCCCACGGGTTGATGCACGGAAGAGCCCACGCCGAGCTGACCCGGCGGATCGAGCTCTCGAACGTGCGCCGCTGCGACGAGTTGCTGGAGGTGTTCCACGAGGATGCCGTTAGGGCATCGCTTCCGTTCGCGCGTTGCGACATGGGTGCGTTCGTGGGATCACGAGGGCCCGAGCGCCTGCTCCGACGCCCGGCGGCTTCAGGGCCTCGCTCATCTCGCGGTACTGCGCGGCTCGGTAATACGACCGTCGCGCACTCGGTAGGACTGGACCTGGCGCTCGTCGAGCGACGCGCCGCTGAGGCGCCCGCGGCCAACGAGACGAACGGCCATAAGCACGAAGTCCCCTGTTTCGATGCGACCCCCCAGCTCGATGCGCCATTCGGCCGCCTCATAGAGGTCGGTCAGGTATTACGTCATCGCGTCGTGACCACGATGGACGTCTTTTGTCGGGATCGTCTGCTTGGTCCCACCACTCCGCGTCGGGATCGATCCGGCCAGCATTGCCTACCGAGCTACGACCAGAACTCGTCCCAGGCGTGGAGTCTAAATGTGGTCCCGACCGTCCTTGATCCGGCCGTCCTTCAGCTGGAAGACAATGCAGTCGCCAACATCAAGGCGCTTGCCGTCTCGCTCCGCGGTGTTGCGCTGGATGCCAACCACGCGGTCGCCATATCTGCAAGCAAGTGCTGCAACTCAGCCTGGAAGGTGCCCCCTGACTCCTGCCCCAGTCGGGCGAAATAGGCGAAAGCCGCCTCGCGGCCCTGGTAGCTCGTTGGCGAGCGAGCTCCACCCCTTGACCAGTTCCACGAGGCGCTCTCGTCGAAGAGTTCGGCGAGCGCGTCCGGTCACCCTTGTTGAACGCCTCGTAACCGCGACGAACGATCGCTAGGTTTTCATCGCTCCCGTACTTCCCCTCATAGGCGTCCGCTAGTCGCTTCAAGCCTTCACGGTCGGTGACTCGGACAGCTGACCCCTCGACGACGACATCGAGACCCCGAGCCCAGCTGTTGTTGCCGGTGGTCAACGCCGCCCGGCTGCTGTGCCCGAGATCGCGGGTCTGTTGCTCCCGAAGCCCGGTGCAGAAGTGCACCGCGGAATCATCCACGACACCGATCCGCGGGGTTACATGCGGCCGACCGTCGGTCCGCACAGTGGTGAGCCAGTACAGCTCGGCGTGCTCGAGCACATCAAGAGCCTCGGGCCACGGAGTCGGGTCGGCCTCCGGGTCGCTGAACCGCCTGTCGATCTCAGCTGTCGGACTCGGCTTCATCGGTAGGAACCTCCTGGGTTCGGCTGGCACCTCTAAGGACCGCGAAACCCGCGAGAAGTCATCGGTCGAAGATCTCGTGCTGCCCCAATTCGCGCGAAACAGGCGTCCGAGCGACGTCCGATCCGCGCCTTGACGGCGATCACGATCTTTCCTTGGGAGTGTCCTTCTCCCTGGTATCGGAGAGCTTCGGGAACCTCGCTCAGCTGGTAGCGCCGATCGATGACCGGCGTGACCTTTCCGGCCTCGACGAGCTCCTTCAGGACAACCAGATCCTCCCTGGTATGCCTCGTAATGAAGATGCGCATCTGTTGGCGCACGAACGGTGACGACGAGAGCACCTTGATCTGACGAGCGAGTCCGAGCCAGCGGCCCATATCCGATACCCCAACCAGGACGTAGGTCCCCTGGGGGGTTAGCGACCGGCGGCAGTCCGACAACGAACGGCTCCCCACCAGATCGAGCATCACGTCGTACCGGTGTCGATCTTGCGTGAAGTCCTCCTGCGTGTAATCGATGACCTGGTCCGCGCCGATCGATCGGACCATGTCCACGTTCCTCGTGCTGCACACGCCGGTCACGTCCGCTCCGAACGATTTGGCGATCTGGACGGCGAACGTGCCAACGCCTCCCGACGCGCCGTTGATCACCACCTTCTGCCCCGGCTGGACCTTCCCTTGATCGCGAACGGCATTGAGGGCGGTGAAGGCCGAGTCTCCAACGGCCGCGGATTGCTCCAACGTGAGGTTGTCCGGCTTCGCCAGCAGGTTGTCCTCTTCAGCACACGCGTATTCGGCAAAGGCGCCGTCGCACCAGCCGAAGACCTCATCACCTGGTTGAAACTGCTTCACGCTCGCGCCGACCGCTTCAACCTGCCCGGCCAGATCGAGTCCCGGTATCTCGTGCTTCGGCTTGAACAGCCCGACCGCCGGACGCATCGCGTAAGGGATGCCCCTGAGGAGGTGCCAGTTGCCGATATTGACGGCCGCGGCGCGAACTCGCACCAGCACCTCGTTTTCTCTTCGCGACCGGCTTGTCGACGTCCTTGAGCTCCAGGACATCGGGTGAGCCGTACTTGTCTTGGACGATCGCCTTGATCACGTCCTCCTGAGCCATCCGCCGGTTTCCTGTGTTCGAAGCCGGCCGGATTCTCAGTCCCTCGTCGTCTGGGGTCGCGGGAGACGACGACGGAATCTCGGATTCGGGAGTGGCAGCGTCCCGTCTTGCCGCGCTCTCCCTTTCGCGTGAAAGCGACAGCACTACGGCTCCCACAGCAATACGCGCCTCTGCGATGACTGCCGTCGGCGTACTGCACCCTCCCTACACTTGATCCCCTCATGAGGAAGCTCGTGATTCTTGGCTCCACCGGGTCGATCGGCGTGCAGGCGCTGGACGTCGTGGCCCGCAGCGACGACCTGCAGGTCGTCGGCCTGGCCGCCGCCACCAGCTGGGAGCGGCTGCTGGCCCAGGCCGCGGAGTTCGACGTGAAGCGCGTCAGCCTGCAGGACGAGGCTGCCGCCGAAGAGGCCGCGGCCGCCTGGAACGGCGAGGCGCTCGGCGGCGCCGAGGGCCTGGTGCGCCTGATCACGGAGTCCGGCGCCGACCTCGTCCTCAACGGCCTGGTCGGGTCGGCCGGCCTCGCGCCCACCGTGGCCGCGCTCGGGGAGGGCATCGACGTGGCGCTCGCCAACAAGGAGAGCCTCGTGGTCGGCGGCGACCTCGTGATGCAGCTCGCGGAGGCCACCGGCGCCAAGGTGATCCCGGTCGACTCCGAGCACTCCGCCCTGTACCAGCTGCTCAAGTCCCAGGCCCCGGGCACGGTGGATCGGATCGACGTCACGGCGTCCGGCGGCCCGTTCCGGGGAATGACGGTCCAGCAGCTGCAGAACGTGGAGGTGCGCGATGCGCTCGCGCACCCGACCTGGGAGATGGGCGGCAAGATCACGATCGATTCCGCCACCCTCATGAACAAGGGCCTCGAGGTGATCGAGGCATACCACCTGTTCGGTTTGCCCTACGAGCGGATCGGCGTGGTCGTCCACCCGGAGTCGATCGTGCACGCGCTCGTACACCTGAACGACGGCGCCACGCTCGCCCATCTCGGGCACCCCGACATGCGCGTGCCGATCTCATACGCGCTGCACTACCCCGAGCGCGCGGACGTGCCGGTGCGCCCGCTCGACCTCGCAACGGTCGGGAGCCTCACCTTCGAGCCACCCGACCCCGAGACGTTCCGGTGCCTCGCGCTCGCGCGCGCCGCCGCCGTCGCGGGCGGCACCGCTCCCTGCGTGCTGAACGCGGCGAACGAGGTCGCGGTGCACGCCTTCCTGGGCGGGACGCTGCGGTTCCTCGACATCGCGCGCGTGATCGAGGGCACCCTCGATGCGACGGAGGCGGTGCCCGTCGGCAGCTTCGACGACCTGTACGACGCGGACGCGGAGGCGCGGCGCATGGCGTCCGCACTGGTCGAGGACCTGGCGGTGCGCGCTTGAGCTGGGTACTCGCGTTCGCGGGCTTCTCGATCCTGATCATCATGCACGAGCTCGGCCACTTCACGGCGGCGAAGGCGGTGGGCATGCGGGCGGAGCGGTTCTCGCTCTTCTTCCCGCCGTACCTCGTGCGCCGCCGCCGCGGCGAGACCGAGTACTGCATCGGGCTCGTGCCGCTCGGCGGATTCGTGAAGATCACGGGGATGAACCCGGAGGAGGAGCTGCCTCCGGACATCGCACCGCGCGCCTACTACCACCAGCCCGTCTGGAAGCGCATCGTGGTGATCGGGGCGGGCCCGGCGGTCAACCTCTTGATCGCGTTCCTGCTGCTGTTCGGGCTCGCCTTCGGGGCAGCCGAACCGGAGCCGCGCGTGGCCGACGTCGCGCCGAAGTCCGCCGCGGCCGCGACCCTGCTTCCCGGCGACCGGATCATCTCCGTCGACGGCGTGCGCAGCGAGGACCCGACGGTGCTCGCACGCAAGATCTCGAGCCACAAGTGCGCCGGCAAGCCGCGCGCGGGCTGCCGCGCCGCGACGCCGGCCTTGCTGCGTCATCGAGCGCGACGGGCGCGTCGTGACCCTGCGCGTACGCCCGCGCTACAGCCCCGACGTGGGCCGCACGGTGATCGGCTTCTCGTTCGGGCGCAGACCGCTGAACCCGAGCATCCCCGAGGCCGCCGATCTTTCGGTCGACCTCATGTGGACGGTCACCACGGCCACGGTCGGAACGATCGCGCAGATCTTCAACCCGGACAAGCGCGACGAGATCTCGGGACCTGTCGGCAGCTACGAGGTGACCCGCCAGGCGTTCGAGTTCGATACGCGCCGCGCGCTCACGATCCTGGCGCTGATCAGCCTCTCGCTGGGCGTGATCAACCTCTTCCCGTTCCTGCCGCTCGACGGCGGGCACATCTTCTGGAGCCTCGTGGAGAAGGTCCGCGGCCGGCCGGTGCCCTTCCGGATCATGGAGCAGAGCGGCGTGATCGGCTTCATGCTCGTGATCTTCCTGTTCATCGTGGGCTTCTCCAACGACATCGGGCGATTGACGGGCGACGGCTTCGGCACCCGCTAGGCGGGGGACGGCGGGTATATTCGACTCTCGTCCTAGAGGAGGAGAGGGAATGGAACGAGCAACGGTCGACAAGACTGCCCAGCCCAAAGGGGTGGAGGGATCGACGGTCGCCGAGGCCTTCGAGCTCACCGCGGTCGCCAACCCGGACCGCGTCGCGCTGCGCACGCGCGGCGGCGAGGCCGAGGTCACCTGGGGCCGAGTATCTGCGAGCAGGTCGACCGCGTCGCGCTGGGACTGCGCGGGCTGGGCGTGGAACCCGGCGACGTCGTCGCCGTGATGCTCGCGAACCGGCCGGAGTTCCACCTCGCCGACACCGCCGCGATGAGCCTCGGCGCGACCCCCTTCTCCCTGTACCAGACTCTCGCGCCGGAGCAGATCGCCTACCAGGTGAACGACTCGGGGGCCGAGGTGATCGTGACCGAGCCCGCCTTCCTCGACCACGTCAAGGCCGCCCTCCCGGACGCGCCGAACGTGAAGCACATCGTGCTGGTGGACGGCGACGGCTCCGAGGCGGGCACGATCCCGTTCTCCGAGCTGCTCGGCGACGGAGGGCGACGCCGAGCGAGGTCCGGCGCTCGCGCGCCGCCGTCGAGCCGGGCGACCTCCTCACGCTGATCTACACGTCCGGCACCACGGGACCGCCGAAGGGCGTGCAGATCACGCACGACAACATCATGAGTGCCGTGCGGGGGTTCCAGGACGTGATCGACTTTCCGGAGGGTGCGCGAGTCGTCTCCTATCTGCCGATGGCGCACATCGCCGAGCGCTCGACCGGCCACTACATCCCGATCGTGCTCGGCCACACCGTCACCACCTGCCCGAACCCGCGCGAGGTGATCGCCTACCTGCCGGAGGTGCGGCCGAGCTGGTTCTTCGCCGTCCCGCGCATCTGGGAGAAGCTGAAGGCGGGCCTCGACGCGATGGTCGAGGGCGAGCAGGACGCGGAGCGCAAGCGCGCGCTGAAGTGGGCGCTCGACCTCGGCCACAAGAAGGTGCGGCTGGAGCAGTCGGGCAAGCAGGTGCCCGACGAGCTGGAGCAGGAGCACGCGAAGGCCGACGCGATGGTGCTGTCGAAGCTGCGCGAGCAGCTCGGCCTCGACCAGCTCGAGGCCGTGTACGTGGGCGCCGCGCCGACCCCGCTGGCGGTGCTCGAGTTCTTCCACGCGATCGGCGTGCCGGTGGCGGAGCTGTGGGGCCTGTCCGAGAGCTGCGGCAGCGGCACCGTGAACCTGCCGCACGCGATCAAGCTCGGCACGGTCGGCCAGGTGGCGCCGAACATGGAGCTGAAGCTCGGCGGTGACGGCGAGGTGCTGATCCGCGGCCCGCAGATCATGAAGGGCTACCGCAACATGCCCGAGCAGACGGCGGAGGCGATCGACGCCGACGGCTGGCTGCACACCGGCGACATCGGCGAGCTCGACGACGACGGCTACCTCAAGATCGTCGACCGCAAGAAGGAGCTGATCATCAACGCGGCGGGCAAGAACATCTCGCCGGCGAACCTCGAGTCCAAGCTCAAGGCGCATCCGCTGATCGGGACCGCGTGCGTAATCGGCGACCAGCAGCCGTACCTGACCGCGCTGATCGTGCTGGACACCGACATCGCGCCCGTGTGGGCCGCCGGCCAGGGCATCGAGGACACGTCGCTGGAGGCGCTTGCGGACAACGATCAGGTGCGCGCCGAGATCCAGAAGGGCGTCGACGACGTCAACTCCCAGGTGTCGCAGGTCGAGGGCATCAAGAAGTTCACGATCCTCCACACCGACTGGCTGCCGGGCGCTGACGAGCTGACACCCACGATGAAGCTGAAGCGCAAGCCCATCGCGCAGAAGTACGCCGACCAGATCGAGGCGATGTACGCGAAGTAGCCGCTCCGACGACTACAACGGCAAGCCGTCACGCCATGCTTCGTTCGAGAGATGCGCGTCCTCGCGGTCGAAGTCGAAGTGCTCATCATCGACCGGATGTGGCGGTCGGTCGTCGCTCCCCGCGCTTCCGGCAGCGCCCGGAGCACCAGATCGTGGCCGGCCGTCCGGGCGCTGGCTGATCGGCTCACCGCAGCCTACGAACATCCGACCCTATGCTCCGGGGATATGACGATTCAGCGGATGGACAACGTTCTCATCGTTGTCGACGACCTCGAGGCTGCCAAAGCGTTCTTCGCCGAACTCGGTATGGAGCTGGAAGGCGAGACGTCGGTCGAGGGGCGTTGGGTGGACCGCGTCGTCGGGCTCAACGACGTCCGTGCCGACATCACGATGATGCGGACCCCGGACGGCCACAGCCGGGTTGAGCTGACGAAGTTCCACACGCCGCCGGCGGTCAGAGCCGAGCCGGAAAGCGCGCCGGCGAACACGCTGGGCATACGCCGCATCATGTTCGCTGTCGACGACATCGACGACGTCGTTGCCCGCCTGCGCAGCCACGGTGCCGAACTCGTCGGCGAGATCGCGCAGTACGAGGACATCTACCGGCTCTGCTTCCTGCGTGGCCCTGAGGGCATCATCATCGGACTGGCCGAGCAACTCAGCTGAAACCTCCATGGGTGCGGCCGGGGGCGGCCCCGGTGCGCGCGAGCGCCTACGTCCAGGCCCCGCAAGCCTCCGCCGACTACCGACAACATCGCGACCTGCGGGATAGTCGCTTTCGGGACCGATCCGGTGCATCTGTCACGCCCGTCGCAGTAGACGCGAGCGCCCCGAGCGGTTGCGACTGGCTAACGGTTCTTGAACGTCGTCTGCACGTTGGCTGCGCCTTTTGCGCTGGCCGATCGATGAGCGCCCACGACAAGGCGGGGTCCGATCACCTTTCGCAGCTTGACGCGACGCGAGCGCGTTCTCACGCGAACCGTCAATCCACCGGCGGGCCCACGTCGACAGGAGACGCGCAGTCGCCGGGACGGGCTACGCCGGGACACACGGCGAGAGCGGTAGCGAACAGTTCGCGCGACTCGATCGACGCGCACGCGGACCGAAACCGTGCTCAGCTTGCACAACGAACGAGTGCTCACTGCAGCCTGCTTGGACAGCGCTTCGGCGCGCTTCACCAAATCCAGGCAGGCGATCATGGTCTCCGTGAACTTGACGATCACGTCGGCATCGCGCTCATGCTTCTCTTCCGGGGTCACGCCGAAAAGCTCATCCGCTTTTGCAGACTCTTCCTCAGTTTCCCGCTGGAGCGTCCTTACCGCGCCGAGTGAGAGACGGACGCAGTCGCCACCGCTCAACTTTCGTTTCTCCGGCGGTGTGGCTATGAGAAGCTCGAGATCCTTCGGATCGATGCCGCTTATGGTGACGCTCGCGTCTGTCTGCCCCGCCGCGATCGGAGGCGAGGGTGCGATCAATTCGCCACCTGGTGCCAGCGGGATCGGGGTCCCCAGCTGACCCCAGGCGGTGGCGGCGGCCAGCAGCTTCGGAGACGTCGGGGCCGGCGGGGCGCCACCGCCCGGCGGCACGACGGCCGGCGGGGCCGGCGGGGCCGTGTTGCTCAGGCACGCGCCGCCGTAGCAGGCCGATCTCCATGACGCCGTCGATCCCCCCTGAAGGTCCCACTGAACGAGTGACCGTCGGGGGCCAGCGTGATCGAGAAGTTCGCGGACTGGTTCGCCTCGTTGTTGACGAGCGTGCCGTTCAAGGTGCTCCCCGAGATGGTGCCGGACAGGGTCCCCGAGGACGCACTGCCCTTCCAAACGCCGTCGACGGTTTGACCACTCCCGCTTTGGGTGAAGACCCAGAAGCTGCCGTCGGGAGCGGAGTTGACCCACGTGCCGCTCCAGGTGTTCGGGACCTGGCCGGCCGAGGAGGACGCGAGCGCGAGTCCGGCCGCCGCAGCCAGGACGCTCAGGGCCGCGAGCAGCGTCGCCCGCCTTTGCCGTCCCCTGCCGTGCCGGCCACGGCGCCCCTTGAGAAATCCCCGCTTGAGCGTGCTCCTGGGCCAGCTCATTTGCTCTCTGCTCCCTCCGTGTCGGGCCGCGAGCGCATCGCGACCACTCGCTCCAACCGTAGCCGCCGGTCAGCTCGGCAGTCAAGCCGAGTCGAGAGCAACGAGGTCGAAACACCTCGAAACGGCCGACAGCCATCGGAGCGCGCTTCCGGGTTGCGCGATGAGGGACAGCGCCTCGCGTCGGAGGCAAAGACGAGATACTGGCGCGAGCGGTGTCGGACGAGAACCAGATCGTGCGCCAGCCAATTGCCTTGGCGGATCACTCGCGCCGTCGTCTCGAGGAGCGAATCATCCTGCGCTTCCCGGCCATTCGCTCGCTGGTCGTTCGAGCAGTTTGGAGCCTGCCCCCGCGCTCGCGGTTGCGGCAGGCGTTGATCCGTCGCAGCGTGAAGCTGGGCTTCGAGGCACTCAACCGCGGCGACTTCAAGTCGGCCTTCTCCGCCTACGACCCCCAGATCGAGATGGTGCCCGCGCCGCAGCTGAAGGGCCTTGGCCTCGACAACGTGTATCGCGGGCTGGAGGGGCGCGCTCGATTCCAGGAGCGCTGGCACGCTGAGTGGGGCGATTTCCAGCACGTACCCGAAGAGGTGATCGACCTCGGCGACGACGGTGTCTTCGTGTCGGGGCGCCTGCGTGGCAGTGGCCGCAGTAGCGGAGCAGCGTTTGACAGCGACTGGGCTGCCCTTCTTAGGATCTCCGCCGGGCGAATCATTCGTGAGCACTCCTGGCTTGACCGCGATGAGGCGCTCGAAGCCGTCGGCCTGCGAGAGCAAGCCGCACCCTTGAGTGCGCGAGGAGAAGACGCCGAGGCCGCCGAACCGGATAGCTGTTGAGGCTGTCGCATCGCGCGAGAAGCGGCGGTCAGCCCCTCAAACCGCGGATAGAGTCACCAGCTGCAGAAGCGTCGGTTCCCCGTTGAGGTGCTAATGCCGTTCTGTTAGTCGGGCCCTGCCAGCTCGTTGAGCACATTGAGCGAAGGGGCGAAGTAGTAGGCGCCGCTCACCGCGCGCGAGAAGTCCGTGAGACGGTCTTGGAGGCCGTCGGCAGCGGTCCCGAACATGCGCGCCAGCATCAGGTCGTAGCGAGATCGCTCGGCACTGAAGGCGACAAAGTACAGACCGTGCTCCTGCGAGGTCCCGAAGGGCACGCTGCGACGAAAGATCTCGAGCTCTTCCCCGTCGACACTGGTCTCCACGCGTGCAATGTGCGCGGTCGGCGGCTTTTCGGCCGGAGACAGCTCCACGCTGTCGGCCTTCGTCCGCCCGAAGACGCGCTCCTGCTCGTCTAACGAAAGACGATTGAACGCCGTGAGGTCGTGGACCCATCGCATCGTCAGAACGTGGCTGCCGCCCTGGCCGGGCCGGCCCGGAGGGACCAGTGCCACGTCGGCGGCGCGGCGAACAGGCGGATTCGCCGTGCCGTCGATGAAGCCGGTGATGTCGCGACCGC
The DNA here is from genome assembly GCA_963826005.1 of uncultured Solirubrobacterales bacterium. Lineage (GTDB taxonomy): Bacteria > Actinomycetota > Thermoleophilia > Solirubrobacterales > JBBDJG01 > DASRIA01. The sequence continues at coordinate 107,768 of CAWGVJ010000009.1, read as the reverse complement.
CGAGGTAGGTGAAGGCCTGCTGCTCCGCCGTGACGCGGGCGACGACAGCAACCGCTTGGGCCGCTGCGCGAGCACTCTGCCACGTCACGTCCGCCTCGGCGCCGCTGATCCACAACCACGCATCGTGCTGGGTGGCAGGGGCGTTGTGCCCGTCGTTGCCGATGACGGGCTCGAACGCAGCAAGGTCTGCCGGAGCCTCCGATGGAGCCACTTCTCTCCACGCGTCGGCTCCGAAAGCGATCACGGTGTTGACCCCGCCCGCCGACACGTCTGGCGTGCGAAGCTGCCGGAACGCCGCGACTGCCTCGGCCGGCGTCACTCCGTGCTCGAGGTCGAACTCGAGGAAGTGGTGGGAGTGGGTCCCCTGGGCGAAGATGCCGAACTGCGGCATGACGAACTGGAGCCGGTCGGGGGCGTGAGCCTCGCCGGCACCGCGCGGCGCTCGCTCGGTTGGCTTGCCTTGTGTCACGTCGTTGAGGGCGGAGTCCGGCCAAGGCTACTGCCGCCGCTGGGCTCCGCGAGAGAACGAACCTCCTTGGTCAGCGTCAGGATCTGTCTGGAGAGGTCGAGCAGCTCGACGTTCTGCTTGTCCTCCTCCTGAACCACCCTCCACTGCGCATCGGCGATCACCTGGCGCCTGCCGTCGGCGCGGTTCTGAGAGATCATCACGAAGGTCGAGAGGAAGATGGCCTCGAGCGAGACGATCATCGTCAAGAGGCCGTACGGATAGTCCTCCACGCCGAAGCCGATCCAGCACCCGAACCAGATGACGTGGAGCGTAGACGAAGAGCATCGATCCGGCAAAGGCGGTGATCGCGTCGGCGACCCGGTTCTGCCTTGCCTCCGCGCGCTCCTTTTCGCGCTTCAGAAGAGCCGGATTGATCGGCGGCCCCAGCTTGGGGACGGGAAGGAGGAAGCGGTGCACGCGATGGCCAAGCGTCTTGCTGTTGGTTTCGCCGTTGGACGCCGGACCGGCCACGGTCTGTGATCTGTCTTGGCTTGACATCGGGTCTCCTTTCAGCAGGGCCTGGGCGCAGTCTCTCAGGCGGACGCCGACCGGAGGGCAACGTCGAGCCATCCGGCAAGGTAACGAGGGTCGTCTGGGCAGGCTCCCTGCCATCGGTAATCGGGCCCGAGCCGAACCGTGTGGATTGCCGTAGGGTTCGACACGCGACCAAGCGAGCAAAGGAGGAAGCATGATTTTCATCACGACTTACAGGGTCAAGCCGTTCCTCAGCAAGGACGAGACCAAGAAGCTGATGAGCGTCTTTGCCAAAGAGGGTCCAGGGCCCGGCACGACAGCCCACTACGTGGCCGTCGACGGCAGCCGCGGCGTGGTGATCTCGGAATCCGATGACGTGGAGGCCGCGTACCGGAACATTCAGAACTACACGGAATGGATCGAGTACGACACCACGGTGGTGCTGAAGATCGAGCAGGCCGTGCCTCACATCTTGGACGCGCTTTCTTGATGTAGCCGCCTACCTTCGCCACCTGCGCTCCCGCGCAGCTTGATGTCCGACCGTCCGCCGAACCTCGTCCTGCTGATCACCGACCAGCAGCGCGCGCCGCAGCACTGGCCGCGAGGATCCGGCGTGGCTCGACGCGCTGACGCCGAACGACGCCGAGCTGCGGCGGACGGGCATCAACTTCACGCACGCGTTCACCGCGACCGCGATGTGCTCGCCCAGCCGCGCGAGCTTCCTCACCGGGAACGTACCCGTCGCGTCACGGCGTGACGCTGACGCTCACCGAGGGCGACCTGTGGCCCGACGCGCGCAACCTTCCCGACGTGCTGCGCACCGTGGCCCGCCTCGCGGCGAGCGGCGAGGTACCGCGCGGGCCGGCTGTGCGCCGCGCTTCTTGCCGCGGGCTGCTGCGGCTCGGGCCCAAGAGCGGCAACGAGCCCGAGCTGCCGCCGGGGATCGACACGCTCGCGCACGCTGCTGCGCGAACGCGGCTACCACGTTGCGCTGAAGGGCAAGTGGCACCTCTCCAAGCCGGTGCACGGCGGCGAGTGGAGTGCCGCCGACCCGGAGCGGATCGAGCGCGACTACGGCTTCGCCGACTGGGAGCCGCCGGACGCCGGCGGCGACGCCAAGGCCGAGACGTTCGGCGGCGGCAACGCCGGCACGACGCACGAGGGCTGGGACGAGGACTACACCCGCCAGGTGGAGGCGTGGCTGGCGCAGGACGATCTCCCCGAGCCGTTCTGCCTCGTCTTCTCGCTCGTCAACCCCCACGACGTGCTCGGCTACCCGTCCTCCTACGAGCGAGGGCGGCTACGCGCGCGGAGGAGTTCCGCGACCTCGGCGTGCCGCTGCCGCCGACGATCGACGAGGACCTGCGCGACAAGCCGACCGTGCACTCGCTGATGAAGCTCGGGCAGACCGTCGTACATCGGTGCGCTCAACGGGCGGCGGCGCAGCAGGACTACGTCGAACTTCTACGCCCACCTGCACCGCGTCGTCGACGAGAAGATCGGCCGGCTGCTCGCCGCGCTGGGCGATCCCGGACGACCCGGCGTCCCTGCGCTCGCGCACCGTGATCGCTGCGGACCTCCGACCACGGCGAGATGGGCCTGTCCCACGGCGGCCTGCGCCAGAAGATGTTCAACGCCTACGAGGAGTCGATCCGCGTGCCGCTGGTCGTCTCGAACCCCGTGCATGTTCCCGGAGGCGCGCGAGAGCGACGCGCTCGTGTCGCTGGTCGACCTCGTCCCGACGCTGCTCGGCCTGGCCGGCGCCGCGCCGAGCGACCCGACGCGGTTCGACGGACACGACCTCGGGCCGCTGCTGCGCGGCGGAGGCGAGACCGGTGCGCGACGCCGTGCTGTTCACCTACGACGACCACCAGGCCGGCACCGCGTTCCAGGACGTGCCGGGCCAGCCGAACCGGATCCGCTGCGTGCGCGACCGGCGCTGGAAGTACGCGGTCTACCTCGACCCGACCGGAGGCGTCGCGCCCGAGTACGAGCTGTACGACCTCGAGAGCGACCCCGACGAGGCGCTCAACCTCGCCCACAAGCGCACAGGCCGCGGCAGGACCGCGCAGGCCGAGCGCGAGCGCATCCGCATGCACGCACTGCTCGAGCAGTTGTGCATCGCCACCAACACCGTGTCGCCGAAGCTGCCGCCCGCCAAGCGACGCTAGGCTCCCTGCCGAGCCCACGAACTGGAGGATGAAGATGGCCGAGACCCCGACCCTGTTCGTTTGCCACGGCGATGACGGCGGCCCGCGGATTCATCCGTGTCGCCGCGTGCAGGAGGCGCTCCGCACCGCAGGCATCGAGTACGACAAGGTGATCGCCGCCCAGGGCAATCCGATCCCGTTCCTGCGCAAGGGCTCGCGTGACGAGCTGCGCAATGCGACGGGACAGACGAAGCTGCCGGCGCTGAAGCTGCCCGACGGGACGGTCATCACCCCCTCCAAAGCCATCCTCGCCTGGATCGGTGAGCAGGACGCCGTCAGGCGTTGACGCCGCCGTCGATCACGATCTCGCTTCCGGTGACGAACTCGCTTTCATCGCTGGCCAAGAAGACCGCCGCGTGCGCGACCTCCTGCGGGTCGCCGATCCGCCGCAGCGGGATCTGGCCGACCAGCCGATCGATGAGCTCGGGGGTGCGTTCGCGCTGACGGGCGTGCATGTCGGTGTCGATCTGGCCGGGGTGCAGCGAGGTCACGCGGACACCGGATGCCGCCAGCTCCTTCGCGACGGCCTTCGTCATCCCGCGCACGGCCCACTTGCTCGCTGCGTATGCGGTCAGGAGCGGCGATCCCGTGAGGCCGGCGAGGGAGGACATGTTGATGATGGAGCCGCTGCCGCGCGCGACCATCGCCGGAGCAATCGTGCGCATGCCCAGGAAGACGCCGACCTGGTTGACCTCCTGGACACGGCGGAACGGCTCGCGTCGGGCGTGTTCACGTTCAGAGCCTAAACTGGTCCGGCTGCCCGCGGTTGGGGCGGCATTCGAAGGGAAGGTTCGATCGAGGCACGAGGAACATCCCTGCTAAGGCCGGAGACCAAGTACGCGCGCAGCGGCGACGTGCACATCGCCTACCAGGTCTTCGGTGGCGGCGAGCTCGACGTCGTCCTCGTGAACGGGTTCGTCACCCATGTCGAGATGGTCTGGGAGCACGAGCCGTTTGCACGGGCGCTCGAGCGCCTTGCCTCATTCGCGCGCGTGATCACCTTCGACCGGCGCGGATCGGGGCTGTCGGATCCCGTGGCCGAAGCCCCGACCCTCGAGCAGCGGATGGACGACGTGCGGGCGGTGATGGATGCGGCGGGCTCGGAGCGCGCCGCCCTCGTCGGGATCTCGGAGGGGGTATCGATGAGCATCCTGTTCGCCGCCACCTACCCGGACCGCGTCCAGGCGCTCGTGTGCTGCGGGGGGATGGCACGGTCCACGGAAGACGTCGACTACCCGTGGGCGGCGCCTGCAGAAGCGCTCCTCGAAGCGGGCGTCGAGCTGGTCATTCCGCACTGGGGCGAGGGAGCCATCATCGAGTCGGCAGCGCCCAGCCAGGCGGACAACCCCGAAACCCGAGCTTTCTTCGCGCGGATGGAGCGGGCCAGCGCCAGCCCGGGGATGGTCGCTTCGCTGGCGCAGATGTTCCTCGACATCGACGTGCGTGACGTGGTTCCCAGCGTCCACGCTCCGACGCTGGTCCTGCATCGGCGCCACGACCGCCTCGTCAATGTGCGAAACGGACGTTGGCTCGCCGAGCACCTGCCGAACGCGCGGCTCGTGGAGCTTCCCGGCGATGATCACATCCTCTGGTACGAGGATCCGGAGGCCTCGCTCGGCGAGATTCAGGAGTTCCTCACGGGGACCCACTACACCCCCGAGCCCGAACGGACGCTCGCCACGGTCCTGTTCACCGACATCGTGGACTCGACGCGCACCGCGGCGCAGTTCGGCGACCGCCGGTGGCGCGAGGTCCTCGAACAACACCAGCGGACCGTGCGGGCAGCGCTCGCGCGCTTCGGCGGGCGCGAGGTCAAGTCGATCGGCGACGGGTTCCTGGCCACGTTCGACGGCCCAGCCCGGGCAATCCGCTGCGCGCGGGCGATCCTCGACTCCTCCGAGGAGCTGGGGATCCGGGTGCGCGCCGGATTGCACACGGGGGAGTGTGAGGTGATGGGAGATGACATCGGCGGCATCGCCGTTCACATTGCGGCGCGCGTCAGCGCGCTCGCGGAACCGAGCGAGGTGCTCGTCTCACGGACGGTGAAGGACCTGGTGGCCGGTTCGGGGATCGAGTTCTCCGACAGGGGCGTCCACACGCTCAAGGGCGTTCCCGACACGTGGCAGCTGTACGCCGCGGCCGGGTAGGAGTGGCGCTAGGCGCGCCGCACGCGCCAGATGTGCTCCATCGGCCAGCGCCGCGCCCAGTCGCGGTCGACGTCCTCGCGGTAGCTGCTCGTGGCGTCCGCGGAGGGCCGCAGCTCGATCAGGTCCTCCACGACCAGCCCACTCTCGCGAAACAGGCGGATCCAGGTTCCGTAGGGAAGCTGAAAGCCGAGCGGCTCACCGGGGTCCTCTCGCACGTGCAGGCTCCAGTAGTCATGCAGCAGGCGATCACCGGGGTGGTCGGCTCCCAGCCCCCAGGCCATGTCGATGATCGGCGTGTGCATCGAGAAGGCGAGCAGCCCGCCGGGCCGCAGCAGGCGCGCTGCCTCCGGCACGGTGCGGTAGGGGTCCGCGAAGCTCATGGCGCCGTGGTCGCAGAAGACGATGTCGAAGGATGCGTCGGGCAAGCCGGTGGCCTCCGCGCTCCCGTGGAGCAGCGGGAAGTCCACGCCCGCCGCCGCCATCAGGGTGCGCGCGTGTTCGAGCTGACGCGCCGAGTTGTCGAGACCCGTGACGCGTGCGCCCTCCGCGGCCAGCGCGATCGACCACTGCGCCGCTCCACAACCGAACTCCAGCACGTCGCGCCCCGCCACGTCGCCGAGCACCCGTAGCTCCGACTCGGGTATCTGCCAGACGCCCCAGGCCGTCCCGCCGGAGTCGGCGAGCTGGGCGGCGTGGCGATCCTGGTAGGCGTCGGAGTCCGCGTCCCACAGCTCGCGGTTGCGCGCCGCGTGGGGCGTCAGGGGTGAATCGCTCGACACGCGCGGAGTTTTTCACGAGCAGCGGCGAGGGCATCACGCGTGGTCAGGCGACCGGAGTCACTCCGCCCACGACGCCACGGTGGCCAGCTCGGCGGAGGGGCGTTCCTCCTCGAGCCGGGGACGGCCGGCGAAGACGAGTCCGGACTCCGCATCGAGGCAGATCTCGTCTCCCTCGGCGAAGGTGCGTCGGCCGATTCTTCGCCCGCCGGGCGTCGAGGTCGACCTCGAGCTCGGGACAGCCGACCAGACACGGCTTGGCGAGGTCGCGCGCCACGACCGCCGCGTGCGAGGTGCGGCCGCCCGTACCCGTGAGCACGCCCGCCGACGAGGGCCATCCCGGCGATGTCCTCGGTCGTCGTGTCGGGACGTACGAGCACGGGTGCGCGCCCCTCGTGGGCCAGGCGTGTGGCCGCCGCGACGTCGAGCGCGATCGGGCCGCTGGCCACGCCCATGCTGGCGGGCAGCGCCCGGCAGAGCGCCTGGCCCTCGTCCTCGCTGACGCACGCGCACCCGCCGAATGCCGTCGAGGTCGAGCGGGGCGACGCGCTCCAGCCCGGCCGCCTGGTCGATGAGGCCCTCGCGTACCTGGTCGACCGCGATCCGCAGCGCGGCCCACGGGGTGCGCTTCGCGGTGCGGGTCTGGAGCAGGAACAGCTCGCCGTCCTGGACGGTGAGCTCGAACTCCTGCGCGTCGCCGAACTCGGCCTCGAGGCGGCGGGCAGAGCGCCGGCGATGCGGTCGTGGAGCTCGGGCGCGAGCAGCGCCAGCTCCTCGGCGCCGTCCACAGCCTGGCGGCCGGAGACCACGTCCTCGCCCTGGGCGTCGAGCAGGAAGTCCATGTACAGGCCGGGCTCGCCCGGTCGTGGGATCGCGGGTGAAGGCCACGCCCGATCCCGACAGGCCGCCCGCGTTGCCGAACACCATGCGCTGGAGGATCACCGCCGTGCCCGATCGCGTCGGGCACGCCCTTGAGGCGGCGGTACTCGCGTGCCTTCGGCGCCTCCCACGAGCCGAGCACGGCGCGCACCGCCGCCTCGAGCTGGCTCAGCCGGGTCCTGCGGGAAGGGCGTCGCCGGTGAGCTCGCGGAAGCGCTCGAGGTGGGCGCGGGTGAGGTCGGCGAGGGCGCGCGCGTCCGAGGTCGCGGGGACGCGCCCACACCGTCTTTCATCAGCCACTCGCGCGGCCGCCTGCTCGAACGGCTCCGGCGGGCAGCCCGGCGACGACGTGGGCGAACGACTCGACGAGGCGCCGGTAGCAGTCCCAGGCCAGGCGCGGGTTGCCGGTCATCGCCACAGCCCGCTCACCGTGGCGTCGCAGAGGCCGACGTCGAGGACCGTCTCGAGCATGCCCGGCATCGACACGGGCGCCCGAGCGCACCGACAGCAGCAGCGGGCGGCGCGAGCTCACCGAGCCGCAGGCCGGTGCGGGACTCGAGCTGGCGCCACCGCCCCGGGCAGCAGCTCACGCAGACGCGCGGTCATCCCCGCCGGCCAGCTAGCCGACGCGACACGGCCGTGCCGAGCACCGCCGCCTCGGGCACCCTCAGCCCCGCGCGGGCCATGCGCGCGAGACCGTGCGCCTTTGCGCCGATCGCCTGCCGGTCGGGATCTCGCCGTCCCCGTCGCCGAGCACGTAGACGGCCTCGTCCAGGTGCGCGGGGCGCGTGCCCCGCGGCGGCCTCCGCCGCGGCGCCGGAGCCGCCCGGCGCGACGCGGGCTCGGAGCGAACGACCCCGCCGAGCACCTGCTCGCGCAGCCTCCGCGCGACTGCATCAGCGAGTCGGCCGCCTCCTCGAGCCCGCGCGTGGCCTCCACGAGCACGAACAGCTCCCCGGCAGCCTCCACCTCCGCCGACCAGAGCGGCGTGCGACCGACCGCTGGATCTCGTCGGTCTCGCGCTCGAGGGCCACGGCGCGATGAACCGCCTCGAGAAAGGCGTCCATGTCCTCGCGCGGCCCGCCCCGCTGCACGTCGCGCCCGAGCTGGGCGGCACGCAGGTACGTCGCGCGCAGCAGTCGAGCACCGCGGTGGCGAGCTGGCGCACGCGCGCCCGGACGCGGCCGGCGGGCCGTCCCTGCTTCAGCAGGCCGAGGTAGTAGGCGGTCTCCTCGAGGCTGTCGGCGACGTCGTCGGCCGACCTCGACCAGCTCGAGGAACGGGCCTGGGTCCTCGGCGCGGCCAGCGGCGGCGCGGACCTGGTTGACCATCTCGTCGGCCTCCGCTCCCACTCGCGCGCGCTTGCGCCGCCCCACCTCGCGCCTCACCGGTGGCGCGCGGTAGCGCCGCCTGCTCGAGCGCGTCGCGGGCGGTCTCCGCCGAGCTCGCACCACGAGCTCCGCGTGTGCCGCCGATCAGCCCCATCAGCTCCTGGCGAGCCGTCCGCAGGTAGCCGATCAGCTCTGCCCGCACCTCGTCCTGGATCAGGGATATGGACCGCCCCGCGAGCATCCCCTCGCTGGAGATTCGCAGCACCGCGCGCATGTATTCGCGCGCGGTCTCGGCGTCCCAGGACGTCGGTGAGAGAGTCACCCGCCCGCGTCGAGCGCCCGGCGGCGAAGTCGAGCGCGTCGTAGACGAGCTGGTCCCCGCCCGCCACCAGGAAGGCCATGTGGCCGTGGTCGTGCTCGGCTGCCCAGTCCAGCAGCCCGAGCGCGGCCGCTTGCCGACCAGGCTGCGCAGGCGCTTGCGCGCCTTGTTCCAGTCGATCAGGAACACGAGGCGCGAGCCCAGGAAGGCCAGGAACTCTTCGAGGGCGTTCGCCGATTCCGCTCGGAAGCGGCCCGTCGCCAGGTGGTAGAGGCCGTCTTCCATCTCTCGGTCGTTGCGCGAGCGCGTGTCCCCCCAGGTCACGTCGCGGCCTGCGAAGAGCCGCTGGAAGAACAACAGCCGCTCCAGGTGGACATCGGTGTAGGTGACGGTGGCCTCCCGCCCGACGACCCGCACGACCAGCACGTGGGCGTCGGTCTCCCCGATGTCGTTCTGGAGCACGAGCGCATCCCCGCTGCGAGTCGCCAGCGTTTCGAGGCCCGGGTGATCGAAGCGCAGCCGCTCGGTGCGCTGCAGCCCGTGCATGAACGCCGCCACGAGCGGACGATCCTCGTCGGCAAGGTCGTGAACCGCCGCGCCCTCGATCGAGTCGCTCGCGACTCGTTCCTGCAGGCGGTTGAGCTCGCGATGGGCGTCCATCACGACCAGGTGCAGGCTGTCCTTGCCGCCGGGCCCCGCCGTCAGCGCTGAGATGTCGTCGCCCGAAATCGCGTCGCCCTCGGGCGCGACCGCACGGGACAGTTCATCCATGCGGGACGCGAGCGCCCCGGCCCCGTCCGTCTCCGCCACCCGCAGCGGAGCAACCATCGTCTCCGCCTCCGCGAATGCGCGGCGCGCGAGCTCCTCCGCGCCCGGGATCATGTAGACCCCGTCGGCCCGCCGGGCGCTCTCGCCGACGACTCGGTCCAGCGCCGCTTCCCCCACGCCGCTGGTCAGACGCTCCTCGCGCAGGTCCGGCGTGTCGCCCCCATGCTCGGCGGCGACGCGGGCCGTCTGCAGCAGGGTGAGCAGATACTTCACGCGATCGTTCGCGTCCAGCGCGGCGTGCACCAAGTCGGGGAGCAGCAACTCACGTTCGCCCAGCAACTCGATGATGCGTTCCTTGGGCATTCACCGGGGAACCTAGCCGAGCATCGTCCGCCAGGCTTCCGTTGAAAGCCGCACGCCCCGCTGCGGGAAGTTACGTCGGTGGCGTCCAGGGCCGGCGGCGCGGAAACCAGCGCGGCACGTTGCGGCGGTACGTCTCGTAGTCCTGCCCGAACCGCTCCACCAGCCCGGGCTCCTCGACGAAGGGAACCACACCGCGTTGAGCACAAAGAACGTCGCGCCGCGCAAGACCAGCTTCTGCGTCGGATCCCACGGCGCGAGCGCACGCGTCAGGGATGAATCGCCCGACATGCGGCGATCCTAGGTCGGCGGCGGCCCGGCGAGTGCACCCGGGGCGGCCGTGTCCTGATGCAAGGCCTCCCACCGGCGGTAGAGCACGATGCTCAGCGCCAGCAGCCAGAGGGCCGCCGCCACGGCCCCGAAGAACCCCAGGGGCGTGATCCCCAGGATCCCGATGACCACGCCGAGCCAGCCGAACCAGGCGGGGATGAGACGAGCGCCCCGAATGATCGCGATGCTCGTGGCGAGCACGAGCACGGCGATTCCGGCGGTGATCGGCACGAAGCTCCAGTTGTCGAGGGAATTCAGCGCCTGCAGCGCCTGGCCCGAGACCTCCTTCTGGTCGGTGGCGTCGGTGAGGGCGCCGTGGAAGCCTGCGGAGACCATGAACCCCACGGCGGCGGTCACCGCTCCCGCAAACGCCGCGCTGGCCATCCGCCCGAACGGGTCGAGCAGCCGCAGCGCGCCGCGCAGATGAGCGGCAAAGAAGAGCAGTGCGACGGCACCCAGCGTCACGAGGTACAGGCCGATGAGGTGCTTCACCTGATCGTCGTACTTGTCCTTGATCTCGGCCGGCAGCGCGTCGGTGCCGGGTGTGTCGCCGACGATCACGAAACCCGTTACGACCAGAATCACGAACAGGGCTCCCAGCAGAGGTGCATATCGGAACCAGCGTCCAGGGCTCATGGCTCTCCTTTCCGGAATGAACGCCGGGAGCTTAAGCGAGATCCGGCGCCGGCGACCGTCACTCGTCGCGCATCTTCCAGAACGAGTCCTTGCGCACGAGCCTGGTCGCGTCGTCGAACGTCCAGAGGTCGCAGCCGCGCACCTCGATTCGCTCACCGTCGACCGTCGTACCGCTGATCGTCCACTCCGAAACGCCACGGCGACCGCAGACAAAGTGGTCGTCGTCGCCATAGCGGACGTCCGGAATGCCTTCGAAACGGGCAGCGAGCCCGCCGCGCACTTCATCCTTGCCCACGAAGCGCCGCCCCCACGGATCGGGACCGCGCGGCGACTCAAAGACGCAATCGTCAGCGAAGTGGGACATGATCGCGTCGATGTCGTGGCGGTTGAACGCGTCCAACACGTCTTTCAGCGTGTCGAGCTTGACGTCGTTGTCACCCATTCGTTCCCTCCTGAGCCAGGTTGATCAGATCCACTCCGCGCCACGTCCCGGATGCATAGCGCTCGAGGCCGGCAAACAGCTCGCCCGTCTGGAGCGCGGCCATCCCATGACGGTATTCGGCGGCCAGGGCCTCGTCGAGCGGGAGCGACCACTGCTCATAGGACGAGCGCCGGTCGCTGCGCAGGGCGGCCTGAGGGCGCGACGCGATCTCGCGCGCCAGTGAGGTTGCGGCGGCGAGCGCATCGCCGGCCGGGACCAGGCGGTTCGCGAGGCCCATGCGCAGCGCCTCGTCGCCGCTGACGCCGCGGCCGGTGAGGATCATGTCGAGGGCGTGGCTATGGCCGATCAGGCGCGCGAGGCGGATCGTTCCGCCGTCCATCAGCGGTATTCCCCAGCGGCGGCAGTAGACGCCGAAGATCGCGTTTTCGGCCGCCACTCTGAGGTCGCACCACGCGGCCAGCTCGAGTCCTCCGGCGACGGCGTGGCCCTCGACGGCGGCGATCACCGGGCTTGTCGAGCAACATGCGCGTTGGGCCGAGCGGACCGTCGCCGTCGGGTTCGACGCGGCTCGCTCGTGGGGCGCCGCTCTCTCTCATCGCCTTGAGATCTGCGCCGGCGCAGAACTTGCCGTTCGCCCCCGTGAGCACGGCGACGGCGAGGGATTCGTCGGCATCGAAGCGCCGGAACGCATCAGCGAGCGCCTCCGCGATAGGGCGGTCTACGGCGTTGGCGACATCCGGCCGGTCGATGGTGATGACCGCGACGGGGCCGTCGGTCTCGTAATGGATCGGCATGTCATTGACTCCTTCTCGTGGAAACGTCGCGCCGACATCTTCACCACCGATCCTACGGCGGCGTCCAGGGCGTGCGGCGCGGAAACCAGCGCGGCACGTTGCGGCGGTACGTCTCGTAGTCCTGCCCGAACCGCTCCACCAGGCCGGGCTCCTCGACGAAGGGGAACCAGACCGCGTTGAGGGCGAAGAAGGTGGAACCCCACACAAGCAGCGCCGGCGAGCCGAACAGCGCCGCCTCGCCCAGCACCACCGTGAGCACGCCGACGATCATCGGGTTGCGCACGAACCGGTAGGGGCCGCGCACGACCAGCTTCTGCGTCGGGTCCCACGGCGCGAGCGTGCCCTCGCCCTCGCGGGCGAACAGCGCGATCGTGCGGTACATCAGCGCGAGACCGGCGCCGATCAGGACGACGCCGAGCAGCGCGGGCAAGACCTGCAGCACGCCGTCGAGGCCCCATCCGACCTCGAACTCCGTCAACGCGAGGATCAGGACCGGGATCCCGATGACGCCGAGACCCGGAAGCACTCCGACCGCGCGCAGGTGCCGCCACACAACGGTGAGGCTAGCGGGACGGCGGGGACCCGCAGGTAACATGGCCGTGTGGCCTCCAAGCGCCAGATATGGGTCGGCGGAGTTCCCGTCGGCGGCGGGGCCCCGGTCGTCGTGCAGTCGATGACCAAGACGGACACGAGCGACATCGACGCCACGCTCGCGCAGATCGGCCGCATGGTCGATGCCGGCTGCGAGCTCGTGCGCGTGGCAGTGCCGCGCGACAAGGACGCGGTGGCGCTCGAGACGATCGTCGCCAAGTCGCGCCGTCCCGGTGATCGCGGACATCCACTTCAACCACACCCTCGCGCTGAAGGCGATCGACGCCGGCGCGCACTGCATCCGGCTGAACCCGGGCAACATCGGCGGCCGCGAGAAGGTCGCGGAGGTCGCGCGCCGCGCCACCGATGCCGGCACCCCGATGCGCATCGGCGTGAACTCCGGCTCGCTGCCCAAGCACCTGCACGACCTCGAGCGCGAGGATCCGGTGGAGGCGCTCGTGCGCGCGGCGGTCGAGTTCGTCGAGATGATGGAGGACCTCGACTTCGAGAACTTCAAGGTGTCGATCAAGTCCACGAGCGTGCCGAACACGATCGCGGCCAACCGCCTGCTCGCGCAGCGCGTCGACTATCCGCTCCACCTGGGCGTGACCGAGAGCGGCACCAAGTGGTCGGGCTCGCTGAAGTCGGCCGTCGGCCTCGGCACGCTGCTGGCGGAGGGAGTGGGGGACACGATTCGCATCTCGCTCTCGACCTTCCAGGCGGAGGAAGAGGTGAAGGTCGCCTGGGAGATCCTGAAGGCGCTTCAGCTGCGCGAGCGCGGCCCGGTGCTGATCGCGTGCCCGACCTGCGGCCGCCTCCAGTTCGACATGGACACCGTGGTGACGGAGATCGAGCGGCGACTCGAGCGCTACCCGCAACCGATCGAGGTGGCGGTGCTCGGTTGCGCGGTGAACGGGATCGGCGAGGCCTCGCACGCGGACTTCGGCATCACCGGCGCCAAGAACGAGGGCATGATCTTCGCCCACGGCAAGCCGCTGCGAAAGGTCCCGCAGGACCGCCTCGTGGAGGAGCTGTTCGCCGAGATCGACGCGTCCATCGCGCGCGGCGGGGTGGAGGCCGACGAGCGCAAGGCCGCCGAGGCGGCGGACTGGCTCGAAAAGATCGAGCGCGAGAACGCGGGCGAGCTGACGCCGGAGCGCATCGCAGCGATGGAGCAGGCCGCGGCCGAGGCGGCGGAGAACGACCCCATCGCCGAGCCCGAGCCGGAGCCCGTCGCCGGGCGCCGGTTCAACCGCGCCCAGACCTAGTCGATCGGCGTCGCGGTGCGGCTCGTGCCGAGGGCGCGGTCGCCGGAGAAGGCGCGGTAGCGGTAGCGCTGCGCGCTGGGGAGGCCGGTCTCGAAGTAGCCCGCGTCGTCGGTCTCCAGCCGGCGTGCGGGCACCCACGTGCCGCGGCGGCGCAGCTCCAGCCGCACCGTCCGCTTGCCGTCTCCGGGCCGCACACGGCCCCAGACGAGCACGCGGCTCGAGCCGCGCGTGTGGACCACGATCGGCAGCCGGAACGCCGCCCAGGCCGGCTTGCGGCGCCCGTCGGTGAAGCGCAGGCCGGTCTGGAAGCCCGACCAGACCGCCCGCTCGTCGGTCCCGTCGGGTCGCGGCGGGTCGTCGTACATGCAGGTACTGCGAGTAGCTGCGCAGGCGCGGGTAGCGGTACGACAGCTCCTCCTTCTCGTTGATCAGCGCGGCCTGGCGCGCAGGCGTCGTGCTGACCGTGGGGTCCGGCGGGTTGCTCTGCAGGCCGAACTCGGTGTTGTAGATGGGCAGGTCGAGGGGCATCCGGCCCGCGCGGGCCGCGCGGTCGAGGTAGCGCCCGAGCCGGCGAATGACCAGCAGGCTGACGATGTCCTCCTTGGCCGGGACCCGCTCCGTGGGGCCGTAGGGGTGGTGCGCGAACCCGTCGACGTCGAGCCGCGTGAACGACGCGCAGCTGCGGTCCACGAGCGCGCGGTTGAAGTCCTTGTCGAGGCACAGCCAGCGCCGCATGAACTCGGCCGGGCCGATCGTCGTACCGGGCTTCCCGACGGCGCGGTCTCGCCGACCAGCACCTCGGAGTCGGGAGCGTGCTGCCTGATCCGGGGCAGCGCCGCGGCCACGAGCTCGCGGTAGATCCGCGGGGCCTCGCGCTGCGGCTTGAGGAACAGCACGTGGTTCGGCTCGTTCCAGATCGAGAACGTGTCCACCTCGTCGCGGTAGCGGCGTGCGACCGCCTCCGCGAAGTCCGCGAAGGCGCGCGGATCCGGGCGCGTGTTGACGTTGTCCGCCGTCACCGGGGCCTGCGCGGCAGTCGCCCAGCGCGGCGTGTCGGGCGCGAGGTCCGCGATCACGCGAAAGCCCTCGTCCTGCGCGCGCCTCAGCAGGTCGTCGTAGTCATTCCACCCGGTGTACTCGCCACGCCGCGGCGCCACCTCGTTCCACTTGATCATGACCCGCAGGGTGTCGACGCCGAGCGCGCGCAGCTCGGTCAGCGTCTGCTCGCGCTTGGCCTTGCCCTCGCGCACGAGCGAGTCGTGGTCCTCGAACACCGACCACTGCGATCTGGCCGTGGGGCCGGAGTCGTCCGAGCCTCCGCAGCCGCCCACCGCCACCGCCGCGCCGATCGCCAGCGCGACGAGGGCCCTGCGACTCACGGCCTGGCGGTGCGGCTGGTTCCCAGCACGGCGCCCTGGACGTTATAGGCCCTGAACCGGTAGCTGCCGGCGATGCGCCGCCTCACGCCGAAGTACCCGCGCGGGTTCGTCTTGATGCGGGGGCCCGAGGCTCCCGCCCTTGCGCTGCACGCGCACATACCGTGGTCCCGTACCCGGTCGCACCCGGCCCCACACGTAGACGCCGCGGCGGCGCTTCTTCACCACGATCGGGAACCGGTACGCGTTGTAGGAGGGCTTGGCGCGGCCGCTCGCGAAGCGCAGCCCGGTCTGGAAGCCCGACCACTTCACGCGACAGCGGACCCGGGCGCGCGGGTCGTCGTAGAGCAGGTACTGCGAGTGGCTCTTGCAGGCGCGAGTACCGGTAGGCGTACTCCTCCTTCTCGTTGATCAGGGCCGCCTGGCGGGAGAGGCTGGTGCTCACGATCCGGTCGGGCGGGTTGCTCTGGAGGCCGAACTCGGTGTTGTAGATCGTTCAGCGTGCGGGTGAAGCGGCGTCGCGCGGCGCGCCCTGTCGAGATATGTCGCCAGCGTGCGGATCGCGAGCATGTTGATCACGTCGCGCTTGCGCGGCACGCGCTCGGTGGGGCCGTACGGGTGGTGGGCGAAGCCGTCCGCGTTGATGCGCTTGAAGCTGCCGGCATCCCTACCGCTGCTGGTGCGCTTCAGCCGCCGGTTCGAGGCACAGCCACCGGCGCAGGAACTCCTTCGGGCCCATCGCGACCGGCGCGCGGCCGACCGGCGCAAGCTCGCCCACGAACACGCGCACGCCGCTCGGCCCGTTCGCGGTGGATCAGCGGCAGCGCGGTGTCGACCATCTTGCGGTACACGCGCGGCGCGTCCGACGTCGGCTTCAGGAAGTTGCGGTGGTTGGGCTCGTTCCAGATCGTGAAGTAGTTCACGGCCGGCAGCCCGCCGAAGCGCCCCGAGTAGCGTCGCGCGACCGCGCGTGGCGAAGCGCCCGTACTCGCCGGCGCTGACCTTCCAGTTGGCGGTCGCGGAGCTGCGGCCGCGCCCGCCCGCGGTCGCCCAGCGGGGCGCGTCGCCGGTGATGCGTGACGATGACCCGCATCCCGAGCGCCCGCGCGCGGCAGGATCGGTCGTCATAGGGGCCGAAGCCCGGGATACGCGGCCGGGTTGGACGCGTCGAAGGCCGGCTTGGTGCGCGCGGAGCGGCAGCGGCGCGACCTCGTTCCACTTGACCTCCACGCGGAGCGTGTCGGCGCCCATGTTGAGGTGGATCTCCTCCAGGCGCGCGCTGGCGCTTGGCGCGGCGTCGTGCGCACCAGCGCGGTGTGGTCCTCGAACACGGACCACATCGACCGCGAGGCCGAGGCCGGAGCGGGGAGGAGGAGGACCGACGCACCCGCCGCCACGCAGAGGCGGAGAGCCTTCATCGGACTATCCGGCGATCGGCTTCGCGGTGCGGCTCGTCCCGAGCAGCAGGCCGTCCTTGTCGTAGGCCTTGAAGCGGTAGCCGCCGGACACGGCGCGTTTGACGTCGAAGTACCCGAGCGAGTTCGTCTTCACGCGTGGACCGGAGTTGCGCCCGCCCTTCTGCAGCTGCACCGAGCGCACGCCGGAGCCGGGGCGCACGCGCCCCCAGATCGAGACGCCCCGCGCCGCGCGGTTTGACCACGATCGGAAACCGGTAGGCGTTGTACGCGGTCTTGCGGCGCCCGTCCGCGAAGCGCAGCCCGGTCTGGAAGCCGGACCATTTCAGCGCTGCACCGCCGGCACGCGCGGGGTCGTCCAGCAGCAGGTACTGGGAGTGGCTCTTGAGGCGGGAGTAGCGGTAGGCGTACTCCTCCTTCTCGTTGATCAGGGCCGCCTGGCGCGCGAGGCTGGTGCTCACGGTCCGGTCGGGCGGGTTGCTCTGCAGGCCGAACTCGGTGTTGTAGATGGGGAGCTTCGCCGTAATCCGCCCGGCGCGCGCGGCCTGGTCGAGGTACTTGCCGAGCTGCCGGATCGCGAGCATGTTGATCACGTCGCGCGTCTTCGGCGACCCGCTCGGTGGGGCCGTAGGGGTGGTGCGCGAAGCCCTGCGCCTCGATCTTCTTGAAGCTGCTGCAGCCGGCGCCGCTCGATGTGCGCTTGAAGCGCTTGTTGAGGCACAGCCACTTGCGCAGGAACTCGGTCGGTCCCATCGACTTGGGCGCGCGGCCCACGGGCGCGAGCTCGCCCACGAGGATCTTGGCGTCGGGCACGCGCGTTGGCCCGGATCGCCGGGATCGCCGCGTCCACCAGCTTGCGGTAGATGCCGGGCGCCTCCTTGGTGGGCTTCAGGAAGTTGCGGTGGTTGGGCTCGTTCCAGATCGAGAAGTAGTGGACCGCCGGCAGGTCAGGCAGGTTGCCGGAGTAGCGCTTCACGACCGCGGCCGCGAACTGCGCGTACTCGCTCGCGATCACGCGCCGGTTGGCCGTCTCGAACGTGTTGCCGAGCGCCGCCCTCGGTCGCCCAGCGCGGGGCGTCGCCGGTGATCGTGATGATGATCCCGAGCCCCAGGTTGGTCGCCCGGCGCACGAGGTCGTCATAGGGGTAGAAGCCCGGGAACTGCTGCGGGCCGAAGGCGTAGGCCAGCGGGTCCGAGGCGTTGAAGCCTTCCGGCTTCGTCTTCGCGCCGGGATCGCGGCGCGACCTCGCTCCACTTGACCTCGATGCGGAGCGTGTCGGCACCGAGCTGGTTCTTGATCTCGTCGAGCGTGCGCGCGCCGCACGTCGTCGCCCGACTTCACCAGCGCGGTGTGGTCCTCGACGACGGACCACTGCGCCTTCGAGGCGAACGCGCGGCAGCGGGCAGCGAGCAACGAGCAGCCGCGAACGCCAGCGCGATCGCGACTGAGACCGTGGACTTGAACTGCTCATTTCGCCCTCGCGGTCCGGCTGGTGCCGAGCGGCGCGCCGCCCTGCGTGGCGAAGCCGCTGAAGCGGTAGCTGGCGCGCGACGAGCGCTTCGCCGTGAAGTAGCCGCCGGAGTTGGTTGAGATCAGACCGCCGTCGTTCACGAAGGATCCTCCTGACTTTCGCTGCAACTGCGCGAACCGGGTGCCGGTGCCGGGGCGCACGCGGCCCCAGATCAGCACGCCTCTGCCGCGCTTCTTCACAACGATCGGCAGACGGTAGGCGTCGTATGAGGGCTTCGGCGGTTCCGCTCGGTGGTCTTCAGGCCGGTCTGGAAGCCGGCCCACTGCAGCGCGGAGGGCCCGGGGCGCGGGCGGATCGTCGTAGAGCAGGTACTGCGAGTAGCTCTTCAGCCGCGAATAGCGGTAGGAGTACTCCTCCTTCTCGTTCAGCATCTCGGCCTGGCGCGCGGGCGACGTCGAGACGAACGGGTCCGGCGGGTTCGTCTGGAAGCCGAACTCGGTGTTGTAGATCGGGAGCGCCGCGGTTGATGCGGCCCGCACGTGCCGCCTTGTCGAGCACCGTGCCGAGCCGCGGATCGCCGAGATGTTGATGATGTCGCGGTTCGCCGGAGACAGTGCCGATGGGTCCGTACGGGTGATGCGCGAAGCCGTTTGCCTGCACCTTCTTGAAGCCGTTGCAGCCCGCCTTGCGCGCGGTGCTGCCGCGCAGGCGCTTGAAGTTCGTTGTCGAGGCACAGCCAGCCCTGGAGGAAGCGCTTCGGCCCGATCACCTTCGTGGCCGTGCCCACCGGCGCCAGCTCGCCGACGAAGACCTTCGACCCGGGCGCGGCGGTCGCACGCAGTGCCGGCACGCCGCGCTCGACGAGGCGCCGGTACACGCGCGGCGACTGGGAGCGGGGCTTCAGGAAGAAGATGTGGTTGGGCTCGTTCCAGATCGAGAAGTACTTCACGGCCGGGCAGGCCGTTGAACGTGCCCGAGTAGCGGCGCCCGACGGCGCGCGCGAACTGGCGAACTCGGTCGAGTCCGACCTTGTAGTTGCCGCCGCGCCCGCCGGCCGTCGCCCAGTTCGGGGCGTCGGGGGCGAGGGTGATCAGGATCCGGAAGCCCCTTGGCGGACGCCCTGCTCGACGAGGTCGTCGTAGGGCTCGAAGCCCGGGTAGGCGGCCGGGTCGGTCGCGTCGAAGGCCGGCTCGCTCTTGGAGCCGGGGCTCGGGCGCGACCTCACTCCACTTCACCTCGATGCGCAGCGTGTCGGCGCCGAGCGCCGGATCTCGTCGAGCGTCTGCTCGCGGACCGCGGGCCCGGACCGGACCAGGTAGGAGTGGTCCTCGAACATGGACCACTGCGTCGTGCTGGCCGCCGCCGGCGGCCGGCCAAGGCCAGCGTGGCGGCGAGGCACGTGGCGATGCACGCGCCCACGGCGAACAGGCGCGATCGATTGCTGTGAGTGGTCCGCGTTAAGTGATTCATCTCCCTGCTGTGGCCTCTGGCCGCGTCATTGCGGCTCATTGCTCCAACGCATGGGCGTGCGTCAGGTTGCGGTCTTCGTGGCCGGCGCAGGCGGGCCTGCGCCGGGGAGGGGGTTACGACCCCACGAAGCGTAGCTATGCGCCACCGCGGAAAAGCTGCTGCACCGTCTCGAACGACGGCTTGCGCGTCCCGGTCTCGTCGACCAGTCCCTTGGTGTTGTAGGGCGGGGTCCGGCACCGGGTTGCCTCCGTCGTATCCGGGCTTCACGCGGAAATCGCGCAGGATCCAGACCAGCGCGCCGTTCAGGTAGTCCTTCTGGGCCAAACACGTCCAGGTGGTAGGCTGAGGAAATCGCTCTGGAACTCGTACGTGCCCTTCTCGGTGGCGGGCCCGGCCGGTTGGCCTCGGCGCCGAACTCGGTCACGAACATCGCCTGCCGGCGGTAGTCGTCGTGCAGGCGCTCGAGATACGGCGACAGCGCCGCCGCGATCGATGATCGAGTCCTGCGGGCCCGGGTACCAGCCGAAGTAGTCGTTGACGCCCGAGCGCGTCGAGCCGCGTGTAGAGCTGCTGCTTGCCGATCGTCGGATAGCCGGGGAACGCAAGGCCGACCAGGCGAGTCGGGATCGAGCCGGCGCACGAGCCGCGTCGCCTCGCGGCACGTAGCGCGTGAAGCCGCTGCCCGGGCCGGCTGTGTTCTCGTTGCCGAGGCTCCACACGATCACCGACGGGATGGCTGCGGTCGCGGTTCACCATGTCGCGCACCGCCTGCACGCGCGCTGCCGGCGCACGGCGGCGCTGCGGAACAGCTGGTCGCGCATCTGGTAGACGGGCACCTCCGACCACACCACGATGCCGTAGCGGTCGGCGAGCTCCAGCGCGAGCGGGTGCATCGGGTAGTGCGAGCGCGTCATGTTCGCGCCCAGGTCGCGCAGCAGGTCGAAGTTGGCGCGGATGTCGTCGGGCAGCAGCGCGGCGCCGCGCGTCGCGTCCTCCTCGTGCAGGCTCGCGCCGCGCAGCGTCAGGTGGCGGCCGTTCAGGAGCATCGCGCCCCTCCTCGTCGCGCACGATGCTGCGGATCCCGGTGCTTGAGCGTGTAGCTCTGGACGACATGGCCGTCCAGCGAGACCTCCAGCTCGGCGGTGTAGAGGTGCGGGTCGTCCGGGCTCCACAGGCGGGGCGACCGGATCGCCGTGCTGCCGCGGAACAGGCGGAAGCCGCCCGCCGGCCGATCGTGGCGGGCGTGAACCTGATCCGCTGCCCGCCGACCGTCGCGCGACGCCTCGGCGCGGGCCGGTACGCCCTCCAGTTGGCCACGACCGCACGCAGGTAGCACGCGGGCGTCGCATTCCGGGCAGTCGAGCCGTGGGCCGCACGACCACGTTGACGAAGTCGAGGTGTCCACCCGCCGCAGGTAGACCTCGCGCAGGATCCCGGCGTAGTTCCACCAGCCGCCCACGTAGCTGGCCGCCGCTGCGCACGCCCAGCGGCGGGATCGCCTGCTCGGTGCGGCGGCTGTCGACGCGCACCACGAGCCGGTTCGTGCCGCGGCGCACGCCCTTCGCCGCCAGCTCGAAGGGCAGGTAGCCCCCGGTGTGGCGCCCGAGCCGCCGGCCGTTGAGCCACACGGTCGCGCGGTAGTTCACGGACTCGAAGCGCAGCATCCAGTTGGTGGCGGCGCTCGCCGACGGAGGCTCGAAGTCCTTGCGGTACCACTAGACGCCGCCGAGGTAGCTGCGCGCGGAGAGGTCGGCGGCGTTGGCGGCGTCCGGCACGGTGATCGGGCTCCAGCCGGACGCCGAGCGCGCCTGCGGGTAGCCGCGCGCGCGATGCCCGCGGTCACGCGGATCGGAGCGGCGCAGCCAGGTGCCGTCGAGCAGGAAGCGCCCGGACGGGCCGTTCGTGTAGAGCGGCGCCCGCCGTCGGCACGTCCGCCGACTGCGGGGGCCGGCAGCACGAGCGGCACCGCCACCAGGGCGGCGCGAGAGTGATGAGCAGCGTGGTCTCAGGTGCAGATCGGGGCATCAGGATCTCGAACAGACGCACGGGCCGAAATGTCGCGCCGGGGCCATGCCTGCACAGGCGCTTGCCCGGCATGTTCCGGCCGAGCCGGCAGCGCGGGGCCGAAGCGCCTGCATACCGTACAGACCGTGGCAGCGGTACCCGCCGATAGCCCATACTCGCCACCCGCTGCCCCGATGACGCGCCTTTCCAGCTACTTCCTGCCGACCCTGAAGGAGCCGCCGGCGGACGCCGAGGCGATCTCGCACGTCCTGATGGTGCGCGCGGGC
Source organism: uncultured Solirubrobacterales bacterium (assembly GCA_963826005.1). Lineage (GTDB taxonomy): Bacteria > Actinomycetota > Thermoleophilia > Solirubrobacterales > JBBDJG01 > DASRIA01. Next base: position 85,911 of record CAWGVJ010000009.1, on the reverse strand, counting down.
CTGGTGCGCCAGCTGGGGGCGGGCCTGTGGACCTACCTGCCCGCCGGCTGGCGCGTGCACCGGCGGATGGAGCAGATCCTGCGCGAGGAGATGGACCGCATCGGCGCGCAGGAGATGTCCATGCCGGTGCTGCACCCGCGCGAGCTGTGGGACCGGACCGGGCGCAGCAGCATCCCGGAGCTGTTCAAGCTGCGAGGACCGCAACGAGCGCCCGCTCGTGCTCGCGATGACGCACGAGGAGAGCATCACGTTTCACGTGTCGCGCGACGTGCGCTCCTACCGCGACCTGCCGCTGATGCTCTACCACGTTCCAGACCAAGGAGCGCGACGAGCCGCGCCCGCGCGCCGGGCGTGCTGCGCACGCGCGAGTTCGTCATGAAGGACTCCTACAGCTTCGACCGCGACGTCGCAGGGTCTGGAGGCCTCCTACGCGCTGCACGCGGAGGCCTACGACCGCATCTTCGACCGCTGCGGCCTGCGCTGGTACAAGGTCGAGTCGGACGTCGGGATGATGGGCGGGCTGGGCGCGCACGAGTACATGGCGCCGTGCCCGGCGGGAGAGAACGAGGTCGCGCTGTCGGACGCCGGCTACGCGGCGAACGTCGAGGTCGCGACCGGCACGCCGCCGCAGCCCGGAGTTCCCGCCGCCGCTCGACCGCGCCCGAGCAGGTCGCGACGCCGGACGCGCGCACGATCGAGGAGGTGTCGGAGCTGCTGGGCGTCGACCCCGCCACGCTGCTGAAGTCGGTGCCGATGGTGAAGGAGGACGGCACCCTGGTGCTCGCGCTCGTGCGCGGCGACCACCGCGTCAACCCGATCAAGCTCCAGAACGCGCTCGGCGCCGAGTCGCGCCCGGCGACGGACGAGGAGATCCGTGCGGCGTTCGGCGCAGAGCCGGGGTTCATCGGGCCCGGTGGGCGTCGACGTCGAGGTCATCGCCGACGCGACGGTCGAGCGAGGGCGTCTACGTCGCCGGCGCGAACGAGAGCGGCTACCACCTGCGCGGCGTCGAGCCGGGCCGCGACTTCGAGGCGCGCTTCGCCGACATCCGCACGGTGGAGGCCGGCGACCGCTGCCCCGACGGCGGCACGATCCGCATCGAGCCTGCGATCGAGGTCGGGAACATCTTCAAGCTCGGCACGCGCTACTCCGAAGCGCTGAACGCCACGTACCTCGACGAGGACGGGCACCGAGCGCCCGATCGTGATGGGCAGCTACGGCATCGGGCCGGCGCGGATCGCCGCCGCCGCGATCGAGCAGTTCGCGGACGAGCACGGCATCTCGTGGCCGCGCGACGATCGCGCCGTGGGACGTGCACCTGGTCGGTCTCGGCAAGGAGGGCACCGACGAGCGCGCGCTGGCCGAGCGCCTGTACGACGAGCTGCGGGCAGCGGGCCTCGAGGTCCTCTACGACGACCGCGACATGCGCCCCGGCGAGAAGTTCGTGGAGGCGGAGCTGCTCGGCTGCCCGCTGCGGGTGGTGGCCGGCAAGCGCAGCCTGGACTCCGGGGAGCTGGAGGTGCAGGTGCGCCGCGGCACCGAGAAGCGCTCGGTGCCGATCGAAGGCGCTGCCGGCGCGCTCGCCGCCCTGCTCGCCGAGCTGCCCTGATGGCGCCCGAGGGCGCGCCCGCGGCGCCGGTCGCCTGCTCGGTCTCGACCGGGGCGGCCCGGAGCCGCCGCAGACGCGCGCCGGGGCGCCGCTGCGCCCCTTCACGATCCCCAACCTGATCGGCTACACGCGGATCGTGCTGCTCGGCGTGTTCGTCGGGGTGGCGTTCTCCTCCGACGACGGGCGCGTGCCGCTCGCGACCGCCTGCTATGCGATCGCCGCCGCGTCGGACTACCTCGACGGGATGGCGGCCCGTATCACCGGCCAGTACAGCCGGCTGGGCGCGCTCATGGACCCGTTCATCGACCGGCTCGTCGTGATCGCCGGCGTGGTGGTCGTGTGGCACTTCGAGATGCTGCCGCGGTGGGCGCTCGCGGTGCTGGTGGCGCGCGAGCTGTTCATGCTGGGGGCCGTGCTGGCAGGGCTGCGGCTCGGGCTCGACCTGCACATCAACTGGATCGGGCGGATCGCGGTGTGGCCCACCATGGGTGCGTTCGGAGCGGCGCTCCTCGGGTGGGAGGGGTTCGACGAGGTGCTGCTGTACGTGGGGCTCGCGGGCTCGATCGCCGCCAGCGTCCAGTACACACGCGACGGCCTGCGCGAGCTGCGGGCCCGCCGGTCCGGCTGAGAGAGCCTCCCGGACGCCGTGTCAGCCCGCAGAACGCGGGCGCCTGGGAACATCCCATGTGTGAAGGCCGTCGTCATGGCCGGGGGGGAGGGAACCCGCCTGCGCCCCCTCACCTCCAACCAGCCGAAACCGATGGTGTCCATCGCGGGAAAGCCCTGCATGGAGCACATCCTCGAGCTGGTGCGGCGCCACGGCATCACGAACGCCATCGCGACGCTCGCCTACATGCCGCAGGTGATCCGCGGCTACTTCGGAGAGGGCTCGCACCTCGGGATCGAGCTGGACTACTCCGTCGAGGAGGTGCCGGCCGGCACCGCGGGCAGCGTGAAGCTGATCGAGCCCTACCTGGACGAGACGTTCCTGGTCGTGAGCGGCGACGCCGTCACCGACATGGACCTCACGTCGCTGATCGAGTTCCACCGCTACAAGGGCGCGATGGCGACGCTCGCGCTGAAGCGGGTGCCGGACCCGCTCGAGTTCGGGGTCGTGATCACGGCCGAGGACGGCCGCATCGAGCGCTTTCTCGAGAAGCCGACCTGGGGCGAGGTGTTCTCGGACACGATCAACACCGGCATCTACGTGCTCGAGCCCGAGGTGCTGCGCCACGTGCCGGAGGACGAGCCCTATGACTTCTCCAAGGAGCTGTTCCCGAAGCTGCTGGCGGAGGGAGCGCCCCTCTACGGATTCGTGGCCGACGGCTACTGGCAGGACATCGGAAACCTGATCCAGTACCAGGAGGCAACCCGCGACGCGCTCGACGGCCGGGTGCAGCTCGAGCTCCCCGGCGTGCGGCTGCGCGAGAACGTGTGGGTGGGGGAGGGCACCCTCGTCGAGCAGGTCGAGCAGATCGAGGGTCCCGCGGTGATCGGCAACTACTGCGCGATCGACGAGTCCGCCTCGATCGGCCGCTACACGGTGCTCGGGAACAACGTGATCGTGAAGGAGTTCTGCGAGACGGAGTTCACGGTCGTCGACGCGAACACGTACCTCGGGCCGCGCACGCAGGTGCGCGGCGCGCTGATCGGCAAGAACTGCGAGATCCGCGCGCACGCCTCCGTGTCGGAGGGAGCGGTGGTCGGCGACGAATGCTCGATCGGCGAGCAGGCGACGATCGCCCCGCACGTGCGCATCTATCCGTTCAAGCGGGTCGAGATGGGCGCGCAGGTGCAGCGCTCGCTGATCTGGCAGCCGCGCGGCGCCTCGACGCTGTTCACGGACGAGGGCGTGACGGGGATCGTGAACGTCGACATCACACCGGAGACCGCGACCCGTCTCGCGATGGCGTATGGCACCACGCTGCGCCGCGACGACCACGTCGTCGTCAGCCGCGATGCGCACCCCGCCTCGCGGATGCTCAAGCGCGCGATGATCGCCGGCATCACGGCGACCGGAGTGTCGGTCGAGGACCTGCGCGTGGCGACCAGCGCCGTGACGCGATTCGAGCTGGCCAACTCCAGCGCACCGGGCGGGATCCACGTGCGGATCTCCGACCGCGACCCGGAGCGCATCCAGATCATGTTCTTCGAGGGCAACGGGATCCTCGCCGGGTCCGACACGCGCAAGAGCATCGAGAAGTACTACAACCGCCAGGAGCTGCGGCGCGCGCTGCTCAACCAGCTCGGGGACCTGTCGTTCCCGCCGCGCGTGACCGAGGCCTACGTGAGCGAGCTCGTGCGCCATGTCGACGTCGAACGCATCAAGGCCGCACGCTTTCGCATGGCGCTCGACTACGGGTACTCCGGCGCCGCGATCTCGATGCCGACGCTGCTGCGCTCGCTGCGCGTGGAATCGTTCTCGACGCACTCGGTGATCGACCCGGACGAGCAGGCGATCCTGGCGGCCGACCTGCCGGCGTTCACCACGCAGACAACGCGGCTGGTGGAGGCGATGGGCGCCCACATGGGCGTGGTCTTCGACCGCTCCGCCGAGCGGATCGTGCTGATCGACGAATTGGCGCGGGAGATTCCTCCCGACATTGCCCTGCACCTGCTGATCGGCCTGGTGGCCAAGCACCGCGCGGGGGCGGGGCGGATCGTGATCCCCGCCAACGTCTCGCGCGTCGCGGAGCGGATCGCGGGCGCCTACGACGTCCCGATCGAGCGGGCCGGCATCACGCAGGCGGGCCTGATCGCGGCGGCGGCCGCGCGAGGGAGTGATGTTTGCCGGCGCGCCCGACGGCAGTTACGTGATCCCGGACTTCCAACCCGGCTTCGACGCGATCATGAGCGTCGCCGCCGTGCTGGAGCTGCTCGCGCTCGAGCAGAAGCCGCTGTCGGAGCTGCGCGCCGAGGTGCCGACGTCGGCGCTGATCCACCAGCGCGCCCCCGTCCCGTGGAGCCTCAAGGGGCTCGCCATGCGGGAGCTGAGCGAGCGCGTCACGGGCCTGCGCGACCAGCAGGCGGACGGCATCCGGGTCGAGGAGAACGGCGGCTGGGCGCAGCTGGTGCCCGACCCCGACGAGCCGCTGTTCCACATCTACGCCGAGGGCGCGACCGACGACGAGTCGGTGGAGCTGGCGCGCCGCTACCGGTCCCTGCTGGACGAGGTGCTGGACACGGCCCAATAGCGGGGTGCGCGGCTTTTCGGGCGTACTACGCCCAAAATCTGTCGCAACGGGCGATTCGCGCCTGACGGCGCTCGCCCAACCAAATGTCTGGGGGCTGCGCCCCACCTAAAGTCCGAGTGCTTCGCGCCTACGGCGCTCGCCCAACATATGTACCCTCAACCTCTGATTGACCCTTGCCGAAGCCTACGTATAATCCGACGCTCGGTGGTGGGCCCGCAGGACCGGGCGAAGGGCCGCCGGGATGCCAGCCGACTTGCGACCGGACCTGCCCCGCAAGGGGTTCGGGCGCAGACGAACGATAAGGAGCAACATGGAGGACTCGTTTCCAGACCTCGGATCGCTCTCGGACCCAGAGCTCAAGGAGCTGATCCAAAAGCTGACCGAGGAAGAGGAGAAGGTCTCCTACACCCGCCGCATCCTGCACGGCAAGATCGACATCCTCCGGGCGGAGCTGGTCAACCGCCTGCGCAAGAAGCGCGAGGAGGGCGAGGCCGTGATCACCGGCGCCGACGTGCAGCAGCTGACCGACATCCTCGCCGGAAGGGCGCTGGGCGAGACCGACGCGAAGAACAACTGAGCCGCCTGAGCGATGGAAGCGGGTAGAGCGACGCAGCACTGCCCCGAGTGCGGTTTTATCAACAATCCCGGGGCCAACTTCTGCCAGAAGTGCGGAGCGCACCTGGCCGCCGAGGAGCACGACGGCGACCAGACCACGATCACGTACAAGGTCGACGAGACCGGCGAGGTCCGGGCGGTCGACCTCGAGGAGGTCGTCTCCACCGAGGGCGGAGCGCTGGTCGTGCGGACCGGCGGCGGCCGCGCGGGGGAGACGTTCCCGATCGAGGGCGAGCGGGTCACGATCGGGCGCAGCCCGGAGGCCAACGTGTTCCTCGACGACGTGACCGTGTCGCGTAACCACGCGCTGCTGGTGCGGCGTCGCGACGGCCTGTACCTGGACGACCTCGGCTCGCTCAACGGCACGTACGTGAACCGCCGGCGGATCGAGTCGCACAAGCTGCAGAACGGCGACGAGCTGCAGGTCGGCAAGTACAAGCTGACGTACCTGGAGCGCTGACGTGGAGCCGACCGAACAGCGCGCGCCCGCGCGCGAAGCACCCTTCGGGGACCGCCCCCGCAAGATGACGATCGGCGCGGTGTGCGACACGCTGCGCCGCGAGTTCCCCGACATCTCGATCTCGAAGATCCGCTACCTCGAGGACCAGAAGCTGCTCTCCCCGCGCCGCACGCAGGGCGGGTACCGCCTCTACTCCACCGCGGACGTCGCGCGGCTGCGCACGATCCTGCGCCTCCAGCGCGACGAGTTCCTGCCGCTGCGCGTGATCCGCCAGGAGCTGGCGGCGGGGCGCACGGCCCCCGCGCAGAGCGAGGAGTCCGGCGACGAGTCGCGACCGCGGCGCATGGCGATCGCGAGCGGCCCGGCCGAGCGGCATTCGCTCGATGACGTGCTCGAGTACAGCGGCGCGGACGAGCGGCTCCTGCGCGAGCTGGAGGAGTACGGCGTGCTGACGCGCGGGCGAAACGGGTCGCGCGGGTTCGACTCCGTCGAGCGCGAGATCATCCGCACCGCGGCGGAGCTGTCGCGCTTCGGCGTCGCGGCCCGCAACCTGCGGGTGCTGCGCACGTCGGCCGACCGCGAGGCCGTGCTGATCGAGCAGATCCTGGGCCCGGCGCTGCGATCGCGCAACCGCGACCGCCGCCGCGAGGCCGTCGACAACCTCGAGAGCCTTGCCGCCGTCGTATCGCAGCTCAAGCACCTGATGCTCGTGCGTGACCTGCGCAAACTGGTACAGGAATGAACGCCACCGCCGCCAGCGGCGGCGGGCCGTAGTGCCCCGTGCGCGTAGGTCCCGCGTGATCGCCGCCGAGCGCGGCGCCGTCTGGCGCGTGGTTGCCGATCCACACCACCTGCCCCGCTGGTGGCCGAAGGTCGCGCGCGTCGAGGACGTCTACGAACGTGAGCGCGGCCCCGGCACACGCTGGACCGAAGTGCTGGAGACCGCGTCCGGAAAGGGCGTGCGCGCGGAGTTCCGCTGCCGGCGCTCACGCGAGCCCGAGGAGTACGAGTGGGAGCAGGAGATCGAGGACACCCCGTTCGCGAAGGTCTTCAGGAGCTCGATCACCACGGTCGGTCTCGATGACGACAAGCGGGGGAACGCGGGTGACTCTCGAGCTGGCCCAGGAGCTGGGCGGGCTCTCGCGGCTCGGGGGCTTCATGATCAAGCGGGCCTCGGCCGAGCAGCTCGACGAGGCGCTCGACCGCCTCGAATCCTTGCTGGTGGGGCCCAAGGATGGCTGAGCCGGAGCGGCCGATGAAGTGGTGGGGGTGGGGGGACCCCGACCACCAGGCCGCGATACCGGAGGCGGCGCTCGCAGCGTTGCGCTCCGAGCTGGGCGCGCCCGACCGCCAGGTGCCCGTACCGTCGCTGGGCGAGCTCGGCCTCCCGGATCCGGCCCTGAAGAAGAGGGCCTGGGGCCGCCTGGTCGATGCGGTCGGCGAGGCCTGGGTGAAGGACGACCGGCTCACGCGCGTGACCCACGCGGCCGGGAAGAGCTACCCCGACCTCGTCCGGATGCGCTCCGGGTCGATCGAGCACGCGCCCGACGCGGTCGTGTACCCGGCGGACGCCGGCGAGGTGCGCACGATCCTCGAGGCATGCGCCGACGAAGATGTCGCGGTCGTGCCGTTCGGCGGAGGCACGAGCGTGGTCGGCGGAGTCGAGCCGCTGCGCGACGGGCACGATGCAGCGATCACACTCGACCTCGGCCGCATCGGCCACGTGGACGCCGTGGACCAGCGCTCCCTGACCGTGGTGCTGGGAGCGGGGCTGCGCGGCCCGGCCGTCGAGCAGGCGCTTGCCTCCCACGGCCTGACCCTCGGCCACTACCCGCAGTCGTGGGAGTACGCGACCGTCGGCGGGTGGGTCGCGACGCGCTCGGCCGGGCCAGGCCTCGACCGGCTACGGCGCGATCGACAAGCTCGTCAGCGGACTGCAGTGCATCGCACCGGCGGGAGACTTCGCGCTGCGCCCGATACCCGCCACCGCGGCGGGGCCCGGGCTGCGGCAGTTCCTGGTGGGCTCGGAGGGCGTGCTCGGCGTGATCACGGAGGCGACCCTCAAGGTGCGCCCGCTGCCGCAGGTGCAGCGGCACGAGGGCTGGATGTTCCACGACTTCGAGGAGGGCGCCGAGGCGTTCAGGGCGCTCGAGCAGCGCCACGTGATCCCCGACGTCGCGCGCCTGTCGGACTCGCACGAGACGCGCCTGTCGATGACGCTCTCCGACGACGGCTCGCTGCAGCGCCGCATGGGGCAGCGCTACATCGGCGCGCGCGGCTACGACGGCGGCTGCATCGCGATCCTCGGCTGGGAGGGCGAGCGCCGCGACGTGGCCGCGCGCAAGGCGCTCGGCGGCCGCATCCTGAGCCGCGCCGGCGGCCTGTCGCTCGGCACCGGCCCGGGCAAGGCGTGGCTGCGCGGGCGCTTCGAGGGCCCCTACCTGCGCGACGCGCTGCTCGACCGCGGCGTGATGGGGGAGACGCTCGAAACCGCGGCGCCGTGGTCGGGCCTGATGGGCCTCTACGGGGCGGTCGGCGACGCGATCCGGTCGGCCCTCGAGGGGCGCGGCACCCCGGGCCTCGTGATGTGCCACATCTCGCACCTCTATCCGGACGGCGCCTCGCTGTACTACACGTTCATCGCACCGCAGCAGCAGGGGGAGGAGCTGGAGCAGTGGTGGGCGGTCAAGTCGGCGGCCTGCGACGCGATCGTCGCGAACGGCGGCACGATCACGCACCATCACGCGATCGGGCGCGACCACGCTTCCTGGATGCCGCAGGAGATCGGCCCGCACCGGCATCGCCGCGATCGGGGCCGTGAAGCAGCAGGTCGACCCTGCCGGGATCCTGAACCCCGGAAAGCTGCTGCCGTGAGGGTGCCGGACACCAACATGCACGAGGTGCTCGGCATCGAGATGGAGGAGACGGGGGATGGCGTCGTGACCGGCAGGCTCCCCGTCACCGACCAGGTGCGCCAGCCCTTCGGGCTCGTGCACGGCGGCGCGCTGCTGACGCTGGGCGAGTCGCTCACGTCGTTCGGGACGTTGATGGGGGTGAGGGACAACGGCCAGGTGGCCATGGGCCAGGAGATCAACGCAAGCCTGCTGCGCCCGATCTCCGAGGGTCACGTGCACGGCACGGCGACCGTCCGCCGCCGCGGGCGCACCGCGTGGGTGTGGGAGGTCGAGATCACCGACGACGACGACCGCCTCTGCGCCCTGATCCGCGCCACGATCGCCGTCCGCGACGCCCCGTCGGGCTGAACCGAGGGGTGGGGAATCAACCGCCCGTCGATGATGCATCCTCCCCCCTATAGGGGGAAGATCGATCACCCATCGTCGTCTCCCCCGAGCTCGAGGAAGTCGACCAGCGCGCGTGTTGTCTGCTCCGGCGCGTCCTCCCACACGAAGTGGCCGGCGTCGTCGACGACCACCAGCTCGGAGCCCGGCAGCTCGGCGTGGAACCGCTGCCCGAGCTCCACGCCGGCGAACTGGTCTCGCGCGCCCCATACGACGAGAGCCGGCACGCCGAGCGCGGCGACGCGGCCTTCGTACGGGACGAGCTTCTCGAAGTCGCCCGAGCGGTACAGCTCGAGGATCCCGCGGCGCCGCTCGTCGTCCGCGTACGGCCTCCAGTACTCGTCGAGCGCCTCCTCGGTCATCCCGCTCGACAGCGCCTTCAGCGTAGCGCCGAGCGTCTCGCGCGTGGCAGCCCCGACGAACCGCTCACCGGCCCCCGGCGTGCGCATCACCTTCGCGGCGTCGTGCCATTCGCGGTCCGCGAAGAAGCCGCCGTCGGAGATCACGAGCGCGTTCACCGACCCCGGGTGGTCGCACGCCCACCGCAGGCCGATCGCACTCCCCAGTCGTGCGTCACCAGCGCGACCGCGCCGAGGTCGAGCTCCCGCACGAAGCGCTCGAGCGCCTCGACGTGGCGCTCCCACGTGGCGGGCGGGTCGGGCTCCGAGTCTCCGTAGCCCGGCAGGTCGGGCGCGACCGCACGCCAGCCCGCGTCCGCGAGCGCCGGCAGCACGTCGCGCCACATGTAGGACGACTCCGGCACGCCGTGCACGAGCAGCGCGACCCGCTCGGCCGAGTCGCCCGCCGACCGGTACGCCAGCCCGGCCGCGCGCCCCAGGGGCATTAGCGATGTCCCTCGGAGCTCCCGTCATTTCCGGCTAAGGAAATGACGTCTATTCCGAACCGCTGCAAGGGCGTCAGCCCTTGAAGCGGTTCGTGATCGGCAGGCGCCGGTCGCGGCCGAACGCGCGCGGGGTGATCTTGATCCCGGGCGGCGCCTGGCGGCGCTTGTACTCGGCGGCGTCCACCATCCTGATCACGCGGTCGACCACGTCCGCGGGCATCCCGCGGCGGACCAGCTGCTCGGGGCCCTGGTCCTGCTCCACGTAGGCCTCGAGGATCGCGTCGAGCATGTCGTAGGGGGGAAGGGAGTCGCTGTCCACCTGGCCCGGCTTCAGCTCGGCGGACGGCGGGCGCTCGATGATCCCGCTCGGGATCACCGGCCTGCCGAGGGTGTTGCGGTAGTGGGACAGCCGGTAGACCAGCGTCTTCGGCACGTCCTTGAGCAGTCCGAACCCGCCCGCCATGTCCCCGTACAGGGTGGTGTAGCCGACGGAGTACTCGCTCTTGTTGCCGGTCGTCAGGACGAGCCAGCCGAACTTGTTCGACAGCGCCATCAGCAGGTTGCCGCGGATGCGGGCCTGGATGTTCTCCTCCGCCACGCCCGCCGCGGTGCCGGCGAACACCTCGGCGAGAGTCTCGTCGTAGGTCCGCATCAGCGGGTCGAGCCGGAACTCGTACCGCTCGATGCCGAGGTTGTCGGCGAGGGTGCGCGCGTCCCGCTGGGTCTCGGTAGAGGAGTGGGGGGAGGGCATGACGGCGCAGCGCACCTTGTCCGAGCCGAGGGCGTCGACCGCGATGCAGGCCGTCAGCGCCGAGTCGATCCCGCCGGAGAGGCCCAGCAGGACGCCGCCGAACTCGTTCTTCTCGACGTAGTCGCGCAGCCCCAGGCAGAGTGCCGCGTACACCTCCGCGTCGGGGTCGAGCGGCTTCGCGCGCGGGCCGCCGACCTCCGTCGAGTCGTGATGGGCGGGAGCCGACAGCTGCCCCAGGTCGGCGACGACCGGCCGCCGCATCCGCGCCGCGGGGCGGTGGCGGGCATCGCGCAGGCGGGCCGCCTCGACGGTCGAGGGGTCGATGTCGCAGACCATCAGCTCCTCCTCGAACTGGGCGCCGCGCGCCATCAGCTCGCCGTCCTGGTCGATCACGAGGCTGTATCCGTCGAAGACGAGCTCGTCCTGGCCGCCGACGAGGTTGCAGTACACGATGTAGGCGAGCGAGTCCCGCGCCCGCTGGGTCAGCATCCGCTCGCGCTCGGCGCCCTTGCCGCGGTGGTAGGGAGAGGCGGAGATGTTCACGATCACCTCGGCGCCCGCGAGCGCCACGTCGCTGGCCGGCGGCCCCGGCTCCCAGATGTCCTCGCAGATCGTGAGGCCGATGGTCGTGCCGTTGACGCGCACCACCGAGGGCGTGTCGCCCACCTGGAAGTACCGGTGCTCGTCGAACACCCCGTAGTTGGGCAGGAACATCTTGCGGTAGATGCCGCGGACCTCGCCGTCCGCCAGCACGGCGAGCGAGTTGTACACGTCCTCCGAGTGCTCGGCGAACCCGACCAGCGCCACGGTGTCGCGCACGTGCTGGGCGATCTCCTCCAGGGCGCGCCGGCCGGCGGCGAGGAAATGCGTCTTGAGCAGCAGGTCCTCGGGCGGATAGCCGTTCACCGCCAGCTCGGGGAACAGCGACGAGCTGGGCGCCCTCGTCGACCGCGCGGTCCAGGTACTGCACGGATCTTCTGCGGCGTTGCCGTCGATATCGCCGACGGTCGGGTTGATCTGCGCGAGCGCGACGCGCAGGGGCCTGGAGATTTCGCTCATCGATCCGATTCTACGCATGGATGCGGCGGAATTCACGGCTGCTGACCGTGGACTGAAGGACATGTTTAGCGCTCTCAGAACGCGGGGGATCTAATCAACCCCGGAAACCCAAGCATTCAACTTGGAGCCAGCCCAGGGACCAGCAATGGCCCGGTTTCAAGGCTTGGGCTCAGCCGCGCAGGCCCGGTCCGACGCCCGGGCCTGTGCGCTTCCGGGGCTCGGTTTCCCGATCTTGCAGCGTTGGCGGACGGCCGGTGACCCTCCCGGGAGACCCTAAAACCGTCTTTAGTCTCCCGTGAGGGCCACCGGCCGCCCGCTTCGTACTTCCTCCTTACCTGACCCGGTTTTCGCCGGGGCCCGTGCACGGCCCGGGCGAAAAAGAGGGAGAGTGGGGTGGGCTTAGCCCTTGCCGATGCGCAGGGCGAGGAACTCGCCGCCGCCTCTTGTGGCTACGGCCGAGTCGGCGCGTTCGACCGTGACCTCGTCGACGAGTCGCTCCAGCGACTGGCCCAGGCCGGGGACCTCCATCTCGCGCAGCAGGCCCTGGGCGCCGCCTTCGTCCAATGGGCCGATGCGGAACTCGAGGGCGCCCTCGTTGTCGAAGATCTCCACGCCCACGTCGCTGCCGGCGATGTACTCGGACGCGTGTGCGGCGATCGCGTCGCTCACCAGCACCGCGTCGGCGAGCCGGTCGAGCGGGAAGTCGGCGCGCGCGGCGAGGATCGCGGTCACGCGGCTCGTGACCGGCGCGACCAGGGGGCCGGGCTGGATCAGCATGCCGGCGGCGCGCGGCGACTCGAAGGTGTGCGTGACGCGGGGCGCCACCTCGTCGATGAGGCGGTCGAAGCCGTCGTACTCGCCCGGCGCGAACACCATCTCGACCTCGAGGCCGAAGTCCGGGCGGCCGCGGATGTTGAAGCTGCGCGAGAGGGTCGCGATCAGCGGCAGGCCGAGGCCGAGCGTGCGCTCCTCGACGGCGATCGAGCGGGGCTGGATGCCGCCGCCGAAGTCCCGGACGACCACACGCGCGCCCGTGCCGTCCGAGTCGGCCTCGATCTCCATGAGGCCGTCGTCGGTCTCCTCGTAGGCGTGCAGCACGACGTTGTTGCAGGCCTCGGTGACCGCGGTCTTGACGTCGCCGAGCAGGTCCGGGTCGAGGTCGAATGCGTCGCCCAGCCCGGTCAGCGCCTGCCGCACGACCGCCACGTTCTCGGGACGGGCGGGCAGCCGCAGGCTGACCGCGGCGCTCATTCCGGCCCGTGTCCGGTGCTGGCGGCCTGCATGGCCGCATCCCGCGCCGGGTGCACGGGAAGAACAGGGATCAGACCCGTGACCTCGAGCACCCTACGCACCGCTCCCGAGTCGTCCTGACCGAGCGCGACGGCGAATCCGACGCTCTCTTCCTCCGCCCGGCGCCGGGCCTCGAGCAGCACACGCAGCACCGAGGAGTCCACGAAGGTCGCGGGGGTGAGGTCGATCACGAAGGGAACACGCTCGCCGAGCAGTGCGTCGACCTGCTCGGTGATGGAGGGAGCCGTATAGACGTCGTGCTCGCCCTGCACGGTGAGCACTGCCACGCCCTGAGAGGTCCGATCCACCTCGATCCGGTTCTCCTGCACGCGCCGAACGATACTCAGAGCGCTGCCGGAGCGGCCCTACAGCCAAGAAGGGGCGAACCTGCGGTCCTGCAACACATCCAGTCGCCTTGGATCCTCGCGGGAGCATCTCCGCTGCGTGCGACGGCGTAACCGGCTGCCGGCCACCGGCTGCGTACCGGGTCGCGATATCCCGACTCCGGCGTGACGAGGATCGCGCCCTCGCCGGTCACGTAGGCCTCCTCGCCGTGTTGCGTGACGTCCAGCCCGAGCGCCTCCTCGCGCTCGGTCACGCGCAGCGGCATGACGAGCGCCGATCACCTTGCAGCAGCACGAACGTCGCCCCGAACGCGTACAGCGGAGCAGCGAGCGCGGCCAGCGCCTGGTCGCCGAGCTGGGCGGCGTTGCCGTAGACGAGGCCGTCCGAGACGCCGTTCCACGACGCCTGGGCGAAGAACCCGATGAAGAGGATGCCGGTGAAGCCCGCGACGCCGTGCGCGGCGAGCACGTCGAGCGTCTCGTCCACGCGGGTCCGCGGCCGCCAGACGATCACGGCGTAGCGTCGGCAGCGCCACGAGGAAGCCGAGCGCCATCGCGTACCCCGGGCTGACGAAGCCGCCCGCCGGTGTGATGCCGACGCAGCCCACGATGATCGCCGTCGCCGCGCCGATCGCGGTCACCGTCCGGCCGCGGATCAGGTCCAGCGCGAACCACGCGAGCAGCGTGCACGCCGGCGTCAGCAGCGTGTTCGTGAACGCGAGCACGCTGGGGTTGCCGGTCGAGAAGCCGCTGCCGCCGTTGAAGCCGAACCAGCCGAACCACAGCAGGCCGGCGCCGAGCAGCACGAACACCGCGTTGTGCGGGAGCAGCGCCTGCCGCCCGTAGTCCTTGCGCGCGCCGACCACGAGCGCGGCCGCCAGCGCGGAGAAGCCGGAGCCCATCTCGACCGGCACGCCGCCGGCGAAGTCGAGCGTGCCGCCCTCGATCAGCCAGCCGCCGCCGAAGGCCCAGTGCGCCATCACCGAGTAGACCAGCACCGACCACAGCGCCGCGAAGACCATGAACGCACCGAACCGCATCCGCTCCACCACGGCGCCGGACACCAGCGCGGTCGTGATGATGCAGAAGGTCGCCTGGAAGGCGAAGAACACCAGGTGCGGGATCGTCGTGCCGTCGCGCGGCTCGAAGGTCACGTCGTGCATGCGCGCACGTAGTTGAGCCCGCCGATCAGGTCGCCGGTGCCGTCGAACGCGAGCGAGTAGCCGACGAGCGCCCACGTGACGCCGGCGATCGCGATCGCGCGCGATGCACATCATGAACGTGTTGAGCGTGTTCTTCGCGCGCACGAGGCCCGCGTAGAAGAGCCCGAGCGCCGGGGTCATCAGCAGGACGAGCGCGGTCGCGGCGAGCATCCACGCGGTGTCGCCCGTGTCCACCTTGGCGGCCTGCGCGACGAAGAGGCGAGGCTGTCCATCATGTCGACCCACCGGCGTCACGGCCAGGTCGTCGGTCTCGCCGGTGCGGATGCGGACGACGCGCTCCAGCGGCACGCACGAAGATCTTGCCGTCGCCGACCTCGCCGGTGCGCCCGCCGTCGCAGAGCGCGTCGATCGTCGGCTGGACGAACGCGTCGGAGACCGCGACCTCGAACCGGACCTTGTCGGAGAGCCCGATCTTCACGGTCGTGCCGCGGTAGGTCTCGACCCGGTCACGCTCACCTCCGTGGCCCTGGACCCGGCTCATGCGAGAAACCGCGCACGTCGGCGCGGACGAGGGCCTCCAGCACGTCGTTCGCCTTCTCGGGACGGACGATGCCGATCACGAGTTTCACAGGCCTCTTGTCCTTTCGGGTCGCGAACTGTCCCCAGCCCCGCAAGTGCTGGGACTTGCAGGGATTCTCGGCTCGAGGCGAGGGGCGCCGGTATGGACGCCGGTACAGGATCTGGCGGCGGCCGCGTTATCCACTTGGATAACGCGTTTCCGCAAACAGCGGAAAGGGGGCTAGCCGGCTCCGGAGGGCGTGCCCGACTCGCCCGACGATCCGTTCGAGCCGTTGGCCTGGCTGCGTGACGGCGGCCCGGCGCCGAGCGGGGCGGCGGCCCTTCCGCTTCGTCAGGCCGGCGGCGGCGCGCAGCTCGTCGATCGAGTCGCGGATGCCCTGGGCCACCAGGTACAGGTCGCCCATCGCGTCGTAGTCGCCGAGCAGCCCGAAGTTCAGCCTGCCGTTGTAGCTCATGATCGCGATGCAGAGCGCCTGGCGCTGCGCGAGCGGAGCCAGCGGGAACACGTCCTCGAGCTTGCGGCCCAGCACGTACAGCGGGATCTGCGGGCCCGGCACGTTCGTGATCACGAGGTTGAAGAAGCGCTGGCGCGCCTGCAGCCGCCCGCCTGCGCGAGCACGGTCTGGGGAGCGAATCCCGAGAGCTGGGTCAGCATCTCCGCGCCCACGGCCATGCCGCTCTCCTTGAGGTCGCCGAGCGCGGCGCTCACGATCCGCAGCCGCTCGACGGGATCGGACTCGTACACCGGCAGCGGCGCCATCATCGCGGCGACGCGGTTGCCGGTCATGCCGTACTCCTCGTCGCGCCGCACGCTGACCGGCACCATCGCCTTCATCGTGAGCGCGTCGACCTGCTCGCCGCGCTGCTTCAGGAACTCGCGCAGCGCACCCGTCACGACCGCCACGACGACGTCGTTCACGGTGCCGCCGAGCGCGTTCTTGATCTGCTTGATCTCGTCGAGGTCCGTGCGGACCCAGTCGAACCGGCGGTGCGGCCCGATCTCCACGTTCAATGGGGTGGGGGGAGCGCCGAGGCCGGTGCGCGCGAGCGCGCCGACGGCCGCGAGGCTGTCGATGCCCTTCGAGACCAGGCGCCGCGGCGCGCGGAAGGCGGACCGCGCGGAGCGCACGATCTCGGCGGGCTGGATCGCGCGCTCGATCAGCGCGTCGCCGAGCAGCTGCATGGAGGTCGGCTCGGGGCGCGGCACCCACGTCGACAGACGCGGGCGGCGTCTCCGGATCCGGTGCGGTGTCGAACAGCACCGAGGTGATGTCCACGCCGGCGACGCCGTCGACGAGCGCGTGGTGCGTCTTCGTGAGCAGCGCGAAGCGCGGCGGCACATCGTCGAGCTGACCCTCGCCGTTCTCGCCGGGAGGTGAGGCGCCGTTCTTGCGGCCCAGGCCCTCGACCAGCCAGATCTCCCACAGCGGCTTCGTGCGATCGAGCTGCTGTGCGAACACGCGGCTCGCGAGGTTCTTCAGCTGCTCCTCGCTGCCGGGCGGAGGCAGTGCGGTCGCGCGCACGTGGTAGCGCAGGTTGAAGTGGGGGTCGTCCACCCACACGGGGCGTCCCTGGCTGAACGGGACGAAGCGCAGCTTCTGGCGGAAGCGGGGCACCAGCGAGAGGCGTTGCTCGATGTGCCCGAGAATGTCGTCGTAGCTCGGAGCCTCACCCTCGAAGATGGACACCCCGGCGACGTGCATGTGTGAAGAGCCGTCCTCCAGATGCAGGAAGGAGGCATCGAGAGCGGTCAGGCGGTCGGACATGCCGCGCATCTTCCCGCATTTGGCGCGGAGCGCCAAATGCGAAGTGTCAGCCGTGCATTTCGCTTAGCCGGAAATGACGGGAGCTCCTGAGGGCCCGCCCAGACGGAAATGACGGTGTCTGGCGCCGGCATTAGTGGCCGGGAGCGGGGTGGGGCGTGGCCTGGGGGCCGGTGACGCCGCCCGACAGGCCGCGGTCGCCGCGCTCGAGCGAGGCGGTGGTGGCCGTCACGAGGTCCGAAGCGTTCTCGGCCGTGCCGGGGTAGTCGGCCCAGCCGACTGCCACCTCGAAGTTGCCGCCGTCGTATCCGGCGCTGATCAGGCGCCTGCGCACCATGTCAGCGACCGTTCCGGCGACCGCTGCCGCGCCCGGCGCGGTCGTCTCCGGCGTCATCACGGCGAATCGCAGGCCGCCGAGATGCGCGGCGCTGTCCTCCACCCGGATGCGGCCGAGGACTCCGCGTGCGATCGCGGTCACGAGGCGCTGCTCCTGGCCGGG
The DNA here is from genome assembly GCA_963826005.1 of uncultured Solirubrobacterales bacterium. GTDB lineage: Bacteria > Actinomycetota > Thermoleophilia > Solirubrobacterales > JBBDJG01 > DASRIA01. The sequence goes on along the minus strand of CAWGVJ010000009.1, from coordinate 68,442 downwards.
CTCGAGCTGCTGGGCAAGCGTGCCCGTGACCTCGACCATCACAAGTGACAGGGGCCGCCCGTGACGGGCGGCGCGAGAGAGCTCGGCCTCGAACCGCGGCGGTCAGCTGGTCCTGCGTGAGGAGCCCGGCGCCGTAGCGGAACGCTCCCCGCATGCGCAGACCGAGCTGCTCCTCCGTGAGCATGGCGCGCATCACGAGCACCAGCCCGCACAGCACGACCAGCGTTGCGAGGAGCATCGTGACCCTGAGCACCTCGAGGCGCGTGTTGTCGCCGCCGCGCCCGACGATCAGGAGCAGGACGGTGAGGCCGATCGCGATCACGCAGAGCTGAGCGACGCTTGCGCGCACGGGCATGAAAGAGGCGCCCAGCGCGACGACGAAGGTGAAGAGGATCGTGAGCTCGCTGTGAGCCGCGCCGGATGCGGCCGCGAGCGCCGCGATGTTCGCGCTCATCAGGACCAGCATCACGCTGAAGGCAAAGCGGGGGAGCCGTGACCACGGCACGATGAACGTGATCCCGGCGAAGAGCGCGGCGGAGGCCGCGAAGAACCGCATCTGGGAGATGTCCGAGCCCGGGATCTGGAGCGGACCGATCGTGGCGATCGCGCCGGCGAGCGCGATCGCGGCCCACACGGCAGCGGCCGTGCGGCTCGTGAGTTGGCTTTCGACGCTGGGATTCACGGCTTTTCCCTCTGGAATCCCCATCAGACCGCGGCTTGGGACCCGGCCATGAGGACGTCCAAGCCCTACATCGGCACGCAGGGAGCCGAGCAATAGGGGGTGCGGGCACAGCCTGCAAGCTGGGCCCGTGCTCGAGGGAAAGCGGCCGCTTATCCGCCGGCGTAGGAGACGAACATGTCGGTGATCAGCCCGGCCGTGAAGCCCGCCGACAGGAGCCACAGGCCGAGCTCCTTGTGCCCGTAGCGCCGCATGGCGTTCCAGACCTCACCGATCACGTACAGGATCGCTCCACCTGCAACACCGTAGAAGGCGAGCTCCAGGGGCTCAGACGTGACGTTGTAGCCCACCATCGCTCCGAGGAACACTGGAGCGCCGCCCACCAGACCGGCCAGCCCGAGCCAGGCCCACGACGGGCGCACGTCGCCGAGCGGTCCCACGATGCCGAAGCCCTCGGTGGCGTTGTGGAGCGCGAACCCGACGATCAGCACCGTCGCCAGGCCGATCTCGCCGGAGCTGGCGGAGACCCCGATCGCCAGTCCCTCGGCGAAGTTGTGGAGTCCGATGGCCGCGGCGATCGTCATGCCGAGGCGCAGCGCGCGCGAGCGGGCCAGGTCGACCGGCGCGGCCAGCGCCTGCGCCTGCTCGACGGTCATCGCGTCGGACGCGCCGCCGGCCATCGGCGGCAGGTCCTTCGTGCGGCGCATCCGGCGCTCCGCCATCGCGAGACCGGCGCAGCCCGCAGCGAAGCCCGCTGCCAGCATCACGGGAAACCCGATCGCCTTGCCGAGGGTGCCCTCGCCCTCGTCGTAGGCCTCCACCGCATGCTCGGTGATCCCGAGCGCGTGCTCGAACACGTCGACGAACAGGAACGCGAGCACCCCGACGGCGAACATCGCCAGCGCGACGCGCGCCCGGGTGCTCAAGCAGCTGCAGCCGGCCGAACGGCAGGCTGAGGAAGATCGTGAAGCCGGCCAACGCTCCGAGTAGAACGGTCTCGCCGAAAGACACTCGCATTCCTCCTGTGAGAGGGACTCGATGGGGGACAAGGCCATTAGGGCTCCCTAACGACCACCAAGAAGCATATTAGGGTTCCCTAATGGCTGCCGTCAACCCCTCTTCGCGAAAGTCGCGCGACTGCATGTGCCGGGCCCCCGTCCCTTGCCACACGAGCCGCCGGACGGTTTGCCCGGGCGGGGACTAGAAGAACGTCGTTTCCTTAGCCGGAAATGACGGGCTCTGGGGGTCCCCGAACGGGCATGCCAGGTCGGCGGCCAAGGCGCTAGGAGGTACAGGGGCCCGGCAATTGCAACGCGCGATAACGCGGCTTATGTCAACCCGCTCCCGATCCGACATGCCCGGCCCATGTCACAGGAAAACGTCGAGCTCGTGCAGCGAGCATCCACCATTTCGCCGAAACCGGCAGCCTTTCCTCGACGAGGTCGTCCACGTCGAGGTCTACGACCACGACATCCCGACGCGGCACCTACCGGGGCCGCAGGCTTCGTCGAGTGGCTGGCCGATTGGGGCGATGCCTGGGATCAGTTCAGCATGGACCCGCAGGAGTGGATCGACGCGGGGACAAGGTTGTTCATCTTCCTGTCACAGCCAAGGGAAAGGGCAGCGGCCTCGAGCCAAGCGGCGCGACGGATGGTCTGGACCTCCGTGACGGGCAGGTGGTCAGGGTCGACTACTACAACACCGAGGCTCAGGCCCGCGAGCGGCCGGCCTGACCTAGCCTGCGTCGCCCTCGATCTCTTCGAGGTAGGCGACCGCGGAGGGGTTGATGCAGACCATCTCCCGCTCGGAGTGGCGCGCTCGAGGCTCAGGAGGCGGCCGCTGCGGGCCTGGAGCTCGATCTTCGTGCGGACGTCTTCGAGATCCTCGGCCACGGCCAGCTTCAGATCCTTCTCCAGGAAGACGACCAGTGTCGGCATCCCCGCGAGTCTAGCTCCCGGTCACTCGGATTCGGGCTCTTCCTCGCCGGGCCAGGAGCCGGTCAGGCGCATGAACGTCCGCCGCGTGTAGTGGTCCAGCGCGCCGCGGACGGCCGCGAAGATCGCACCCTGGATCGCCACCGCCGCGATCATCTTCGAGGCCGAAATGTCGCGGTGCTTGGGGTCGGGCGGCTCCTCGCTGTCGATCATGCCCCAGACCTGCTCGAACAGCTTCCTTGCGCCGAAGCTCGCGAGCAGCCCGGCCACGATGCTGAAGGGTGTGTAGAGCAGCCTTCCCATGACGCCGCCCTATCCTTTCAGGGATGGCGACCGATGTGACCGAGGCCGAATTCCAGAATGCGGTGATCGACCGCTCTCGCGAGGTGCCCGTCGTGGTCGATTTCTGGGCCGAGTGGTGTGGCCCCTGCCGGGCGCTGACCCCCGCACTCGAGCGCGCCGCCGGTGAGCGCGAGGGCAAGGTCGAGCTGGTGAAGGTCGACGTGGACGGCAACCCCGGGCTTGCGCAGGCCTACGGCGTGCAGGGCATCCCGGCCGTGAAGGCCTTCAAGGACGGTGAGGTCGTCGACGAGTTCGTGGGCGCGCAGCCCGCTCCCGTGGTGGAGAAGTTCATGGACCGCCTGGTGCCGTCCGAGGTCGACGCGCTGGTGTCCGAGGGCGACGAGGACTCGCTGCGCCGGGCGCTGGAGCTGGAGCCGGGCCGCCCCGACGCGGCCGTGTCGCTCGCGCACGCGCTGATGGACCGCGGCGACTACGACGAGGCGGGCAAGGTGCTCGAGGGCGTCAGCGGAGACTTCGCCGCGGAAGGCCTGTCCGCGCTGGTCAACCTCAAGCGCGAGCATCCCGACGGGCCGCTGGGCGCAGCCGCCGACGCGCTCCTGAAGGGCGACACCGAGGCCGGCCTACGCGGCCTGATGACCGCGCTCGAGCAGGCGGAGGACGGCGACCTCAAGGACCAGATCCGCAAGGCGATGGTGGGCGTGTTCACCGAGCTCGGCTCAGACGACCCCCTCACACGGGAGTACCGGCGGAAGCTGGCCGCGGCCTTGTACTAGATCGGGATTTCCTTAGCCGGAAATCCCGGTGGCTACAGGATGACCCCGCCTAGTTTTCCGCGATCTCCACCTTCGACATCACGATCGGCTGTTTGGGTGGGCCGTCCTCGGTGGACGCCAGGTCCTCCATCGCCTTGACGTTGTCGATCCCCTTCGTGACCTTGCCGAGCACCGCGTAGTCGGCGGGCAGGTTCGCGTCCGCGCCGGTGACCACGAAGAACTGACTGCCCGCGGTGCCCGCCGGCTCGGTGCCGCCCTTCGCCATCGCGACGACGCCCTCTGTATAGGCCACGTCGTCCGGCGGCGGCTCGCGCGTCTTGTAGCCGGGGCCGCCCGTGCCGTCGCCGTTGGGGTCTCCCCCCTGCACGACGAAGCCGGGCGCGATGCGGTGGAAGCCGAGGCCGTCGTAGAAGCCGTCGCGCGCGAGCGCGACGAACGAGGCGGACGTCTCGGGCGCACGCTTGTTGTCCAACTCGATCACGAACTGCCCGCAGTTGGTGTCGATCGTCGCGGTGTAGGTCTTGTCACGGTCCAGTTTCAATTTGGGCTTCCCCCTGTCCTCGACGTTCTTGGGCTGCGGCGCGGGGACCTCCTTGCACGCCGTCTTCTTCCCGCCCCCGCCGTCGTCTCCCCCGCTCGACGCGATCAGCACGACGATGCCGGCGATCGCTGCAACCCCCAGGATCGCGGCGGGAAACGCGTACTGGCTGCGCATGAAGCGGGCGAGCATCGGCGCAGGTTATACCCGGCCATCGGACACTCGGCGTCGTCTAAGGTGGCCGCCGATGCAGATCCGCCCCTTCCCCTTCGCACTGGCATGCGCCATTCTCCTGATCGCCGGCTGCGGCGGCGACTCGGGCGCGGGAAACGACGTCGCCGGCACCGACCTCACCGTGAAGATGAAGGAGTACGAGTTCCAGCCCCGCGAGGTGACGGTCGGCAGCGGTGCGGTGATCCACGTCACGAACGTGGGCCAGATCGCCCACAACCTGAAGATCGAGCGCGGGCCCGATCCCAACAAGGAGACCCAGGAGCTGGCCGGCACCGACAGCTTCCTCCCCCGCGACAGCGAGAACCTGAAGGTCGACCTGCCACCGGGACGCTACGCGATGGTGTGCTCCGTGCCCGGGCACCGCGAGCTCGGCATGACCGGCAAGCTCAGGGTGAAATAGGGACCTGGTTCCGGCCTCTTAGAATCTGAGGCATGTGCAGGTTGTTTGCAGCATCGGCCAGCGCGCCCGTGGATGTGTCGTTCGAGCTGTTGCGCTCGGACAACTCGATCCTGCGCCAGTCGGAGGAGCACGACTCCGGCTGGGGCAGCGCTTACTACTCCGACGACGGCGAGCCCGATGTGCGCCGCTTTGCAGACGCCGCGCACGCCGACGAGTCGTTCGACGAGGTCACCAGCGGGCGGGCGCGGCTGATCATGGTGCACGTGCGTCGCGCGACGATCGGCGGGCTGAAGCTCGAGAACACGCACCCGTTCAGTCGCGGCCCGTACACCTACTGCCACAACGGCACGATCATCAAGGCATCGCTGCTGGAGCCGCTCGCGGACACGCCGCCGGCCGGCGACACCGACTCCGAGCGCTTCTTCAACATGCTGATGACCGGGTTCGACCACGACGACGTGATCGGGTCGCTGCGCACCGCCGTCGAGACCGTCTGCGAAACCTGCCGCTTCTCCGCGCTCAACCTCCTGTTCTGCGACGGCCGCCGCATGTACGCGTACCGTTTCGGCGTGTACCGGCTGTTCTGGCTGGCGCGCGACCTCGACCTCGATGCGGACACGGACACCCACCATCACGTGCACCTCGAGCGCCCCAGCGGCGGGCACATGGTGCTGACGGCCAGCGAGCGGCTGACCGAGGCGGAGCCGTGGATCGAGATGGAGCAGGACGAGCTGCTCGTGTGCGATCCCGACGATGCCGAGCACCCGCGCGTCGAGCGGCTGCTGGGCGACCGTGCCGATGACGTCGAGTTCGTTCCGCTGGACTCCGGCGAGTTGAGCGGCACGGCCCGCGGCGAGTGGGCGGCCAAACGCGCGGCAGCCGGCTTTTGAGCGCTTCCGAGCCACGCATCCCGGGCCGCAGCCGCCGCGCCCAGCGGCTGGCCCGCGCAATGAACAACCTGGTCACCCGCGTGCCGTGGACGTGGCGGCTGGTGCGGGGCCCGATGACGCGCTTCTTCGAGCGCGCGGCGCCCACGTGGGACCAGCGGTTCGCGAGCGATCCGGAGCGAATGGTGCCGCTGAAGGTGGCGCTCGACCTCCTTCCCGCTCCCCCCGCGCGCGTGCTCGACGTCGGGACCGGCACCGGCGCCGCCGCCCTGCTCGCAGCTGAGCGCTGGCCTGACGCGCAGGTCACGGGGATCGACATAGCCCCGGCGATGATCGAGGAGGCGGCCGCCAAGGAGGCCCCGCCCGGCGTCGCGTTCCGCGTCGACGACGTGGCCGAGCTCGACCCCGGCGAAGGCTACGACCTGGTGATCATGCTGAACATGCCTCCGTTCTTCACGCCCGTGTCCGCGCTGCTGCGTCCGGGCGGATTCGTGGTCCACATCTCCTCGCGAGGATCGACGACCCCGTTCTACACGCCGGCGAAGAAGCTGCGGCAGGGTTTCGAGGGCCATGGCCTGGCGACGTTCACGTCGGGTACGGCCGGGCCCGGGACGTACTACGTTGCCCGGCGTCCGTGAACGACGAGCGCAGGTTCGCGATCCTGATGAACCCGACGGCCGCCGGGGGCAAGCCCCTGCGCCTGCTGCCGGACGTGAAGAAGGAGCTCGAGACCGCCGGAGCCCCGTACCGCGTGGTCGAGACCCAGGACCTCGCGCACGCGACGCATGCGGCCCGCGACGCGGCCGAGAAGTCCGAGGTCGTGGTCGCGCTGGGCGGCGACGGCCTGGTGGGCACGCTGGCCGGCGCGCTCAGCGGCTCGGCGCCGCTCGGCGTCCTGCCCGGAGGACGCGGCAACGACTTCGCGCGTGCCATCGGCATTCCCCAGGACATCCCCGGCGCCTGCAAGGTGCTCACCGGCGGCGTGCGCAAGGCACTCGATCTCGGCGAGGCGAACGGCAAGCCCTTCGCCTGCATCGCCTCCATGGGCTACGACTCGGAGGCGAACCGGATCGCGAACGAAGCGCGCCTCGTGCGCGGGAACCTCGTCTATGCCTACGCCGCGATCCGCGCGCTGATGGCGTGGAAGCCCGCGCACTTCACCGTGCGCCTCGACGGCCGCGAGCACCGCTTCGAGGGTTACACCGTCGCGGCGGCCAACACCGGCTACTACGGCGGCGGCATGCACATGGCGCCGGGCGCGGACCCGACCGACGGCCTCTTGGAAGTGGTGTTCGTCGAGCAGGTGTCGAAGCGGCGCTTCCTGGCTAACCTGCCAAAGGTGTTCAAGGGCGAGCACGTGGAGGAGGACACGGTCAGCGTGCACCGGGCGCGTGAGGTGGAGATCGCGGCCGACCGGCCGTTCGACGTCTATGCAGATGGGGAGCCGATCACGTCGCTCCCGGCGACGGTGCGGCTGGTGCGCGGGGGCTTGAGCGTGATCGCCCCGCGCTCCGAGACGTCTTGAGAATGCTGCGGGCCAAGGTCGCCGTCGCGCGCGCGCGTCGGTGCGCTCTCCCGGGCGAGCCGGCGCGGCGGCGGCACGAGCCTGCCCGGCAAGCTGCTGCTGCGGATGGAGCCCGACGCGGTGGGCATGCTGGCGCGGCGACTGGACCGCGGCTCCGTGGTCGTGAGCGCGACGAACGGCAAGACCACTACGTCCGGAATGATCGCGCGCATCCTCGCCGAGCACGGCCTGGAGGCGGTGCACAACCGCGCAGGCGCGAACATGAAAGGCGGGGTCGCGACGGCGTTGCTGGAGCAGCGCGGCAACATCGGCTTGTTCGAGGTGGACGAGGCGTGGCTGCGCGACATCGTCGCCGACCTCTCCCCTCACACGGTGCTGCTCTCCAACCTCTTCCGCGACCAGCTCGACCGCTACGGCGAGCTGGAGGTGCTGGCAGACGACTGGAGCGCGCTGGTCGCGGCGCGCGAGGGCGCACACCGCGTTCGTGCTGAACGCGGACGACCCGCTGGTCGCCGACCTCGGGCGTGACGCCGATGGCAACACGCGACAGGGCATCACGTACTTCGGCCTCGAGGACCGCGCGCACGCGCTGGAGCGCATCGAGCACGCGTCCGACGCGAAGCACTGCCGCCGCTGCGGCACCGCATACCGGTACTCCGCCGCCTACCTCGGGCATCTCGGTGACTACACGTGCCCGCACTGCGGGAACGAAAGGCCGCAGCCCCAGGTATCGGCGCACCACGTGGAACTGCTCGGCATGTCCGGTTCGGAGTTCACGCTGCGCTCGCCGCGCGGAGAGGTGCGCGTCACCCTGCGGCTCCCCGGCCTGTACAACGTCTACAACGCCCTCGGCGCGGCCGCCACCTGCCTGCAGCTGGGGCTGAGCCTGGAGGAGGTCCGGCGCGGCCTCGAATCGTTCGCCGCCGCGTTCGGCCGCGCAGAGCAGATCGCGGTCGGCGGCCGCAAGGTCGCGATCCTGCTCGTCAAGAACCCCGCCGGCGCGAACGAGGTGTTCCGCACCCTGGCGGCCGCCGACGGCGCGGGCCTCGACCTGTGGATGGTGCTCAACGACCGCATCGCCGACGGGCGCGACGTGTCGTGGATCTGGGACGCCGACTTCGAGACCCTCACTCCGCACGCGTCCCGCGTGGTGTGCTCCGGCACGCGCGCCGAGGAGCTGGCGCTGCGCCTCAAGTATGCGGGCGTCGCGCCGGAGCAGCTGGAGGTCGTGCCGGCGCTCGAGCGTGGCTTCGACCGTGCGCTCGATACGGACGGCGAGCGCCCGCTCTACGCGCTCCCCACATACACGGCGCTGCTCGAGCTGCGCGACGTGCTGACCGCGCGCGGCCATGCGCCACCCTTCTGGGAATGATGGAAGCCGCGATCTGGCACGACGTCGAGTGCGGCTCGTACACCGCCGACCTGGAGCTTTGGGAAGCGCTGTCGCGCGAGCGCGACGCGGTGCTCGACCTCGGATGCGGGACCGGCCGGGTCGCGCTGCACCTCGCTCGCTGCGGGCGCCGGGTGACCGGCCTCGACCAGGATCCGCAGCTGCTCGCGACACTCGAGCTGAGAACTCAGGTGGAGGGGCTGCAAGTCGACACCGTGTGCGCCGACGCGCGCGAGTTCGATCTCGGCGTGCAGTTCGATGCGGTGTTCGCGCCGATGCAGCTCGCGCAGCTCTTTCATGGCGCCGGTGAACGGCGTGCGATGCTCGCAAGCGTGGCGCGGCACCTGCGCCCCGGCGGAGTGTTCGCGACGACACTGATGGACCTCGAGGGCGAGCTGCTCGACGAGGAGTACGGGCCGCCGGCGGCGGATACGCGCGAGGTGGACAGCTGGGTGTACTCGAGCCTGTCCGCGGCGGCGCACGTGGTCGACCGCGGCCGCGCGCTGCGGATCCAGCGCCTGCGCACCACCCTCTCGCCGCAGGGCGAGGAGTCGACGAGCGTCGACGAAGTGCGCTTGGAGCTCGTCTCGCCGGACGAGCTCGAGGCCGAAGCTGCAGACAGCGGCCTGAAGGTGGAGGAGCGGCGCGCGATCCCGGCGACGGACCACGTCGGATGTGTCGTCGTGGTCGCCTCCCGAGCGGAGGACGGCGACATGACGAACCCGGCGATCTGGCACGACCTCGAGTGCGGCTCGTACACGGCCGACCTGCAGCTGTGGGAGGAGCTGGCCGGCGAGGGCGCGTCGGTGCTCGACCTCGGCGCGGGGACCGGGCGGGTCGCCATGCACCTGGCCCGGCGCGGTCGCGAGGTGACGGCCGTCGAATGGGAAGCGACGCTGATCGGCGTGCTGGAAGAGCGCTCCGCCGAGCGTGAACTGGATGTCGAGGTGGTGTGCGCGGACGTGCGCGACTTCCGGCTCGATCGGGAATTCGACGTGGTGCTCGCGCCGATGCAGCTGGTGCAGCTGCTGCGCGGCGCGGACGAGCAGCGCGCGATGCTGAAGCGGGCGGTGCGCCACCTGCGCCCGAGCGGTCTGTTTGCAGCCGCGCTGATGGACCTGGACGGCGAGGTGGTCGGCGACGAGTACGCCCCTCCCACTCCCGACATGCGTGAAGTGGAGGACTGGGTGTACTCCAGTCAGCCGGTGGCGATCCGCCCGGTGCACGGCGGCAAGGCAATCGTGCTCGACCGCGTGCGAACGGCCGTTGCTCCGGATGGTGAGCAGCAGACGAGCGTCTCGTGTGTGCGCCTCGAGCTCGTGACGCCCGAGGCGCTCGAGGGCGAGATGCACGCCGCGGGACTGGCGATCCAGCCCCGGCGCGTCATCCCTCCCACCGAGGACCACGTCGGCAGCGTCGTGGTCGTCGGCACCGCAGCCGGGGCAGCCGCGTGACCCTCCCCGCGTTGCGGGTCATGTGGCTTTACCCCGACCACATGAACATCTACGCGGACCGCGGCAACATCTCCGTGCTGGAGCATCGCTGCCGCTGGCGCGGCATCGGGTTCGAGCTGGGCACCGCGGGGCCGGGCGACCGGGTGGACCCGGACGCGCACGACCTCTTCTACATGGGCGGCGGGCAGGACCGCGACCAGGTGCTGGTCACGCGCGACCTCGCGGACACGAAGCGCGAGTCGCTCGCCGCGGCTGTCGATACCGGAGCTTCTTTTCTGGCCGTGTGCGGCGGCTACCAGCTGCTCGGTCATTCATACGAGCTGCCGGACGGCGAGTCGCTGCCCGGCCTCGACCTGGTCGACCTGCGCACCGTGCGCGAGCCGGGCGAGCGCCTGATCGGCAACGTGCTGATCGAAGCCGACCTCGGCAACGGCGCGCGGCGCATCGCCGGCTTCGAGAACCACGGCGGCCGCACGTACCTTGGCGACGGGGAGCAGCCGCTCGGCCGTGTCGTCTCGGGCTTCGGCAACAACGGCAAGGACCGCGGGGAGGGAGTGCGACGCGGGAAGCTGATCGGAACCTACCTGCACGGTCCCCTGCTGCCCAAGAACGCCTGGCTGGCCGACGTGCTGATCGGCTGGGCACTGGCGCGCCGCACGGGCACGGTGCCCGAGCTGGAGCCGCTCGACGACGAGCTGGAGAGTGCGGCGCACGAGTCGGCGATACGCGCCGCCTTGCGAGCCTGACGAGGCTGGACGGCCCAGTCTCACGCGTCTTAGTCTGTGTCGCTCGAGCGAAGCTGCGCCGTGATTTCGACGATGCCACCCTCGCGGTGCTCGCTGACCGGGTCGGCGACATGGGCGAGTAGCCGGCGGGCGTCCTCGCTGCCCACGAGCGTCGTCGCCGTGAAGCGCTGTATCCCGGCCGCTCGCGCTCTGGCGGCGAGCTGCTCGAGCAGCGCCGTCCCCACCCCTCGGTGCTGCCAGGCGTCGGTGACGAGGTAGGTGACCTCCGCCCCTACGGGATCGTGGGCGTCTCGCACGTAGCCGGCGATGCCGACCCCCTCGCCGGCGACAGGGTCCAGCGCCACGAGCGCCTCGCGCGTGTGGTGGTCGGCGTGCGTGAGCTCGTCCAGCTCCCGGGGGCTGAAGTGATCGACCGGCTCGCGGAAGCGGCGGTAGCGCGACAGGGCGCTCAGGTGCTCCAACGTGAGTCGCAGCAGCGGAGCGTCATCGGCCTCGATCGGGCGAATCACGATCTCGGCGCCGCCGGGCAGACGGACGTGCTCCCCAGAGCGCCGATGGGCCGGAGGCTCGCGATGTCCGCCCATTCCGATCGGGGCATGCGCCTTTGAGGATGCTGCGCGTGCGGCCGCGATGTCCTCCCCGAGCGCTCGAAGTTCGGCCTCGAGGATCGCGAACTCGCGCTCCCTCGAGCTCTTACCCCTGGCCGCCGAGTCATCCATTGCCATGTCCGATGAGAGTTTGGTACATGCGCCTCTCAAAGGTCTCTCTCCCGCAGGTGCTGTCCGTCGAATGCCGCAGGCGTTTCAGTAGGGACTACGCAGTTGCGAGGACGCCGCGCCTCCGAGGAATGAAGGGAGGAGGATCTGATGCACTGCAATTGTCACCGAGCTCTTGAGGGCCGCGCTGGCCGTGTCATGGCCAAACTGATGCGGCTCCCGCTCGCCCTGCTCGTCGGTGGCGCCCTGCTCAGCGGCTGCGGCGGCGCCGACAGCGATCAGCAGCAGATCCAAGACCTGCTCGTGCACGGCTTCACGACCGACGAGCCGGCGCAGGAATGCGAGGGCGCGCTCAGCACCGGCCTGCTGAATAAGACCTACGGAAGCGCGGCGCGCTGCCGGACGGTCGAGAAGAAGGCCGAGCAGGGCAAGCCCAAGGCCGTCCAGGTGTCCGCCGTGAAGGTCGATGGCGACACAGCGACCGCGTTCGTGGCGCTCAAGGGCGGCAACCAGGACGGCACCCGCGGCGCGATCGAGCTCGTGCGTCAGGGCGAGGACTGGCGCATCGACGCATTCTCGGCCGCGCTGCTGCGCTCGACGTTCGAGGCCACGATGAAGGCCGAACGCGACCTGCCGACCGCGGTGAGGGCGTGCCTGGCCGATGGCATCAGGAATCTGGCTGACGACGAGCTCCTCGACTTCGCGTACGCAACGATCGGCCAGCGGCCCAAGGGTCAGAAGCTGCTGCGAACAATGCTCGCAAGCTGCCAATCCCGGGTGTCCGGTGAGCAGCGCGGCGGGAACGGCTCGTCCGATGCCGGGTCGTCGCTTCTGCGCGAGAAGTTCGAGGAGGGCGTCGTCAAATCGCTGCAAGGATCGGGAGCCAGTCAGAAAGACATCACCTGCGTCAAGCTCGAGCTGCGCAAGCGGATCAGCGACGAGAAGATCGTCGAGCTGGTGGGCAAGGGCGGCGACCAGGCCCCGCCCGATCTCACGCAGGCCGTCGCCGGCGCGCTCGCAGCTTGCGGCTCGACTCCCTGACGGGGGCGCAGCGGCTGTACAAGTGCGTGCACGGCTGAGCCGCCCGACCACCCGGTAGCTTGCCGTGAGATGAGCGACCAGTTCCTCCAAGGCCACCCCTTCCTGGTCGACCGGCTCGAGCATCCCATCGTGCAGGCACCAATGGGAGGCGGGCCGTCGACACCCGCGCTTGCCGCCGCCGTCGCAGAGGCGGGCGGGCTCGGCTTCCTGGCGGCCGGCTACAAGGCGCCCGGCGACGTGCGCTCCGACATCGCCGAGCTGCGCAGCCTGACCGGTAAGCCCTTCGGAGTGAACCTGTTTGCTCCGCCCGGGCCCGCTGGCGATCCGGACGAGCTTGCTCGCTACGCGGCGGAGTTGCGGGAAGACGCCGCGCGGTACGGAGTGGAGCCCGGCGAACCGCTCCACGACGACGACTCATACGCAGAAAAGCTGGCGCTCATGGCCGCAGAGCGTGCCCCGGTCGTCTCTTTCACGTTCGCCTGCCCCGCCCCGGTGGACGTCGAGCGGCTGCACGATGCGGGCGCTGAGGTGTGGGTGACGGTCACGACTCCGGCGAAGGCGCCGTCGCGGCCGCGGCCGGTGCGGACACCCTCGTCGTCCAGGGCGTCGAGGCCGGCGGCCACCGGGGCAGCTTCGACGACGACCGGCCCGGCGACTTCGGCCTGCTGGCCCTGCTCCAGCTCGTGCGTGACGTGACCGACCTGCCGCTCGTGGCAACCGGGGGAATCGCGAACGGGCGTGGCGTCGCGGCCGTGCTCGCAGCCGGGGCGGCGGCGGCCCAGCTGGGGACCGCGTTCATGCTGTGCCCCGAGGCGGGCACCTCGCCCCCGCATCGCAAGGCAATGAAGGATGATCGCCGCACGGCGCTCACGCATGCATTCACCGGCCGCACGGCGCGCGGCATCGAGAACCGCTTCATGCGCGAGCACGATGGGACCGCGCCGCGCGGCTACCCGGACGTCCATCACATGACCGCGCCGCTGCGGGCGGCCGCACGCAAAGGCGGCGACGCCGACGGCTTCCACCTCTGGGCCGGTCAGGCCTATCAGCTCGCGGAGGAGATCCCGGCCGACGAGACTCGTCCGGCGCCTCGCCGAGGAGTCCCGCGAGATGCTCAGCACGGCGTCTGGCCGCTTGCGCGACTGACGGTGCTCGCGGCGGCTACGCCGCGTTCGCGCGCTGCTCGCCCGGAGGCGGCGGAGGCGTCGATTGCCGCGCGCCCGGCGCCGGGGGCGGCTCGCGCAGCTCATGCGCCAGCTCGTACACGTGCGGGCCGACCTGAGCGACCGTGTTGGAGACCTTCACGATGCCGTCCAGGGTGCGCCGCACGTCGAGCGAGCGGGCTCCCGGCTTGATCGCTCGCACGTAGAGCACGAGCGGGGCCTGCTTCTCGCCCGATCCGTACTCGAAGTCGATCCGGCCCCACTCGCGATTAGGGGTCCGGTGCTGGTGCTCGTGGAGCACGACTTCGAAGGCCTTCGCCCACGAAGTGTCAACCGCAGCGTCCGTCCGGACGCTCAGCGTGTCGCCGAGGGGGACGACCGTCTGCCAGTCGACCTGCACTTCTTTCGTGTGCTTGGTGGCAGTCACGGGGCATTTATCGGCAGATGGCCCCGCGCCTTAAGACCATGCAATCGCCATGGCGGAACGGCCGTACACGGCGCCGAACGGCTGTGGCGCCGCGGAATGTAGTCCGCTACGCCACGCCGCTGGAGCCGAAGCCGCCGGCGCCGCGCGCGGTCTGCGACAACGCTTCGGCCTCCGCGAACTCGACGGCGGGCAGTTCGGTGATCACGAGCTGCGCGATGCGGTCGCCGGGCGCGATCACGAACGACTCCGCGCGGTCGGTGTTGAGCAGCAGGACCCGCACCTCGCCACGGTAGCCGGCGTCGATCAGCCCCGGCGCGTTCACGAGCGCGATCCCGTGCCGTGCCGCCAGACCCGAGCGCGGCAGCACCAGGCCTGCATGACCCTCCGGGATCCCGACCGCGATGCCCGTCCCCACGCTTACGCGCTCGCCCGGGAAGATGGTCGCCGCCTCGGCCGCGCGCAGGTCCCAACCCGCGTCGTGCTCGTTCGCGCGCTCGGGCGCGCGCGCCACCTCCGAGAGGCGCTGGAATTCGACGATCAAGCCGGCTCGTGGCCGTTGAGGTCGTACGGGCGCAGGCGCTCCGCGACCGCTGCCGGCACGCGGGCCTTCACGCGCACCCCGGCGGCGGTGTCCTCGCGCTCGAGGTCGCCGGCCAGCTCGTGCAGCTCCGAGAGCAGGGCGCCGCGCTCGTACGGGACGAGCAACTCGACCGCCTCCAGCCCTGCGCGGAACTTCTGCTCGATGCGCCGGCGCAGCTCCTCCAGGCCGTCCCCCGCGAGGGCGGAGACCAGCACGGCGTCGCGGTGGTGCGCCGCGGCCATGCGGCGCTCGTCCGGGTCGAGCTGGTCGATCTTGTTCAGCACGAGCAGCCGCGGCTTCGCGCCCGCGCCGATCTCTTCCAGCACCTCGTCCACCGCCGCGGTCATCTCGTCCATCTCCTCCTCCGGCACGGAGGCATCGGCGACGTGCAGGATCAGGTCGGCGTTCACCGTCTCCTCGAGCGTCGCCTTGAAAGCCTCGACCAGCTGGTGCGGCAGCTTGCGGATGAACCCGACCGTGTCGGTCACGAGATACGCGCGGCCCTCGTGGCGAAACGAGCGAGTCGTCGGGTCGAGCGTGTGGAACAGGCGCGATCCCACGCCGACCTCGGCGTCGGTGAGCGCGTTCAGCAAGCGTGGACTTGCCCGCGTTCGTGTAACCGGCGAGCGCGACGCGCGGAGTGTGCGACTCCTCGCGGCGGCTGCGGGTGAGGCGCCGTGAGCGCTCCGCGCGCTCGAGCTTGCGCTTCAGCAGGGAGATGCGATCGCGCGCGAGGCGGCGGTCGGTCTCGATCTGCGACTCACCGGGGCCACGCGTGCCGATACCCGCGCCGAGTCGCTCGAGGTGGGTCCACAACCCGCGCATGCGCGCGAGGTTGTACTCGAGCTGCGCCAGCTCGACCTGCATGTTGCCCTCGGCCGAGTGGGCGTGGTCGGCGAAGATGTCGAGGATGATCGCGGTGCGGTCGATCACCGGCACGCCTGTCGCCTCCTCGAGGTTGCGCTCCTGGCGCGGCAGCAACTCGTCGTCGACCGCGACGAGGTTCGCTCCCGATTCCCCGATCGCGGCCTTCAACTCGGTGAGCTTGCCCTTGCCGAAGTAGTTGTTCGGGTCCGGGACCGGCCGCTGCTGGATCATCTCGCCCGCGACCGCCACTCCCGCGGTCCGCAGCAGCTCCTTCAGCTCGGCGAGGCTGTCCTGGCCGTCGCGCGATGAGTCGGAGGGCAACACCGAGATGCAGAAGGCTCGCTGCCGGGCGCGCGGGTTGACGACCCCCGCGCCCTCGGCCGTCGCATAGCGCGACTCCTTGCTTCGCCCGTTCCTCTGAGCCCTTGACACCCATGGGGATTCTAGAGCCGTCGCCTGCGGCTACCGTTCGGACCGATGACGGCAAGCAGTCGCGCGGGCGTATACACAGCGCTCTGCCTGGTCCTTCTGACCGGCGGCATCGTTTCCGTGCTGAGCGGAAGCGTGGGGAACGGCATCGTGTTGATCGGGCTTGCCGGCATACCGCTGATCGTGGCCCTTGCCTCCGGCGCGTCCCCCGATGAGAGCGCCGACGGCGGAGGGCGAGGAGGATCTGATGAGCGTCAAGGAGGTGGCGCAGCTGCTCGAGACATCCCCCGGCTCCATCCTGATGCTCGTCGCGAGGGACTCCATCCCGTACGTCGAGCCGGCGGCCGGAGCGCCAAGCTCCGCATTCCGCTTTCGCCCCGACGACATCGACGAGTGGCTGCGCAGCGATCCCTACTACGTTCCCCCGCCGGGCGCCTGATCCCGGTTACGCGAGCGACCCGCGCATCCGCTCGACCGCCTCGGTGAGGCGCTCGTCGGGCACGGTCAGCGAGATCCGGAAGAAGCCCTCGCCGTTGGGCCCGTAGGAGGACCCCGGGCTGACGACGACGCCGGCCTGCTCCAGCACCTCCTCCGCGAACGACGCCGACGTGTGCCCTGCCGGCACCGGCGCCCACACGTAGATCGTCCCTCTGGGCGGCTCGATGTCGATGCCGATCTCGCGCAGCGCGCCGATCACCAGGTCGCGGCGGCGGCTGTAGATCGCGGCCATCTCGCGCACCGGGTCCTGCGACGCGGTGAGCGCCTCGGCGCCGGCGACCTGGACCGCCTCGAACAGCCCCGAGTCGACGTTGGTCTTCAGCTTCCAGTAGTGCGCGATCGCGTCGGCGTTGCCCGACGATCGCGCCGCAGCGCCAGCCGGTCATGTTGTAGCTCTTGGAGAGCGAGAACACCTCGACGCCGACGTCCATCGCGCCGGGCTCGGCCAGGAAGCTGGGCGCGACGTAGCCGTCGAACGTCAGCTCCGAGTACGCGTTGTCGTGCACCACGAGCAGGTCGTGCTCGCGCGCGAACGCGATCGCCTCGGCGAAGAAGCCGTCGGGCGCGACCGCGCCGGTCGGGTTGTTCGGGTAGTTGAGGAACATCAGCCGCGCGCGCTCGAGCTTGGCGGCCGGGATCGCGCCGAGGTCCGGCACGAAGCCGCGCTCCGGCACCAGCGGCATCAGCACCGGCTCCGCGCCGGCGAGCAACGGGCCGCCCGTGTAGACCGGGTAGCCGGGGTCCGCCGCGAGCGCCACGTCGCCCTCGTCGAGGAACGCGAAGTTCAGGTGGTAGATGCACTCCTTGCCGCCGATCGCGGGCATCACCTGCGTCTCGGGGTCGAGCTCGACGCCGAAGCGCTTGCGGTAGAACGCGACGACCGCCTCCCGGAACTCCTTGCGGCCGCGGTTGGACGGGTACTGGTGCGTGCTGGGGTCCTCCACCGCCCGCTGCATCGCGGCCACGATGTGGGGGAACGTCGGCGTGTCCGGGTCGCCGATGCCGAGGGAGATGACGTCCACGCCCGCGGCCTTCTTCTCGGCGAGCTTGCGCTCCAGCTCCGCGAACACGTAGGCCGGGATGCGCCCGAGGCGCTCCGTCTCCTTCACTCCGCCGCCTCGAGCGAGCGCACGAACTCGTCGGCGAACTCGCCCCGGTAGACGGGCTCGGCCCAGCCGGTGAGCGTCACGTCGAGATGCTCCGAGACCGCGACCTCCAGCTCGCCGCCGTCGAGCTCGACGATCACGGGGCTCGTCGCGCCGCGCAGCACCGCCGTCACGGCCGCGCCCGAGGCGCCGGTGCCCGACGACAGCGTCTCCCCCACCCCGCGCTCGAAGATCCGCGCGCGCACGCGATCCGCCGACTCGTCGAGCCGGATGAACGACACGTTCGTGCGGTTCGGGAACAGCTCGCTGCCCTCGATCTGCGGGCCGATGCGGCCGAGGTCCAGCTCGTCGAGCCCGTCCCCGACCGGGATCACGCACTGCGGATTGCCGATGCTCACGAACTGGAACGCGAACTCGCGGCCGTTCGCGAGCACCGTGCCGCGCCCGTCCTCCCCGCCGGAGGGAAAGTCGGGCGAGCTGAGCCGGGCGCGACCCATCTCGACGCTGCACGTGCTGTCCGAGGTGATCGTCGGGCGGATCTCGCCCGCGGCCGTCTCGATCGAGAACTCGTCGGCGTCCGTCCAGCCGTGGCGGCGCAGGTAGAGGATCGCCTCGCGCACGCCGTTGCCGACAGCTCCGCCTCCGAGCCGTCCGGGTTGAAGATCCGCAGCGCCGCCACGAAGCGCGGGTCGCTGGGCGGAGAGAGCAGCAGCACGCCGTCGGAGTGCGCGCCGAAGTGCGCCGCGCAGATCCGCCGCACCCGCTCCGGGGTGAGCTCGAAGGTGAGGTCGTCACGCTCGACGATGATGTAGTCGTTGCCGAGCGCCTGCCATTTCTCGAACCGCATGGGCGCGGCAGTCTAAGGGACGAGTCCGCGACGCCGCTGAGGATGCGCGTGGCGGCCTCTGCGGCGCTGACAGGCCGGTCCGGTCGATCACCTCGACGCCGGCCAGCTTCTTCATCCACGTCAGCTGGCGCTTCACGTAGGCGATGTGGCCGCGCTCGATGCGCTCTCTCGTCTCGTCGAGGCTGAGGTCGCCCTGGAGGTGCGCAGCGATCTCTTTGAAGCCAAGCGCCTTGCGCGCTGTGCGCGAGGCGCCGCGCTCGAGCGCCAGCTCCACCTCCTCGATCGCGCCGCCCGCGAGCATCGCGGCGGCGCGGCCCCGGATGCGCTCGATCAGGGCATCGCGCTCCATCGTGAGGCCGAACAGCGCCGTCGGCCGGCGCAGCTGCTCCGACCACAGCTCGTCCGAGCCGGAGTGCGGCGCGTTGCCCATCAGCTCCAGCTCCAGCGCGCGCACGATGCGCTTGCGATCGTTCGGGTGCACCGCCTGCGCCGTGGCAGTGGACAGCCGGCCGTGCAGCGATGCAGGCCCCACCTCGGCCAGCTCCTGCTCGAGACGCGCCCGCAGGTCGGGCTCCGGCGGCGGCCGCAGGTCGAGCTCGGTCAGCGCGGCGCGCAGGTAGAGCCCGGTGCCGCCCACGACGATCGGGAACGCGTCCTTCCTCCACCAGACCGTCGATCTCCGGATGCGCGAGCTCGGCGTACCGGCCGGCACTGAACTCCTCGTCGATCGGGCACGCACGACACCATGCGGTACTCGAGCCGGTCCGCCGGCGGCTTTGCGGCGAGCACGTCGAGGCCTTCGTAGACCGCAATCGCGTCGGCCGACACTCCCACCGGATTGCGCGCGGTCAGCAGCTCCGCCAGCTCGATCGCGACCTCCGTCTTACCGACCCCCGTGGGGCCAAAGATCGAAACAAGGCCGCCCGCCGGTAAGCCGGCGGCCGGGTCAGCCAAGGGTCCGCGCGACGAGCGACTCCTCGCCGGAGAGCGTCGTCGACGTCGCGCCGGTGATCTCCACCTGCGTGAGGTCGCCGGGCTGCGCGAGGCCCGCGAAGTTGACCGTCTTGTTGTGCCGCGTGCGCCCGCGCAGCTTCGCCGGGTCGGTGCGGCTCGGGCCTTCCACCAGCACCTCCTGCGTCGTGCCGACGAAGCGCTCGCTGCGCTCCAGCGCGCGGCGCTGGACCAGCGGCACGAGCCGCTCCATGCGCTCGCGCTTGACCGGGTGCGGGATCTGGTCGGGCAGCGTCGCGGCCTCGGTCTCGCGGCGCGGCGAGAAGACGAAGGTGAACGCGGAGTCGTAGCCGACCTCGTCCACGACCTCGAGCGTCTCGCGGAAGTCGTCCTCGGTCTCGCCCGGGAACCCGACGATGATGTCGGTCGTGATCGCGCAGTCGGGCACGCTCGCGCGGATCATCTCCACCCGCTTCATGTAGCGGTCGCGGTCGTAGGTGCGGCGCATCGCCTTGAGGATGCGGCTGGAGCCGGACTGCAGCGGCAGGTGGATGTGCTCGCACAGGCTCGGCAGCTCCGCGTGCGCGGCGACCAGCCGCTCGCGCACGTCCTTCGGGTGCGGGCTCGTGTAGCGGATGCGCTCGATCCCCGGCACGCCGTCGACGAAGGCGAGCAGCGCGGCGAAGTCGATGCGGTCCTCCCTGGGCAGGTCGCGCCCGTAGGAGTTCACGTTCTGGCCGAGCAGCGTGACCTCCCTCACGCCGTCGGCGGCGAGCAGCTCGACCTCGCGCACGATGTCGGCCGGCGCGCGGCTCGCCTCGCGCCCGCGCGTCGACGGCACGATGCAGTACGAGCAGACGCAGTTGCAGCCCGACCGAGATCTGCACCCATCCCTGGAAGGGGCGCTCGCGCTTCATCGGCAGGTCGCCGGGGAAGCCCTCGAACTCGAAGTAGCCCTGCGCCGCCAGGTCGTCGGACTGGAGGAACTCGCCGAGCTTGTCGATCTGGCCCGGCCCGAACGCCACGTCCACGAACGGGAACTGCTCGAAGACCTTGTCCTTCAGCGACTGCGACCAGCAGCCCCCCACTCCCACGACGCGGCTCGGGTCCTCGGACTTGAGCCGCTTGGCCTCACCCAGGTTGCCGACCAGCCGGTTGTCGGCCGACTCCCGGATCGAGCACGTGTTGAACAGGATCAGGTCGGCCGCGTCGCGCTCGTCGGCCTCCTCGTAGCCGAGCGTCTCGAGCATGCCCTTCATCCGCTCGGAGTCGTGCTCGTTCATCTGGCACCCGAAGGTGGTGACGTGGTACCGCTTCACGCCGGGAATGTTAGGGCTCGCGTCCGGCTACTTCGCGAAGTCCACCGAGCGGCTCTCGCGGATCACCGTCACCTTGATCTGCCCCGGGTACTCGAGCTCGCGCTCGATCTCGCGCGCGATCTCGTGCGAGAGCAGCGACGCGGCCTCGTCGTCGAGCGTCCCCGGCTCCACCATCACCCTGACCTCGCGCCCGGCCTGCACCGCGTACACCTTCTCGACGCCCTCGTGGCGGGCGGCGATCTCCTCGAGGTGCTTGAGGCGCTTCACGTAGTGGTCGAGCGACTCGCCCCGCGCGCCGGGTCGCGCACCGGACAGGGAATCGGCCGTCTGCACGATCACCGCTTCGACGGTCTGCATCTCCACCTCGTTGTGATGGGCCTCCATCGCGTGCGCGACGGCCTCGGGCTCGCCGTAGCGGCGCGCCAGCTCCCCGCCGATCAGCGCGTGCGGGCCCTCCACCTCGTGCGTGACGGACTTGCCGATGTCGTGCAGGAGCGCGGCCCGCCGCGCGGTCTTCGCGCTCGCTCCCAGCTCGTCGGCGATCATCGCCGCGAGGCGCGAGACCTCGATCGAGTGGCTCAGCACGTTCTGCCCGTAGCTGGTGCGGAACTTCAGGCGGCCGAGCAGCTTCACCAGCTCGGGGTGCAGCGAGTGCACGTTGGCCTCGAACAGCGCCTGCTCGCCCTGCTCCATCACGTGGTTGTCGATCTCGGCCTTGGCCTGGTAGAACGCCTCCTCGATCCGCGCCGGGTGGATGCGGCCGTCCTGCACGAGCTTCTCGAGGGTCAGCTTCGCGATCTCGCGGCGCACCGGATCGAAGGCGGACAGCACCACCGCCGAGGGGGTCTCGTCGATGATGAAGTCGACGCCCGTGATGCTCTCCAGCGCGCGGATGTTGCGCCCCTCGCGGCCGATGATCCGGCCCTTCATGTCGTCCGAGGGCAGCGCGACCAGCGAAACGGTCGTCTCCGCCGCGTGGCCGGCGGCCAGGCGCTGCATGCACGCGGCGAGGATGTTGCGCGAGCGCCGCGACGCCTCGCGGCGCGCCTCCTCCTCGACCTGGCGCACGACGCGGGCCTTCTCGTGGCGCGCCTCCTCCTCCACGTCGCGCAGCAGCGCCTCGCGGGCCTGGGCGCGCGTCAGCCCCGACACGCGCTCGAGCTCGAGCGCGGCCTGCTCGGCCGCGTCCCGCGCCTCGGTCTCGCGCCGCTCCAGCTCGCTGATGCGCTCGGACAGCGCTCGCTCCCGGCCCGCCAGGTCGGCGATCCGGGCCTCGAGCGACTGCTCGCGCTGGAGGATGCGCTCCTCCATGCGCAGCACGTCCTCGCGGTCCCGCGTGTCCACGGTCGCGGTCGACTCGCCCGCCGTCTCGGAGGCGGATCCGGCGGTCGAGACCGCCCCGCCTACCGCCGCGGGCGCGCGTGCCCGGCCTGTCGTGTCAACTACAGACGCAACTGGTTGTGTATGTGTCCTCCCGCGAACTGCCCACACCGCCACCGCGGCGAGGCCCGCCACTGCGAGCACGATCAAAGCTTCCATGGCCTTCTCTCCTCGACCAGGCTCCGTCCCACCACATGCGCCCGGTCCCCGGGTATCGCGAGGAAGGGGTGAGGCCGCAAAGGGCCTCGCGCCTGCTACTTCCTCGTTTCAGGTCTTCTCTCATGAACAAGCCGAAGCGTCAGCCCGGCTGCTGCGAGACCTGAAGTGTCGATATGCGGCTGCCGGCCCCGAGGCCGGCCCAGCTACTGACCGCCCGGTGAAGCGAAAGGACTAGGTGGTCCCGGCTCCTCCGACGATCGCGGTCAAAGCTGGTCCAAGTTTCATACGGAATCTCAAGCCGATCACACGACGATTCAAAAACGCTGGAAATACGCGAACTTTCGGTCTTCACGCGGCCAAGCCGCCGCACGCGCATCGTAGTACCGCGGGGAGTGCTTTTCAATCGGCTGCCGCGGGCGGCGCGACTGACGCGGCGTCAAGCGCCTGCTCGCGGCGGCGCCGGACGACCGCGCGATATGCGAGCCATCCGAGGAATGCGACGAATCCCGCCGGCAGCGCGACCGCGAGCCCGACGATCGCCGCGCCCGCGACCGCTCCCAGCACGGACACGGCGTCGTGCGCCGCGTCGCCGAGCGACCAGCCTCCACCGCCCTTGCCCCCGGCGGCACCCGGCTCGACGAGCACGGCCACGCCCGAGTACGCGACGCGCTCACGCAGGTGGCGCAGCGCGGTCCGGGCCCGGTCGGCGCGGCGGTTCACGGCGCGCAGCCGCGCACGCACGGCGGCCGTCTCGTTGGGCGTGTCGGCCTGCGCGAGCTGCCGCAGCAGGCCGCGCCGCTCGGCCAGCGCATCGGCAAGGCGCCGGCGCGGCGAGGAGAACTGGGCGGTCACGTCGCGTGAGGACTGCGTGCGCGAGCGCACGTGGGCGAGCTCGGAGAGGTCCGCGATCGTGGCCTGGAGCTGCCTGCTCGGGATCCGCAGGTCGAGCGAGGCTCCCGCGTCGGACTTGTCGCCGGCCGACACGGACGAGCTCAGCACGAAGCCGCCGTGACGGTCGGTCACGCGGATCACGCCGTCCGCCACGTCCTCGATCTGGTCGCGCGGAGTGGTCAGCGCCAGCTCGGCGGAGCGCTCCACCTGGCGGCGGCGCGCAGCGGGTGACGTTGCGCGATCCTGGCTCAGCGAAGGGGCGACCGTGCTCGCGCCTCCCGCCGCCTGCTCCTGAGCCGCACGCCCGGAAGGTGGCGACGCCGGGAGCGCGTCCTCGAGTTCGGCCGGCGGCCTTGTCGCTGCTGCTGCCCCCGCCGCCACCGCCGAGCAATCCCGTGGTGAAGACCGCTGTGGCCACGATGAAGATGGCCGCAGCGGTGCCGAGCGCGAGCGGCGTCGTGCGGAGCCGGTGCGGCGTGTGCAGCTCCTTGCGGCGGGCGGGCTCCTCCTTGTGGATACCGGGCCGCGTCCTCCCGCGGGAAGCCCTCGTGGGCGCGCAGGTCGAGGCCCAACTCGAACTCCGGGCGCGGACGCGGGCGCTCGGCCTGGACGGCCAGCGCCAGCGCGCGCAGCTCCGCGTGCTCCGGCGCGACGCTGTCTCCGGCGAGCGCGGCGTCCAGCGCGGCCAGCGCACGAACCGTCTCGGGACTTGGGTCCGGCTCTCTACGCAGTCTCATGACATGCCTCTCTCAGCTTTCCGAGCACCCGGTGAAGGCGGGTGCCGGCATTGGTCTCGGTGGTGCCGATCACGGCGGCGAGCTCCGCGTTGGTCAGACCCGCGAAGAACTTGAGCGCCACCAGCTCGCGCTCGCGGGGAGTCAGCAGCTCGAGCGCGGCGCGCACGACCGCGCGGCGCAGGCCGTGCTCGGCGCCGTCGTCGACGCCGGCCGGCGGCTCCTCCGCATCCGTTTCCAGCGAGGCGGAGCGCCCGCGCCGGCGCAGCTCGTCCAGCGCGGCGTTGCGTGCGATGCCGAACAGCCAGGCGCGGGCCGAGCCGCGCGACGGCTTGAAGCTGCCGCGGCGCCGGTAGGCCCGCTCGAACGCGAGCGAGGCGACGTCCTCGGCAGCGCAGCGATCGCGCAGCAGGGTCGCCACGTACGCGTACACGTCGTCCCTGCTGGAGCGGTAAAGCTGCTCGAACTCGTGGTCCGCCGCGGCCGGTTCCCTCGTGGCCAGTACGTCACTCACACCCTTACTACGACCGAGAGCACGTCTCATCACACCGAATCATCGGCAGAAAACGCCAGAAAGGCGCCGGCCCCCGCATCGATGCGGGGGCCGGGCTGCCTTGGGAGGGCTTTGGGTGTTTGAGGAAGCTGGTGCGGCCGCGCCCTACGCGGCCTTTTGCTCAGGTGCCGGTGGCGCCTCTTCGGCGACCGCCCCGTTCTCGATCGGCGGAGGAGGCACCTCGGCGATCGGCGTGCCGGGTCGTTCGATCCCCAGTGCGCCGTAGACCTTGCCCTCGATCTCGGCGACCATCGCGGGGTTCTCGCGCAGGAACGCCTTCGCGTTGTTGCGGCCCTGGCCCAGGCGCTCGCCGTCGTAGCTGAAGAAGGCGCCGGACTTCTGCACGATCCCGTGCTCGATGCCGAGGTCGAGCACGCATCCCTCCGAGGAGATGCCGACCCCGTACTCGATGTCGAACTCCGCCTGGCGGAACGGCGGCGCGACCTTGTTCTTGACGATCTTCGCGCGCACCCGGTTGCCGACCGCCTCGGTGCCTTCCTTGAGGGTCTCGATGCGGCGGATGTCGATGCGCTGCGACGCATAGAACTTCAGCGCGCGGCCGCCGGGCTGGGTCTCGGGCGAGTTGTGGACAACCACGTGGTCCACCAGATAGGTGTGGTTGCCTTCGATCTGAAGATCGAAACGGTCCCGCTTTCTCGGCGTCGGCGGCTTCCGGTACTTACGCAGCACCTTCTTTGGCACAGCCTTCATCGTGGTGCGTGACTTGAGCCGCGTTCCGTTGAGGTGAGCGTCACTGGTGTCCGGCTCCCACCGGAACTGGCCCCTGAAATCGGGATGGAGCTTGTAGTCCATCGACGGATGCACGTACGGCGCGATCTTCTCGTGGAATGCCCGGGCTCGGTCGCCACTGAACAGCAGCTCCCGATAGGTCACGGTAGGCCGGCCCATACCCAAGGCTTCGCACCTGTCAGCAAGGCGTTCCTTGTCGGCGTCGCTCAACGACTTGTTGTAGATGACGGCCTTGCCGTTACCCCAACGCGCGTAGTGCCCGGAGAAGCTCCCGTCGTCGCAGTACCACGCAGCGATGGAACGCTCATCCAACTGCTCGATCAACTCGTCGGTAACTGTCCTGCTGCCGTCATGCGCATAAACGGCCTCGTGTAGCCAAGCGAGCTGCTGCATGGGGATAGTGTCGAAGCCAACGCCATTGCCAGTCGGGGCGATGTCATGCGCGAAAGGTGCGAGCATTTCTCTCTTCCACTCGCAGTACTCAGTCTGCTGAACGCCATGCCCGACCCGGAAGCTGACGTTGTGGTCCGAGACAAAGCGGAGAGAGCCATCGCCCAAGATGCTGCCAAGCATCATCTTGAGTTGATCATCTCGGAGGTCGTACTGCTTGACCGCCACAAGGACCTCGTCGCCCTCGTCGATCTCATCAGCGGGCTTCTCTCCCTCCGGAGTGAAGATCATGTGATTGGGAGTGCAGGCGAACTTCCGCTTGCCTGAGCCACCCCCAGCCGCGACCTCAAATTGCAGCCACTCGTCGGTTTCGCCGTTGTTGTAGTACTCGACGATCTTCTTCGGCGATATCTCGCCGGTATCCGGGTTCATCGACATGACCTCTACCGGCATCTGCTGATTGACGATCTTGCCGATCTTCTCGGTACTTCCGTCCGCGAGAACGACTCGCGCGTCGTAGTGGAGGCAGCCGAACATCACGCCCACCTTCTCGCGGATCTGGTTGGTGAAGATGCAGATCGTGTTGGCGCGGTTCAGGTTGCCCGTCAGCTTGCGCAGCGCCTGCGACATCAGGCGGGCCTGCGCGCCGACCGTCTGGTCGCCCATCTGGCCCTCGAGCTCGGCCCGCGGCGTGAGCGCCGCGACCGAGTCGATCGCGACCACGTCGATCGCGCCGGAGCGGGTCAGCACGTCGGCGATCTCGAGTGCCTGCTCGCCGTGGTCGGGCTGCGACACGAGCAGTTCGTCGATGTCGACACCGATCGTGCGCGCGTAGATGGGATCGATTGCGTGCTCGGTGTCGATGAACGCGCAGATGCCGCCCATCTTCTGGGCCTGGGCGATGATCTCGTAGACGAGCGTCGTCTTCCCCGACGATTCGGGGCCGAAGATCTCGACGATCCGCCCGCGCGGGACGCCGCCCACGCCAAGCGCAAGGTCGATCGACAGCGCACCGGTCGGGATCGTCGCCACCCGCACCATGGGCCGGTCGCCGAGCCGCATCACCGACCCCTGCCCGAACTCGCGGTCGATCTGCGTGAGCGCGGCTTTCAGCGCGGCGCCCTTGGCCGGATCGCCCCCCGCCTTGCCGTTGGACTCGGCCGGCTTCCCGTTCGCCTTTGCCTCCGCCGGCTTGGCGGCCTTCGTCTCGTTCTTCTTCGCAGCTTCCATCGTTGCCTCCCAAAACCGGCTGATTCACTGGCTCGCGTCTAGTGCTTGACCGAGGCAAGTTACGCGTCGCCTCGGACGGAATCAGCAATATCAAGGGGCTCCGCCCCACCTAAAGTCCTGAGAGTCCCGCAGGCGGGCCTCATCGAAAAGGCTAGGAAAGCGCGAGTGCCGGGACAATGCCCGGCACTCGCAGAACCGCAAAACCTCAGTGCGGTCTTACGGGACGAATACCCCCTGCTTCATGAACAGCGTGTTACCGGCGGTCGAGGCGAGCCCGTCGGACCCGCCGTCGTTGACCTGGATCGTGCCGAGCCGCCAGATCGAGCGCTTGCCCTCGGGCACCGCGCCCGGCATGACCGCGTCCATCGTGGTCGACACCGAGCACGTTGCGCCTTCCACTCCCGGCGTCGTCGTGCACGGGACCGGCACCGAGAGCTGCACGTCCTGGACCGTGGCCGGATCGCCGCTCGTCGGCCCGCTGATGCGGTCCGTGACCCGCAGCGTCGGGCTGGCCTCCAGCTCGCCGGTGTAGTCGGACAGGTCGCTCTGGTTGCGCACGTCCGTGACCGAGACCGTCACGAGCACGTCGGCCTCGTCCGCGAGCGTTGCCGGATTACCCAGCAGCGTGTCGTAGCGCGCCACGCCCGTGGACTCGGGCGCCGCGCCGTTGGCGTCCGGCGTCCCCACGGTGAGGAAGTCGGACGTCTGCTGCGGCGGGTTGCACGTCGAGAACCCGAACGGCGGGCCGTGCGTCCGGTTCGGGGCCGTGCACTCCTCGAACGCCACGACGAGCGAGGCGCGCAGCGGCGTCGCTCCCTTCGGACGCGGATAGAACACCGTCGGGAAGCCGGCCGCGAGCGTGTATCCCGACGGCAGGATCTTGGGCGCCGGGTCCTGGACGAGCCCGCCGAGTGCGCCCTCCGACTCGAGCGTCGGCAGCCGCAGCTCGAGGTTCTCGATGGTCACGTTCTGCTGGTTGTTCGACGTGCGGCCGTAGCTGTTGGCGGCCACGGTGTTCGAGTCCTTGGGCAGCAGCTCCAGCTTCACCACGTGGCCGTCGGCGAACCGGTAGCCGTTCGGGTGCAGCTGGAACACCTGGCGCTGCGGGGTCGGCCGTGATCGACGGACGCCACAGGCCACGCGCGACCAGGGTCTGCGTGTTGGTGCCCGTGTCGACGTCGAACAGCCGCGCCGCGATCTGCGAGTCCGAACCCGCAGACGTGATGTCGGCCACCACCGTCGGCGAGCCCAGCAGCGTGAAGCCGCCGGTGGGCACCGGGTCCATCCGGTACGTCGCCGTGTCGGCCTGGTCGGTGGCCGACGAGGTCGCGCACGCGCCCGGGCCGGTGATCGGGTCGAACGGAGCCGCGATCGCGGTCGAGCCCGCCGTCGGCAGGATCGTCTGCGGCGCGGGAGAATCGAACCGGATCTCCCCCGGAGCGAGCTGCGGCCACGTCGGGCGCCGCGAACGGACCGCCCGAGGCAGCCGCGTTCGGGCACGTCTGCGTGTACGTCGTGACGCCGTGGAACGGCACTGGGCCGATGCCCTTCACGTAGTAGTCGAACCACGCCAGCTCCTGCGCCGCGCGCGCGGCCAGCGCGTCGGCCTTGTTCTGACCGCGCTGGTGGCCGAAGCTGCCGAAGAACAGCGATATGTCGGCGCTCGGGTACTCGGTGCTGCGTGCGGTTGTAGTAAGCGAATCGCCTCGTCGACCGGGAACAGGTCGTCCGTCCAGCCGTTCGAGATCAGCATCGGCGCCGGCGGCTGCGAGTGGTCGATGTAGTACGACGAGTGATGCGTCGTCAGCTCGTCGCGGATGTCGGCCACCGCCGGCAGCGGGTTGCCGCTCGCGTCGTCGTAGGGCTCACCGGCGTTGAACAGCGTGTGCCAGTTGCGCAGGTCGGCGTCCGGGTCCGCTACCTGCCGCCGCGTAGAAGAACGGCAAGTCCCGAGCTGTAGAGCGCGTTCTCCCACGAGGACTTCAAGCACGCCGGTGCGGCCCTGGTAGGGCGCGTCGGCGACGTAGTCGAGCGTGCTTGCCGTTGGGCAGCCAGCGAGTAGGCCAGGTCGGTCCACGGGATCTCCGGCGTGGCCGCGGCGATCTGCATCGGGCGTGCCGCCCGGGCTCTGCCAGGGCACCAGCGAGCCGTCCGGCAGCATCTTGCGGTTCTTGAGGGCCGCCGAGCGCCATCGACATGCCGCCTCCGTAGGAGCCGCCGATCGCACCGATCTGCGTGAAGGAGGTACGTCCCTCGTCGGCCAGCAGGCCGGCAAGCTCCTGCGCGTCGCGCACCTCGTAGCGGGTGTCCATCAGGCGCACGTGTCCCGCGGCGCAGCCGGTCGGGTCCGCCGTGCGCGAGGCGGTCGATGCCGCACGACTGACCGAAGCCGCGCGTCGTCATGCTGAACGTCGCGTAGCCGGCGTTGAGGAACGGCTGCATGGTCGACAGCGAGAGCTTCGAGCCGGCGTAGCCGTGGAACAGCATGATCAGCGGGTAGGGGCCGTCCGGGCCGCTCGGCCGGCTCGGGCGGGAACGCGACGCGCACGTCGATCGGCACTGCCGTCGAAGGTCTTGACCGTGCTGCGCGCCGTCCCACCGGGGTTCCCGGCGATCGTCTGGTCGCAGAGGCGGACGCCGCTGCCTTGAACGGCGCAGGGAATCGGCGCCGGCGTGGCGGTGAAGACGCTCGTGATGGCGGCGTTCGCCGAAGGGGCGAGCGCCAGGAAGGCTAGAACGGCCAGCGCGACGACCGAGCAGCGGGCCGCCGGGCCGAGCGCATGCCGGATCGTGCTGGTCATGCCTCTCCTCTCCCGATGGGTTGGCAGACTTGCAGCGAGCGAGACGGAGGCGTCTCGCACGAGGGGCAACCTAGACCGCGCCCCACACGCTGTCAAGCGCGCTACGCGCGCCTCACGGGATAAACAGGCCCTGCCGTGCGAACACCTTGTTCGGCGTCGTGGCGGCGAGCCCGTCGACGCCGCCGTCCAGGACCTCGATCTCGCCCAGCTGCCAGACCGAGCGCCGGCCTTCCGGGATCGACCCAGGGACGATCGCGTCGAGGCT
This sequence comes from uncultured Solirubrobacterales bacterium, assembly GCA_963826005.1. GTDB lineage: Bacteria > Actinomycetota > Thermoleophilia > Solirubrobacterales > JBBDJG01 > DASRIA01. The sequence continues at coordinate 38,482 of CAWGVJ010000009.1, read as the reverse complement.
CGTCGCGACGGCACAAGTCGCCCCCACGTTCGGATCCCCAGTCGCCGCACACGGCACGGTCACCGGGAACAACGAGTCCTGGACCGTGCCGGGCTCCCCGTCCGCCGCGCCCCCGAGCCGGTCCGTGACCCGCATGCTCACTCGCGCTTGCAGCTGCCCCGTGTAGTCGGTCAGATCCTGCCTCCGGCGCACGTCTGTGACGGTCACGCTGAGTTGCGCGTCGGCCTCGTCGGTTGGCGTGCCGGGATTCCCGACGAGGACGGTCAGCTTCACGATCCCGACGAACCCGGCGTCAGCGCCGTTCACGTCGCGCGTGCCGACCGTCAGGTATTGCGACGCGAGGCGGGGCGGACCACACGCTCCGTAGGCGAGCGGTGGACCGTGGGTAAGGTTCGGCGCCGTGCACTGCGAGAAGGACGGGACCAGCGACACGGTGATCGGCGTCGCCGCCTTCGGCCGGACGTACGTCGGCGGCCAGAAGTCGTGCGCGAGCTGCTGGCCCGGGGCGAGTACCTTGGCCGCCGGCATGTGCACGAGACCGCCGAGCGCGCCCGGCGCTTCGCGGACGGGCAGGCGCAGCTCGACGTTCTCGACGGTGATGTCCGCCTGCGAGCTCGACGCCTGCACGTAGGGGGGATCCTTGGGAAGCAGCTCGAGCTTCGCGACGTGGCCCTCGTCGAACTTCCACCCGTTCGGGTGGAGCTGGAACACCTGGCGTACAGCGGCGCCCTCCGCCGCCGGCCGCCAGACACCGCGGGCGACCAGCGTCTGCTGGCCGTCGGGCGCGACGTCGAGCAGGCGCGCGGCGATCTGGGAGGTCGCGCTGGGCGACGCGATGTCCGCGATTACCGTCGGTGACCCCATCAGCGTGAATCCGCCGGCCGGCGCCGGGGCCATGCGGTAGTTCGCCGCGCCGGGCTGGTCGTCTCCGGGCGTGGTGACGCACGCTCCGCCGCCGGCGGCCGGGTCGAAGGCGTCGGCGATCGCCTGATCGCCGCCCCACGCGAAGATGATCCGCTGCGCGGCGAACTGGAGCGTCATCTCTCCTGGAGCGAGGTCGGCCAGGTTGTTCGCCGAGTACGGCCCGCCGGAGGCGGCCGTGCTCGGACACGTCTGCGTGAGCGCCTCGACTCCGGCCGGCGGCGGATCGCCCGACGCCCATCAGGTAGTACCGGAACCACTCGTTCCGGCGCGTGGTCAGGAGGGCGCGATCGGCCGCCTTGCCCTGACCGCGCGCATGGCCGAAGTCCATGAGGAACAGCGCGATCGCGGCGTCGGGGTGCTCGGTGCGCGTGCGGTTGTAGAACCGGATCGCCTCATCCGCCGGGAACAGGTCGTCGGTCCACCCGTTGGAGATCAGCATCGGTGCGGGTGGCCGGGAGTGATCGATGTAGTACGGGGAGTGATGGCTCGTGAGCTCATCTCGCATGTCCGCGACCGCCGGGAGCGGGTTGCGGGCCGCGTCGTCGTAGGGCTCGCCCCCGGCCATCAGGGAGTGCCAGTTCCAGATGTCGGCGTCAGGGTCGCCACCCTCGGGCACGTAGTAGTGCGGGACCGCGATGTCGTACAGGCACGGCCTCGGGCGACTGCTTGCGCACGCCGGTCGGCCCGGCATAGGGCGAGTCCGCCAGGTAGTCGAGCGTGCCCCCGTTCGGCATCACCGAGTAGATGAAGTCGCTCCACGTGATGAGCGGGGCGGCCACGGCGATTCGCCATCGCCGTGCCGGCCGGGCTGGTCCAGGGCACGAGCGATCCGTCGGGCAGCATCTTCCGGTCGCGCAGGGCGCCGAGCGACATCGCGATGGCGCCCCCGTAGGAGCCCCCGGTGGCGCCGATCTGCTGCGGGAGGACGAGCCGCTCGTCCACGAGCAGGCCCGCAAGTTCCTGGGCGTCGCGGACCTCGTACCTGGCGTCGGCGAGATGCACGTACCCGTTGCTGCACGCCGGTGGATCAGCCGCGCGGGCGGCCGACGTGCCGCACGACTCGCCAAACCCCCGGGGGGTCATGCTGAGCACCGAGTAGCCGTGGTCCAGCCACCCCTGCATAGCGGACAGCCCGATCTTCGCGCCGCCGTAGCCCGGTAACAGGATGACGAGCGGATACGGCCCGTCCTGGCCGCCATGCGCGCGGGCCGGCAGCGCCACGTTCACGTCGATCGGCACCCCGTCGAACGTCTTCACGGTGCTCGCGCGGCGTGGCGGTGCAGAACGTCACGCCCTCGGGATACGCCGCGCAAGGCACGGGCGTCGGGGTGTTGGTGAAGACCTCGTCGACGGCGGCGTGCGAGGGCGCGGCGAGCGCGAGCCACGCCCCGATCGCGACGACCAGGGCCAGCGCGCGGCTCCACCACCCGTCCGCATGTGGAATCGAGTCGGCCATTTCGTCTCCCCGGCGCCTCCGAACCCTGGCGCGCGACGCCTTCGCGCACGCCCAAAGGTACGGCGGCGGCGCGACGACTGTCAACCCCTGGGCGGCTGAGGCAGGTTCCCTGGGCGCGCGCCTATTGAACGGGCGTCTTCTTACTTCTGGCGAGAGGCTCGTAGACGCGCGCCCTGCGGCCGCAGCGTCGAGCGGTAGAGCGTCACCTGCGCCGGTTCGAAGGGCCGCCGCAGCTCACCGGGCAGCTCCGGGACCGTCACTCCCCGCGGCGTCTTGCCCCGCTTTGCCCGCGCGAGCGTCACGTGCGGCCAGAACGGCCGCTTCTCGGGCTCGTACAGCCGCGCGGCGTACAGGCGCTCCGACAGGGCCTGCTGCCAGCCGGTCAGCTTCGCGCCCGGGTCCGCGAGCCCGAGCGCGAACAGGCGCGGGCGCCCGCGCGGCACCGGCCGGACGTCCTCGGCGCTGCAGCTCGAGCCGGTCGAGGTCGCGCGCGAAGGTGATCTCGGTGATGCGCTCCACGTCGCGCTCGTACATGTGCCCGAGGAACACCAACGTCACGTGCAGGGACTCCGGCGCGCACCACGCGCAGGTCGGGATGGCCGCCGAACGCCGCGCCGGTCCACTCCGCGAGCGGCGTGACGATCCGGTCCGGCAGGTCGAGCGCCACGAACAAGCGGAGCCGCGGGCTGCCGAGCCGCTCCTTCACGGGTGCTCTGGCTCACAACGGAGCGGATTCGCGGCGCAGCAACCGCCGCAGCAAATGCAGGGCGACCGCGGTCGAGCGGTCGCGGATGTCCGCGCGCGACCCGGGCAGGTCGACGCTGCGCGTGATCCGCTCGCGGTCGCCGTCGAAGACCGCCGCGACGCAGAAGCACACGCGGCCGACCGGCTTGTCCGGCGGTTCCTCCGTCCGGTCCCGCGATGCCCGTCAGGCCGATCGCGGTGTCCGCGTGGAAGCGCTCCAGCGCGCCGTCGGCGAGGGCCTCCGCGACCTCGTCGGAGACGGCGCCGTGCTGCTCGATCAGCTCGGGCGGCACGTCCAGCAGCTCACTCTTGGCCTCGTTCGAGTACGCGACCACGCCGCCCGCGAAGTAAGTCGGAGGCCCCGGGGCGGTCCGTGAGCCTTGCCGACAGCAGGCCGCCGGTGCACGACTCCCCCACCGCCAGCCGCCGGCCCTGCAGCAGCGCCGCGACCTGCTCGTCGATCGAGCTCCCGTCGGTGGAGAAGACCGAGTCGCCATGGCGGGACACCATCATCTCGACCAGGCGCTCGGCCGACGCATCGCTGGCCTCGTCGGAGCGAATCACGATCTCGAGCTCGGCGCGGCGCAGGCAGGTCGTGATCTCCAGCCCGGCCAGGCCCATCTCCGCGTCCGCCACGCGCAGCGTCTCCGCGATCTCGGACTCGGGCACGCCGAACATCCGGACCATGGTCTGCCGGTAGCGGGGCGCGCCCGCGACCGCCTGCTTGAACGGCTCCGTCAGCACGGCCTGGCGCCAGCTCTCCTGCAACTCGCGGGGCGGGCCGGGCAGCACGACCACGACCTGCCCGGCCGCCGGCACCACGAGCCCGGGCGCGGTTCCCACCGGATCGAGCGCGACGGCGCCCTCCGGCACCATCGCCTGCTTGCGATTGGCGAACTCGAGCGCCTTGGGGTCGAGGTTCCAGCGCCGCGCGAACCGCGCGATGATCTCGCCGATCCGCCGCTCGAGATCCTCGTCGAGCTGCAGCGGCCGGCCGGCGAAGCTGGCCACGATCTCGGCCGTCATGTCGTCGGCCGTCGGGCCGAGCCCTCCGCTCGTCAGGATCAAGTCCGTGCCTTCGGCACGCATGAACCGCAACGCCGAGAGCAGGTCCTCGCGGCGGTCGCCCGTGATCAGCACGTGGGCCAGCTCCACCCCCAGCTCGGCCAGGCGGTCCGCGAGCCACGGGCCGTTGCGGTCCTGGACGCGCCCGGAGAGGACCTCCGTGCCCGTCACCACGAGTCCGGCGCGGACGCTCAGTAGAGGATCACCCGCATGTCGGCCGCCGGGCCGCGGGCAGCACGCTCGTGCCGGAGCTGCGCACCAGGTAGCCGATCGGCTCCGACGTCTCGGGCGTGTCGCGCCGCCTGCCGTTGATGCGCAGGTCCCCGCCGCCGTTGCCGACCGTCACGCGAAAGGAGCGCGAGCGAAACGGGCCCTTGCGCTGCCCCGCGGCCAGGATCACGCCGCCCACCCGCTCCGTTCCCTTGGAATCCACCACGCACACCCACACGTTACGGGCCGGGACCACCTCGAGGCGTACGTTGCGCGGCCGCTGCTTCGGCTCCTGCCCCGAGGAGGCCGGCTGCTTGCCGTCACGATCGTTGCGCGGCGCCGTGTTCGTCGCCTGCGGCCCGCTCGACGAGGAGCCCTTGTCCTCGTCGCCGCCCGTCAGGCCCAGCACGAGCAGGAACGCGATGAACGCCGCCACCGCGATCGCCACGCCGATGCCGCGCGAGGGCGGTCCCACGCGCCGCGCGCTGTCGGGGATCCGCCGCCGGCGTGCGAACGCCGCCACCTCGAGGTCCTCCGGCTCCTCGAAGCGCGCGCTGTACTCGTCGACGAGCAGGTGCGGGTCGAGACCCAGGAACTGCGCGTATGTGCGCAGGAACGTCTTGACGTACGTCGGCCCGGGCAGCACCACCCACTCCTCGTTCTCGAGGGCGCGCAGGTACTTGGCACGGATCTTCGTCGCCTCCTCGACGGTGGTGATGTCGATCTTGTTGCGGATGCGCGTCTCGCGCAGCAGTGAGCCGATGTCCGCCATCAGCGCTTTCGTGGCCGGGGGGAGCGCTCCACGCAGGACAAGGTAGCGCGCCGGAAATCCCGGTAGGTGCGGACATACAGTGGTGGGAAGGAGCGTCCGGCTACGAACTTTCGCTCCTGGGGTCCGCCATCCGGACCCCATTCGCGAGAGTTCAGCTCAACCGATCTACAGCGGGTCGCCGGGGACGGGCTCGTCGTCGGCCGCCGTGGCGACCGGGACGCTCGCGGACCTGCCGCCGGCGTCCTCGAGCACGCGCGCGACGTCGGCCTCGGTGATCAGCACCTGCCGCGGCTTCGAGCCCTCGTATCCGGAGATCACGCCGCGGCGCTCGAGCATGTCGATCAGCCGGCCGGCGCGCGTGTAGCCAACGCGCAGGCGGCGCTGGACCATCGACACCGAGGCGGTCTGGGTCTGGGCGACCAGGCGGATCGCCTCCTCCAGCAGGTCGTCCTGGTCGGGGGAGAACTCGCCCTCGGCCTCCTCCGGCACCTCGCGGCCCTCGAGCAGTTCCTCCTCGTACTGCGGCTCGGCCTGGTCGCGCCATGCGTCCGTGACGCGTGCGACCTCGTCCTCGGTGATGTACGCGCCCTGGATGCGCTGCAGCTTGGACGAGCCGATCGGGCGGAAGAGCATGTCGCCCTGCCCCAGCAGGGACTCCGCCCCACCGCCGTCGAGGATCACGCGGGAGTCGTGCTGCGAGGACACCGCGAAGGCGATCCGCGCGGGCACGTTCACCTTGATCGTCCCCGTGATGATGTCGACGGAGGGCCGCTGCGTGGCGAGCACCAGATGGATGCCGACGGCGCGCGACTTCTGGGCGAGGCGGATGATCGAGTCCTCGACCTCGGCCGGCGCCACCATCATCAGGTCGGCGAGCTCGTCGATCACGCACAGGATGTACGGGAGCGGCGGGTCCCCGCTCGCGGCGCGTGCGCGGTTCAGCTCCACGATGTTGCGCGTGCGCGCCTGCCCCATCACCTCGTAGCGCGACTCCATCTCGCGGATCAGGTTGGCGAGCACGTTGGCCGCCATCCGCGGGACGTGCACCACCGGCGTGAGCAGGTGCGGGATGTCCTCGTAGTAGTTCAGCTCCACGCGCTTCGGGTCGACGAGCACCATCCGCACCTCGTTGGGCGTGGCGCGCATCAGGATCGACGACAACATCGTGTTGATGCAGCCCGACTTCCCCGAGCCGGTGGTGCCCGCGACCAGCAGGTGCGGCATACGCGCGAGATCCGTCCACACGGCGTTGCCGGCGATGTCCTTGCCGAGCCAGACCGACAGCGGCGAGCTGCCCCCGTTCTTGCCGTCCTTCTCTGCAAGCTCACGGCGGAAGATGTCGCCGAGGTAGACCATGCGGTGACGCTTGTTGGGCACCTCGACCCCGACCGCCTGCTTGCCGGGGATCGGCGCGAGGATGCGGATGTCGGTGGAGGCGAGCGCGTACGCGATGTCGTCCTTCAGCTGGGTGACCTTCGAGACCTTGATGCCGGGCGCCAGCCGCAGCTCGTGACGTGTCACGCGCGGGCCGGTCACCTGCCCGACGATCTTTGCCTCGATGCCGAAGTGGCCCAGCGTCTCGACCAGCAGCTGCGCGATGTCGTCCTGGTTGGAGGTGTCGGCCGCCGGGACCTTCGCGGAGTGGCGCAGCAGCTTCGGCTCGGGCAGCACGTAGCTGAGCCCCTCGGACTCCGTGACCCCGGAGCGGCGCTTGCCCTGCGGGGTGAAGAGGGCGGGATCGCTCGTGTCCTCGGGCTCCGCGGACGCGGCGGGCCGGCCCCGGATCTCGCGCTCGACGCGCGTGAGCGGGTCCTCCTCCTCGGCATCGAGCGCCTCGTCCTCGGCCGCCAACATGGCGACCTCGCCGGTGGGCTGCTCCTCCTCCGGATCGTGGTGCAGAGCCGCGATCCGCGGCTCACCGGCCGGCTCCTCGAACGCCGTGCGCTTGCGCACGTCGGCGCGGGCACGCTCGAGCTCGTCGCCGGCGCGGGCCCGCAGGCCGCGGGCACCGGTGCGCAGGCCGGCGATCAGCTGCGAGATGGAGGCGCCCGTCAGGAGCAGCGCGCCCGCCATGAACATGAAGAGGAACGCGAGATGGGCGCCGGCGTCGGAGAAGAGGGTCGAGGTGCCCCAGTAGAGCGTCTCGCCCGCGACACCGCCCCGGTCCATCATCTGGTCGGTGTCGAACAGGTCACGCTGCGAGGCGGCGTCGGGCCCGAGGCCGAGCGATCCGGCCGCGAAGCCGAGCGTCAGCGCGAGCAGCAGCACGATCGCCCCGGTCCGCATGCGCCGCGGCGACTCGAGGTGGGGCCGCGCCGCCAGCGCGACGCCCGTGCCGATCACGAACAGCGGCATGAGGTAGGCGACCGCGCCGACCAGGAATCGCAGGCCGTCGACCAGGGCCTCCCCCACCGCCCCGCCCTGCGAGCCCGTCCACAGGACGAAGCCGAGCAGCAGGCCTGCGCCGACCAGTCCCAGCCCGATCGCGTCGAGCGCCGGCTGCTCGAGCTCGGAGATGCGCGGCAGGTGCGGGCGCGGCAGATAAGTGGAGAGGCCGCGGCGCCTGCGCGCGACCGGGCGCTTGCGCGCCGGGGCGCGGGACGACCCGTTGGGGCGCCGCGAACCCGCCGATCCGCTTGCGGATCGGCGGCCATTCTTCTTGCGGCGGCTGGAAGTCTGTGCCATGGGGTCCTCAGCCCCGCTACGGGGCCGGAAACCCAACTTCGACGCCGCCGGGGATCGCCCTGCCCGGTTCAGGGCAATACCCTGTCGCCGCATGGGCACCGCGGTTGTCACCGGAGCGGGACGCGGCATCGGCCGCGAGATCGCGCGGCTGCTCGTCGCGCGTGGCCTGGAGGTCCTGGTGACGGACGTCGACGAGGCCACCGCGCGCGAGACGGCCGAAGACATCGGCGGGCGCACATGGCCGATGGCGCTCGACGTGCGTGACCCCGAGGCGCACAGGCGGGCCGCGGCGGCGGCGGCGGAGCGCGGCCCCGTCGAGGTGTGGGTCAACAACGCCGGAATCCTGCGCACCCGGAAGGCGTGGGAGCACGCGGACGACGAGGTCCGCCTGATGGTGGACGCTAACCTGCTGGGCGTCATCTGGGGCTCGCGCGCGGCCATCGACGCAATGCGCACGCACGGCGGCGACATCGTGAACATGGCCTCGATGTCCTCCTTCGGGCCCGTCCCGGGGCTGGCGGTCTACGGCGCGACCAAGCACGCCGTCCTGGGCTTCACCGAGTCGCTGCAGGGCGATCTCGACGACTCCGGCATCCCGATCCGCACCCACGCGATCTGCCCGGACGGGGTGGACACCCCCATGGTGCGCGAGCGCCAGGCCGACGAGGAGTCGGCGATCATCTTCTCCGCGCCGCGCTTCCTCACGCCCGAAGACGGTCGCACGGAAAGCGGTGGCGGCGATCGGCGAGCGCAAGCCGGTGATCGCGATCCCCATGAGCCGCGCGGTCCTCGTGCGCACCCTGGCGTTGTTCCCCAAGCTGAACCTGCGCCTGATCCCACTCTTCAAGAAGGCGGGCGAGAAGAAGCGGGCGAAGGCGTGATCCCGGGGCGCGTCAGCGTCGTCACGCTCGGCGCCCATGACGTGCCGGGGCTGCGTGGTTTCTACGAAGGTTTGGGCTGGAAGAGCTCCTCCCCCGAGGGCGACGAGTTCGCCGCGTTCCCGCTCGGCGGCGCCGTCCTCGGCGCTCTACCGGGTGGACCTGCTCGCCGAGGAGAGCCACAGCCCGATGCCGCCGGCGGGCGGCTTTCGGGGCATCACCTTGTCGGTCAACGTCGAGCGCGAGGAGATGGTCGCCGCGGCGATCGCGGCCGCGCGTGCGGCGGGCGCCGAGATCCGCGCAGCGCCCGTGAAGCGGGACTGGGGCGGCGTCTCGGCCTACTTTGCCGACCCGGAGGGCAACGTGTGGGAAGTGGCGTGGCTGCCGGATGGCTCGTTCGACGAGCGCGGCGCCCTGATCTGGCCGTACTGAAACGGCGCTGAAACGGCGAACGCCCCGCCGGGAGGGTGCGGGGCGTCCGGAGGTGAGGCGCGTCCGCCTCACGGGTGGGGAAAGTGCTACCGGCGCTTCGGGTCGACGTAGATGTCGTCGATCAGGAAGCTGTCCTTCGCGTTGGCGCTCACGACCGTGAAGCGCAGCGCCGCCTGGCGGGCGCCGGGCAGGGAGCCGCCGAGCTCGGGCCTCAGGTCCACGTCGGAGCTCAGCCGCCAGCCGTTGCCCATGGCCTGGCCATTGTTGCCGTCGAATCCCTTCATCGTCTCCCAGACCGGCTTCGCCACGCCGATGTAGACGACCTCGATCTTGAGCTTGGCCGCGCCCTTGTCGGGGCTGGGGGCGAGCAGCGCTCCCACGAGGCCCGTGTTGTTGCGCATGACCTGGTGACTGAGCCGGAACGTCGGGAAGGTGAGGTCCACGCACATCGACGGGGAGATCACCGATGCGCCCTTCGGCAACTGCAGCGAGCGCTTCTTGCTGGAATCCACGACGCGGGCACCGCCTGAGAGCTGCCATCCCGTGACGTCGCTGTCGAACGTGCCTCCAGGCGCAAGCACGTAGTCCCTGGAGTCGCCGAACTTCGTGTAGGGGTGCTCGATGAACGGGTTGTCGCACGCCTTGCGCGAGTCCGCGGTCTCGATGATCTTGGTGGTGCCGAGCGGCGTCGTCGAGCCGGCGTAGGCGGTGCCGGTCGAGGCACGCCAGGGCAGTCGACGACCAGCAGGGGGAGCGTGGCGAGCCTTCTCATCGAGTTCCTTCCATCCAACAGCTTGGGGGGCAGTCCCAAGGTAGGTGCGTACCGGCGGGTTGGCTACTCGGACAAGCGTCCAGTCGCGCCCAGGAGCGGCTCACCGCTCAAGAAGATAGGCGCGGCGAGCGATGACTAGTGAGATGGATCCCCGGACCGAGCAGACGTTGGCCCAGCGGCGCTTTCAGGGCCTCGAGGCCGAGGAGCTGATCGAAGGCGGTCGCGACCTCGTCGCGCGGCCGCTGGAGCGCCGCGAGCTGGTCGGCGAGGCCGTTGCGGGCGCCGCCTTTCTGGCGGCGGCCATCGCGATGGCTCTGTTCCTCGACGCCGAGCGGACGCTCTCGGTTCCCCTTGCCTGCACGCTGGTCGCCGCCTACGCGGTCGCGTCGCGCATCAAGTTCGAGGTCGGCGCCGGCTTCACGGTCCCCACGCAGCTGGTGTTCGTGCCCATGCTCTTCCTGCTTCCGACGCCGATGGTTCCGCTCCTCGTGGCTGTCGGCAACCTGGTCGGCGATCTGCCCGACTACCTGAGCGGGAGACGACACCCGCAGCGGGTCCTGATCGCGCTGGGCGACTCGTGGCACGCGGTCGGCCCTGCGCTGGTGCTCGTCGCCGCCGGCGCCCAGACCGCCCAGCTCGAGGACTGGCCCATCTACGTCGCCGCGCTGGCGGCGCAGTGCGCCGTCGACTTCGTCGCGAGCGCCTGCCGGGAGCGCTACGAGCTCGGGCTGGACTTCCGCAGCCTGCTGCGCGATGCGGCCTGGGTGAGCGCCGTCGACGCGCTGCTGTCGCCGATCGCGCTGCTGGCGATGGTCTCCTCGGCCGACGATGCATACGTGCTGCTGCTGGTCGTGCCGGTGATGGGGCTGCTCTACCTCTTCTCCCACGACCGCCAGCGCGGGCTGGACAGCGCGCTGCAACTGCGCAACGCCTATCTGGGCACGACCATCCTGCTCGGCGACCTGCTCGAGGACGACGACGAGTACACCGGTGTGCACAGCAGGACCGTCGTGTCGCTGGCGCTGCGGGTCGCCGACGAGCTGGGGGTCGCGGGCCGCGAACGGCGCAGGACCGAGTTCGCTGCGCTGTTGCACGACATCGGCAAGATCGCGGTCTCGAAGGACATCATCAACAAGCCCGGTCCACTGAGCGTGTCCGAGCGAGAGGTCATGAACACCCACACGATCGAGGGCGAGCGCATGCTGCAGCGGGTCGGCGGCTTCCTGGACGAGGTCGGCGAGATCGTGCGCCACTCGCACGAGCACTGGGACGGGTCGGGCTATCCCGATCGGCTCGCCGGCGAGGACATTCCGATCGAGTCGCGGATCGTGTGCTGCTGCGACGCCTTCAACGCGATGACGACGACGCGCTCGTACCGGACAGCGCTCTCCACCGACGTCGCGCTGGAGGAGGTCCGCCGCAATGCCGGCACGCAGTTCGACCCGCGAGTCGCCGCGGTGCTCGTGCGGCTGGTCGAGGAGGGCGCCAGTGGACGAGGTGCGGCAGACCACGCTGCCGATCGAGACGGTGGACCCGCCGCGCCCCGCGGCGACGTCCGCCTAGCCGTAGTTCCCGACCACGTTGTTCGGCAGCGGATCGCCTCGCGGGCGCAAGCTCGGGCGTGGAAAACCGGGTGGGTAAGGGAGGGGGATCGTCGGCGTCTGCGACCGGGCTGGGCGGCGAGTGTCACGAGACTTCGATGAAGGTCGCGGTCACGGGCGAGCCTGCCGTGTCGCGCATCGGCCGCCGAACTTCCCTCGCCATGCGTGAAAGTGGGCCGGGGAAGTTCGTCGACGGCGCCGATCGACCTCATACGAATCCGCGCGACGGCTCTCCTCGACCGACGCGTGCGCTTCGGCGCAACGACGCGTCGCAGCCGCCGCCTTTCCCTTACCCACCCCGTTTTCCCCGCCCCAGCGCCAGGCCCGCAACCGGAACAACGTCGTGGGAACTACGGCTACGCCCCTGACCTACGACCGGCAGCACCATCGGGCGGCGGCGCAGGCGGTCGTAGATGAACGCCGCCACGTCCTCGCGCAGGTGCTCCTGCAGCAGGAGATCTCGTGCACCTCGTCCGCGGCCGCGTGCGCCAGCGACTCCTCCACGGTCTGGCGCAGGTCTTCGAGCACCCCGTCCGACTCGGCAAGAAACGGTACCCCGCGCTGGATGACCTCCGGCGGCGCGAGCGGCCGTCCGTCCTGGCCCGAGACGGTCGCCACGACGATGAAGATCCCGTCCGCCGAGAGCGCGCGCCGGTCGCGCAGCGCGACGTCTTCGATGTCCCCCACCTCGACGCCGTCCACGAACACGACTCCGGTCTGTTCCTGCGCGCCGAACCGCGCGCCCGACTCGTCGATCTCGAGCGGCAACCCGTTGCGCCCGCGGAAGATGTCATCGGGATCGATACCCACGGCCTCGGCGAGCAGTCCGTGCAGGTACAGGCGCTTGTGGTCGCCGTGGATCGGCATCACGTACTTGGGCTTGGTGAGGTTCAGCATCAGCTTGATCTCCTCCGACCAGCCGTGGCCGGACGCGTGCACGGCGGCGTCCTGCGTCGTGATCACGGTGGCGCCGATCTGGTAGAGGCGGTCGACCGTCTCGTTGACCGCGCGCTCGTTGCCGGGGATCGGGGTCGCGGAGAAGATGATCGTGTCGCCCGAGTGGAGCTTCACGTTCGGGTGCTCTCCGTGTGCCATGCGGCGCAGCGCCGACAGCGGCTCGCCCTGGCTGCCGGTGGTCAGCATCACCAGCTTCTCTTCCGGGAAGCTCTCGATCTCCTTCGGTGACACGAGCAGTCCCTCGGGCACTTCCGGCGTGGTGGAGCTGGCGCGCGATGTTCAGGTTCTTGCGCATCGAGCGGCCCACGACGGCGACTCGGCGGTCGAGCGCGATCGCGGCGTCGATCACCTGCTGGAGCCGGTGCACGTTGGACGCGAACGACGTGACCACGACGCGACCCGGCGCGCGCCCGATCACCTCCTGCAGGACCGGCCCGACGCTCGCCTCCGACGGCGCGGTGCCGCGCCGGTCGGCGTTCGTGGAATCGCCGCACAGGAGCAGCACTCCCTCCCGGCCGAGCTCCGCCAGCCGCGCCGCATCGGTCGGCGGGCCGTCCACCGGCGTCTGGTCGAACTTGTAGTCGCCGGTCAGGATCACGGTCCCGGCGTCACACGTGGCGACCACGGCGCACGCGTCCGGGATCGAGTGGGACACGTGGATCATCTCCAGGTCGAACGGCCCCGCCTCGAACCGCTCGCCGGGCTCGACGTCGTGCATCGGCACGTTCTTGAGCTTGTGCTCCTCGATCTTCGAGCGCGCCATCGCGATCGTCAGCGGGCCGCCGTAGATCGGCGGGACGCGCGTCCAGCTCGCGCAGCACCCAGGGCAGCGCCCCGACGTGGTCCTCATGGCCGTGGGTCAGCACGATCGCATCGATCCGATCGGCGTTGTCGAGCAGGTACGAGAAGTCCGGCAGCACCAGGTCGACGCCCAGCATCTCCGGCGTCGGGAACATCAGGCCGGTGTCGATCACGACGATCCGGCCGTCGTACTCGAGCACCGTCATGTTCTTGCCGATCTCGCCGAGACCGCCGAGCGGGAGGATCCTCAGAGTGGTGGCAGCCAGCTTCAGTCCCTCGCTGCGGCCATGGCCGGCCGCAGGGCATCGAGCATCCTGCGCAGTTCTGCCAGCTCCGTCTCGTCCACCTCGACCAGCGGCAGCCTGACCCCGCCGAGCTCGAATCCCAGTTCGTGCAGCGCCGCCTTCACCGTGGCGGGCGGAGGCGCGATGAACAGTGTCTTGTAGAGGTCCTCCAGCTCGGCGTCGAGCGCCCACGCGCGTTCCGTGTCGCCCGCGTGCGCCGCGTCGTACACCTCTTTCATGCGCTCCCCTGCGAGATGGGACGACACGGTGATCCCGCCCGCGCCGCCGATCTCCGCGAACGGCCGCAGCAGGTTGTCGTCGCCGGCCAGGAGCGCGAGGTCCGACTGCTCCACGATCGTCCGCGCCGCGTCCATGTCCGCGTTCGCCTGCTTGACGCCGACGATGTTGTCGATCTTCGAAAGCTCCACCAGCAGATCCGCCTCGACGTTGATGACGGACCGGGCCGGGATGTTGTAGAGCAGCATCGGCGTGTCGCCCGCAGCTTCGGCGCAGGCCTCGAAGTGCGCGCGGACTCCTCTGGCGTTCGGCTTGTTGTAGTAGGGCGTCACCACGAGCACCGCGTCCACGCCGCGCGCCGCCGCGGCGCGCGTGAGCTGCACGGAGTGGGCCGTGTCGTTGGAGCCCGTGCCGGCGATCACGGTGCCGCGGCCGCCGAGCTCGTCCACCGCGGCCTCGAACAGGCGCAGCTTCTCCTCGTCGTCGAGCGTCGCCGCCTCCCCCGTCGTGCCCGCGATCACGACGCCGTCGGAGCCGTGGTCGACCAGGTGGCGCATCAGGTGGCGGGCCGCGCCCTCGTTGACGGCGCCGCTCTCGTCGAAGGGCGTCACCATCGCGGTCAGGATCGTGCCGAGGTGCGTGCCGGAGGCCATGCGCAGGCGATTATTCCAGCTTGGCCATTTGCGGTCAGCTAGGCTCCAGCCGCGGTCGACGAAGGGGTTGAGCAATGTCTGAAGATCTGATGTTCCAGTCCGCGGGTGAGCTCGCGGCTTCGGTGCGCGAGGGCGACGTCTCGGCGCGTGAGCTGGTGGAGGCCTCGCTCCAGGCGATCGAGCGCCTGAACGGCGAGCTGAACGCATTCGTGACGCTGTGTGATGAGCGTGCGCTTGCCGAGGCGGACGCGATCGAGCCGGGCGACTCCCGCCCGCTCGCGGGCGTCCCGATCGCGATCAAGGACCTGATCGCGCTCACCGAGGGCGTGCGCACGACCATGGGCATGAACGCCATGGAGGAGTGGGTCCCGTCCGTGGACGGCGCGCTCGTACGGCGGCTGCGCGAGGCGGGCGCGATCGTGGTCGGCAAGACCAACACGCCCGAGATGGGCATCCTGCCCGTCACCGAGCCACAGCGCTTCGGGCCGGCGCACAACCCGTGGGACACGTCACGCACGACCGGCGGCTCCTCGGGCGGGAGCGCCGCGGCGGTGGCGTCCGGCATGGTGCCGGTCGCCCACGCCAACGACGGCGGAGGCTCGATCCGCATCCCCGCATCGTGCTGCGGGCTGGTCGGCCTCAAGCCGAGCCGCGGGCGGGTGTCGCTGGCGCCGGAGTTCAGCGAGTTCGCCGGCGGCGTCGCGATCGAGGGCTGCGTCAGCCGCAACGTCGCCGACACCGCCCTGATCCTCGACGTGATCGCGGGCTACGAGCCCGGCGATCCCTACTGGGCGCCCGATCCGTCCGCGCCGTTCGTCGAGGCGGTCGAGCGCCTCCCCGGCACGCTGCGCATCGCCTACGCGACCGCCTCCCCCAACGGCGTCCCGGTGCACGAGGACTGTGCCGCGGCCGTGGTCGAGACGGCGGAGCTGCTCGAGTCGCTCGGCCACTCCGTCCAGGAGGCGCCGGCCTTCACGGACGAGCTGTACGTGGAGAACTTCATCAAGATCTGGACCGCCGGCGTCGCCGACGAGGTGCACACGTACGGCCGCCTGCGCGGGCAGCCGCTGGACCTCGACAAGCTCGAGCCGCTCACGCGCGAGATGATCACGCTCGCGGACTCGTGGAAGGCCGCCGACTACCTCGGCGCGCTCGACTACCTGCGCCGGATGTCTCGCCAGCTGGTCGCCGTCTGGAGCGACCTCGACATCCTGCTCACCCCCACCGTCGCGCAGCCGCCGCTGCCGATCGGCGGGCTCGCGCCGAAGGAGGGCGAGCCCGCGTTCCAGTGGCTCCTGAACGCGGCCGAGTGGGTGCCGTTCACCCCGGTCTGGAACGTCACCGGGCAGCCCGCGATCTCGCTGCCGCTCGTGCAGTCGCCGGCGGGGCTGCCGATCGGGGTGCAGCTCGTCGGCCCGCCCGCGGGCGAGGAGCTGCTGCTGTCGCTGGCGGCGCAGCTCGAGGAAGCGCGGCCCTGGGCCGACCGGCGTCCCGGGGTGGTGGCGGCATGAGCGAACTGCTCGAGCAGTCAGCGACCTGGATGGCGCGCGCGGTGCGCGAGCGCGAGATCAGCCCGGTGGAGCTGGTCCAGGCCCACATCGACCGGGCCGAGGAGCGCAAGGACCTGAACATCGTCGTGCTGCCGCGCTACGAGGAGGCGCTCGAGGAGGCGCGCGCGGCCGAGAAGGCGCTGCGACGGCGGCGGGCCGCTGGGCGCGCTGCACGGCGTGCCGTTCACCGCGAAGGAGTGCATCGAGGTGGCCGGGATGCCGTGCTGCGACGCCTCGAAGATCTTCGAGGGCAACGTCTCGGTGCAGGACGCCACCGTGGTGCGCAACCTGCGCGGCGAGGGCGCGATCCTGCTCGGCAAGACCAACATCCCGGAGTTCGCGTTCCACTACGACTCCAACAACCTGGTCTACGGCGCCACGCACAACCCGCACAACCCCGAGCGCTCGGTGGGCGGCTCGTCCGGCGGCGAGGGTGCGGCGCTCGCGACGGGCATCTCGCCGTTCGGCATCGGCTCGGACTACGGCGGCTCGATCCGCGTGCCCGCGCACTTCAACGGCGTCACCGGGCTGAAGCCCGGGCGCTGGGTGGTCCCCTACGGCGGCCACTTCCCGCCGGCGCAGGCGATGTCGATCCAGCTGTGGTCGGAGATCGGGCCGATGGCGCGCTACATCGAGGACCTCGCAGCTGCTGCTGCCGATCTTCGCGCAGCCGGACTTCACGACCGACCCGGACGTGGCGCCGCACGGCGTCGCGCCCCAGGCGCCGGGCACGCTGCGCGTGGCGATCTTCGACGAGGACGGGATCTGCCCGGTCGACCCGGCGATCCGCGAGGCCGTGCGCAACGCCGGCCGTGCGCTCGCCGATGCCGGCCACGAGGTGGTCGAGGAGCGCCCGCCGCAACCAGGCCGAGGTGCGCGAGGTGTTCGAGCAGATCGCGCTGGCGGAGATCGATGTCGCTGCTGTGGCCGGTGATCGAGCCGCGCGAGGCAGACCTGTCGCCGCAGATCCGGCGGCTGCTGCGACCGGCGCGAGACGCTCGACGTGGACCTGCCGACGTACGCGGGCGCCGCTGGCGTACCGGCTCGACCTCGAGCGCGCGGCCTGCGCCTGGCTCGAGACCAACCACATCGCCGTCTGCCCGATCGCGGCGACCCCGGCGTTCCCGATCGGCACCGAGGTGCTGGAGATCGACGGCCAGGAGTACGAGGAGATCGACCTGTTCTCGATGTCCACCTACGTGAACGCGATGTCGCTGCCGGCCGCCGCGGTGCCCGTCGGCCGCACGCCCGACGGCCTGCCGATCGGCGTGCAGGTGATCGGCCGCCGCTACCGCGAGCTGGAGGTGCTCGCGGTCGCGAAGGAGCTGGAGACGGCGCTCGGCGGCTGGATCAGGCCGCCAGCCGCCGCGCAGGTCGCAGCGAAGCTGGCCTGATCCCGATAAACCGTGATTTCCTTAGCCGGAAATCACGGGAGCTCCGTGGGTCCGGCTAACAACGTTCTCGAGCCCGACCACCAGGCCGTCGATCCTCGCCGACCTTCCGCACCGCCAGCAGCACGCCGGGCATGAACGACTCGCGCGAGATCGTGTCGTGGCGCACCGTCAGCGTCTGCCCGAGGCCGCCGAAGATCACTTCCTGACTGCGCGACCAGGCCCGGTAGCCGCACGCTGTGGATCGGCGGGTCCTTGCGACCGCCGGCCTCGCCGATCAGCTCGGCCGTGCGCTTCGCGGTGCCGGACGGCGCGTCGAGCTTCGCCTCGTGGTGCAGCTCGACGATCTCGCAGTCGGGCATGTGGGGAGCGATCAGCTTCGCCGCCTCCATCATCAGCACGGCGCCGATCGCGAAGTTCGGCGCGATCAGGCAGTTGCCCTCCGACCCCTCGGCCGCAGCTCGCAGCTCCTCTACCTGCTCGGGCGTGAGCCCGGTCGTGCCCACCACCACGTGAGTCCCGCTCTCCAGGCAGAGCTCGCGCATTTCGGAACACGGTATCGGGCACGGTGAAGTCGACGACCACGTCCGGCTCGATCTTCCGCGAGCACCTGCTCCAGCGAAACGCCCAGCGCCGGATCGGCCCGCCCCACCAGCTCCATGTCATCGGCGCCTTCGACCGCGTCGCACACGGTCGCCCCCATGCGACCCGCCGCGCCCGAGACGACCACGCGGTCACGCCGCGCTGGAGAGCTCCGGCGCTCACCGGCGCCAGCGCACTGCGGAACAGGCCCTCGTCCCGGCCGATGGCCGCGACCGACATGCCCGTCGGCGGGTACAGCTCTCCGGCGAGCCGCTCGAGCGTCCTCGCGCGTCGACCGCCTCGAGGCGCTCGATCGTCTCGTCGAGCGAAAGCAATGGGGTGTCCATCAGCACCGAGCGCCCGAGCCGGTTCATGCGCGCGCCGGTCGACTCCATGGACAGCGCGAGCCGGCCCTTCACGTGCTCGCGCGCGCGGCGCAGCTCGTCCGTGCCGACCTGCTCGTCGCGCACCCGCCCGAGCTCGCGGCCGATCACGCTCGAGCGCCTCGACCACGTTGTCCTCGCGCGTACCGACGTAGATGCCGACCTGGCCCGTGTCCTGGTACTGGCTCGCCCACGAGTAGACCGAGTAGGCGAGGCCGCGCTTCTCGCGCACCTCCTGGAACAGGCGCGAGGATGTCGAGCCGCCCAGGATCGCGTCGAGGATCGACAGCGCGAAGCGACGATCGTCGTTGCGGGAGATGCCCTCTCCCCCGAGGCAGATGTGGTACTGCTCGGTCTCCTTCGAGTGGAAGGCGGCCCGCGGCTCGCGGCGCGGCGGAGCACCCTCCGGGGTCTGCAGCCCGCCGTTGCGCGAGCTGTCCAGCCACCGCTGCGCAAGCTGCTCGATCTGCTCGTGCTCGAGGTTGCCCGCCGCCGCCACGACGATCGCGCCCGGGCAGGTAGCGGGCATCGTGGTAGCGCGGACACCGTGTCCGGCGTCAGCGCCGAGATCACCTCGCCGCGGCCGATCACCGGCCGCCCGAGCGGATGGTCGCCGAAGACGGCGGTGGAGAGCACGTCGTGGACCTTGTCCTGCGGCTCGTCCTCGTACATCGCGATCTCCTCGAGCACGACCTCGCGCTCGGACTCGAGATCCGAATAGGTGGAGCGCAGCAGCATGTCGCCCATCACCTGGAACGCGCGGTCGAGGTGCTCGTCCAGGAAGTGCGCGTGCAGGACGGTCGCCTCCTTGCTCGTCGCCGCGTTGATGTCGGCTCCGAGCCCGTCGAACTCCTGCGCGATCTGCTCGGCCGTCAGCTCGTCGGTTCCCTTGAACAGCATGTGCTCGAGGAAGTGCGAGATGCCGGCCTGCTCGGTGCCCTCGTCACGAGAGCCCACGCGCACCCACAGGCCGAGCGCGATCGACCGTACGGACGGGACGCGCTCGGTGACGACCCGGATGCCCGAGTCGAGCTCGGTGAGCGTGTGCTCCTGAGCCAAGGGCTGGGGCCGTTAGTCGCGGCGCTCGCGTGAGCCGCCTCGGTCGCGTCCGCCCCGGTCCCGGCCTCCGCGGCCACCTCGATCGCGGTCACGTCCACCGCGGTCCCGGCCGCCGGACGGCCGGCCGCCGTTGCCGGTACCGATGTTCGCCAGCTCCTCGACCGTCTTGTCGGCGATCTCGGGGTCGTCGGCCAGGCGCAGGCCGATGCGGCCCCGCTCCTTGTTCAGCTCGACCACCCGCACCGTCACCTGGTCGCCGCGGTTGACCACGTCCTCGACCGTCTCCGCGCGACCACCGGGAACCAGGTTCGAGATGTGGAGCAATCCGTCGGTGCCCTTGCTGAGCTCGACGAAGGCTCCGAACGTGGTGGTCTTCACGACCTTTCCGGTGAACACCTCACCGAGCTCGACGTCCTTTGTCATCTGGCGGATGGCCTCGACGCAGGCGTCGCCCTTCTCGCCGTTCACGGCGTACACGAGCACCATGCCGGTGTCGTCGACGTCGATCTGCGCCTCGTACTCCTCCGACAGCGCGCGGATCGTCTCGCCGCCCTTGCCGATCACGGTCCCGATCTTCTCGGGGTCGATCTGGATCGACGTGATGCGCGGAGCGTGCGGGCTCAGCTCGGCGCGCGTCTCGGCGAGCGTCTCCTGCATCTTGTCGAGGATCAGCAGGCGGCCCGCCTGGGCCTGCTCCAGCGCGCCCTTCAGGATCTCGAACGTGACGCCCGTGATCTTGATGTCCATCTGGAGCGCCGTGATGCCGTCGGGCGTGCCGGCGACCTTGAAGTCCATGTCGCCCAGATGGTCCTCGACGCCCGCGATGTCCGAGAGCACGACGTAGTCGTCGCCCTCCATGATCAGGCCCATCGCGACGCCGGCGACCGGCTTGTGGATCTTGACGCCCGCGTCCATCAGCGACAGCGTCGATCCGCAGACCGAGGCCATCGACGAGGAGCCGTTGGACTCGAGGATGTCGGACACGACCCTGATCGTGTAGGGGAAGTCCTCCTGCGAGGGGATCATCGGCAGCAGCGCCCGCTCGGCGAGCGCGCCGTGCCCGATGTCGCGGCGCTTGGGGCCTCGCATGAAGCCCGCCTCCCCGACCGAGTACGGCGGGAAGTTGTAGTGGTGGAAGTACCGCTTGGCCGTCTCCAGGCCGAGCGTGTCGAGGCGCTGCTCCTCGCGGCTCGTGCCGAGCGTCGCGACGGTGTACGCCTGCGTCTGCCCGCGGGTGAAGATCGCGGAGCCGTGCGTGCGGGGCGCAATCCCGACCTCGGCCCAGATCTCGCGGATCTCGTCGGGGCGCCGGCCGTCGGGCCGCCGCTTGTCGACCGCGATCCGCTTGCGGATGATGTCCTTCTCGAGCTTGTCGAACGCGCGCTGCACCTCGGCGCGGAGCTGCGGGTCGACAGCCTCCGCAGCTTCGTCGTCAAGGCGCGCGTACTCGGTGAGCACCGCTTCCTCCACGGCCTTGGTCGCGTCCTGGCGCTCGAGCTTGTCCTCGACCTGCGTTGCCCGGTCGAGCTCGTCACCGTGTGAGGCCAGGATCCGGTCGAGCAGCGCCTGGTCGACCTGCGGCTCTTCGAGGACGATCTTCTCCTTGCCGGCCTTCGCAGCGAGCTCGCGCTGCGCCGCGCACAGCTTCTTGATCTCGTCGTGCGCGATCTCGAGCGCGTCGAGCAGCTCGGCCTCGGTGATCTCGTTCGCGCCGGCCTCGACCATCAGGATGGCGTCGTCGGTGCCGGCCACGATCAGGTCCAGCTCCGACTCGGAGAGGTCCGCCTCGTCCGGGTTGACGACGAACTTGCCCTCGAGCTTGCCGATGCGCACGGCCGCCATCTGCGTCGGGAACGGGATGTCGGACAGGGCCAGCGCGGCGGAGGCGCCGTTCATCGCGAGGATGTCATAGGGCACCACGTGGTCGACGCACATCGGCGTCGCGACGATCTGCGTCTCGCGGTGCCACCCCTTCGGGAACAGCGGCCGGATCGGCCGGTCGATCATGCGCGCGGTGAGGATGCCCTTCTCGGAGGGGCGGCCCTCGCGCTTGAAGAAGCTGCCGGGGATCTTGCCGGCGGCGTACATGCGCTCCTCGACGTCCACGGTGAGGGGCAGGAAGTCCACGTCGCGCGGGATTGCCGGCGGTGGCGGTGCAGAGCACCATGGTGTCGCCGGCGCGTACTACCACCGAGCCGCCTGCCTGCTTGGCGAGCTTCCCGGTCTCGAAGCTGATCTCGGTGCCGGCGATATCGACCGACACGCGGTCAACTGATGGAGAAGACATCTCTTCCTTTCGTGGCAGCCTCCGGTTGGCTGCTTGCGGTTTGGGGCTCTCCGGAATCTAGCGGCGAATGCTAGCAGCGGCCCGGCGCCCTATTCGCGGGGTTCCAGCCGTTTTCTCGAGGCCAACGTGGGTTATTCAGCGCCGGAGCCCGAGCTCCTGGACGAGCGACCGATAGCGGTCCACGTCCTGCCTGTTGAGGTAGTTCAACAGGCGCCTGCGCTGCCCCACCAGCATCAGCAGGCCGCGCCGGGAGTGGTGGTCCTTCTTGTGGGTGCGCAGGTGCTCGGTGAGCTCGTTGATGCGCGCCGTCAGCAGGGCCACCTGTACCTCGGGCGAGCCGGTGTCGCCCTCGTGGGAGGCGAACTTGCGGATCACCTCGGACTTGGCCTCTTTGGTGAGAGTCACGGCGAAGGAAGGTAGCAGCTTGGGGCCTTTCGCCTAGGCCTTCGCGGCGATCTCGCGGGTCTGGGCGACGTCGTCTCTCATCTGCCGCTGGAGCTCCTCCGCGGAATCGAACTTGACCTCGTCCCGCAGGCGCTCGAGGAAGTCCAGGCGCACGGAGCGCCCGTAGAGATCGCCCTCGAAGCCGATCAGATGGGCCTCGATCCGCAGGTCGCCGTGATCCTCGAAGGTCGGCCGCACGCCGATGCTGACGGCGGCGGGAACGTCGTGGCCGATCTCGGTCCCATGCGCGAGCGCGGCGTAGATGCCGGTCGCCGGGATCACCACGTCCGGGGGCTGGCGCAGGTTGACGGTCGGCATGCCCAGCTCGCGCCCGCGCGCCGCGCCGGGCACCACCTCGCCCTCGAGCCGGTAGGGAGCTTCCAGCAGTTCCGCCGCGCCGGCCATGTCGCCCTCCGCCACGAGCTGCCTGATGCGGCTGGAGGAGACGGTCGCGCCGCGATACTCGACCAGCGGCACGACGACGGTCTCGAACTGCGGCTGCGCGCGCAGCACGTCGACGTCGCCGCGCGCGCCGTGGCCGAAGCGGAAGTTCGCGCCCACGCTCAGGTGCCGGGCGCCCAGCGCCCGCACGAGCACCTCGGCGGTGAAGTCCTCGGCCGATCGCTTCGAGAACTCGGTCGTGAAGGGGATCGCGAGCAGCTCGTCCACCCCGAGGCCGGCGACGATCGCAGCCTTCGCGTCGGTGGTGGTGAGCAGCTCCGGCGGGTCGTCGGGCATCAGGACCCGCAGCGGGTGCGGATCGAAGGTGACGACGGTCGCCCGCTCCCCGTGTTCGCGGGCCCGCTCGACTGCGCTCGCGATCACATGCCGGTGCCCGCGGTGCACCCCGTCGAAAGTGCCGAGCGCGAGCGAACGCCCTTCCCCGGCGGGCGTGACCTCCGCGAGCGACCTGAAGACATCCATCGCCGCATGGAGGCTAAATGGTTCTGGGCCGAGCGATCAGCGAGGCCATATGACTGAGGTGGGGCGAAGCCCCTCGATGCTCCGTCTCAGCCCGGAGCGCCGGGCACCTGACCCTCACGGTGCACGCTCGGGCGCCGCACGAACCGCCGGCAGTCGACCCGGCGGCGCTTCTTGATCGGCGCCGCGCCCTCGAACGCGTAGTCGGCGCCGAACGACACCTTGCGGCTGCGCGGGCACGCCGGCACCCTGGTCCAGAACAGCGGCCGCGCCCCGTGCGGCCGCTCCAGCCGCAGCCCGCGGATCTTCAGGTGCATCTCCGCGAGGTGGAGGTTGAGACCGGGGATCAGCGGCTTCACGTAGGTCGGCAGCTCCAGCCGGTAGCCGAAGCGCTTGGACGTGCCGGACTCGTCGACGAGCCTCCCCTCCAGCAGCTGATAGGTGTAGACCGGGGTGAAGTCGTTGGGGAGCACCAGCACGTCCACGGACGCCAGCGCGCCGGCATTGCCCTGCGCGAGGAACAAGTGGATGTCCGCGGAGAACGGCGTGTCGATGTCGGGGCGGGCGTCGAGCAGGATGGTTCCCGACGCGAAGTAGGAGCTGCGGCAGCGCACCGGGTCCGGCGGATAGCGCATCAGCCGGTCACGGTCGCAGTAGAAGTCGTCGCGGAGGAAGGCCTTGCGCAACGATGCGCCGCGCGGGAAGTGCACCGTGGCCTGGTTCAGGATCGGCGGGGGCGCGCCGGACGTTTCGTAGGCCCGTGCGTCGGCGACGACCGTGTACGCGCCATAGGAGCGCTTGATGTCGGTCAGGCGCGCGTTGAACTCGCCGACCAGCTCCGCGCGTGCAGCAACAGGAAGCGCGCAGAACAGCACGCAACACAGGCACCCCATCGCGAACCCCCGTCGCACCCGCCCATCGTACGGTCTCCCAAACCGAGGTGAGACACATCATGGGCGTAGTACGACCGAAAAACCGCGCACCCTGATCAGGCGAGAACGGTTTCCGGCTTGAGCGAGTCACCGCGGCGCCGGGCCACGGCGAGCAACTCATCGCCAAACGTCAACCGCACGGCCTGACCCTCGGCCCCTACCCCACCAGGATTTTCGACGGCGCGACCGTGCCGAATGGATTCAGCCTCCACCTCGGCCAACGGATATTCCGGCAGAAAGGGAAGAGCATCGGACAGCGGCAACAGCCGCTCCGCATCCGCGTCCGCCAGCGCGAACGGCCCCACCTCGGTCCGCTCGAGCGCCGTGCAGTACGCGCCGGCGCCGCACAGCTCCCCGAGGTCGGCGACCAGCTGCCGGATGTAGGTGCCGCTCGAGCAGCGCACCTCGAACTCGGCTTCCTGGCTGGGAGCGTCGAACCGCACGACATCGAGCGCCTCGATCACCACGCGCCGCACAGGCGCCTCGACCTCCTCCCCGCGCCGCGCTTTCCGATACAGCCGCTCCCCACCCACCTTCACCGCCGAGTAGGCCGGCACCCGCTGCTCGATCTCGCCGCTGAGCCCCGCCATGGCCGCCCGCAGCTCCTCCTCACCAACGGCTTTTCCCGTCTCGGTGACCTGACCGGTGGGATCCCCCGTGTCGGAGACGGCACCGAAACGCGCGACAACCCGGTAGGCCTTGGACAGGCCCACCATGTACTGCTGCACGCGCGTGCCGCGCCCGAGCAGCACCACCAGCAGCCCGGTCGCGAACGGGTCGAGCGTGCCCGCATGCCCCGTCTTCACGCCGCGCGCGCGGCGCACGGACTCGACCACGTCATGAGACGTCACACCCGCCGGCTTCGCAACCAGCAGGACTCCGTCCATGCCCGCTAGGACAGCTGCGCCGCGATCTCGGCCCGGAGGAACTCGATCAGCTCCTCGCGGCTGCGGGTGCTCGAGAAGCCGGCGGCCTGGCGGTGACCGCCGCCGCCCTCCTCGCGCGCGATCACGCTCACGTCGACCTCGGCGGCGGAGGCCCTGAGGCTCACCTTGAGCACACCGTCGCGGCCCTCCTTGAGCTGCTCGCGCACGAGCGCTCCCACGACCGTGCCCTCCAGCGCGCGGATGTGGTCCACGATGCCCTCGGAGAAATTCTCGTCGGCGCCCGTCTCCTCATAGTCGGAACGCAGGATGTAGGAGACGGTGAGACGGCCGTCGTCATAGCGCTCGATGCGCGACAGCACGCGCGCCAGCAGCTGCAGCTTCGCGAGCGGCACGTGCTCGTACAGGCGCCGGAAGATCTCGTGCACCTCGACGCCATGGGCGAGCAGGTCGGCGGCCATCAGGTGCGACCGGGGCGTGGTGTTCTCGTACTGGAACTTGCCGGTGTCCGTCACGAGCCCGACGTACAGCGCCTGCGCAAGCTCCGTCGTGAGCTCCGCGCCCAGGTCCTTGTTCAGGTCCCAGATGATCTCGGCCGTCGAGGAGGCGCCGTCCACCACGAAGTTGGCCGTGCCGAAGCGCGTGTTGTCGTGGTGGTGGTCGATGTTCACGATGCGCGCGTCGTCGCGTCCGAGAAAGCTGACGGGCATGCGGTCGATGTTGCCGCAGTCGAGGAACACGATCGTGCGCTCCTCGGCGTCATCAGGCAGCGCATGGCTCACGTTCTCGAGCGGTAGCCACCGGTACTCGTAGGGCAGCGGGAACTCCTCGGCGGACAGGAACATCACGGTGTCCTTGCCGAGCGCACGCAGGATCTCGTTCATCGCGACCAGCGATCCGAGCGCGTCGCCGTCGGGGTTCTCGTGCGTCGTCAGGAGGAACTTGTCGCCGGAGCGCAGCTCGGCGAGCACCTCCGCGCGTGCGGTCGTCGTGTCGAGCGTCACGGGCGCTCCTCCGGCTCATCCTGCAGCAGGCGCTGGATGCGCTCGCCGCGCGCGACGCTCTCGTCGTAGCGGAAGTCGAGCTGGGGCGTGCGCTTGAGACGCAGCTCGGCCGCGACGCGCGACTGCAGGTACCCGTGCGAGGACTCCAGCCCGGCGAGCGACTCGTCGCGCTCGCGGTCGTCGCCGAGCACGCTCACGTACACGTGCGCATAACGCAGGTCGGGGCTGGTGTCCACTGCAGTAACGGTCACGAAACCGACGCGGGGGTCCTTCAGACCGTTTGTGATGGCCACGCTCAGAACCTCGCGCACGGCCTCGTTGACTCGCCGCATCCTGTTCATGGGCATGGCACGGTTGGGTCTGAACCCCTCCCGCTCCCATTCTTGACTATACAAGCGACGTTTCGCCGCATAGACCGGTAACCCTCCGCGCGCGCCGCAAGGTGGGCGATCAAGCTTCGGCCGTCAGTCATCGAGGTCCTCGAACGATACGAGCCGGCGCTCGATGCGCACACCGTCCGGGAACCGCGCGAGCAGGAACCGCTCGATCCCGTCGGCGACGTGCTCCAGGTCCCCGGCCGAGCGTCCCACGAGCCCGGCGGCCAGTGTCGCGCGCTGCCACAGGTCCTGCTCCCCCACCTCGGCCACCGAGGCGCCGAAACGGCGGCTCAGCGCAGAGCGCACGGACAGCAGTTCCTTGCGCTTTCCCTTCAGGCTGCCGTTGTCGGGCAGGTGGAGGTGAATCGTGAGGGCGACCAGGAACGGCACGCCGGGCCGAGCGACGCTACTCGAGCGTCTGGGCGACCTTCCGCGTCTCGTACGCCTCGATGACGTCCCCCTCCTTGAGGTCGTTGTAGTTCTCGAGCACGATTCCGCACTCGAAGCCTTCCTCGACCTCCCTGGCGTCGTCCTTGAAGCGCTTCAGCGAAGTGATCGTGCCGTCGTAGATGATCGTTCCCTCGCGCACCAGCCGCACGTGCGCGCTGCGGATGATCTTGCCCTGGACGACATGCGAGCCGGCGATCGTGCCGATGCGCGACGCGCGGAAGGTCTGGCGCACCTCGGCCATGCCCAGCGACTGCTCGACCTCCTCGGGCTCCAGCATGCCCTCCATCGCCGCGCGCAGCTCTTCGGTGATCTTGTAGATCACCGTGTAGCTGCGGATCTCGACGCCTTCCTGGTCGGCGAGCGTCTTCGCCTCCGGCAGCGGGCGCACGTTGAAGCCGATGATCACCGCGCCGGACGCGGCCGCGAGCATCACGTCGGACTGCGTGATCCCGCCCACCCCGGTGTGCAGCACGTTCAGCCCGACCTGCGAGGTGGACACCTTCGCGAGCTGGTCCTGGAGCGCCTCCAGCGAACCGGCGACGTCGGCCTTCAGCACGATGTTGAGCGCGACGGCCTCGCCCTCCTTGACGCGGTCGAAGACGTCCTCGAGGCTGACCGGCGCCGACTTGCGCCGCGCGAGCTGCTCGGTCTTCAGCCGGATCGCCCGCTCGCCGGCCAGGTGGCGCGCCTCGCGGTCGTTGCCGACCACCCGCACCGGCTCGCCGGCGTCCGGCACGCTGTCGAAGCCGAGCACCTCCACCGGCTCGCCCGGCAGCGCGCGCTTCGCGCGGTTGCCGAGGAAGTCGTGCATCGCGCGCACGCGCCCCCAGTGTGCGCCGGCGACCAGCGCATCGCCGGTCTTGAGCGTGCCGCGCTGCACCAGGATGGTCACGACCGGCCCGCGGCCCGGGTCGAGCTTCGACTCGATCACGTGACCGCTCGCGGGCGCGTCCGCGTTGGCCTTCAGCTCTTCGACCTCGGATACCAGCAGGATCATGTCCAGCAGGTTGTCGAGGCCCTCCTTGGTCTTTGCGGACACGTCGCAGAAGATGGTGTCGCCGCCCCACTCCTCGGGCGTCAGGCCCTGGCCGCCGAGCTCGCCGCGCACGCGCTCGGGCTGCGAGTCCTCCTTGTCGATCTTGTTGACCGCGATCACCATCGGCACGCCCGCCGCCTTCGCGTGGTCGATCGCCTCAGTGGTCTGCGGCATCACGCCGTCGTCGGCCGCCACGACGATCACCGCGATGTCGGTGACCTTGGCGCCGCGGGCGCGCATTGCGGTGAAGGCCTCGTGACCCGGCGTGTCGAGGAACGTCACGACCTTGTCGCCGTGATGCACCTGGTACGCGCCGATGTGCTGCGTGATCCCGCCCGCCTCGCCCGCCGCGACCTCGGTCTCCCGGATCGCGTCCAGCAGCGAGGTCTTCCCGTGGTCGACGTGACCCATGATGGTCACGACCGGCGGTCGCGCGCTGAGGTCCTCGTCCGCGTCGTCGAAGACCGGCGCCGGAGTCTCGTCCTCGGACGCCCTCACGACCTCGATCTTCTTTTCGAACTCGTCGGCGATCACGCCGATCGCCTCGTCCGACAGCGTCTGGGTGATCGACGCCATCTCGCCGAGCTGCATGAGCTTCTTGATCACGTCGGAGACCTGCACGCCGAGGTGCTCCGCGACGTCGCGCACGGTGGCGCCCGACGGGATCCGGATCGCCTCCGGCTCCGCGACCGCGGTCGACTGGTTGGACTCGCTCGGCTCGGGCGGGGGCGCGCCGCGTCCGCGGCTGCGCCTGCGCCGCTGCGGGGGCGGTGGATGTGGCGCCTGGCGACGCGAGGCCTGTGAATCGATCACGACACGCCGCCGCCGGCCGCCGCCGCCACCACCGCCGCCGGGACGGCTCGGCGCCGGACGTTGCGGGCGGGGACTGCCGCCGTCACGCCCACCGGCCGGCTGCTGGCCACCCGGCCGGCCCTGGCCCGCGGGACGCTGGCCGCCACCTTGCTGCGGACGCTGACCGCCCTGGGCCTGCTGCCCCTGCGGGCGCGGCGCGGGCGCCGGCTTCGAAGGTTGCTCGGGGGCCTTGGCCTGCGGAGGCTTCTTGGCGCCGGCGGGCGCCTGTTTCTCGGCGGCGGGCTTGGCGGCGGGCTTGGCCGCCGGCTTCGCGGCCGGCTTCGCGGCAGCGGGGGCGCTCGCCTTGCCGTTGCCCGCACCGGCGGCGGACAGCACGCGCTTGACGTCGGCCTCCTCGACGGTCGATGCGGCGGCCTTCACGTCGACGCCCGCGGCTCTCAGCGTGGCGATGAGGTCCTTGCTGGAGACCCCTTTTTCCTTGGCTATCTCGTAGACGCGCTTCTTGGCCATAGAGCTCCGGGCGGCTTAACGCTCCTCTTCGGTTCCGGCCGCGGCGGTCTCGGCCGGCTCGTCGGTCACAGGCGCAGGCTCGCCCACGCCATCCAGGGACTCCTCCGCGACGGGCTCCTCGTCCTCGGTCTCGGCAGTCGCCTCGACGGGCTCCTCGACGGGAGCCTCCTCGACGGCAGCCTCCTCGAGCTCGGCAGGCTCCTCGACGGGGGCCTCGCCGGCAGCCGGCGCCTCCGCCTCCGCCTCCGCGGCCGGGGCCAGCTCGTCGCCCTCCTGCTGCTCCAGCTCCTGGTGCGCGGGCAGGCCGCAGTAGCGCGAGCCCGGCAGGGCCGCATTCGGGCACCGCTTGCCGGTGCTGAGCACCGCGTGGCAGCGACCGGAGACCTCTTCCTCCTGGTCGTAGCCCATCTCGGCCTCTTCGGCGGCGAACTCGGTCTCGGACTTGATGTCCACGCGCCAGCCGGTGAGCCGCGCCGCGAGGCGGGCGTTCTGGCCCTCCTTGCCGATCGCCAGCGAGAGCTGGTCGTCCGGCACCACGACGGTCGCCTGCTTGTTCTCGTCGTCGACGAGCACCTCGCGCACGCGCGCCGGCGACAGCGCCTTGGCGACGAACCGGGCGGGCTCGTCGTTGTAGGGAATGATGTCGATCTTCTCCCCGCGCAGCTCGGACACGACCATGCGCACCCGCGAGCCGCGCGGTCCCACACAGGCGCCCACCGGGTCCACGCCGTCGGCGTGCGACACCACGGCGATCTTCGAGCGGTAGCCCGGCTCGCGCGCAACGTTCACGATCTCGACGAGGGCATCGGCGACCTCGGGGACCTCCAGCTCGAACAGCTTCTTGATCAGCTCGGGGCTGCGGCGCGAGACGATGATGCTCGGGCCCTTGGTGCTGGACGAGACCTCGGTGATGACGGCCTTCACCCGCATCCCGTGGTCGTAGCGC
The DNA here is from genome assembly GCA_963826005.1 of uncultured Solirubrobacterales bacterium. Taxonomy (GTDB): domain Bacteria; phylum Actinomycetota; class Thermoleophilia; order Solirubrobacterales; family JBBDJG01; genus DASRIA01. Next base: position 8,442 of record CAWGVJ010000009.1, on the reverse strand, counting down.
TCGTTGTCGACCTGCTCGGACTTCGGGAGCAGCGCCTCGACACGCTCGCGCAGCTGCACGAGCGTGTAGCGGGAGTCGGACTGCTGGATGATCCCGGTGATCAGCTCGTTCACGCGGTCCTGGTACTCCTCGAACATCATGTCGCGCTCCGCCTCGCGGATGCGCTGGAGGATGACCTGCTTCGCCGTCTGCGCCGCGATCCGGCCGAAGTCGGTCGGCGTCACGTCGCGGCTGCCGATCTGGTCGCCGTACTCGGCAAGCTTCTCGAGGTCGATCTCGGGCTCCTCGGGCTCGCGCAGCTCCCCGGTCTCGGGGTCGATCGTGCGCTCCTCCTCGATCGCCTCCTTCACGAGCTTCTCCTCGAGCTCCGGCGGAACGAGCAGCTCGAACACGCGGAAGTCCGCGGTGTTGCGATCCATGTCCACGCGCGCGTACTTGGCGGCGCCCGGTGTCTTCTTGTAGGCGGAGAGGAGCGCGTCCTCGAGCGCGAGCATCAGCTTCTCGGCCGAGATGCCCTTCTCTTTCTCGAGCGTCTGGACGGCCTCAACGATCTCCTTGGTCACTAAACCCTCCCCGTCGTGCGAAATTCTTGTGCCATCAGGTTGGAGCGCCTGATGCGCTCGTGCGGGATGCGGATGGTGCCCCAGTCCCCGGCAAGCGCGACGGCCTCGTCGTCCGCGCTCACGAGCTCGCCCTTGAAGTCCCTGCGGCCCTCGATCTCCTCGCGGGTGCGCACTCGCACCCGGCGGCCGAGGAAGCGGCGGTAGTGGTCGAGCTTGGTCAGCGGGCGCTCGGGGCCCGGTGAGGACACCTCGACCCCGTAGTCCACGAGCAGGTCACGCAGATGGTTCGTGACCTTCGCGCACAGCTCGAGATCGACCCCTCCGGGCCGGTCCACGTAGATGCGCAGGATCGGCGACCGCCGGGACCCGGCCAGCTCGACGGCCAGCACCTCGACGTCCGGCTCGACCGTGGCCAAGCGCGACTCGACGCGCGCCTGCAGATCCGTGGTGGTCGGAGCCGGTTGGCGCTCGTCATTTGGGTCGATTTGGCTGGGAGGTTGTCTCATATAAGTCGCAAAAAAAGTGGGCGGAGGCCCACTTCGAAGGCGCGGCCCCGTGGGCCGCAGGTCTCCTGAACAACAGTGAGGGGCAAGTATAGCGCCGGTCATGCGCCCCTTTTCCGGGCGGGCTCAGGCCTCCAGCAGCAGCGTGACGGGCCCTTCGTTGACCAGCCCGACGCTCATGCGGGCGCCGAAACGACCCTTCGACACGGGCACCCCGGACACCTCCAGATCGCGACAGAACTGCTCGTAAAGCCGCTCTCCGTCCGCCGGATCGGCAGCCTCGGTGAAGCTCGGGCGCAGGCCCCGCCGCACGTCGCCGTAGAGCGTGAACTGGCTGATGCACAGCGCGGCGCCCCCGACGTCGAGCAGCGAGCGGTCCATGCGCCCGCTCTCCCCGTCGAACACACGCAGCCTGGCCACCTTTTCGGCGAGCTTCGCCGCCTGCGCGGCGGCATCCCCACGCCCGACGCCCAGGAGCACCACCAGTCCGGCGCCGATCTCGCCCACCACCTCCCCGTCGACGCTGACGGACGCGGAGCTCACACGTTGGATGAGCGCCCTCAGGCCGCCTTCAACCGGTCGCGGTAGAGCCGGTAGTCGCTGCGATCCGGCCGCATGCCGAGCGCGAGCGACATGTGCCGCCGGGCGGCGCGCCGGTCGCCCAGCTTCTCCAGCGAGCGGCCCAGGCAGAAGTGGGCGTAGTCGTTCGCCGGCTGGCGCTCCACGACGGCCGAGAACTCGCTCGCGGCGTCCCGGTAGCGGCCGCTGCGGAAGTACGCGCGCCCGAGCGCCTCGCGGATCGAGCTCTTGTCCGGCTCGAGGCGCTTCGCCTTCTCGAGCGGCACGGTCGCCTGCGCCCAGTGGCTCTCCTCGATCAGCGCCAGTCCGCGCTGGAAGAGGTCGTATGCCTCGTGCTCGCTCATCGGCCCTTGCCCTGCTGTTGCTGCTGCGTCCGTGCGGCGCGCAGGTCCTGGACGAAGTCGAGCACGCGGGTCGCCACCTCCTCCTTGGAGCTGCGGGGCACGTGCAGCTCACCCTCCCGTCCGATGATCACGACCTCGTTCTGGTCCGAGTCGAAGCCGATGTCCGGCCGCGAGATGTCGTTCACGACGATCGCGTCGAGGCCCTTGCGCGCGAGCTTGTCCCGGGCGCGGCTCACGGCCTCGCGCCCATGCTCGGCGGCGAAGCCGACGATCGACTGCCCTTCCCGGCGCATGGACGCCGCCTCGGACAGCACGTCCGAGGTCGCGACCATGTCGACCGACAGGGAGTCGCGCCCCTCCTTCGTGATCTTGTCGTCGAGCGGGCGCTCGGGGCGGAAGTCCGCCACCGCCGCCGCCATCAGCAGCAGGTCGGCCTGCTCGAAGCGGGCCAGCGTCGCATCGCGCAGCTCCGCGGCTGTGCCGACGGGCACGTATGAGACGCCGGGAGTCCGGTCCAGCGTGGTGTTGGCCGCGATCACCGTCACGGCGGCCCCGCGCCGCGCAGCCTCCGCGGCCAGCGCGAAGCCCATGCGCCCGCTGGAGCGGTTGCCGACGTAGCGCACCGAGTCGAGCGGCTCGCGGGTTCCACCGGCCGTGACCAGCACGCGCATGCCGTCCAGCGGCCGCGGCGCGCCGCCGGCGACCATCTCGATCGCCCCGAGGATCGCGAGCGGCTCGGCCAGCCGGCCGATGCCCCATTCCCCGCGCGATGCGAGCTGGCCCGTGCCCGGCTCGACCACGTGCACGCCGCGCGCGTGCAGCGTCTCCAGGTTGGCCTGTGTCGCGGCGTGCTCGTACATGCGGTTGTTCATCGCCGGCGCGATCAGCACCGGCGAGGCGCACGCGAGATACGCGGCGGTCAGCAGGTTGTCGGCCTGGCCCGCGGCAAGCTTGGCGATCGTGTTGGCGGTCGCGGGCGCAATGCAGTACGCGTCGCAGCGCGCGGCGATCTCGAGGTGACTGATCGGGTCGTGGTCGGGAGCCGGCTCCCCGGGATACGCACCGCGGGCGGGGTCGCGCTCGAACTCCTCCACCAGCACCGGTGCGCCGGTGATTCCCTCGAACGTCGCGCGACCGACGAAGCGCAACGAGTCCTGCGTCTGGATCACGCGCACAGCGTGACCCGCCTTCACCGCCAGGCGCGCAAGCTCCACCGCCTTGTAGGCGGAGATACCACCGCTCGTGCCCAGCAGGATCCTTGCCATTTCGCTACCTCTAGTACGCCGCTCCGGTGACCGGACCCGGCGTTCCCATTATGGCCTTCGCTCGCGGTTCCGGGAAGACCCAATCCCGCGTGCAGGGTCCGTCGCCTAGGCGCAGTCCCTACGCACCACGGTAGCGGGAGTTGATCTTGCCCTGCGCGAGCTCTTCGAGCGCGATCGTGAGGTAGTTCTTGGAGGGCGTGTCCACCATCGGCGGCGGGAACTCCTCGAAAACTCCCTCGCCGAGCGTGTGGTAGTAGTTGTTGATCTGCCGCGCCCGCTTCGCTGCCACGATGACGGCCGCGTAATGCGAGTCCACGTGGTCGAGCAGGCTGTCGATGCGGGGATTGATCAAGAGTCCTCCTGTAGTCGGGCGGAAGCCGATTCTAGCTGAGGCCCCGCGCGGTCCCCGCGGAAGCGTGTAGGCACGGGGGTGGTTGGGGCCCCGACGAGAACCGTGTAGGTAAGGGAGATCGGCGCGTGGTTGCCGCGCAGGGTGAGGTCACGCAACCGGTACGAGGTGTGCGTCTTCGCGTCTGATTCCGGACGGCTTTGCCGATCCGTAACTCGCCCCCCGTTCGGTGATGCATCTCTGCTCGCACGGCGCTTTCTTCGCCGACGCATGTGCCTGCCGTCGCAGACCGCGCGCAGTACGGCGAAGCCCAGCCGCAGCCCCTCACCCCACTCCCTACCCGACCCGGTTTTCCGAACGACGCCCCCTTCGGAATCCGGCTACTCGCGAAGATGAGAGCGCACCAGCTCGGTCAGCTCCTGCGTGGCCCGCTCGACGTCGTCGTTCTCGACCACGTGCCCGAACTCGCCGCGGGCCTCCAGCTCCTCCTCCGCGACCGCCAGGCGCCTCGAGATCTGCTCGGGGCTGTCGGTCCCGCGCCCTTCCAGGCGGCGGCGCAGGTCCGCGGGCGAGGGCGGCGCGATGAACACCTGGACCGCGTCCGGCATGGTGCCCCGGACCTGGCGGGCCCCCTGCAGCTCGATCTCCAGCACCACGCTGCGCCCGTCGGCGAGGCGGGGGTCGACCTCGGAGCGCAGCGTGCCGTACCGGTGCGAGGCATAGCCGGCGTGCTCGATGAACTCGTCCGCGGCGACGCGGCGGTCGAACTCGTCCTCGTCCATGAAGTGGTAGTGGACCCCGTCGCGCTCCGAGCCGCGCGGGCCGCGCGTGGTGGCCGACACCGACAGCTCCAGCTCCGGCACCTCCTCGAGCAGGCGGCCGATCAGCGTGCCCTTGCCGACCCCCGACGGGCCGGTGATCACGAACAACCGCCCCCTGCGGCGGTCCTCGCTGTTACCTCCTGACGAGGTGCCCGATGAGCTCACGGCGCTGGCGCTCCGAAAGTCCGCCGATGGTCTTGCTCGGCGAGATCCGGCACTGCGCCAGGATCTTGTTGACCTTGACGTGGCCGTACTTGGGAACGGCCAGCAGCATGTCGGAGACCTTTGCGGTGAGGATGTAGTCGGGTGGATCGCGCAGCAGCACCGCGACGTTGGCGTCGCCGTCCTTGAGCTTGCGCTTCAGCTTCGCCCGCTCGGTCCTGATGCGATTCGCCTCGTTGAGCGCCTCCATCCTCTGGGCCAGCGAGCGCTCGGGGGCTGTGGAGGCAGACTTCGTCGCGGCGGGCATGGGCGGCGATTATACGCACGGCTTCGCGGCGTGCAACCGCCGACCCCGAAAAAAACTGTCGCAAATAAACACGAAGGTGCACGGCGCCGAAACCGGCCGACAAATCGTGCGCCGACGTGATAGTGCGAAGGCGACTCCGATGTGCGTCAGGCAGCGCGCAGGCGCTCGCGCGCGGCCGCCGTCGCGTGCGCAGGCGAATCCATCCCGTGCGCCCGCAGCTGTTGCGCCAGCTCTTCGCAGACGCGTGCGGCCGCGCCGGGATCGCGAAAGCTCTCCGTGCCGACGGCGACGCACGTTGCGCCCGCCTGGAGGAAGTCGAGTGCGTCGCGCCCCGTCTGGATGCCGCCCATCCCCACGATCGGAAGCTGTGTGCGCGCCGCGACCTGCGACGTGAGCGCAAGCGCGACCGGGCGCACGGCCGGACCTGACAGCCCGCCCTGCACCGCGCCGAGCCATGCATGTCCCGTGCGCGGATCGATCGCCGTGGCGCGCAGCGTGTTGATGAGGGAGAGCGCGTCGGCACCGCCCTCTTCCGCCGCGAGTGCGACCGGCGCCACATCGGAGACGTTCGGTGTTAGCTTCACGATCAAGGGCTTCGACGTGAGCGGGCGCACGCGTGCCATGAGCGCCGTCATCTCGCCGCGCTCGCTGCCGATCACGCACCCGGACTTGACGTTCGGGCAGGAGACGTTCAGCTCCAGGGCCGCCACCTCGGGGCGCGCCGCCACCCCCTCCACGAGGGCGGCGAACTCGTCGTGGGAGAAGCCGGCCACGCTCACGACCAGGGGCACGGGCAGGGTCCCCAGCTCGGGCAGGTCGCGGGCGAGGAAGCCCTCGAGCCCCTTGTTCGGCAGGCCGATCGAGTTGATCAGCCCCGCCGGGGTCTCCCATAGGCGGGGCGGAGGGTTGCCGCCGCGGGGGGCAAGCGTGATCGTCTTGGAGACGAACGCCGCGAACGGAAGCTCGTCCCGTGCCGGGGCGCCGAATGTGCGGATCGCGGCGATCGCATCCCACGTGCCGGAGCCGTTCAGGACCGGGTGCCCGAGCGGCAGGCCGGCAAGCTCCACCTCGAGGCCTCTTGGTGGGGCCGGTGCGACTGTCATTCCCACCCCTCCTCGAGGTCCGCGGCCGCGACCACGGGGCCGTCCACGCACAGCCGCCGGTATCCATGCCGCGTGCGCACGACGCAGCCGAAGCACGCCCCGAAGCCACATGCCATGCCGGCTTCGAGCGCCAGCTGCGCCGGGACCGAGCGCGCCGCGCAGATGCGCCGCACCGCCTCCAGCATCGGTGGAGGTCCGCACGCGTACACCTCGTCGCCCGGCGCGAGGTGCTCCTCGAGCAGATCGGTGACCAGCCCGTGGTGCCCGGGCCCGGAGCCGTCGTCGGTGGCGACCGCGAGCTCGCCTTCGAACAGGCGCGCTGCTTGCGCGAACGCGTCGTTGCGAAAGCCGAGCAGCGTCCTGGCCGGCATTCCACGCTCTTGGAGCGTTCGTTCCCAGATCACCAGCGGCGCGACGCCGATGCCGCCCCCGACGAGCAGCGCTCGACCGCCGGACGCGGGATCGGCGAAGCCGATGCCCAGCGGGCCCACCACCCATGCGTCCTCGCCTTCCGCGAGCGTCCCGAGCCGCGCGGTGCCGGGGCCGATCGCCTCGAGCAGGAACTCCAGCCGGCGCCCGCGCGCGCGGCAGACCGAGAATGCGCGTCCCAGATGCGGACGTCCCGACGCTCCGCCCCAACCCGCGGCGGCGGACAGCATGTAGAACTGGCCGGCGAGCGGCGCGGGGCCGCTCTCGTCCTCGACCGCGACCAGGTCGTAGGGGCCGATCCGCTCGTTGGCGACCACGCGGCACGCGCGCCGGCCGAAGGGAGCGAGCGCGCGAGGGCCGTGTTCAGGCGCCGAAAGGCCCGGCTCGAGCTCGGTCGCGCTCACGAGGGGACTGGGGGCGCGTCGGCCATTGGAGCCGGCTCGGCAGGCCCGTGCAGCTCCTGCAGCGAGCGCACGCCCGCATCCTTCACCCCGATCGCGCGCGCGGCCGCAGATGCGCCCGTCATCGTCGTGATGCACGGAATGTTGCATTCGATCGCGGCCCGCCGGATCTCCCAGCCGTCCGCGCGCGCGCCGCGGCCGGCGGGGGTGTTGATCACGATGTCCACGTCGCCGGACCTGATCGCGTCCGCGACATTGGGCGATCCCTCGCCGATCTTCTTGAGCTGCTCGACCGGGATGCCCATCGCCCTGATCGCGGCGGCCGTCCCCGCGGTCGCAAGCACCCGAAAGCCCAGATCATGCATGCGGGATGCGACCTGGGTGGCGGCCGGTTTGTCCGTGTCGCACACCGAGATGAACACGCTGCCCTCACCCGGGACTCCAGCCCACTCCGGCTTGCGCCTTCCCGAACGCGGCCGGGAAGTCCTGCGCGATGCCCATCACCTCGCCCGTGGACTTCATCTCCGGGCCGAGCAGCGCGTCGGCGCCGTGCAGGCGTTTGAACGGGAGCACGGCTTCCTTGACGCTGACGTGGCTGCCGCGGCGCTCGCGCGGCAGGTTCTGGGACGCGAGCGTCTCGCCGAGGATCACGCGACACGCGACCTTGCGCGAGCGGCACGCCGATCGCCTTGGAGACGAACGGCACCGTGCGCGACGCGCGCGGGTTCGCCTCGATCACGTACAGGCGGTCGTTGTCGACGAGCCCGAACTGCACGTTCATGAGGCCCACCACGCCCAGGCCTAGAGCGATCTCGCGCGTCTGCGGCGTACTTCCTCCAGCATGTCCGCGCCGAGGCTCAGGGGCGGCAGCACGCAGGCGGAGTCGCCGGAGTGCACGCCGGCCTCCTCGACGTGCTGCATGATGCCGGCGACGTAGACGTCCCCGCCGTCGGCCAGCGCGTCGACGTCCAGCTCGATCGCGTTCTCGAGGAAGCGGTCGAGCAGCAGCGGGTACATGCGGCTCGCGGCCTGGGCCTCGAGGCGCTCCAGGTAGCTCTCCAGGTCCTGCTCGAGTAGCACAGCTCCATCGCGCGGCCGCCGAGCACATACGAGGGACGCACCAGCAGCGGAAAGCCGATCCGGCGCGCGACCGCCAGCGCCTCGCCGCTCGCGTCCGCGACGCCGTACGGGGGCGCCTGGATGCCCAGCTTCTCCAAAAGCCCGCCGAAACGGCCGCGGTCCTCCGCGAGGTCGATCGCCTCCACCGGCGTGCCCAGCAGCGGGACACCGGCATCCTGCAGGCCCGCCGCGATGCGCAGCGGCGTCTGGCCGCCGAACTGCACGATCACCCCCTCGGGCTGCTCGACCTCGACGACCTCGAGCACGTCCTCGACCGTCAGCGGCTCGAAGTACAGCCGGGTGGAGGTGTCGTAGTCGGTCGACACCGTCTCGGGGTTGCAGTTGATCATCACGGCGTCGCGCCCGGTCTCGCGCACTGTCATCGCCGCGTGCACGCAGCAGTAGTCGAACTCGATCCCCTGGCCGATCCGGTTCGGCCCGGACCCCAGGATCACGACGCTCGGGTTGGTGCCGCGCCGCAACTCGGTGTCGCGGGC
>CAWGVJ010000008.1:0-93771 GCA_963826005.1 uncultured Solirubrobacterales bacterium | reverse complement strand
GCCCTTGGCCTGGTAGGACTCGACGTAGTGATCGATGTCGAAGTTGAGCAGGGTCTCCGCGCGGATCGTGACAGGCTCCTTGCAGTGCGAGCAGAGCAGTCGCGCGAGGCGCTGTGAGACGACGCAGTCGACGCCGAAGCGGTCAGGAAAGGCTCGATGCCCATCTCCGTCAGACGCGACACGGCGGTCGGCGCGTCGTTCGTGTGCAGTGTGGAGAGCACGAGGTGCCCGGTCAGAGCCGACTCGATCGCGATCTGCGCGGTCTCCTTGTCGCGGATCTCTCCGACCATGATCGCGTCGGTGCCGAGCGCACGATCGAGCGCAGTCCCGCGGAGAACGTGAGCCCCGCCTTCAGGTTCACCTGCACCTGGGTGAGGCCGGGAATCTGGTACTCGACGGGTCCTCGATCGTGATGATGTTGCGCTCCGGGGCGTTGATCTGGTTTAGCGCCGCGTAGAGGCTCGTCGTCTTGCCCGAGCCGGTCGGGCCCGTCACGAAGGTGGCGCCGTACGCGCGCGTGAAGGAGTTGCGGAAGCGGCTCAGCGTGTCGTCCTGCATGCCCAGGCGGTCGACGCCGATCAGCGCCTGCTCCTTGTCGAAGAATTCGCAACACCACTTTTTCGCCCTTCACGGAGGGCAGCGAGGCCATGCGGATGTCGACGGGATGGCCGCCCACGTTCAGGCCGACACGGCCGTCCTGCGGGAGGCGCTTCTCGGCGATGTCGAGGCTCGCCATGATCTTCAGGCGCGACGTCACGCCGGCGACCATGCGGCGCGGCACGGTGGTGGCGTCGTGGAGGATGCCGTCCACGCGGTAGCGCACCCGCATGTCCTTGCCCTCCGGCTCGAAGTGGATGTCCGAGGCGCCCTCGTCGATGCCCTTCGCGATCACGCCGTTGACGAGCTTGATCACCGGTGCGTCGCCGGCGGACTCGCGGATCTCGGTGATCTCGCCGGCCGCGAGGCCCTCCTCCTCGTCCTCCTCGATCGCCTCCGCGATCGACGAGTCGAGCTTGGTCGCGTTCGAGACTGCCGCCTCGATGTCCTCCGTCGACGCGACCGCGGGCCGCACGTCGAGGCCCGTCATGATCGAGATGTCGTCGACCGCGCGCACGTTGGTGGGGTCGGACATCGCGACCAGCAGGGTCTCGTCGCCGACGAAGGCGACCGGGATCGCGCCGTAGCGCTTGGCCGCCTGGCTCGGGATCAGGTTCATCGCGCCGAGATCGATCTCGAACGCGTTCAGATCGAGGTGGTCGAGCCCGAAGCGCTCCGACGTGGCGCGCGCGAGCTGGTCGCTCGTGATCGCCTGCGACTGCAGCAGCACGTGCTCCGGCGTCATGCCGTTGGAGCGGGCCTCGGCGATCGCCTTGTCGACCTGCTCCTGGCTCGCGTAGCCGAGCTCCACGATGTGATCGGTGATGAAACGCCCCGAGCCGCCCCGGCGGCGCGGAGGTGTGAGACCCGGCCGGTCGCCACCCGGGCGACCGCCCGACGGGCCTCCCGGCGGGGGGCCTTCGGAGCCGTGGGTGGAGAAGCCTTCGACGGCCTGTTCGCCGGACACGGGCTCACCGGACACGGTTTCACCGGGCACGGCGGCGCCCGGCTCGCCCTCGAGCGCGCCGTTCACCGGCTGGACCGGCGGGTTCCCCTGCCCCTCGGTATCAGGACCGTCTGGGACCGGCCTCAGGATGGGATGTGTGTCAGTTCGTTCCGTCTGTTGCGCCACTTCTCATAGCCCCGAGCGGCGCATGCATCCCAGTCCAAAGACGGAAGCTCGCCGCTCCTTGGTGGACCAGGACGTCGATTCCGTCAGCGCAACGCAGGCCGCGTGCCAGAGCGGCACGCACCAGCGGGGTGCGGTCCTGACGGTAGACGAGATCCACCACGATTAACCGATCGCTCAATTCATCGGCCAATAGCGGTAGCTCCTTGATGGCGTGCGGATCTTCAGTCGCGCTGGGGTGTGAGCCGGGACTCAACATCCCGACCGAGGTGGCGTTCACCAGCAGATCGATTCGTTCGAGAGAGGGATTCGCGGCGGCCACGAGATCGGTGGCTCCGGCGGCCACTGAGAGGTCGCTCACCAGCGCTGCGGCGCGCTCCGGGTGGCGATTCCAGACCTCCACGCGCGCCGCGCCGGCCTGCAGCAGGGCGAACACCACGGCCCGCCCGGCCCCGCCGGCGCCCAGCACCAATGCCCGCAGGCCGCCCGGCGCCTCGGGCGCGCGCTCGCGCAGGGCGGTGAGGAAGCCCTCCACGTCGGTGTTCTCGGCGTGCACGGCGCCGTCCTCGAAGACCAGCGTGTTGGCGGCGCCCACCGCGCGTGCCACCGGAGTCGCGGTGTCGGCGGCCTCGAGCGCGAGCAGCTTGTGCGGGATCGTGACGTTCGCGCCGCGGAAACCCTCGGGCGGGCAGCGCGCGCACGAGCTCCTCGAAGCGCTCGGGCTCCACGTCGATCGCCTCGTAGCGCCAGTCATCGAGACCCAACTCCCGGAAGGCGGCGTTGTGCATCGCCGGGGAGCGGCTGTGCCCGACCGGGTGGCCGAGTACCGCAACCCGCGTCACGGCTGCCGTGCCGAAGGCGGGGATCCGCACGGTTGATGCATTTTCCCCCCATCAGGGGGAAAATCGAACACTGAAGTCTGTTCAGGCCGGGAATCACCATCAGCACTTGGTGGGAGAGTTTCCGCCCGCGGCGTCGCGGGCCTCGTTGTAGCGCTGCCGGTCGCGCTCGAACTCGGCCGAGGTCGACGAGAAGGCGTGCTCGCCGCAGGTGCCCGGCTTCACCACGTAGTAGAGGTAGCCGACGCGCGCCGGCCGCGCCGCGGCCTGCAGCGAGGCCAGCCCGGGGTTGCCGATCGGGCCGGGCGGCAGGCCCGCGTTGCGTGCGCGTGTTGTAGGGGGAGTCGAGCGCCAGCTGGCTCTGCGTGAGCGGCCGCTGCCAGTTCCCCGTCGCGTAGCGGGTCGTCGCGTCGATGCCGAGCGGGATGCCCTGCTTGAGGCGGTTGTAGATCACGGCCGCGACCAGCTTGCGCTCGCGTGGCTGCTGGGCCTCGCGCTCGACCATGGAGGCGATCGTGACGACGTCGAACGTGGTCAGGTTCTTGCGGCGCGCGTAGGACTGGTCGACCTGCGCGAGGTTGTCGTCGAACGCCGCGACCTGGCGGCGCACCAGGGCCGGCGCCGAAGCTCCGCTGCGCAGCTCGTAGGTGGCGGGGAACAGGAACCCCTCCAGGCTGGCGGCGTCCTTCGGCAGCCCGTACCTGCGCGACCCGACCAGGGACGTGTCGCCGCTCGCGCGCACGTAGTCGCCGGTCACGCCGGCGCGGCCCGCCAGCGGCGCGACCTCGCGCCGGCTGAGCCCCTCCGGGATCGTGAGCTGGATGATCTGGCGCGACGGTCCCTTCACCAGGCGGTCGATCGCATCCCCGTACGACATGTCCCGGCGCAGCTCGTAGATGCCGGGCTTCAGGTCGCCGCGGTCGCCGCCAAGCGTCGCCCTCAGCTCGAACAGCGTCGCGTTCGAGACCACGTCGCGATCGGCCAGGATGTCTGCGATCTCCCCCACCCCGGCCTGCTTGGGAATCGAAACCCGCACCGGCTCGCCGCCGTCGCCCTTGAAGGGCTGGAACAGCGCGAGCACGAATGCGATCGCCGCGACCGCGACCGCGCCGGCCACGATGCGCCGCGTCAAGTCTGTGCCTCTAGATAGCCCTGCAGCAGGTGCGCCGCGGCGCGTGAGTCCTCGGAGGACCTTCCGGGGGTGCTCTGCGCGAGCTTCGTCGTGAAGCGCTCGTCCCAGGTCTGCACGGGAACCCTCACCCGCTCGGAGAGTTTCGCGACGAAGTCGCGCACCTCGCCCGCCTGTGGCCCCTCCGTGCCGGACAGGCTGACCGGGAGGCCCACCAGCACCGTGGCGGCCTCCTGCGCCTCGACGATGCGGGCGATCCGCTCCAACCCGGCCGACGAGCCGGGGTCGGCGACCGCCTCGAGGGGAGTCGCAAGGGTGCCCGTGGGGTCGCTGATGGCGCAGCCGCAGCGGGCACTGCCGTAGTCGAGCGCGAGGACGCGGGTCAAGCCTGCTCGCCGAGCTTCGCCTCGATGGCGCGCCGCGCGGTCTCGAGCGCCTCGCCCAGCTTCTCGGGGTCGCGACCGCCGGCCTGCGCCATCGTGTCGCGCCCGCCGCCTCCGCCGCCCATCACCTGCGCCGCCTCCTTCACGACGGCCGCCGCGGACAGGCCGCGGTCCACCGCGGAGGGGGTGAAGCTCGCGACGAGCACCGGGCGCCCGTTCCCGGCGGCGCCCACGACGACCGCGGCGTCGCGCAGGCTCGACTTCAGTCTGTCGGCCAGCTCCATCAGCTCGTCCGCGCTGGACACGTCACACGCCGCGGTCACGACCTGTACGCCACCGATGTCATCAGCGTCGTGCGCGAGCCCCTCCGCCAGCTCTTTCAGGTGGTCGGCGCCGCCGGCCTTGAGCATCTCCTCGAGTGAATCCGCCAGCTCCAACTTCGCTTCCACTGCCCGCACCGCGTCCTCCGGCCGCGTGCGCAGGCGCGCGGCGATCTGGCCGAGCGCGTCGTCGCGCTCGCGCAGCAGGCGCACGGCCTCGGGCCCCGTGATGGCCTCGATGCGGCGCACATTCGCCGCGCTCGATCCCTCGTGCATGATCTTGAACACGCCGATCTCCGAGGTGCTGTGCACGTGTGTCCCTCCGCACAGCTCGCGCGAGACGTCCTCGACCTCGATCACGCGCACCTCGTCGCCGTACTTCTCGCCGAACAGCGCCATCGCGCCCATCTCCTCCGCACGCGTGCGCGTGGTGTGGATCGCGCGCACGGGATGGCTCCCGAGGATCCACTCGTTCACCTGGTCCTCGATCGCGCGCAGGTCCTCCGGCGCGAGGGGCTTGCCGTGCGTGAAGTCGAAGCGCAGCTTGTCGGGGCGCACGGCCGATCCGGCCTGGCGCACATGGGTGCCGAGGCGCTGGCGCAGGGCGGCGTGCAGCAGATGGGTCGCGGTGTGGTTGCACTCCGTCGCGTGGCGCGCCGTGCGGTCGACGGTGAGCCGCACGCGCTCGCCCTCGCGCAGCTCGCCCCGCTCGACCTGCAGCGCCACGGCCTGGTCGTCGCCGAGCCGGTAGACGTCCCGCACGCGCGCGGCGCCGGAGTCGCTCTCCACCAGGCCGGAGTCGGCGACCTGGCCGCCGCCCTCGGCGTAGAAGGGGGATCTCCGGAAACTTGGTCAACAGCAGACCGTCGGCGCGCTCCAGCGCGCCGACGCTTGTTCGCTATCGCGTGGTCTCGTAGCCGACGAACCGCGTCGGGAAGCCCGCGCCGCGCACGAACTCGCGCACCTGCTCGTGCTCGCCCTCGGCGCCGGTCGCGCGCGCCGCGCCGGTGCGCGGCGCGCTCGCGCTGCTCCTCCATCAGCTCGTGGAAGCCCGCGTCGTCGACCGCCAGACCCTCGGCCTGCGAGCAGCTCCCGCGTGAGGTCGTACGGAAAGCCGTAGGTGTCGTGCAGGCGGAAGGCGTCGTCCGCGTCGATCCACGACGTGCCCTGCTCCTTCGCGCCGGCCACCAGGTCCGCGAGGAGCTTCGTGCCCTGCTCGAGCGTACGGCCGAAGCTCTCCTCCTCGGAGGAGAGCCACTGGTGGATCGCGTTGCGCTCGGCCGCGAGCTCTGGGTAGTTGGACCCCATGATCTCGATCACGATGTCGGCGAACCTGCCGAGGAAGGGCGGCTCGAGGCCGATCGCGCGGCCCTGCTGGATCGCGCGGCGCATGATGCGGCGCAGGATGTAGCCGCGGTCCTCGTTCGAGGGCGCCACCCCGTCGGCGATCAGGAAAGTGCTCGCCCGGCTGTGGTCGGCCAGCACCCGCAGCGCCTTGGTGGCGATCGGATCGGAGCCGTAGCGGCGACCCGACATCTCCTCCCCCAGCTCGATCAGCGGCCGGAAGTGGTCGGTGTCGTAGACCGAGGGGACGTCCTGGAGGATCGAGGCCATCCGCTCCAGGCCGAGCCCGGTGTCGATGTTGCGCTTGGGCAGCGGCTCGAGCCGCCCGTCCTCGTAGAGCGTGTACTGCATGAAGACCAGGTTCCAGAACTCGAGGTAGCGCTCGGTGTCGTCGCCGGGGCGGCCCTCCGGCCCGAAGTCGGGACCGCGGTCGACGTACAGCTCGGAGCACGGCCCGCACGGGCCGGTGGGGCCGGCCTGCCAGAAGTTCTCCGAGCGCGGCAGCCCCACGATGCGCTCCTGCGGCACCCCGATCGCCCGCCACAGCGCGATCGCCTCCTCGTCCGGGCCCAGCCCGAGCTCGCGATCGCCGTCGAACACGGTGATCCAGATCGCCTCCGGGTCGAGGCCGAACACCTGCGTGGACAGCTCCCACGCATGCTGGATCGCCCCCTCCTTGAAGTAGTCGCCGAACGAGAAGTTGCCGAGCATCTCGAAGAACGTGAGGTGGCGGGCGGTGTTGCCGACCTCGTCGATGTCCGTCGTGCGGAAGCACTTCTGGCAGGAGGTGAGGCGCGGGTGCGGCGGCTCCTCCTGGCCCAGGAAATACGGCTTGAACGGCTGCATGCCGGCGGTCGTGAGCAGCACCGATGGGTCGAAGGACGCGGGGATCAGCGAGGCCGAGGGCACGCGCAGGTGGTCGCGCTCCTCGAAGAACGAGAGGAACGCTGCGCGGATCTCTGCGGAGGAGCGGGGCGGCATCGGGGCCAAGTTTAGGCGGGAGCTACGCTGCGATGGTGCCGTGGCCGACGACGCGGTCGCCGTCCATGAGGCAGGCGGTCTGGCCCGGTGCGACCCCGGCGGCGGGCTGCCCGCAGCGTGAGCTCGAACCGGTCGCCGCGACCGGCCACGACCCGGCAGGGCACGGGCTCGGAGCGGTAGCGCAGCTTCACGCGGTCGACCCGGGCGGTGTCGCGGTGCAGCACCATGCCGGTGAGGGGGACCGTGTGAGTCGCAAGGCTGGACGCGCGGGCCGACCACCACGCGGTTCGTGGACGCGTCGGTGGACAGCACGTACAGCGGCTCGCCCGTCGCGACGCCGAGGCCCTTGCGCTGCCCGACCGTGAAGCGGTGGTGCCCCCGGTGGCGGCCGAGCACGTTGCCGCGCGTGTCGATCACGTCGCCGGGGCGCTCGCGCACGCTGGCGTGGCGCGCGAGGAAGCGCTCGCGGCTCGTGCCCGCGAGGAAGCAGAGGTCCTGGCTCTCGCGCTTCTCCGCGACCGAGAGGTTCGCCGCGCGCGCGATGTCCCTGACCTCGGGCTTGGTGAGGCCGCCCAGCGGGAAGCGCAGGCGGGCGAGCAGGTCGCGGCCGCACGCCCGCGAGCATGTAGGTCTGGTCCTTGTGCGGGTCGGCCGCCCGCACCAGCAGCGGTCCCTCGCCGTCGTCGGCGATGCGCGCGTAGTGGCCGGTCGCGAGCGCCGCTCGCGCCGAGCCGGTCGGCGAGCGCCAGCATCGCGTCGAAGCGCACCATGCCGTTGCAGCGCACGCAGGGGTTCGGAGTGCGGCCCGCGGCGTGCTCGGCGAGGTAGTCGTCGACGACGTCGGCCGCGGAAGCGGCTCTCGCAGGTCCAGCGTCAGGTGCGGCAGGCCGATGCCGTGGGCCAGCGCGCGCGCGCCGAGCACGGCCTGCGGGGAGCAGCAGCTGCGCTCCCCGTCGCCCTCCTGGTCGGCCCACAGCTTGAGCGTGACCGCGACGACCTCGTGGCCGGCCTGCTGCGCAGCAGGTGCGCGGCGACGGCGCTGTCGACGCCGCCGCTCAAGGCCGACCAGGACTCGATTCTGGGTCGGGTACGGCAAGGGGGACGTCGCTGCCGGCCGCGTGCGCGAGCGCCCGGTGCAGCGCGTCGGCCGCGAGGTCCGCCGCGTGGAGCTTGCCCGGCGAGAGGCCGCCCAGCTCCTTTGCGATCGACGTCGGCAGACGACCCGCGCGGCCTCGAGCACGGTTTTCTCCTGGGTAAGTACGACGCACGCGCTGCCGGCCGCGAGCGTCGCGCCGCAGCCCTCGGCGTCGAAGGTGACGCGGGTGAGGCGTCCATCGTCGACACACACGGCGACGCGCACCACGTCGCCGCAGGCGGAGCCTCCGGCGCTGCCGACGAACGCCCCGTCGGGCACGGGCCCGCGCCCATGGAGCTCGGTCAGGTGCTGCTCGAAGGGATGCACCCCAAGGAGTCTAGATAGCCGACCTCACCGAACTTCCGCATTTCACGTCCACCTGTCGGACGCGGATTGCGAAAGTTCGCCGCCTGGTCTACGGCGCGCGAGCTACTTGCGCCGGGAGGCGTTCGAGACGAACTGGTTGATCGTCTGGTAGTCGTTGTAGCCGGTCATGACCTCTGCCTGGCCCCGGCGGTTGACGACCACGATCGCGGGCGTGGTGTTGACGGTCGCGGCGGCCGTGATGCGCGTGTAGTGCGACAGGTTGTCGACGGTGTCCGTGAACTTCACGACCGAGCCGCCGTGTCGCGACACGCGGTCCACCGACTTCTTCACGCTGCGGTCGTCGACGCCGTTCTTGTTCCAGAACAGGATCACGACGTTCTTCTTCGCGTCCAGCGCGCGCGCCACCGGCGACGGCAGGCCCTGGCTATCGGCTGCAGCCTTGTCCCCCGTCGAGTTCTGGGCGCGGCGCCTCGGGCGTCGAAGCCGAGGGGCTCGGTGGGCTGCGACGTCTGCGAGGGAGCGGGCGTCGCCGGGACGCTCTCGTTCCCGCCGCGGCGGGTGACGAAGAACAGTCCGAAGACGGCGACCGCACCGACGATCGCGAACAGAGCTGGCCGTGGCAGTTGCGTGGTCACGGCGTAAATTCGCCCCAACTTGCCGCTGTCGCCCCTGAGTTGAACCTGCCAAGGCAGGTGGGTGTCCACAGGACCCGCGGGTTTGAGGCCCACGTGCCCGATTCGAACTCCCAACTCGATTGTGTTGGCTCAAACGCTGAACGACTGGCGTACAAGTTCGGGCTCCTCCGAAGTTAGCAGAGACGTTGTGAAGGATCGGCACGGCGGCCGGAAACCTTAGGAGCCAGATCCAAAAACGGCGGTCGTCGTGCAAACACGCCGCCCGGTTTCCCTCAAGGTTGCTGAGTTCCCGGCTCTACGCGGATTCCCAGCTCCTGGAGCTGCTCCGGCTCCAGCGGGGCGGGGGCTCCGGTCAGCGGGATCGGTGCCGGAGGCCGTCTTCGGGAACGCGATCACGTCGCGGATCGAGTCCCGCCCGGCGAGCAGCGCCGCGATGCGGTCAAGGCCGAACGCGATGCCGCCATGCGGCGGGGCGCCGTGCTTGAGCGCCTCGATCAGGAAGCCGAACCGCTCGTCGGCCTTGGCCCGGTCGATGCCCAGGGTCTCGAGCACGCGGTACTGCACCTCGGGCCGGTTGATCCTGATGGAGCCGCCGCCCAGCTCGGTCCCGTTCAGCACCAGGTCGTATGCGCGGGCCCGCGCGGCCGCGGGCTGCGACTCGAGCAGCTCCAGCGACTCGTCGGTGGGCGACGTGAACGGGTGGTGCAGCGCATCCCAGCGCCCCTCGTCGTCGTTCCACCCGACCAGCGGGAAGTCGGTCACCCACAGGACGTTCCACGCGCCTTCCGGCACGAGGCCGAAGCGCGCCGCCCAGCTCGAGGCGCAGCGCGCCGAGCGTCTGCGCCGCCACTCCCGCGTCGTCGGCGACGAGCAGCAGCAGGTCGCCGGGCGCGGCCGCGAGCGCGGCCGCCATCGCGGCCCGCTCGTCCTCGGAGAGGAACTTGGCCACCGGCGAGCGCCAGCCTCCGCCCTCCTCGACGTACGCCCACACGAGGCCGCCGGCGCCCTGGCCCTGGGCGAACTCGATCAGCTTGTCCAGCTCCGCGCGTGACAGCTCCTGCGCGCCGGCGTTGATCCCGCGCACCACGCCGCCCTTGTCGAGCACGCCGCGAAAGACCTTGAACTCCGTCTCGCCCAGGGCGTCGCCGAGATCGCGGATCTCGAGGCCGAACCGGGTATCGGGGCGATCCGTGCCGTAGCGTGCGATCGCCTCGTCATACGGCATGCGGGGAAACGGCGCCGTGCAGCTGCACGCCCCCCGCCGCGAAGGCCGCGGAGATCACTCCCTCGGTGACGCTCATCACGTCCTCCTCGCCCACGAACGCCATCTCCATGTCGAGCTGGGTGAACTCGAGCTGGCGATCGGCGCGCAGCGCCTCGTCGCGGAAGCAGCGGGCGATCTGGTAGTAGCGCTCGTACCCGGCGATCATCAGGAGCTGCTTGAAGAGCTGGGGCGACTGCGGCAGTGCGTAGAAGCTGCCGCGCTGCAGCCGGCTCGGCACGACGAAGTCGCGTGCGCCCTCGGGCGTCGAGCGCGTCAGGATCGGCGTCTCGAGGTCGAGGAAGCCGGCGCCCGACAGATGCTCGCGGATCGCCTGCGTGACGTCGTGGCGCAGCTCGAGCGCGCGCTGCATCGGCTCGCGGCGCAGGTCGAGGTAGCGGTGGCGCAGGCGCAGCGCCTCGTCCACCTGCGTCTCCTCGTCGATCGGGAAGGCGGGCGTCTCGGCGCTCGGCGAGCACCTCGTAGTCCGCCGCGCGGACCTCGACCTCGCCCGTGGCCATCTCGCGGTTGATCGTCTCCTCGGAGCGGCGCACGACCTCGCCCCGTACGGAGATCACCCACTCCGAGCGCAGCTCGTGCGAGCGCCCGTGCGCCTCCGGCGCGGTCTCGGGGTTGAACACGACCTGCACCAGACCCGTGCGGTCGCGCACGTCCACGAACACGAGGCCGCCGTGGTCGCGGCGGCGGTGGACCCAGCCCGCCACGCGGACCTCCTCCCCCACGCGCGCGGGCGACACCTGCCCGCACCACGTGTCCCGGTAGGAGTTGGGGCGCGGCGCCGGCAGCCGGGAGGCCTGCTCAGCGGGCACGGCGCAGCAGCTCCTCCCTGAGTCCCGCCAGCGGAACCTCCTGCTGGTCGCGGCGCGTCATGTCCCGCACCGCGGCGGCGGATCGCTCCCATTCCTGCGGTCCGACGATCACGACCCAGGCCGCCCCGAGCCGCTCGGCCTGGCGCATCTGGGACTTGAGCGAGCGCGATCCCAGGTCCATGGTGGCCCCGTAGCCCTCCTCGCGCAGCTCCGACATCGCCCGGAACACGCGCGGCCGGGCCTGCGGCTCGCTGACGATGAAGAGGAACTGCGGCCCGCCGCCGCGCGCGGCGTCCTCCTCCGCTGCCTCGCCGCGAGCCTCCGCCAGCACCTGCTCGATGCGCTCCAGCCCGGTGGCCCACCCGGCGCCCGGCGTCGCAGGGCCGCCGAGCTGCTCGATCAGCCGGTCGTAGCGGCCGCCGCCGCCGATCCCGCTCTGCGCGCCCAGCGCGTCGGAACGGAATTCGAAGACCGTGCGTGTGTAGTAGTCCAGGCCGCGTACCAGGTGCGGGTCCAGCTCGTAGTCGATGCCCGCGACGTCGAGCATGCGCCGCACCTGCTCGAAGTGCTCCGCATCGGCGTCGTTGAGGCGCTCGATCATCTTCGGGGCCGACTCCGTGACAGCGGCGATCTCGGGAGCGTCCCAGTCGAACGCGCGCATCGGGTTGATCTCGATCCGCGCGCGCTGGTCGGCGTCGAACACGTCGTGGCCGAGCAGGAAGTCGCGCAGCTCGCGCGCGTACTCGGCGCGGGAGTCGGGGTCGCCGATGCTCGTCAGGTGCAGGCGCACGCCGGGCAGGCCGAGCCGCGCGTACAGGTGCGCGAGCAGGTCGATCAGCTCGGCGTCGACCGCGGGGTCGTCGGACCCGATGGTCTCCGCGCCGATCTGGCTGTGCTGGCGATAGCGGCCGGACTGCGGGGACTCGTAGCGGAACATCGGCCCCGTGTACCAGAGCTTCACCGGCTGCGGCTGCTTGTGCATGCCGTGCTCGAGATAGGCCCGGCACACGGGCGCCGTACCCTCGGGGCGCAACGTCAGTGACCGCCCGCCACGGTCCTCGAAGGTGTACATCTCCTTGCGCACGATGTCGGTGGCCTCGCCGACGGTGCGCACGAACAGGTCGGAGTCCTCGAACACCGGAGTGTCGATCTGGCCGAAGCCGGCGCCCTGGAGCAGCGCCCGCGCCTCGGACAGGATCTCGCGGCGCAGGGCGGCCCGCGCGGGCAGGAGGTCGTATGTGCCGCGCGGGGCCTGGTACTTCGCCATCTAGCTGGTTGCTTCCCCGCCGTGGCGCCGGACCCTGCGCGGCGGCACCGGCGCGGGAAAGGCCTGCCTCAAGATCCGCCTGCCGCCAGCTCCTCCAGGAAGGGGTTCGTGCGGCGCTCGGCGCCGAGCGTCGTCACCTCCATGTGGCCGGGGTAGACCGTCGTCTCCTCGGGCAGCGCCTCGACGAGGCCGCCGATCGAGGAGAGCAGCGTGCCCCAGTCACCGCCCGGCAGGTCGGTGCGGCCGACCGATCCCCGGAACAGCACGTCGCCCGAGAACACCGCCTGCTCGGAGGGGATCGAGAACGTCAGGTGGCCCGGGCTGTGACCCGGCGTGAAGAGCACGTCGATCTCGAGTCCCGCGAGCTCGAGCCGCTCGCCGCCGCGCAGCGTGTGGTCGGCCTCGTAGCTCTCGTACGGGCCGATACCGGGAAAGGGCACGTACCGCATGATGTCCGCGAGCACCGGGCGCTCGATCTCGGACACGTAGACCGGCGCGCCGGTCGCACGCGCCACGGGCGCGACGGCGCCCACGTGGTCGAAGTGGGTGTGCGTGAGGAGCACCGCCTCGACCGTGAGGCCGAGCTCCGTCGACGGCGCCGAGGATGCGCTCCGCCTCGTCGCCCGGGTCGACCACGATCGCGCTGTCCGCGCCGTCGCGGCGCGCGATGAAGCAGTTCTCGGCCACGGGGCCGACCGTGAACATGCGAACGTCCATCGGCACGGAGTCTATTCACCGGCCGCGCTCTTCTTCGCGCTTCTGCATCCGGCGGCGGTAGGCGAAGCCGTCGATCAGGTGGAAGGCGGGCGTGTAGATCGCGGCGGCCAGCAGCGAGAGGCCGATCGCGCCGCCGACGGGGGCGTGGAGCAGCAGCACCAGCAGCGCGAAAAGGCTGCCCGCCGCGAGGGCCCCGCGCCCGATCGCGCCCCGCCACGTCGGCGGCTGGCTCTGGCGCTCCTGGCGGCGCTGCTCGGCGGTCTGCTTCGCCTGGGCTGCGGGTGCGCGGCCGTGACCGGCGGTTCGGCCGCACGCTGCCGGCCTGCGTCCCCTTGTGCTTCTTCCTTCTGCGCTGAGCCCTGGCCATGCGCGAGTTATACGGCTCGCACGGCGGGCAGGCGGTTCTCGAGGATGTGCCGCCGCTCGTCGAAGCCGCGCAGCTCGACGTCCTCGGGGAACCCGTCCAGCGCCGCGCCGGGTGCGAGGCCGACCAGCTCCGCCGCGACGATGGCTTGCCCCAGCGGTTCGGCCTCCCTGCGCACCGCCTCGACGACGTCCGCGAGCGTGACCTTGAACGGGTCCTGCACGTTGGTCGAGACCTGGGCGACGCCGCGGGTCGCCAGCTTCACGCCGATCGCGCGCACACCCGGCAGTCCGCCGTTCCGCTCACGCACCTTCGCCGCGATTGCCTTCGCGATCTCGACGTCCTCGGTGCCGAGCTCGACGTTGAACGCGACCAGCGGCGGGCGCGCACCGACCAGCGTCGCCCCCGCCGTCGGGTGCAGGCGCGCCGGGCCGAAGTCGGGGGCCAGCTCGCCCGAGGCCATGCGCGCGGCGAGCGCATTCACGCCACCCTCGCGGAAGAACGCGCGCTCGCGCCGGTGGTCGGAGCTCGCCAGGTCCCCGTACACGAACACCGGCAGGCTCAGCTCGCCGGCGAGGCGGTTGGCGACCGCCAGCGCCTCGTCCTCGCGCGAGCTCGCGGTCCTCCTCCCGCAGGTAGGCGATCGGCACCACGTCGAGCGCGCCGATGCAGGGATGCGCGCCCTCGTGCACGCGCATGTCGACGTGCTCGATCACGGTGCGCGCCGCGGCCAGCAGCGAGTCGGCCAGCTCCTGCGGGCCGCCCACGAGCGTGAAGACGCTGCGGTTGTGGTCGGCGTCGGAGTGGACGTCCAGCAGGCTGCACCCGTGCGCCCCGAGGGCCCGCCCGAAGGCGGCGATGCACGAGTCGTCGCGACCCTCGCTGATGTTGGGCACGGCCTCGAGCACTATGTGATTCGAGCTCACGGGCGAAGGTGTCGCATTCTAAGGCTCGAGTCCAGCCGCTTCGAGTGCCTCGGCGCGGCTGGTGAACACCCGCCCATACGTGATCAGATCGTGCTCGATGCGCCACAGCCACGCCGCCGGCGAGTCGGAGATGTAGCCGCCCTCCCCCCGCGCGTACACGCGGCCGAACACGAGCACCCGGTCGCCCAGGTCGCGGTACTCGTGGGGAATGATGTCGAGCTGCCGCCAGATGCGGGCGGCGTCCTCGAAGTAGCGGCGCAGGCCGTCATGGCCCCGGTACGGCTCCGACGCGCTTGACCATCGAGGCGGTCACCTGGGGGAAGAACTCGAACTCGGGCCCGGTGAGGTCGATCATCGCGTCGAGGTCGCGGACCTCGAACGCCTCGAACAGGCGCCTGACCAGTTCGACGTTTGCAGGCTGGGCCGATTCCACGGAGTGCACGTTCTCAGAAGAGGTGTCGGGAGCGCAACGGCGCACCCTGAGCGCGTCGCCCTCGGGGTCGGCAAGTGATCCTGAGCGCTGCCCACCCCTTGCTAGGCTTGCCCCTCCCGGCCGGAGTAGCTCAGTCGGTTAGAGCAGCGGAATCATAATCCGCGTGTCGGGGGTTCGAGTCCCTCCTCCGGCACTGTCGGTTGCTCACGAAAACGCGGGTGCTTCCCGCGACGGAAAGACGTCCGGCAGCCCGCGCTCACCTTGTCGGTGAACTCCGGATCGCGCTTCTCGAGGAACGACGTCACGCCCTCGCGCGCGTCGGCGGACTGGCCGCGCGCGAGCATCGCGCGCGAGTCGGCGCGGTGCGCCTCCATCGGGTGCGACGCGCCGAGCATGGTCCACAGCAGCCGGCGGGAGAGCGCCACCGAGACCGGCGCCGATTCGGCGATCTCGGCGGCCAGCGCGCGGGCGGCCCCGAGCACGTCGCCGACCGGGTGCACGCTGCGCACGAGGCCACCGGCCAGCGCCTCCTCGGCCGTGAAGACGCGGCCGGTCGCGACCCACTCCATCGCCTGGCTGATGCCGACGATGCGCGGCAGGAACCAGCTCGAGCACGCCTCCGGCACGATGCCGCGGCGCGCGAACACGAAGCCGATCTTGGCTCCTTCGGCGGCGAGCGCGGATGTCCATCGGCAGCGTCATCGTGATGCCGACTCCGACCGCCGGCCCGTTGATCGCCGCGATCACCGGCTTCAGCGAGTCGAAGATGCGCAGCGTCAACCTGCCCGCCGGTGTCGCGCGGCACCCGCCGTCCTGCCTGCCGGTCGCGCCAGTCGAACGTGTCGCCGCCGCCGCTCAGGTCCGCTCCGGCGCAGAAGCCGCGGCCCTCGCCGGTGACGATGATCGCGCGCACGTCGTCGTCGGCATCGGCGCGGTCGAACGCCTCGATCAGCTCGCGTCCCATGGTCGGCGTAAACGCGTTCAGCCGGTCGGGCCGGTTGAGCGTAATGGTCAGAACGTGGTCCGCGACCTCGTAGCGGATCTCCTTGAACTCCATGTGGGGCCTCCTGTCGAACGGGGCTCAGTGCGCCAGAAGCTACCGTCTTGACGATGGCGGCAATCGAGATCGAGGGAGTGAGCAAGAGCTTCGGCAAGGTCGAGGCCGTCTGCGATCTGTCGTTCACGGTGGAGGCGGGTCGCGTCACGGGCTTCCTCGGCCCGAACGGCGCCGGCAAGAGCACGACGCTGAGAGTGCTCCTGGGCCTGATCCATGCTGACGCCGGCGCGGCCACCTTCGACGGCCGGCGCTACCAGCAGCTTTCGCACCCGAGCTCCCATGTGGGTGCCGTCCTGGAGGACGCGAGCTTCCACCCCGGGCGCACCGGGCGTAACCACCTGCGAGTGCTCGCTGCCGCGGGCCGGCATCCGGCCGCACGTGTCGAGGAGGTGCTGGAGACGGTCGGTCTGACCGGCTCCGCCGACCGGCGCGTGAAGGGCTACTCGATGGGCATGCGCCAGCGCCTGGCGATTGCCGCGGCGCTGCTCGGTGACCCGGACATCCTGATCCTCGACGAGCCGGTCAACGGCCTCGACCCGCCGGGGATCCGGTGGATCCGCGACCTCCTGCGCAAGGAGGCCGCACGCGGCCGGGCGGTGCTCGTGTCGAGCCACCTGTTGTCGGAGGTGGCGCAGAGCGTCGACGACGTTGTGGTCATCAACCACGGCGTGATGCGGGCGAGCGGGACGCTCGAAAGCGTGCTGGGGTCTCCCGAGGGACCCGTGACACGTGTCCGCTCGGGGGACGGAGAAAGACTGCTTGGTGCGCTTCGTGCCGCGGGTATGGCCGTCGAAGCGGATGGCTCGAACACACTGATCGTGCGAGGGTCGTCGCCGGACCTCGTCGGCAAGGTCGCGAATGAACAGCGGGTCGCATTGACGGAGCTCGTGGCGGTATCGCGCTCACTCGAGGACGCGTTCTTCGACATCACCGGTGGGGAGCGATGAGGCCCCTCCTGCAGGCGGAGCTGATCAAGCTGCGGACGACGCGGACGTTCATAGCGCTCGCGTCCATCGCGGTCGTGACCTCCCTGCTGTTCACCGTCCTGTCCTCCGTCCTGACAGAGCCGACCGAGGAGAACGTCCTCACCGAGGTGTTCCTCTCGGACACGAGCGGTCTCTTCATCATGATCCTTGCGATCGTCGGGATCAGCGGCGAATGGCGGCATCGCACGATCACCAGTTCGCTGCTTGCGGCGCCCGACCGTCTGCGATTCCTGGCCGCGAAGATGCTCGCGTTCGCGATCGCGGGCATGGCCCTCTCCGTGATCGTGTCGATAGCGGTCACCATCACCGGCTTCGCGATCTTGGAGGTCCGCGGCCTGCCGACTCCGGCGGCCGGCGAGTTGCTGTCGCTGTACGCGCGCAACGCGCTGGTGGCCGCGCTGCTGGCCGCTTTTGGAGTGGGTATCGGCGCGCTGGTGCGCAATCAGGTGATCGCGATCGTCGGGATCCTGCTGTTCGCGCTCGCGGTCGAGCCGGCGCTGATCGCGCTGGTTCCCGACGTCGGGCGGTTCACGCCGATCAGCGGGCTCCCGACCGGGATCACGAACGTGGACCCGGACGCGGCCGGGATCGGCGGCCTGGACGTACTGGACCCCGTGCCGGCGTTATTGGCGATGCTGGCCTGGATCGGCGCGCTGTACGCCGCCGGCGCGGCCCTGCTGCAGCGGCGCGACCTCGAGTAGCGCGCA
The DNA here is from genome assembly GCA_963826005.1 of uncultured Solirubrobacterales bacterium. Taxonomy (GTDB): domain Bacteria; phylum Actinomycetota; class Thermoleophilia; order Solirubrobacterales; family JBBDJG01; genus DASRIA01. Next base: position 76,404 of record CAWGVJ010000008.1, on the reverse strand, counting down.
CCTACTCGAACAGCGAGTCGACCGAGACGGTGATGCGCCGGCGAGGCGCGGTACCCGTCACGCCGAGTGATTCCTCGGCGGGCCGCACGACCTCGCACAGGCCCTGCACGTCGTCGGTCAGGAAGCGCGACGGCTTGCCGTACCCGTGTGCGTCGTCGCGGCTCGCGGGCCGGTGGTAGTAGCGCACCGGGACGTATAGGCGCAGCTGGCGCCGCGCTCTGGTCATCGCCACGTACAGCAGGCGGCGCTCCTCGTCGATGCTCTCCTGCGAGCCGGCGGCCATGTCGGCGGGGAAGTTGCCGTCGTACAGGGCCAGCACGTGCACGGCCTGAAATTCGAGCCCCTTGGCCGAATGCACGGTGGAGAGCACGAGGTAGTCCTCGTCGAGGTGCGGCGGACCGGCCAGGTCGCCGCTCGACTGGGGAGGGTCGAGCACCAGCTCGCCGACGAAGTGCCGCAGGTCCGCGCCCGACTCCCGCGCCGCGGCGACGAGCTGCTCGAGGTCGTGCAGGCGCAGCGCGCCGTCCGGGTAGCGGGTCTCGATCAGCGGCGCGAGCGCGTCGCGCAGCCGCTCGGCCCGCGCGCCGGCACCGGCCTCCGCGCGCGTCGCGTCGAGCGCCGCGACCAGCACGTCGGCGTGCGGACGTGCCTGTGCGGGAAGCTGCTCCCGCGCGCCCGGCCAGCCGTCGGCCCCGGCGACCAGCAGATCGAGCGTTCGCCGCGCGGTTGCCGGGCCGACGCCCTCCAGCAGCTGCAGCAACCGGAACCAGGAGATCTCGTCGGCCGGGTTGTCTGCCAGGCGCAGCAGCGCGATGAAGTCCTTGACGTGCGCCGCTTCCAGGTAGCGCAACCCGCCGTACTTGACGTAGGGGATGCGCCGCCGCGTGAGCTCCAGCTCCAGCAGGTCGGTGTCGTGCGAGGTGCGGCTGAGCACCGCCTGCTCGCGCAGCTCCATGCCCTGCTCGCGCGCCTCGAGCACGCGGTCGCACACCTCGGTGGCCTGCGCCGCCTCGTCGCGGGTGAAGACCAGGTCGGGCCGCGCGCCGTCCTCGCGCTCGCTGCGCAGCTGCTTGGGAAACGCGCGCGTGGCCTGCGCGGCGAGCGCATTGGCCACGTCGAGGATCGGTTGCGTGGAGCGGTAGTTGCGCTCCAGCGTGACGACCGCCGCGTCGTGGAAATGGGCGGGGAACTCGAGGATGTGCTCCGCCGACGCGGCGCGCCAGCCGTAGATGGCCTGGAAGTCGTCGCCGACCGCGGTGACGTCGCGCCGCGCGGCCCGCAGCGCGCGCACGATGTCGACCTGCAGCCCGTTGACGTCCTGGTACTCGTCGATCAGCAGGTGGTCGAACGCACCCTCCATGGTGCGCCCGATCACCTCGTCCCCAGCGAGTGCGCGCCAGTACAGGAGCAGGTCGTCGAGGTCCAGCACGCCGAGCGCCCGCTTGCGGGCGGTGTAGGCCTTGAACAGCGATGCCATCGCGTCGGCGTGGTCCTCGCACCACGGGAAAATGCTCGGCCACGACGGTCGGACAGCGGTTGCTGGGCGTTGACCGTGCGCGAGTAGATGTCCAGCAGCGTGCTCTTCTTGGGGAAGCGGCGCTTGCTCTGCGCGTGCCCGTGCTCCTCCCGGATCATGTCGATCACGTCCGCCGCGTCGCCGGAGTCGAGCACTCCGAAACCGGGGGGCAGATCCAGCGCCGCCGCGTGTAGGCGCAGGAAGCGGTGCGCGACGGAGTGGAAGGTGCCGCCGACCACCCCGCCGGACCCGGCCGCCATCGGGAACCAGCGCGCGGGCGCGCTGCAGCATCTCGCGCGCGGCCCGGCGGGTGAAGGTGAGCAGCATGATGCGCTCCGGCGCGACGCCCTCGGACACCAGCCAGGCGACGCGCGCGCACAGCGTGGTGGTCTTGCCCGTGCCGGCGCCGGCCAGGATCAGGAGCGGGCCGCCCGGGTGGGTCGCGGCGGCGCGCTGCTCGGGATTCAGCCCCGTGAGCCACGCGCGTGTGCCGGCGGACGCGGAGACTGTGCCAGAAGCGAACACGCGTTCGGCACGCTATGGCGAGGTCCGGACGGAGCGTCGGGTGTTAGCTAGCGGCGAACGCGGACGACAACGATGTTCGACCCGCCCGCGTCGACGAACGCGCGGAGCCGCAATGTGCGTGCACCGCGAGACAGACGTGCCGATCCGAAGCGCCGCCACTCGCGCCGAGACTGCTTCCCGAGCCGCACGTTCGCGGAGTAGGTGCTGTTGCGCAGGCGCATGGTGGCCACCCGCAGCCACCGGCCGCCGCGGCTGACCTTCAGCGCGGCGCGATTCGGCGCCCCTTCGATGCTGTCCGGCCAGAGCTGCGCAAGCAGGCGGACGTGGCCGCCGGGGCGCACCGAGTGCGCCGCTGCGCTCAGGCGCAACGGCCACTTGCGCTTGCGCTTGCGCTTCTTGGTCGACTTCGGCGGCGGCGGAGGCGTGGCCGTCGTGAGGTTCAGGCACGGGCTGCCCGGCTGCAGGCGGAAGTCCTTGGCGGCGCGGTTCACGAAGAGGGGATCCGTCACGAAGTTGTCCACCAAGGCGACATGGATGTCCGGCAGGATGCCGGCGTAGTTGCCGGGGTGGCGCAGGCTCCACACGCAGTTGCGCCGCGCGACGTTGCCGGTGCCCGTGAGCTCGAAGTCCTCGATGTTGTAGCGGACCACCGAGTTGGAGATGATGTTGTTCTCCACGACGTTGTTGGACGACGCGCGTGAGAAGACGACGTTCTGTCCGTTGCCGTCGATGACGTTGCGCGCGATGTAGCTGCGCTGCGCGTCGGGGAACATCTGAATGCCGCGATCCGCGTTGTCGTAGATCCAGTTGTCGAGGATGCGCGCGCCGTCCGAGGCCTCCGCGTAGATGCCGTGGTGGTGGTTGGTGGGCGGCAGCAGGCCGCAGTTGTGGATGCGGTTGCGCTCGATCACGGTTCCCTTCGCCCGGCCGTACTCACGCGAACCGAGCAGGAAGCAGATCGACGTATGGCGGTTCGTGACGTCGTTGTCGCGGAAGGCGGCGTTGTCGCCGTTGACGGTCGGGCTCGGCAGGTTGTCGCCGTTGCGCCCGTCGAGGTTGAGCTGCTGGATGACGACGTTGTTCGCCGTGTCGGCCACGTGGAGGCGCCCGAGCACCGTGGCGCGCTCTCCGGGGAAGCTGGTGATCGTGATCGGCGAGCTGAACGTGCCGCCCCTCGTGATCTCGACGTCACGCTGGTAGACGCCGCCGCGCAGGCAGCCCGTCTGTCCCTTCGTCAGGGAGCCGGCGAGCTTCTCGACGGTCGCGTACGGCTTCGCGGTCGTGCCGGAGTAGGAGTTGGAGCCGAACGGAGACGCGACCTTGTCACAGGCCGGCTTCTTCGTTATCTCGATGGCCCCGGGGGACCAGGTGGCTTCGATGCCAACAAATGCCACGACCAGAGCCATGGCGGCCAAGAACTTGAGCGGCAACGCGGCAGGACTCCCTTCCTCGCGCCCAAAGGGACTTGTATCGATCGTACCCATCGCCCGTCGATCCGTCTACGGGGATCGCGGATTCCAATAGCGTGCTGCCCATCGTCCCGGGCCTGAGACGCAGCATGGCCGCCGTTTTCCTCACGGCCTGCGTCGCCGTGGCCGCGGCCGGGTGCGGCGGTGGCGGCGACGAGGGGCCCAAGGTCACCGAGCGCATCCAGGTCGGCGAGGCCCCCAGCGACGTCGCGACCGGCTACGGCGGCGTCTGGCTCGTCAACAGCGAGGCCCTCCAGGAGATCGACCCGCGCCGCAACGCGACGCTGATCTCGCAGCCGCCGGACGTGGGCGAGGGTGGAATCGGACTTGCCCTCGGCGCCGGCTCGGTGTGGTCAACGGCGCCCCTCGACGGCGTCGTGGCGCGCTTCGACCCGCGCTCGTACAAACGGGCGACGATCCGGACTCCCGCGCGCCGGGCCGTCGGACGTCGCCGTCGGCGAGGGCGCCGTCTGGGCGGTCAGCTCCGCGCCTGCACGCGTATCACGCATCGACCCACGGCGCGACCGGGTGACGGCACGACGCCCGCCGGCAACGAGTCGTCCGCGATCGCGGCCGGAGCCGGTTCGGTGTGGGTCGCGAACCTGGGCGACGACTCCGTCACGCGCATCGACCCGGACGGGAAGGTGGTCGGCGCGCCGATCCCGGTCGGCGCAGCCCCCGCCGGCATCACGGTCGGGGCGGGCGCGGTCTGGGTCGCGAACTCGGGCGACGGCTCGGTCTCGCGCATCGACCCGAGGACGGGACGCGTGAGCGCCACGATCAAAGGCGTGGGCTCCGGTCCCGCCGACCTCGCGACCGGCCTGGGCTACGTCTGGGTCGTCAACTCGAAGGACGACACGCTTGCGCGGATCGATCCGGCGAAGAACGAGACGGTGGGCAAGCCGGTCCGCGTGGGAACGGGCTTGACCGACGTGGCGGTCGGTTTCGGTTCGGTCTGGGTGGCCGCCTCGCAGGACAACCAGATCGTACGAATGAAGCCCTGATCGAGGAGCGGGAATCCCCGTCCTGGGAGCGGCGCGGAACCGATCTCGGTAGGTGCTAGTGCCCGGGGAGCACGAGCGCCAGGACCAAGATCAGCGTGAAGTAGCCAAATGCGATGCGGGACAGAACCATTTCGCGTGGCTTTCTGCAGCGTCCCGGCGCATCCTGCGCCGGGACGCCTGGTGGATTCGGCCCTGAAAGTAGTCACCCGGTCGGACTGAACCGGCCGATCTCGTGCTGCCCCGCTAGTTCTGGGCTTCGCGCAGGCCTGCCAGGCAACCCGAGTAGACGGCGGCGGCGTCGCCGCGGGAGTAGGTGCGCCGCGCGGCCTCGCGGGCGATCGCCTTGGGATCGCTGCTCGCGATGCTGTATTCGCGTCGCAGGCCCTCGATCCCGGCGGCCTTGCAGAAGAAGCGCGACGACTCGTAGGCCTGCTTGGCCTGCGCCTTGCGCTGCGCCTTCGACTGCGGCTCGTTCGGCACCTGCTTGCGCTGCTTGGGAGGCGCAGGCGGCGCCGGTTCGCTCTTGTCCAGCTCGATCTTCGGCTTCAGCTCCGCCTCGCTCTCCACCGACCCGCCCTGCTTGTCGGAGGGCTGCGTCTGGTCCCCACGTCTGCGTCTGCGATGCGGGCGGGAGCGGCTCGGTCTGGACCGAGCTCTGCGCGGAGTCGTTGCCCGAGTTGTCTCCGCCGCAGGCCGCGACGGCGAGCACGACGGCCGCCAGCACCGCCGCAAGCGACGGCCGCATCAGGCGCTTGGCAGCGGGGAGCCGGCCAGGAAGATGAACCAGAAGGCGGCCGCGAGGATGCCCAGCAGGGCGGTCGAGACGACCACCACGTCGAGCACGGTGACCTCGGGCCGCGAGTCCTCGTCCCCGCGTAGGCTGCGCATCCACGGGAGCCGCACTCGCACCGTCGGGATCTTGCCGCTGACCGCCTGGTAGCGCCGATGGATTCGCGCCAGGGCCCAGGCGACCGCGATCGTCGAGCCGATGACCCCGAACGCCACGACTGCGTACGGGCCCATGCTCGCGCTCTGCTGTCTCCGACATCTGCGACCCGATCCAGAGCCAGATCACGGGGTTGCCGAACCACAGCATCAGCCCGCCGACCACCATCAGCGCGACGAGCCCGGTCTGCTTGGCCGTGCGGGACATCCACCTGCCGATCATAGTCCGGGCCAATGGCCGCCGGCCCGCCTCGGTGGGAGAATCGCGCGGACGAGCATGCAGTTGACCATGCGGAAAACCTGCCCTCGGTGCAGCCGCCAAACGCGCGAGCGCGCGGCGCGCTGCCGCGGATGCGGCTACCGCTTTCCGGAGCAGTCGAGCCCCAAGCCCGCCGGCCTCGCGATGGGCGCTGGGTTCCCGCTGTTCGTGACCGGCACGCTGATCCTGCTGGTCGGCGATCTCTCGACCGCCATCAACGCGATCGCCGCCACGATGGTGGTGATCGGCGCCGTGCTGTTCTTCGATCCGCGCTAGGTCACTAACCGGCGGCCGGCTCGGCGGTCCGGCCGGGCGCGACGCGCGCCACGAGCCGTGCGGCCGCCGCGACCAGGTCGGCGCACGCGGCGGCCCCGCCGCACACGAGCAACGGCACGACCGGGATGAGGTAGCGCAGCACGAACTCCGACGTGGCGGCCGTCCCCAGCAGCATCGCGAGCGCCGCGCCGCTCAGCAGGAACACCTCCCGCCGCCGGGGCAGCGGTGTGCGGCGCAGCAGTGCGGCCAGCGGCGGAGACGAGCAGCGCGGCGACCGCGGCCAGCGCCAGCGCTCCCATCAGCGGTGCGCGGGGTGTGCACCGCGCTGGTGGTAGTCGCGCATGCGCCGCGCGGGCGGCTGCACGTGCGGCACGAAGCCGGGGAACCAGCGATCGCGGGCCACCTCGTTGTTGCCGACCAGGCGGCCGAACTGGGGCAGCTGCACGGCGAGGTCGGAGTTGCCGCGCGACACCGCGTCGGCGTCGAAGTAGCGCGTGAAGTCGTCCCACACGAGGTCCGCGTAGCGGCCCGGGACGGTCGCGGATGATCGCGAACGCGAAGTCGCGCAGGATCCGGTTGGAGCGTGCCTGCTGCTTGCGGGTCACGGCTGATCCCGCCGAACACGCGCCGGGCCGGGCCGTCGGCATTCCAGATGTGGTACGCCGCGCCCTCGCGACGGTCGCGCGCGTTGCGCGCGCACAGCGGGCGGGCCTCGCGCGCGATGTCCGCGCCGCCGCAGTCGGCGATCTCCCCCACCCTCCCGTACAGGAACCAGCCGTCCGCCTGCGTCAGGCCGAAGCGCCCGGTGTCCGCGGTAGTGCCACGCCGAGTAGGCGAGCAGCGGCACGACGAGCGCGAGCGCGGCCGGCACGACGAGCCGCAGCGCGCGGTGCGACCACAGCACATAGATCAGCCACACCGGGATCGCGAACAGCGCCGCGGTGCGCATCGTGGCAGCGAGCGCGAGCAGCAGTCCGCCCGCGGCCAGCGACACCGGTGTGCGGTCACGCCCGACGACGAAGAAGAACGAAGCGACGAGCGCGAGCGTGAAGAACGCCTCGGCCAGCACCTGCTGCTCGAGCGCGATCGCGTAGGCGTCGAGCACCACGACGGCGGCTCCCACCGTGGCGAGCCAGCGCGGCAGGCGCAGCCGCAGCATCAGCGCGTACACGAGCACTCCGGTGACGAGCCCCGCGAGGTGCTGCGCGATCGTGATCGTCCCGAGATCGCGCCCGAACACCGACAGCAGATGGAGCGCCTGCGGGTAGCCGCTCGGCCGGTCCGGCGCGAACCCGCCCTCGTAGGCGAGGTTCAGGTACGACCACGAGTCGCCGAAGAACACGGCCGGCCAGTACGCGATCGCGACGCCGACGCGCACGACGGTCGCGACGGCGAGGACGATGACGATGGGCCAGTGGGTACGGAGGAGCGCCCGCATCGGCCCCCGAAGGGTAGCTTCGGCGCCGGGGCGCTAGGGGATGAAGACGCCCTGCGTCGCGAACAGCGTGTCGCCCGCACGGGGTGTTGGCATCGCCGTCGGCGCCGCCGTCGTAGAGCTCGACGCGGCCCAGCTGCCAGATCGTGCGCCGGCGACTCCTTCACCGTGCCAGGGGCAAGCGCGTCCGCCGTCGTTGACGCGGCGCAGACGAGCCGTCCTGAGGGGTCTGCCACGCCGATGCACGAGGCGATCACGTCCAAGGGGATCTCGGTCGTGGTGCCCGCCCCGGGGCCGCCCGGGTGCGGGGTGTTGTCCTTGTCGGTGATGCGCAGCGCGACGTGCGCGCTGATCTCACCGCCGTAGTCGGCCAGCGCGTTCGTGAACACGTCGTCCATGAAGACCGATCGCGTACATCGGCGTCGTCGGGGCCGCCGGGGGCGCCCACGATCGTCTCGAGCGCAGGTAGCCCTCGTTGCGGGCGGGCAGGCCGTTGGAGTCGCCGGTGCCGACCGTGAGGTGGGACGAGGTCTTCTGCGGGCTCGCGCAGGAGGGGAAGGCGAGCGGCGGGCCGTGGGTGCGGTTCGGGGCGGTGCACTGGTTGTAGGCGGTGGTGAGCGAGGCACGGAGCGGCGTCGCGCCCTTGGGGCGCGGGTAGGAGTTGATCGGGATCGGTTGCCAGTCGGGAGAATGGCCCTCGGCGAGATCCACGATGTTGGTGCCGTCAGCATTGACAGTCTTGATCCGGGGAACCGAGTCGCCGGCGGAGTACGCGATCTTGCTGCCGTCCGGGGACCATGCGGGTGTCTGGCCGGTAACGCCTGAAAGGGTCGCGCGGTCAGTTCCGTCTGGATCGATCGTGGTGAGCAGCGGCGGGAAGCACCCGTCACATGTCGTGCTGGATGTGAATACAAGCCGACTGCCGTTGGGAGACCAGTTCGGCGAGTTGTCCGCCCAGCTGGTGCAAGTCACTCTGAAGTAATCGTCCCAGTCGTAGGGATCTCCGTCGGTGTCAGTGATCCACAACGCTGATGCACATTCGAAGTAGATCGGGTCGGTGAACGCGATTCTGCTTCCGTCCGGCGACCAAGATGGCGATTCAGGAGAATTGCCGTCAGCGAGCAAAGTCTCCCCGGTGCCGTCCGCGTTGACCTATAGACCGAGGAAACGTTGGAACCGGGGCCTATGTACGCGAGCTCGTTGCCGTCGGGTGCCCATGTGGGGTCGTAGCGCTGCGTGGTCGTGACCGGCGTCACGCCGGTGCCGTCCGCGAACATGACGTACACCCGCGTGTCCGAGCCGATGGTCGAGTCGAACGCGATCCGCTGGCCGTCCGGAGACCAAGCAGGATTGTGCTCGGACCCAGCACTGTTGGTGATGTTCACCTGGTTGGTGCCGTCCGCGTTCATGGTCCAGATGTCGTTCGCGCGCACGAACGCGATCTTGCCGTTGGCGCCGGGGAACGCGGCATCGCTGACCGCAGGTGCCAGCAACGACGCCAGCAGCGCGGCTAGCGAGCGCGCAGCGCTCTCACGGAATGAAGATCCCCTGCGTCGCGAACAGCGTGTCGCCCGCGGGGGTGTTGGCGTCACCGTCGGCGCCGCCGTCGTAGAGCTCGACGCGGCCCAGCTGCCAGATCGTGCGCCGGCTCTCCTTCACGGTGCCGGGCGCGAGCGCGTCCGCGGTCGTGGTGGCGGTGCAGGTCGAGCCCTCCTGGGGGTCTGCGACGCGGCGTGCAGGCCGCGATCACGTCCAGGGGGATCTCCGTGGTGGTGCCGGCGCCGGGGCCGCCCGGGCTCGGCGTGTTGTCCTTGTCGGTGATGCGCAGCGCGACGTGTGCGCGCAGCTCGCCGGCGTAGTCGGCCAGCGCGTTCGTGAACACGTCGTCCATGAAGACCTGGATCGCGCACGTCGGCGTCGTCGGGGGCGCCCGGGGCGCCGACGATCGTCGTGAGCGTCACGTAGCCCTCGTTGCGGGCGGGCAGGCCGTTGGAGTCGCCGGTGCCGACCGTGAGGTGGGACGAGCGACTTCTGCGGGCTGGCGCAGGAGGGGAAGGCGAGCGGCGGGCCGTGCGTGCGATTGGGCGCCGTGCACTGGTTGTAGGCGGTGGTGAGCGAGGCGCGCAGCGGGGTCGCGCCCTTGGGGCGGGGGTAGGAGTTGATGGGGATCGGCTGCCAGTCGGGGAACGATCCGGTTGTGATGTCGAGAGCCCCGGTCCCGTCCGCGTTCATCGTCCAGATGTGCGGACCTGACGAGCCGGCGCCTACGAGCACGAACTTGCTCCCGTCGGGTGACCACGCCGGCAGGCCTCCGCCTGAAACGTGCTGCCGGTCCGTTCCGTCGCGGTTGATCGTCGTGATCCCTGGCAGCTCGCAGGCCGGACCCGGCGGGTAGCAGGTGTTGTCGGTAACGAAAGCAATCTTGGTCGAGTCAGGAGACCAGTTCGGGTAGCTGTTGAAGGATTGGTCGCCCGTGCATGTGGGGTTCGCGAGGTTGTCGCCGTCGTCGGCATCGAACGTCAGGACATCGAGGATGCATCCCGGCCAGCCCGGCGACGTGTCCACGGTGACAGCGATCGTCGCTGCCATCGGGCGACCACTCGGGATCGATGGGAGGAGCATCGGCTTCGGCTAGATCGGTGTTGCCGGTGCCGTCGATGTTGATCCTGGCGATGTCGGTCCCGAGGAAGACGTACGTGAGCTGCGTACCGTCAGGGGACCAGGCTGGGTCGGAATTGCCGTTGAACTGGGTCGTTACCGGCGTCGCCCCGGAGCCGTCGGCGAACATCATGTAGATCTGCTGGTTCCCGGACGCCGCGCGGTCGAACGCGATCCGGTTGCCGTCCGGCGACCATGCAGGGTTCGACTCGGTCGCCGCGCTGTTCGTCAAGTTCACCTGCGCGGTCCCATCGGGGTTCATCGTCCAGATGTCGTCGCCGCGCACGAACGTGATCTTGCCGTTCTGGCCAGGGAAGGCGGCGTTTGCGACCGGCGGTATCGCCAAAGCGGCGAGTACTGCGGCGACCAGAGCCGCCCGTGCGATCACGGGATGAACATCCCCTGCGTCGCGAACAGCGTGTCGCCCGCGGGGGTGTTCGCGTCGCCGTCAGCGCCGCCGTCGTAGAGCTCGACGCGGCCCAGCTGCCAGATCGTGCGCCGGCTTTCCTTCACGGTGCCGGGCGCAAGCGCGTCCGCGGTCGTGGTGGCGCTGCACGTCGAGCCCTCCTGGGGGTCTGCGACCGGCGTGCAGGTCGCGATCACGTCCAGGGGGATCTCCGTGGTCGTGGCGGCGCCGGGGCCGCCCGGGCTCGGGCGTGTTGTCCTTGTCGGTGATGCGCAGCGCGACGTGGGCGCGCAGCTCGCCGGCGTAGTCGGCCAATGCGTTCGGTGAACACGTCGTCCATGAAGACCTGGATCGCGACGTCGGCGTCGTCGGGGGCGCCCGGGGCGCCGACGATCGTGGTGAGCGTCACGTAGCCCTCGTTGCGGGCGGGCAGGCCGTTGGAGTCGCCGGTGCCGACCGTGAGGTGGGACGAGGTCTTCTGCGGGCTCGCGCAGGAAGGGAAGGCGAGCGGCGGGCCGTGGGTGCGGTTGGGGGCGGTGCACTGGTTGTAGGCGGTGGTCAGCGAGGCGCGCAGCGGGGTCGCGCCCTTGGGGCGGGGGTAGGAGTTGATCGGGATCGGTTGCCAGTCGGGCCGGTCTCCATCGGTCGGTCGACGATGTTCCGTGCCGTCTGCGCTCACCAGCTCTTGATGCGGATGTCGCCCCCGCCGTAGGCAATCTTGCGTGCCGTCCGGCGACCATGCCGGCCGGTCGCCGGTCGGCAACAGTGCCGGCGAGTCGATGCGATCGGTCCCGTCGGGGTCGATCAGTGTGATCCCGTGGGCGGCATGCCGTACAGTCGCCGGTCGAAGGCGATGCTCGGGGCATCCGGCGACCAGTTCGGGTCAGCGTTGATCGATCGCTCTGGTCGATCCCGCACGCATGAGGTGACGTTGCCGTCCGTCGACCGCGTCACATGACGATGTCGTACCGCATGGAGTCGGGTCGAAGACCTGACCGTCGTGCGGAGAACGCGATCCGTGCTGCCGTCGGGCGACCACGAGGGTCGCGCAGCGGTCGTCCCCGCCAGCGACCACGAACGTCTCTGCCGGTGCCGTCCCAGTTGATCCTGGCGATGGACGGTCCCGCACTGCGAACGATGTAAGCGAGCTTGCGTCGCCGTCGGGCGACCAGGTCGGGGTCGTCGCCGCCCGGACGTGTTCGGGACGGGTGGTCGCTGCCGGTGCCGTCGGCGTTCATCACGAACAGCTGACGGTTGAAGCCGGGCCGATGACGCCGGTCGAACGCGATTTGGTTGCCGTCGGGCGACCAGGCCGGGTTGTACTCGATCCGCGGCGGTGTTCGTGAGGTTCACCTGACCGCGTGCCGTCCGGGTTCATCGTCCAGATGTCGCCCGCCGCGCTGCGAACGCGATCTTGCCGTTGGCGCCGGGGAACGCCGCATGGCTCGTCGCGGGCAGCAGCAACACAGCCGCGAGGACCGCCAACGTCGAGCGCTTCACCATCGTTCCCCCTCTCGAATCCTGGCTGAGATCGTACTCAGCTAATAGCACGAATCCAAGGCGCTCCCGACTACTTCACTTACTGAAGTAAGCTTTTTCACGGTGAGGAGCTTTGTACGCATGCTCGGCTTCCTGCGGCCCCATATGCGGGCCTCGGTCTGGTCGCTCGTGCTCAGCTGCCTCGCCATCGCGGGCACCCTCGCGATCCCGCTGCTGCTCGGGCGCGGCCATCAACGCGATCGAGGACCACGACCGCGACATGGTGCTGCCGCTGGCGCTCGCGATCGTGGGAGCCGGCGTCCTGCGCCTCGGGCTCGCGATTCCGCGCCGCCTGATCTCGGGCAGGGTGTCGCTCGGGGTCGAGTACGACCTGCGCAACCGGCGTGTACCGCCACCTCCAGTCGCTCGAGCTGGGCTTCTTCGACCGCCAGCAGACCGGGCAGCTGATGTCGCGCGCGACCGTCGACCTGCAGTCGGTGCGCTTCTTCCTCGGCTACGGGCTGATCTTCATCCTCCAGAACTTCCTCACGATCGTGCTCGCGGCGGTGGTGATGTTCATCCTCCAGCCGTCGCTCGCCGCGATCACGCTCGCGCCGGTGCCGCTCGTGGTCCTCGCGGCCGCGCGCTACGGCCGGCACTCGCGACCCGCGCTGCAGGAGGTGCAGCAGCGGATCGCGGAGCTGACCGCCGAGGCCGAGGAGAGCATCTCCGGCATCCGCGTGGTGAAGGCGTTCGCGCGCGAGGAGGAGCGGCAGGAGCGCTTCACGCACAAGGTCGGCCGCGTGTTCGACCAGAGCATGTTCTCCACCCGCCTGCGTGCGTTCTACACGCCGATGATCTCGTTCCTCCCGAACCTCGGGCTCGCGGCCGTGCTGCTGGTCGGCGGCCGCCAGGTGGTGAACGGTTCCATCTCCCTGGGCGAGTTCGTCGCCTTCAACACCTACTTGATGATGCTGATGTTCCCGATGCGCATGCTCGGCATCGCGCTGGGCCTGGCGCAGCGCGCGGTCGCGTCGGGCAACCGCGTGTTCGAGCTGCTCGACCGCGCGCCGCGCCTCGAGGCGCCGCACCATCCGGTGGCGCTGCCGGCCGGCGGCGGGCGCATCCGCTTCGACCACGTGACGCTCGCCTACGGCGACGAGCGCGCCCGCGCTCACCGACGTCACCCTCGACGTCGCGCCGGGCGAGACGGTCGCGATCGTGGGTCCGATGGGGTCGGGGAAGACCACGCTCGTGGCCGCGGTCGCGCGCCTGTACGACGTGACAGGGGGAGCGGTGAGCGTCGACGGCGTGGACGTGCGCGAGCTGGATCCCGCGGAGCTGCGCCACTCGATCGCGCTGGTTCCCGACGACGGCTTCCTGTTCTCGGCGACCGTGCGCGACAACATCGCCTACGCGCGCCCGGAGGCGACCTTCGACGAGGTCGTGACCGCGGCGCAGCGTGCACAGATACACGAGTTCATCGAGGAGCCTCCCCGACGGCTACGAGACGCTCGTCGGCGAGCGCGGGCTGACGCTGTCGGGCGGGCAGCGCCAGCGCATCGCGATCGCGCGCGCGATCGTGACCGACCCGCGCGTGCTGGTGCTCGACGACGCGACCGCGAGCGTGGACGCCGCCACCGAGCGCGAGATCAAGCGTGCGCTGCGCGAGGTGATGGAGGGACGCACGACGCTCGTGATCGCGCACCGCCTCTCGACGATCGCGCTCGCCGACCGCGTGATCGTGATGGAGGGCGGGCGCATAGCCGCGCAGGGCACGCACGAGGAGCTGCTCGACTCGAGCGAGCTGTACGCGGAGATCGTGGACAAGGGCATGCCGCGCCTCGGGGCGGCGCTCAGCGGCCTCGACGGCGGCGAGCCCGACGAGGACGAGATCGCAGAGGTGAGGGCCGCGCGGTCATGAGATTGATTCCCCGGCCAGACGCAGGATCGAGCGGCCGCGACCGGCTGCGGCGCCTGCGCGGCGTGGCCCAGCTGCTGCGCCCGTACCGCGGGCGCGCGATCGTGGCGTTCCTGTCGCTGGTGCTGGCGACGGCGGCGAGCCTCGCTCCGCCCTACCTCGCCAAGCTGGCGATCGACGACGGCATCACGCCCGGGGACCTGGCCGCGCTGAATCTGATCGTGGCCTTGTTCCTGGTGGCCGCCCTCCTGTACTGGGGCGCGACGTACCTGCAGACCTATCTCGTGGGGTGGGTCGGCCAGCGCGTGCTGCAGGATCTGCGCCTGCGCATCTTCACGCATCTGCAGCGCCAGTCGATCGGCTTCTTCAGCCGGCGCAAGACGGGCGTGCTGATCTCGCGTCTGACCAACGACGTGCAGGCGCTGGACCAGCTCGTCACCGACGGGATCGTGACGCTGTTCTCGAGCACGCTCACGCTGGTGGGCACCGTCGTCATCCTGTTGCTGCTGGACGTCGAGCTCGCGGTCGTCGTGTTCCTTGCGACCTTCCCCCTGCTCGCGCTCGGGAGCGGCGCGTTCCGCTACTTCTCGGCCGGCGCATACCGGGCGGTGCGCGAGAAGATCGCAAACGTCACCGCGTACCTGCAGGAGACGCTGTCGGGGGTGCGCATCGTGCGCGCCTTCGGGCAGGAGCCGCGCCACGTCGAGCGCTTCGCGGAGCTGAACGAGGAGCACCGCGCGGTCAACTACCGGACCGTGCAGCTGAACGCGACGTACTTCCCCGGCGTGGAGCTGCTGTCGTCGATCGGTACCGCGGTGATCGTCCTGTACGGCGGCTACCAGGCGATCGACGGGCAGATCACGATCGGGGTGCTGGTCGCGTTCGTCGGATATCTGCAGAGCTTCTTCGACCCGATCCAGCAGCTGTCGAACCTGTACGTGACCTACCAGCAGGGCGTCGCGGCGATCGACAAGATCTTCGACCTGCTCGAGACCGAGCCGGACATGCAGGACAGTCCCGGCGCGCACGAGCTGGCGACGATCCGGGGCGACGTCGAGTTCGATCGCGTGTGGTTCTGCTACGGCGACCCGGACGACGATGAGGTCGCGACGGCGTGGGCGCTGCGTGACGTGTCGCTGGGCGTCGGCGCGGGCGAGACGCTTGCGCTGGTCGGCGAGACCGGCGCGGGGAAGTCCACGCTGGCGAAGCTGGTTGCGCGGTTCTACGACCCGCAGCGCGGCGTCGTGCGCGTGGACGGGACCGACCTGCGCGACGTCACGCAGGCGAGCCTGCGCCGCCAGCTCGGGATCGTTCCGCAGGAGGGGTTCCTGTTCGCCGGGACCGTGCGCGAGAACATCGAGTTCGGGCGCCCGGGGGCGAGCGAGCTGGAGCTGGTCGGCGCCGCGAAGGCGGTCGGCGCGCACGAGTTCATCAAGGCGATGCCCGAGGGCTACGAGACCGAGGTCGGCGAGCGCGGCAGCCGGCTGTCGGCCGGCCAGCGGCAGTTGGTGGCGCTGGCACGGGCGCTGATCGCCGATCCGCGGATCCTGGTGCTGGACGAGGCGACCGCGAACGTCGACGTGCACGCCGAGGCGGCGATCGAGCAGGGGCTGCGGAAGCTGCTCGCGGGCCGCACCTCGATCGTGATCGCGCACCGGCTGTCGACGGTCATGAACGCGGACCGGATCGCCGTGCTCGAGGGCGGCGAGGTGGTCGAGGTCGGCTCACACGACGAGCTGATCGAGGCGGGCGGCGCCTACGCGCGGCTGTACCGCAGCTGGTCGGAGCAGGCGGCCGCGTAGGCGAACATACGTTCTGTCCGACGCCGCCGGTAGCGTTGGGCGAAATTCAGCTGCGGGGCAGGGATTCGAACCCCGATAACGGATACCAGAAACCCGTGTCCTGCCGTTAGACGACCCCGCAATGGAATCAAGGAGGATAGCCAGTGGGCAAGCGAACTCGCGAACGGGTCCGTGAGCTGCTGGCCGAGGGGAATTCCCTAGCCGAGATAGCGACTGATCTCGCGATTTCGAAGCCAACCGTCTGCTACCACAAGCGAAAGCTTGGGTTCGCGATGCAGGACCGGTGCGCAGTCCGCTACGACTGGGCCGCGATACAGCGCTATTACGACGAGGGGCATTCTGTAGCTGAGTGCATCAACCGATTCGGTTTCACGCGCGGGGCTTGGTTCAAGGCAGTCGAGCGACGTGCTGTCGTTCCAAGGCCAAGGGCCATGGCGCTGGACAAGCTACTCGTCGCTGCGCCACGAGACCGGCACAACATCAAACGGCGGCTGATCGCAGCCGGCATCAAGCGCAACGAGTGCGAGCAGTGCGGCATCAACAGGTGGCGCGAGCGGTCGCTCTCCCTATGCCTCCACCACATCAACGGCGACCGGCACGACAACCGGCTCGAGAACCTTCGAGCTGCTCTGCCCGAACTGCCACAGCCAGACGCCGAACTTCGGCTCGAAGAACAAGCGGCTGGCAGCCTGACTCAAACGTCTCCCGGGTCGCGCGGGCGCGCGCGGTAGACGGGCATCGTCATCCAGACCTCCTCGTCGCCGGCGATCTCGCGGCGGATGGGGCCCTGGCGCCAGCGCTCCAGCAGCGGATAGATCTGCTTGACCGCCTCGGAGCGGATGAGGATGTGCAGGACGTCTCCGCTGGCCAATTTGGTCGAGCCCCGCGGTGGGATCGCCCTCCCCCCTCGCACGATCACGTTGACGAGCGCCTCGCGCGGCAGTCCGAGGTCGCGCACCGCGAACCCGACGATCGCATCTCCGCGCGCGATCGGGAACTCGACCATCTCCGCCCCGAGGCTCTGCGCCGCCGCCGTGTCCGCCAGCGGGCGCGGCAGCGCCGGGTCCGAGGTCGTCAGGCCCAGCCTCCGGGCGAGCGGCTCCAGCGTCGCACCCTGCAGCAGCGTCGACAGCAGGACGGCGAAGAACGCGATGTTGAAGAACTCCCGGCTGCGCGGCACGCCCTCGATCACGGGGAACGTCGCCAGCACGACCGGCACGGCCCCGCGCAGCCCGCCCCATCCCAGCAACACCCGTTCTCGGAACGAATAACGGTCCAGGGCCGTGGCGACGAACGTCGCCAGCGGCCGCGCAACCACGACGGAGACGAAGGCCACGATCGTGCCCTTCACCGCCACGTCCGCCAGATCCTGCGGGAACACCAGCAGGCCGAGCGTGAAGAACAGCGCGACCTGGGCGACCCACGCGAGCCCCTCGTGGAACGCCGCGACCGTCCGTCGCGCCGGGATCTCGCGGCTGCCGAGCACCAGGCCCGCGAGATACACGGCGAGGAAGCCCGAGCCGTGCAGCACATCCGCGCCGCCGAAGGCGACCGCCGCGATCGCCAGCGTCGCCACCGGGTACAGGCCGCCGCTCGCCAGCCGCGAGCGCTTCACCAGCTCCACCCCCGCGAAGCCCGCCGCCAGGCCCACCGCGAGACCGATGGACAGCTGCTGCGCGAAGAACCCGACCATGTCGAGGATGCCGTAGTTGGGCCCTGGATCCAGTCGATGAAGCCGAGCACGAGCAGCACGGCGACCGGGTCGTTGAGGCCCGACTCCCCCTCGAGCGTCTGCGCCAGCCGGCGCCGCAGGGTGGAGGTGCGCAGCACCGAGAAGATGGCGGCTGCATCCGTCGCGGCGATGATCGAGCCGACCAGCAAGCCCTCGAGCGTGGACAGGTCGAACACCCAGGCGGCCACGAACCCCGTGAGCAGCGCGGTCAGGATGGTCCCGACGAACGCCAGGCTGACGGCCGCCCGCAGCACCGGACGGACCTCGCTCCACCCGGCTGCGAGTCCGCCCTCGAACAGGATCAGCGCGAGCGCGACGATCCCGATCCGGCGCGCCACCTCGTAGTCGCCGAACTCGATCCAGCCGGTCCCGTCGGAGCCGATCGCCATGCCGGCGATCAGCACCAGGACCAGCGCGGGCACGCGGAACCGCGCCGCAAACAGCGAGGCCGCGAGTCCCGCGGCCAGCAGCGCGCCCCCGACGAGGATCAGTTGGCCGTCGCTCATGGCGAAACGATGTCATGCGCGTTCGCAAACGCGCCACGCGACCCCGGGATCGAAGGCACTATTGCGGGAGCGACGCGCTCCAGCCGGGTCCGGCCGGAGTGCCTGCCGCGTACGCGGGCGGCTGGTGCCCCACGTAGTACATCGTGGTGCCCTGTCCCTGCCACGCCGCGACGTAGTAGGGCTCGCGGCCTGACGTGGGAGCGGAGTTGATCGAGACGAGCATCAGCGGTCCACCGCCGCCGCCCATGACCTGCACGATTCCCGCAGCTGTGGGCGTCGCCGTCGTGTAGCGGTTGGTCGGGTCCTTTGCCTGCAGCGCGGCGACCAGGTTGTCGGCGCTCTCGCCCGGCGCGGCAGCCTGCACGAGCGCGGCCGTCACGAGGCTGGTCTGCAGCCCGGCGATGGAGGCCGCGTTGTGGGCCTTGTCGACGTTGCTGATCAGGCCCTCGGCCGGCTTGTCGCCGACGCCGGCGCAGCCGGCCAGAACCAGCGCGAGGCCGGCGGCCAGCAGGCATGCGGTTCTGCGAACACTTCGCATCGTCCCGTGAAGGATTCGGCAGCGCGCGGCGCGCGCTTGAGCGGCACGCGTGCGACTACGCGGATCGGCTACGCGGTGGGACTCACGCCGTCGGCCCTGTAGGCCCCGAACAGCGCGCACACCGCGGGCTCGTCGCCCGGGTTCAGCACGGCCAGCACCTCGTCGCCGGGCGCGATCATCGTGTCGGCCTTGGGCACGAACCCCGTGCCGTTGCGAAGCACGGACACGACCAGGCAGCCGTCGGGCAGCTCCAGCTCCCCGATCTGCTTGCCCGCCGCCGGCGCATCCTCCGCCACCTCCAGCTCGATGATCTCGAGCTGCTCCTGGCGCAGGTCGAGCAGGTGCACGAGGCCGTGATGCGGCACCTCGTGCTCGATCAGCCTCAGGATCAGGTCGGTCGCGGACACGACGGGACGCACGCCGAGCAGCTCGAAGTGCTCCAGGTTGCGCGGGTTGTTGACGCGCGCGATCGTGTGCTCGACGAGGTACTTCTCCTTCGCCACCTGGGAGATCAGCATGTTGTCCTCGTCGTCGCCGGTGACCGCCACCACCATGTCGGCGCGCACGATCCCGGCGCGCTCGAGCACCCACAGCTCGGAGGCGTCGCCGTGCTGCACGTTGTGCTCGAGCTCCTCCTCGACCACGAGATAGCGGTTGCGGTCGGACTCGATCAGGGTCACCTCGTGCCCCTCCCCGATCAGCTCCCGCGCGAGGTTCCAACCGACCTTCCCGGCTCCGGCGACGATGATGTACATCAGGAAGCGGCCTCCTCGGGCACCGCTCCGACGTCGCCGATCACCGCTTCGCTGAGCATGTCGATCGCGACCTGCGTCGGGCACACGGTGTGGAGTCCCTGCTGCGAGTACCAGTCCGCGCGATAGGGGTCGAGCACGCGTACGACGACCTTCGGCACCTGGAAACGCTTCTTCGCGAGCTGCGCCACGATGATGTTGGTGTTGTCGCCGTCGGTGGAGCAGACGACCACGTCGGCGCGGTCGATGCCCGCCTCGTAGAGGGCATCCACCTCGAGTGCCGTCCCAACCGTGAACCGGCCGCCGGAGTCCTCCCAGCTCTGGTCCAGATCGTGGTCCAGGAGCGCGTGGGCCTCCTGGTTCTCGTCGAGCACGCTCACCTCGTGTCCCTGGCGGAGCGTGCGCTTCGCGATCGCGGAACCGACTCGGCCGCAGCCGACGATCAGCACGAACACGATGACCTGCCAGATCCTTGGGCGGGCGATGTCATTGCTTTCCCCTGCTCATTCGGAACGATTTGCGTCAGTCATTAAATCCAACTCTCCATCCTGCACGTGCTCTGCCGCGCCGGCGCCGTCAGGCGGCGCCGTGACGAGCACTCGGCACGGGGCCTTCTCCAGGACATAGGCGGTCACCTCCCCGAGCTCATGCTGGCGGGCGCCGGCGATCCCGCCGAGCAGCCCTCCCCCCTTGATACGGGACGGAGGCTCTGCCCCGATCACGATAGCCTCGACCCGCCGATCGCGAGCCGCCTCGACGATCGCCGCCCCCTCCCTGCGGCCGCGCACCTGCTCCACGGTGACCCGCACGCCCTCGTACTCCTCGCCCACCTGCTTCGCCCGCTGGAGGACGGCGTCGGCGCGGGCGAGCCGCTCCTCCGGCAGCTGGGCGTCGAGCGGCAGTGACATCGGGACCACGTGCACGTACACCGCGTCGATCGTGGCCCCGCCGCTGTCGGGATCGCTGGCGAGCTGCCCGGCGGTGCTCATGATGTCGTCGTCCAGCTCCTCCCCGAAGATCGGGACCAGGATCCGCGCGTACTCGAGCTCGGGCTCCTTCGACAAGCGCTCGGCGGGCACCTCGACCATGCGCGTCAGCGACAGGCCCTCGCGCGACCGGTAGCCGACGTACAGCAGGAGGCCGAACGCCATCCACGCCGACCCGAAGAGGCGCGCCTCGTCGTGGTAGAGGAACGTGCCGACCCACGCGGCCATCGACAGCACGGCGCCCACCACCGCCGGCACCGGCAGCTCCCGGCCGCGCACACGCACGTTCAGCGGCACCTTGTAGGCGCGCGGGCGGCTGGGCTCCTTGAACCGCAGCACGCACACCGACAGGTGCGCGATCGAGAAGGCGATCAGCGCACCGAACGCGAACATGCCCGCGAGCAGCTCGATGTCGAGCGGGATCACGAGCCCGAACGCCAACACCGAGAAGATCGCGATCAGCATCCACGGCGTGCCGTAGCGCGGGTGCAGGCGCGCGACGCCGCGCGGGATCTGCCGGTGTGTGGCCAAGGTGTACGCGGTGCGCGCGATGCCGACCATGCCCGCGTTGGCGGCCTGGCTCAGCACCAGCATCGCGACGATCGCCACGGCGTACGACAGCAGGTCGCCGGCGAAGCCGCCGGTGAGCGCCTGCACGACGCCGAGGACCGGCGCCTCGATGTAGCGGCCGCCGAGCTCGGTGCCGTAACCAGTCGTCGTCTGGTTGTCGACCGACATCGGGACGCCGGGCGCGACGGGCAGCGCCATCAGCGCGACGACCGACATCCCCACGAACACCAGCAGCACCACCGCCGCCCCGGCTCCGACCGTGCGGCGCAGGGCCTCCTTGCCGACACGCACCTCGGGCGCGAGGTTCGCGGCGGCCTCGATGCCCGTGAAGGCGATCACCGCGACCGTCATGCCGAAGATGAGGTCCGCCCATGTCGGCACCTCGCCGACGTGCACGTTGTCCGTGATCGCGGCGGGGTCGAAGGCCGTGGCCAGCCCGAGTCCGACGATCATCAGCACCAGCGCCATGTCGATGATCGACAGCGCGATCGTGCGGCGCCCGCGTGGAGCCTTGCCGAGGTAGTTGTAGCGGGCCACCACGAACAGCACCAGCAGCGCGATCGCAAGTGTCGCGCCGTCGTCCCCGAAGTCGCTCGAGAACGCCGTCAGGTAGTGGCCGATCGAAAGGGTGCTGATCGCGATCAGGATCAGGAAGTCGAGCAGGATCGCCCAGCCCGCGATGAAGCTCAACAGCTCGTTGAACGCGTAGCGGGCCATCACCGCCGAGCCGCCCCGTTCGGGGTGGAGGGTCATGCCCTCGAAGTACGTGAGCGTGGTCACGACGAACAGCAGGCCCGCGACCAGGAACACCAGCGGCGTGAGCCCCAGCGCGAAGGCAGCCACGACCCCGAGCGCGAAGTAGATGGACGAGCCGACGGTGCTGTACGCCGTCGCGAAGAGCCGGGGAGTGCCGACGCCACGCTCGATCGTCACGAAGGCCTCCCTGCGCAGTCGCGGCGCAGCATCGCCCCCAGGCAAAGAAGGACGATCCATTCCTCCGCGATTAAAGCATCAGAGGTAGGCGTCTTCGCAACGGGCCGGGGCCCGCTGAAGGTCCGGGGCCCCTAGACCGCGGCCGGCTGCCGGGCCGGCCGGCGTTCCACCAGCGGCTTTGCCGGGACCGAGTCGACGATCACGCGGCACGGACGCTTGGCCAGCACGATCTCGAGGGTCTTGCTGAGCACCTTGCCGGAGGGGCGGCGCGCGGGCATCGGCATCACGATCGCCTGGGAGCGCGCCTCCATCGCCTCGCGCACGATGCGGTGGCCCGCCTCGTCCGGGCGCACCTTGACGATCCGCCCCCGCACCCGCTGGCCCCGGCCGGCCCACTGCCGCGCGGCCTCGATCACCGCCTGGGCCGTGGCCTCGGCCTCCGGCAGCGGCGCGCTGATGTCGAGGTGCTGCGGAACCGTGACGGTCGTGATGACCCGCACGTCACCGCCCCTGTGCGAGGCCAGCTTCAGGGCGGTCGCCATCGCGTCCTCGGAATAGGTGCCCTCCTCGAATGCGACGAGCACGGCCGCGTAGCGGACGGGCTCCGCTCCGACCACCGGAGGCATCTTGACCTTGCTCGTCTCCGTCAGCGCGAGGCCCTTGCGCCGCCGGTAGACGTAGTAGCTGATCAACCCGACCGCCATCCATACCGTGCCGACGATCAGCGTCGTCGTGTAGAGGCCCATCACGGCGATCCATGCCGCGAACGTGCCGAGACCGCCGATCACGGCGAACACGGGAACGTTCACCCCACGGAACCGCACGTTGAACGGCGCCAGGTACCACGCCTCCTCCTGGTCGACCTCCACGTCCCCGGGCAGCTTGCGCATGCGGCTGCGCGCAAGGCGCCAGCGCAAGCCGATCAGCGAGACGTGCGCGATCGTGAACGACAGCATCGCGCCGAACGCGTACAGCGTTCCCAGGAACTCGGCCTGGCCCGGGATCATCACCACGCACGAGATCGCGCCGAACACGCGCGATCGCCGTCGCCGGAGTGCGGAACCGGGGGCTGATCCGGCGCAGGCGCTCGGGCAGCTGCTGGTACTGCCCCATCGAATACGTCAGCCGGCTGACGCCGAAGATGCCGGCGTTCGACGCGATCAGCAGGATCGTCGCGGCCAGTACGCCGACGTAGTACTGCATCGCCTTCTGGAACACCCCGAGGTCCATGTTCCTCACGATGCCGAGGATCGGGTCGCCCGCGTACGTCGTCGCGAGCTGCGTGGTGTAGTCGCCGTTCGCGGTCTGGTGGACCGGCAGCGCGGAGAGCGCGACGGCCGGCAGCCCCGAGTAGATGACCATCACCGCGATCACCACCAACCCCATCGCGCGCGGGATCAGCCTGCGCGGGCTCGCGCGCCTCCTCCGACAGGTTCGAGATCGTCTCGATGCCGGTGTACGAGATCATCGCGATCGTGATCGAGAGCACGAAGTCGCCGACGGTCGGCGCCTGCCACAGGTGGATGTTGTCGATCAGGGTCTCGAAGCTGAGGACCAGGAACACCCCGAGCACCGAGCAGCAGCAGCTGGGTCGCGAAGTCCACCACGGCCAGCAGGAAGTTCAGGCGCGCGGACTCGGTGACGCCGACGATGTTCACGACGCAGAGCAGCACGACGATCGCGATGCCGCCGATCACGTCGCCCGGGCTGTGCCCGAGGGGCGAATAGAACACGGCCAGGTAGTGCGGCACGAAGAACGCCGAGATCGCGACCGTGATGATGTAGTTGAGCATCTGGCCCCAGGCGGCGAAGAAGCTCACCAGCTCGTTGAACGCGCGGCGCGCGAAGCTCGACGAGCCGCCCGCCTCGGGGAAGTTCGTGGCCGCCTCCGCGTAGGTCATCGCGGTCATCACGAACAGGCCGCCGGCGATCAGGTACACGACCGGCGTCATGCCGAGCGCGAACGCCGCCACCAGCCCGAGCGCGTAGTAGATCGACGAGCCGACGTTGCCGTAGGCGGTCGAGAACAGCGCGCCCACGCCGAGCACGCGCTCGAGTCCCAGCCCCTTTGGTCTGAACCTGGCCATCTAGTACCGGGCCCTCAGAATAGGCCGTTAGGCCCGCGGAAGCTAGAGGCCGGACCGGTCGAGGAAGCGGTCGAGCCGCTTCCTGAACGTCTTCGCACCGCGTTCGAGCGGTACTCCGTGACCTGTGTTCTTCAGGAGCAGAACGCTGCCCTTCTTGAAGCGATCCGCCTGGGCCTCGCAGCCGAAGCCCGCGTACAGCACGTCGTTGCGGCCGCAGGCGACGAGCACCGGGACCTTCACCTTGGGGTCGTTGGCGGCCTGCTTCTGGATCGTGTCGATCAGGGAGTAGTTGTCCCCGCACGGGTCGGGGTAGTGCAGCTTGACCCCCGCGTCCTGGACGGCCTTCGGCGCGCTGTGGAACATCGTGCTGCGGAAGCCGGCGTCCGTGCGGCCGAAGAACCCGTAGTTCGTGAGGCCGGGGACCGGGTCCCCGCCCGCGTCGCATGCGATCCGCTGGAAGCCGAACTCGTCGTTCGCGCGGGGCAGGTTCGAGAAGGAGAAGCCCACCACGACCAGCGCCTTCAGGTCGCGGTAGGTGTAGGCCTCCGTGATCGAGATCTGCCCGGCGGCGGAGTGCCCGGCGAGCGCGACCCGCTTGAACTTCCGCGCCGTGATGCCCTGCAACGTGTAGGACCCGGCCTTCAACTGACCGACGATCTGGTGTGCGATGTCGGCCTGCGACCCGATGCAGAGGCTCTTGCCGGACGACGGCTTGTCGCTGGCGCCGTAGCCGAGCCGGTCCACGCTGACCGACGCGTGGCCCGCGCGCGCCATGCCCTGCACGAAGTTGTAGGCCTTGACCGGCTGGAAGTTCCACAGCCACTCTCCCAGCCCGAGTCCGTGCAAGTAGAGGGTGACGCCGGACTGCTTGCCTTTCTTCGGCGCGGTGAGGTGGCCCCGCACGGTGTAGGTGGCGCCGTCCGTCGTGCATCCCGGGGCAGCCGTCGTGTTGGTGTTCTGGACCTGGAACGAGACGGGGGTCGAGGCGATCTTCACCGCACGCGCCTGGGCCGTGCCGCACAGCACGCGCAACGGCCAGCGCCGCCATCACTGCTGCGCTAGCCGGTTTTCGAAGCGTGGTGCCTCCTAGATGATGAACGGCACGATCAAGAGGGCGACGATGTTCGCGACCTTGATCATCGGGTTGATCGCGGGACCCGCGGTGTCCTTGTATGGATCCCCGACGGTATCACCGGTCACCGCTGCGGCGTGCGCTTCAGAGCCCTTGCCGCCGAAGGCGCCGTCCTCGATCAGCTTCTTCGCGTTGTCCCAGGCGCCACCGCCGGAGGTCATCGACACGGCCACGAACAGGCCCGTGATGATCACTCCGATCAGCAGGCCGCCGAGCGCCTGGTAGGAGAGCACTCCGACCACCACCGTGAAGACGATCGGGATCAGCGCCGGCACGATCATCTCGCGCTGTGCGCGCGCCGTCACGATCGCCACGCAGGTCGCGTAGTCGGGCTTTTCCGTGCCGTCCATGATCCCCGGCTTCTCGCGGAACTGCCTGCGCACCTCCTCCACGACCTGGCCACCGGCGCGGCCGACCGCCTCGATCGCGAACGCAGCGAACAGGTAGACCATCATGCCGCCGACCAGCAGGCCGATCAGCACCTCGGGTGTCGCAAGGTCGAACGACTTCACCACCTTGTCGCCGGCCTCGTCGATCAGCTCCTGGCGCCAGCTCACGAACAACACCAGTGCAGCGAGCGCGGCCGAGCCGATCGCGTAGCCCTTGGTGACGGCCTTGGTCGTGTTGCCGACCGCGTCCAGCGGGTCCGTCACCGCGCGGACGTCCTCGGGCAGGTCCGCCATCTCGGCGATGCCGCCGGCGTTGTCGGTGATCGGCCCGAACGCGTCGAGCGCGACGATCAGCCCGGTCATCGAGAGCTGCGCCATCACCGCGACGCCGATGCCGTAGATGCCGGCCAGCTCGTTGGCTCCGAGGATCCCGAGCGCGATCAGCAGCGCCGGAGCAGCCGTGGACTGCAGTCCCTGCGCGAGGCCCTGGATGATGTTCGTCGCGTGCCCGGTGACGGATGCCTGGGCGATGGTCTTCACCGGGCGGAAGCGGGTGGACGTGTAGAAGTCCGTGATCACGAAGATCAACCCGGTGATGCCGAGGCCGATCAGCGTGCAGAGCCACAGGTCGGTGGTCGTCGGAGCGCCGACGTCGACGTTCTTCGTCGTGAGGTTGTCCATCAGCCAATCGGTGATGGGGAGGAATGCGGCGCCCGCGATCACGGCGCTCACGAACACGCCCTGGTAGAGCGCGCGCTCCACGTTGCCGCTGCGCGTGCGCGCCGCGAACGCGCCGATCACCGACGCCAGGATCGACACGCCGCCCAGCACGAGGGGGTAGATCGCGACCTCGCGCTGCTCGTTGAAGGTCAACACGCCGAGCAGCATCACGGCCACCGCCGTGACGGCGTAGGTCTCGAACAGGTCGGCGGCCATGCCCGCGCAGTCGCCGACGTTGTCGCCGACGTTGTCCGCGATCACGGCCGGGTTGCGCGGATCGTCCTCGGGGATCCCCGCCTCGACCTTGCCCACGAGGTCGGCGCCCACGTCGGCCGCCTTCGTGAAGATGCCGCCGCCGAGCCGGGCGAAGACCGAGATCAGGCTGCCGCCGAAGCCGAGGCCGAGCAGCGCGTCGATCGCCTCCTTGTCGCTCTGGTCGGTGAGGATCAGGATCCCGTAGAAGCCCGCGACCCCGAACAGGGCGAGGCCCACGACCAGCATGCCGGTCACCGAGCCGCCCTTGAAGGCCACGTCGAACGCGCGCGAGACTCCGCCGCGCGCCGCCTCGGCCACGCGCGTGTTCGCGCGCACGGACACGTTCATCCCGATGTAGCCGGCGGACGCCGACAACGTGCCGCCGATGACGAAGCCGATCGCGGTCTGGATGTCGAGTGCGATCGCGAGTGCGATCGCGATCACCGCCGCGACCACCGCGATGATCGAGTACTGGCGATTGAGGTAGGCCTGCGCGCCCTCCTGCACCGCCCGGGAGATTTCCTGCATCCGCTCGTTGCCCGGCGATTGGGACAACAGCCAGCGGGTGGTCAAAGCGCCGTAGAGGACGGCGACGCCCGCGCATCCAATCGCCAGGACCACGCCCCAGTCGGTCAAGAATTCGGTCACGTGTTAGAGCCCTCCAGGTATCGGGTCATGCGGCCGCGGCGCACCGGGGCCGCCGCGGGGAGACGGCGCAGCTGCCGGGGGCGGTCACCCCCGAAGTGCCCAAAAAGCGGGCGGAGTGTATCGGTCGCCGCCGGATGACCGGGCTCCGAGCGGGCCAGATCGAGGTCCGGGGACTAGGTCTTCGTGCCCGGCGGGACCCACAGGCCGCCGGAGTCGCCGGGCCCCGCCGGGCCCCGGGCAGGCTGCTCACGGGCGGCTTCGCCCGGCTCGGGCCCACCTCCGGCGCTACCGGCACCCTCGGGACGGGCGAGCTGGGCGTACGCCATCTGGAGCTGGGAGAGCGCCTCTCGCACGGGGCGCATCTGCTCGGCGTCGAGGTCTTCCAGGACGGGCAGCAGCGCCCGCACCCCCTCGATCGCGAGCCGGGCCTGCTCGAGATCGCGCATGTCCTCGGTGTCGGGCGTCAACCCGAGCCGCTGTCCGCCGAGGTTCACGAGGCTGACGATGGTCTGCAGCAGCACATCGGGCACCGTGATGCGGCGCAGCTCCTCCTCGAGCCGGGCCCGCATCTCGTCCTCGCTCATGTGCTCGTGGTCGTGCTCGTGGTCGTGGGCTTCGTGACTCATGTTCGTGCCTCCCCGCACGGCGCTGCGAGCGCCGTGCCCGATTCGGCATAGCTGGCCTGGGTGTCCGCGACGGTGGCGGCGTAAATCTCTCCTACCCGCTCGCCCGCCTCGTGGCGGCGGCGTTGTCGCTGCGCGCCGTTCCCACCCGAGAGCATCCGCTCGAGGTCCGCCATGTGAGCGTCGAGGCCGAGCGCGTCGCGCGCGTCGGCGCTCCAGTCCACGAGCCGCTCGACCGCAGCCACGGCCGGCACCTCGACCCCGGCGTCGAGGTCGATCAGCTTCCCGTCCAGCCCGTAACGAGTGGCCCTCCAGAGGTTCTCCTCGATCAGCCGCCGCGGAATCGCCTGCGGCCGCCGCCCGGCGTCATGGTCGAGCGCGGCCTGGGCCACGCAGGCGCAGGCCAGCGCGAGCAGCGCGGTGGACTCGCCCGCACACGACTGCGCGTCCATGATCCGCACCTCGACCGTTCCGTACGTGAGGTGCGGTCGCACGCTCCACCAGATCTGGGTGCTCTCGATGATCGAGTTGGTGCGATACAGGAAGTCGACGTACGACGCGTATGCCTCCCAGCTGCCGTAGTGGTCGGGAATGCCGCAGCGCGGGAACATGCGCGTGAAGATCTCCGTGCGGGCCGAGTGCAGCCCGCTGACGGTGGCCTCCGCGAACGGCGAGTTCGCCGACGCGGCAAGCAGCACCGGGAGCACGGGGCGCAGCGCGTCGCACACGGCAACGGCACGGTCCGTCCCGCGCACGCCGACATGCACGTGGTTGCTGAAGGTGTTGTTGCGCCATGCGACGTACTGCAGCTCCTCCTCGACGAGGCGGTAGTGCGGCGTATCGATGATGCGCTGGTCCTGCCAGGGGCTCCAGGGATGTGTGCCCGTCGCGCCCAGCACGAGGTCGCGCGCGGCGACGAGCGCGAACAGGCGCCGGCGCCGCTCGTGCTGGCGGTCGAGTGCGTCCGCGAAGTCGCGGCCCTTGCCCGAGCGGATCTCGACCTCGGAGGCGATCAGCTCGCCGGCGACCGCGTCGGCCAGCACGTCGTCCTGATCGGCCTCGCGCTTCAGCCCCTCGTACGCATCGGTGAGCGACAGCGTCTCGGGATCGAGCAGCGCGAACTCCTCCTCGAGGCCGACCGTGAAGTCGGTGGAGGACTCGAAGATCTCCCTCGAGCGGTCGGCATCGAAAGCCATCAAGGCCGAACCCTAGCCAAAGCTAGAAAAGACGGGTTTTGCTTAGCCGCAAAACCCGGTAGTCCAGAGTCCGGCTGAACAGAACGGATTTTCCTTAGCCGGAAAATCCGGTGGCCCAGAGTTCGCCTACGTCAAATAGAAATAAAGCGCGTAGAGCAGGTCTACGGCGGGGCTGGAGGTGTGGACCGTCACGTCGGGGGGGACCTGCAGCAGGGCGTCGGAGTAGTTGAAGATGATCTTCACGCCGGCTTCGACGAGGTCGTCCGCGGTGCGCTGCGCGGCCGACGCCGGCACGGCCAGCACGCCGACCACGATGTCCTCGTCCTCGACGACGTCCTTCATCGTGTCGAAGGCACGCACCTCGAGGGTCCCCACCTTCTTGCCGATCCGCCGCGGGTCGACGTCGAAGATCGACACGACGCGAAAACCGTGGTCCGCGAAGATGTCCGAGCTCGCGATCGCCTGTCCGAGGTTGCCCGCCCCGAACAGCGCGATGTTGTGCTGGCCCGACGTGCGCAGGATCTTGCGGATCTGCGAGACGAGCGAATCGACGTTGTAGCCGACGCCGCGCTTGCCGAACTTGCCGAAGCCGGACAGATCGCGCCGGATCTGGGTGGAGTTGATGTGCGTGTAGTCGGACAGCTCCTGCGAGGAGATCGTGTCCTTGCCCATCTTGCGCGCCTGTGTCAGCACCTGTAGGTAGCGCGACAGCCGCGCCGCCACGCCCAGCGACAGCCGGTCGCCGAACGGCTTCGCGTCCACCGGCTGCTCGGGGCCGTCGAGCAGCTCGTCGCGCACCACGTCGGCGTTGGGAGCGGCCTCGCGACTCACCCCGTCGCCCCCGCCGCCGCGCCGAGCCTGTCCGCGAGCGCGCGCTCGTCCACCACGTACTCGTATGCCTCGGCGCCGTCGACCAGCACGACGGGGATCCGCTCCCCGTAGCGCTCGGCCAGGTCGAAGTCGTTGCTGATGTCCACCAGCTCGAGGTCGAACGGCACGCGCTCGCGCACGCGCTGGAGCGCCGCATGGGCCTCGTCGCACAGGCTGCAGTCGGGCTTTGTGTAGAGAGTCAGCGTCGGCATTACTGGTTGGCGCGGGCCCCAGAGCCCTACCCCACGCTCAGGCGGCGCTGCGCGCGAAGGCGTCGAACGCCAGGAACTCAGGATACGCGACCGGCTCGAGGAACCTCGCCGCCGATGCGATCATCGCGGCGTTGTCCGTGCATAGCGCGGATGAAGGAATTTTCAGATCGAGGCCCCGGCGTTCGCACAACTCGGTCACGCGGCGGCGCAGCAAAGAGTTCGCGGCGACGCCGCCGCCGATCGCGAGCCGGCGGGCACCGGTGACGTCGAGGGCCTGTTCCAGCTTCAGCAGCAGCGATCCGACCACGGCGGACTCGAACGACGCGGCGAGGTCGGCGCGCCGGGCAAGCGTTCCCTCAGTTCCCAGCTCGCGGACCTTGTAGACGAGCGCGGTCTTGAGGCCGCTGAAGCTGAAGTCGAGCGAGTCGCCGCGGCGCATGCCCACCGGGAAGTCGAACGCGGCGGCGTCGCCTTCGCGGGCGAGCCGGTCGATCGCGGCGCCGCCGGGATACCCGAGGCCCATCATCCGCGCGGCCTTGTCGAGCGCCTCGCCGGCCGCGTCGTCGCGCGTCGCGCCGAGCACCTCGAAGCCGCCGGGTTGATCGACGGACGCCAGGAGGGTGTGGCCCCCGCTGGCGATCAGGCACAGGAAGGGCGGCTCCAGCGGCTCGGGCTCGAGGAAGTTCGCCGCGACGTGGCCGTGCAGGTGGTCGACGGCCACGAAGGGCAGCCTGGCGGCCGCGGCCAGCGCCTTGGCCGTCGAGAGGCCGACCAGCAGCGCGCCGATCAGCCCCGGCCGGCTCGTGGCCGCGACCAGACCGGCGTCGCGCAACCCGATGCCGGCGTCGCGCAGCGCTTCGTCGACAACCGCGTTCACGAGCTCCAGGTGATGACGGGACGCGATCTCCGGCACCACGCCTCCGTAGCGCTCGTGGAAGCGGGCCTGCGAGGAGACGACGTTGCTCAGGATCCGGCCGTCCGCCGTCACGACCGCCGCACACGTGTCGTCGCAGGACGTCTCGATTGCGAGGATCGGCGCGGCTATACGCCCCGGATATTCAGCAAACACCTTCGGTGCGCCACATGATCAGGGCATCCTCGTTGTTGTCGTGGTAGTAGCGGCGGCGCACGCCTGCGGTGCGAAAACCGAACGACTCGTACATGCGGATCGCCTCGCCGTTGGACACGCGTACCTCGAGCGTGTAGCGGTCGTGGTCCCCGGCCGCATCCAGCAGGTGCTCGATCAGCGAGGTCGCGACGCCCAGGCGGCGATGCTCCTCGTGCACCGCGACGTTCATCAGGTGCCACACCGTGTGGTAGCGCGAGCAGATCAGATAGCCGATCAGCTCACCGCGGTGGAACGCTCCCACGCAGATGCTGGACGGCTTCGACAGCTCCAGCACGAACATCGCGAGCGACCAGGGGGCGGGAAAGGAGCGGCGCTCGATCGCGATCACGTCCGGCAGGTCGCTGTAGCCGAGGTGGCGGATCTTCAGCCGCAGGCGCTCAGGGGCGATCGCGTCCATCTGGACCGTCGCCTCCAGCGCTTCTGGTGATCTCCGCATCCGGGACCCTCACGTAAACCGGGTTGACTTGCTCCGGAGGGACGGGGTCGATCGCCATGCCGAGCCGGCAGATCTGCAACGCGTCCACCGCGTGCAGGCCGGATTCGGGAGCGGGAACCTCGATCCCGGCCGCCTCCAGGTATTCGCGCGATTCTAGCGCCCAGTCCCCCGCCGCCAGAACGGGTGAAGTCAGCTCGCGCAGGCGATCCAGCAGCTCCTTTCTGCCGAGCGCCAGCGGTCCCCATTCGGGCTGGAGCGGAGCCTGTGCGCGGTAGAGCGAGGCGAACACCTGCCGCCGCTTGGCGTCGATCAGCGGCACCAGGGGGCGCCCGGGCGATGCCTCCGCGGCAAGCCCGGCGGCCAGCGCCTCCAGCGACGACACGGGATGCAGCGGCACGTCCAGCCCCTGGGCCAGCCCGCGCGCGGTCGCGACCCCGATCCGCAGCCCGGTGAAGGTGCCGGGCCCGACGCCGACGGCGATCGCGCGCACGTCGTCCCAGCCGGTGCCCGCCCGCTCGAGCAGGCCGGCGAGCAGCGGCAGCAGCTCCGCCGAGTGCGCGGGTGCGGCCGCCAGCCGAGCGGCGCCGGGCGGCGGCGTGCCGACAGGGTCTCCCCCGTCCGGGATCACGCAGGCGGTCGTGGCGGGCATCGAGGTGTCGAAGCCGATGACGGTCACGCGGCGCGCAGGGCCTCGATCAGGGCGCCCCTGCCCGCGGCCCGGAGCCGGCGGCGGTCTCCGCCCTCGTGCGTGAGCTCCAGCTCCAGCACGATGCTGTCGTGCTCGATCCAGGGCAGCGCGGCGCCCGGCCATTCGACGAACGCCACACGCTCGGGAGTCAGGTAGTCGGCCAGCAGCGCCGGGTCCTCGCCGCCGAGGTCCTCCAGCCGGAACAGGTCGATGTGGGCGACCGGGACACGGCCGGCATACGTTTGGCCGATCGTGAAGGAGGGACTGGTGACGCGGTCCGTGACGCCCAGCGCCCGGCACGCCCCCCGCACGAAGGTCGTCTTGCCGGTCCCGACGTCGCCCGCGATCAGCACGACGTCGCCGGGCCGCAGCGCGCGCCCGACCGCCTCCGCAAGCCGTTCGGTAGCCGCAGGCGAGGTGGTCTCAAGATCGGCCCGCTCCATCGCGGGCAGCCTAGGGCCAAGCGGTTCGTTCGGCCGCGTGAGCCTCAATTGCGCCCGTGGAAAGACCTGGGGGGTACAGGAGCAGTCGTCGCGGAATCGGCACACGTCCGTCGCAAGTGGACGCGCATTCCGTAGGACTTGAGACTCGGCCGTAACGGGCCCTTTTAGCTGCGACACATTGTGGGCGTACAGCAACCCCTAACCCGCGCACCCGAATTCGCCTCGGGGCAAACCGTCACACGACGGTGAAGAAACGCCCGGAGCGGAAACGCAACCGCGCGCCGCATCAGGTTTCGACGCCCCAGGTACGCCGCTAGAAGAGGCCCAACTGGTCCGGCGGGGGCAGCTCGGCGGCGCCCACGGCAGCCAGCTCCGGCTCCGGTTCACCGGGGGGAGGACCCATCGGGTCCGAGGGGGGCGCAGCCCCCCGTGCCGGCGGCTCCTCGCCCGGCAGCCGCTCCTGCAGCAGGGCCGGGAGCCCGGCGAAGTCGCCGCGCAGCTGCTCGAGCATCGCCGGCGTGTAGAGCGCCGCGGCGGGATGGAAGATCGGGTAGAGGAAGACGTTGCGCCCTCCGAGCTCGCGCAGCTGCGGAACGCCCCGCACCTTCGTGATCCCCTGCGGACTGCCCGACAGCAACTTCGTCGCAAAGTTCCCGAGCGAGCAGATCACCCGCGGCTCGATCAGCTCGATCTGGCGGAAGAGGTGTCCTTCGCACGCCTCGATCTCGCCGGGCTGGGGATCGCGGTTGCCGGGCGGCCGGCACTTGAGCACGTTCGCGATGAAGACGTCCTTGCGGGTCATGCCGATCTCGTCGAGCAGCTTGTCGAGCAGCTTGCCCGCCTGGCCGACGAAGGGCTTCCCCTGCTTGTCCTCGTTGAAGCCGGGCGCCTCGCCGACGAACATGAGGTCCGCGTCGGGGTCGCCCGTGCCGAACACCACGGTCGTGCGCCCCTCCGCCAGCGGGCACTTCGTGCAGTCCGACAGCTCGTGGAAGAAGGCCACGAGGTCGTCGCGGCGCCGCTCGGTGTCAGTGGCAGCCACAGGAACCACCGCAGCATCCTCCGCCCGATCCGTTGCCGGCCTTCGACATCGCCTGCGCGAGGTCGCTGCCGCCGCTGGATACAGAGCGCACGCTGAACGCCGACATGAGCCGCGTCGTGCGACCGGACCCGCAGTCCGGGCACTCGGCGGACGGGTCAGCCGCCCGCACCAGTTCCTCGAAACGGGTGTCGCACTCTTGACAGGCGAACTCGTAGATCGGCAAGGGCGTCAGCGATGCTAGGGGTGGTTACGGATGGAAATCTACCCCGGAAGCCACGGTGCCGACAGCCTTTCCGCTCGTTGCGGGAAGCGCATTTTCTTGCAGAGGCCGCGCTTGTCGCGGCCTCACAGGACCGTAGGTGGGCGAAGCCCTCGATACACTGAAGGACCCATGCCATTCTGCGGCTGTCACCTTCGGGGATGGACCGCGGGAACAACCGGGCGCGGGACCATCATCAGAATCCGTCTGGTATCTCCGGTGAGGGAACTGGAACGGCGAATCGGAACATCCACATGAGGACCGTACGCACGGTCGCGGAGCTGCGTCGCGCAGTCGCTGACGCACGTACCGCGGGCCGCTCGATCGGGCTCGTGCCGACGATGGGCTCGCTGCACGAGGGCCATCTGAGCCTCGTCCGCACGGCCGCGCAGCAGTGCGACATGGTCGTCGTGAGCCTGTTCGTGAACCCGGCCCAGTTCGGGCCCGGCGAGGACTTCGAGCGCTACCCGCGCGACGAGGCCCGCGACTCCGCGGCGGCGTCGGCGGCAGGCGGGGATCTGCTGTTCGCGCCCTCGCGCGAGGAGGTCTATCCGCCCGGCTTCGGCACGGCCGTGGAGGTCGAAGGCCTGACGGACGTCCTGTGCGGCGCCCCGGGCAGCCGCGGCCGAGAGCACTTCCGCGGCGTTGCGACGGTCGTCGCCAAGCTGCTCAACATGTGCGCTCCCGACGTCGCCTACTTCGGCCAGAAGGACTATCAGCAGTCGCTCGTGATCCGGCGGCTGGTGCGCGACCTCGACATTCCCGTGCGGATCGAGGTGTGCCCCACCGTCCGCGACGCGGACGGCCTCGCGCTCAGCTCCCGCAACGCGTACCTCTCACCGGAGGAGCGCGAGCGCGCGCTCGCGCTCAACCGAGCGCTGCGCGCCGGGGAACGGGTCGCCGCGGACGGCGGCGGGCGCGCGGACGTCTGCGCCGCCGCACACGCCGAGCTCGACGCCGCCGGGATCGCGCCCGAGTACCTCGAGGTCCTGGGCGCCGCCGACCTCTCCGCCCCCTCGTGGCGGCCGGGAGAGGAGGTCGTACTCGCGATCGCGGCACAGGTCGGCCCTGCCCGGCTGATCGACAACACCTTGATGAGGCTTCCGGTCCGCAACCCCGAGCCGGCCGTCGCCGGCTAGACAGAAGGACGCGAATGCAGAGACACATGCTGAAGTCGAAGATCCACCGCGCGACCGTCACCGCCTGCGAGCTGCACTACGCCGGCAGCGTCACGATCGACTCGGCATGGAGCGAGCGGACCTGCTGCCGGCGAGCAGGTGCACGTGCTCGATCGACAACGGCGCTCGGTTCGAGACCTACGTGATCGAGGGCGAGCGCGGGCGGGATGTGCCTGAACGGCGCGGCCGCCCGCCTCGTGCAGCCGGGTGACCGCGTGATCGTGGTGTCGTACGGCGTCTCCGGAGGAGCTCTCGACCACACGCCCAAGGTCGTGCACGTGACGGCGAACGCGATCGTGCGCGTCGACGGCGACCCCTCGGCGCCCTTCGCGGAGGTCGGGCGATGAGCACCACGCCGCGCCGTCCCGACGCACCGCTGGCCGAGATGAAGCAGCACGGCGAGCCGATCGTGATGGTCACCGCCTACGACTTCCCGAGCGCCCAGGTGGCCGAGGAGGCCGGCGTCGACCTCGTGCTGGTCGGCGACACCGCGGCGATGACGGTGCTCGGCTACGACTCGACGGTGCCCGTCACGATGGACGAGATGGTGATGCTGGCGAGCGCCGTGCGGCGCGGTGCGCACACGCCGCTGGTGATCGGCGACCTGCCGTTCGGCTCCTACCAGGGCTCGAACGAGCAGGCCGTGCAGTCCGCGATCCGGTATCTGAAGGAGGCGGGCTGCGACGCCGTGAAGCTGGAGATGGCAGGAGTGTCCGGCGCCGTTGCCGACAAGAGCGAGTCCGTCGCGCGCGCACGCTCGATCGTCGCGGCCGGCATCCCGGTCATGGGCCATGTCGGCCTCACGCCGCAGAGCCAGTCCGCGCTCGGCGGATACCGCACGCAGGGCCGGAACATGCAGCAGGCCGTCCAGGTCGCCGACGACGCGCTGGCCCTGCAGGACGCCGGCTGCTTCGCGATCGTGTTCGAGGCCGTGCCGGCCGCGGTCACCGAGGTGATCATGGACCGGATGCGGGTGCCGGTGATCGGCATCGGCGCGGGGGCCGCGACCGACGGGCAGGTGCTGGTGTTCCACGACCTGCTCGGCCTCTACGAGGGCCGCGCGCCGCGGTTCGTGAAGCGGTTCGCCGACATCAAGCGGGAGATGGTCGAGGGCGTGCGGGCCTACGCGGACGAGGTGCGCGAGCGTCGCTTCCCCGGCGTCGAGCACGCCTACACGATCGACCCCGAGGAGCTGGAGCGCTTCCGCGAGGTGATCGCCCCGGGCAAGCCCTGGGACGCCGCCGACTTCATGAGCTGAGCGAAGGCTCCGCTAGCCTTCGCCGCCGTGCCCGTACACAGCGCTCAGATCCGCGTCCACACCGAGGGCGACGGCGACATCATCGACATCACCCGCGGCATCGAGGAGGTCGTCGAGACCTCGGGCATCTCCGACGGGATCGTGAACGTGTTCGTGTCGCACTCCACGGCCGCGATCACGCTGATCGAGTACGAGGCGGGCGGAGTGCAGGACCTGAAGGAGCTGATGGACCTGCTCGTCCCGCCGAATGCCGAGTACCACCACAACGAGATGCAGGGCGACACCAACGCGCACGCGCACCTGCAAGCGGCGATCGTCGGGCCGTCCGAGACCGTGCCCGTCAAGAACGGCCGCGTACAGACCGGGACCTGGCAGCAGTTCGTGCTGTGCGACTTCGACGACCATCCGCGCGAACGCAGCGTGATGGTTCAGATCCTGAGTTGAAGTACCGCCGGTTTGTAAGCAAACCGGCGGGTCTGCATCAGGACGGGGTCTTCTTGAACTCGATCTCGCGGATCACCTTCGCGGGAGCGCCGGCCGCGATCACTCCGGCGGGCAGGTCGCGCGTCACCACGGAGTTCGCGCCCACGACCGTGCGCTCCCCGATCGTCACTCCTCCCGTGACCACGCAGTTCGTGCCGAACCAGCAGTTGTCGCCGATCTTCACCGGCCCCTTCGGGCTCATCCCCTGCCAGGTGATCGGCATGTCCGGGTCGTCGAAGCGGTGGTCGGCGTCCGTCAGGAAGCAGTAGTTGGCGAACATGCAGTGCTCGCCCACGTCGATGCGGTCGGTTGCCGCGATCATGCACCCGAGGTTGACGATCGTGCCGTGCCCGATCCGCATGGTCGCGGTCTCGGGATAGAGCGAGAACCAGCAGCCGCGCTCGATCAGCACCCACGGGCCGATGTCGGCGCGCCCCTCGTCGAGCGCCTCGAGCAGGTTGCCGTTCACGGGGAACCGCAGGTAGGAGTCGCGGCGCAGGAAGTGCCACTGCATGCGCAGCCTGCGCCCGCGGCGCTCGTTGCGCTCGTACTCGCGGCGCTTGTGCCGGTAGAGCCGGATCTGCTTGTGCAGCGGGAAGCTCACGGCACGCGCCGCGAGAGCGCGGTCAGCGCCAGGAACTCGTAGGCCACGGCGGCCGCGACCAGCGCGGTCGTCTCCCCCGGCCCGTCGTACGGCGGCGAGACCTCGACCACGTCGTAGCCGGTGAACCGCATGCCGGCCAGCGCGCGGATCAGGGAGAGCGCCTCGCGCGTCTCGAGGCCGGCCACCTCCGGCGTGCCGGTGCCGGGCGCGAACGCGGGGTCGATCACGTCGATGTCGAAGCTGAAGAAGGCCGGCGCGTCGCCCACCCGCTCGCGCACCCGGCGCGCATACTCGGCGGTGTCCAGCGCGCGCAGCTCCGCGTCCTGCACCAGCTCGAATCCCATGCCGCGGGCGTCGGACAGGTCAGCCGCCGAATACAGCGGGCCGCGCATGCCCGCGAGCAGCGAGCGCTCGGGGCGCAGCAGTCCCTCCTCCACCGCGCGCCGGAACGGCGTGCCGTGGAAGTAGCGCTCCCCGTAGTAGTGGTCCCAGGTGTCGGCGTGGGCGTCCAGAAGCACCAGCGCCAGCGGGCCGTGCACCGCCGCCTGCGCCCGCAGCTCGCCCAGCACGACCGAGTGGTCCCCGCCGAGCACGAGCGGGACCACCCCTGCCCGCACGACCGGCTCGAGCGCCGCGGCGATCTGGCCGGCGGTGCGCTCGGCGTTGCCCGGCGTGATGTCGATGTCCCCGCGGTCCACGACCGACAGCCGCCCGAACACGTCCACGTCCAGCGGCGGGTGGTAGGGCCGCAGCCCGATCGAGGCGCCGCGGATCGCCTCGGGGCCGAAGCGCGCCCCCGGCCGCCGGCTGGTGGCCGTGTCGAACGGAACGCCGATCACCGCCACGTCCACGTCCTCCAGCGAAGTCACGTGCGGGCAGCGCGCGAAACGTGCGCACGCCCGTGTAGCGCGGCGCCTCCGAGGCGTCCGGCGGGCCGTACTTCGGACTCATCGCTCCCCGGCGCCCGCGGCCCGCAGCGCGTCCTCTCGGTCCCAGAACATCTCGAGCCGGGCGACCTGCCCATCGCGCATCCGCACGACGTTCGCGACCTCGGCGTCGGCGTCGATGCCGCTGCCCTTGCCGCGCGCCCGGAGCCTGATCAGCAGCGCGTACATGCCTGGCTTGCCCGCCACCACCCTGTCGGTCTCGACGTGGAAGTCGTTCCACGCGGACAGGAAGTCCCGCCACGCCGCGGCCAGCTGGTGGGTCCCGTGGTACTCGGCCCCGTCGGGCCCCGACACGACGAACACCACGTCTTCGGTGTAGGCCTCTTCATTCCAGAACTCGCCCCGGCTCCACTCGAGCATCAGCTTCTCGATGGTGGCCCGGTCGTCCGTCATCGCGCCTCCACCGCCACGCGCGCCGTCCTCAGCGTGCGGTCGCTCGCGCCGCGCAGGCTGCCGCCGTGAGCGAGGATCGCCTGCACGTACTCCCACGTCTCGGCCGTGAGCCGCTCCCCGGGCAGCACGTTGGGGATGCCGGGTGGGTACGCGGCGAGCGACTCCGCGGCGATGCGCCCGACCGCGTGCTCGACGGGCACCACCTCCTGCGCCCCGAGGAAGGCTTCGCGCGGAGTCATCTCGAGCGGCCCCCACGGCGGCGGCGGGGCGAACTCGCGCTCGGGGCCGTCCTCGCCTCCCGGCAGCGCCGCGACGGCATGCTCGAGCGCCGCCACGAGACGCGCCGCGTTGTCCCCCGCGGTCTCCCCCATCCCGAACACGGCGACGACCACGTTCTCGCCGGCCAGCTCGGGGAAGATGTCGCGCTCGTGCAGCAGGCGCGCGACCTGGTATCCGGTGGCGCCGGTGCCCCGCACGTCCACCACGAGGCGCAGCGGGTCGTATGCGTGCACGCCCGGCCGCGTCGCGAGGCGCTCGTCCAGCACGTCCAGCCCGGCGATCTGGCGGATGGCCTGGCGCGCGCTGCGCAGGCCCGCGACGGTCTCGGCCAGCAGCTCGGCGCCCCGCACGGCCGCGTAGCTGCGAGCGGCGTCGAGGGAGCCCAGCAGCAGCGAGTTGGGGCTGGTCGACTCCAGCAGGGTGATCGCGCGATCGACGACGTGCTCGTCCAGCATGCCACCGGCCTCCGAGGTGCAGCATCGCCGACTGGGTGAAGCTCCCGATGATCTTGTGCGTGCTCGAGACCACGAGGTCGGCGCCACAGGCCGAGGGCATGCTCGGGCAGCTCGGGGCTGAAGGCGAGGTGGGCTCCCCATGCCTCGTCGACGATCAGCGGGACGCCGCGTGCGTGGGCGACCTCGGCGAGGCTTCGCACGTCCGCGACGGCGCCGAAGTACGTCGGCGAGACGACCATCGCGCCGGTCGCCGCGGGCGTCGCCGCCAGCGCGGCGTCGAGCGTCGCGGGAGTCAGGCAGTGGGCGATGCCGAGGTCCGGGTCGAGCTCCGGGGCGACGAACGACGGCCGCAGGCCGGACACGACCAGCCCGTCGATCGTGGAGGAGTGGACGTTGCGCTGCACCACCACCTCGGCCCCCGACTGTGCGAGCGACAGGCAGGCGGCGTGGTTGCCCTGCGATGCGCCGTTGATCAGGAACCAGCTGCGCGCCGCCCCCCATGCCGCGGCCGCCAGCTCCTGGGCGACCTGGAACGGAGTCGGCTCTGGACCGGCGTCGATGCCCTCCGTGAGCGCCGGGATGTCGAGCGCTGAGCGCGCGCTCCCCGAACGCGTCCCTGATCTTGGGGGCAGCGGCCGGCCCGCCCTTGTGGCCGGGAACGTGGAACCGCCCCGGAGCGCGGTCGGCGTATGCACGGAGCGCGTCGAGGTACGGCGTGGCAGACTGCGGGGGGTCTTGCCGCATGAGCCCGAGTCTAGGGAAGCAATACGTCGCGCTCGACGAGCGTGCGGTATGGCCCTGTGCGGTTTTCCCCCGAGCAAAGGAGTTCGCGCATGACCCGTCTGCGGTCGCGGCCGCTGGTCGCCGTAGCTGTCCTGCTCGCCGCTGTCCTGGTGGCCGCCGGTTGCGGAGACGACAACAGCAGCAGCACTTCCAGCGCCGATCTGGGCCTGATCCAGGCCGGCCAGCTGAAGGTCGGCTCCGACATCCCGTACCCCCCGTTCGAGTTCGGCCGCGCACCGGACTACGAGGGCTTCGACGTGGATGTGGTGAACGAAATCGCGAAGCGCCTCGACCTCAAGGCCACGTTCGTCAAGACGCCTTTCGACCCGATCTTCCGCAACCTCGCTCAGGGACGCTTCGACATGGTGGCGTCGGCGGCCACGATCACGCCCGAGCGCGAGGGCACCGTCGCCTTTTCGGTGCCCTACTTCGCCGCCGACCAGTCGCTGATGATCAAGAAGGGGAGCGACATCAAGACGGAGGCCGACCTCGAGGGAAAGATCGTCGGGGCGCAACTCGGCACGACCGGCGCCGCGTACGCCAAGGACAAGACGAAGGCCAAGACGGTGCG
This sequence comes from uncultured Solirubrobacterales bacterium, assembly GCA_963826005.1. Classification (GTDB taxonomy): domain Bacteria; phylum Actinomycetota; class Thermoleophilia; order Solirubrobacterales; family JBBDJG01; genus DASRIA01. The sequence goes on along the minus strand of CAWGVJ010000008.1, from coordinate 35,612 downwards.
GACCTATGACCTGATCGACGATGCCTTCAAGGCACTCCAGACCGGCCAGGTGGATGCGGTGATCAACGACTTCCCGGTGTCCAAGTACGCCGAGCAATCGAAGCCGGAGCTCCAGGTGGTGCAGAGGATCGCGACCGGCGAGGAGTACGGGCTTGCGTTCGCGAAGAAGAGCGTCGACGCTGCGGAAGGCCGTCAGGGAGCAGGTTGACGAGATGAAGAAAGACGGGACTTTCACGAAGATCTACAAGAAGTGGTTCAAGGAGGACCCGCCGGACAGCCTCTTCAACACCAACCCGGACGAGAGCGCGAGCACCAGCGGCAGCAGCAGCAGCGGCAGCACCTACTGACCGAGCTGCGCCACACCAACTCTGAGAAGGGCGCCTGCGGGCGCCCTTCTCGCGTCAACGAGTAGAAACCCGCTGCACCGCCCGTACCCGTCGGGCGCGGCGATCGCCACAGGAGGCCTCACAGATGGACGTTTTCTTCCAGCAGTACTTCGACCTCGACATCATGCGGGACAACTTCAGCTACGTGCTGGACGGTTTCTGGTTGACGATCCAGCTCTCGCTGATTGCGGGCGCGCTGTCCCTCGTGTGGGGACTGGTCTTGGCGCTGCTGCGTTCTGCGCCCGGTCGAGCGATGATGCCGGTTCGGGGGCTCGCCATCACGTACATCGACGTGATGCGCGGCATACCGCTGCTGCTGGTGATCCTGCTGATCGACGGCAGCCTCCCGGTGCTCGACTTCCTCCCGATGTGGCTGCGCGCCCCGGACTTCTTCGGCAAGCCGGAGATCTTCTGGTACGGCGTCCTGTCGATCTCGCTGACCTACGGCGCCTACTACGCGGAGGTGTACCGCGCCGGCCTCGACGCCGTGCCCTATGGCCAGATGGAGGCGGCGCGCTCGCTCGGCATGAGCTACCCCAGGGCCATGCGCCACGTGATCGTGCCGCAGGCGATCCGCAAGGTGATCCCGCCCATGCTGAACGACTTCATCGCGCTGATGAAGGACACCTCGCTCGTGGGGGTGATCGCCCTGGTCGAGGTCGTGAAGGCGGGCCGCGAGGTCCAGGCGGAGTTCTTCAACAGCTCCGCGCTCACCCTCGGAGCCCTCATGTTCATCGTCGTGACGATCCCGCTGGCGAGGCTCGTGGACCGGCTGATCGCGCGCGAGCAACTTGCGATGCGGCGGGCCGCGCCACAATAGATCGATGGAGGCACGCTCGCAGCCCGCCCAGACATCGGCTCCTTACCAGGGAGGGCCGATGCTGCAGCTGGACGGCGTGCACAAGAGCTTCGGCGACCTCCACGTCCTGAAGGGCATCGACATGACGGTCGGACGCGGGCAGGTCGTGTGCGTGATCGGCCCGAGCGGCTCGGGCAAGAGCACGCTGCTGCGCTGCATCAACATGCTCGAGCCCCCCGAGGCCGGTCGGATCTTCCTGGAGGGCAAGGAGATCACCGGCAGCGGTGACCTCAACTTCGTGCGACGTCGTGTGGGGATGGTGTTCCAGCAGTTCAACCTGTTCCCGCACATGACCGCGAGCCGCAACGTGTCGATCGCCCAGCGCACGGTGCTCGACCGCTCCAAGGACGAGACGGACGCCAAGAGCCGCGCGCTGCTCGAGCGGGTGGGGCTGCACGACAAGCTGTTGGAGTATCCCGAGCGCCTGTCGGGAGGCCAGCAGCAGCGCGTCGCGATCGCCCGCGCGCTCGCGATGGACCCGCACGTGATGCTGTTCGACGAGGTCACGAGCGCGCTCGACCCCGAGCTGGTCAAGGAGGTGCTCGACGTGATGCGCGAGCTCGCCTCCGAGGGCATGACGATGATCGTGGTGACGCACGAGATGGGGTTCGCGCGCGACGTCGCCGACAAGATCGTGTTCATGGACGACGGCGCGGTCGTCGAGCAGGGCGGCACGAGCATGATCGACAACCCGCGCGAGGAGCGTACGAAGAGGTTTCTAGGGCTGGTGCTGGAGCACTAGCGTCAACCCTCGGGCAGCGGGCGCGGCGGTCGCAGGCGCGGCACCGCGTCGACTGCGACGATCGCCACAAGGATCAGGGCCGCGCCCGTCCAGCCGACCGCCGACAGCCTGTCGTCCTGCAGCAGGTAGCCGAAAAGCCCTGCAAATGCCGGTTCTGCGGCGAGGATCAGCGCGGTGCGGGCGGACGAGATCGTGCGCTGCGCATAGCTCTGGACGATGAATCCGAGCGCGCTCGCGAGCAGCGACGTGACGAGCAACGCGCTCCAGACCGTTGCGCCGGCCGGCGCTTCGAGATCGCCCAAGAGAGCCGCCACGGCCAGGCAGACCACCCCGCAGAACGTGAGCTGCACGGCTACCAGCGCGCCCACGTCGTAGCGGCGCACGGCCCGCTCCGTCACCAGGATGTGGATTGCGAAGGCGCACGCGCACCCGAACACGAGCCCGTCGCCGCGCAGCGACGCGTCACCGCCGGCGCCCGACAGCAGGAACAGGCCGAGCGCCGACAACCCCGCCGCGCCCCAGGCGACCGGTCCCACCGGGATGCGGAAGATCAGCAGCCCGAACAGCGGCGTCAGCACGACGAACAGGCCGGTGATGAACCCCGCGTTCGAAGCGCTCGTGTGTTCCAGCCCGACCGTCTGGAAGACGTAGCCCAGAGTCAGGAACACCCCCATCACGAGCCCCGCCCGCCACCCGTCGGGGCCGAGCGAGCGCAGCGCGCGGCGCGCGAAGATCGCGACCAGCAGCCCCGCGGGCACGAAGCGGTACGCGAGGAACGCCAGCGGCGGCAGCTCCTCGATGGCGTCCTGGACCATCACGAACGTGAGGCCCCAGACCGCCGCGATCGCGACGAGCGCGAGCTCGGCGGCCCTGGAATATCTAGGCGGCTTCGCCGCCACCTCAGTCACGAGAGTCGGCAAGGCCGCCTCCGAAATATCTTCTAAGCGGCTTTGCGCCGCCCCGCCGCGCGCGGCTGTGGTGTGCCCACGATCTCGCGCAGGTACTGGCCGGTGTAGGACTCGTCCACCGCGGCCACGTGCTCGGGCGTGCCGGCCGCCACCAGGCGCCCGCCCTCCTCGCCGCCCTCGGGGCCGAGGTCGATGATCCAGTCGGCGGTCTTGATCACGTCGAGGTTGTGCTCGATCACGACGACCGTGTTGCCGACGTCGACGAGGCGCCCGAGGACCTCCAGGAGCCGCTGGACGTCGGCGAAGTGCAGGCCCGTGGTGGGCTCGTCGAGGATGTAGAGCGTCGAGCCGGTCGCGACCTTCGACAGCTCGGATGAGAGCTTCACGCGCTGCGCCTCGCCGCCGGAGAGCTGCGTCGCCGGCTGGCCGAGCCGGATGTAGTCGAGTCCCACGTCGTGCAGCGTCTGCAGGCGGCGCTTGATCTTCGGGATGTTCTTGAAGAAATCGAGGGCCTCCTCGACCGACATGTCGAGCACGTCGGAGATCGTCTTGCCCTTGAACCTGATGTCGAGCGTCTCGCGGTTGTAGCGCCTGCCGTGGCACTGCTCGCAGGGCACGTACACGTCCGGCAGGAAGTGCATCTCGATCTTGATCTGCCCGTCGCCCGCGCACACCTCGCAGCGGCCGCCCTTCACGTTGAACGAGAACCGGCCGCGCTTGTAGCCGCGGGCGCGCGCCTCCGGCGTGCGCGAGTAGAGCTCGCGGATGTGATCGAACACGCCGGTATACGTGGCGGGGTTGGAGCGCGGCGTCCGCCCGATCGGCGACTGGTCGATGTTGATGATCTTGTCGATCTTGTCCGTGCCCTTCACCTTGCGGTGCTTGCCGGGACGGAGCTTCGCGCGGTGCAGGCGGTTGGCGACCGCCCGGAAGAGGATCTCGTTGACGAGCGTGGACTTGCCCGACCCGGACACGCCGGTCACGGTCGCGAACACTCCGAGCGGAAACTGCACGTCGATCTGCTTGAGGTTGTGCTGCTCCGCGCCCGTGATCTCGATGAAGCCCTGCGGCCGCCGCCGCTCCGCGGGCACCGCGATCTGCCGCTTGCCGGCCAGGTACTGGCCCGTCAATGACTGCGACACCCGCTTGACCGCTGCCGGCGAGCCCTGCGCAACTAGCTGACCACCGTGTTCGCCGGCGCCCGGGCCCAGGTCCACGATGTGGTCGGCGGCCCGCATCGTGCCCTCGTCGTGCTCCACGACGATCACCGTGTTGCCGAGGTCGCGCAGCCGCTTCAGCATGTCCAGCAGCTTGTGGTTGTCGCGCTGGTGCAGCCCGATCGAGGGCTCGTCCAGGATGTAGAGCACGCCCACCAGGCTCGACCCGATCTGGGTCGCGAGCCGGATCCTCTGCGCCTCGCCGCCGGACAGCGTCGCGGCGGCCCGCTCGAGAGTCAGGTAGCCGACGCCGACAGCGTCCAGGAAATTCAGCCGCTCCACGATCTCCTTCAGGATTCGTGACGCGATCTGGCGCTCGGTCTCGCTCAGCTTCAGCGCGTCGAGCCACTTGATCGCCTCGCGCGCCGACTTGCGCGTGAACTCGTGGATGCCGAGGCCGCCGACGCGGACAGCCAGGGTCTCCGGGCGCAGGCGCGCGCCGTGGCACACCGGGCACGGGCGCACGGACATGTACTCCTCGATGCGCTCGCGCGAGTACTCCGAGTCGGTCTCGAGATAGCGGCGCTCGAGGCTCGTGACCACGCCCTCGAGTGGCGCCATGTAAGAGCGCTTGCGCCCCATCCGGTTGCGGTACGTCACGTAGACGCGCTCGCCCTCCTCGCCGTAGAGGAACAGGTCCTGGTCCTCCTGCGCCATGTCCTCCCACGGCACGTCCAGGTCGATCTCGTACTTCTCGCCGATCGCCTGCGCCAGCTGCTCGTAGTAGTCGGCGCCGGAGCTCCACGGCAGGATCGCGCCCTCGTTGATCGTGAGGCTCGGGTCGACCGCCAGGTCGGGGTCGATCTCCATCTGGGAGCCGAGGCCGGTGCAGCGCGGGCATGCGCCGTGCGGCGAGTTGAAGGAGAAGATCCGGGGCTCCAGCTCCGGCATCGAGGTGCCGCACTTCAGGCAGGAGAACTTCTCGGAGAAGACCAACGTGCCCGCCGACTCGCGCACTCCCTTTGCGCCGGTGCGATGCCGCTGCTTCGAACCCTCGGCAAACCCGTCCGCCGGCTTACCGGCGGACGGCCTTTCTCCTCCACAAGCTCCACCTCGACGATGCCCTCCGCCAGCGCCACCGCGGTCTCGACCGAGTCCGCCAGCCGCTTGCGCACGTCGGGCTTCATCTGCAGGCGGTCCACGACCACGGCGATGTCGTGCTTGTACTTCTTGTCGAGGTCGATCTCGTCCTCGAGCCGGCGCAGCTCGCCGTCGATCTTCGCGCGGGTGTAGCCCTCGGAGCGCAGCTCCTCCAGCAGGTCCTTGTATTCACCCTTGCGGCCACGCACCATCGGCGCGAGCACCATGAACCGCGTGCCCTCGTCGAGCGTCATGACGTGGTCGACGATCTGCTCGACCGACTGGCCGGCGATCGGGGCTCCGCAGCTGTGGCAGTGCGGGTGGCCGATCCGGGCCCACAGCAGGCGCAGGTAGTCGTAGATCTCGGTGACCGTCCCGACGGTGGACCGCGGGTTCCGCGAGGTCGTCTTCTGGTCGATCGAGATCGCCGGCGAGAGCCCCTCGATCGAGTCCACGTCGGGCTTGTCCATCTGGCCCAGGAACTGGCGGGCATAGGCGGACAGCGACTCGACGTAGCGGCGCTGGCCCTCGGCGTAGATGGTGTCGAAGGCAAGGCTCGACTTCCCGGACCCGGAGAGCCCGGTGATGACGATCAGGGCGTCGCGCGGCAACTCGAGGGTGATGTCCTTGAGGTTGTGCTCGCGCGCACCCGAGATGCGGATGCGGTCGTCGGCGGCCACCAGGGTCAATTGTATGGAGGCCGTCCAGCCTTTCCGGAAAGCGGTTAGACAGGCCGCCGGGCCCGGTAGAGCGGCACCCGGCGCTTGAGGCCCTTCAGCTCGTGCGCGCCCGCCGAGGACCACGCATAGCCGTCACCGGACGCGTCCCGGACGTCCGCGGTGGCGAGCACGCTGCCGGGGCGGGCGATGCCGGTGACGCGACTGGCGAGGTTCACCGGCGGCCCGTACCAGTCGCCCTCACGACTGACCGCCAGCCCCGCCGCGGCGCCCGCCCGCAACTGGGGAAACTCCTCGCCCTCCTCCTCGACCTGCCCGACGAGGTCGAGCAGGGTGTCCAGCAGCGGGTCCGCGGAGGGAGAGACGAACATCACCGCGTCCCCGATCGTCTTGACGAGCCGCGTGGGCGGCTTGGTGTGCTGCAAGGGCCAGTTCAGTCAGGCGCGCGCCGAGAGCCGCCAGCTCACCGATCTCCACGCGCTCGCCGAGCCGCGTGAAGCCCGACGATGTCCGCGAAGCCGGCGTACACGTAGGTCGTGTTGCGCGCCGCTCCGGCGGCCAGCTCCTCCTGGGTCAGGACCTGGTTGCGCACGAGATCACGGAGCTGCAGCCGCAGGATGGTCTGAAGCAGCGGCGCGAGCCGCGGGAGGAACCGGCTGGCGGCCTCGGCGTTGCGGCGCGCCAGCTCGTATTCGGTGATGCCGCTCTCCATGAACGCGCTCGGCGGCGACAGAGCGGATCACCTCGGCTGCCTGCGAGAGGCTGCGGCCAAGCACGCGCGTGATCTCCAGCAGCCCCTCGTCCGGGATTCCCGCGGACCGCAGCTCGGCGATGATCCTCGCCGCCTCGAGGTCCTCGTCGCTGTAGGCGTTTTCCTCCGGCTCCGGCAGGGCGAGGCCGGCCGCTTCGCGCGCGGCGAGAAAGTACTCGAGCGGTAAGCCCGACTTCTCCGCGACCTCCAGCCCCGTGTACTTGGGCTCTCCCGCCAGCTCCCGGTCGAGCAGGAGGAAGACGAGGCGATCCTCCGCGATGGCGCGCCGCATCTCGTCGAACGGGACGCCCCGGGCGGCGAGCTCGCGCAGCAGCTCCAGCCGCGCCTCGCGCGCCGGGCCCTCCGGCACGCCGTCGAGCAGCCCCGCTGCGGCGAACTCGCGGTCAGGTCGGTTGCGTTCGTCGGGCGCGGGATACTTGGATCCTATGCCGCTCTCGAATATCGACGTCGTCAAATCCGTGGTGGCCGCTTTCAACACCGCGGACTTCGACACGGCGCTGGACCTGCTCACCGAGGACGTCGAGTTCGACTGGTCGCGGCGCATGCTCGACGGCGAGGTCATGCACGGCCACGACGAAGTGCGGAGCTTCATGCAGGGCGTGAGAGAGATCTTCGATGAGATCCACATTCCGGCGGAGGAGCTCACCGACCTCGGCGACGGTCTCATACTGCTGGTCGGGACCGCCCGGTTCAAGGGCCGTGCGAGCGGGCTGGACGTGGAGGCGAGCGCCGCCAACCTGTGGACGGTGCGCGACGGGAAGGTCTCGCGCTTCCGCTTCTATCAGAACAAGGAAGACGCGCTGGCGGACGCCTAGCTGGGGGCCTTCGTGGGGCTCGCCCCCGCCGCGAGATCGTACTCGTGGCGCAGGTCCCTGATCTCGTCGCGCAGCTTGGCCGCGTACTCGAAGCGCAGTTCCTCCGCGGCCGCGATCATCTCCTCCTCGAGCTCGACGATCAGCTTCTCGATCTCCTCCGGCGAGCGGATGTCCTCGTCCTTGCCGGCACGGCGCCGCTTCGAACGCGGCACCTGCGACTCGAGCGCGAGGAAGTCGCTCATGTCCGAGATCCCCTTCACCACGGTCTCCGCAGTGATGCCGTGCTCGGTGTTGTAGGCGACCTGGATCGCGCGCCGGCGGTTCGTCTCGCCGATGGCGGTCCGCATCGCGGCGGTCTCCCTGTCGGCGTACATGAGGACCCTGCCCTTCACGTTGCGCGCCGCGCGCCCGATGGTCTGGATCAGGCTCGTCTCCCCGCGCAGGAAGCCCTCCTTGTCGGCGTCGAGGATCCCGACCAGCGACACCTCCGGCAGGTCGAGCCCCTCGCGCAGCAGGTTCACCCCGACGAGCACGTCGTACTCGCCGAGGCGCAGGTCGCGGATGATCTGGATGCGCTCCAGCGTGTCGATCTCCGAGTGCAGGTAGCGCACACGGAATCCGTACTCGAGCAGGTAGCCGGTGAGGTCCTCGGCCATCTTCTTCGTGAGCGTCGTCACCAGCACCCGTTCGTTGTCCTCCGCGCGGATCTTGATCTCGTTCATGAGGTCGTCGATCTGGTGCTTGGTCTCGCGGACCTCGACCTCGGGGTCGACGATGCCGGTGGGGCGCACGATCTGCTCCACGATCCTGCTCGAGTGCTCGCGCTCGTACGGCCCCGGCGTCGCCGACACGAACACCATCTGCGGCACGCGCTGGAGGAACTCGTCGAAGCGCAGCGGGCGGTTGTCCATCGCCGACGGCAGCCGGAACCCGTAGTCGACGAGCGTCTGCTTGCGCGAGCGGTCGCCCTCGTACATGCCGCCGATCTGGGGAACCGTCTGGTGCGACTCGTCGATGAACAGGACGAAGTCGTCGGGGAAGTAGTCGATCAGCGTGTGCGGCGGCGAGCCCGGCGGGCGGCCGTCGAGGATCCGCGAGTAGTTCTCGATGCCCGAGCAGAAGCCCATCTCCTTCAGCATCTCCATGTCGTACTCGGTGCGCTGGCGCAGGCGGTGCGCCTCCAGCTCGCGGCCGTTCGCCTGGAGCCACTTGACGCGCTCCTCGAGCTCGTTGCGCATCTCCCACAGCGAGCGCTCGATGATGTCGTCGGAGGTCACGTAGTGGGTCGCGGGCCACACCGAGACGTGGCTCAGCTCGTGGTAGATCTCGCCGGTGAGCGGGTCGAAGTGCTGGATCTGCTCGATCTCGTCGCCGAACAGCTGGATCCGGTAGGCGCTCTCGGCGTAGGCCGGATGGACCTCGAGCACCTCGCCGCGCACACGGAAGTTGCCGCGCGCCAGGTTCGCGTCGTTGCGCACGTACTGCATCCCCACGAGCTGGCGCAGCGCGGCGTCGCGGTCGATCCACGCGCCCTGCTTGAACAGCAGCATCTTCTCCTTGTAGAGGTCGGGCGAGCCGATCCCGAAGATGCAGGACACCGACGCGACGATGATCACGTCCTCGCGCGCGAACAGCGAGGCCGTGGCCGCGTGCCGCAGCCGGTCGATCTCGTCGTTGATCGAGGAGTCCTTCTCGATGTAGAGGTCCTGGTGCGGGACGTAGGCCTCGGGCTGGTAGTAGTCGTAGTAGGAGACGAAGTACTCGACCGCGTTGTCCGGAAAGAACTCGCGGAACTCGCTGCACAGCTGCGCGGCCAGCGTCTTGTTGTGGGCGAGCACCAGTGTGGGCCGCTGGATCTGCTCGATCGCGAACCCCATCGTGGCCGTCTTGCCCGAGCCGGTCACCCCGAGCAGCGTCTGGAAACGCTCGCCGGCCTCGATGCCCTCGGCCAGCCCAGCGACCGCCTTCGGCTGGTCGGCGACGGGCGCGTAGGCGGGATTGAACTTGAACGGCGGCAAATTTCCTCCGGAGGCCGCCTCAAGGCGGACGCTCCTGACTTTAGGTGCGGGCGCAGCCCGCTCGATGTTCACTGATGGTAGAGGCGTGCGATATTGGCCCGTGGAGACGGTCGACCTCGAGCGGGCGCAGGCCGTCTATGCCTCCGTGCGCAGCGACGGCACCCTCGATCCGGAGCTGTTCGACCCTGACGTCGAATGGCACAACGCGCCGGAGCTGCCCGGCGCCACGGTCCACCACGGGGTCGACGCGATGATGGCCGACATGCGGGCACAGGCCGAGGCGTGGGAGGCCCGGCGCTTCGAGCCGGTCGATCTGATCCAGACCGACGACGGCGCGGTGGTGTTCCTGGCGGTGACGGCGAGGGGCCGGTCGAGCGGGGCGCCCGTCCGCATGGAGGTGGCTCACGTGCTCACGCTGAAGCACGGAAAGATCGTGCGCGTGCGGGCGTTTGTCGACCGCGACCAGGCGCTGCGGGCGGCGGGCGTCGCGGACGGCTAGGGCCGCGGTCTACAGCCCCAGCTCGGACTTGTACTTCCGCGCGTACTCGTCGCGCTTGTCGATCACGTCGCGCGTGTAGTCGGCCGTCTCGACGAAGCGGATGTCGTCGACGGTCAGGTCCTTCCCGCCCCAGCGGTCGACGCGTGACGTGGCCCGCGTTGTACGCGGCGACGGCCGCCACGGTGTTCCCGTCGTAGCGGTCGAGCAGGTAGCGCAGGTACCAGCTCCCGTAGGAGATGTTGATCTGCGGGTCGGCGAGGTCGCCCTCCTCGAACTCCGTGCCGCCCGACGTGCGCGCGATGAAGTGCGCCGTGTCGGGCAGGATCTGCATGAGGCCCTTGGCCCCGGCCTTGGACGTCTGGTCGCGGAACTTCGACTCACGGTAGATCACGGCGGCGATCAGCGCCGGATCGAGGTTCTTGTCCGCGGCCTGCTGGCGGATCACGTCCTCGTGGCGCAGCGGGAGCGTGATCTCCTTGATCGCGTCGTCCACCATCGGGCGGACCACGATCCCGGCAACCACCAAGAGGCCGGCGATCCCGAGCAGCATCACCGCGGTGCGCCGGCGGCCCCCACGGCGTCTTGCCCCGGGCACGCTCCGTGCCTGCGGAGCAGTCGCTGCCACCCCGGTCCTTCCCTTCATTTGGCCACCCGCGCTCGCAACTCGCCCAGCATTTCGCCAACCGTACCTTCGAGATCGGCCAGGGATCCGTCGTTGCGGATCACATAGTCGGCACGTGCGGCTTTTTCGTCCTGCGTGAGCTGGCGCCCCTCACGGCCCGGCCACGCCCTCGTGGCCGCGCGCCGCGGCGCGCTCCTCGCGCAGCGTCTCATCGGACACGACCGCGATCGTGGCGTCGAAGAAGCCTTCCCTCCCGGCCTCGAACAGCAGCGGCACCTCGACCACGGCGACCTCGGGCGGCGGGTCGCGGCGCTCCAGCTCCGCCCGCCACGCGGCGGTCCGCAACCCGACGCGCGGAAACAGCTCGCCCTCGAGCCAGGTCAGCTCCTCCGGGCGCTCGAACACGATCGCCGCGACGGCCGCGCGATCGACCTCGTCGCCCGCGACCACCTGGTCGCCCCAGCGCTCGCGCAGCAGGTTGCGAACCTCGTCGGTCCCGAGCAGCTCGTGCACCACCGCGTCGCTGGAGAGCGTCGCCGCTCCCAACCGCTCGCAGGCGGCCAGCGCCTCGGACTTGCCGGAGCCGAGGCCTCCGGTCAAGCCGACGAACAGCAAGTCCTAGGTCTGTTCCTCGGCCGCCGGCTCAGCTGCGGCTTCGGCCTCCGGCTGGGCCTCGGCCTCCGCTGCCGGCTCGGCGTGCGGGCTCCGGCTCCGCCGCGGCCTCCGCGGCCTCCTCGGCGACCGGCTCCGCGTCGGCGACGGGCTCCTCCGCGACGGGCTCCTCGGCGACCTCCGCCACCTCGGGCGCGGCGGGTGCCTCGCCCTCGGGGGCGAAGACCTCCTCCGACAGGCCGAGGTCGGGCACTGCGCCCATCTCCTCGTCGTCCGAAGGCGGCACCTCCTTTGGCTCGAGTACCTGGCCCTCGACCCGCTTCAGGCTGAGCGACAGGCGCCGGCGCTCCTCGTCGATCTCGAGGATCTTGACCTTCACCTCGTCGCCGGGCTCGACGACCTCGCGCGGGTTCTCCACGTGGTGCTGGGCGAGCTCGGAGATGTGGACGAGGCCCTCGACCCCCTCCATGATCTCGACGAATGCGCCGAAGCTGACGACCTTGGTGACCTTGCCCTCGAGCACGTCACCGACGTTGTACGTGCGCACCACGCGCTCCCACGGGTCCTCCTGCGTCTGCTTGAGGCCGAGCGAGATGCGCTGGCGCTCGCGATCGATGTCGAGCACCTTGACCGACACGGTGTCGCCGATGTTCAGGACCTCGGAGGGATGGTTCACGTGGCCCCAGGAAAGCTCGGAGATGTGGATCAGGCCGTCGATGCCGTCGAGGTCGACGAACGCGCCGAAGTCGACGATGTTGGAGATCGTGCCCTCCACGACCTGACCGCGCTCCAGCCGGTCGAGGATCTGCTGGCGGGCCTCCTTGCGCTCCTCCTCGAGCACCGCCCGCCGTGACAGCACGACGTTGTTGCGGCTGCGGTTCAGCTCGATCACCTTGCACTCGATCTTCTGGCCGAGGTACTCGTCGAGGTTCTGCACGCGGCGGATGTCGACCAGCGACGCGGGCAGGAAGCCGCGCACCCCGAGGTCGATGATGAGCCCGCCCTTGACGACCTCGATCACCGTGCCCTCGACCGGCTCGCCGGACTCGGCCGCCGCCTCGATGCGCCGCCAGGCGCGCTCGAAGCGGGCGCGCTTCTTGGACAGGATCAGGCGGCCGTCCTGGTCCTCCTTGGTGAGCACCAGGGCGTCGACCTCCTCACCCAGCGAGACCTCCTCGGCGGGGTCGATCGAGCGCCGGATCGACAGCTCGTTCTGGGGGATGACCCCCTCCGACTTGTAGCCGATGTCGACCAGGACCTCGTCCTTGTCGATGCGCACGACCTTGCCGGTCACGACGTCGCCCTCCTCGAAGGACACCATCGTGGCGTCGTAATTCGGGATCAGCTGGCCGTCGACCTCGATCATGAAGTCGTTCAGGCTCTGTGGCTGAGGGGTCTCCTGGGCAGCCTGAGGAGGCGCATCTACCTGCGGCACGCGGGGAACTATAGCGGTCGACCTCGGTCTCTCATCCGGGCCCGAAGCCGTTGGTAGCCTCATGCCACGATGCCCAGGCGGAGTACCAAGAGAGGCGCGGAGCGCACCGTGCTGAGCGGCGACTACGACGTGATCGTGTGCGGGGCGAGCTTCGCCGGGCTGGCCACGGCGCGGGAGCTGACGGGCGCCCGGGTGCTGGTGCTGGACCGCTACGACGTCGGGGAGCGCCAGACCTCGGCCTGCGCGGCGCCCACGCAGTGGCTCGAGGTGCTGGGGCTGGAGCCCTCCATGAAGCAGACCTTCGACCGGCTCGTCCTGCACACCCCGCACGGGACCATGCGATTCCCGCTCCCATGGCCGTTCTCGACGTTCGACTACCGCACCCTGTGCGAGCTGCTGGACGAGCAGAACGACGCGGATTTCGAGACGGCCACCGTCGAGGGGCGGGTCGACGCCGGGCCCGGCCTGGTGGGGATCAGGACGGACCGGGGCGAGGTCACGGCACCACTGGTGGTCGACGCACTCGGGTGGCGAAGGGTGTTGGGTACAGACGGGTACCAGCCCCCGGACGCTCCGCTGTCACGTGGCCTCGAGGTACATCCAGGCGGTGCGAGCGGCGACCTCGAGATCTGGATCGACCGCTCGATCGTGCCGGCCGGCTACGGCTGGAGCTTCCCGGCGGACGACGAGGTGCGGGTCGGCGTGGGCTCGTTCGACCCCCGGTTCCACGTGAAGGAGCCGACCGTCGACCTGGCCGAGCGGCTGCAGCGCGACGCCGTCCGCTACCAGGGCAACTGGATCCCGCACAAGCTGCGGCGCGCGGTCGACGCCGACGTGTTCTTCGCCGGGGACTCCGCCGGCCATTGCCTCCCGCTCACCGCGGAAGGGATCCGCACGGCGTTCTACTTCGGCATCGCGCTGGGCCGCGAGCTGCGCGAGGTGATCGAGGGCCGCGCCGCGCGCGCCGATGCGCTGCGCCGCTACGAGGCGTTCTCCGCCGAGCACGAGCGGAAGTTCAAGTGGATGCTGCGCGCACAGCGGTTCGTGCCGCGCGTGCCGCCGCGCGCGCTGACGCTCGCGACGCGCGCGATGGCGACGCGCCGCTTTACGCACTGGGCGTTCGACCACTACCTGAAGATCGCGCCGCCGGAGTTCGCCACGATGCGGCCGCCGGTGCCGTCGCCGCCGCAGGAACAGCCGCTCGCCCTGACCCCTTAGGGGTGCGCGGCTTTTCCGTCGTAGTACGACCGAAAAGCCGCGCACCCTCGCCGGAGGCGGGTTAGGTGCGGATGACCAGCAGGGTTCCGGCGAACAGCAGCAGCACTCCGATCACGCGGGTCATGGTGATCGGCGTTTCCTCGAGGCCGAGGAACCCGATCCGGTCGATCACCACCGACATGGTGAGCTGCCCGGCCACGGTGGCCGCCGTCACGCCGCCGGCGCCGAGCGTGCGCACGGTCAGCAGCACGGTGGTCACGTACGCGGCGCCCAGCACGCCCCCGATCAGGTAGTACCACTTCACATCGGTGGCCTTCGCAAGGTTGCCGATCTCGCCGCTTACCAACACGATGCCGAGCAACAACGCCGTACCTACCAGGAAGGAAAGCGCGGCCGCGGGCATCGTGCCGGTCACCTTCCCCAACCCGGAGTTGATGGGTGCTTGGAGGGCGATCAGGGAACCGACCACGACCGTCGCTCCCGCCGCTACCAGCGTGCGATCCACTACTTCGCGTCCATCCAGTTCTCGCCGACCCCGATGTCGACGACGAGCGGCGGGTCGAGCTCGAAGGCCCCTTCCATCTCCTTCCTGACCAGCTTGCTCGCGGCCTCCACCTCGTCGGCGGGCCCCTCGAACAGCAGCTCGTCGTGGATCGTCAGCACCAGCCGCGTCGCGAGGCCGGCCTCGCGCAGCGCCGCGTCAGCACGCACCATCGCGATCTTGATGATGTCCGCCGCCGTCCCCTGGATGATCGTGTTGACCGCGAGCCGTTCCCCCAGCGAGCGAGTCTGGTACTGGCGCGACCGCAACTCGGGAATGTCACGGCGGCGGCCGAAGAGCGTCGTCACGTAGCCGCGGTCGGTCGCCTCGACGATCGTGCGGTCGATGAACTTCCGCACCGCGGGGAACCGCCCGAGGTAGCGGTCGATGTACTCGGCCGCCTCCTCGTGGGGAATGTCGAGCTGCTCCGACAGGCCGTGTGCGCTGAGGCCGTAGACGATGCCGAAGTTGACGGCCTTGGCGCGCGAGCGCTCGCCGGGCCCGATCTCGCCCGGCTCGAGCTTCAGCACCTCGGCCGCGGTCGCGGTGTGCACGTCCTCGCCGCGTTCGAAGATCTGCTTCAGCACCTGCTCGTCGGCGACGTGGGCGAGGATGCGCAGCTCCACCTGCGAGTAGTCGGCGGAGATCAGCCGGCACCCGTCCTCAGCGATGAAGGAGCTGCGGATCTGGCGCCCGAGCTCCGTCCTGATCGGGATGTTCTGCAGGTTCGGCTCCGTGCTCGACAGGCGCCCCGTGGTCGTCGCCGCCTGGTTGAAGGTCGTGTGCAGCCGGCCGCTCCCCTCCGAGATCAGCGCCGGCAGCGAGTCGAGGTAGGTGCTCTTCAGCTTCGACAGCTCCCGCCACTTCTCGATCAGCGGGACGATCTCGTGCTCGTCGCGGATCGCGCGCAGCACGCGCGCATCGGTCGAGAACCCGGTCTTGCCGCGCCGCTTGCGGCTCAGCTCCGAGCTTCTCGAACAGGATGGCGGATAGCTGCTGCGGCGAGCCGATCGTGAACTCCTCGCCCGCCAGCTCCCAGATGCGGTGCTCGAGCTCCTCGATCTCCTCCGACACGCGCGCCGCGGTCTCGCCCAGCCGGTAGGTGTCGAGCTTTACGCCCTGGCGCTCGAGCCGGTACAGCACCTCGACCAGCGGCAGCTCGATCTGCTCCAGCAGGCCGCGCAGCTCCAGCCGGTCGACGTCGAGCTGCTGGTCCTCCCAGAGCGTGCGGACCTGCAGCGCCTGCTGTGCGAGCTCTCCCTCCACGACGGCCTCGATGCCGGCCTGCTCGACCAACTCGTCGAGCGGGTAACGCCGGCGCGCCGGGTCGATCAGGTAGGCGGCCACCATCGTGTCCCAGGCCAATGCCATCTCGGTGACGTCCTCGCCGCCGGCCGCGCGGGCGATCGACTTCCAGTCGTGCGCGACGACAGGTCGCTCCACGTCGCGCAGCGACCCCGCAGTCCCGGTCAGGACCTCCCGCCCGACGGCGGCCGCCCAGCGCAGCGTGCCGTCCTCACGCCGCACGGCCAAAGCGACGGGACCATCCGGCAGCTCGGTCAGCGAGCCCGCGCGTGCGGTCGGCCTCCACCCGGCGCTCGCGGTTCGCGTGCGGCGCCGCCACCTGCTCGCCGAGCGCCTCCTCGAGGCGGCGCAGCGGGTCGCGCAGCTCGAAGCGGTTGAACACCTCCCGCAACTGCGAGCGGTCGGGCTCACGGTCGGCGATCTCGGTCACGTCGACGCCCGCGTCGATGTCGCGCTGCAGGGTCGCGAGCTTCTTCGAGAGGCGGGCAAGATCGGCGTTCTCGCGCAGGTTCTCCTTGCGCTTCGCGCCCGAGATGTCGTCGATGTGCGCGAGCACCTCCTCGAGAGACCCGTACTGCTGTAACAACTGAGCAGCAGTCTTGTCGCCGATGCCGGGAACGCCGGGGATGTTGTCGGACGTGTCGCCCTTCAGCCCGATGAAGTCGGTGACCAGCTCGGGCGGGATTCCGTAGCGCTCGACCACACCCTCGCGGTCGTAGACCCGCGTGTCGGTGATGCCCGCGGGAGGTCGTCATCACGCGTATGGATCCGTTCTCGGCGAGCTGGTAGGCGTCACGGTCGCCGGTCACGATCATCACCGGGATGCCCGCCGCCTTGGCCTGCTCGGCCAGGCTCGCGATCACGTCGTCGGCCTCGAAGCCCTCCACGCGCACGTTCTCGTATCCGAATGCGTCCACCAGCGGCTCGAAGTGCGGCCACTGATCCCGGAGCAGGTCGGGCCGCGACCGGCGCTCGGCCTTGTAGGGCTCGTATTCCTGCTCTCGCCCCGACATGCCGGCGTCCCAGACGACGATCGTGGCCTTCGGCCCGTACTCGGTGAGGATCTTCACGAGCATGCTGGCGAAGCCGAAGATCGCGTTCGTCGGCTCACCCCGCGAGGTGGCGATCGTGTCCGGCAGCGCGTAGAACGCCCGGTAGGCAAGGCTGTTGCCGTCGATCAGGAAGAGCTCTCTGTCAGCCATCCCGGTCAATCATAGGAAGGCTCCCGGAACGCGGTAAAAGCCCCTCCCGGGATTCCGCGCGCGGACGTCGAACCCTCAAAAGTATGATTACCCCTGCAATCACGAGGGGCGCGCGAAAGCGCCGTAGGCGGGGATCGATGTCAGTCACACCAAGCGCTTCATACAGCCTGACGCTGCGGATCGAGCTCGAGAACGAGCCCGGCATGCTGGGCGACGTCACTTCGGCCATCGGCGAGGCCGGCGGCTCGGTCGGCGCAATCGACATCGTCGAAGGCCGGGGGCGGCAAGCTGGTGCGCGATTTCACCGTCGACGCGTCGAGCCAGGAGCACTGGGGGCTGATCATCGAGGCCGTCCGCGCGATCGACGGCGTGGAGCTGCAGGACGTCACCGACCGCACCTTCAACATGCACAGGGGCGGCAAGATCGCGCAGGAGAACAAGCACCCGCTGAACAACCGCGACGACCTGTCGATGGCCTATACGCCCGGGGTCGCGCGGGTCTGCCTCGCGATCCACGAGGAGCCGGACCTCGCCTTCCGCTACACGATCAAGAGCAACTACGTGGCGGTGGTCACGGACGGCTCGGCCGTGCTCGGGCTCGGCGACATCGGGCCGCGCGCGGCGATGCCGGTGATGGAGGGCAAGGCGATGCTGCTGAAGGAGTTCGGCGGCGTCGACGCATTCCCGATCTGCCTCGACACGAAGGACCCGGAGGAGATCATCGCGACCGTGAAGGCGATCGCGCCCGGGTTCGGCGGGATCAACCTCGAGGACATCTCCTCCCCCCGCTGCTTCGAGATCGAGGAGCGGTTGCAGGAGGACCTCGACATCCCGGTGTTCCACGACGACCAGCACGGCACCGCCGTGGTGGTGATGGCGGCCCTGTTCAACGCGCTCAAGATCACCGGCAAGCGACTCGAGGACCTGCAGGTCGCGATGGTCGGGCTGGGCGCCGCCGGGATCGCGGTCACGCGCATGCTGCTGCAGGTCGGCGTCCGGGAGATCATCGGCTGCGACACCCATGGCGCGATCTTCGTCGGGCGCGCCGACTGGGAGGCGATGCACCCGCTGAAGCGCTGGTACGCGGAGAACACCAACAGCGAGCGGCGCCCGGGCGCGCCCGGCCGAGGTGCTCGAGGGCGCGGACCTGTTCATCGGCCTGTCCGGCCCCGGCGTGGTGGAGGCCGCCGACCTCGACCGCATGAACGACGACGCGATGGTATTCGCGATGGCCAACCCCCTGCCCGAGGTGATGCCGGAGGAGGCCGCCGAGCACGTGCGCATCATCGCCACCGGCCGCTCCGACTACCCGAACCAGATCAACAACGTGCTGTGCTTCCCCGGGCTCTTCCGCGGCGCGCTGGACGCGCGCGCGACGGCGATCACCGAGGAGATGAAGCTCGCGGCCGCCTACGGCATCGCCGAGGTGATCTCACCCTCCGAGCTGTCGGAGGACTACATCATCCCCAGCGTGTTCGACCGCCGCGTGGCGGAGGCGGTGGCGAAGGCCGTGGGCGACGAGGCCCGCCGCGCGGGGATCGCGCGCGAGACGCCGCCGACCGAGGTCGCCCCGCCCGCGGGCGTGCAGGCCACCCGGGCCTGAGTGTTCCGGGCGGAGCGTTCAGCGACGCCTCAGGACTTTAGGTGAGGGCGAAGCCCTCTCGATATTCCGTTATTTCGAGTCGGGTGGAGCCGGCGCGCCGCGCAGCGACGCGGCCAGCACGAGGCGCCCGTCGCGCATCTGGTAGCCAGCGATGCGATCGAGCGAGGTGTCGCCGTTGTGGTCGATCGAGAACGTGCCGACGGCGCTGTCGAAGCCGGTCGTGGAGAGCGTCTCCTTCACCACGCGGTCGCGCTCGCCCGCATCCTTGCCCGCGCGCGCGATCGCGTCCAGCAGCAGCGTCATGGCCGCGTGGCCGTAAGCGGCGAACCGGTCGGGTGACTCGCCGAACTCGCGCCGGTAGTCGCGCACGAACCGCTGCCCGCGTGCCGGCAGCTGGCTCGGGTCCAAGGCGACGGAGGTGAGGTAGGTGCGCGCGCCGGCCGTACCCAGCCGGCCGTAGAACTCCGGCACGAGCAGGTTGTGCGAGCCGATCTTCAGCGCGCTCGGCAGCGCGTCCTGGAGGTCCTGCCACAGCTGCACCGAGTTGCTGTCCGCGCCGCCCCCGAAGTAGACGGCGTCGGGCTGGGTGCGGGCCACGTCGCGGGCGAAGTCGCGGTAGTCCTTGTCGCGGGGGTCCATCCGGTCCTGGCCGGCGATCCGCAGGCCCGCCTCCTTGGCCGCAGCCACGTAGAGCTCGGCGAGGCCGTCGCCCTCCAGCGACTTGTCGCCGATCACGTACACGCTGCGCGCGCCCAGCCGGCGGGTCCAGCGCGCGGCCGCCGACGCCTCCACGTCGTCTGCCGGCACCACGCGCGCAAACGTGCGGTCGCCGGAGGGATAGAACTTGTCGGGCTCGCCCGCCTCGGCTCCGGGGGTGAACTTGGTCAGGCCCACGGCCGTCGACGCCGGGCTCACCTGCGCGAATCCGGCCTCGTTGGTGATCGGCAGGGAGATCGCCGTCGCGCCGGAGTCGAAGTCGCCGATGTAGGCGATCGTGCGCGTGTTCTCGACCGCCTTGCGCGCATTCTCGGCCGTCTTGTCCGGATCCCACCCGACGCGGTCGCCTCCGGCGGTGGCGTCGTCGGCGGAGGCGAAGTTGATCTTGAAGTCCCCCGCCCTCCCGCCGGTCTCGCGGAGCGCGAGCTTCTCCGCGTTCACGATGCTCTGCGCCTGGTCGGCATGCGCCCCCTGCAGCGGGAGGCTCGAGAAGATCGTGAGCGTGTCGCCGGGCACGCGGCCGGAGCGGCTCTGCTCGTCGGCGCAGCCGCCGGCGACCACGACCGCGAGGGCGCATGCGACGGCCACGAGTGCTTTGGAGGACGGTCGAATCAAGGGGGAGGAGCGACCCGGGAGGGCGCGATTCTAGCCGCGCGCGCGCGGGCCGCCGGACCTATATTGCCGCGGATGAAAATCGGCATCCTCACGGCCGGCGGCGACTGCCCCGGCCTCAACGCGGTGATCCGCGCGGTGACGCGCAGCTGCTCGCCGACGGCCACGAGCCGATCGGCCTGAGGCGCGGCTACCGCGGCCTCGCCGAGCGCGACTACATGCCGCTCGACATCGCGCGGTGTCGGGCATCCTGCCGCTCGGCGGCACGATCCTCTCCACCTCGAGCTTCGACCCGTACCGCGAGCCGACGGGCGTCGAGCGCGTGCAGGCGGTCGGCAGGAGCGACGGCTCGACGCCGTGATCGCGATCGGCGGCGAGCACACGATGATGATCACCCGCCGGCTGCACGAGGAGGCGGCTCCCGATGGTCGGCGTGCCGAAGACGATCGACAACGACGTCATCGGCACCGACTTCACCTTCGGCTTCGACACCGCGGTGCAGATCGCGACCGACGCGATCGACCGCCTGCACACGACGGCGCAGTCGCACGACCGCGTGATGGTGGTCGAGGTGATGGGCCGCAACACCGGCTGGATCGCGCTCTTCGCGCGGGATCGCCGGCGGCGCCGACGGCGATCCTGATCCCGGAGCTCGACCTGACCGTCGAGGAGATCGCCGCCGCGATCGAGGCGCGCCACGACGCGCGGGAAGGACTTCTCGATCATCGTCGTCGCCGAGGGCGCGGAGCTGGCCTTCGCCGAGCGGCGAGCAGCGCGCAGGTGCGCGCCTCGGAGGAGCGCGGACGAGTACGGCTACCCGCGCCTCGGCGGGATCGGCGCCGGCGCTCGCGCAGGGAGATCGAGCAGCGCACCGGCTACGAGACGCGCGTCACGATGCTCGGCCACGTCCAGCGCGGCGGCACCCCGACCGCGCGGACCGGATCCTCGCCACCCGCTACGGCGTCAAGGCCGCCGAGCTGGTCCATGGCGGGCGAGTTCGGCCGGATGGCGGCGCTGCACGGCACCGAGATCGACGAGCGTGCCGCTGTCGGAGGTCGTGGCGGTGTCAAGCACGGTCGACCTCGCCTACCTGCGGTTGGCCGGCACGTTCTTCGGGTAGACGGCGCGGTTCGGCGTGGTTTCCGAGCGTGTCATTGGATGGGCACCTCACCGTAGACGTCCGCCTTCCCGTCCTCGAAGCGGAAGAGGTCATACACGCCTGCGGTGGGATCACCCTTGTCGTCGAGGTCGACCGGCCCGGACGCGCCCTCGTAGTCGATGTCGTCGCCATCCTGAAGCGCCTTGATCGCGTCGGGAAGCTGTTCCCAGGTGTACTTCTTGCCGCCGGGCCCACTCACCGCGCGAAGCTCCTTGGCCATGTCGCCTCCGACGGGCCTCCCCGCAGCGACAGCCGTCAGGTAACAGAGGATCACGGCGTCGAAGGTCTGGGCGTCGAACAAGCCGCGACGAGACCCTGTGTCCTTCGTGTAGAGCTGGTTGAAGCTGTCTGCGGCTTCACCCGTGTCCGGAGAGCCGGGAACGGTGCCGCGCATGCCCTCGGTGGCATCGCTGCCGACCATCTTCGGCAGGTTGTTCGAAGCGAGGCCGTCCGTGACGAACGTCTTTGCCGGGTCCCACCGGCCTGTTCGCACCAGGGCTGGGCCCAGTTTCTGATAGCTACCGACAGTCGCGACGATCACAAACGCCGCAGGACTGCCGGAGATGACCTTCCTCGCCTCCGAGGCATAACTCCGCTGGCTCGGATCGTAGAAGACCCTGGCACCGACCTGGCCGCCCTTCCGCTGCCAGGCGACAGCGAAGGTGCGCGCGATGTCCTTCCCGTAGGTGTCGTTGGACGCAGCGATGTTCACCTTCCTGCCCTGCGCGCCGCCGAGGTTGTCCTCGATGACGTCCGCCAGCGCCGGCCCCTGAAGTGAGTCCGGTGTCGCCGTCCGATTGACGAGCCCGTTGTCCTCGAGATCGGAGATGCCGTCGTCCGTCGCCGCAGGCGAGATCTGCAACACGCTGTCTTTGATGGAGACTGCCTTGGCGACCCGCTCGGTGACCGCGGCCGACCACGATCCCACCAGGCAAGTTGCCTTCTCGGCATCCACGAGCTCGCGCGCCGCCCGGACACCGGCGCGTGGGTCGGTCGCGATCGTCCTCCTGCTTGATCGTGACCGTCTGGTCGGCTCCGACCTCATCGATCGCCTCGTCGATCTGGGCGCCGGCGAGGTCTGCCGCCTTTCGAGCCGCCGGCGCGAAGTCGGACAGGTAGCCGGTCACCGGGCGCGAGGTGGCCGATCGTCATGTTGAACGAGGCGCTCTTACCGTCGCTACCGCCGCACGCAGCGAGGCCGACGGCCACGAGCGCCGCCGCAGCCATCAGACCGCGAACAACTTCGGCGTCCTCCGAGATCCGCAGCCGCGACGGGCCGAGGCTATGTCCTCTCGCCGGAGCCCTGCGCCATCTGCGCGAGGACTCCGATCCCGAGGATCCCGAGCGCGGCGACGCCGGCCGCGTCCTGCGCCAGGCCCGTGGCCCAGAGCACGACGAAGAGGCACATTCCGGCGGTGAAACCGAGGAAGACGAACATCGGCGGGGCAGTCTACCCGCCGGGCTGGCTGACAGCGGCCGCGCTGTCGCCCAGGAACGCGCGGACGTCCTCCAGCCCGGCCTCGAGTGATGGAGCCTCCGCGATCGCCCTGACCAGGCGGCTGCCGACGATCACGCCGTCGGCGATCTCGCCCACCTGCGGCCGCCTGCTCGGGGGTTCCCGATCCCGAAGCCCACCGCGACCGGGACGCTCGGCCGCCGCGCGCACCCGCTCGACGACCTCGCCGAGCTCCGGGCGGCAGCTCCGCCCGCTCGCCGGTCACGCCGGTCACCGAGACGACGTAGACGAACCCGCGGGCCGCCGCGGCGATCCGCCGCACCTCGGCCGGTGGCGTGGTGGGAGCCACCAGCGGGACCAGCGCGATGCCGGCCTCGTCGCACTCGGCGCGCAGCTCGGCGGCCTCGGCGGCGGGCATGTCGGGCACGATCAGCCCCGAGACGCCACGCTCCGCCAGCGCACCGACCGCGCGCACGAAGCCGCGTGCGATCAACGGGTTCGCGTAACACATCACCACCACCGGAACTTCCTGCGAAAGCGGCGCCGCGACCTCGTCCAGCACCTTCTCGAAGGTCGCGCCCGCCTCCAGCGCGCGCTGCCCCGCGGCCTGGATCGCGGGCCCGTCGGCGAGCGGATCGGAGAAAGGCACGCCGATCTCGATGAGATCGGCGTAGTGTGCGTAGGTCCGCCCCACCTCGCAGCGACTCTGCCAGGGATGGGAAGCCGCCCATCAGGTACGGCATCAGGGCCGCGTCGGGGCCGTGGAACGCCGCCGCGATCCGCTCCGCGCCCGTCGCGAGCCGCGCCTCAGCCATCGCGCGCGAGGACCTCGGCCAGGTCCTTGTCGCCGCGGCCGCTGAGGCGTGACGAGCGTGACGGCCTCGGCGGAGGCGGGCGGGTTGGCGAGCAGCCAGGCGATCGCGTGCGCGGGCTCGAGCGCGGGGATGATCCCCTCCAGCCGCGAAAGCTCGCTGAACGCCGCCACGCGCCTCGTCGTCGGTGACGGACACGTACCGCACGCGGCCCGTGTCGCGCAGGTGCGCGTGCTCGGGCCCGACGCCCGGGTAGTCGAGGCCGGCGGAGATCGAGTGCGCCTCGAGGATCTGCCCGTCCTCGTCCTGGAGGACCGAGGACAGCGCGCCGTGCAGCACGCCCTCGCGGCCGGCCGCGAGCGAGGCGCCGTGGCGGCCGCTTCGAGCCCTTCGCCGCCGGCCTCCACTCCGACCAGCTCGACGGCCTCGTCCACCGTGAAGGCCGTAGAAGGTGCCGATCGCGTTGCTGCCCCCGCCGACGCAGGCGATCACGCGGTCGGGCAGGCGCCCGGCCGTCTTCAGGATCTGCGCGGCGCGCCTCGTCGCCGATCACGCGCTGCAGGTCGCGCACGAGCGCCGGGTACGGCGCCGGGCCGACCGCGGACCCGATCACGTAGTGCGTCGTCGCGACGTTCGTGACCCAGTCGCGGATCGCCGCGCTGACCGCCTCCTTGAGCGTGCGCGCGCCGGCCTCGACCGGCTCGACGGCGCGCCCAGCAAGCCCATGCGCTCCACGTTCGGGCGCTGGCGGCGCATGTCCTCCGTGCCCATGTAGACCACGCACTCGAGGCCGAGCAGCGCGCAGGCCGTGGCCGTCGCGACGCCGTGCTGCCCGGCGCCCGTCTCGGCGATCACGCGCGGCTTGCCCATCCGCTGCGCGAGCAGCGCCTGGCCGAGCGCGTTGTTGATCTTGTGCGCGCCGGTGTGCAGCAGGTCCTCGCGCTTGAGGTAGACGCGCGAGCCGACGCGCTCGGAGAGCCGCTCGGCGTCGTACAGCGGCGACGGACGGCCCGACGTAGGTGCGCGAGCAGCCCGTCGAGGCGCGCGCGGAAGTCCGGGTCCTCGCGCGCCGCCACCCACTCGCGCTCCAGCTCGTCGAGCGCCGGCATCAGCGTCTCGGGGACGTAGCGGCCGCCGTAGCGGCCGAAGCGCTGCTCGACCTCCGTCGCCATCAGGCCGGCGCGGCCGCCTGCTCCACGGCCTCGAAGAAGCGGCGCATCCGGTCCGGGTCCTTGATTCCGGGCGAGGCCTCCACCCCGCTCGCGACGTCGACCGCGAACGGATGGGCGACCGCCAGCGCCTCCCCGACGTTCTCCGGTGTCAGCCCGCCGGACAGCACGAGCGGCGGCCGGCCCCGGTGGGCCGCGGCCAGCTCCCAGTCGAAGCGCTCGCCGGTGCCGCCGTAGCCTGCCGGGGACGTGGGCGTCGAGCAGGTGGAGGTCGGTCCTGTACGGGGACAGCGCCTGCACCGCGTGCGGCGTCCTTCGCGCGCACCGCCTTCATGACCTTCAAGCCCCTGCGGCGGGCGGCCTCGGCGCAGTACGAAGGGCCCTCGTCGCCGTGGAACTGGAGGATCGTCAGCGGGACGCTCGCGAGCGTGGCCAGCACGCTCGTCGAGGGGCGCGTTCACGAACACGCCGGCGACCTCGACCCGGCGCCGGTGAGTGGTCGCGATCTCCGCCGCGGTCTCGAGATCGCACGGCGCGGGCTCTCGTCGAAGAAGTTCAGCCCGAGCGCCCAGGCGCCGCTGCGCGACGGCGAGCTCGGCGTCGCCGGGCCGGGTGACTCCGCAGATCTTCACCTTCGCGGGCATTCGCCCAATCGTAGAGCGCCGGGCGCCCCGACCGGCAAACCCCCGCGGGCCCCGAACGGGGCCCGCGGCTTCGCTATGGGGTCGCCCTGGAGGGTGAGGAGGGCGTCTTGGGGGAGGAAGGTGCTCTCACGGCGAGAGCTGCGGTGTCTGTGGACTCTGCTGCTGCTGCTGCTGAAGGCTGGACGTGTCGGCGGGCCGGTTGCCGAGCTTGACGGTCACCGTGCGCTCGTCCTTGCCGCGCAGCACCGTGACGGTCACCTCGTCACCGGGCTTCTTCGAGTCGACGATCGCCGATCACCTTCTCCATCGACTTCACCTTCTTGCCGTCGATCTTCGTGATCACGTCGCCGCCCAGCAGCACGCTGGCGCCGCCGATCTGCACCTGCGTCTCGCCGCCCTTGATGCCCGCCTTCTTCGCCGGGCCGCTCGTCTGCTGGACGAGCACGCCCTCGTCGGCGGGCAGGTTGAGGTTGCTCGGACATCGACTTGCTGATGGAGACGCCCGTCACTCCGAGGAAGGCGTGCTCGACCTTGCCCGCGCTCTTGAGCTGGTCGGCGATCTTCTTGACGGTGTTGATCGGCACCGCGAACCCGATCCCGACCGAGCCGCCCCCGCCACCGGTCGCGATCTGGGAGTTGATCCCGATCACGCGCCCGGAGCTGTCGAGCAGCGGCCCGCCCGAGTTGCCGGGGTTGATCGCGGCGTCCGTCTGGATCACGTTGCTGATCGTGAAGCCGTTCGGCGCCGTCGAGCTCGCGCTGCTAGCGCGCTCACGATGCCGGTCGTGACCGTGCGGTCGAGGCCGAACGGGTTGCCGATCGCGACCACGTTGTCGCCGACCTCGGCCTTGGAGCTGTCACCGAGGGTCAGCGGCTTCAGGTTCGCGGCGTCGGTCTTCACCTTCAGGAGGGCGACGTCCGTTGCTCGTGTCGAGGCCCACCACCTCGGCGTCGACCGGCTTCTTGTTGCCGAAGCTGACCTGGATCTTGCTCGCGCCTTCGACGACGTGCTCGTTGGTGAGGATGTCGCCGCCCTTGTCGATCACGAAGCCGGAGCCGGTCGCCTCGCCGCGCTGCTCCTGCTGGCCGAAGGGCGACTGGGTCTGCTGCATGACCTCGGCGCGGATGAAGACGACTCCGGGACCGTCGCGCTTGTAGATCTCGTTGACGGTGAGCGGCCTTGCCCTCGCTGACGGGGGATCGTTGAGGAGCCCGGCACGGGGCTCTGGACGATCGTGGTCTTCTCATCCTTGCCGCCGATGGCGCCCGTTGCTACGAGCAGGAGCCCACGACGAGGACGACGAGACCACCGAGCAGTCCCGATACGAATGGATTGCGCGCCGCCTTGGCCGGCGCGCTCGGAGAGAGGCGGACGGGGAGGATAAGTTGTCATGGGCTCTGTTCTATCCGCTGGGGCTTAGAGAAATGTGAACGGCGGATAGGGACTTGATTAGGACGCTCGGTCGGTCGAATATCGAGAGGCTTCGGCCTCCAAGTCCGAGAGTCGTGCTACGCAGCCTCTCAGCCTATTGGCCGTCGTGCCCTCCGCCCCGACCAGCTCCCGGCATGCCGCTCGGGTCGTCCGAGCGCATCAGCGTCTCCCCGACAGCACGGCGTCGACTCCGACGCGCTCCAGCTCGTCGATCTGCTGGCGCGTGCGGATGCCGCTCTCCGACACGACGGTCTTGCCGGCCGGGATGTCGGCGAGCAGCTCGAAGGTGCGCGCGACGTCGACCGTGAAGTCGCGCGAGATCGCGGTTGTTGATCCCGATCACGTCGGCGTCGATCTGGCCAGCGCCGCCTCCAGCTCCTCGGCGTCGTGCACCTCGACCAGGCAGTCCAGGTCGAGCTCGCCCGCCTCGGCGTGCAGGTCCGCTCCAGCTCCTCCCGGTCGAGCGCCGCCACGATCAGCAGCACCGCATCGGCCTGCATCACCGCCGCCTCGTACAGCTGGTAGCGGTCGAGGATGAAGTCCTTGCGCAGGACCGGCAGCGTGCTGGCCGCCCGCGCCGCGCGCAGGTCGGCGATCGAGCCGCCGAAGTGGTCGCTCTCGGTGAGGATCGAACAGCGCCGCGGCGCCGCCGCGCTCGTAGGCGCGCACCATGTCCTCGATCGGGTCCGACCCGCGCGGCAGGTCGCCCGCGGACGGAGAGCGCCGCTTGTACTCGGCGATCAGCGACATCCCGGGCCGCGCCAGCGCCTCGTTGAAAGGCCGCCCCTCGGGGCGCGCGGAGATCGCGCGCTCGAGCTCGGCGAGCGAGACCTGATCCTTGCGCTGCTCGATCTGCGTGCGCACGTCGCGCGTCATCTCATCCAGTACGCCCAACTGCCTCCTCCTCCGGGGCCAGCTCGCGGGTCTTCGACACGAAGCGCTCCATCGCCTTCTGAGCGGCTCCCGAGTCTATGGCCTGCTTCGGCAAGCCGGCACGCCCTCCTCGAAGCCCGGCACCCGATCCGCCACGAACAGCGCCGCGCCCGCGTTCAGGACGACCAGCGAGCGCCGCGGGCCGGGCTCGCCGCCCAGCACCGCACGCGTGATCTCGGCGTTCTGGTCCGGGGTGCCGCCCCTGACCTTCGCGTGGGAAGCCGACTCGAGCCCCACCCGCTCGGGCGAGACCGTGTGATCGGTGACGCCGTCGGGAGTCACTTCCAGCAGGCGGGTCTCGCCGGACACGCTGATCTCGTCCATGCCGTCCTCGCTGGAGACGACGGCGGCGCGCCGCGCGCCCAGCGCGACCAGCGCCCCGGCGATCACGTCCAGGTAGGAGGAGTCGGAGACGCCGATCAGCTGGCGATTCGCGCCGGCCGGGTTCGTGAGCGGGCCGAGGAAGTTGAACACCGTGCGCACGGCCAGCTCCTTGCGCACCGGCACGACGTGCCGCGTCGCCTGGTGATGGGCGGGCGCGAACATGAAGCCGAAGCCGACCTCCTCGACGCACTGCGCGACCGCGGCCGCGTCCAGGTCGATGCGCGCGCCCAGCGCCTCCAGCAGGTCGGCGGAGCCGCAGAGGCTCGTGGCGGAGCGGTTGCCGTGCTTGGCCACTCGGCAGCCCGCGCCCGCGGCGACGAACGCGGCGGTGGTCGACACGTTGAAGGTCGAGACGCCGCCGCCGGTGCCGGCGGTGTCGAGCAGGTCGTCGCCGTCCACCTTCACCGGGCGTCGGCCAGCGCGCGCATCGTGCGGGCCAGGCCGGTCAGCTCCTCGACCGTCTCCCCCTTCGTGCGCAGCGCGATCAGGAACGCCGCGATCTGCGCCTCGCTGACCCCGCCGGCCATGATCTCGGCCAGCACCTGCTGCGCCTCCTCGGCCGTCAGGTCACGGCCCGATGCGACCGCGTCGATCGCGCTCGTCAGCACGTCGTTGGGCATCAGCGCTCGTCGTCCAGGAAGTTGCGCAGGATGCGCTTGCCGCTGCCGGTCAGCACCGACTCGGGGTGGAACTGCACGCCCTCGGCCGGCAGCGTGCGGTGGCGGATGCCCATCACGGTGCCGTGCGACTCGGCCGACTGCTCGAGCTCGTCCGGGAGGTCCGGGGCGACGACCAGCGAGTGGTAGCGCCCGGCGGTCAGCGGGTTCTCGACGTCGTCGGAAGATGGAGCGGCCGTCGTGGGTGACCTCCGCGGTCTTGCCGTGCACGGGCTCGTCCGACCTCGACGTGTCCGCCGAACGCCTCCGCCATCGCCTGGTGGCCGAGGCACACGCCGAGCACGGGGATCCCCTCCTCGGGGAAGCGCCGCGCGGCCTCGATCGAGACGCCCGCGTCGACGGGCCGGCACGGGCCGGGTGAGATCACCACGCGGTCCGGCGACGCCGTGTGAGCAGCTCGTCGACGGTGTGCACGTCGTTGCGCACGACGTCGGGCTCCGCGCCCAGCTCTCCCAGGTACTGGACGAGGTTGTAGGTGAAGCTGTCGTAGTTGTCGATTACGAGGACCTTCATTCCCAGTCCCTCTGCGCGCACGGCCAGCTCCATGCGCGTCGAACATCGCCCCCACCTTCGCCTCGGTCTCACGGTACTCGTACGCCGGGTCCGAGTCGGCGACCACGCCGGCCCCGGCCTGCACGTACGCGACGCCGTCCTTGACCACGACCGTGCGGATGTGGATGCAGGTGTCGAGGTCGCCGGTGTAGCTGAGGTAGCCGATCGCGCCGCCGTAGAAGCCGCGCTTGACCGGCTCCAGCTCGTCGATGATCTCCATCGCGCGGATCTTCGGGCGCGCCCGAGAGCGTCCCGGCGGGAAGGCAGGCGGCCAGCGCGTCCATCGCGCCGTAGCCCGCGCGCAGCCGGCCGGACACCGACGAGACGATGTGCATGACGTGCGAGTAGCGTCTCGATCTGCATCAGCTCGCCGACCTCGACGGTCCCGAACTCGCACACGCGGCCGAGGTCGTTGCGGCCGAGGTCCACCAGCATCACGTGCTCGGCGCGCTCCTTCTCGTCCTCGAGCAGCTCCTGCGGCGACGCGCAGGTCCTCTTCGGGGCTGGAGGCCCGCGGGCGGGTGCCCGCGATCGGGCGGACCTCGGCGTGGCCGGCGTTGACCTTCAGCATCGGCTCCGGAGAGGCGCCCACGATCGCGAAGTCGTCGAACTCGAGGAAGTACATGTAGGGCGAGGGGTTCACGACGCGCAGCCCGCGGTAGAGAGAGAATGGGTGGACCGGACATGGTCCGGCCCACCGGTGCGAAGGGACCACCTGGAACACGTCCCCGGCGTAGATGTACTCCTTGGCCTTCTCGACCGCGCCCTCGTACTCCGCCTGCGTCATGTTGGAGGTGAAGGCGGCGCGCGGGTCGGCGGGGCGCGACGCCGGGACCTCGGGACGCGGAACCGGCTGCGCGAGCAGCTCGCGGGCGCGCTCGATCAGGCCCACCGCGCGCGGGTAGGCCTCGTCCACGTCGCCGGGCCCGTCCACGAACGCGTTCACCAGGATCGTGACCTGGTGGCTGAGGTGGTCGAACACGATCAGCGCATCGGAGACCATCAGCGCCATGTCGGGGGTGCCGATGTCGTCGGGATTGGGCTCGGGCAGCCGCTCGACCGTGCGCACGAGGTCGTAGCCGAACATGCCGACCGCGCCGCCGGCGAACGGCGGCAGGCCCTCGAGCGGGGCCACCCGGTAGTTGGAGAGGTAGCGCGCGACGGCGTCGAACGGTCCGGCGGCCGTCTCCAGCGGGCGGGTCTCGCCCTGCTCGCTCACCTGCATCGCGCCGTCCTCGTAGCGCAGCAGCGCCCGAGGGCGGAAGCCCAGGAACGAGTAGCGGCCGAAGCGCTGCCCCTGCTCCGCCGACTCGAGCAGGAAGGCGGGACCGCGGCCGCGCAGCTTCAGGAACGCCGACACCGGCGTCTCGATGTCGTCGATGAACGTGTGGCGCAGCGGGATCACGTTGTAGTCGCGCGCGAGCTCCCGCGCCTCCTCCAGGCGAGGGCGTGACCGGGAGGCTGTGAGGTCGCGACGGCCATCTACGACTCCATGCGCGCGACGAGCTCGTCGAAGGCATCGGCGTAGGTCAGGCCGCGCGCCTCCAGCACCACGCCGAGGTGGTAGAGCAGGTCGGCGGCCTCCTCGCGCAGGCGCTCGTCGCTCTCCTCGCGCCCCGCGCGGGCGACCTCCTCGGCCTCCTCCTCGACCTTCGCGCCCATCCGCTCGGGGCCCGCCCGGAAGAGCTCGGCCGTGTAGCTGCCCTCCGGCATGTCGCGCCGGCGCGCGGCGAGCGTGCGCGCGAGCGCCGGGAGCGCCTCGTGGGAAGCCACCTCATCCAGGCCGATCGAGCGGTGGAAGCAGGTGCGCTCCCCCGTGTGGCAGGCGGGGCCGGCCGGCTCCACCAGCGCCAGCAGCGCGTCGGCGTCGCAGTCGTAGCGCAGCGAGCGCAGCCGCTGGACGTTGCCGGAGGTCTCGCCCTTGTGCCACAGCTCCCGGCGGGAGCGGCTCCAGAAGTGCATCTCGCCGCTGTCGAGCGTGCGGTCGAGCGCCTCGCGGTTCATGTAGGCGAGCGTCAGCACCTCGCCGGTCGCCCAGTCCTGGGCGATGCACGGGACGAGGCCGTCGTGGTCCCACGCGACCTGCGGGCGGTCGTCTCCACTCACAGCCTGCATCCCGGCTGATTCTACGGAGGCGCCCAGCGCGCCTCCCGCGGCGCAAAGAAAAAGCGGCCCCCGAAGGGGCCGCCACGTCCGGAGTACCAGTCCGGTCTGATGACCAGCGCTAACTAGGCTTGAAGAAAGCCTGCGCCAGGTCCGAGGATCGGGTTCGGAACATAAGGCTCGTTCACGAGCTCCCGAACCTCCTCGCCGCAGTCGTCGCAGACCATTACGTAACGGATCTGCTTGGACTCCTTCGAGTAGAAGCCAATGCCGGAGTGGAAGCCTCCGTGCGAACAACCGTTGATGCCATGTCCAGCCGCCATCTTTCCCTCCTTGGTGCGCGAAGCCAGCCTTACTTTTTTAGCTGAACGCAGGCTGTATTGCCACGAAATTTGGCCTGGACGCTTACGCCTCGATGCCGAGGCGGTCCAGTAGGCCCTCGTCCCGGCGCCAGCCCTTGCGCACCTTGACGGTGAGGTCGAGGTGCGCGCGGCCGTCCAGCTCGCGCTCGATCTCCTTGCGCGCGGACGTGCCGATCGAGCGCACCATGCTGCCGCCGCGGCCGATCAGGATCGTCTTCTGCGATGCGCTCTCCACCCAGAGCACGGCGCGCACGACCGTGAGGCCGTCCTCACGGCGCATCACGTCCTCGACGTGCACCTCGATCGAGTGCGGCACCTCCTCGCGCGTGTGCTTCAGCGCCGCCTCGCGGACGAGCTCGGCAAGCCGCACGTTCAGCGGCTGGTCCGAGACCTCGCCGCCGGGGAAGTAGAACGGCCCCTCCGGGAGCAGCGCGGCGAGCGCCGCCTGGAGGGTCTGCACGCCGGAGCCCTTGAGCGCGGACACCGGCACGACCTCGCGCACGTCGACGCCGGCCTGCTCCAGCTCCGCGGCGGCATTGAGCTCGCGGCGATCTTCGCGTGGTCCGCGAGATCCACCTTGTTCACGGCCACGACCACCGGCAGCTTCGCGGCCGCGAGCGCCTGTGCGATGAACCGGTCTCCGCCGGCGCTGCGCTCCGCCGCGTTGACCACGAAGAGGGCCGCGTCGCAGTCGGCCAGCTCGCGCTCGACGCGCCGCTGCATGCGCTCTGTCAGCTCGTCGCGGGGGCTCTGCACGCCCGGCAGGTCCACCAGCACGAGCTGGTAGGCCACCTCGTCACGCACGCCGTTCACGATCCCGCGGATCGCGCGGCGTGTGGTCTGCGGCTTGTCGGAGGTGACCGCCACCTTCGCGCCCACGAGGCCGTTCACGAGCGTGGACTTGCCCACGTTGGGCCGGCCCGCGACGGCGACGAAGCCGGACCGGGTCACGCGCGCAGCCCCTCCATCACGTCGTCCTGCAGGGAGAGCATCTCCCCGCCGTCCGTCTCGTGGTCGTGCCCGGCCAGGTGGAGAACGCCGTGCACGACGGCCTCCTCGAGATCCTCGGCCTGTGCGGCGCAGATGACGACGTCGCCCAGCTCGCGCGGCCCGGCCGCGGGCCCGGCGCCGTCGACGGGGAAGGACAGCACGTCGGTGGGCCGGTCGATGCCGCGATGCTCGCGATTGAGCGCCTGGATCCGGCCTTCCTCGACGAGCGCGATGCTGAGGTGGCCGTCCGCGATGCCCGCCGCGTCGAGCGCAGCCAGAGCCGCGGCGCGCAGCTCGGCCGGGCACTCGAGCTCCACCACGTCAGGACGCGGCGGGCGGGCGGCGGGCAGGGCGCAGCTCGGGAGCCGCCGCCTGCGCGTGCTCGGCGTACGCGTTCACGATGCGCTGCACGAGCTTGTGGCGCACGACGTCCTCGCCGGTGAAGTTGACGAAGTCGATGTCCTGGACCGGGCTGAGGATGTCGCGCACGATCACGAGACCGGAGCCCTGGTCGCCCGGCAGGTCGATCTGCGTGATGTCCCCGGTCACCACCATCTTCGAGTTGAACCCGAGCCGCGTGAGGAACATCTTCATCTGCTCCGGCGTCGTGTTCTGCGCCTCGTCGAGGATGATGAACGAGTCGTTAAGGCTGTTGTGCGTCACAAGGAAATCCTCTGTGACGTACAGGGAATCCACCGCCGCGACCTGGATGCAGACCGTTTCCGCCTCCCCAGCCGGTTCGATCTCCGTTACAAACCGCATTGGCCGACCAGCGCCATTCGCTAGATACGAATCGCGCTTGCGCTCGAGCCTGAACGGCTGGATCGCCCCTCGGCAGGCGGATGTCGAGGACAAACGCGTCGGTGCGATGGTGGACGGGCCGGCCGCCGGCGAATCCAGGGGGTCGACCGGCTGCGGCGCGTCTCCTTGAGTAGGCGACACCTCCAAGCGAGCGAACCAGGAAGGTGACGTCGTCCCGAAGGCGCTCCGAGCATGTCGCGTACTGGATCCGGCACGTTCGACCGCTCTGTGTCACAGGCCCGCCATCGCTGTCCATCAGGCCCTGCAGCACTGCTAGTCGAGTCTGTGGGTCGTTGTAGAGGTAAGTCTCAGGTACGAACTTCGTGTTGGAGCGCGTGCCTGCAAGACCCAGTTCCCGCAGAGTGACCGTGACCGGGTTCGAAACGATCACGCCACCCCGATGGCCATCGACGTGGCGAAGGACGTAATCAAAATCAGCCTTGTGGTGCAACTCGATGCCCTCGAGCGCCTCCTCGAGCGCCACAGCCAGCTCGGGATCGGCCGTACTAAAGCTTGGGGTCGTGCTGGTCGTCAGGCAGCCGTCACCGAGTAGAAGCCCGAGCGCGTACGGGTCCATCGGCACCGGCCTTGGCTCGAACTCGACGGGCCCCTCGAGCAGCGGCAGCTCGAAGCGATGCTGATGAGCGGCGCGCAGGCGTCCCATCATCTCGCGCGTCTCGAGGACGCGATCCGGCGTACCGCGCCTCTTGTCGAATGGCGTCAGGACGTTCCAGAGATGCTCTGCGCAGCAGAGCGTCGAGGCGCCATCTTGGGTTTGCAGCCGGAAGACCTCCTTTCGACCCTGCGGATACACCCCGATGACCGGCGTTGGCAGGCCGGTGGATCCCACGACCAGATCTCCGACGCGCAGGCTCCCGATCGGCTGAAAGCCAGAGGGCGTCAGCACAGGAGTGGACAGCGGTTGCGCACGTCCCCGCATAAAGGCCAGCGGCGCCACCTCGATCACGCCCTTGTCCAGGTAGCTGTTGACGCGATCGGCCTCGAGCATGTCGTACAGCGCGTCGAACAGCGGGCGCAGGTAGGGGTCGACCTTCTCCATCAGGTTGCCGGGCAGGAACCCCAGTCGCTCGCCGGCCTCGACCGCGGGCCGCGTGAGGATGATGCGGTTCACGTCGCGCCGCGAGAGCGCGGCGGTCGCCATCGCCATCGCGAGGTAGGTCTTGCCGGTGCCGGCCGGCCCGATGCCGAAGGTGATCGTGTTGCGGCGGATCGAGTCGACGTAGCGCTTCTGGTTGACCGTCTTCGGCGCCACTCGCGTCGAGCGGTGCGTCCAGACCACGTCGCCGAGGATCGCGGACGGGCTCTCCTTGTGATCCAGCGCGGACGTGACCGCGCCGATCGTGCCCGGGGAGATCTCGTGGCCCTGGGCGATCAGCTCCGCCAGCTCGGACACGACCTCCTTGCCGACCTTCACGGCCTCCGGATCGCCGTCGAGCGTGAGCACGTTGCCGCGCAGGAACACGTCGCAGGCGAGGTGACCCTCGAGCGCCTTCAGCACGGTGTCCTCGGACCCGGCCAGCTCGGTCGCGACGACGGGATCGAGTGTGATCTGCTCGCGCAAGCCGCTGGGTGATCTCCGGCGCCGGCTCAGCCGGTCAGCCGCTCCTTGACCAGCTCGCTGACGCGCCGCCCGTCAGCGCGGCCCTGCGCCTTCGCCATCACCGCGGACATCACCTTGCCCATCTCCTTCGGCGAGTCGGCACCGGTCTCCGCCAGCGCGTCGGCGATCAGCGCCTGCAGCTCCTCCTCGGAGATCTGCTCGGGCAGGTAGGCGTCGATGATCGCGGCCTCCGCCTCCTCGGCCTGCGCGGCGTCGTCGCGCCCGCCCTTGCGAAAGGCCTCGGCCGCCTCGCCGCGGCGCTTGCGCTCGCGCTTCAGCACCGCGATCTCCTGCTGCTCGTCGAGGTCGGCCGGTGCCGTCTTGGCCTCCTTCTGGAGGCCGTCGATCAGCAGGCGCAGCGCGGCCACCCGGGGGCGGTCCTGGGCCTTGGTGGCGGCCGACAGGTCGGCCTGAATACGCTCGGTGATGCTCACCCGGTCAAGGGTAGCGGGGGACGACCGCCCGGCCCCCGCAGGGAGGGCGGCATCATGTACGCGTGACCGATCGAGACCGAGCCGGCCAGCGCAAGGTGCGCCTCATGACGGTCTGGGTCGGCATCGGGATCGCGCTGATCGTTCTGGGCGTGTACAGCTCGGTGTGGGTGACGTTCCTGGGCGCGTGCGTGATCGGGTCCACGCCGGTGTTCTTCACGCTGCGCGCGGCGCTGGCGCCGAAGT
>CAWGVJ010000007.1:0-69028 GCA_963826005.1 uncultured Solirubrobacterales bacterium | reverse complement strand
TCTCCGAAACCGCGTAGCGACATGCCCCGCCGGCGCCTCGCAGCGCCAGCCGGCGCCGGGCCCCGACGCGGCGCCGCGACCACGGGTGATGTGCGGTCGATCGACCACGCATATCGTGGTAAATCGACCGCGCTACTCGATCGACGCCGGCGAGACCGTCCGAGTACAGCTCCTCCGCGCGAGCCGTGACGGTCTTCGCCCGCCGCCGCCGCCCCGGCCGGCAGGTACCAGCGCGTGTAGTCGCGGCTGTAGCCCGAGACCTGCGCGTCGGCGACCTTGTCGACCAGCACGTCCTCGGTCGTGCCGAGCTTCGCCGCGCGGTGTCGGCGCCCGAGCGCCTCCGACAGTCCGCGTAGCTCGCGGCTGCGGCGCTTCTTCTCCTGCGGCGGCACGGGGTCGCCGAGGCGGTCGGCCTCGGTGCCGGGCCGCGCGGAGAAGCTGAACGTGTGCACCTTCGTGATGCCGGTCGCGCGGACGAGGTCGAGCGTCCGCTCGAACGCCGCGTCGTCCTCCGTCGGGTAGCCGACGATCACGTCGGTCGTGAGGTTCACGTGCGGCACGCGCTCGCGCAGGCGCGCGATCGCGTCTGCGTAGCCCGCCGGCGTCGTAGTGGCGGCCCATCGCGGCCAGCACCCCGTCGTCGCCGGACTGCAGCGGCACGTGCAGGTGCGGGCAGATACGCGGGTCGTCGGCGAGCGCGTCGAGCAGCGAGTCGCGCACATGGATCACCTCGACCGAGGAGAGCCGCACGCGCTCGACGCCGGGCACGGCCGCGGCCTCCATCATCAGGTGGCCCAGCTCGAGCCCGCGCTCGGGATCGCGGTAGTCGCCCACGGAGATCCCGGTCATCACCATCTCGGGCTGGCCCTGCGCGACGCGCCGGCGCACCTCTTCGAGCACGGCGCTTGCCGGGCGCGAGCGGGCGCCGCCGCGGACCTTGGGAATGATGCAGTACGAGCAGTGGCAGTCGCAGCCGTCCTGCACCTTCACGAAGCCGCGCGTGCGGGTCGCGGACAGTGGTTGCCGCGCGAGCACATCGGTCTCGACATCGACGCAGCCCGGTCCCGCGACGCCCGCGACCTCCTCCGCGACGTCGTCGGCGGTGCCGACCAGCGCGGTGACCGCGGGCGCGATCTCGTCGAACTGCGCGGCGTTCAGGTTCGCGGCACAGCCCGTCACGACGACGCGCCGGCCCGGCCGTCCGTTCGCCGAGCGCCGCACCGACTGGCGCGACTTCGCCTCGGCCTCGCGCGTGATGCAGCAGGTGTTGACGACGTGCAGGTCCGCATCGTCCTCGGAGACCTCGACGTGGCCCGCCTCGAGCAACCGCGCACGCGCCAGCATCGCGTCGGCCTGCGACACCTTGCAGCCGAGGAACTTGGTGTGGAAGGTGGTCACTCCGCGGAATATAGGCGGCGAACCGCGGGCTAGGGAGCCAGGATCGCGGCCCAGTCGCCGGAGACCACGCGGCGGTGCTCCTCCAGGCCGCAGGCCGCCAGCGCGGCGGCGATCCGGTCCGCCTCCTCGCGCAGGAACCCGGATGCGATCAGCACTCCGGGCCGCTCCCCGCGCTCGGCCCAGCCCTGCGCGACCGCCTCGCACAGGCGCGTGGTGAGGTTCGCGGCCACGACGTCGGCGACCGGCACCGGCTCGCTGCGCAGGTCGGCGCGCCGCACCTCCACCTGCACGTAGTTCGCGCGCGCATTGCGCTGCGTCTCCTCGACCGCGGCGCGATCGGCGTCCACGCCCAGCACCGGATCGAACCCGAGCTTCGCGGCCGCGATCGACAGCACGCCCGAGCCGCAGCCGAGGTCGGCGAACGACCCGCCCGCGGGCGCTTCCAGCAGGAGTTCCAGGCACATGCGCGTGGTCGGGTGTGTGCCCGTACCGAACGCGCCGCCCGGGTCGATCACGACCTCCTCCACCCCGCCGCGCTCCGCCGGGCGCTCCCACGGAGGACGCACGTACAGCCGTCCGGCAACCAGGACGGGGAAGTAGAAGCGCTTCCAGCGCTCGGCCCAGTCGTCCGGGACCTCGCGGCTCTCGACCTCGACCAGGTCGTCGCCGGCCGCCGCCTCGACCGCGCCGAGCTCGGGCAGCTCGCCCTCGGCTCCGTAGATCGCGTACTCGACCACGTCCTCCCTGCCGTCGGGCGCGTCGACCTGCTCGAAGCCGCCGGGCGCGAGCTCGAGCAGCTCCGCGAGCACCACCTCGGCCTGCTCGGCCCGGCAGCGGACCGCGAGCCGGATCAACCGCGGAATGCCTGGCGAATTCGGTCGAACAGCCCGTCGCCGTGCTTGGACGCGTAGGTCTCGCCGTTCGCGGAGTCCTGGAACCGCTGGAGCAGGTCTCTCTGCTCCTCGGTCAGGTGGCTCGGGACCATCACGTTCAACAGCACGTGCAGGTCGCCCCGGCCGCGGCGGCGCAGCGCCGGCAGGCCGTGGCCGCGCAGGCGCTTGACGGTGCCCGGCTGCGACCCGGGCTCCAGCTCCAGCTGCTCCTCGCCCTCCAAAGTCGGGACGCTCATCGTGGCGCCCAGCGCCGCCTGCGTGAACGGTACGTCGAGCCGCGTGACGAGGTCCTCGCCGCGGCGTTCGAAGCGCGGGTCCGGCTGGACCGCCACCAGCACGTAGAGGTCGCCGGCCGGTCCCCCGCGATCGCCGGCGTGGCCGCGACCCGAGAGCCGCACGCGCTGGCCGTCGTCAATGCCCGCGGGGATCTCCACCGACAACTGCCGGGACTCCGTCTCCAGCCCGACCCCCCGGCACTGCGCGCAGGGCGTCTTCGCGATGCGGCCGTCACCGCCGCAGCGGTCACAGGCCTGTGTGCGCACGACCTGGCCGAACACCGTGCGGGTCATGGACTGGAGCTGCCCCGTCCCCTCGCAGCGGGTGCAGGTCTCGATCGGCGTGCCGGGCTCGGCGCCGTTGCCGTGGCAGTGCGAGCACTGCGTGGTGACGTCGAACTCGATGTCCTTGGCGGCGCCGGTGAGCACCTCCGCGAGCGTCAGCGACACCTGCACGCCGACGTCGCGCCCGCGCCCCGGACCGGCGGACCGGCCGCGACCGCCGAACACCGAGCCGAACGGATCCCCGCCGCCGAAGAACGCGTCGAAGAGATCCGACAGGTCGGCGAAACCGGAGGTCGGCTGCCAGCCTCCGCTGCGCAGGCCCTCGTGCCCGTAGCGGTCGTAGACCGCGCGGCGCTCTTGGTCGCTCAGCACCTCATATGCCTCCGCGACCTGCTTGAACTTCTCCTCCGCCTCCGGGTCGTGGCTGTTGACGTCCGGGTGCAGCTCGCGCGCAAGCCCGCGAAAGGCCTTCTTGATCTCGTCGTCGTCCGCCTCGCGGCCGACCCCGAGGACCTCGTAGTAGTCGCGTGTCACTCGTACACGTCTTCGACGAACCCGCTCAACGCCTTCGCCGCCTCGCGGACGGACAGGATCGCGCGGCGGTAGTCCATCCGCACGGGACCGATCACGCTGACGGCGCCGAGCGTGCGGTGGCCGAGACCGTAGTTGGCGGCCACGACGCTCGCCGAGTGCAGCTCGGGCGCCTGGTTCTCCGCGCCGATCCGCAGATAGACGGCGGGCTCGCGCAGCGCAGAGCGGAGCACGGACAAGAGTGTCACGCGACGCTCCAGCATCCTCAGCAGCTCGTTCATCTCCGACACGTCGTTCGTGCCGGACAGGAGCCGCGAGGTGCCGTCGATGTAAAGAGTGTCCTCGAGCGTCTCGGGCAGATCGGAGAACACCGGGGCGATCGCGTGGAGGAACCCGCGCTCCGTGTTCGACAGCTCGGGGAGGAGCAGCTTGCTCTGCAGCGTGAGCGCGCCCAGGTCCGTCCCTGCGAGTCGCTCGTTCAGGTAGCTGGCGGCCCAGTCGGCGAGACCGGCGTCGACCGGCTCCTCGAAGGTGAAGGCGCGCTTCGTGACCGTGCCGCTCGAGGTGATCACGACCACCAGCGCGATCTGCGGCTGGAGCAGCAGCACCTCGACGTGCTTGATCGTCGCGGTGTGGAGCGGGGGCGCGGAGACCGCCGCGAGCAGGTCCGTCATCTGCGAGAGCGTGGTGGTCGTGAATCGCATGGCCGCGTCCACCTCGCGGCGCA
Organism: uncultured Solirubrobacterales bacterium; assembly: GCA_963826005.1. Taxonomy (GTDB): domain Bacteria; phylum Actinomycetota; class Thermoleophilia; order Solirubrobacterales; family JBBDJG01; genus DASRIA01. The sequence continues at coordinate 64,919 of CAWGVJ010000007.1, read as the reverse complement.
TGTGGGAGAGCTCCAGATCGAAGTGGACGCCGCTGGGACGCGCCGGGGGGCCCTCATGCAGGATCGTGTCCGCGTAATAGCGGTAGCCGGCGTCGGTCGGCACCCGCCCGGCGGAGGTGTGCGGGTGGTTGAGGTAGCCGAGCTCCTCCAGCGCCGCCAGCTCGTACCGGATCGTCGAGGGGCTCCAGCGCACGTCGGAGCGGTCGGCCAGCCACTTCGACGCGACCGGCTGGCCCAGCTCCACGTGGGCCTCCACGACCGTGCGCAGCAGCAGCTGCTGTCGATCCGTGAGCATGGCGTGAATTGTAGGAGGGGCTCCGGCTAGCCCGGATCTCAGAGCTCCCGGAATTCCCGGCTAAGGGAATTCCGGCCTATTCATTCCAGCGCAAGCTCTGCTTGCGCGTTGCGCACGATCTGGTTGCCCGCCTGCTCGGCGACCGTGTCGACCACCACGCGACCGTCCTTCACCTCGCGCACGGTCCCCGTCACCTTGATCTCCTGCTCGGGCACTCCCATGCCGCGGAACTGAACGGCCAGGCGCTTCAGCGAACGCGGGTCGCCGCCGCCCGCCTGCGTGGCGGCGCGCGCGACCTGCGCCATCGAGTAGAGCCCGTGCAGGATGTTCTGCGGAAGGCCGACCGCCTTCGCGAACTCGGCGTCGATGTGGATCGGGTTGAAGTCGCCGGACGCGCCCGCGTAGCGGTGCGGGACGTACTTGTCGGGTGTGACGCTCAGCGCCGGCACCTCGGCGCCGGCCTTCAGCTCGGTGTCTGCCATCAGGCTGCCCCTCACGATGTTGGTCCAGGTGCCCTTCACGGTCGTCTGGCCGTCCTGGTTCTTTGACTCGGACTCGAATACGTAGAACGTCATGCCCTTCTTCTCGAACACGTCCTTGATGGTCGCCGTCGTGGTGATCGTGTCCCCGGCGCACACGGGCTCCTCCCACTCGAACTCCTGCTCGCCGTGCACCATCAGCATCAGGTTGATGCCGATCTCCGGGTCGAGGATCGCCGGGCCCATCGCGCCGGCGGAGTAGACGACGCAGAACATGGGTGGAGCGACCACGCCGCGAAAGCCGGCCTCCTTGGCCGCCGCGGGATCGTGGTGGACGGGATTCGACTCCCCCACCGCGTTCGCGTACTCGCGGATCTTCTCCCGCCCGACCTCGTACTCGAAGGACGGGTACTGCTTGCCGATCGGTGCGTCTGCCAAGTGATTACCTCGCGGGTCGTGGACGCGGCGATTCTAACCGCGCGGTGCGAAGACGGCCGCTGGGTCGGTCGCCAGGTACACGCCCTTGCCGTTCGTGTAGTAGAGGCGCTCGCGCGTGATCGCGATCGAGTCGACGCGGACCGGGGAATGTCCGCTGTGTGAACTCGAGCGCGGGCTTTCCCGTGACGAGCGCCCGGCCCGCGAAGAAGTCGTTGCGGACCCTGTCCTCCTGGAGCCAGTTGATGTAGCGGCCCACCAAGACCGGGCTGCTGACGGCATAGCTCTCGTTCTGCGCCGCGAACCCCGTGACGATCACGCGCGAGCGCTTTTCGCGCAGCGTGCGCAGCCGGATCTGGCTGCGAAAGGTGTCCCCCGGCGGGATGAACAGGTAGGCGACGCGCCCGCCACGCAGGTCGGTGTCCGCCGGCACGCGGCTGTCGATCCTGCGCAGCTTGCCCCGGCGCACGATGAACAGGCCGTTGCACTTGCCCGGGCCCGTGCGGGCGAAGGCGACCGAGCCGAGCCACACCGACGGGGCGAACTCCGAGCATGTCTGCGTGGAGGCGCCCGGCACCTTGCGCTCCTTGAAGTCGAAGCCGTCGTACTGCCACACGTCGCAGCCCTGGCCGGAGAGACCGGCGCAGCGGCTGTAGACGACCGTGAAGTTGCCGCGCTGCGTCGTGCCGACGTCCGGGTCGAAGAGCCCCGCCTTCGGCTTCACCGGCAGGTCGCGGTTGCGCCCGCGCACGCGCTGGACGAAGCGCGCCAGTCCGTCGCGCGCGACCCGCGACCACACCGGCTGGCCGCTGTGCGTGCTCACATTTGCCGCGGTCGTGTCGCCGGTCAGCTTCTGATCCGCGGCCGCGGCCGGCGACGCGACCACGAGCGCGGCGGCCGAAAAAGCGATTGCGAGTGCAAAACCCCTGCTCACGGCGCTGCACTCTACAGTTCGGCGGGTGGAGCTAGAGCAGTTGGACCACGTGGCGATCGCCGTCTCGGACGTGCAGCGGTCGATCGACTGGTACCGGGAGGTGCTCGGTTTCGAGCGGCGCCACCCGGAGTGGGGCACCGTCCCCGCGATGATGTGCACGGGCTCGACGTGCGTGGCGCTCTTCGAGATCCGGGGCGATCGCGTCCAGCCACCCCCGGGCCGGACACGGTCGCGATGCGCCACATCGCGTTCAGGGCCTCGCGGAAGATGTTCGAGCGCGCGCAACAGGAGCTGGCGCAGCGGGGGATCGACTTCGAGTTGGAGGACCACGACACGGCCCACTCCATCTACTTCCACGACCCCGACGGCCACGAGCTCGAGATCACGACATACGACGTGGAGACCCGGGAATCCCTGTACCGCCGCGCGCTCGAGGCGTTCAACCGCGGAGACCGGGACGAGTTCGTGGCGGTATGGCACGAAGACTGCGAGTATCGTCCCGGCCTCGAGTCCAACTTCGAGGGGTCTGGAGCCGTGTTCCACGGGCACGCGGGCGTCCTCGGATGGTGGGACCGCCTCCACCAGGAATTAGTCGAGTTGAGCGCGCATGTCGAGGAGTTCCACGAGCTCGGTGACAGGGCGCTCGGAATCATCGAGTTCCGCGCTCGGGGAGTTGCGAGCGGCGCGGCGACCACGGCTCGCGTAGCCCAGCTCGCCACCTATCGCGACGGGAAGATCGCCTCGGTCCAGGACTTCTTCGACGTCGAGCAGGGGAAGCGCGCCGCGGGCCTGTAGTTCACTTCTTCCCGTCGAGCTCCAGCACTGCGAGGAACGCCTCCTGCGGCACCTCGATCTGGCCGACCTGCTTCATGCGCTTCTTGCCGGCCTTCTGCTTCTCCAGCAGCTTGCGCTTCCGCGTGATGTCCCCTCCATAACACTTGGCGATTACGTCCTTGCGCACGGGCTTGACGGTCTCCCGCGCGATGATGCGCGACCCGATCGCGGCCTGGATCGCCACCTCGTACAGCTGGCGCGGGATCTTCTCCTGTAGGCGCTCGACCAGTGCCCTGCCCGACTGGTACGCCTTGTCCCTGTGCACGACCAGCGACAGCGCGTCGACGAGCTCGCCGGCGAGCATGATGTCGAGCTTCACGAGGTTCGACTCGCGGTAGCCGATCAGCTCGTAGTCGAGCGATGCGTACCCGCGGCTGCGTGACTTCAGCTGGTCGTAGAAGTCGAGCACGATCTCGGCGAGCGGCAGGTCGTAGCGAATCTGCAGGCGCTGCTCGGACAGGTAGTGCATGTCGATGTGCGTGCCGCGGCGCGCCTGGCACAGCTCCATGATCGGCCCGACGAAGTCGGGCGGCGTGATGATGCTGGCCCGGATGTAGGGCTCCTCGACTGCCTCGATGAAGTTCGGGTCGGGCATGTCGGCGGGGCTGTGGACCTCGACCATGTCGCCGCTGCTCATGCGCACGTGGTACTCCACGTTCGGCGTCGTGGCGAGCAGGTCGAGGTCGTACTCGCGCTCGAGGCGCTCGCGCACGATGTCCATGTGCAGCAGGCCGAGGAAGCCGCAGCGAAAACCGAAGCCCAGCGCCTGCGAGGTCTCGGGCTCGTAGGACAGGGAAGCGTCGTTGAGGACGAGCTTCTCGAGCGCGTCGCGCAGGTCCGGGTATGCCTCGGTGTCGACCGGGTAGAGGCCGCAGAACACGACCGGACGGGCCTCCTTGTACCCGGGCAGCGGCTCCGCCGCGGGCCGGCCCTCTGTCGTGAGGGTGTCACCGACGCGCAGCTTCGCCACGTCCTTGATGCCCGTGATGATGAATCCCACCTCGCCCGCCTCGAGCGACTTGGTGTTGACCAGGTCGGGCGACAGGAAGCCGATGTCGTCGATGTCGGCGCGCGTGCCGGCCTGCATCGCGCGGATCGCCTCGCCGCGGGTGAAGCGCCCGTCGACCACGCGCACGTATGCGATCACGCCGCGGTACTGGTCGAACACGGAGTCGAAGATCAGCGCCCGCGGTGGAGCGTCGGGGTCGCCCTGCGGCGGCGGGATGCGCCGCACGATCGCCTCGAGCACGTCCTCCACCCCCTCGCCGGTCTTGGCCGAGATCCGCATGATGTCGTCGGGCGTCTCGCCGATCAGCTCATGGATCTCGTGCGCGACGCGCTCCGGCTCGGCGCTCGGCAGGTCGATCTTGTTCATGACCGGCACGAGCTCGAGGCCGGCGTCCACGGCGAGGTAGGTGTTGGCGACCGTCTGCGCCTCGACGCCCTGTGCGGCGTCGATCACCAGCAGCGCGCCCTCGCAGGCCGCCAGCGAGCGCGAGACCTCGTAGTTGAAGTCGACGTGCCCCGGCGTGTCGATCAGGTGCAGCTTGTAGGTCTTGCCGTCGCGCGCCTTGTAGAGGACGCGCACCGCCTGCGCCTTGATCGTGATCCCGCGCTCGCGCTCGAGGTCCATGGAGTCGAGCACCTGCGCGCGCATCTTCGACGGGTCCACGGAATGCGTGAGCTCGAGGATGCGGTCGGCCAGGGTCGACTTGCCGTGGTCGATGTGGGCGATGATCGAGAAGTTGCGGATTTCTTCCATGCGTGCAGGTAGGCGATGCGGTCTCAGCCGAGCACTCGTAGTTCCGGTGAGGGCGCGAGCTCCGCCGCGAGATATTCGCTCAGGACTCCAGACGCGAGGGATGTCGCCAGCACGTGCCTCGCCGACGACGACTGGTCAGCTCGGTGCAGCCTCATGGGGTACGCCAATCGACCGCTCGATCGCTATCGGAGCCGGGCGAACTGCGCCGGAGAGCGCCGTGATCTGGTGCGCCTCCGGGACGCGCATGGCAAGGACGAGCGCCGCGTAGACGGCCAGGCCCGAGATGGATGCCAAGCCGACGACCACGATCTGGTCGCCCAGGCTGTCGCTGAGTCCCGACAGCGCCTCGCGCACGCCGAGCGAGACCGCGACCAGCAGCGCGCCCGCGATCAGCACGCGGATGCTCACGTCGAGGGTGCGCGCCAGGTCGAGGCCGCCGAGGCGCCCGCGCAGCACCAGCGCCAGCAGGATGCTCGTCACGAGCGAGACGATCGCGGTGGCGAGCGTGATACCCCCGATGCCCATCGGCTCGTACAGGAGCGCGTCCAGGCCGGCGTTCACGAAGAGGTTGCCGAGCGCGACGAACGTCGGGGTCCACGGGCTCTGGAGGCTGAAGAAAGTCCGAATCAGGATCAGGTTGATCCCGGCGAACGGCAGCGACAGCGCGAAGAAGAACAGCGCCTCGGAGACGAGGTCGGTCTGGGCCGCGTTGAACTCCCCGCGCTGGTAGATGATGCGCGTGATCGGGTCGCTCAGCACCATCATCAGCGCCGCGCACGGTACGAGCAAGAGCAGCATCTGCCGCACGCCGCTGCCCTGCACGGCCCGCAGGCCGTCCGTGTCGCCGCGGGTCGCGAGCCGCGAGAACGTCGGAAACAGCACCGTCGCGAGCGCCACCGCGAACACTCCCTGCGGCAGCATGTAGATGCGAAACGCCTTGTCGATCGCGGCCGGCGCCTCGTCCGAGATCAGCGTCGCGAAGATGCTGTCCACGGACAGGTTGAAGTTGATCAGCCCCAGCCCGATCGTCACCGGGAACATCAGCTTCAGCACGCGCAGCACGCGTTCGTCGCGCCAGTTGATGTCGCGCACGACGCGGAAGCCGGTGCGCCGCAGCCACGGCAGCGGCAGCAGCAGCTGCACGAGCGTCCCGATCAGCACGCCGATCGCGTACGCGTAGATCCGGTCGTCGCCCTCGAACTGCGGCACCAGCACGATCAGCGTCGCGATGATCGCGAGGTTCCAGGCCAGCGGCGCGAGCGCCGGGCACGGCGAACTGGTCGAAGCTGTTCAGGATCCCGACCACGAGCCCGGAAAGGCCGAGCAGCAGCACGATCGGGAACAGCAGCTGGGCGAGGTGGACGGTGAGGTCCGTCAGGTGCTGGTCGAAGCCGGGCGCGAACAGCGGCATGATCACCGGCGCGAGCAGCACGAACAGCGCCGAGAGCACGCCCAGCGACACCGAGATCACGAACAGCAGCGCGGAGGCGACGCGGAACGCCTCCTGGCGGCCGCGGTGCTCGAGCTGCTCCGTGAACACCGGCACGAACGCCGCCTGGAGCGCGGAGTCCGCGAACAGGCTGCGGACCAGGTTCGGGACCTGGAACGCGATCGTGAAGGCGCTCATCGGCCCCTTCACGCCGAAGTAGCTGGCGGCGACGATCTCGCGCACGAGCCCGGCGATCCGCGACAGCGCCGTCGCCAAGGAGAAGAACGCCGTTGACAGCGCAAGGCGCCCGGGACGCGGCTCGGGATCCGGCGGGGCGCCTGCCACCGGCCTACCCGCCGCTATACTTCGCCGCCGCCGTGGCCAACATCAAGTCCCAAGAAAAACGCATTCACCGGTCAGAGCGCGAGCGGGTCGAGAACCGCCGCCGCACCTCGACGGTGAAGACCTACTTCCGCCGCCTGGAGCGGGCGGTCGAGGGCGGCGACAAGGACGCCGATCGCGGCCGAGCACCGCGCGCTCGTCTCGACGATCGACAAGGCCGCCGAGCACGGCGCCCTGCACCGCAACAACGCGGCCCGCAAGAAGGCGCGGGCGGCGCGCATCCTGGCCCGTTCCGGCCAGGGCTGAGCACCCCTCCAGCGCAGCTCAAGCCGCGGCCGCGAGCGTCAGCGTGAGCGCGGTGTCGGTGTCGACCTTGCCGCCGCCGCGGATCGCGTAGTCCAGGTCGGCAAGGCCGGCCGCGATCCGCTCGAGCCGCTCTCCGTCGACCTCGCGGGCGCGCGGGACGAGCTTCTTCGCCATCCATCCCTGGCGCAGCCCCACCGCCGCGGCGACGTCGTCGGTCGTGCCGCCCAGCTCGAGCACGGCCCACGCGCGTCGCATCTCGTGCGTGCGCCGCAGCAGCGCGTACAGGATGTGCATGATGTCGGCGCCGCGCACCTGCAGGTCCTCGGCGAGCGCGAGCGCAAGGCCGCGATCGCCGTCGATCACCGCGTCCGCCAGCTGGTAGGCCTTCGCCTCGACGTCGGGGACGGTGAGCAGCTCGACCAGCTCGACGTCGACCCGCCCGTTCTCCGGCGCGTAGGTGACGAGCTTCTCCAGCTCGCGCACCAGGCGTCGCTGATCCTGGCCGACACGTTCGACCAGCGCCTGGGCGGCGTCGCGGTCGACGGTCGAGCTTCATCTCCTTGCCGCGCTCGATCACCCACGCGGGCAGCCGGCCGAGAGTCGGCTGCGCGTAGGTCTTGACCTCTCCGCCGGCCGCCGTGACCGCCTTCGCGAGCTTGGCGGGCGCCGGTCCGCCCTTCTTCGCGACCTTGCCGGTCGCGATCAGGACCACGACCGTGTCCGGGGGAAGGGCCTTCAGCGCGGCGACGACAGGGACGACGTCCTTGTCCTTCCAGCTCTCGACGCCCTCCGCCAGCACGTAGCGCCTGCCGACCGCGAGCGTGAGCGCGCCGATCGCCGCGGCCACCTCCTCACCGGGCGTGTCGCCGGTGAGGGCCTCGAACGAGGCGGTGGCTGCCTCGCGCTCGGCGCGGGCGCGGATGCGCGTGCGCCAGTCGTCGATCTTGGCGTCGTCGTCGCCCTCGATCAGGTATGCGGGCTTGCAGCTCCGACATCGGGGCGAGGATACTCGCCGCGCCGACCGGCCTCACCGGCGCGGGCTCACCCGGACGCCACCGTCCGCGGCGGTGACGTCACGTCGCCGTCCCGATCCGTGCGGCGGATCGCACGCCGGCGGCGCGCAGCGCCGCGAGCGTGGCCGGGTGCGGATGCCCGAAGCGGTTGTGCTCCCCCACCTCGATCACCGCCACCTCGGGCCGCAGGCGCTCGAGCAGGTCCGGTAGGCCCTCGTCCGCGCTGCCGTGGTGGGCGACCTTCAGCACGTCGACGTCGGGCAGCGCGAGTCCGCCGGTCACCTCGCTTTCCGCGTCGGCCGGCAGGAACACGTCTCGCCCCCGGTAGGTGGCCGTCATGACCGTCGCGCGCAGGTTCGGGTCGGTGGCGGGATCCGAGTCCCGCTCGGCCGCGGCGAGCACCCTCAGGCGCAGCTCTCCACCGACACGGAACAGCTGACCCGCGCGCGCGGCGCGCACCTGCGCTCCACGGTCCGTGGCCAGCGACACGATGCGGCGGTGGTCGGCGCCGTCCTGCGGCAGGCCGCCGTCGAGCAGCAGCCGCACCGGGAACGACCGCACCACCTCCTCGAGCCCGCCCTGGTGGTCCTCCTGGGCGTGCGTGAGCACCACCACGTCCAGCGCGCGCACCCCGTGGTCGCGCAGCTTCGCCACGAGGCCCGCGCCCGGCGGGCCCCCGTCGACCAGCACGGTCGCCCCGTCGGGCGCCTGGAGCAGAGTGGCGTCCCCCTGCCCGATGTCCAGGAAGGTGACCGTGAACTGCCGCGGAGCGGCCGGCGTGGAGCCGAAGCCGAGCGCGGCGCCGCCCGCGAGCGCCAGCGTCAGGCCCGCGGCGAGCAGCACCCGCCCGGCGCGGATCCGGGCCAGCCGCACCGCGCCCCACAGCGCAGCGGCCCCGCCGGCGTAGACCACCGCGAGCGCTCGCGCCGAGCCGATGCGCACGTCGACCGTCGCGCCCGGCAGCCCGGCGCCCCAGCGCGCGACCGCGGCGACGTGGGCGAGGCAGAAGCCGTTCAACGCGTTCAGCAGCGCGGCCGGCTCGACCGCTACCTGGGCGACGGCCGCGCTCAACATCCCCAGCCACATCACGGGCGCGACCGCGGGCAGGGCGGCGAGGTTCGCGGGCAGCGCCGCGAGCGACGCGCGCTCGAAGTGGAACGCCATCAGCGGGCCCGTCGCGATCGTCGCCGCCACCGTCAGCGCGGTCCCGCTGCGCAGCGGCTCCGGCAGCGGCCCCAGCGCCCGCCCGAGGGGCCGCGCCAGCGCGAAGATGCCGACCACGGCGGCGAAGCTGAGCTGCCAGCCGACGTCCTGCCACGCGCGCGGGTCGAGCGCGAGCGTCACCACGCACGCGAGCAGCAGGCCGTACCAGCGCGAGGCCGGGCGCCCCGCGAGCGCGGCCAGCGTTCCCGCGATGCCCATCGCGCCCGCGCGCACGATCGAGGGACCCGCGCCCGTGAGCGGCACGTACAGCGCGATCAGGGCGATGACCACCCACAGCCGTGGCGCTCGCGGGATCCCCAGCGCGCCGAGCAGCGGCCATGCCAGCACGGCCAGCAGGGTCACGTTCTGGCCGCTGACCGCGAGCAGATGCGCGAGTCCCGAGCGCTTGAAGTCCACCGCCATGCGCTCGGAGATGTCCTCGTCGGCGCCGAGCACCATGCCGCGGGCGAGCGCCGCCTGCTCGGGACCGAGACCCGCGCTCACACCGCGCTCGGCCCGCCGGCGAACCACGTCGATCGCGCCCGCGAGCCCGCCGCGGCGGCGCCCGGTCGCCCGCAGGCGGTCGGCGTGCAGCACGACCCGCACCCCGGCCCGGCGCAGGTAGGCGGCATACCCGGACTCCTCGGCCGCGGGGCTCGGCAGCGCCAGCCGGCCGGCGGCCTCGACCTCGTCGCCGATCGCCGGCCCGCTCCCGCCGGCCCCGCGGCGCACGCGCACCTGCACGAGCCCCGCCGCCGGCCGCCAGCGTCCCCGCGCGCGCACCGCCGTCGCGCGCACACGCACGCGCGCGGCGCCGAAGGACTCCCGCTCGCGACGCACGACATGACCGCGCAGCGTGACCTCAGACCCCGCGGTGCGCACCAGGTCCGACCGGTCGATCGCGTGGAGCCGCGCCGACCCGATCACCGCACCGGCCGGCGGCAGCACGGCCAGCGCCACGAGCAGCGCGGTCGGCGCCGGCCGCAGCCAGGTCACCAGCACGACCGCGGCGCAGGCCGCACACACGACCGCGACCTCCGCCCTCCCCGCGAGCAGCAGCCCCGCCGCGAGCGCCGCCAGCGCGACATGGCGCGGGTGCCGGCGCAGCACGTCGCCGCGGCTCACATGCGGACCTTCTCCTTCAGCGCCTCGAACCGCTTCGGCCCGATGCCGCTCACCTGCTTGAGGTCGTCGACCGAGCCGAAGCCCCCGTGCTCCTTGCGGTAGTCGAGGATCTTCTGCGCCATCACGGGGCCGACCCCATCCAGCTCGTCCAGCTGGTCCATGGTGGCGTTGTTGAGGCTCACGGGCTGCCCGGGGAGCGCCTGCCCCGGCACGGCGGCCGCGCCTGAAGCGCCCGCCACCAGCGCGGGCACGATCACCTGCTGGCCGTCGGACACCTTGGCCGCCAGGTTCACGCCCTGGAGATCGGCGCGCGCGGTAGCGCCGCCGGCGCGGCGGAGCGCCGCCGCCAGGCGTGCCCAGGGGGGTAGCCGGTACACGCCCGGCCGCCGCACCGCGCCCACGACGTGGACGACGGCGGCGCCGCCACCGGAACGCTCCACCTTCACGGTCGCGGGCCGCGCCCGGGCGGGCGGATCGCGCTCGGTGCGCAGGTACCGCGCGCCGATCAGCGCGACGGCCAGCAGCGCCGCCGCGTACACCACCAACTGCTGCCTCGAGATCTCCAACATGCCGCGACGCACGGTACGGGCACAACCCGTACCGCTCCAGACGCGGGCGTCAGAAGAGTGTGCCTACCGACTACTCGTCTTCGACGTAGTCGGACACGTCGGGCCCCAGCTCCGCGCCGTACAGCTCCTCCATGGAGACCGGCGGCGATGCAGCCGCCACGTACACGAGCGTCTCGGTGCCGTCGTTCAGGATGCCGTGCTGCGTCGCCGGCGGAATGAAGACGAGGTCGCCCTCGCCGATCTCCTCCTCGTCGCCCGCGACCGACATGCGGCCGTGGCCGCGGACGATCACGTACACCTGCTCGGAGTCGGCGTGCGAATGCGCCCGCTGCTCCGCGCCCGGAGGTACGTCCACCCACGTGACGGTCAGGTTGCGCGAGCCGAGGTCGCCCGCATCCATCAGGAAGTGGGAGCGAAGCCGGCCTCGTTCCTCCACGGCCGCTTCTGACAGGCGCCGGAGCCGCACGGCGCGGATTCTATTGATGCGCCTAGCGAAGGACGAAGTTCACGAGCTTGCCGGGCACGACGATCTCGCGCGCGACCTTGCGATCGTCGAGGTAGCGCTGCACCTTCGGGCGCTCACGCGCCGCGCGCTTCAGCTCGTCCTCGTCCGTTCCCGCGTCGACCTCGACGCTGTCGCGCACCTTGCCGTTGACCTGGATCACGACCTTCACGGTGTCGCGCTCGAGCATGGCGGGATCGGCCTCGGGCCACGGCGCCTCCCACACCCGCGCGCCCGTCATGCGCTCGTACACCTCGGAAGAGAGGTGGGGGGCGAACGGCAGCAGCAGCGACGCGACCGTCGTGATCGCAAACGCGAGGGCATGCTCGCCGGGGCCACCGTTGCGCAGCTTCGACTCGGCGCGGTAGATGTCGTTGACCAGCTCCATCAGTGCCGCGAGCGCGGTGTTGAACTGGAACCGCTCGATGTCCCCGGTGACCTTCGCGATCGCCCAGTGCGCCTTGCGGGTGAGATCGAGCGCCACGCCCTCGAGCGCGTCCGCCGGCGGCGAGGCGAGCGGATCGCCGGCGGCCGGCTGCAGCCGCCACACGCGGCTGAGGAAGCGGTGCACTCCCCCGACGCCGTCGTCGGACCAGTCGGCATCCTGGTCAGGCGGACCGAGGAACAGGACGTAGCAGCGCGCGGTGTCGGCCCCGTGGCGCTCCACGATCGCCGAGGGGCTGACCGTGTTGCCCTTCGACTTGGACATCTTCGCGCCGCCGTAGGTGATCATGCCCTGCGTGAAGAGGTTCGCGAACGGCTCCAGGAAGGAGACGAGCCCCATGTCCGCGAGCGCCTTCGTCAAGAAGCGCGCGTACATCAGGTGCAGGATCGCGTGCTCCACCCCGCCGATGTACTGGTCCACCGGCATCCAGTAGTCGGCGATCTCCTTGTCCCACGGCGCCTGGTCGTTGTCGGGGTCGCAGTAGCGCAGGAAGTACCACGAGGAGTCGACGAAGGTGTCCATCGTGTCGGTCTCCCGGCGCGCCGGCCCGCCGCACACCGGACAGGTCGTGTTCACGAACTCCTCGCTCGACGCGAGCGGGGGCTTGCCCTTCGGCGAGTAGTCCTCGATGTCCGGCAGCAGCACCGGGAGCTGCTCCTCCGGCAGCGGGACCATGCCGTCGGTTTCGCAGTACACGATCGGGATCGGCGCTCCCCAGTAGCGCTGGCGCGAGATCAACCAGTCGCGCAGCCGGTAGCTGACGGCGCGGCGGCCCTGGCCCTCGCCCTCCAGCCAGCGGATGATCGCCTCGGTCGCCTCCTCCACCGTCATGCCGGTGAACTGTTCCGAGTTGACGAGCCGCTCGTCCTCGGTGTGCGCGACGAAGGCGTGATCGTCGGCGGCCTCGCCGTCCGCCGGCTCCACCACCGGCCGGATCTGCAGGCCGAACTTCTTCGCGAACTCGAAGTCGCGCTCGTCGTGGGCCGGCACGCCCATGATCGCGCCGGTTCCGTAGTCCATCAGCACGTAGTCGGAGACGAACACCGGGATGGGCTCGTCGTTGACCGGGTTGATGACCTCGCGACCGGTGAAGACGCCGGTCTTCTCGCGCTCGGTGTTCGCACGCTCCTCGACCGACTCCTTCAGCGCCTGCTGCACGTACTCGCGCACGCGCTCCTCCATGGGCGTGCCCGCGACCAGGCGCTCGACGATCGGGATGCTCGGGCGCGAGCACGAAGAACGTCGCGCCGAACAGCGTGTCCGGGCGCGTCGTGAAGACCGGGAAGTCGATCGGCGGGTCGGGGCAGTGGAAGACGACCTCCGCGCCCTCGGAGCGGCCGATCCAGTTGCGCTGCATCGTGATCACGCGCTGCGGCCACGACTCGAGCAGCCTGAAGTCGTCGAGCAGCCGGTCCGCGTAGTCGGTGATCTTCAGGAACCACTGCTCGAGCATCTTCACGACGACCGGCGTGCCGCACCGCTCGCACGCGCCGTCGATCACCTGCTCGTTGGCGAGCACGGTCTGGTCGTGCGGGCACCACTTCACCGGCGCGCGCTTGCGGTACGCGAGCCCGCGCTCGTACAGCTTCAGGAAGATCCACTGCGTCCAGCGGTAGTACCGCGGCTCGTGGGTTCCGAACTCGCGGCGCCAGTCGATCGACACGCCCCAGGAGCGGAACTGGCGGCGGAACTCCTCGATCGACTTGTCCGTGGAGACCGCCGGGTGCTCGCCGGTCTTGATCGCGTGGTTCTCCGCCGGCAGCCCGAACGCGTCGTAGCCCATCGGATGCAGCACCCGCATGCCGCGGCGACGGCGGTAGTGGGCGAGCACGTCGCCCATCGAGTAGTTCTTGAGGTGCCCGATGTGCGGCTCGCCCGAGGGATAGGGCAGCATCTCGAGCACGTAGCTCTCCCGAGCGTGCGGCGTCATACCCCGGGTCGCCGGGGTTCGGGACCTCCCAGGTGCCCTCGTTGTCCCAGAGCGCCTGCCATTTGCGCTCGATCGCGGGGGCGTCGTAGCGGTCGCCTGAGCTGTCGGGGGGCGAACTCATCCACCTCAATTAAAACGCCCGCGACGGGAGAACCACGCGGGGACTCCTCCCCGGACCCACCCGAAGGACCTAGTACATGGGTCCACTACCCCCCTTCTCGGCCGTCAAGGCCCGGCCTGCGAAGCCGTTGATTGGGTAAAGGGCTGATTGGGTCAGGAGGACCGCCCGTGTCGCAGGGAAGCAACAGGGAGGAACATCTGGAGGCGCTGGCCGCGCGCCGGCGCAAGCGCGGACACCGGCGCCGGCGGCGCCGGTCGGCCGGCCCGCGGGTGTCCGTCTACAAGGGCCGCTTCGGTCCCGCGCAGGCCGAGCGGCTGCTGTGGCGCGCCGGCTTCGGCCCGCGTCCGGGCCAGGCGCAGAAGCTCGCGAAGAAGGGGCTGAAGGGTGCGGTGGAGTCGCTCACGCGGCCGCCCAAGGAGAAGCTCACCGGCCCGCCGCCGAAGGACGACGACGGCCGCCCACTGGCGCCCGCCGACGCCTACGGACACGACCACCTGTGGTGGCTCGACCGGATGGTGAGGACCAACCAGCCGCTGGTGGAGCGGATGGCGCTGGTGTGGCACGACTGGTTCGCGACCTCCAACGACGGAGTCGGCGAGCAGCGGCTGATGCTGCACCAGAACGACCTGTTCCGCAAGCACGGGCTCGGCTCCTTCAGCGACCTGCTCATGCGCGTCACGCGCGACCCGGCGATGCTGCTGTGGCTGTCGGGCTCCGACAACACGAAGGAGTCGCCGAACGAGAACTACGGGCGCGAGGTGATGGAGCTGTTCACGCTCGGCGCGGACCGCGGCTACACCGAGCAGGACGTGCGCGAGCAGGCGCGCGCGCTGACCGGTTTCCAGAACGACTGGGACGAGGGCATCGGGCCGAACAACTTCCGCTTCGACCCGGAGCAGCACGACGACGGCGTGAAGAAGGTGTTCGGCAAGAGGGGCAACTTCGACTGGCGTGACTCGTGCAAGCTCTGCCTCGAGCACGACAGCCACCCGTCGTTCTTCGTCGAGAAGCTGTGGTCCTACTTCATCCCGGTGCCGCCGGGCAAGAAGACGCGGCTCGCACTGCAGCGGCTGTACCTGCGCGAGGGCTACAAGGTGCGCCCGGTGCTCGAGGCGATCCTGAAGCACCCGAGCTTCTACCGCGGCCCGCACATGGTGAAGCCGCCGGTCGTGTTCCTGGCCGGGCTGCTGCGCGGCATGCGGCGCGGCGTCGACACCGAGTCGTGGACGTGGATGTCCGACCAGATGCGGCAGCGCCTGTTCTACCCGCCGAACGTGGCGGGCTGGGAGGACGACCGCTGGCTCGACACGGGAACCTGGCGCGCGCGCTGGGTGACTGTCACGCAGGCCGTGCGGGAACGTGAGCTGAAGACCGACGAGCCCTACGAGCCCGATGCCCCGGCGACCGCGGTCGCAGAGGGCGATCGACTTCTGGGGCGCGCCCGCGATCTCCTCGGCGACCCGGGCGAGGCTCGTGGCGTTCGCCGAGCGCTGCGACCGCGGCGCGAACACCAACTCGAAGCGCAAGTCCTATCCCGTCCTGCGCCAGAACGCGCTGCGCGTGCTGGTCGCGACCTCTCCCGACTTCCAGGCGGCCTGACCATGGCGCACAGCTGCTGCAACGACTTCACGCGCTCCGAGGCGCTGCGCCGCACGGCCATGGGCGCTGGACGCGCGGTCGCGCCGCGCGATCCGCGCGCGCCGATGGCCGCCGGCAAGGGGCTCGACCGGCGCCAGTTCCTGTTGCGCGGCACCGGCGTGGTGCTGTCGCTCTACGGCGCGTCGAAGCTCGACATCGCCGCGCTCCAGGAGGGTGTGGCGGCGGCCGCCCCCGGCGACCGAGTGCTCGTGTCGGTGTTCATGGCCGGCGGGATCGACTCGATCTCGGTGCTCGCGCCGGTCGGGGACCCGAAGTACCGGACGCTGCGGCCGAAGCTGGCGCTGGGCGACACCGACGGCACTCCGTTCCCCGAGGACGGGCGCTTGCGCTGGCACCCCTCGGCCGCGCGGGCTGGCGACCCTGCACGCGGAGGGCAAGGCGAGCGTGATGCCGGCGATCGGCTACGACCACCCCGACCAGTCGCATTTCAACTCGCGGCACTTCTACGAGGTGGGAGCGCTCCAGCCGAAGCTGATGACGGGCTGGCTGGGGCGCTATCTCGACCGCGTCGGAAGCCCCGACAACCCGCTCCAGGGACTGGCCCTGAGCGGAGACCTGGCGCCCGCGCTGGCGACCGCCAAGATGCCGGTCTCCGCGATCGACGGGCCCGGGAACTACGACTTCTGGGCGCCGGGGGTGTGGGGAGAGGTCGAGGACTGGATGATCGAGGCCTTCCAGTCGATGGGCCAGACGCACGCCGGCAGCCGCGACATCGCGATGCGCGCTGCGGGCGGCGTGGCGGTGCAGTCCGCGCGGCTGCGCCAGCAGCTCCTTCCGTTCGGCGGCAGGCAGGTCCAGAGCCCGGTGGCGTACCCCACGGAGGACAACTCGGGGTTCTCGCGGCGGCTCGCGTCCCTCGCGGCGATGATCGCCGGCGGCCTGCCGTTGAAGTGCGTCGCGCTGAACGCGCCGGGCGGGTACGACACGCACGACAACCAGCCGCAGGATCTCACCGACGGGCTGAAGGCGACCGCCGAGGGGCTGCTCGCCTTCCAGCGCGACATCGAGGCGCGCGGCCTCGCGGACCGGGTGCTCGTGCAGGTGTGGTCGGAGTTCGGGCGCCGCGGCGAGGAGAACGGCTCGGAGGGCACCGACCACGGCGCCGCCGGCCTGGGCATGCTGATCGGCACGCACGCACGCGGCCAGATGGTGGGCGAGTTCCCCGGCCTCGACCCGCCTCGACGAGGACGGCAACCTGCGGATGACCTCCGACTACCGGGGCGTCTACTGCGGGCTGCTGGAGCAGTGGTTCGGGCACGACGCGAACGCCGTGATCCCGGAAGCGGCGCGCTTCGCGCGTCCGGCGCTGGTCAAGTGATGCGCCGCGTGTTGCGCGCGGCGGTCGTGCTCGCCGCCTGCACGACGTTGCTGGTCGTGACCGCGGTCGCCGGTGCGCGCCGCGAGCGGCCTCCGGCGCGTCTGATGGTGTCCGCCCGCGAGCACAGCCTCGTGCTGTCGCGCCAGAGCATCGTCGCGGGGCCGGCGCTGGTCGAGTTCCTGAACCGCGGAGAGGACCCGCACGACCTGCGCATGCGGCGGATCGTGAGCCGCGGCGTGTCTGCACGCCGCACGTTTGCGCTGCCCGAGACGCGCTCGGGCGGACTGGTGGAGCTCGAGGCCCGGCTGCCCGCGGGCCGCTACAAGCTGTGGTGCTCGCTCCCGGGGCACGAGGCGCTGGGCATGCGCGCGAAGCTGCGCGTCAAGCGCGCGCGCTAGCGCCGTTCACGCGCAAGCCTGCGGCGGCGCGCCGCTAGTACGTACGTCCAGTTGCCGACGGGACCCGCAGGTTCCGGGAATCCCTTTCGTTGAATCCAGCAATGGATGCCCTCCGACACGGTCACCAGATCGACACGATGGCCGAGTCCGTGCCGCCTCTGCGAGACAGTGCGGAGACGACGGGGGTACATCCGACCGAGGAGCAACACGCCGGCTAGCCCGGCACAAAAAAATCACATATCCGCTCGCGCGGACATCCGCGCTTCCCATGGCCCAAGGGCCCGCCGCAAGGCGGGCCCTTCCCTTTGCCTGGCGGTATCGCGTGCGGGCGGTCACGTGCGACATTGCAGTGAGCGCAGGATTCGGCCGAGCACGGTCGTAGGAAATGTCCGTGGATGAGCTGATTCCCCGCCTGGCAGAGCCTGGCAGCACGGTCGCCGACTCGCTCGGACACGTGCTGGGCATCGCGCGGAAGATCGACTCGCGCGACGGAGGGGTGCAGCGCCACTCCCAGGTCGTCGCGCGCTACGCGGAGCTGACCGCGCGCGAGCTCGGCCTCCCCGACGACGTGGTCGACGACATCCGGCTGGCCGGCCTGCTGCACGACGTGGGCAAGTCGGAGATACCGGAGCGCATCCTCGCCAAGCCCGGCCCGCTGAGCTCCATCGAGTGGCTCGAGATGCGGCGCCACCCGTGGATCGCCGTGGAGCTGCTGGAGGACTCGGGGCTCGACCAGATCCGCGAATGGATCTACTGCCACCACGAGCGCCCGGACGGGAGCGGGTATCCGCGCGGGCTGTGCGGGGACGAGATTCCGTTGGAGGCGCGCATCCTGGCCGTCGCCGACGCGTACGAGGCGATGACGAACGACCGCGTGTACCGCGCTTCGATCGGGAAGTACCGCGCGTGCGAGGAGTTGCGCGCGTGCGCCGGCGGCCAGTTCGACGAGGTCGTCGTCGACGCGTTCCTGCGCGTGGTCGAGCGCGAAGAGGCCGGCGAGCGGTAGTCGCTACGCGGGCCCGAACAGCCTCAGTTTCTTAGTCCCTCCACAAGGGAGCTAGCCGGGCGCTATCGCGTACCGGCACCGCCCTCGGCGTGCCGGTCAAGCCGCTCTCCCAACTAGCTGCCGACCTGGTGTTCGAGATCGGAACACGCTCTTACCGGGTGCAGTGCAAGACAGCCAGACGTCAGGGCGACGTCTGGCCATTCATCTCGAGACGTCCGGCTGCACCCCGTCCGGCTACGTGCGCACCGGGTACGGCGTTGATGAGATCGACTTGATCGCGGCCCACTCCACGAGCTGGAGTGCAGCTATCTGCTGCCTTTCAACGGCAAGTCGGGACCCAGAGGCGATTCAGCTGCGACTGCTCCCTCCCCGAAATGGTCAGAGCGCCTCGATAAACTACGCAGCCGAATACGAGTTTCCCGGGGCTGTAGCTCAGTTGGGAGAGCGCCGACATGGCATGGCGGAGGCCAGGGGTTCGAGCCCCCTCAGCTCCACTCCGTCAGTCGCGATTGGCAATCCGGTCGTCGGCGTATAGCCCCATCGAAGGTGAAATTCGCGGCCCATTTTATCCGAGCCATCTGGCAATTCCGGGTCGGTGATCAGCCGCAGGTAAATCGCAGTCTCGACCCGCGACAAGCGCAGATCGGCGAAGCAGGTAACACTGGTCCGAGATCTGCGACAGTAGGCGGCCACCGCGATCGATCTCGTCCGCCGCATATTTCGTCTGAACGTAGCCGTTGGGCGTGTGTCGACTCGTTCGAAGCGATCACCTTGACGACGCTGCCCGTCGCTGCGCCCCATTTGCACTGCACGCGAATCAGACGCACCCGGCATTCCGAAGATCAGATCCGCGCGGCAGCCTTCTACGACCGGGCGATAGACATCGAGTCCCAGACCGCGCCGCTTCGGCAGTGATGCATGGCCTCCGCAACTGCTCCCTTGCGGCTCGGCGTCGAGGTTGTCACCTTCCATGGTGATGCGAACACTAGTTCGCATCACGGACGGATCAGGCCGATTCGGCCTTCTCTCGACCTCGAGCTCCGGGACCTCTCCCCACAAAGTTTCGAGGCGGTAGTAGTCCCGTGCGGCGGGCGTGAAGATGTGCACGACCGCGTCGAAGTAGTCCATCAGGATCCAGCGGCCCTCCGAGCGGCCCTCGACCCGCCCCGGGATGCGGCCGTCGCCCTCGTCCGTGTGCTTCAGGTCCTGGTACACGGCGTCCTCGATCGCGTGCGTCTGGCGCTCCGTGTTGCCGGTCGCGATCACGAGGAAGTCCGTGTACGACACGACGTCGCGCATGTCGAGCACCACCACGTCGCGCGCCTTCTTGTCCAGCGCCACCGACGCGATGCGGCGCGCCAGCGCCTCCGACGGCGCCGTCTTGGCCTCGGCGGTCACCGGTAGAGGCCCTCCTGCTCGATCCGCTCGGCCACGCGCTCCGGCACCAGGAACCGGTAGGGCCGGCCCGCGGCGACACGCTCGCGCACGTCGGTCGAGGACACGTCCATCGCGCGGCATCGAGAACGGCGTCAGCCGGTCCTCTCCTCCGAGCCGCGCGACGATGTCGCGCAACGCGTCGAGCGGCACCCCGGCGCGCTCGGCCACGGCCAGCGGCGCCAGCTCCAACACGCGTGCCGGCTCGTGCCAGCTCTCCAGCCGCATCGCCTGGTCCGCGCCCAGCACGAACACGTACTCGGCGTCCGGGTCCGCCGTGCGCAGCTGCTCCAGCGTGTCCACCGTGAAAGTCTCGCCGGGCCGGTCCACCTCGACACGCGACACGGTCAGCCAGTCCACGCCCTGCGCGGCGGCCTCGCACAGGCGGTAGCGCTCCTCCGGGCCCGGGTCGTTGTCGATCGACCGGTGCGACGGCCGGCCCAGCGGCATCAGCACGACGCCGTCCAGGCCGAGCTGCCAGTACGCCTCCTGCGCGCACACCATGTGCCCGATGTGCGGCGGGTTGAAGACTCCTCCGAGAATCCCAAGTCGCAGTTAGTGGTCCCCGCGTGCTACTCGCGCACCTGGCCGGTGCCGTGGACCACGTACTTCGAAGTCGTCAGCTCGCGCAGCGCGATCGGCCCGCGCGCGTGCAGCTTCTGGGTGGAGTTGCCCATCTCGGCGCCCAACCCGAACTCGCCGCCGTCGGTGAACCGGGTGGAGGCGTTCACGTACACGCAGGCGGCGTCCACGCCGCTCGTGAATGCGTCCGCGGCCACGACGTCAGAGCTCACGATCGCCTCCGAGTGCCCGGTGCCGTGGCGGTTCACGTGGTCGATCGCCTCTTCCAGGCTGTCCACGACCTTGATCGCCATCGTCATGCCGAGGTACTCGGTGTCCCAGTCGTCCTCGGTGGCGGTCACGAGGCCGTCACCGTCGCGTCCCGCGAGCGAACGCGTGCGCGAGTCGACCCGCATCTCGACGCCCGCCTCGCGCAGCTTGTCCATCAGGCCCGGCAGCACCTGGGCGGCGATGCCGGAATGCACGAGCAGCGTCTCGGCCGAGTTGCAGACGCCGGGGCGCTGGACCTTCGCGTTGTACGCGATCCGCTGCGCCATCGCGACGTCGGCGGCGGAGTCCACGTACACGTGGCAGTTGCCCGCGGCCGCGTAGATCACCGGCACGGTGGCCACATCCTTCAAAACTTTCTTCAGTCCCTCGCCGCCGCGCGGGATGATCAGGTCGACGTAGCGATCCTGGCGCGCGAGCTCGGCCAGCTCCGCGCGGTCGCCGCCGCCGATCAACGCGACGGAGCCCTCGGGCAGTCCCTCCCGCTCCGCGGCCTCGGCGACGATCGCGGCCAGCACCGCGTTCGAGCGCTCGGCCGTCGAGGAGCCGCGCAGCACCACCGCGTTGCCGGACTTGATCGCCAGCGCCGCGGCGTCGACGGTCACGTTGGGACGCGCCTCGTAGACGATCGCCACCACTCCGAGGGGAACGCGCACCTTGCGCAGCTCCAGCCCGTTCTCGAGCGTGCGCGCCTCGAGCTCCTCGCCCACCGGGTCGTCCAGCTCGACGATCGTGCGCACGCCGTCCGCCATCGCCTGCACGCGCGCCGCGTCGAGCATCAGGCGGTCGATCAGAGCATCGCTCAGGCCGGCGGCGCGGCCGGCCTCGAGATCCCCGGCGTTGGCCTCGACGATCTCGTCCACGCGGGCCTCGAGATCGTGCGCGACGGCCCGCAGCGCGGAGTCCTTGACCGCCGAATCGAGCATCGCCAGCTTGTGCGACGCCTGCTTGGCCCGGGCACAGATCTCCGCGACGGTCGTGGTCTGAATCGCCATGGGGAAAGGTTAGCGGCCTGCTGCCTCCCCGCCATGCGAGGTCAGTCCGGCTGCCAGATGGCGTTGCCCGACGGCGACATGGAGCAGTTGGCGAACTCGACGAGGTTTCCCCCGTAGGTCTGCTTCAGATGCGGGAGCGCCTCCGCGACGCCACCGGCCCCGGCGTTGTCGAAGTAGACCTTCCCGCGCCGCACGGCGACCTTGGGGCAGACGATGTCCATCTGCCGCACCACGTGGTCGCGGTCGTGCGCATCGTCCAGGAACACGAAGTCGAGGTGCGGGACCCGTTCCGCCAGCGCCGCGAGGAACTCGATGCTGTCGCCCGTGTGGAATCTGACGCGCTCCCCCAGCCCGGCGTCGGCGACGTGTTGGCGCGCGGTCTCGGTCATCGCGGGATCGAAGTCGACGGTCTCCACGGCCGCTTCGAGCCCGAGGTCGCTCAGCGCCTGCGCCATCACGATCGTGGACAGGCCGCGGTTGGTGCCCGTCTCCACGACCACCGGATCGTCCTGGCGCGGCAGGAGGCTGGAGATGATCGAGAAGTACAGGAGGTTCCAGGACGGGTAGCCCATCGACATGCCGCTGTCGCCGAGCCAGCGCACGAACTCGACGTAGTGCGCCTCCGCGTCGCCGGGCGACTCCAACTCGGGAGCCGGGTTGCTCGGCTCGAGCGTGCGCAGATGGCTGTTCGGCAGCAGCCCGCGGTCGTAATCGAACCTCCTGCCGATGCGGTCGGACTTGATCCACCGCCGGACCGTTGTCGGGTTCTCGTCCATCGGGCTCAGCCGGGCTGCCAGATCGTGTTGCCCGGCGGTGCACCCGAGCAGTTCATGAAGGTCACGAGGTTGCCTCCGTGCCTCTCCCTCAGGTAATCGAGGGCCTCGGCGACTCCGCCCCGCCCGCTGTTGTCGAAGTAGATCTTGCCTCTCCCGGCGGCGACCTTCGGGCACACGATGTCGATCTGCTTCTGCACGTGCTCGCGGTCGTGGGCATCGTCGAGGAAGACGAAGTCGAAGTGATCGTGCTCCGCGCCGAGGTCGGAAAGGAAGGCGAGGCTGTCACCCGTGTGAAAGCGCACGCGCTCCGTCAGCTCCGCCGCCGCAACGTTCTGCTTGGCCAGCTCGACCAGGTCCTCCTCCAGCTCGACGGTGTGCATCGGCGTGTCGATCTCGAGGTCCACGAGGGCCTGTGCCATCGCGATCGTCGACAAGCCGCGATTCGTACCGGTCTCGATCACGACCGCGCCCGGCAGGAAGCGCGGGAGGCTGCAGATCACCGAGAAGTACAGGAGGTTCCAGGACGGGTAGCCCATCGACCACGTCGCATTCCCGGCCCAGCGGTTGCGCGCCTCACGGTACTCCCGCGCGAGCACCTCGCGCTCCTCGTCCGTCGCGGGAACCACCTGCTTCAGGCGCTCCATGTCCGGATCGTTCTCGGCCGCATCCAGCTTCGCCAGCAGCGGATGCGGCAGCAGCCGGCGGTCGTAGTCAAAACGCCTTCCGTAACGACTCATCGCGGGTCAGTTTCTCAGGCGAGCACGAAATAGTCGCGGTGAACTGCTTCCTCGCTCGCGCGCGGAAGCACCTCGCGCACCTGCGCGGACTTCATCCCCTTCACCCGCCGCAACTCCTCCGCGGACAGGTTGGAGATTCCCTTGCCGATCTGCCGGTCGCCGTCCCCCGCGGCGACCACGTCGACCGCGTCGCCGGCCTCGAACTGGCCCTCGACCTCGACCACGCCGACCGGGAGCAGGCTCGTGCCCTGCTCGCGCAGCGCCCGCTCGGCGCCCGAGTCGACCCGCACGACCCCGCTCGAGGTCTTCGCGTAGCGCAGCCACAGCTTGAAGCTCGACTGCCGCTTGGCCTGCGGGTGGAAGCGCGTCCCGGCCGGCTCGCCCGCCACCGCGCGCAGCAGCGTGCCGGGCTCGGTCCCGTTGCAGATCACGACCGGGATGCCGGCCGCCGTGGCCATCTCGGCGCACAGGACCTTGCTGCGCATTCCGCCGGAGCCGACGTGCGAGCTGGACATGCCGATCGTGTAGTCGCCCAGCTCCGAGAGGTCGCGCACCTCGGACACGAGCGAGGCGCCGGGATCGCGCGCCGGATCGCTCGAGAAGAGCCCGTCCACGTCGGACAGCACGACCAGCAGGTCGGCGGACAGGAGGATCGCGACCTGCGCGGCGAGGATGTCGTTGTCGCCGAAGGTGATCTCGTCGGTGGCGGTCGTGTCGTTCTCGTTGATGATCGGCACGACGCCCCATTCGAGCAGCTTCGCGAGCGTGCGGCGGGCGTTCACGTACTGCTCGCGCGCGGACACGTCGAAGAACGTGAGCAGCACCTGCGCCGCACCGGTGTCGTGCTCGCCGAGCAGATCCGCGTAGACGTCGTACAGCGGCCCCTGCCCGACCGCGGACGCGGCCTGTAGCTCCTCGATCGCGGACGGGCGGACCGGCATCCCCATGCGCCGCATGCCGAGCGCGATCGCGCCGGAGGTCACGAGCGTGGTCGCGCCGCCGTCGCCGTGGATCGCGCCGACCTGCCGGCAGACCTCGCGCAGCACGTCCGTGCGCACGTCGCCCGCCTCGTCGGCCACGAGGGTGGAACCGAGCTTTACGACCGTCAACGACATCGCTACTGCTGCGGCACTCCCGGATACAACGCGAACGCCACCTCGCCGATCTCGACCTCGTCACCAGGCTGGAAGCCCAGCGCCTCCAGCCTCTTCACGACGCCCATCGACTTCAGCCGGTCCTCGATGTAGGCGAGCGCCTCGGGATTCTCGAGGTCGTGCCGGCCGACCAGCCGCTCGACCGGGTCGCCGCTGATGCGGAAGGAGCTGTCGGAGGTCCGCTCGACGCTCCATCCCCCGTCGCCCGGCCGGTACACCGTGTGCTCGGCAAGCTCCAGCGGCTCGTCGGCCGCGGGCGCGGGCTCGGCCGGCACCCAGCGGAAGATCGCGAGCTTCAGCTCGGTCGCTCCGGCGCCGGTCACGGCCGACACCGGCAGCACGACCGGCTCCGGGTCGCGGCAGACGCGCGGATCGTCCGCCAGCCGCGCCCGCCATTCGGACACGAGGTCGTCGACCTGATCCGGCGGCAGCAGATCGATCTTGTTCAGCGCCATGAAGAACGGCCGCTCCTCGAGCCCTGCGCCGTAGCGCTCGAGCTCGCCGCGCACCGTCACGAACGCATCCCACGGGGTGATGCCGTCGAGCGGCGCGACATCGATGACGTGCACCAGCAGCTTGGTCCGCTCGACGTGCGCGAGGAACTCGTGACCGAGGCCCGCGCCTTCGGCGGCTCCCTCGATCAAGCCCGGGATGTCGGCCACCACCAGCTGGCGGCCCTCGTCGTCCTCGATGCGTGCCCACGGCCGGCTCGAGAGTCGTGAACGGATAGTCCGCGACCTTGGGCTGCGCGCGGGTGAGGCGGCGCAGCAGCGACGACTTGCCCGCGTTCGGCAACCCCACGAGCCCGACGTCGGCGAGCAGCTTCAGCCGCAGCTCGATGGTCGCCTCCTCGCCGGGCAGGCCCCGCTCGGCGAAGCGGGGCGCCTGCCGGGTCGACGTCGCGAACCGCTTGTTGCCGGCGCCGCCGGAGCCTCCGCGCGCGATCACGGCACGCCGGCCCGGGGCCGCGAGGTCGTGGCGCACGCCGCGCGCGAGGTCCTCGACGACGGTTCCGAGCGGCACGCGCAGTTCCAGCTCGTCCCCGCTCGCACCGTGGCGCTGCTTGCCCTCGCCGTGCCCGCCGCGCTGCGCGCGGAAGTGGCGCTGGTGACCGGTACGTGGCGAGGTCGCGCAGCTGCGGGTCGGCGACCACGACGACGTCTCCGCCGCGGCCTCCGTCGCCGCCGTCGGGCCCGCCGCGCGGCACGTGCGCCTCGCGGCGGAAGCTCATGCAGCCGTTGCCGCCGGCTCCCGCCTCGATGTGGATCGTCGCCCGGTCGTAGAGCATCTGGCGAGCCTAGCGGGGCAGGGCATACTTGAGCGCGTGGAGTCCACGAACATGCAGGTCCTGAAGCGACTGGAGGAGCACTTCAACCGCCGGGACTTCGATGCCTACGCGCAGCTCCTGGACCCGGCAATCGAGTGGCATGTGGCGCGCGAGGACCCAGACACGACCGTGCATCACGGACGAGACAAAGCGTGTGGATACCTGCGGCGCTGGATCGACGCCTTCGCCGACCTGCGTCTGGACATCGAGGAAGGTCGCGATGCAGGGGACGGCGTGCTGGCCGTGCTCCGCATGCGTGGACACGGCACCGGGAGCGGCGTCCCGCTCGACGAGCGCGTGAACTTCCTCTTCTCACTGCGAGACGGTCGGGTGACGAAGGTCGAGGAGTACTTCGACCGCGACGAGGCTCTGCGCGCGGCCGGGTTAGTCAGGCTGGACGACTGAGATCAGGCGGCCGTGGCGGCCTGTCTTGAACTCGACCACGCCGGCGGTGGTCGCGAAGATCGTGTCGTCGCGGCCGATGCCGACGCCCGGGCCCGGCTTGAAGCGGGTGCCGCGCTGGCGCACGATGATCTCCCCGCCGGTCACCCGCTGGCCCGCGAACACCTTCACGCCCAGGCGCTTCGCCTGGGAGTCGCGGCCGTTGCGGCTCGATCCAAGTCCCTTTCTTATGTGCCATCTGGCTCTTCCTTCGTTTCCGCGGTCTTGCTTTGTGATCGTCCCGCCCCAGACCCGGTCCCGGCCTTAGCCGGGCCGGTAATTTTTCTGATCTCGATGCGGGTCAGGTGCGAGCGGTGGCCCATCTGGCGGCGGTGCCGCTTCTTCGGCGGTACGTCGCGACCCGGATCTTCGGTCCCTTCAGGTGCTCGGTGACGACGGCCTCGACCTTGACCTTGCCGAGGTCCGCCCCGTCCATCACCGCGGTCTTGCCGTCGGCGAACAGCAGCGGGCGCGGCGAGACCTTCGCGCCCTCGTCCTCGCCCACGCGGTCGACGAGGATCGAGTCGCCCTCCGCCACCCGGTACTGCTTTCCGCCCATTTCGATGATCGCGTACATATTTTGGCGGTCGCCGTTAGGCGGACGCTCCTGACTTTAGGTGTGGGCGAAGCCCACTCGATATTTAATCGGTCCCGCCACTACTGCTGGAGTTGGAGCCCCGAGCGCCAGAACGCCGCCGACCGCCTCTGCGGCCCCGGCGGCGCTTGCTCGCGGAGCCGTTCGATTGTAGCTTGCCACCCTCCTCCTCAGGAGCGTCGTCGGTCGCCACCTCGGCCACCTCCACCGCCTCGGAAGTCTCGGCCGCCTTCGCAGCGGGGGCCTTCCGGGCCGGAGCCGGCCTGCGCTCCCGCGGCGGCGTCTCGGGCACGCCGTTCCCGGTCACGATGCTCGCGTAGGCCGCCGTGCGCTTCACCTCGTCGATCTTGATCAGCTTGCTCTCCCCGACGAACGGCCCGCCCCCGGCGACCGAGATCACGTAGCCGTCGATCTTGGCGATCGCGTCGTCGACGTTGTACATGTGGGGCTCCTCGATCCGGATCAGGACCTCCTCGCCCTGCTTGAACGGCAGCGCGCGCTCCTCGATCTCCTCCCGGGTGCCCTCGGCCGTGATCCGGTAGGTGTCCAGCGGGATGCCCTCCGAGCCCTGGAAGTGGAAGACCTTGCCGGTCTCCTGCTCCAGCTCGCGCAGCGGCTTGCCGCCGCCGCCGATCAGGATGGCCGCGACCCGCGGGTGGACCTGCACCAGGAACGCCTCCGCGGCGCGCGAGGTCTTGGCCATCTTGCGCAGGCCGCGCTCGACGTCGATCGCGATCGTCTCCTCCGAGCGCACGACGCCTTCGCCGTCGCAGGTGGGGCACGTCTTGTTCATGATCTCGCGCACGCCCTCCGACACGTTCTGGCGCGTCATCTCGACGAGCCCGAGGGGCGAGATCTCCACCACGTGCGTGCGCGTGCGGTCGCCCTCGAGCGCCTTGCGCAGCACCTCCAGCACCTTGTCGCGGTTGCGGGTGTACGCCATGTCGATGAAGTCGATGACGATGATGCCGCCGATGTCGCGCAGCCGCAGCTGGCGCACGACCTCCTCCGCGGCCTGGAGGTTGGTCTTCACGATCGTGTCTTCGAGCGAGCCCTTGCCGCGTCCGGTGTAGCTGCCCGTGTTGACGTCGATCACCGTCAGCGCCTCGGCGTGGTCGATCATCAGGTAGCCGCCGTGCGGCAGGTCGACCCGGCGCGAGAGCGTCTGGTTGAACACCTCGTTCACTCCGGAGCTCTCGAACAGGTCGTCGCCCTGGTACAGCTCGACGCGGTCGACCAGCTCCGGCGCGGTGCGCGTGAAGAAGCTCGTCATGCGGTGGTGCTGCTTCTCGTCGTCGATCACGGCGCGCTCGAACTCCTTCGAGTACACGTCGCGCACGACCCGGATCGGCAGGTCGGCCTCCTGGAAGACCATGGTCGGAGCGCGTGACTCGTCGACGCGGCTCTGCAGCACCTCGTGGAGGCGGAACAGGTACTGGAGCTCGCGCTCCATGTCGCTCTTGCGCGCGCCGACCGCCGCGGTGCGGATGATCAATCCCGCGCCCTTCAGCTTCAGCCCGGAGGCGAGCTTGCGCAACCGCTCCCGCTCCTTGTCCGGAAGACGGCGCGATACGCCGACGCCGTCGCCGTCCGGCACGTACACGAGGTAGCGGCCGGGGATCGAGACCTCCATCGACAGGCGCGCGCCCTTCGTCCCGATCGGGTCCTTCGTGACCTGCACCACGATCTCCTGACCCGCCTTCAGCAGGTCGGAGATCCGCGGCCCCCCGCGGCCCCTGCCGCGGCCGCGGCGCTGGGTCTCGCCGTCGGGCGTGACGATCTCGTCGACGTGCAGAAAGCCGTTCTTCTCGAGGCCGATGTCGACGAACGCGGCCTCCATTCCTCCGAGCACGTTGTCGACGCGCCCCTTGTAGATGTTGCCGACGATGGAACGCCGGCCGCGGCGCTCTATGTAGAGCTCGCCGACCCGCCATTCCGGATCGACCTTCGGAGCCCCCTTCGAGGGCGGGCTCTGCTGACCACCGCGACCGGCGGCCTTCTTGCTCTCGAGTATCGCGACCCGGGTCTCTCCCCGGTCGACCGATACCAATACCTGCTTACGCATCAAATCTCCTTTTGGAAATATGGGCTTCGCCCACCTAAAGTCCTGTGCTTCGCGCCTGCGGCGCTCGCCGAGACGCAGTTCGCGTCACGCGCGCAAGGGGCGTCATGCGAGCACCTCTGGTTTGGATGCCGCGGCCTCCTTCGCTTGCACGTACACGCTTTGCAGGATCCCCAGGGCGACCAGCGTCACGATCACGGACGAGCCGCCATAGCTGATCAGCGGAAGCGGGATGCCGGTGATCGGCATGATCCCGACGTTTCCGCCCACGTTCACGAACACCTGCGTCATCAGCATCGCGCCGACTCCGGCCGCGAGCAGTGCCCCATAGAGGTTCTTGGCGATCGTGAGGATCCGTAGCGATCGCCAAATCAGCAGGGCATACAGGGACAAGACGATGCCGGCGCCTACGAAGCCGTACAACTCCCCGACGGCCGCGAACACGAAGTCGGTGCGGCTCTCCGGGAGGAAGTCAAGGCGTGTCTGGGTCGCGCGCCGGGTGCCCCGGCCGGTCTTCCGGCCGGACCCGATTGCGGTCTCCGCCTGATTGAGCTGGTAGCCCTGGCTTGAGGGGTCGGCATTGTCCTTTTGCAGGAACGCCGTGAGGCGATCCTTCTGGTAGTTCTTCATCAACGGTACTCCCGCCGCGGGCGCGATCACGAGGACGAGGACCGCCGCGGCGGCCGCGATGCCCCCCAGAGCGGCGAAGTGAGTCCACTTCGTGCCGGCCACGAACAGCAGCGCGAGCGCGATGGTCACGTACACGATGCTCGTGCCGAGGTCCGGCTGGGCCATCACCAACAGTGTCGGCAGCAGAGCCAGCAGCATGATTCGTGAGGTGGTCTCGCGCTCTCCGAGCCGGCGCACGCGATCGATGATGAAGGCCGACAGGGCCAGGATCAGCAGCACCTTGCCCAGCTCGGAGGGCTGGAAACGGAAGAACGAAAGCTCGATCCAGCGCCGCGACCCGCGGGTCGCGCCCGCCACGCCCAGCACGAGCAGGATCAGGCCCAGCATCGCGGCATAGAGCCCGACGCGCAGCTCGCGGAAGCGCGAGTAGTCGACCGAGGCCAGCACCAGCATCAGCGCCAGCCCGACGACCGCGTAGAGCGCCTGGCGGATCACGAAGTAGTCCGGGCGAGCCCGGGACGTCGGTGGCGGTCGCCGTGTCGAGCGTCACGAGGCGAGAAGGCGATCAGGCCGAGCGTCGCGAGCAGGACCAGCAGGTCGAGCCGCAGCAGCCGGCGGCGCGGCTCGCTGAAGCGCTGGACGCCGGTGCCGAAGGGTGTGGTGGTGGGCTGGGTCGACATCAGTCCGGTGAGCTCCCCGCCGCGCCGATCGCCTTCTTGCCCTTGATCCCGAAGTAGGCGGCCAGGATGCGCCGCGTGGCGGGAGCCGCCGCCTCGGCGCCGAACCCGCCGCGCTCGATGGTCGTCGCCACCACGATCCGCGGGTCGTTGGCGGGCGCCATCGCCACGTACCAGGACTGGTCGCCCTGGGCGCCGCGCTCGGCCGTCCCGGTCTTGCCCGCGACCGTGATCGGGAAGCCCGCGAACACCGCGGCGGACGTGCCGCCCGGCGTCGTTCGCGGCCGCGGTCAGCCCCTGCATGATCGCCGCGCGAGTCGAGGAGGAGATGTCGATGCGGCGCTTCGCGCCCGGCTCGATCTGCTGGAGGATGCGGCCGTCGTTGTCCTCGACGCGCAGGCCGATGTGCGGGGTCACGACGCGCCCGCCGTTGGCGATCGCGCTGTAGGCGACGGCCATCTGGAGCGGGTCGGCCTGCAGGTCGCCCTGCCCGACGGCCAGGTTGATGTTGTCGCCCGGCGTCCAGGGCCGGTCCGTGAGGTTGCGGCGGAACAGGCGGTTGCGCCACTCGGGCGTCGGCACGAGCCCGCCGCTCTCGCCGGGCAGGTCGATCCCGGTGGGACGGCCGAGGCCGAGCCTGTGCGCCCACTTCTGGATGATCTCGCCGCCACGCTGGTCCGCCATCAGGCCGAGGCGGTAGAAGAACACGTCGGAGGAGACCTGCAGCGCGCGCGGCAGCGCCAGCGCACCGTGCGAGACGTCGCCCGCGTTCTTGAACGTCACCCCTCCCACCGTCAGCGAGCCACCGTCGAACAGCACCGACGAGGGCGTGATCAGCCCGCTCTCGAGCGCCGCGGTGGCCGTCACCAGCTTGAACGTGGAACCGGTCGGGTACAGGCCCTGGGTCGCGCGGTTGGCGAGTGGCGCGCCGTTGTCGGGGTCCTGGAGCCGCTTGTACACCGACGCGCGCACGCCCTTCGCGAACACGTTGGGGTCGTAGCTCGGGTTGCTGCCGAGCCCCAGCACCTCGCCGCTGCGCGGGTCCATCGCGACGAACCCGCCGGGCAGCCCGTAGCGCTCGAGCGCGGCCTGGCCGGTCTTCTGCAGGTCGAAGTCGATGGACAGGCGCAGCCGCTTGCCGGGCTCCGGGTCGCGCACCGACAGCTCGCCCTTCGGGCGGCCCATGGCGTCGACCTGCACCCGGCTGGCGCCGTTGCGCCCACGCAGGTAGCGGTCGTACTGGAGCTCGATGCCCGATTGCCCGACGCGGTCGCCGAGCGCGACGTCCGAGTAGCGGGGCAGCTTCAGCTGCTTCTCGGTCACCTCGCCGATCGTCCCGAACAGGTGCGCGCCGATCTCGTGGTGCGGGTACTTGCGCAGGAACACCCGCTCCACCTCGACCGCCGGGAAGCGGGTCTGGTTCTCCTGCAGGTAAAGCACCGTCTCCAGGCCCACGTCGGTCTTGAGCGTGACGGGGCTGAAGGGCAGATCCTTCACGTCGCGCCTGATCTTGCGCCGGATCGCGCCGGGCGACTTGCCGAGCGCGTGGCCCAGACGGCGATACAGGCGCCCGCGGCGCGCCTGCTGGTCCGGCAGCCGCTCGGGCATCACCTGCACGACGAGCGCGGTGCGGTTGTCGACGAGCAGCCGGCCGCTGCGGTCGACGATCCGACCGCGGGGCGCCTCGACCTTCACCTCGCGCACGCGGTTGTCGTTGGCCTCGGCCAGGTACTTGTCGCCCGACAGCACCTGCAGGTACCAGAGGCGGAAGAAGATCACCGCGAACAGCACCAGCGCGATCCCGCCGAGGATCGCGACCCGCAGCGCGAGCTGCGGCGTGATGATCATGCGCTTGTTGTCGCCCTGGGGCAGGTACACGGCTAGGCCCTTCTGGGAAAGCACTCGGGTGCGCGTCGCCGGGCGGCGGCGCGGTCGCAGGTCGTCGATCAGGTCCGGGCGCAGCAGCGTGCGCACGGCCGCGAACACCGGGATCGCCAGCAGGCCGCTGATGAATGCGCTGACCAACGCCTCCCTGATCACGAGCGGGCTCACGGATGAATCGACCCCGAGCAGAAACTGCACCAGCCCGAAGCCCGCGTCGAACCCGAGGGTCGCGAGGAAGCCGCCGACGGGCGGCACGAGCTTGTGGGTCGCGTCGCGCAGCTCGCGGAAGCGCCCGGCGAGGTAGCCCACCCCGATCAGCAGCAGCGAGCTCACGCCCAGTGTCTGGAGCAGCGCCATGTCCGCCACCAGGCCGAGCAGGAAGCCGACCGTGGCACCGGCCACCGGGCCGGCCAGCAGCCCGATCGAGAGCGCGACCAGGGGGAGCAGGTCGGCGCTCGCGTCGAACACGACGATCTGCGCCACGACCGCCAACTGCAGCACCACCACCGCCACGACCAGCACGGTCAGGCGCACGACCGTTCCGGCGGTCACGTTCACGGAGCAGCCTGCGCGTTCTGGACCGCGCCCGAGTCGCGGGTCAGCACCTCGACGATGTCGAGCTCACGCAGATCCGCGAAGGGCCGCAGATGCACGCGCTGGTACAGCTCGCGCTCGTCGGAGTCGACCCGGGACACGCGTCCCACCGGGATGCCCCGGGGAAACAGCGACTCGAGCTTCGAGGAGCGCCACCCGGAGGTGACCACCGTCGCGCCCTTGGGGACGGCGCGCCCCTTCTCGACGAAGTCGAGGATCAGGTCGTTCGGGTTGCCCACCGTGGCCTTCACGAGCCCGTTGGGCCCCTCCGGCACGAGCTGCGCGGACACGCCGCTCGTGTGGTCGGTGATCAGCGTGACGCGCGCGGCATCCGGCGCGACGTCCGACACGCGGCCGACGAGGCCGGCGCCGCTGACGACCGGCTGGTCGACACGCACCCCCTGGTCCGAGCCCTTGTCGATCGTGATCGCGGAGTACCAGACGGTGGGCGAGCGCCCGATCACGCGCGCCGGCACGTGATCGTGCCCGGCGGGGAAGCCGGCCGACTCGTTCAGGCCCACCAGCCCCCGCAACTGCTTCGCGTCGCGCTCGGCGGTCTGCGCCGCGGCGAGCCGCGCGCGCAGCTCCTGGTTCTGCTTCTTGAGGTCCTTGTTCTCGGACTTCGCGTCGAACACGTCGCCCGTCCACCCCACGAGGTCGCTGGCGGGCTTCAACGCGCGGCTCGCGCCCTCCTGGAGCGGCGCCATCACCTCGAGGAACCCGCGCTGGATCGCGTGCAGGCCGCCGGATGCGGACTCGCCGAAATAGACGGTCAGTAGGGCTATGGAGAGGCTGACGAGCAGCGCCAAGACCGCCCGTCGCCTGCGAACTGACTTCTTGTACAAGAGAAAGTCCTCTTAAAGCTTTCGGAAATAATCTTGTTCCCCCCGGACCT
Organism: uncultured Solirubrobacterales bacterium; assembly: GCA_963826005.1. Taxonomy (GTDB): domain Bacteria; phylum Actinomycetota; class Thermoleophilia; order Solirubrobacterales; family JBBDJG01; genus DASRIA01. Next base: position 31,764 of record CAWGVJ010000007.1, on the reverse strand, counting down.
CACTGGGAACGTCGCCGATTGCGGGAGTTCTTGCTCGCGCGGTGGATCACCTCGAATTCCTCCAGCGAGCGGCCGGAGCCCACCGCGACACAGGTCAGCGGCGACTCCGCCAGGTGGCATGGCATCTGGGTCTCGTCGCGCAGGCGCTCGTCGAGCCCCTGCAGCAGCGCCCCGCCCCCGGCCAGCATGATGCCCCGGTCCATGATGTCCGAGGCCAGCTCCGGCGGGGTGCGGTCGAGCGTCTCCTTCACCGCTCCGACGATCTGCGAGAGCGGCTCCTCGAGCGCGCTGCGGACCTCCTCGGAGGTCAGCACGACCGTCTTCGGAAGCCCGGTGACGAGATCGCGTCCGCGCACCTCGGCCTGCACTTCTTCGGCCAGCGGGAACGCGGAGCCGATCTCGAGCTTGATCTCCTCCGCGGTCTGCTGGCCGATCATCAGCTTGTACTCGCGCTTCACGTAGTTGACGATGCCGTCGTCCATCTCGTCGCCGCCGACGCGGATCGACTCCGACACGACGATGCCGCCCAGCGAGATCACCGCGACCTCGCTGGTGCCGCCACCGATGTCGACGACGATGTTGCCGGTGGGCTCGCCGACGGGCAGCCCGGCCCCGATCGCGGCCGCCATCGGCTCCTCGATCAGATAGGCCTGCCGGGCACCGGCCGACAGACATGCCTCCTCGACCGCGCGCTTCTCGACACCGGTCACGCCCGAGGGCACGCACACCACCACGCGCGGATGCGCCCAGCGGTTTTGGTGCACCTTCTGGATGAAGTGGCGCAGCATCTGCTCCGTGACGTCGAAATCTGCAATTACCCCGTCCTTGAGCGGCCGGATTGCCTGGATCGTGCCGGGCGTGCGGCCCAGCATTCGCTTGGCCTCGAGGCCCACGGCGTGCACCTCGCCGGAGCGGGCGTCGATCGCCACGACCGACGGTTCCGACAGCACGATGCCGCGACCACGCACGTAAACCAGCGTATTTGCGGTCCCCAAATCGACGGCCATGTCGCGGCCGCCGAGACCGGTAAGTGCGCTGAAGAAACCCACTTTGGAAGAGAAACGTGCTCGCTGTGGTGTCGCCAACCGGCGGACCGTAGGACCCGCCCGACGACCGTTACCCCTGGTCGCAGGGAGACCTTGGCCTCCGCCAGCGGGGCGCGTCCGCAGCGGCGAATAGTACCGGACCCACGTTGGCGCACCGTGTAGTGGCGCGCGTCTTGCAGTCGCGAATCAGTCCAGGAGCAGCCACGGAGCGAGGTCGAGCAGCAACGGGACGGGCAGTCCGACCACGTTCCAATAGTCACCAGCCATGCCCCTTGATGAGAGCGGAACCGCGGCCCTGGACGGCATATCCGCCGGCTCTCCCCTCCCACTCTCCGCTGTCCAGATACCAGTCGATCAGGGCCTGGTCCAGGCGCCGGAACGTGACCTCGGTGCGCGCCACGCCCGTCTGCACGGCCCCCGCGTGGATCAGCGCGATCCCGCTGAAGACCTCGTGGGTGCGGTCCGACAACCGCTCCAGGAACCCGCGGGCCTGCGCGCGCGTCCCCCGGCTTGCCGAACAGGCGGCCGTCCAGGTACACCTCGGTGTCGACACCCAGCACCGTCTCACCGGGGACGGCCCGCGCCTTGCGCAACGCATTGCGCGTCACGACGCCGGCGGGATCGCCGTCCCGCTCCTCCTCGACGTCCGCGGGGACGACCTCGAAGCGGATGCCCAACTGCTCGAGAATTGCCCGCCGCTGAGGCGAGCGAGATGCAAGAGATAGCTAGTCGGCGATCTCCGGGAACCACAGGCCGATCTCGCGCTCCGCGGTGTTGTCGGAGTCGGAGCCGTGCACGAGGTTGTACGTGACCTCGAGCGCGAAGTCACCGCGGATCGAGCCGGGCGTCGCCTCGACGGGGTTCGTTGCACCGATCACCGAGCGCGCAGCGGGCACCGCATCCTCTCCCTCGAGCACCAGGGCGACGAGCTTGCCGCGCGTGATGAACTCGATCAGGTCGGGGAAGAACGGCTTGCTCTTGTGTTCGTTGTAGTGCTTCTCCGCGAGCTCGCGGTCGACCGTCATCAGCTTCAGCGCCGCGATGCGCAGCCCCTTGCGCTCGAAGCGCGCGATCACCTCGCCGGTGAGGTTGCGTTCGAAGGCGTCGGGCTTGACCAGGATCAGCGTGCGGCTCATGTGCGGCGCGAGACCTTACCGGTTGGGCGGCGGCTGTGACGTCGTGCGCTGCGCCGTCTCGACCTCGATCCGGGCGCCGTCGCGATCCGGCGGCCGCTCGTGTTCGCGCGGGTGATCCCGCTCGACCTGGCGCTCACGGCGCTCGGTGCGCTCGGCCGCCCGCTTGCCCGCCTCGGTGCGGGCTTCCTGCCGGCGCCCGCGCCGCGGCTCCGCGGCGGAGCGCAGGGAGGCGGCGACCTCGGCCTCGCAGTAGGGGCACACCCGCCAGCGCGGGTCGAGCGGCTTGCCGCAGCTCGCGCACGGCTCCTTCAGCTTGCGGGTGCAGCTCGGGCAGCGCAGGTAGGCGGGGTCGACCTCGGCGCCGCAGTTGCGGCACGTGCGGTTCTCGAGCAGTGCGAGCCGCTTCTCCGCGGCCTTGATCTCGAGCTCGCGCTCGTGGCGGTCCTCCAGGTACTCGGGCGGGCGCACGATCGTGTAGACGATCGTCCCGATGAAGGGGAAGAGCGAGGCCGCGGTCGCGCAGGCGACCAGCATCGGATCGTCGAGCCGCCTGCTCGCGTCCGCGTAGGTCCAATAGACGAGCGCGACCCAGATCACGACCAGGAAGAAGACCAGCAGATTGACGGCCAGATTGAGGCCGTCGTTCTCGATGCCGAAGAGGGCGAGCGTCATTTGCAACCTACGCGGCTTCGCCGCATATAAGGAACTCCCTGCAACGCACAGGGTACCCGAGGGCCGCGACCCACCCGGGAAAGCGAGTTCCCGCTCTGGCGCTAGAGCAGCAGCCGCCCGAGGCCGTATCCGGCCGCGAAGAACACGAGGATCACGACCGCCACGACCGACGCGCCACCAGCCCGAGCATGCGGGCGTGCTGGGTCACGCGCGGCCCCGCAGCGCGCCGGCGCGGGCGAGGTCGGACAGCAGATATATGGAGCCGGTGACGACGACGGCGCCCGCCCGGCCCGGCGAGCTCGCGTGCCCGCGCGAGCGCCGCCCGCGGCGAGGGCTCGATCGCCACGGCCGGACCGCCGAGCTGGCGCGACAGGCTCTCGAGCGTCGCCGGCGGCAGCGCTCCGTGGCGCGAGGAGCGCGTGAACACGACCTGGCCGAACAGCGGCAGCAGCGTCGCGAGCATCGTGGACGCGTCCTTGTCGTCGAGCACCGACATCACTCCCACCGTGCGGCGCCCCTCCACCACGTCACCGAGCGCTCCCGCGAGCGCGGCAGCGCCGGCCGGGTTGTGCGCGCCGTCCACGATCGTGAGCGGCTCCCGGTCCACCACCTCGAGGCGGCCGGGAGTGCGGATCGACCGGGCCGCGGCGCGCACGCGCCCGGGGTCGAGCGCGACCGTGGTAAGCCTGCGCGGCGGCCACGGCGACGGCGAAGTTCTCCCGCTGGAAGGCGCCGCGCGGGTGCAGCTCCACTCCGGGATCGCCCGAAGTCGCGTCCCATCAGCAGGAGCTGTGCGTCCTGCTCCGCGACGACCCGCCGGTCGACCTCCAGCGCCTCGGGGCCGAGCCGGCCCGCGACGAGGGTGCCGCCGGCGGGCACGACGGCGAGCTTCTCCTCGGCGATGTGCGTCTCGGTCGGGCCGAGCCAGCGCGTGTGCTCGAGGCTCACGTTGGTCAGCACCTGCACGGAGGAGCGGATCACGCTGGTCGCGTCGTAGCGCCCGCCCAGGCCGGCCTCCACGGCCGCCACCTCGACTCCGGCGCGGGCCAGCTCCCAGTACGCGGCCGCGGTCAGGACCTCGAACTGCGTCACGCGGTCTCCGGGGTCGAGCGTGCGGTCGACGAGGGCGGCGGCCTCGGCCACGCGCGCGATCGCCGCCGCGAAGGACTCGTCGCTCACCGGCCGGCCCGCCGGCCTCGACCCGCTCGGCGAAGCTGACGAGGTGCGGCGACAGGTACGCGCCGCTCGCGTGACCGTGCGCCTCCAGCAGCGCGGCGATCATGCGAGAGGTCGACGACTTGCCGTTCGACCCGACCACGTGGATCGAGCGGAAGGACTCCTGGGGAGAGCCCAGCGAGGTCATCAGGCGGCGCATGCGCTCCAGCCCGAAGCGCATCCCGAACATCTCCAGCGAGTCGAGATAGCGCTCGGCTTCGCGCACCGCAGCGCGATGCGGCCGCGGGGCTGCCCTCCACTCCTAGTCCTCCAGCTCGGCCAGCTCGGCCTCGAACCGCTCGAGCTTCTCGCGTTCGGCCTGCACGAGCTGCGGCGGGCGCCTTGTCGGTGAAGCCCTTGTTCGCGAGCTTGCCGCGCGCGCGATCGCATCTCGGCGCGCAGCCGCTCGACGCTCGGCGTCGATGCGCGCACGCGCCTCCGCGGGGTCGACCGTGTCGCTGGGCAGCACCTCGACGGTCGCGCCCTCGAGGCCGATCGAGCTGACCACCTCGCCGTCGCGCCCGTCGTCGCTGCCTCTGGCAACGATGTCGAACCGTGCGAGCCGGCCGATCGCCTCGGGGAAAACTCGCGTGGGGATCGCGACGAGGCGGGCGGGTATCAATGCGGACGGAGGCGCCCCGACCGAGTCGCGGTAGTTGCGCAAGCGCCGGACGGCCTCGATCATGGCCTCGACCTCGCGCTCCGCCGCCTCGTCCAGCAGGGAGTCGTCCGGCTGCGGGAAGGGGCTGACCGCGAGGTCTCGCGTCGGCGCCGGGCAGGAACGAGTGGATCTCCTCGGTGACGAACGGCAGCATCGGATGGGCGAGCGCGAGGGTCTGGCCGAGCACGTGCAGCAGCGTGGCCGACACCTCCTCCTCCTGCTCGTACAGGCGCGGCTTGACCATCTCCAGGTACCAGTCGCAGAAGTCGCCGTAGAAGAACGTGTACAGGTCCAGCGCAGCGTGTGACATGTCGTAGGCCGCGACCTGGTCGCGCCAGCGCCGGATCGCGCGCTGCAGCCGCGACAGGATCCAGCGGTCCTCGACGGCGCGCGGCCGCGGCGCGGGCTCGACATCGGCCGCGTTCAGCAGCACCAGCCGCGAGGCGTTCCACATCTTGTTCGCGAGCTGCTGGCCCTGCTGGATCTTCTCCGCCGAGTAGCGCACGTCCTGCGACGAGGACATGGCGAGCAGGCCGAACCGGACCGCGTCCGCGCCGTGCGCCTCGATCTCGTCGAGCGGGTCGATGCCGGTCCCGAGCGACTTCGACATGCGGCGGCCGTCGGGCGCCTGGATGATCGAGGTGATGTCCACGTCCGTGAACGGGACGTCGTGCATGAACTCGAGGCCCATCATCACCATCCGCGCGACCCACAGGAAGATGATGTCGCGCGCGGTGACGAGCACGTCCGTCGGGTAGAACGCGCGCAGCTCCGGCGTGTCGGCGGGCCACCCGAGCGTCGCGAACGGCCACAGCGCGGACGAGAACCACGTGTCGAGCACGTCGTCGTCGCGGCGCAGCTCGCCGTCGCAGACGCCGCAGCGCGCGGGCGGCTGCACGGCGACGAACGTCTCGTCGCACGCGTCGCAGTACCAGACCGGCAGCCGGTGCCCCCACCACAGCTGCCGCGAGATGCACCACGGCCGGATGTTGTCGAGCCAGTCGAGGTAGACCCGCCCCCAGCGCTCGGGGTGGAAGCGGACCTGGCCCGTGCGCACCACCTCTTTCGCGGGCTCTGCCAGCTCGTGCATGCGCATGAACCACTGGAGCGAGATCAGCGGCTCGATGCGCTCGCCGGAGCGGTGTGAGAACGGCACCGTGTGCGTGTAGGGCTCCTGCCTGCGGATCAGGCCCTCCTGCTCGAGCGCCTCGACCACCGCCTTGCGCGCCTCCTCGACCGTGAGGCCGGCGAAGCGGCCGGCGGCCTCGGTCATGCGCCCGTCCTCGCCGATCACGCTGACCTCCGGCAGGTTGTGACGGCGGCCGATCTCGAAGTCGTTGGGGTCGTGCCCCGGGGTGATCTTGAGCGCGCCGGTGCCGAACTCCGGCTTCACGTACTCGTCGGCGATGATCGGCAGGCGGCGGCCGACCAGCGGCAGACGTCGCGTGCTTGCCGACGAGGTGCGTGTAGCGCTCGTCCTCCGGGTTCACCGCGACCGCGGTGTCGGCGAGCATCGTCTCGGGGCGCACCGTCGCGACGGTCACGACTCCGCTGCCGTCCTCCAGCGGGTAGTCGATGTAGTACAGCGTGTCGGTCACCTCGCGGTCCTCGACCTCGAGGTCGGAGATCGCGGAGCGCGTGCCCGGGTCCCAGTTGACCATGTAGTTGTCGCGGTAGATGAGACCCTTGTCGTAGAGGTCGACGAAGACCTTCATCACCGCCGCGACGTAGCGCTCGTCCAGGGTGAAGCGCTCATCGACGTAGTCGCACGAGGCGCCCAGGCGCTGGAACTGGTCGACGATCGTGCGGCCGTACTGCGCGCGCCACTCCCACACGCGGCGGTCGAACTCCACGCGCCCGACCTCCTCCCTGCTCGTGCCCTCGGAGGCCAGCAGCTTCTCGACCTGAGCCTGCGTCGCGATGCCGGCGTGGTCGGTGCCGAAGATCCACTTCGTGCGCCGGCCGCTCATGCGGTTGAAGCGGATCAGCGTGTCCTGGACGCTGGCATTCAGCGCATGGCCCATGTGCAGCGCGCCCGTCACGTTGGGCGGCGGGATCGCGATCGAGTAGTTCTCGTCCGCCGAGCCCTCGGGCTCCGCGTGGAAGTAACCCGCCTCCAGCCACTTCCGCAGCACGCGCGGCTCGACCTCCCTGGGGTCGTAGCGCGTGCGCTCTTCCAGCGCTTTGAGTCCTTCGCGGGGCACGTTCCGCAGTTTATTCAGGCCCTCAACGCCCCCGGTGCGACAGATCTTGGGCGTAGTACGACCGAAAAGCCGCGCACCCTCTTAGCTGGTGGCCGGTGGGACGGGCAGGCCCGGCACGTCGGAGCGGCCATGCAGCAAGGCACCGACAGTGGTGACGTAGACGTCGCGCAGGTCGTCCCCGCCGAAGCAGAGGCTCGAAACGAAGTCGGCGGGAACGTCAAAGGTGCGGTCGAGGGAGCCATCCGGTTCGAAGCGGGCGATCGCGCCACCCTCCCCCATCGCGACCCATACCCCGCCGGTTTCGTCGACCGCGAGCCCGTCCGCCGACCCGGCGGGGGAACGGGCGAACACCTCGCCGTCGCCCGAGAGCACGGTGCCATGCGCGTAGTCGCACGCGTACATCGTCGCCCCGTCGGGCGAGAAGCCGATGCCGTTGGGCCAGTCGATCCCCTCCAGCACGGGAGTCGCCGACCCGTCTGGATCGACCGTCCATACCTGACCGGGGCTGGGTGTCGTCTCCCGCGAACGGCTTGAACCGCAGCGCACCGACATACACGCGGCCTTCCGAGTCAGTCGCCGAGATCGTTGAACCCCGTCACGCCCTCGACGTCGCCGAGCAGCACGCGCTGCTCGCCGTCGTGCACGTGGATCACGTCGCGCCCGGACATGACCAGCCCGCCGGCCGCGTGCAGGCACATCCCGCCGATCCCGCGCCGCTTGGGCAGGACGTCCTCCACTCCATCGGGCGACCACCGCCGCACCCCACCCTGGAGCACGTCGCTGAAGTAGACACCGCCGGAGCGGTCCCACACCGGCGCCTCCAGCAGCGAGTAGCCGGAGGCGATCTCCGCGAACTGCACGGGACTCAGAGCTGCATGGACTTCACCAGGAGGTACTCCTCCAGGGCGTAGCGCCCCAGCTCGCGGCCATGGCCGGACTGCTTGTAGCCGCCGAACGGCGCCAGCGGGTTGAAGACCCCGCCGTTGATCTCGACCTGCCCCGTCCGCAGCCGCCGCGCGACGCGCTTGGCGTGCTCCTCGTCGGAGGACCACACGCCACCCGCCAGCCCGTACGCCGAGTCGTTCGCGATCCGGATCGCGTCCTCCTCGTCGTCGTAGGGAATGATCGACAGCACCGGCCCGAAGATCTCCTCCTGCGCGATCGTCATGTCGTTGCGCACGTCGGAGAACACCGTCGGCTGCACGAAGTAGCCGCGGTCGAGGCCGTCCGGTGGCTCGGCGCCGCCGGTGACCAGCTTCGCGCCCTCCTCGACGCCCTTGCGGATGTAGCCGCGCACGCGCTCGCGCTGGACGTCGGACACCAGCGGCCCGAGCTTCGTGTCCTCGGCGAACGGGTCGCCGCACGTGAACGCGGCGGCCACGGCCGCGGCGATCTGCTCCGCCTCCGCGAGCCGCTCGCGCGGGACGAGCATGCGCGTCAGCGCGCTGCACGTCTGGCCGGAGTTGAAGAAGCACTTCGTGACGCCGTCCGTGACGGCCGTCTCGAGGTCGGCGTCGTCGAGGATCACGTTCGCCGACTTGCCGCCCAGCTCGAGCGCCACGGGCTTCACGTTCTGCGCGGCAAGCTCGCTCACCCGCCGCCCCGCCCGGGTCGAGCCGGTGAAGGAGACCATGTCGACGTCCGGGTGTGACGCGATCGCCTCGCCGACGACCGGCCCCGTGCCCGGTGACGAGGTTGAACACGCCGGGCGGAGCGCCCGCCTCCTCGATGATCTCGGCGAGGATGAACGCGTTCAGCGGCGCGACCTCGCTGGGCTTCAGCACGACCGTGCAGCCCGACCGCGAGCGCCGGCGCGACCTTGGCCGCGATCTGGTGCAGCGGGTAGTTCCAGGGCGTGATCGCCCCGACCACGCCGACCGGCTCGCGCACGACCAGCGAGTTGCCGATCTCCTCCTCCCACACGATCTCCTCCAGCAGGTCGGGCATCGACGTGAACGTCATCGTCGGCAGGCCCGCCTGGACCGCCGTGCGACAGGCCGATCGGCATGCCGAGCTCCTGCGCGATCGTGGCCGCGATCTCCTCGCTGCGCGCGGCGAGGCCGCGCGGCGATCGCGCGCACGACGTTCGGCGCGCTCCTCGAGCGGCGTCTGCGACCACGACTCGAACGCGGCCCGCGCCGCCGCGACCGCACGGTCGACGTCCGCCGGCGTGCCCTGCGGGATCCGTCCCATCACCTCCTCGGTCGAGGCGTTCACGACGTCGATCGTCTCGCGACCCGGCGGGGTCGACCCACTCGCCCGCCGATGAAGAGCTTGTCGCGTACCTGAATCTCAGCGGCTACTGCCATGTGGGCTCCTTGTCGGGTCTAGTTGGACGGTCAGGTTCGTGCCGGCTTGCCGGTCGCACGGCGTCGGCTCGGCCGCGCCGTGCCGCGGCTATCGCCTCTGCCGTCCGGCGCGCGAGCGCCATGATCGAGATCATCGGGTTCGTTCCCGAGGCCGTCGGGAACGCGCTGCGCGTCGCCGATCCACACGCCCTTGCGTGTCGTGGAGCTCGCCCCACGGGTCGGCGACGCTCGTCTGCGGGTCCTTGCCCATCCGGCACGTGCCCATCTGGTGGGCGCAGAACAGGCGGAACCCGCCGGCCCGCAGCGGCACCCGCTGCCAGTGCGCGATGAACTCGTCGAGGTCGTCGCCGTCGCGCCAGCTGCGGCGGCGCCGGACGCGAGCGGCTGGATCTCGCGCGCGCCGGCCGCGCGCGTGCAGCCGGGCCTGCGCGTCGATCGCGCGGTGCGTGTTGCGGACGTCGAGCTCGTCGGTGAGGTCGTAGTACGACGACCGCCTGCCCGTTCGCGTCGATCGTCGACGTGGCCGTGGCCGTGGTCGCGCAGCAGGCCGATGAACGTGCCGCCGTAGCGCACCTTCTCCATCATCTCCTTGTGCTGCGGCGCGCGTCGTGAAGGGCAGCGCGGAGCCGACCAGCGCGGGCGCGTACTGCGTCGCTCTCGACCAGGAAGCCGTAGCCGTCCTCGACGTCGGCGAACTCGTCCACGAGGCCGGCCTGCGGCGCGCCCCACCACGCCTCCTGGTCCTCGCCGTAGATGCCGAACAGCGCCGTGCAGGGATGGATGCGCAGGTAGTTGCCGACCGCCGGGCCGCCGATCCGCGAACGCAGCAGCAGCGCCGGCGACTCGAGCGAGCCGGCCGCGACCACCACCTGCGGCGCGCGCACGGTCACGCGCGCGGTGCGCCCGGTCTCGGGGTCGAGCCACGTGCCCTCCACTCCCGCCGCGCGGCCGCTCTCGACCAGCACGCGGTCGACGGTGCAGCGCACGACGATGTCGGCGCCCGCGTCGAAGGCGTCCTGGAGATAGGTGCGCTGACGTGCTCTGCTTCGAGCCCGTCTGGTCGCCGAAGCCCATGTAGCGCGGCCGACGCCGGGTCGTAGCGGCTCTCGTCGGCGTTGCGCATGATCGTCGCCGAACGACCAGCCGAGCGCGTCCGCGCCCTCCTTCATGCGCTGGTGCGGGCCGTTCAGGTCCGAGCAGCGGTCGTTGACGCGAGATGCGCTCGAAGATCGCGTCGAGGTGGCCGTCGTAGTCGGGCCCGTCGACGCCCTCGAGGCCGTGCTCGCGTCGCCCACTGCTCCCGCACCCACGGGCGCGTGCGCAGGCAGTTGGTCCAGTTGATCACCGTGCCGCCGCCGAGGCCCGCGCCGGCGTAGCACGGTCACGTTGAAGTCCGCGGTCGGCTGCGGGCCGCCGCGCCAGTACATGTGCTCGTAGGCCGACAGCTCGAGCTGGTTGAAGTCGGACTCGTTGAAGTAGCCGCGCCGCCTCGACGCACGCACACCTTCAGACCCGCCTTGGCGAGCTCGCCCGGCGATCACGCCGCCGCCGGCGCCCGAGCCGACGATGCACACGTCGGCCTCGAGCGTCGAGCTCGTCCGCCGTCGGGGCTCGATCGGCTCGATCGTCTTCGGCCGCGGACGGCGGCGCATCGGTTGGGCCCGGGTAGCCGAACACCTGCCAGTTGGGGTTCTGCCCCGTCTCGGGGTCGGGCGCGCCGTAGGTGATGAAGAGCGTCAGGCCGACGAGCGTCGGCGATGCCGGCCGCCGCCTCCGGGCCCGACCATCGCGACGTTGCGCAGGATCTGCTCACGCGAGCGCTGCGACACCTGCGTGAAGCCCTGCGCGTCGAGGCCGTCGAGCAGCTCCATCATGCCGGCGAACTGCTCCTCGGGCAGCGTGCCGAACACCTGCTCGATGCCCTGGTCCGCGCCCATGTCCGTCGCGCTGCGGGCCCACAGCCCGGTGGGATCGGGGTCGTGCGGAATGCTCGGGACAACCGTGTTGCACACCGCCTGCAGCACGGCACGCCGGGACTCGTTCAGCTCGCTCATCGACCTCTCCTCAGTGCCCAGTTACTCAGGTACTCCATCGCCTCGACCGGGTCCGAGAACAGCATCAGCGCGTCATCGGTCACGACCAGCCGACCATAGTGGGTGGACATCTCGTGCTGCATCGCGTAGGGGTCGACGTCGAAGCCGAGCTCCTCGCTGACCTCGTCGAAGTCGATCACGAGGCGGTCCTTGGCCCGCACGTCCCAGAACGACGGGTTCTCGACGATCTCGACTCCCTCCTGCGGCGGAGACGACGTTCGCCACGGCGTCGCCCTCGGCGCTCTTGGCCATCACGATGCCGACGTAGTCGTAGGTCTCCTCGCTCATTTCGCACCTCCGGCTGTCGCGGCCAGCTCCGTCACGCCGCATTCTTCGCAGAGCTCGTCGAGGTCGATGCGCACGTTGGCGCGAGCGTCGTCGAACGAGATGCCGGCGGGCAGCTCGTCGAACACGGGTTGCAGCGCGAGCGCCGCCTGATCGGCGTGCGGCAGCCAGTCCGCGAGCCACTCGGCCACCACGTCGCGGTTCGCCGCGCCGTGCTCGGCGTCCGCCAGCACGAACTTCACCAGCTCGGTCGTCCAGCCGCACACCCACTCCCACTCGAGCTGGGCGCAGTGGCTCAGGGCCTGCGTGACGATGTCGCCGTTGAAGCGGACGGAGCGCATCAGCAGCTCCCGCCGGATCAGCAGTCCGACGATCGGCTCGAAACACAGGTTGGCGGCGAACACGCGCTCTCCCCAGTCCGCAGTCGCGCGCAGGCGCTCGACGTAGCCGCGCGCCGGCTGCCAGACATCGTCGTGCAGGAAGCTCTCGCGCGACCTCTCCACCGGGAACTCCCCGAAGTCCTGCTCGAGGTCCATGCCGTAGAGCAGGTATGCCTGCGCCTGCCGCTGCTTCATCGCCGCCTCCAGCGCCACGCAGTGCGTGACGGTGTCGGACAGCGTCTCGCGGGCGGCGCTCGCGAGCGCGAGCCAGATGCCGTGGTCGAGGAACGCCGGCACCTGGAGGTGCTTGCGCAGGAACTCGACCCACTCCGGCGTGAAGTCCGCGAACACGCGCTCGCGGCGCGCCGTCCGCACCGCACCCTCGATCAGCTGCTCGTTCGACGTTCCGGCCTGGTAGTAGGTGCGCTCCCACATCTGGCCCGGGTCGCGGAAGTCGTACCAGTCGGTCGCGCGCAGGCGGGTCGAGTCCTCCGACCACAGTCCGCGGCCGTCCTCGAAGTGAACGGGCCACCCGCGGTCGAGATGGCGGTGCACCGACGGCTGCGTGTCCATCGTGACGTCCTCGTAGATCGTCGCCCGGCGCTTCTTCGGCGTGTACCACTGGAACGAACGCTCGGGATCCTCCCCGCGGCGCGGGGCGCCGTCGCCGACCTTCTTCACGGGTGGTCCTGTGCCAGCCTCCATCTTTCCTCCTAATATCGAGCCGGCTTCGCCGGCGCATGCTGGTGACGTCGCCTACGGCTCCGCCCCGACATCATTCGGCGACCACCGCGTCAGCGGACGTCGTAAATTTGTCGTGGAAGATCCTGCTGCTCTCATCGATGCCGTGCTGCTCGGTCGCCAGCTCGATCATCGCGTCGATCATCGGAGGCGGTCCGCACATGTAGATCTCGGGGTCGTCCATCTCGCCCGCTTCGATGACCTCGCACGCCGGCTCGTGCACGAATCCGATGACGGGCACGAACTCGAAGTCCGCCAAGCGCGCCCCCAACTCCTGGACGAGGTCGACGTAGAAGAGGTCCTGCTCCGACCGGCGCGCCGTAGAAGAACCGCACCCTGCGGTCGCTCTCCTGCTCCGCGAGGCTGCGCAGCAGCGACAGGACCGGCGCCATGCCGGATCCGCCCGCGACCATCAGGATCGGGCGGTCACTGTCGCGTAGGTGGAAGGCGCCGTAGGGGCCCGTGAACCGCAGCTCGTCCCCGGCCTTGATCTCACCGTTGAGCATGCTGGAGAACCTGCCCGCCCTCGTAGTGCTTGACGATCAGCTCGATGCGCCCGTCGCCGGGCAGGTTCGCCATCGAGAACGACCGGCGCGCATCCTCGGCGCCGGGGATCCACACGTCCACGTACTGCCCAGGGAGGAATGAGAAGTCGGCGGGCTCGGCCACCTCCAGCTCGAGTCGCCGGATGTCGTGCGTGAGCGCCTCCACCGCGGTCACCGTTCCGCGCCCGTCGCGAATCTCGTTCTCCAGCTTGTAGTTGTCCGGGTCGAAGTGGAGGAGCTCGACGACCAGATCCTCTTCGGGCATCGCGCGGCACAGGAGCGTGTAGCCGTTGGACTCCTCCGACTCGGACAGCGCGAAGGTGGAATACGGCTTCAGCACCACCTCTCCCTCCAGCAGGTAGGCCTTGCAGGCCGAGCACTGGCCCTCCCGGCACCCGTACACCAGGTTGTAGCCGTGACGGAAGGCCGCGTCGAGGACCGACTCCTCCTCGTCGCAGTCGATCTCCTCGCCGATCGGCTCGAAGACGACCCTAGGACTCACCAGGCAGTCCGTTTCTCAGCGCGCTACCTCCGGCCGCAGGGCGGCCTTGCCGTTGCCGCTGCCGTTCGACCACGGTGCCGCCGCCTTCAGCCCGCCGTCGATGTGGCCGTTCGGTGACACGAGCCCCACCGAGGAGCCGCTCGGCAGTCCCATCGCCTCGGCGACCGTGATGTTCGGGCTCTGCACGTGGAAGTCCATGCTCTTGACGTCGTCGAGCGTCCACAGGTTGTCGTTGTCGAGGTGCGGCTGGGCGATCAGCGTCTTGCCGTCGGTGCGCACGAAGCCGAGGTCGCGCACCAGCTCCGACAGCTCCCACCCGTGATAGCGGTCGAAGAAGTTGCGGTCGCCGACGTAGCGGCCCGGGTTCGACTCGTCGAGCCACATGCACTCCTTCGAGCAGTAGAACCGCGTGCGGTCGCCGACCGCGCGGTGGCACATGTCCTCGGGGAACACGCAGCCCATCAGGCATACCCAGCACGACGGCGCGGCCTGGTCGAGCGCCATGTTCAGCAGATGCTTGAACTGCTGCGGGTCGTGCCGCGTCTGGCGGAAGGCCTCCCACGGGGCCCCGTACTCGGCGTACCAGCCCGGGTACTTCTCCTCGAACCACTCGAAGTCGCGTTCGTCCAGCGGCTCGGTGCGCCAGAAGTGGAGCATCCAGAACGCCGCCGAGCTGAGCATGTTCTTGTGCACCATGCCGCGCTCGAGCCGCGACTTGGCGCGGTCGAACATCTCGGGCGGGAAGTTCAGGCCGAGCTTGCCGAGCTTCAGCACGTAGGAGCGGTACCAGTCGTTCTCGATCCAGCGCTCCCACTTGTCCAGGTAGCTCTCGGGGTCGGAGCGGTCGTCGGTGCTGTACTCCATGATCGCCGAGCCGAACCCGTCGAGGTAGGCGTGGTTGATCCACCATGCCTGCGCGAGGTCGCGCTCGATCAGCGGCGCGTTGTCGTCCTCCTGGAGGACCGTGAGGAGCGTCGCGTAGCCGTTGGAGATGTGGCGCGCCTCGTCCGACTGCACGGAGAGGTAGGTCGTGGGCAGCGTGAAGTCGCCGTTGCGCGCGCCCACGTCGGGCAGCGCGACGAACGCGATGTTGGTGAACGCCGTCTCCGCGACGACCATCAGCGTGAAGGCGCACTGGACCGGGTCGCCGACGATGAAGTGCGACAGCATGTTGAGCGCCTGCCGCGTGCCGGGGTCCTTCGACAGCGTCGCCGGCCCGAGGTGCCAGCCGGACGGGTCGGGCACGTGCTTCGCGTACCAGCGGGCGAGCGCCATCTGCAGGCCGGTGTGCCGGATCTCGTCGACGAACTGCACGTGGTAGCCGTTGCGCAGCTCGTTGTTGGGGATCGCGTCGATCAGCATCGACATGCAGCGACCCGCGCCGACCTCTGCGTACGCCGTCGTGACGATGTACGGCTTGATGATCTCCATCCACCGCTTGCCCGTCTTGCTCGTCATCTCTGCGCGCACCGCCGCGTCCTGGCCCCCGTAGACGCGCTCGTCCTTCTCCAGCTCCATCGGCAGGTACTCCCGCATGATGTGCTTCATCGGGTCCTTCGCCTTGAGCGGGAACGTGTAGCGCGTCGGGTACTTCTCGGCGGGCTGGAAGTAGTCGGGCTCCCAGCCGAGCTGCGAGATCCGATCGTGGGTCTTCGTGATGCTGCGGCGACGGCTGGTGGTGGCGCTCATGTGGGGCTCTCCTCGCGGCTTGGGTGGCGCGTCGAGCGCCGACGATATAGGCTTACTGACGCCGTGTCAATAACAAGACCAGAGACTTCCGTGCCCCGGCGGCGGCGGACTCCCGAGTCGGCCGAAAGGGAGATCCTCGACGCGGCCGAGTCGTTCCTGCGGGAGCGCCCTTTCCGGGATCTGACGGTCGACGAGGTGATGGCGCGGACGACCCTCTCACGTCCCTCCTTCTACGTCTACTTCCGTGACCGCCACCATCTGGCCGTGCGACTCGTCGAGGGGATCGGCGAGGCGCTGTTCGCGATGGCGAACCGGTGGCTGAAGGGGGACGACGGCGACCCGCGCGAGGACATCCGCGAGTCGCTGCGGGGCGTCGCCGACGGTGTGGGAGGAGCACGGGCTGCGTGCTGCATGCGATCGCGGACGCCGCCGGCCACGACCCCGAGGTGGAGCGCGTCTACCACGGCCTGATCGAGCAGTTCGTGGTGGCCACGACCGAGCGCATCGAGCGCGACGTTGCGGCGGGCCGGACGCCGCCGGTGGACCCGGCCCCCACGGCGTCCGCGCTCGTCTGGATGACTGAGCGTTACCTGCTGATGACGCTGGGGCGCCTGCCCCAGGAACGTGTCGAGACCGTCGCTGGAAACGCTCGTCACCATCTGGATCCGCACGCTCTACACCCCCGCGCCGTAGTTCACACACACGTCACGCGCGACCCGCCACGCTGCGCGGGGTGCGACAGATTGTGGGCGTACAGCAGCAGGAAAGCCGCGCACCCTCGGAGGAGGTGCATCCCGATGTGCGCTTGGCGGCCGTCGCGGTCCGGCAACACGGCGTCGTCAGCCGGGGGCAGCTCTCGCAGCATTGGACTATCCGACAGCGCGATCAGGCACAGGGTCGCGGTCAAGCGCCTTCATCGAATCCACACGTCTGTTTATGCGGTGGCCCTGCCGATTGTTGCCACGTGCCAGGTACATGGCGGCCGTTCTCGCCTGCGGCAAGAGGGGGCTGCGCTGAGCCACCACGCCGCCGCAGCGCATGTCGGATTGCGCGCCGCCCCGTCTGGTCCGATCGACGTGACGGTGGTACGCGCCGGAGGCCGACGCCGACCCGGCATTGCGCTGCACGTCACTGCGATCTCTCCCAGATCACGAACTGACGGAAAGGGAGGGCATTCGTGCACCACCCCGATGCGCACGCTCGTCGACCTCGCAGCGGTGGTCGAGGCATCCGCGCGAGCTCAACCGTGCGCTCGAAAGAGCCCTCGTAGCTCGACATCTTTGACCGCAAAGCGCTCGATGCTGTCGTCGAGCGATCGCACGGACGACGGGGGCTTCAGCTCCTCCGTGACGTGCTCGCCGAACTGCCCGACGAGGCCCCGCCCACCGGGAACGAGCTCGAGCGCCTCATGCTCGACATCATCGTTGCCGGCCGCTTCCCATACCCGGTGATCAACGGGCACGTCGGCGAGCTCGGCGAGTTTCAGGTCGACTTCCACTGGCCGGACTACAAGCTCGTAGTCGAGACGGACGGGGCCGCTACGCACGGACATGCGATCGCGTTCCACCGCGATCGGGAGCGGGACCTGCGACTCCAGGCATGGGTTGGCGCGTGATTCGCCTCACCTGGCGTCAGGTGGTTTATGAACCACAACGCGTCACTGACGCCCTACGCCGATACCTCCCCCAAGGGTGAGACACATCATGGGCGTAGTACGACAGAAAAGCCGCGCACCCCTGCGGTTTGGGGCGGGGGTCGGCGGTGTGTGGTGGCGCCTAGGCGGACTTCTCGCCGAGCTCGGCTTCGGCGGCGCGCGCCTGGGCGGCGGCGCGCTTGCGTGACTGGGCGGCCTTCGCGCCCTCGGTCACGAGCGTCGGCTTGAGGTTCTTCTCGACCGTCTCCTTGGTCACGACGCACTTGGTCACGTCGCCGCGGGACGGCAGCTCGAACTGCACCTCGAGCAGGATCTCCTCGAGGATGGAACGCAGCCCGCGCGCGCCGGTGTCGCGCTCGAGCGCCTTGTCCGCGATCGAGCCGAGCGCGTCCTCCGCGAAGTGCAGCTCGATGCCGTCGAAGCTGAAGAACCGCTGGAACTGCTTCACGAGCGCGTTGCGCGGCTCCTCCAGGATCCGGATCAGATCGTCGCGCGTGAGCTGGTGGATCGCCGATATCACCGGCAGGCGGCCGACGAACTCGGGGATCAGCCCGTAGTGCATCAGGTCCTCGGGCAGCACCTGCTCGAACACCTGGCCGGTGTCCTTGTTCTTGGCCGAGTCGATCGCCGCGCCGAACCCGACGCCGCGGCTGCCGATGCGCCGCTCGATCACGCGGTCGAGATCCGCGAAGGCCCCACCGCAGATGAACAGGATGTTCGTCGTGTCGATCGTGAGGAACTCCTGGTGCGGATGCTTGCGCCCGCCCTGCGGCGGCACGGACGCGAGAGTCCCCTCGAGGATCTTCAGCAGCGCCTGCTGCACGCCCTCGCCGGACACGTCGCGCGTGATCGACGGGTTGTCCGCCTTGCGCGCGATCTTGTCGACCTCGTCGATGTAGATGATCCCGGTCTCGGCCTTCTTCACGTCGTAGTCGGCGGCCTGGATCAGCTTCAGCAGGATGTTCTCGACGTCCTCGCCGACGTAGCCGGCCTCCGTCAGCGCCGTCGCGTCGGCGATCGCGAACGGCACGTTGAGGATGCGCGCAAGCGTCTGCGCGAGCAGCGTCTTGCCGCAGCCGGTCGGGCCGAGCAGCAGGATGTTCGACTTCTGCAGCTCGACCTCGGGGTCCTCTTCGGACCGCGCGATCTGGATGCGCTTGTAATGGTTGTAGACGGCGACCGAGAGCGTGCGCTTCGCCTTCTCCTGGCCGACGACGTACTCGTTCAGGACCGAGTAGATCTCCTTCGGCTTCGGCAGGCTGTCGACGTCGAACGTCGGCGCCGTGGCGAGCTCCTCATCGATGATCTCGTTGCAGAGATCGATGCACTCGTCGCAGATGTACACGCCGGGGCCGGCGATCAGCTTCTTGACCTGGCGCTGCGACTTTCCGCAGAAGCTGCAGAGAAGCTGTTCGTTCGAATCCGTCGGTCTGGTCACTGTCGTCTCTCCTCCCGCGCCCCCTCAGACGCACCTACACAGCGTAGGGGGTACGAGCCGATAAGTCGCGCCCTAGTGCTCGCTGATGACCCTGTCGATGATGTTGTACGCCACGGCCTCCTCGGCGCTCATGAAGTAGTCCCGGTCCGTGTCCTGCGACACCTTCTCGAGCGGCTGCTGGGTGTGCTTCGCGATGATCTCGTCCAGCTTGCGCCGGATGTCGATGATCTCGCGGGCATGGATCTCGATGTCGGCGGCCTGACCGGAGAACCCGCCCGACACCTGATGGATCAGGATCTTGGCGTTGGGCAGCGCCATGCGCTTGCCGGCGGCGCCGCCCGCCAGCAGCAGCGCACCCATGCTCATCGCGACGCCGACGCAGATCGTCTGGACGTCGGGCTTGATGAACTGCATCGTGTCGTAGATCGCGAGGCCCGCGTACACGCTCCCGCCGGGGGAGTTGACGTACAGGCTGATGTCCTTGTCCGGGTCCTCGGACTCGAGGTGGAGCAGCTGCGCCACGATCAGGTTCGCGATGTCCTCCGTGACGGGGGTGCCGAGGAAGACGATGCGCTCGTTCAGTAGACGGGAGTAGATGTCGAATGCGCGCTCCCCGCGGGAGGTCTGCTCGACGACCATTGGAACCAGTGGGCTCATGTTGCCTTTCCGGCGCCTAGCGCCTGGACGTTGAATGCTTGTCTGGTCAATCCGTCCGAATCCCGCCGCCGCGCGGCGATTCTAGCAACGGGGATTTCCCCTTCCGGAGGGGTCTGGCACCTCCGGGCGGGCCCTCTGGACGAACTTCCGAGCGTCGTCATCACGCCCGATAGCTTCCGCGGGAGCAGGCGCGATCCTGCCCGCGCAACGGGGGAGTCAGTCACTCGGGCGGGGAGGGTCACCGGCGCCCGGCGTCCACAGCTGCGCGGACCCCTCCCCCTTTGACTGCTTCTCGGGGGTCCAGAGCTGCTCGCGCGCCTTCGCCTTGCCGGGGTCGATCGGCTGGGCGCTATCGGCGATCGCCTCGACCGCGCGGCGCAGCCGCAGCTCGCGGCGGACAGGAACGTCGCGCCCCGTCTCCTTCAGCCGCTCGAGCAGCTTGGCGGGCTCGGTGCCCTCGCGCTCGGCCGTCGGCTCGAGCGCCTCGAGCAGGTCGGCGTCGGAGACATCGATGCCCTCGGCCTCGGCCACCGCCTCGAGCACGCTCTCGCGCGCGAGCGTCTGGGCCGCGTCCTCCTTCGCCTCCTCGACCATCTGCTCGCGCGTGCGCCCCGACGCCGTCAGGTATGACTCGGGCTCGACGCCCTGTGCGCGCAGCACCCGCTCGGTGCGCTCCCACATCTCCTCGGCGCGCGCGGTGACGAGCTCGTCGGGCAAATCGATGTCGGCCTCCGCGACGGCGGCGTCCACCGCGGCCTGGCGGAACTCGTCCTCGATCTCGTGCTCCTGTGCGTGCTCGAGCTTGTGGTGGATGTCGGCCCGCAGCTCGTCGAGCGTGTCGAACTCGCTCGCCTCGGAGGTGAAGTCGTCGTCGAGCTCCGGGAGCTGCTTCTCCTTCACGTCCTTGACCTGCACGTCGAACATGGCATTCCGGCCCTGGAGCTCCTCGGCGTGGTACTCCTCGGGGAACGTCACCTCGACCGTGCGCTCCTCGCCGGCGCGCGCGCCGACCAGCTGCTCCTCGAAGCCCTCGATCAGCCGCCCGCCGCCGAGCTCCAGCATGTAGTCGCGCGCCTCGCCGCCCTTGAACTCCTCGCCGTCCACGCGGCCGACGAAGTCCATCACGAGATGGTCTCCCTGCTGCGCGCCGCGGTCCACGCTCTCGAGCCGCGCGAAGGAATCCCTGAGCCGGTCGAGCTCGGCCTGGACCGCCTCGTCGGGCACCTCGGGCGTGCGCTTGCCGACCTCCAGGTCCTTGTACGCGCCGAGGCTCGCCTTCGGCGTGACCGCGACCTCGATCGAGAAGTTGAGTGCCTCGCCCAGCGGGGGCAGGTCGTTCATGTCGAGCTTGGGGTCGCCGACCGTCGAGAGGCCCGAGCGCACGATCGCCTCCTCGTACCACTCGGGCAGCGAGTCGCGCACGGCCTGTTCGAGCACCGCCTCGCGGCCGATCCGCTGGATCACCATCGGCCCCGGAACCTTGCCCTTGCGAAATCCCGGGATGCGCAGGTCGCGTCCCAGCTGCGCCGCGGTGCGCTGCACGCGCGACTCGATCTCCTCGCTCGGCACCTCGGCGTCGAGGCGCACGCGCGAGTCCGGCAGCTCCGTGACCGTCGTCCTGACCGCCATCAGCTTCCGGTCCCGGCGGTCGTCTGCCCGGCGGCCATGCGTTCGACGATCGGAGCGAGCAGCGCCGGGTCGCGGGCGGCGAGCATCGTGAGCCGGCCCCACCCGGGCTGTGTCTCGGGGATCCACGTGATCACCTGCGTCGCCTCGAAGCCCAGGAACTCGAGTATCCCCTCGAGCACCTTGGGCCCGGTCGGGCGCCACGCGAGCCCGTGCACTCCCGACATCAGCAGGTCGCGGCTCTCGAACTCGGCGACCATCGCTCCGTCCTCGCGGTCCGTGCACGTCGCCGTGTCGAGCATCAGCAGCTCGCGCGTCAGGCCGGCCGCGATCCGCAGGCCGCCGACCGGCTCGGGCAGGTGGTAGAAGATCCCCTTGAAGACGGTGATGTCGAACGGCTCGAGCTCGAGCTTCGGCACGTCGTACAGGTCGCGGACCTCGAACTCGATGTCGTCTCCACCCGCCCGGTGCTCGCGCAGGAAGCGCGCCTGGCGGATCCAGTGCTCGCGCACGTCGAACCCGAAGCAGCGCCCGGCGCCGCACTCGCGCGCCCAGAACAGGTAGCCGCCGCAGTTGCAGGCGCAGTCGAGCACCGCGCGCCCGTCGAGGCCGCCCGGGTAGAGCTCGCTCATCAGATCCTTGAAGCCGTTGCCGGGGCTCTCGAAGTGCGAATCGCCGGGGTCGAACTGCTCCTCTCCGCCCGCGTCCACCCAGGCGCGCGTCGTCACCCCGGAGGCGACTTCGACGTCGAGGTGCCAGGGGCCGAGCTTCAATATCTCCTCTGTGAGGCGGGTCTCGTCCAAGAGCGTGGGGCAGGTTAGGCTGCGGCCGATGAAGGATAGTGAGCACCGGCTGCTGCGCCGGATCGCGACCGGGTTCCTGACCGGGCCGGCAGGGCGGCTGACCGCGTTCGCGCTCGACATCGGCATCGCGGGCACGCGCTACTGGAGCCGCAGGCTCGCCGGCAAGGAGACGCCCTGGTGAGCGCGGCGGAGCCCCGCACCGCCTTCGTCACGGGCGGCTCCGGCTTCATCGGCGGCAAGCTCGTGCGCAGGCTCGTCGGCGACGGTTGGCGGGTGCGCGCGCTGGCGCGGTCCGACGACTCGGCCCGGAAGGTGTCGGAGGCGGGCGCGGACCCCGTCCGCGGAGATCTCGACGACGCCGAGTCGATGCGCGCGGGCGCCGAGGGAGCGGACCTCACCTTCCACGCGGCGGCCCACCTCGGCGAGTGGGGCACGCGCGCGGAGTTCGAGCGCGCAAACGTCCAGGGCACGCGCAACGCCGTCCAGGCCAGCAGGTCCGCGGGCGTGCGGCGGTTCGTGCACGTCGGCACAGAGGCAGGCTTGCTCGCCGGCCGGCCGCTCGTGAACGTCAACGAGGACGCGCCGCTGCGCCCCGACTCGAAGGCTCTCTATTCGGCCACGAAGGCGCAAGCCGAGCAGGTCGTCCGCGACGCGAACGGCGACGGCCTCGAGACCGTGGTCGTGCGGCCGCGGCTCGTGTGGGGATCCGGCGACACGACGATCCTGCCGAGCCTCGTGCAGGCTGTCGAGAAGGGGCGCTTCGCGTGGATCGGCGGCGGCCGGCACCGCACGTCTACCACGCACGTCGACAACGTCATCCACGGCCTGATGCTGGGAGCGGAGCGCGGCCGTCCGGGCGGCGTCTATTTCGTGACCGACGGCGAGCCGGTCGTCTTCCGCGACTTCATCACCGAGCTGCTCGGCACGCAGGGCGTGACGCCGGGAGGCCGCAACATGCCGGCGCCGCTGGCGCACGTGATGGCGGCCGGCGCGGAGGGCGCGTGGCGCACGTTCCGGCTCGGCGGCAGCCCGCCGCTCACCCGCCTCGCCTACTGGCTGTCGGCGCAGGAATGCACGATCGACATCTCGCGCGCCCGGCAGGAGCTCGGCTACGAGCCCGTCCGCTCGATCCCGGAAGGCATGGAGGAGCTGCGCGGTTGAAGGCCTATGTCTCGATCGGCGCGATCTACCGAAACGAGGCGCACTACCTGCCGGAGTGGCTCGAGTTCCATCGCCTGATGGGCGTCGAGCGCTTCTTCCTCTACAACAACCGCAGCACCGACGATCACCTGGAGGTGCTCGCTCCCTACATCGAAGAGGGCTCCGTGGTGTGGCACGACTGGCCGATGTTCCCCGGGCAGTACGAGTGCTACGAGCACTGCGTCAAGACCCACCGCGACGACGCCCGCTGGATCGCCTTCATCGACCTCGACGAGTTCATGTTCGCGCCCACGGGGGAGCAGCTCCCGGACGTGCTGCGCGAGTTCGAGGCGTACCCGGGTGTCGTCGTGAACTCGATCTTCTACGGCACGTCGTTCCACGAGACTCCGCCGGAGGGCCCGGTCGTCGGGAACTACACGCGCAGGATCGTGCTCGACGCGCCGCGCAACCAGATCATCAAGAGCATCGTCGACCCGGCGCGCACGAAAGGCGTCGGCAACGTGTGCCACTACTTCCGCTACGTCGATCGCAAGAAGGCCGTCAACGAGAACTTCCTGGCCGTGGCGGGCGAGCGCACGCGCGAGGTCTCGGTGGAGCGGCTGCGCATCAACCACTACTTCACCCGGTCACGGCAGGAACGCCTGGAGAAGCTCAAGCGCCCGGGGATCCTGCACGGCCACCTCGTGCCCCGGGTGGAGGAGGCGGAGGAGCGCGACCGCGTGCTCAACCAGGAGGTCGACGAGGTGCTCGTGCCGTACGGGCGGGCGGTGCGCGCCGCGCTCGCGGCCCGGGAAGCGGGCGCGCCGCTGCCCGTCGGGTCCCTGGAGACCGCGCTCGCGTAACTAGCCGCGCGCCTCGCGGAAGCCCTGCCGCCAGCTCGCGTAGCGCGGCTGCCAGCCGAGTTGCGCCTTGGCCTTCACGTTGGAGGCGCCGCCGCAGCGTGGTCGCCATGCTGGCCGTGTACCGCCCGGCCAGGAGGCGGGCCAGCCAAGCGGGCACGCGGCGCGGGGGTTTTGCGCCCACCGCCTCCGCGTAGGCCGGAACCCACTCGCGCAGCGGCGCCGGGTCGTCGTCCACGACGTTGTAGATGCCGGGCGCGCCGTGCTCCATCGCCGCCACCGTCGCGGCCGCCGCGTCGTCCACGTGGATCCACGAGAAGACACCGCTGCCCTTCCCCACGACCGGCAGCCTGCGCTTGCGCACCTCGCGGGCGAAGTGGCCGTCGTCAGCGTACGACGAGCCGGGTCCGTAGAAGAAGCCGTAGCGCAACACGACCCCATCGATGCCTTCGGTGCGGGTCACGGTGCTCTCCAGCTCGTGCAGCGCCTCGATGCTGCGCGACCACGGCCAGGGCGCGTCGTCCCACAACGGGTCGTCCTCGGTCTTCAGACCCCCGCGGCTGGGCGCGTAGGCGAACGCGATGCTCTGCGCCACCACGCGCCGCGCGCCCGCGGCGACGGCCGCCGCCACGAGGTTGCGGGTGCCCTCGGTGCGGATGCGGTCGTTGCCGGCGGCCTGCTCCTCCATCTTGCGCGGATCGAGGTTCGGCGGCAGGTCGGTCAGCTCGTGCAGGACCACCTCGGGCCGCGCCGCCTCCATCGCCGCGCGCACGCCCTCCGCGTCGAACACGTCGCACACGACCGGCGGTCGCGCCGGCGTCGCGCAGTGCGGACGCGCGCTCGTCGCTGCGCGTCATGGCCGTCACCTCGTGCCCCGCCTCCACCAGCATGGGGAGCAGCCGCCGGCCGATCACGCCGGTCGCGCCGGCGAGGAAGATCCTCATGTGGGGAGCCTCTCCTCCCGACGTGGGCGCGCCTCCCTGCCCGCCTCCCGCATCAGGTAGGCGAAGGCGAGCGTCAGCAGCAACAGGCTCACGAAGTTGAACGGGCCCTGCCAGCCCGGGTCCGTCCCGCCGATGTCGAAGAGATGGTTGATCGTGTGGAAAGCGCTCTGCACGAGCGCCGCGAACAGCACGGGCACACGCCACGACGGCCGGCCGGCGGCGACCAGCAGCGCAATCCCGATGCCGGCCTGGAACGTCCCGATGTCGCGCAGGAAGTGACTGTCGGCCTGTCCGAAGTCGGCCACCGTGTCCACGAACGAGTCGGGGTCGACCAAGAGCCAGACGCCGATCGCGAGCTGTGTCAACCCGAGCAGCAAGAGCGCCTGTCGCATGTGGCTCTCGCTCAGACGGGGTCCTGGCATTGCGACTCCTTCCGTCCGTATGTGGGGGCAGCCCGCGTGAGCGGGTCGCAGAGGACTTTAGGTGGGGCGAAGCCCCTCGATATTGGAGGGTGCGGATTCTCCCCGATCGCGGCCGCCGGGAATGTGACCGCTGCCATACTTGGGCGGCATGTCGCGGCCGCGCGCAGGCTTGTGTGACACGTGTCGCCACCAGCGGCTCGTCCCCAACACGCGCGGGTCCACGTTCTCGCTGTGCGAACGGTCCCGCACCGACCCGGCGTTCCCGCGCTATCCGCGGCTCCCGGTGGTCGAGTGCCCGGGGTACGAGCCGTGCGCGCGCGGAGCCGGAGGACGACGCGTGAGCCGCAGGGCGCTTGTCGCGTTCGTGGCGGTGCTGCTGGCCGCGGCGGGCGGCGCAGCGCTCCTGGTCGCGGACGGCAACGGCGACGACCACGGCGCACAGGCCGGCGCGAGTGGCCGCTGGACGGCGCTGCGCCCGGCGCTGCTGAGCCGCACCGAGGTCGCGGCCGCGCGCGTCGGGCGCTTCGTGTACGTGGTGGGCGGCTTCGAGCAGCGATCGGGCGCAACGACGGCGGCGGCCGAGCGCTACGACATCCGGCGCGACCGGTGGCGGCGGGTGCGGTCGATGCCGGTCGGCCTCAATCATCCGGCGGCCGCCGCGTACCGCGGCAACGTGTACGTCGTCGGCGGCTACACCGGCCGCGGAGACCTGCGCGGCGAGGTGTCCTCGCTGTACCGCTACAACCCGCGCCGCGACCGCTGGGCGCGGCTGCCGGACGCGCCCACCAAACGGGCAGCGCTGGCGGTCGGCGTGGTGGGCCGCAAGCTCTACGCGGCCGGCGGCGCAAACGCCGGCGGAGCGCTCGCGACGCTCGAGATCTACGACTTCGCGCGCCGGCGCTGGACGCGCGGGCCGGACATGGGCAAGGCGCGGGAGCACCTCGCCGGCGCGGTCGCCGGCGGCGCCTTCTACGTGCTCGCGGGACGCGTGACCGGGCAGGGCAACTTCAAGGTCGCGGAGCGCTACCTGCCCCGCTCGCGCCGCTGGGAGAAGCTGCCCGACATGCGCAAGCCGCGCGGCGGGATCGGCGCGACAGCGGTCGGCCGGCGCGTGATCGTGGCCGGGGGCGAGGAGGCGACCGGAACGATCGGCGAGGTCGAGGCCTACGACCCGGCGACGCGCAGCTGGAGCCGCCTGCCCGGCATGCGCACCCCGCGCCACGGGCTGGGCGTGGTCTCGCGAGGCCGCCGCGTCTACACGATCGAGGGCGGCCCCACGCCGGGCTTCGACTTCACGAACGCGATCGAGGCACTCGACCTGCCCTGAAGCACCGCCCAGGGTCAAGGTGCGCGGTTTTTCTGCGGTACTACGACCGAAAAGCCGCGCACCCCCCTGATGGTGCGGCCCGGAGGAGGCGCTAGCCCAGCTCGGCGATGTCTGCGTTCACGTCCTCGATGCGCTCGCGCAGGCCGCTGACGTCCGTCTTCTCCTTCAGCAGCCGCGCCGCGACCGCGAGATCGTCCGAGCGCCCGACCGTCAGCGCTGCGGCGACCCGTGACCCGTTCACGTAGAAGGCGGTGAACTTGCCCTCGGCGATGCTCCCGCGCACCCAGATCTCGTCCCACTCGCTCGCGGGCCCGACGTACTCCATGCTCGTCCAGTCGCCGAGGTCGGACCAGAAATAGGGCACGACGTCGTACTCCTGCTGCTGGCCGAGCATGTTGAGGGCCGCGTACTTGCCCTGGTTGAAGGCGACGTCCCAGTGCTCGATGCGCAGCCGGCGGTCGTGGACGACGCTGTCGTACTCGGCGATGTCACCCGCGGCGTACACACCGGGCGCGCTGGTTTCGAGGTAGCGGTCCACGAGCACGCCGGAATCGGTCTCGAGGCCGGCGCGCTGCGCGAGCGTGATGTCCGGCGTCACCCCCGCGCCGATCACGACGAAGTCGCAGTCGATCTCGAGGCCCGACTTGGTCACGACGCGCTCCACCCGGTCACCGCTTCCCTCGAAGCGCTCCAGCTCCTGTGAGCCGTGCACGCGCACGCCGTGCGAGGTGAGCGTGTCCTGGAAGTAGCGGCCGACCTCCGCGCCGTAGAAGCGCTCGAGCGTGACGGACTCGAGCATGATCAGCTCGCACTGCTTGCCGAGCATCGTGAACGACGCCGACAGCTCCGTCCCGATGTAGCTGCCGCCGATCAGCGCGACGCGCTGCGCCTTGCCCAGCTCCGCGCGCAGGGCATCGGAGTTCCGCACCGTGCGCAGGTAATGGATGCCGTCCAGCTGCGCGCCCTCGGCCCGCAGGATTCGCACGTTCGACCCCGTCGCCAGCAGCGCCTTGCTCGAAGCGCACCTCGTCTTTGTTGGATAGCTTCGCCGTGCGCGTCTCGAGGTCGAGCGACGTCACGCTCGTGCGGGTGAGCAGGTCGATGCGCTGCTCCGCGTACCACTCGTCCGGCCGGAACAGGATGTCCTCGCGGGACTCCTCGCCGCGCAGGTAGGTCTTCGTGAGCGGCGGCCGGTTGTAGGGCGGGTCGGGCTCGCGCCCGACGATCAGGATGTCCCCCTGTGCCTCCTGTTCGCGCAGGTGGCGGGCGCAGTTCGCGGCGGCGAGGCCGCCGCCCACGAGCAGGAACTCGACCTGCCGCTCAGCCACCGCCGAGGAAACGATTGATCTCGCCGGCGATCTCCTCGCCCTTGTCCTCCTGGAGGAAGTGCGCCGCGCCCTCGATCACGCGCAGCTCGGCGGCGCCCGGGATCAGGTCGACGAACCGCTGCCCGGCTTTCGGGGTGAAGATCGGATCGGAGTCCGAGAAGCACACGAGCGCCGGCTTGTCCCACGCGCCGAGCTGCTCCCGCACACCGTCCATCACTGCGGCGCCGGGGGCGTCGGGCGAGGTGGGCACGAGCAGCGGGAACATCGCGACGCCCGCCTTCGACTCGGCGTTCGGCCACGGAGCCTCGTACGCGGCGACGACTTCGTCGCGGGAGGTCGGTGACGGTCGCGCCGTTGATCACGAAGCCGACCGGCAGGTCCGGGTTGCGCTCGGCGAAGTTGCGCCACGCCATGAAGGCCTTGTTGACCTGGCCCGCGAACAGACCCGTGTTCATGATCACGAGGCGGTCGACGCGGTCTTGGTTCTCGACCGCCCAGCGCAGCCCGATCGGCCCGCCCCAGTCCTGCACCACCACCGTCGCGCCGCGCACGTCGAGCTGCTCCAGCAGCTTGCGTCACGTGCTCGACGTGGCGGTCGTAGGAGTACCAGTCGCGGTCCGTGGGCTTGTCGGAGCGCCCGAAGCCCGGATAGTCCGGGCAGATCACGCGATGCCCGGCCGCGACCAGCGGCCCGGCCATCTTGCGGTACAGGTACGCCCAGGTCGGCTCCCCGTGGAAGCAGACGATCGGCGCGCCGCTGCCCTCGTCGACGTAGTGGAGGCGCAGCCCGTCGACCTCGGTGTAGTGGGGCTCGAAGTCGTAGCCGGGCAGCGCGTCGAAGCGCTCGTCTGGGGTCCTGTAGACGTCCAAGAGCGACGGCTAGCCTACTCCAGCACCTGTTTGGCAGGGGCCGGAGCCGTTACGGTGAAAGGGAGCGCGGGTACAAGCTCTGCCCGGTCTCCCCTCGCCCTATGTCCTCATCTCCCTCATCCCCGGCAAGCTCAGGCGAAGGCGGAGCGCTGTCCGTCTCGGTCAGCGAGCAGGAAAGCACGCTGAAGGTGGCGGTCACGGGGGAGCTCGACGTCTCCACGGTCCCGGCCTTCAACAAGCAGCTCTCGGAGCTGAGGAACAGCTCGGCGACGACGCTGAAGCTGGACCTGACCGGCACCACCTTCATGGACTCCACCGGCCTCTCCGCGGTGCTGGTCGCCGAGATGCACGCCCGCATGAGGGGTCAGCGGTTCGTCGTGGTCGCGGGCCCGCCACACGTGCACGAGCTGTTCAAGCTCACGGGCGTGGACAACTTCCTCGACGTCGTCGGCCCCGAAGAAGGATAGGTCGGGATCTGCTAGCCTAGCCGCAGATCCCGGTCGCCGGACTACGGCTTACCCCGCGAGCAGCTCTAACGCCTCCACTCGGGAGAGTTCCTCGCGCAGTGCCGGCAGGTACATCTGGATGGTGCGGTCCTCGACCTGGTCGAGGACGCTCAGTAGGCGCGCGGCCTGGTTGTCCGTGTACGCCCACGGCCGGCCGTTGTCGACGCGCACCCGCGCCTGCTTGCGGCGGAACTCCTCCTCGGACTTGGTCACGTAGTGGTTGACGCGCAGCTTCTCGAACGAGACCTCGTCGGTGACGCTGAACGGGGAACCGCGGCGCCACTCGACCGGCCGGTGGTTCTCGTCGACGACCACCCGGGGCTCACCGTGGAAGAGGAAGAAGTGGGCGAGGCAGAAGTTGCGCACGCGCCGCGGGTCCACGACGCACTTGATCGCCTGGTTGTGGGTCAGCTCGTCCGTGCGGCGCACGTAGTTCTCCGTCACGAGGCCCGCCGGCCGGGTGCGGTGCCCGGACGACCCGAACATGGCCCAGTTGACCCCCACCCCGGGCCAGCGCTCGTACTCGGAGAGGACCTCGGGCAGCGGCCGGCCCGTCGGGGAGAACAGGAACTCGTCGAGATCGACGAACGCCATCCAGCGCGTGTCTTCCTTGTAGTTCTGGATGCAGTGCTGGAACGTCGCGGTCTGCGTGGCCTCGCCGGTGACGACCCGTGGAGGCAGGCAGTCCGGCCATTCGTGCAGGACGACGGTCCCCTCCTCGACGTAGGGCGCGAGCGCCTCGCGGTGCCCGTCGTCCTCGCTGCGGTTGTTGTAGAGATAGAACCGCTCGACGCCGACGACCTTGTGGAAGGCCACCCATTCGCGCAGGTATGGACCCTCGTTGCGATAGACGGCGCAGGCGGACAGATACGCCTGGTTCGCCCTGTCAGCGGTCGACTCCACGCTGCATCAACCGTACTATCTTCGTTTCCTCGTCCCCGAAGAAAGGGTGTTGATGAGACGTTTTCCACTGCTGATCGCCGTCTGCGCGCTGGCCGCCGTGCTCGGGCTGGCCGCCTGCGGCGGCGATGACAACAAGGACAGCACGACCGCCGCCACCACCTCGACCACCGACACGACGACCACGGACCAGAGCTCGTCCGGAGGCGGCGGGACGGTCAAGGTGGCTGCCGACCCGAGTGGAGCGCTCAAGTTCGAGCAGTCGAGCCTGACCGCCCCGGCCGGCACGGACACGTTCGAGTTCACGAACGAGTCCTCGACGCCGCACGACTTCGTGCTCGAGGACAGCAGCGGCAAAGAGGTCGCCAAGACGGACGTGATCACCGGCGACACGGCCACGACCGGGGCGACCCTGAAGGCCGGCAAATACACCTACTTCTGCTCGGTACCCGGTCACCGCCAGGCCGGGATGGAAGGTACGCTCACGGCCAAGTAGTCGTTTTGAGGCCGAGCTATGTGATCATCGGCACGCTGAAAGGCGCGGGCCCGGAGTAGCTTGTCGGGCGAGGAGGACGAGGAGTGTCCGTAAAAGCAACGCTTCCACCCGGCCCGCGCCAACCGAGCGCGATCCAGACAATCGCATGGTGGGCCCGCCCGGTGTCGTTCCTGGAGCGCAACAGGGCGCGTTACGGCAACCGCTTCACGATCCGGCTGCTGGGCACCCCGCCGTTCGTGATGATCGCCGACCCGGACCAGGTCAAGCAGATCTTCACGGCCGACCCCGAGATCCTCCACCCCGGTGAGGGAGCGCGGATCCTCGAGCCCGTGATCGGGAAGCACTCCGTGATCCTGCTCGACGAGGGCGAGCACCTCGCGCAGCGCAAGCTCATGCTGCCCGCCTTCCACGGCGAGAAGATGCAGCGCCTCGCCGGCACCATGCAGGTGGTCGCCGAGCAGGAGGCGGCGTCATGGCCGACGGACCGGCCGGTCGTCCTCCACCCGCGCTTCCAGGCGCTCACGCTCGAGGTGATCCTGCGCGCGGTGTTCGGCCTCGGTTCGGGAGCACACCTCGACGGGCTGCGCGTGCGGCTGAACGAGCTGCTGGCGACCAGCAGCCGCCCCGCCTCGCTGATCCCGTTCCTCCAGCGCGGCAAGGGCTGGGAGGAGTTCGAGCGCATCCGGACAGAGGCCGACGACCTCATCTTCGACCTCATCGACAAGCGGCGCGCAGACCACGCAGAGCGCGATGACATCCTCTCGATGCTGCTCGAGGCGCGTCACGAGGACGGCTCTCCGATGTCGCATCAGGAGCTGCGCGACGAGCTGATGACCCTGCTGGTCGCGGGCCACGAGACCACGGCATCCGAGCTGGCGTGGGCGGTCGAGCGGCTGGCGCGCTCCCCGAGGTCGCGGCCCGCCTCCACCAGGAGGTCGACGCGGATGACGGGGACGACTACCTGACGGCCACGATCCAGGAGACGCTCCGCCGCCGGCCCGTGCTGCCCAACGCGGCCCCGCGGCTGGTCAAGCAGCCCGTCGAGGTCGGGGGCTGGACATACCCGCCCGGCGCCTGCCTGGTCGCGAGCGCCTACCTGATCCACCACGACCCCGCGATCTATCCGGACCCGTACGCGTTCCGGCCCGAGCGCTTCCTCGGCGAGACGCCCGGCACCTACACGTGGATCCCCTTCGGGGGTGGGCGTCGCCGCTGCCTCGGCGCGAGCTTCGCGCTGCAGGAGATGAAGGTCGTGCTGAAGGCCGTGATGTCGCGCTTCGAGATCGCGCCCGCGAACGGGGCGCTCGAGTTGAAC
>CAWGVJ010000006.1:0-33962 GCA_963826005.1 uncultured Solirubrobacterales bacterium | reverse complement strand
AGCGGTATGGCGGCGAGGACCATGCCCACGAGGCGCACGCAGGGAGCGCCGCACCCCCAGCCGTTCGCCCGTCGCACGTCGTCACCTCGATGCCCAGCGCGCGCATCGCCGGGGGTCTGCCCGGTGAGCGACCAGAACGCCGTGCAGTAGATCGCGACGCGACAATCCAGGCGGCAGCCGCGCCGACGATCGTCTTGACGTCGCCGTTCGAGATTGAAGTTGCTGAACGCCCCGATGATCAGAGCTACCACCAGCTCCGATCAGAAAAAGGATCGCGTACACGATCGCGACGTCCATCGCGAACGCGACCGCGCGCGTGACGATGCCGGCGTAGGCGGTCGTGGTGTTCGCCGGCGGCGGGGCCGCCGCCTCGACATGAGACACGACGTTCATGACCCGTCGGCGGGCGGCAGGCCGTCACTCCCGCGTGGCAGCGCCGGCTTATCCTTGCGTTGCGAGCGGCGCAGCACCTTGCGCGTGATCCGCTCGGCGACGTCGTCCGCGACGATCGTGCGGCTCCGAACCTGGTCGGCGACCTCGCCGGCGAGGCTCGCGCTGCCGGCCGTGATCGCCTCCATCACCTCCGGGCTGTGGGCGATCGTGTCGACAAGCTGCCACAGCTCCTCGCTCGCGAGCACGCCGGTGATGACATCCTCGTAGAGCGGCCCCGCGAAGAAGCGGGTCAGCAGCCCGTCCACCGTCTGCGCAAGCGCCTCGTCGGCGAGCAGGCGGGTGACCACCTCGTCCAGCACCCGCGTGTCGAGCACCTGCCCCACCACTTGCTCGGGCACGTCAGCGGCGATCAGCTCCGCGACGACGCGCTCCACGACGCGCGCCTCGATCACGGCCGCCACCATCCGGTCGACCACCGGGCCGTCGAGCAGCCGGCGGGCTGCCACCTCCGCCTGCGGGCTGCTCAGCACCCGCTCCACCAGCTCGCTCGCGCGGCGCGACCCGAGTGCGCGGCGCAGCCCTTCGTCGAGCGCCCGCTCAGCGGCGTCGCGCGTCCGCTCCTGCTCGCGGCGGCCGACCTCCTCCAGGAAGCCAAGCGGCCGCGCGGCACCCGGGGGCGCGAGCGGCAACCCGCACGGGCACAAGGCCCACCCGGGCGATGCGCACGGCACCGCGGCCGCCGACCCAGGCCGCACCGGCCAGTACATGTCGCTTCGAATAGCCCTGCTCCGCCGCCATTGGCCACCAAGCATCTCACTCAGCGGCGTCGCTGTCAGGTCAGCCGGCCAGGCCGACGGCGGCCTGCAGCCACGCGCGCAGGTCCGGGAGCACGGCGGGATCGATCCCATGGCCGACCGGCGACTCGCGGTAGAGCAGCCGGTTGCCCGCCGCCTCCAGACGCTGCCGCGCCGCGCGCCCGAACTCGACGCCGATCACGGGGTCGAGCGTCCCGTGGGTGATCGCGATCGGCAGACCCGGCCGGTGCAGGTCGAGGTCGAAGTCCTCGACCTCGGGAATGAACCCGCTCATCGCGAGCAGGCCCGCGGGCGACGGCCGGCCCGCGGCAAGCGCCAGTGCATACGCCATCACCGACCCCTGCGAGAAGCCACCGATCACGGTCCGCTGCCACGGGACGCCGGTCTCCTCGGCCAGCGCCTCCAGCCATTGAGTGAGCAGCTCGAAGCTCTCCATGAACGTCTCGCGATGTGGGAACCCGACCCGCTCGACCACGTACCAGTGGTAGCCGCCGGGCGGCAGCGTGAGCGGAGCGCGCGGCGTGGCGCCGACCAGCTCGGCCTCGGGATCGAGCGCATCGAGCAGCGGGTAGAGGTCGGACTCGTCCACGCCGCGGCCGTGCAGCAGCACGAGCGCGCCGGCCGGCTCCCCGCGCGCGGGGCGCAACCGGTGCGCGAGCAGGTCGACCCCGGCGGTCACCCTCACATGCTCTCGGGCGCCTCGACCCCCGCAAGGTCGAGCACGCGTGCGATCACCCGGCGGGTGGAGTCGCAGAGCACCAGCCGGAAGTCCTCGAGCTCATCGGGCTCCGCTCCCACCACCCGGCAGTCGCGATAGAAGGCGTGGAAGTCGGAGGCCACGTCGTGCCCATACTTCGTGAGCCGGTGGGGCGCGCGGCGCTCGCCGGCCTCGACCACCTCCGCCGGTAGCTCCAGCAGCCGCTTGACCAGCGCGCGCTCGGCCGGCTCGAGCTTGGCACGGCCGGCCGTGACGTCCGCGGCGCGGGCGCGCTCGAGTCGCTCGGTGCCGGCCTTGCGCAGGATCGCCGCGATGCGCGCGTGCGCGTACTGCACGTAGTAGACGGGGTTGTCCTGGCTGCGCTGCCGCGCGAGGTCGAGGTCGAGGTCGAGCGTGGTGTCGTGCGATCGCTCCAGCATGAACCAGCGCGCCGCGTCCACCCCGATGTCGTCGAGCAACTCGTCCAGCGTCACGAAGTCGCCGCGGCGCTTGGACATCTTGGACCGTTCGCCGCGCTCGACGAAGTGCACGAGCTGCATGATGATCAGCTCCAGCCGGCCCGGGTCGCCGAGCAGCGCGAACAACGCCTGCATGCGCCCCGTGTAGCCGTGGTGGTCCGCGCCCAGCACGTTGATCATGTGGTCGTAGCCGCGCTCGCGCTTGTCCTGGTGATAGGGAATGTCGGAGGCGAAGTAGGTCAGCTCGCCGGACGAACGGCGCAGCACGCGGTCCTTGTCGTCGCCGAACTCCGACGTGCGCAGCCAGGTCGCGCCTTCGTGCGAGTAGACCTGCCCCGTCTGCTCGACCTCCTCGAGCGCCCGCGCGATCCGGTCGCCCTCGTGCAGGGAGCGCTCTGAGAAGAAGCGGTCGAAGTGCACGCGATACCGCTCGAGCGTCTGCGTGATCTGCTCCATCATCAGCTCGAGGCCGCGGCGCGCGAGGGCCTCGACATCCGCGGGGCCGAGCCCCTCGCCGCGCAGGCGCTCGGCGAGCTCGGCCACGTAATCGCCCTCGTAGCCGCCCTCCGGCACCGGCTCACCGGTCATCCGCGCCGCGATCGAGCGCCCGAACAGCTCGACCTGGGTGCCGTGGTCGTTGATGTAGTACTCGCGCTCCACGTCGTGACCGCCGAACGCGAGGACGCGTGCGAGCGAGTCGCCATACGCGGCGTGGCGGCCCCCTGCCGCGTTCAGCGGCCCGGTCGGATTGGCGCTCACGAATTCGACCAGGATGCGCTGCCGCTGTGCCGGCGGTACGGCGCCGGCGCCGAACACGTCGCCCTGCGCGCGCACGGCCGCGAGCGAGTCCCGGAACCAGGCGTCGGACAGGAACAGGTTGAGAAAGCCGGGGCCCGCGACCTCCACGCGCTCGAGCGCCTCTCCGAGCCCCGCGTTCAGCGCCCCGCCCACGCGCTCGGCCACCTCGCGCGGCGGTGTCTTCAGCGCCGGGGCGAGCAGCATCGCGACGTTCGTGGAGAAGTCGCCGAACTCTGCCCGCGGCGGCCGCTCGAGCGCGGGCTCGGCGCTCTCGCCCCCGTCGCCGCGCACCGTCGCGGCGGCCTCCACGACCTGGGCCCGCAACTGCTCGACCGGCCCCGGAGGCGGGGAAGGCTGCGCGTCCGAGGGCCTGCTCACGTCGTCGCGGAGGTGCGTGAGGTGACGGCGCCGCCGTCACGCATGTGCCGGGACGCGGACTCGTCGTCTTCGCGTTCGATCAGCGCAAGGCTCGCCATCGTGCGCCCGCTGGCCTTGTAGGGCGACACGACCTCGTTCGCGCCGGCGCGGATCAGCTTTCGCTCGGAGGACTCGACCGCGGCGCGCGCGACGATCGGGATGTCCGGCCGCAGCTCACGCGCGGTGAGCGTCGCGAAGATGTTCTCGGCGTCGGAGTCGACGCAGGCGAGCACGGCGCGGGCCCGCTCGATACCGGCCTCCGTCATCACCTCGTCGTCCGAGCCGCGGCCCTCGACCAGCAGCACATCCATCTCCTTTGCGTGCTCACGAACCTCCGGGTTGTCGTCGATCACGACGAACGGCATCCCGGCGCCCTTCAGGTCCTTTGCGACCTGACGGCCGACGCGCCCGAACCCGCAGATCAGGTAGTGGTCCTTGAGCTGGGCGATCTTGCTCTGCATGCGACGGTCGTCGAGAAGTCCCGAGAGATCCCCGGCCACGAACAACTCGGTCAGCGTGACGAGGACGAAGAACATCGTACCCACGCCGAAGATCGTCAGAAGGATCTTGGTGATGTCGCCGCCGAGGGTCTGGGTGTCGGGCACCGACCCGATCGTGGCCACGGTGTCCAGGGCCCAGGTCGCGCCGTACCAGTAGGAGACGTCCTCGAAGACGGTCATCGCGAGTGCGCCGGCCAGCACCAGCGCGGCCACGGATCCCACCAGCAGCACGATGCGGCGCAGGAAGAACGCCAGCTCGTGGCGCGCGACCATCGGCCCCGGCCGGCGTAGTCCGACGCGGCTCTCCAGGCGCTCGACTATGCGTGTTCTGTGCGGCATCCCCTCCCCCTTCCGGGGTCAGTAATGGTACGGCTCGCCCGCCAGGATCTTGTGCGCGCGGAACAGCTGCTCCAGCAGCACGACCCGCGCGAGCTGGTGCGGCAGCGTGATGCGGCCGAATGCGAGCCGCCGCTGCGCGCGTTCCAGCACCGCCCGGTCGAGGCCCAGCGGGCCGCCCACGACGAAGCACAGGTCCGACCGCGCCATCCGCCGCTCCTCGATGAATGCGGCCAGCTGCTCGCTCGTGAGCTCCTCGCCCTGCCGGTCCAGCACGCAGGCGAACGAGTCCTCGGGAATCCGCTTGAGGATCGCGGCCCCCTCGCGCGGCAGGGCCTCGTGGGCACGGGCGGGGTCGGCGCCCGCCTCCCCGATCTCGGCCACCTCGAGGCGGGCATGACGGCCCAGGAGCCGCTGGTAATGGGCCACATCGTCGGTGAACGGTGGGCGGATCTTGCCTACGCAGATGAGGACCAGCCGCACGGTGCGATACTACGGGGACCTTGAGCGACGAGAACGAGCGCGAGCGCCACATCAACATGCACATGTCGCCGGAGACGATGGCCGGCACTTACGCCAACTTCGCGAACATCAGCCACTCGGACTACGAGTTCACGATCACCTTCGCCCGCCTCGACCACGAGGTCGACGAGGAGGAGATTCCCGGGGTGGTGGTCTCCCGCATCAGCGCCTCTCCGAAGTTCGTGCGGGAGCTGATCGACGCCCTCGAGGACAACTACTCCAAGTGGTCCACCCGCGAGGGCATCAAGAACCTCCCCGAGTACCGCGGCGAGCACGCCGGCGGGGACGAGAAGAGCCACAGCTCGACCGCGTAGAGCGCTTCCCGGCGAAACCCGGGGCGCGGCCCCGGCCACGGCGCTCTAGTGTGTAGATAAGATCGGAACAGCGTTCGGGCGGAGGCCATGGCGGGCGGATCTGTGGACAAGCGAGCTGCTGCACGGCAGGATGCCATCGACTGGGTCCAGCGGCTGTGCGCGGCGGTCAGACAGGCGGTCGAGGGGGACCGGGTGATCGCGTGGCTCTACGACGCCCCGCGCCAGGCCGTCTCTCCGCTTGCCGTCGACAGCCCGTCCGGGATCGACGAGCTCCCGGCCGAGTGGGAGACCATCCCGCTGGCGCGCATGCCGGCAGCCGTCTCCGTGCTGGTCCAGGGCCGGCCCGTCGAGATCGACGACGCGCAGGACGACGAGCGCATCCCGGCCGAGCTTGCCGCCGACCTGGGGATGACGTCCGTGCGCTTCGAGCCGCTGATCGCGGGCGGCACGGTCGGGATGCTCTCGATCGAGCCCGCTCCGCGTGACGCCGGTATCGAGCTCCAATCGCTGCTGTCGATGGTCGCGGCCGCCGTCGCGCGTGCCGGGAGCATGCTCGAGAGCGACCGCCACCAGTCCGAGACCTCTTTCCTGCTGGAGCTGACCGAGGCCGCCACGAAGGCTCCCTCGCTCGACGAGATGCTGATCGTCGTGTGCGAGCGCATGGCGCGCGAGCTGGGCGTCCGGCGCGCGACCGTGTTCCTCGCCGAGGACGGCCGCCTCGTCCCGCGCGCGTGCCGCCACGCGGACGGGTCGCGTGACGCGGCGGAATGGGACGCGATCAGGCAGGCGCAGCCGCTGCCCGCCGCGCAGGTCGCATTCGACTCCGGCGAGCCCGTGGTCGTGAGCTCCACCGGGGACCCCTTGATGGGCTCTTGGGGATCGAGCAGCTTCGAGGTCCAGTCGGTGCTGGCCGTGCCGCTCGGCATGCCGCCGAACGTGACCGGCGTGATCGTGCTCGACGACTCGCGGCCGAACCGGTTCTCGGGCGACGACGTGCGCCTGGCCGCCTCGGCGGCGGCCCACGTTGCGCCCGACGATCGAGCAGGCGCGCACGAGCGACGAGCGCGGCTGGCACCTGCGCGCGGCGACGGCCATCCGCCGGCTCCTCGAGGAGGGCGCGCGGGCGACGTCCGTGCTCGACGCCGGAGAGGTGCTGGCCCGCGTGACGTGCGATGCGATCGAGGCCGAGACCGCGACGCTGCTGTTGCGCGACGAGGAGGACCGGGTCGCGCACGTCCTCACCGTCGGCGCAAACGGCGAGTTCGAGCAGACGCTGCGCGATCTCGTGGGGAACGTGCCGACCCACGAATTCCGGGCATGGAGGATCGCCGCCCACCAGCCCCGGCCGATCTTCGTCGAGAACGCGCGCGCCAGCCGGCTGCTGCCGACCGACCTGGTCGACGCGCTCTCGCTCAAGTCCTATGTGGTGGTGCCGCTCGCGTCGGCGACCCGCCCGCTGGGCCTGGTGATCCTCAGCCACCAGCAGGCCGCACGCCCGTGGAGCAACGAGGAGCGGCGCCTGGTCGAGCAGCTGGCGCTGGAGGGATCGCTCGTCGTCGAGAACGCCGCGCTGCGCGCGACCGAGCAGGAGCGGCTCGAGGAGCTGGCGCACCAGGCGTTCCACGACAGCCTCACCGAGCTTCCAAACCGCGCGCTGTTCGCCGACCGGCTGGAGCACGCGCTGGAGCGCACGAACCGGCGCAAGGCGGCGGTCGCGGTGCTGTTCCTCGACCTCGACGACTTCAAGCCGATCAACGACAGCTTCGGCCACGAAGCCGGCGACCGGCTGTTGGTGGCCGTCGCACAGCGCATCAAGGCGTGCGTGCGGCCGGAGGACACCGTCGCGCGGCTCGGCGGCGACGAGTTCACCGTGCTGCTCGAGGACATCGCCGACGTGCGATATGCGATCGCGGTGGCCGAGCGCATCGAGTCTTCGCTGGGCGAGCCGTTCGAGGTCGAGGGCCAGGAGGCCAGCGTCACGGCCAGCATCGGGATCGCGGTCAGCACCGGTCGCGAGTCCTCGCCGGACGATCTCGTGCGCGACTCCGACAACGCCATGTACCTGGCGAAGCGCAAGGGCCGCGCGCGCCACGAGGTGTTCCGCGGGCCGCGGGACGAGGCGCCCGTGCAGGACGAGGCGCCGGCGCCGGATCAGCCGCAGACCGACGACGAGCTGGCGGTGCAGGATTTCGTGAAGGAGATCACGATCGGGGAGGCGCTCGTCGTGGAGCGGGCCGACCGGGCACCGCTCGCCGCGGAGGACTCCGCGGCCGAGGACGCGATCGCGACCGACGACATGCCCGACGACGCGGACGAGGCCGACCGGTTCGACGAGGCCGAGGCCGTGGCGCTCGACGAGCCGGACGACGACGAGGAGCCGCAGCTCGAGGAAGCGGCCTCCGACGAGCACGACGAGCCGGACGAGCCGGACGAGCCGGACGACCACGACGACCAGGACGACCAGGTCGAACAGGACGAGCAGGAGGAAGGGGCCGCCGCGCTCACCGAGGCGCGCCGGCGCCGCCGCCTGCGCTTCCCGCCCCGCCGCTAGCGCGCTCGTAGGCGCGCGCGGCACCGATCCGCTCGACCACCGAAGGGTGGGTCGCGAACAGGGCCCGGTAAAGCGGCGGCGGGTCCGGGTCGCTCAGGTTGACGCGCGCGAGCCTGCGCTCCATGCCGATGAAGGCCTGCGCCTCGCCCGTCACCTCGAGCGCGTACGCGTCGGCGCTCGCCTCGACCGCGCGCGAGAGCTGGTTCGACACGATCGTGGCCGAGAACGCCACGAGCGACAGTGCCAGCGCGAACGCCGGCAGTGAAGCGGCCGTGCCCGGCACCGTCCCGGCGCGCGCGCTCCATCTGATCGTGAGCAGCATCACGACCAGCATCGCGCCGGGCGCGACGATCGCGACCCACAGGATCCCCCGGGGGACGTCGCGGTGCTTCACGTGCCCGAGCTCGTGCGCCACCACGATCCGTACCTGCTGTGGCGTGAAACGCCGCAGCAGCGTGTCGTACAGCACGACGCGCTTCGTGTGGCCGATTCCGACGACGTAGGCGTTGGCGCCGGTGGTGCGCCGGGATGCGTCCACGACCATCACGTCCCCCACGTCGACTCCCGCCCTGCGCGCCAGCTCCTCGACGTCCGCGCGCGTGCGCCCCGGCGGAAGCTCCGTGTACTTGTTGAAGACGGGATCGAGCACGACCGGGGTGAGCCACGCGAACAGCACCGCGAGGCCGATCACGGCGCCGGCCCCGGGCAGCCACCAATGCCGCGGGAACCGGCGCATCAGCGCCGCGAACAGCGCCGCGCCCGCCGCCGCGAGCACCATCGCGATCGCCAGCGACTTGAGCTGGTCCTCCGCCCATCCGCCCCACGACTGCGTGGACTTGCCGAAGTCGACGGCCCGCTCGTGCGCGCCGGCGGCGAACGGCAGCGCCGCGACGCTGATCGCGAGCATCAGGCCGCCGCCCGCGAGCGCCGTCGCCACCGCCTTGCGCCCGCGGGCGGCACGTTCCAGGGCACGCACGACGCGCCGCGGCGGCCGCACGACCAGCAGCACCAGCACCGCGCCCTGGGCCACGATCGCCCCCAGCGCGAGCAGGCGCTGGCCACCGGCGTAGTCGCGCGCGCGCTCGAGCTCCGCCGGGCGGAACACCTGCGACGCGGAGACGGGTTGCGGGTGGATGCGCTCCGCCGGGCGCAGCAGCCAGACCGCGCCCTCCGCGATCAGGACAAACGCGACGACGGCGACGGGCAACTTCCACCGACCGGCGATCATGCTGAGAACATAGAGTCTTCGGTATGAGCAGGCGCGGGGTGAGAGCGATGGCGAGCGGCGCCCTGGCGGCGAGCGCCCTGCTGGCCGTGCCGGCGGCGCCGGCCCACGCGGCGACCACCCAAGAGGTGACGTTCACGGCCAAGTTCGCGAAGCGCGATCGCAACAAGCGGCGGGCCGGCCTGAGCCTGCGCACCACGATCAGGATCGAGGACAAGGCGGCCGCTGCCCCGCTGCAGCTCACCAACACGCTGCTGCGTTTCCCGAAGGGCGCCGTCGTGAACGCACGCTTCTTTCCCAAGTGCAACCCGGCGTCGCTGCGCGCCCGCGGGCCGCGCGCCTGTCCGAGCGGGTCGAAGCTCGGCACCGGCAGCGCGATCGGGCTCGCGCCGCCGATCGTGACCGACCCGGTGAACACGAAGATCACGCTCTTCAACGGGGCCCTCGAGGGCCGCGACCCGACCATCATCATCTACGCGATTCCCGACCTCGGCCCGGTGATGACGCTCCCCGGCGTGCTGCGCAGCGGGCGCGGAACCCCGTACGGGTACATCCTGGACACACCGGTGCCGCCGATCAAGACGCTCCCGAACGCGCCGGACGCCTCGGTGACGTTCTTCGACGCGACCACGCGCGACCTGACGGTCAGGCGGCGCGGGCGCACGATCCACTACATCGACAGCCCCGTCCTGTGCGACGGGACGTTCTTCATGCTGGACGGCCAGTTCACCTACCAAGGGGCCACGAAGGTCGACGTGCTGGAGCGCTTCACGCTGCGCGGCGGCCCCCGCTGCCCGTAGACGCCTCGGCCTCGGCGTTCCTTTCCGGCCCGAATATCCTGCAACTGGCGGCTCCGGGCTCGGACCGGGGCCGAGAGTGCCGATGCTCACCTCCAGATCCCCGTGCGCGTAGCGGTCATCTCCGACATCCACAGCAACCTGCCGGCGCTCGAAGCCGTGCTCACCGACCTCGGCGGAAGCGACCCCGACCAGGTGTGGTGCCTGGGCGACGTGGTCGGCTACGGCGCGCAGCCCGATGCCTGCACGAAGCTGATCTCCGAGGTCGTCGAGGTCTGCCTGGCCGGCAACCACGACCTGGTCGTGAGCGGCGAGCTGGACGTGCGCTACTTCGCGATGAGCGCGGGCGCCGCCGCGCGCTGGACGCTGAAGAAGGTGGGACCGGAGACGCGCGAGTTCCTCGCCGGGCTCTCGCCGCTGGGCCAGAGCGCCGGTGTCGGCCTGTACCACGCCAGTCCGCGCGATCCGGTCTGGGAGTACGTGCTCTCGATCTCGCAGGCGGGCGAGTGCCTCGACGTGCAGCAGCAGCGGGTGTGCCTGATCGGACACTCCCACGTGGCGTGCTACTTCACGCGCAACGGCGGAGACACGATCGGCGAGCAGGCCCTGCACGGCGCCGAGCTCTCGATGAGCGAGGGCGAGTGGCTGGTGAACCCGGGCAGCGTCGGACAGCCGCGCGACGGGGACCCCCGCGCGGCCTATCTGATGCTCGACACGGACACCTGGGCCGCCACGTTCCGGCGCGTCGAGTATCCGATCGACGAAGCCGCCAAGGCGATCATCGACGCCGGCCTGCCGAAGTCCCTGGCGGAGCGGCTGTATCAGGGGCTCTAGTTCGGAGTCCGCAGTTCGCAGTTCGCGGTCGCGTACTCTGCTGCCATGCCCGACCTTGGCCTCAGGCTGACCGCGGCGGGGCTGATACTTGCCGCTGCGCTGTTCGGGGGATGCGGGAACGGAGGCTCCACAGGACGAGCTCTCCTCGGGAACCGCCGGCTCGCTGCGATCGACCCTGGACGAGGTCCAGCAACGGGTCAACGTGCGTGACTGCAGCGGTGCGAGCCGGCAGGCGGCATCCTTCCGCGAGCAGGTCGATGCACTCCCCGATCGCGTCGACGCCAAGCTCAGACAGGCGCTCTCGTCGAGCGCCGACAGGCTCGAGACCCTCGTGAACAGCCAGTGCACCGCGGAGCCGGCCGCGCCCACCGAGCAGCCGCCCGCCGGAGCGACCTCGGAGGGCCAGACGCAGGCGCCGCAGAAGGAAAAGGCTCCGAAGAAAGATCAGACGAAGACGAAGACGCAGACGCAGACGCAGACCGAGCCACCGCCCGACACGGGCGGCGCCGGCGAGCAGGTCCCGGGAGCGGGCGACCAGGGCGGCGGCACGCCGCCGGGGGGATAGCGCGGATGGCCGTGCTGGGCGTGGAGATCGCGGGCCGCTACCGCCTCGACGAACGCCTCGGGGCGGGCGGGATGTCGACGGTGTACCGGGCGGTCGACGGCGTGCTCCAGCGCCAGGTGGCGGTGAAGCTGCTCGCGGAGCACCTCTCCGAGGACGACGGCTTCGTCGCCCGCTTCCGGCGCGAGGCGCTGGCCGCGGCGAAGCTCGTGCACCCGAACGTCGTGCAGGTGTACGACTCGGGGCACGACGCAGACGCGCACCGGCACTTCATCGTGATGGAGTACGTGAACGGGCCGACCGTCGGCCAGATCATGCGCGAGCGGGGGCGGCTCACCGCCGAGGACGCGGTCGACATCGTCTCCCAGGCCTGCGAAGGACTCGAGTACGCGCACCGTCACGGCGTGATCCATCGCGACGTGAAGCCGGGCAACCTGCTCGTCAACCCGGACGGCGTGGTCAAGCTCGCCGACTTCGGGATCGCGAAGGCGGCCGAGGACTCCCGCATCACGCAGATCGGCTCAGTCGTCGGCACCGCCGCGTACCTGTCGCCCGAACGGGC
Source organism: uncultured Solirubrobacterales bacterium (assembly GCA_963826005.1). Taxonomy (GTDB): domain Bacteria; phylum Actinomycetota; class Thermoleophilia; order Solirubrobacterales; family JBBDJG01; genus DASRIA01. The sequence continues at coordinate 22,160 of CAWGVJ010000006.1, read as the reverse complement.
CCGCGGCGACGAGGCGACCGCCGCCGACGACGTCTACTCGCTGGGCGTCGTCACGTACCAGCTGCTCGCGGCGCGGCTGCCCTTCGATACCGGGTCGCTGACGGAGCTCGCGATGCGCCAGCAGGAGGGCCGGCCGGAGCCGTTGAACATCGTGAACCCGGACGTCTCGCCCGAGCTCGCGCGTGCCGTCACGCGCTCGCTCGCTCCCCAGGCGGAGCATCGCTATCGCAGCGCGTCCGAGATGCGCGATGCGGTCCGCGCCGGCCTGCGCGGCCGCGACTCGAGCGCCACGACGGTGCTCGAGACGGCCGCGACGCGGCATGCGACCGCCGCCACCCAGGTGGCGCGCCCGCCCGCGCACGACTCGGCGGCGACCCGCGTGATGCGGCCTGCTCCCGTGGCCGCGCCGGCCCCGGCGCCGAGCCGCCGTGCGCAGCGCCGCGCGGCCCGCGCCGCGCCGCCTCCTCCGCCCCGTCGGCGGCGGCGCGGCAGGTTCACGCGCTTCCTCGCCCTGCTGTTCCTCTTCCTGCTGCTGGCCACAGTGGTGGCGGCGCTCGTGATCGTGAACCTCGACGGCTCGCAGGCCCACGACTTCCAGCGCGTCGTGACCGACCGGGTCCAGGATCAGATCAACGGCATCCGCGACCTGATTGACAAGGCGACCGGGGGCTGCCCCGGTCGCCTTGTAGAAGCCGTCCCCCGCTCAGCCGCGGGGGACGGGTGGGCGAAGGGACGACCCGGCCCCGGCAGGCCTTGCGGTCCGACACATCATGGGCGTACTACGCCCATAACTCGTCGCACCCCGGATGGGCTAGCGCAAGAGCGGCTTTTGCTTCATCGCCGGCGGTTGCTCGATTCCCAGCAGGGCGAGCGCCGTGGGGGCGACGTCCGCCAGGATCCCGCTGCTCGGCGAGCTGCACGTCGTGCAGCGTGACGACCAGCGGCACCGGGTTGAGCGAGTGTGCCGTCTGGGGCTTGCCGTCGGGCGTCAGCATCTCGTCCGCGTTGCCGTGGTCGGCGGTCACGATCGCCGCGCCGCCCGTGCCCAGCACCGCGTCGAGCACGTCGCGCAGGCAGCGGTCCACGGTCTCGATTGCCCGGATCGCGGCCGGGATGCTGCCGGTGTGCCCGACCATGTCCGCGTTCGCGAAGTTGATGATCCCGAACCGGTAGGGCTTGCCTTCGGCGGCCGCCGCACGCCAGTGCTCGACGAACTCGCCGGTCGCCTCCGGAGCGCTCATCTCCGGCTTGAAGTCGTATGTGGGGACGTCCCGCGGTGAGGGCACGAGGAAGCGGTCCTCGCCCGGATAGGGGTGCTCCTCCCCGCCGTTGAAGAAGTAGGTGACGTGCGGGTACTTCTCCGTCTCTGCGACGTGCAGCTGGCGGTGGCCGCCGGACGCGAGCACCGCGGCGATCGTCGTCTCGGGGCGCGCCTCCTCGAACGCGACCGGGTAGTCCCAGTCCTCGTGATAACGCGTCATCGTGGTGAGGTGCACGCGCGGGAACCCGCGCCGCTCGAACTCGGCGAAGTCCGGCTCCCCCAGCGTGCGCACGATCTGGCGCATGCGATCGGGGCGGAAGTTGAACGTCACCACGCTGTCCCCGTCGCGGATCGGCGCCGGGTCGCCGACGATCGTGGGCTGGATGAACTCGTCGGTCTCGTCGCGCCCGTACGCCATCTTCACCGCGGCCTCCGCGTTCTCGGCCGGCAGTCCCTCGCCGTGCACGAGCGCGTCGTAGGCGCGCTTGGTGCGATCCCAGCGCCGGTCCCGGTCCATCGCCCAGTAGCGCCCCATCACGGTGCCGATGCGCGCCGGCACGCCGGACGCTCCGGCCTCGGCCAGCCATGCCTCCACCTGCGCGATGTAATCGGGCGAGGACGTGGGCAGCGTGTCGCGCCCGTCCGTGAAGGCGTGCAGCACCATCGCCGGAACGCGCTCGCGCGCGCCCAGCGCGATGCAGGCGCGCAGGTGCGCGAGGCTGGAGTGGACGCCGCCCGCCGACACCAGGCCGGCGAGATGCAGCGTCCCGCCCGAGTCGCGGGCGGCTGCGCACGCCGCCCGCAGTGCAGGGATTCTCGAAGAAGCTGCCGTCCTCGATCGCGTCGTCGATCCGGACGAGGTCCTGCTTCACGACCGTGCCGGCGCCGAGGTTCAGGTGGCCGACCTCGGAGTTGCCCATCTGGCCGGCAGGCAGGCCGACGGCGGGCCCACAGGCCTCGAGCTGCGTGTGCGGGTAGGTCGCCCACAGCTCGTCGAAGGTCGGCGTGTCGGCGAGCGAGACGGCATTGCCCGGGCCGGCAGGGGCGATCCCCCAGCCGTCCAGGATCACGAGCGCGACCGCGGGGACCGGGATCACGACGGCGCGGCCGACACGATCGTCGCGAACTCGGCCGGGTCGAGGCTGGCGCCGCCGACCAGCGCGCCGTCCACGTCCGGCAGGGCGAGCAGCTCGGCCGCGTTCCCGGCGTTCACGCTGCCGCCGTAGAGGATGCGCACGCGTTCCGCGACGCCGGGGTCGCGGTCGCGCACGAGCGCGCGCACGAAGCCGATCGCGTCCTGCGCCTGGTCGGGCGTCGCGGTCTTGCCGGTGCCGATCGCCCAGATCGGCTCGTAGGCGATCACGACCTCGGCGAGCTGCTCCGTCGCCACCGCCGCAAGGTCCGCCTGCACCTGCTGGCGCAGCTTGCGCTGGGTCTCGCCGGCTTCGCGCTCCTCCTCGGTCTCGCCCACGCACAGGATCGGCAGCAATCCCGACTCCAGCGCCTTGGGCACCTTGCGCGCGAGCGCGGCGTCGGTCTCGCCGAACAGCTGGCGGCGCTCGGAGTGGCCGAGCACGACGCCGGACACTCCCAGCTCCAGCAGCATCGGCGCGGAGATCTCGCCGGTGAAGGCTCCCGAGTCTTCGTCGTGCATGTTCTGCGCGGCCACGCGCACCGCCGAGCCGATCACGCCGTCGACAACCGTGCGCAGCGCCGTGTACGGCGGGCAGATCACGACGTCGGTCGCCGGCGGCAGCTCTCGTGCCGTGAAGTCCGCGCAGAACGCCGCCGCCTCCGCGTTGGTCTTGTTCATCTTCCAGTTGGCCGCGATCACGGGGCGCCTGTCAGCGGTCATCGAGTGCCTCCACTCCGGGGAGCGGCTTGCCCTCGAGCAGCTCCAGCGAGGCGCCGCCGCCGGTGGACAGGTGCGTGACCGAATCCGCGAGGCCGAACTTCGAGAGCGCCGCGGCCGAGTCCCCGCCGCCCACCACGGTCGTGCCCGCGCACTGCGCGATCGCATCCGCGACGGCCCGCGTGCCGGCCGCGAACGGCTCCAGCTCGAAGGCGCCCATCGGGCCGTTCCAGAAGACGGTGCGTGCGGCCGCGATCTCGCGCGCGTAGTCCGCGGACGTGCGCGGGCCGATGTCCAGGCCCATCCAGCCGTCGGGCACGTCCGGCCCGTCGGATTCGCGCCGCTCCGCGTCGGCGGCGAAGCGGTCCCCGAGCACGAGGTCGCGGGGCAGCTCCAGGCGGCAGTCCGAGGCCTCGGCCTTCTCCAGCACGCCGCTTGGCGAGCTCCACGCCCTCCTCCTCGACCAGCGAGTCGCCGGTCGGCCGCCCCATCGCGCGGAAGAAGCTGAAGCACATCGCGCCGCCGATCAGGATCGCGTCGGCCACGTCGAGGAAGCGCTCGATCACGCCGATCTTGTCGCTCACCTTGGCACCCCCGAGGACCACGACGAACGGGTGCTGCGGGTCCATCAGCAATGACGTGAGGAGGGTCACCTCGCGCTCCAGCAGCAGCCCGGCGACGGCCGGGTGCAGGCGGCGCGCGACGCCCTCGGTCGTGGCATGCGCGCGGTGCGCGGCGCCGAACGCGTCGTTCACGTACAGGTCGGCGAGCCGCGCAAGCGCGTCGGCCAGCGCGGGGTCGTTCTTGGTCTCGCCCGGCTCGAAGCGGCTGTTCTCGAGCACGAGCACCTCGCCTGCGGCGAGGGTTCGCGAGAGATGCTCGATCTCTGGGCCCACGACGGCGGGCGCCTGGCGCACGGGCCAGCCGGTGAGCTCCGCGAGCCGCCGCGAGACCGGCGCCATCGAGAAGTGCGGATCGGGGCCCTTGGGCCGCCCCAGGTGCGAGACGACGACCAGCTTCGCCTCCTGCTCGCGCAGCGCCTCGAGGGTCGGCAGCGCCGCGCGGATGCGGCTGTCGTCCGCGACGGTGCGATCGTCGCCTTCGCCTTCGAGCGGCACGTTGAAGTCGACGCGCACGAGCGCGCGCCGCCCGGTGGTCCTGATGTCGCGGATCGTCTTCTTCGAGAACGCGGCGCCGCGGGTGGCTGCGGTGCTCACCTGTCGGCGGTCCTAGGCAAGTGCCGGCTGCGAGGCGCGGACCTTCTCCGCCAGCTCCACCAGCCGGCACGAGTAGCCCCACTCGTTGTCATACCAGGCGACGACCTTCGCGAGCGTGCCGTCGGTGACCATCGTGAGCAGCGAGTCGAACACGGCGGAGAACGGCGACTTGTTGACGTCCGTCGAGACGATCGGATCGGCCGTGAAATGGATGATCCCCTCGTAGCGGCCCTTGTCGCATTGACCCGCGTACAGCTCGTTGATCTCGTCGACCGAGGTCTCGCGGGACAGCTCGCACACGAGGTCCACGACCGACCCGGTCGGAACGGGCGCCCGGACGGAGAACCCGTTGAGCCTGCCCTCCAGCTCAGGCACCACGACGCCGAGCGCCTTCGCCGCGCCGGTCGAGGTGGGGATCAGGTTGATCGCGGCCGCGCGGGCGCGGCGCAGGTCCCTGTGCGGCATGTCCTGCAGGCGCTGGTCGGCGGTGTAGGCGTGGATCGTCGTCATCAGCCCGTGCTTGATGCCCACGCCGTCATTCAGGATCTTTGCGAGCGGCGCGAGGCAGTTGGTCGTGCACGAGGCATTGGAGATGATGCGATGCGCCTTTGGGTCGTAGACCTCGTCGAAGTTGACGCCGAGCGTCACGGTCACGTCGGGGTTCTTGGCCGGGGCGGAGATGATCACCTTGTCGGCGCCGGCCTCGAGGTGCTTGGACGCGTTCTCGCGGTCGACGAACAGCCCGGTGGACTCGACCACGACCTCCGCGCCGAGATCGCCCCACGGCAGCTTCGCGGGGTCGCGCTCCGCGAGCACCCGTAGCGGCTTCCCGTCGACCGAGATGACGTTGTCGCCCGCCTCCACCCGTCCCGGGAACGGGCCCAGCGTCGAGTCGTACTTGAGCAGGTGGGCAAGCGTGCCCGCGGCGGTGATGTCGTTGACCGCCACGAACTCGATGTCGGCCTGGCGCTCGTACGCCGCGCGGAGGAAGTTCCTTCCGATGCGGCCGAAGCCGTTGATCCCGACCTTTACGGACATGCGTTCCTCCTGCAGATAGCTGACGTGGTGGCGTGTACCCGCCGCCTGCGATCTGGCGCGTAGCTACGTGCCCGCGCACCATGCGAATCTCATCAGCGCGAGCTACGGGCTCGGCTTCGGCGCGCTCTCGGTGACCTGCGGGTAGTCCGTGGTGCGCCCGCCGAAGTTGAACGGGGCCTGCTTGCGGCACGGGGGCGCGACCGTGTTCCCGCTGTTCAGCACGAACAGCATGATGCGGTTGCGCAGGTCCTCGGGCATGCTCGCGGTCGACGGACCAAGCGTCGGGAAGCCGTTCGTGAAGCACAGGTCGGGGTTGAACACCGGCAGGCCACCCTTCAGCTGGTTGTAGGTGCCGGGCTGGTAGTACGGGTTGCTGCGGTGCCAGCCCTGGCGCTGCGGGTAGGTCGCGAGGTTCTCCGGGTTGACCGGGCTCGTGAGCCGCAGGTAGTGGTAGCGGTCCTCGCCGATCTGGTCGGTCGCCTGCGTGGTAGCCGTGTCGTTGGCGAGCATCGCCGCGATCTCCTTCTTGAACATCGCGAGGTACTCGAAGAACGGGTTGAAGTTCCGCAGGACCGGGTCGAGCTGCGCGAACAGGTTGCGCGTGTCGTCGAGGAACCGCGAGGAGGCCGGCAGGCCCTCGATCGAGGCCGGGATCGCGCGGTTCACGCCGATGAAGAACTCGTTGAAGTCAGGGGCGATCGCGCTGAGCTGCTCCAGGACGTTGGACAGCTGTGTGCTGGCGGGCGTCAGCGCGCGCAGAACCGGTGTGGTGTTCTCGGCATAGGCACCCAGCGCCTTCAGGGTCAAATTGGACTCGTCGATGAACGTCGGGAACGCCCGGAACAGGGCGCGGATGGAATCGTCGCGCCGGGCCGTCGTGCGCAGCAGATCGTTGGAGTTGCCGATCCACTGGGCGAGCTGGTCGCCGCGCTCGGTGAGCGCGTCGAACACGACGCCGGTGTTCTTGATGGCCTCCCTGGTCGCCCGCTCCTGGGAGTTCAGGACCTCGAGCACCTTGTTCGTGTCCTGCGCGAACGCCGGCAGCACCCCGAGGAACTCCGAGAACCCGGGGCCCTGCCCCTCGATGCCCTGGCCGAGATCCTGCTGCCAGACCTGGAAGCCCTCGCGCGTCTTCTTGTCGAACGCGCGCAGGATCTCGTCGAGCTCCACCGTGGGCGCGACCTGTGCGGCCTCGAGCGTGCCGCCCTCCGGAATGTCCGGCGCGGTCTTGGTGCCGGGAGTCAGCTCCACGTACGTCTCGCCGAGCAACGTCTTCTGGCGCAGGATCGCGCGGCTGTCCTGCGGGAGCGGCGCGTACTTGTCGTCCAGCTCGATCGTGGCCTTGGTGCGGCCCTCGCCGAGGTCGATCTTCTTGACCCGGCCGACGTTCACGCCGGAGATGCGCACGTCCGCCTCCTGGGCGAGCTGCGTGGCCTCCGCGAACGAGGTCTCGAAGCGGTAGCCGTGCGGCTTCAGCGGCACCGGGCCGCCGAACGCCGACCACAGGTACAGCAGCAGGCCGAAGCACGACAGGGCGAAGATCGACATGACGAGGATGCGGCCGAGTGTCGGAGCCTGTTTTTGCATGGGCTAGCCGCAGGCCTCTTCCTTGGTGGCGAAGTTCGAGAGGTCGATCAGCGTCCCGAGCTGGGCGTCCAGCTTCGCGGTGGCCTCGAGCGCTCCGAGGGCGATGCAGTCCGTGAAGATGATGCCCCGCCGGATCAGCCCGTGCGCATCCTGGGTCGTGTAGACGGATGCGCCGATGTGGTTCAGCCAGTAGGCCCAGAACAGGTAGCCCTCGGCCGTGCCCTTCGGGTTGTAGGCGAGCGCGTTGAACACGTCGTTGAGCACGTCGAAGGTGGTCGCCAGCTTGGGCGTGACCTTCTCGAAGTCCTGCATCGCCGGCTTCAGCTCCTTGACCGTCGGCTGTGCCGCGCGCGCGAACGGCCGGACCTGGTTCTTGATCGGCGGGATCGTCTGGCGCGCGAACGGCCGCTGTGCGCGCTGGGCCGGCGCGAGCGCCCGCGCGCCCGGGCGCAGCTGCCGCAGCGCGGGCCCGAGCTGCTCGGTCAGCAGCGTGGACTGTGACAGGGCCTTGTTGGTGGTCCGCAGCGCGGTCGGCAGGCCACGCAGGAACTCGCGCAGGTTGGCGTCCTGGTTCGCGAAGGCCTCGAACACGGCGTTCTGGGACACGACCAGCTGCGACAGCTCCTTGTCCTTCGTGCCCACCTCGGTGACCAGCAGCTGGAGGTTGTGGATCAGCCGCGCCAGGTTCCTGCGCCGCTTGCGCAGCTCGCCGGTGAGCGTGGCGACGTCGCGGTTGAGCGGCTCGAAGCGGCGGAACGCGTTTGCGAAGTTGCGCCCGTTGTTCTTCAGGCCCTCGCCGCCGCCCGCGATCAGCAGGCGCAGGTAGTCGCGTGTGTCGCGGTCGAGGCTGGCGAGGATCTCGTCGAGGTTGACGTCCGGCTGCGTCTGAGCGACCGGGATGGTGTAGCCCTCCTTGACGGCCGGCAGCGTCTGGGTGCCCGGGTCCATCTCGATGACCATGTCCTTGAGGCCGGTCTTCGGCCGCAGGAGCATGGTCGCGTCGCGCTTGATCATGTCCTTGTACTTGTCGCGGACCGCCAGCGTCACGACCGCGCGGCCGTCCTTCAGATCGACCTTCTTGATCTCGCCGACCGGGACGCCCGCGATGTCGACGGTCTGCCCCTGGCCGGGCGTGACGGACTGGGCGGTGATGAACTCGGCTTTCACCTCGAAGAAGTCCGTGCCGAGAATGGGCACCCAGGCGGGCAGGTAGAAGCGCTGGTTGGACAGGATGTAGCCGCCCACGAACATCGCCAGCACGACCATCACGATCACGGCGATGAACTCGCGGAGGTTCTTCTGGATCGCGAGTCTCACTTGCCCACCGCGTCCGGCGGTCCGGGGGCCGCCGCAGGTCCGTTGAGGTTGGGCTTCGCGTTCTTGTAGCAGTCGACGTTCGTCTTGTACGGCGGCTTGCTCGACGGCCGCTTCGGCTGCGTGCCGAGCGGCGGGTTGAGCGCGTGCCCGTACAGGACGTCGCGGTTCTTCGGACGGTCGGCCAGCTTGTCCGTGTGGATCAGGATGTCGCCGCCGCCCGTCGCGGTGCGCGTGTACGAGCCGTTGCCGTCGAAGCCCTGCGCGTCACTGGCGAACGCGACCATCGTGTACCAGAACTCCTTGAACACCGAGGCGCCGGTCGTGTTGGTGCCGTCCTGGATCACCGTGTCGCCGGTGGGCAGGATCACGTTGCTGAAGCACTTGCTCGTGAGGTTCGTCTGCGTGAACAGGTCGAACGAGTCGTTCACGACGTGGGCGAAGCTCTTGATCGCGGGCTGCAGGTCGCCGATCAGCGTGCCCAGCTCGGGCTTGGAGAACAACAGGCGCGCCTGCGAGATCCACGGCGTGAACGCCGTGATCGTGGCCGGCGTCTCCTCGACGCCCGGAATCAGGTCGTGGGCGAAGCCCTCGAGCTCGGGCAGCGTGGCGTTCAGGCTCGTGAGCGACCTCGCGGCGTTCTCGAGGGTCGGACCCAGCAGCCCGATCGCCTCGGTGAGGCTCGCCTGCTCGCGCGCAAAGATCGCGAAGAAGGCGTTGAAGTTGGTGATGAGGTCCTTCAGCTGCTCCTCGTTGGTGGCGAGCGCGGTCGTGACCTTGTCGAGACCCAGGATCAGCTTGCCCAGGTCGTGCGGCTCGGTCCCGAGGAGCGCGTTGTTGACCTCCGCCGAGCTCTTCAGGGACTTGGGCGCCGAAGTGATGCTGTCGTTCAGCGACTTGGCCGCGGACTCGCCCTGCACGTCGGGATCCTGATCGGCGTCGTCGGCCGCGCTGGGCTTGCGGGTGAGCCCGTCGCCGAGGCCGATCAGCAGGTCCTGGAGCGACTCGCGGTCGTTGGTCTGGAGCGCCGTCAGGAGCTGGTCGAGCTGCACCGGCGTCGACGTCTGCGTCACCGGAATCGTGTCGCCGTCGCCGATGTTGTCGGCGCTCGGAGTGCCGGGCGACAGCTCCACGAAGAAGTTGCCCTCCAGGAAGATGCGCGACCGGATCTTCGCCGTAGCGTCCTTGTGGATCGGCAAGCCCTGCTTGTCCACCTCCATCGTGACCTCGACGGCGTCGGAGCCCTCCTTGCGGTCGACCTTCACGACCTTGCCGACGTTCACGCCGGCGATGCGCACCGGCGAGTCCAGGCGCAGGTTGTTGGAGGTCTGGAAGACGGCGTGGAACTGGAACGGATCGCGCCAAGGCAGCGACTTCGTGAACGCCAGCCAGGTCGCGATCATGATGACCAGCAGCGCGATCGTGCCCGCGCGCACCGGGTTGATGCGGCCGCGCAGCCGGCGTGGCACCACTCGCTTTCCGGCGGTGGCCATTACGGCGACTCCTCCTTGCCCTGCTCGTCGGTCTCGGTGCCCTGGTTGCCGGGGATGTTGCCGAGCGACTGCTTGTTGCGCGCGTAGGTCTCGTTGCCCGCCTCGCACTCACGCGTCTGCCCGGGCGCCGCCGTGTTCGGGTAGGCGTTCACGTGCAGGTAGTTGGGGTCGAAGCCCGTGATCAGGCGGCCGCCGCCATTCGCCGTCGCAGCGGACGGGCCGCCCTCTCCGTTGGGGGCGGGGCCGCCGTCGGGGGCGACGGGAGTCGTGATCACCATGAACCGCAGCCACGTGCCGTCCGAGTCTCCGTCGCTGAGGATGCTGGCCGCGTTGCGGAAGAACAGCGCCATGTAGTTGCAGACGGTCTGGGCCGGCGTGATGTGGCTGATCAGCGGATTCAGCGCCTGCACCGTCTGGATCAGGTCCTTGAAGCCGATCGGCACGATCGGGTCCTCGGCGAAGTCCTGAAGATCCTCGAGGAAGACCGACAGACGGCGGTTCAGGGCGGGTGACCCCTGGAGGGCCTGCACGCCTGTCTCGAACCCGCTCGCGATCTCGTCTGCGCGCGGGACCAGCGCGTCCGTGCCGGGCTGCAGCTCGGCGAAGAACTTGCCGGTCGCGCGGAAGAACGGCCGCAGCGTGGGAGCCTCCTCGATGAACGTCTCCTGCCCGCTCGGACCCTTGGAGATGGTGTCCTGCAGGAACGGGCGTGCGACGTCGGCGAACGCGGTCAGCGTGAGGCTGAGGTTGCCCCACAGCTCACCCAGCTGCGCGGCCACCGGCTCGGTGATGATCGCGGCCTGCGCCTGCGAGGCGAAGAAGCGCCTGAAGTTGGTCTGGGGCGACGCGATGTTCGTGAGCACCGGCACTGCGTTCTGCACCAGCGGCACGAGCTGCTGCAGCGCGAGATTGAGGTCCGCGCCGCGGCCGGCGAAGGCGTCGCCGAAGCCGCGCAGGTTCTGCTGGTTGCCGACCCGCGTGGGCTTGTCCCATATGTTGAAGAACTCGTCGAACTCGACCGGCTGCGGCGTCGCGTTCTTCAGCGGGATGGTGCCGCCTTCGGCGAACCCGCTCGCGGACTCCCCCTTGGTGAGCTCGATGTACTTGAGGCCCAGTGCGGACCGCGGCCGGATCATGATCGTGGAGTCCACGGGCAGCGGCTTGATCCGGGTCTCCAGCTTGAGGTCGAGCTTGGCCATCACCGAGCCGTCGTCCTGCTGCACCGGCGTGATCTTGTCCACCACGCCGACACGCAGGCCGCCGATGCGCACCTCGTTGCCCTTCACGAGGCTGCTGGCGCGCGGCACCTCGGCCGTGAGGCGGTACGTCGGCACCCACGGCAGCCCCTGGTTGGCGTTGTACGCGAGGAACACCGCGACCACGATCACGAGCGTGGTCGCGACACCCACGAGTACCGGGTTCGATGCGATCGCCGTGGCGCCGCGCCGCCGCGTCACTGCTCGCCTCCGAGCAGGTAGTCGAGCATGGCCTGGTCGGGATCGGCCGGCGTGCCGCCCTGCGGCTGTCCGGCGGGCTGGTCCTTGGGCTTGTCACCGGTCGCCTTGTTCTGGTCCGCCGGCTTGTCCGCGACGGGCTCGGACTGGACCTCACGCCGCTTCTCGGCCTTCTGCTGGCGCTCGTATCCGCGCAGCACCTTGGCCGGGTCCTGGCCCGCGAGGATCTTCTCCAGCGCGGTGCGCGGCTTGGGCGCGCGCGATGCGCTCGCGCCGCTCGCGCCCTTGATGAAGTTCGCGGTGCAGGCCGGGTTCACGACCGTCGCCTCCGAGTTGCAGCCCGCCAGCAGCGTCGTGCGCAGGTAGTGCCCGAGCTGGTCGTACCCGTTGGTCGAGAGCGCGATGTTGTAGATGAGGTCCATCAGGTACTTGATGCCGTTCTCGTCGCGCAGGCTCGTGAGCAGCTTTGCGAGGTTGGTCGACAGGCTGACCGCGTCATCGGTGAAGTCGCCCAGCAGCGCGATCGTCGGTTCGGCGATCTTGAGCGCCTCCGTGCCGACGTCCGCGGTCTGGCCCAGCGACTTGAAGGCCGGGATGCCCGCCCGCGAGAAGGGGGTGAGCGCCTCGATCGTGCGGCTCACCTCTGTGCCGGTCTTGTTCAGGTCCGTGGCGACCGGCGTCATCTGGGAGGTCATGCGGTACAGCGCCGCCATCGTCGGCGTCAGCTCCTTGATGAATTTCGGGAACAGCTCGAAGTTGCGCTCGAGGTCCGCCCGCCGCTCGGCCGTCGCCTGCGCTGCGATGTTGCCCTGGACGATTGCGTTTGCGACCGACTTGCGTTCCTTCGCCCATTCCGCCAGCACCCGGTCACCGGCCTTCGACCCCGCAGCCAGCAGCTTGTTCTGGCGCGCCAGGACGGCCAGCACCTTGTCCAGCTCGCGCAGCGCCGGGTTGGCCTTGCGGATCACCGTGCGCAGGTCCTTCCCGCGCCCCGCCAGCCCCGCGCCGAACTCGTTCAGGATGATCGCGAAGCGCTCGCGGTACGGGCGGCGCATCACGCTGCGGATCAGATCCTCTCCGACCGGGGTGACGGTGTTGGACGCCGGCAGCAGATACTGGCCGGCCCCGGGCAGGCCGTCCGGGATCTTGCGCAGCGGCGGCGGAGGGGGATCGCCTTCGGGTCGCGGCTGGGTCGGGACGCACTCGACGAGCTTCTCGCCGATCACCGACTGGAGCCGGATCTGGCACTCGGCGTCGCGGCGGAAGTCCTGGAAGCCCGCATCGTCGATCTTCAGCACGACCGCGGCACGCTTGTCGGGGGTCACCTCGAGGTCGTCGACGGTGCCCACCTTCGCGCCGGCGATCGTCACGTCCTCGCCCGGGATCGCAAACGCGGCGTTGTCGAAGATCGCGCGAACCTTGTAGCCACCGCCGCCGTCCCCGCCCGCGCCCACGCCCACGACGAGCAGCGATCAGCACGCCCAGGACGGCCAGCGCGATGATCAGCCGCTGCCTCACCTTGTATGCCTCACGGGCCCACCGGCCGCTGGCTCGGGTCGCAGTCGTTGGCGTTCAGCTTGCCGTCGTCGGTGAACGGGTTCGAGTTGTCGGGCGCCGGCTGCGTGGCCGCGCCGGGACAGAAGCGGTTGCCGCCGCGCAGTTGCTCGGAGGCGCGCTCCGCGGGGCTGAGCGAGTTGAGCTGGTTGGCGCTCTGGTCGAACGAGAAGCCGTTGAAGATCGGCAGCACCCGCGCGTAGTGGCCGTTGGCGTCGTAGTAGGCCGGCACCTGGGCGAAGTGGGTCAGCCACGCCGAGATGTCGGGCGCGTACGGTCGCAGGAACTCGGTCTCGTTCTGCCCGGCCTTGAGCGCCGCGACCGCGCTCTTCGTGCTCTTGCGGGCGAGCTGCTCGAGACTCGGCATCCGCCGCAGGATGTCGACGGAGTCGTTGTGCGGGCCCGGGTTGTTGACGAGCAGATGGAGGTCCTTGAACGTCGGGCGCATCGTCCGCAGCAGACCGGCGAGGTCGCTCAGGTACGGCTCCAGGGTCTTCTCCAGCGGCTTGGAGACGTTCGTGAGCCTGTTCAACTGGACGAGCGCGCCGCGCAGGTTGACGAACGTCTTGGTCCCCTCCTGCAGAACCAGCGGGAACGCCGCCAGCGCGCGGTCGAAGGACTCGTTCTCCGCTGTGATGGCGCGTGCGAACGTGCTCCCGTTCGAGACCAGGTTGGTGAGGTCGTCGCGACGCGAGGCGATCGCGCTCGTGGCCCGCGCGGCCTGCACGACGAGGTCGGTGAACGTCTTCTGGTCGTGCCCCAGCTCCTGCATCACCCGGGTGAAGTTGCCCAGCGACGGGCCCAGGTACTTGAAGGTCTTGTTGAGGTTGTCGCCCTGTCCCACGTACCAGGTCGCGAATCCCTGGAGCGTCTTCTGCAGTCCCGTGCGGGTCTTCGGATCGAGGGTGTTGAACAGCTGGTCGAGGTCGACCGCGTTGGTGGTCTCGTCGGTCTGGAGGGCACCGCCTTCCTTCAGCTCCGGCGCGTTGTTCGGCCCGGGCCGCAGCGAGATGTAGCGGTTGGCGACCGAGGGCAGGGACGTCACGCGCACCGTGGCCTCCGTCCCCTCGTGCAGAGGAGCGAAGTCCTCGTCGTTGATCTTGATCTTGACGTCGGCCTGGTTGTCCTCGGACAGCTGGATGTCCGTGACCTCGCCGATCGCCAGGCCGCCGACCTTCACCTCGTTGCCCTTCACGAGCTGGTTGGCGCTCTGCAGGTGGACCGTGTACTCCGTCCCGCCGCCGGACCCGAACATGAGGACGCCGACAGCCAGGATCGCCACGATGAGCGATGCAATGGCCGCGGCTCTAGCGATCGTCATGCCTGCCCGTCCCTATCGAATGCGTAGGGAGAACTCATCCTCTCCCATGACCTCTCCCTCGAGCACTCTCCACGTGCAGAAGCGGCCCGAACCGAAGCCGCCTCGCATGAGTCAAGAACTCTTTCTCCTCCGTCGTCCCGAACGGCCGCCTTTTTCCCCTTTGCAACGGGGTTTTTGCGCCCAATGGAGCGCCAGTCTAACGCAGAAGCTTTTTACCGGCGGAAGTCGGCAATTAAGCCTGGATTAAGTGTTTCAGCGGGCGAAAAAAGAGTCGGCCATGGCGCCGCCGCTGATCTAACTTGGTTAATCAGGACCGGGAAGTCCGGAATGGACACGCCCGCGATGCACCCCCGGAATGGATTCCTTCGCTGTCGAACCGCTGCAACCGCGCGCGCGCATGTCGCCGGAGCCGGGCGCCGTGGAACGCCGCGCGATGATGGCGCGGACCCTCGCGATGATGTTCGCGGCGGGTGCCTCGCTGACGCTGGCGGTGTTCCTGGTTCTGCCCCATCCCGAAGCCGACGTGCGGGGAATGCTGGCGTCGATCGTGATCACCTTCGCGGTCACCGCGGGGGTCGTCCTGCGCCGCCACCGGATCCCGCCCGCCGCGTACCCGTGGCTGGTCGCGCTGGGCACGGTGCTGATCACGATGGGGATCTTCTTCCGTGGGGAGCCGACCGCGCCGCACGCGCTCTTCTACGTGTGGATCGTCTTCTACTCGTGCTTCTTCCTGGGCCGCGTCGCCGCGTTCGGACAGTTGATGCTCGCGCTGGCCGGCTACGGCCTGGTGATCGCGGTGGCCGACGAGCCCACCGGCGAGGCGCTGGAGCTGTGGCTGGTCGCAGCCTGCGGCCTGGTCGTCTCGGGCGTGCTGATCACGATGCTGAAGGCGCAGGTCGACGGGATGGTCTCCCAGTTGGCCGACGCCGCGCGGACCGACCAGCTCACCGGCCTGCTCAACCGGCGCGGCTTCGAGGAGATGTTCGAGCTCGAGGTCGAGCGCGCCCGCCGCGGCGACCGGACCCTGAGCCTCTTGATCGGCGACCTCGACCGGTTCAAGCAGGTGAACGACATGTTCGGCCACCACTCCGGCGACCGCGCGCTCGCGCGCGCCGCGGCCGTGCTCGACCACGCGAAGCGCCGCATCGACACGCTCGCCCGGCTCGGCGGCGAGGAGTTCGCGGTGATCGTCCCCGAGGCGAGCGCGCAACAGGCGTTCATGCTGGCCGAGCGGCTGCGTGTCGCGCTCCGCGACGAGTTCGACGGCGAGGAGGTGGCGATCACGATCAGCTTCGGCGTCGCGTGCATCCCGCTCCACGGCAAGTCGCGGCAGGATCTGCTGGGCGCCGCCGACGACGCGCTGTACGCCGCGAAGGAGCTGGGCCGCGACCGCACCGTCCTGTACAGCAAGGACGTCGTGGGAGTGCTGACGCCGGCGAACGGGCGCAACGCCAGGCGCAACGAGCAGCTCGCGACAATGCTGGCGCTGGCGCAGGCGATCGACATGCGCGACGCCAGCACGGCGCGTCACTCGCAGACCGTCGCGCGCTACTGCGAGACGATCGCGGCCGAGATGGGACTCGACAAGACCACCGTCGAGCGCGTGCGACTTGCGGGGCTGCTGCACGACGTCGGCAACGTCGCGATCTCCAACATGCTGCTGAGCAAGCCCGACCCCCTCAACGCGGAGGAGTGGGCCGAGATCCGCCGCCACTCCGAGATCGGCGCGCGCATCCTCACGAACGCGCGGCTCGGCGACATCGGCGACTGGGTCCTCGCGCACCACGAACGCGTCGACGGCGAGGGCTTTCCCTTCGGCCTCGCGAGCGGGTCGATTCCGCTCGAGGCGCGCATCCTGTCCGTTGCCGACGCATTCGAGGCCATGACCAGCGATCGTCCGCACAGGGCCGCGCTGTCGCGGGACGAGGCCTTCGACGAGCTGCGGCGCAACGCCGGCACGCAGTTCGACGCGGACGTGGTGGACGCACTGCTGCGCGCCCTGTCGCACGCAGTCGCGTTAACCCGTCTTGTTCAACTGCTCGTGAACCTGCCTAGCCACCTTCCCGGGTAGGCCCGGGCACCGCCTCCAGCTCCTCGCGCGTCGCGCCCAGGACGCGCTCGGGCGAGCCGAAGTGGCGCAGGATCGTGCGCTTGCGCGCCGGCCCGATGCCGGGCAGCTCGTCCAGCACCGACTTCCGCATCGATTGCGAGCGGCGCTGGCGGTGGTGCTCCACCGCGAACCGGTGCGCCTCGTCGCGGATCCGCTGGAGCAGCTGCAGCGCGCGCGAGTCGCGCGGCAGCACGATCGGCCGGGAGCGGCCGGGCACATATATCTCCTCCAGCCGCTTCGCGAGGCTCACGACCACCACCCCACTCTCGATGAACTCGTCCAGGGCCTCGACGCCGCTCGAGAGCTGGCCCTTGCCGCCGTCGATCACGACCAGCGCCGGCAGCGACGCGAAGCTGGCGTCGCGGTCGGGATCGTGCGGGGACAGGTCGCGCTGCTCCAGCCAGCGCGCCATGCGCCGCGACAGGACCTCCTGCATCGCCGCGAAGTCGTCCTGGCGGCCCGCGAGCTTGCGGATCTTGAAGCGGCGGTAATCGGACTTGCGCGGCGCGCCGCCCTCGAACACGACCATCGAGGCGACCGTGTGCTCGGGCCCGAGGTTGGAGATGTCGTACCCCTCGATCCGTACCGGCAGCGCGTCCATGCCGAGCGCCTCGCGCAGGTCGTTGAGCGCGTCCACGCGCTGCTGGCGGCGACGCTCGCTGCGCAGCTTGTCCTGCTCGATCGCGAGGCGGGCATTGCGCTCCGCCAGCTCGTAGAGCCGCCGCTTCTCGCCGCGCTGGGCGTGACGGAGCTCGACCGGTGCGTCGCGGCGCTCCTCGAGCGCCTGCTTCACGACCTCGGCCTCGGCGAGCGACCGCGGCCCGACGATCTCGACCGGGATCGACAGCGAGGTCGAGTAGTACTGGATCGCGAACTCCTCCGCGACCTCCCCCTCGCTGCGACCCGCGCGGTTCTCCAGATAGAAGCTCTGGCGATCGGCGAGCACGCCGTCGCGGACCTGGAACACCTGCGCGTTTGCCTCGGTGCCGTCGACCGCAACCGCGAGCACGTCGAGCGTGCCGACCGACCCGCTCGCGATGCGCTGGCGCTGGAACAGCGAGCGCACGGCCCGCACCCGGTTGCGGAACACCGCCGCCTGCTCGAACTCCTGCGCCTCGGACGCGGCCGTCATCCGCTGGTCGAGCTCGCGCTCGATCTGGCGGTAGTGACCGGACAGGAAGCGGATGATCGCGTCGATGTTGGCGCGGTAGTCGGCCTCGGTGATGTAGTCCACGCACGGGGCCTGGCAGCGCTTTATGTAGTAGTCGAGACAGGGGCTGCCCGACAGGCGGCCCGGCTCGGGCCCGTCGCACGTCCGGTACGGGAACAGCTGGCCGAGCAGGTCGAGCGTCTCGCGCACCCGCTTCGCGTTCGAGAACGGCCCGAAGTAGGCGCGCTCGGTCCGGTGGCGTTCCCGCGTGAAGTACACGCGGGGGAACCGCTCCTCCAGCGAGATGCCGATGTACGGGTACGACTTGTCGTCGCGCAGCCGGATGTTGAACGGCGGCCGGTGCTGCTTGATGAAGCGCTGCTCGGCGAGCAGCGCCTCGGCCTCGTTGGCCGTGACGACGAAGTCGATCGAATCGACCTTGGAGAGGAACTCGAGCGAGCCCCGCGCGGTCTTGCCGCTGAAGTGGGAGCCGACCCGCTTGCGGATCGACTTCGCCTTGCCCACGTAGAGCACCCTGCCCCTCGGCGTCCCGGAACAAGTACACGCCCGGGGCGTCGGGCAGCGCGCGCCGCTGGTCGCGGACCTTGTCGAACTCTTCGTCGGCCATCCCCTCAAGATTAGGAGGGGATCGCCCATCCCTATCCTCGATCGGATGCTCCAGACACTCCGACATCGCGAATTCCGCCTGCTTTGGGTCGGGCAGAGCATCTCGCTGGCCGGCGACGGGATCTTCTTCGTGGCGCTCCCGTGGCAGGTCTACGAGCTGTCGAACGCCCCGACGGCGCTCGCGGTCGTGGGCATCGCCTGGACCCTCCCGATGGTGCTCGCCCTGCTGGCGGCGGGTGTGGCGAGCGACCGGCTCGACCGCCGGTCGGTGCTGATCGCCGGCGACATCCTGCGCATGGCGGCGCTGGCAGCGATGGCCGCGCTCTCACTGTCGGGCGTCATCGAGCTGTGGCACCTGCTCGTGCTGTCCGTCTTCTACGGCATCGGCGAGGCCATCTTCCAGCCGTCCTTCACCGCGATCGTCCCGCAGATCGTGCCGCAGGAGGACCTGCTGCGCGCCAACGCGCTGAAGGAGCTGGCGGAGCCGCTGGGGATCCGCTTCGTGGGGCCCGCGGTCGGTGGACTCACCATCGAGGCGCTGAGCGTCGGGGCGGCCTTCGCGCTCGACGTGGTGACGTTCGGCGCGTCGCTCGTGGCGCTGCTGCTGATCTCGCCCAAGCCGGCCGCCGTCCGGGATCGGGCATCGTCGGTGCGCCAGGATCTCGCGGAGGCGTGGCGATATGTCCGGGCGCACGCGTGGCTGTGGGTGACGCTCGCGTCCGCCGCCCTCTCGCTGCTCGCGAGCTACGGCCCGCTCGACGTGCTGCTGCCGTATGTGATCAAGAACGACCTCGAGGAGGACGCCGCCACGTTCGGCTTCGTGCTCGGCGCGGGCGGCCTCGGGGCGATCCTGGCCGCCGCGGTGCTCGGGCGCAGCGGCGGCATGCCACGCCGCCCGGTCACGTTGATGTTCGTCGCGTGGACGGTCGCAACTCTGCTGACGGGCGCCTTCGCGCTCGCTTCCAGCGCGATGCAGATGTACGCGATCGCGTTCGTCATATTCGGGGCGAACGCCATCGGCATGGTCGTCTGGACCACGCTGATGCACACGCTCGTGCCGGCCGAGCTGATGGGGCGAGTCTCGTCGCTCGACTGGTTCGTCTCGATCGGCCTGATCCCGGTCTCGTTCGCGCTGACCGGGCCGATCGCCGAGGTCGCGGGCGCCAAGGCGACGCTGATCGGAGCCGGCGCTGCTGGGCGCGGCGGGGATGATCGGGCTGTTCCTCGCGGTGCCCGCCGTGCGCGACCCGGAACGCGTGCGGACGGCCTCCGATTTCGCTTGACAAGACGACCCCCCGCGTGGGAGGTTGGTATGCGGGAGGACTACCAGGGACGGTACGGTCATGCGGGGCAAGGGTGCAGGGGTTTTCTTCAGTGCGTTCATCTTCCTGATGAGCGTGGGAGTCGCGCAGGCCGATCCCGGCTTCGTGATCGCCGAGTCGCAGGTGCGGGCGGGCGACGCGGTGCACTTCTCGATCACCGGCGGGGACGGTCACGTCACCTACGAGATCGAGGTCGGCGGCCGCGACGTGCTCAAGGGCTCCGGCGACGGCGGCGCCGTCTCCGGCCAGTTCACCATGCCCGACTTCGGCGGCACCGCCAAGACCGTGAAGGTCGAGGCCGACATAAAGGACTCGGACGACAAGACGGAGGTGAAGCGCAAGCTCCAGTACCTCGGTCTGGCGCTCCCGGCCCCGGCTCCGGCGCCGGAGCCTGACGCACGACGAATCCCGCGGCCCCGCAGCAAACCGCGGCGGCCACCCCGGCGCCGAGCTCGACGCCGGCCACGGCAGCGGCGCCCGCCGCCCCGGTGGCGAAGCACCGGTCGAAGAGCACGCCGCGAAAGCGCACCCGCAGCCGTCGCAAGACCGAGCGGCACCCCGCCGTGCTGCGTCGCACCACGGCGCAGAAACGCGAAACGCCGGTGAAGACGAAGAAGCAGCACGCCCGGCTCCCGGCCCCGCGCACCGCACCCCTGTTCGACGGCGTGCCGGAGCCCGGGTCGGAGAACTACACAGCGGACGACCAGCAGACCTCGGTGCACAAGAAGAAGCCGCGCACACCGGTGTTCGCCAGCACGGTCGCCAGCCGCACAAGCAACGAGCCCGCCATGGCGATCTTCATCCCGGGCGTGCTCGGCCTGGTCGGCTTCCTGCTCGCGGGCACCACGGTGGTGCGCCGCCGCCGCACCCGCTAAGCCGCGGAGTCAACCGCGGCCTGCACAGTGGGAAAGAGCTGGCAGCGGGCGATGCCCGTCGATCCTGACGGTCCAGCGAGCCTGTAGCGTGACGCCATGTCCTCCGCGTGGCCAGCCGCGCTGCCGTATGAGTCGTGGAGCGAGACCTGCGACACGCTGCACGCGCACACGCAGGTCCTGGGCAAGCTCGCGGTGGCGCTGGCCCCGCCGGAGCCGCAGCTCCAGCACGCGGCGCTGCGGCTGAGCGCGCGCGGCTGGGAGACGCTCCCGCTGCCGGCTCCCGACGGCTCGGGGGCGTTCGTCGCCGCGCTCGACCTGCACGCCCACGAGGCCGTCGCCGAGCACAGCGACGGCACGCGTGCGACGTGTCGCCCTCACGCCCGACCGCCCGGTCGGAGAGGTCACGCGCGAGCTGTTGCAGGCGATCCGCGACCTGGCGGGCGACGTCGAGATCGACCCGACGCCGCAGGAGGTGCCGTGGACGGTGCCGCTCGACCAGGACGACGAGCACGCGCGTTACGACCCCGATCAGGTCGTCGCGTACTTCGCGACGGCGACGCGCGCCGCGCTGGTGCTGGCGGCGTTCCGCGCGCCGTACCGCGGCCGGTCGACGCCGGTCAACGCGTGGTGGGGCTCGTTCGATCTCGCCGTCAACCTGTTCTCCGGCCTGCCGGCGGATCCGCCGTCGGACGACTTCATCATGCGCAATTCGATGGACTCGCAGGAGGTCGCCGTCGGCTGGTGGCCGGGTGACCCGCGCTACGGCGAGGCCGCCTTCTACGCGTACGCGCACCCGGCTCCGGACGGGTTCGCCGGACGCCACGCTCTCGCCTCCGGCCGCGCGCTGGGACTCCGACCTCGGCCTGTACGTGCTCGACTGGGACGACGTCCGTGTCCGCACCTGATCCGCATGCGGCCGCGCTCGAGTTCGCGCGCTCGGCCTTCCGTCATTCATGCCTGGTGTGCAACTGGGATCCGGCGCTGGCCGCCACCGCGGAGGGCGTCCCGCCCCCCGTCCGTTGAATACGATCGCGCCATGAAGGCGGCGGTGATCTACGAGAACGGCGGCCCGGACGTGCTGCGCTACGAGGACGTGCCCGATCCCGCCTGCCCGGAGGGCTTCGTGGTGATCGACGCGGAAGCCATCAGCATCGAAGGTGGCGATGTCCTGGCCCGCGCGGGTTCGCCTCCACCTGCCACCCCGTACATCGTCGGCTACCTGTCTGCCGGCACGATCGTGGAGGTCGGTCCCGGCGTCGACGGCCCGGCGGTCGGCGACAAGGTCGTGACCCTGTTCGCAAACGGCTCCCACGCGGCGAAGCGGGCCGTGCCGGCCGTGATGACCTGGCCGATTCCCGACGGGCTCGACCCCGCGGCGGCCGCGTGCGTGCCGGTTGCGATCGGAACCGCCCATGAGTGCCTCTTCACCGCCGCGAACCTGAAGGACGGGCAGACGGTGCTCATCCACGCCGGTGCCGGCGGAGTGGGGATGGCGGCGATCCAGCTGGCCAAGCAGGCCGGCGCCACCGTGATCTCGACCGCCTCGACCGACCAGAAGCTCGAGCGCCTGAAGGCGCTGGGGCTCGACCACGGCATCAACTACGCCCGCGAGAGCTTCGTCGACCGGGTGCGTGAGCTGACGGACGGTCGCGGCGTCGACGTCGTGCTCGACTCGATCGGCGGGCAGAACCTGGTGGACAGCATCGACGCGCTCGCCTACCGGGGGACGCTCGTGAGCGTCGGCGTTGCCGGCCGGGCCGGCTCGGAGGTCGAGGCCAGGTCGCTGTGGACGAACAACAACACTTTGCGCGGGGTCTACCTGGGGGGCGCGCTGCTGTCCGAGTACCCGCGGGTGCATCAGATGATCTCGGACCTGCTCGGGCGGGTCGCTGCCGGTGAGCTTCACGTCGAGATCGACAGGACGTTCCCGCTGGCGGAGGCCGCCGCCGCGCATGAGTACCTGGAGGGCCGCAACGCCTTCGGGC
>CAWGVJ010000005.1:0-209591 GCA_963826005.1 uncultured Solirubrobacterales bacterium | reverse complement strand
GCATTCGGAGTAAGACCGGTCAAAGAACTGAAGGACGGTGGCCTTATCCAAAGGCGCTATAAAAATCGACTACAAGCTGCCTTTCTGCTGCTCTACCATCTACAAGACGACGTGAAGCGACATGCTAAGAAAGCCGGAAAACAGAAGAGCTGTATTGATGAATTTGTGAATCAATCTCTCTGTGTGAAGCTATGCGTCCGCGCGGGAAACACGCATAAGCATGGTCTCGGTGGCAGAAGCAAGAACGCAACCGTGATCACCGGACTAATTTACACTGTAAAGCTCGAGCCAGGCCATGAGGTAACGGAAGATAGCGACGCTATAGTCGTCGACATGGCTCTCGCTGACGCGGATTATGGAACCTTTCCCTCTCAGCGTATTGTCCAAGGAGCCATTCAAGACTGGGTTAATTTTCTGAAGTCGGAGCTAGATCTCGATTTGTCTGATTGGCTTTCTCGATGTATTCCGAAAAAGGATGCCCCTCCTATAAAACTAAGCGCAGACCGTGGACAGTCAGTGCCATTAGGATCCACGGTCACGTTCGAGCTCCCAGAGCAACTTAGAACGCTCGCACAGCAAGACGCAGCGAAGCGTAGGGATGAGTCGTGAAGAGCGGCCTAACCCATCTGCTGCACCCGACGCCAAACAGCACAGCAGTTTGGTCCCCTCGCTACGCTCGGCGCGGTGACCAGAGTCGTTAGGCTGGTTGTGTCACGCTGTGACAGCGTGATTTCCGGTGAAACATTGTGCTGCGGATTCTGTTCCTTTAAAACTTTGCGGGGAGGTGCACATGTCGGGTCAATTTACTGTACCTTTGAACGTGGATGAGTTTTCCACTCTCAATCGGCGTGCGTTCCTGCGCGGTCTCGGCGCCTCCGCGCTTATCACTGCGACGGGCGGCTTTTTCTCCCGGTCCGTCTGGGGAAGCCCAGTATTCGCGGCCTACCCTTTCGCGCTTGGTGTTGCCTCGGGCGAGCCCGCGCCCGACGGTTTCGTGATCTGGACCAAGATCGCGCCTAAGCCTCTCGAGCGGGGCGGTGGTATGCCTAAGAAGCCGGTCGAAGTTGAGTGGACGGTGGCAACCGACGAGGGCATGCGTCAGTTGGCGCAGAAGGGCGTGGCGGTTGCACATCCCGAGCTCGCGCATTCGGTGCACGTCGAGATTAACGGACTTCAACCCGCGCGCGACTACTTCTATCAGTTCAGGATTGGCGGCGAGCGCAGCCGCATCGGGCGGGCGCGCACCCTGCCGTCCCCTGGCGCCGCTGTAGCTCAGTTGCGTTTCGGCGTTGCCGGCTGTCAGCGCTATGAGGACGGTTTCTTCACGGCGTTCCGCCGTATCGCGGCCGAGCGGTTTGATTTCGTGTTCCATTACGGCGATTACATCTACGAGTTTCGCGTCGTACGACCCGGTGACGGCCCGCGCTCCGTCGTTCGGGTTATGCCCGGGGAACCGGATGAATGCTACACGCTCGAGGACTACCGACACCGCTACAGCCTTCATCAACTCGATCCTGATCTGCAGGCGGCACATGCGTCGGCGCCTTTCGTGATGAGCTACGATGATCACGAGGTTGCTAACGACTGGGCGGCAGATACGAGGGGAGAAAATACCCCGCCAGAACTCTTCTTATTGCGGCGCGCGGCAGCCTTTCAGGCATGGTACGAACACCTGCCCTTGCGTCGGGCGCAAATGCCGCGGGGGCCTGACATCCTCGCCTACCGACGCTTTGTGGTCGGTGACCTGGTTACCGTGAACGTGCTCGATACCCGGCTTTTCCGCTCCGCTCAAGCCTGCGCCGATGGCCCCAGGGTCAGTACCAATTGCACCGAAGCGCTTCAGCCGAGTCGCACGATGCTCGGCGATACGCAGGAGCGCTGGCTCAATGACGGGTTCAGGAACACAAAGGCACGCTGGACTCTTCTCGCACAGCAGGTCGCTATGGTGCACATCGACCGCAATCCCGATCCCAAGGTGATCAGCCCCAACCTGGATAAATGGGATGGCGCAGTGGCGGCGCGCGACCGCTTGTTCTCCGCGGTCGAGAGCGCGAAGCTTGACAATCTGGTCGTTGTCACCGGGGACGCACACCAGAACTGGGCGGGGGAGCTGAAGAAAAACTTCTCGGATGCGAAATCAGCCACGCTCGGGGTTGAGTTCGTCACCACCTCGGTCACTGCGGGTCTGGACGGCTTCGACATCAACGAGAACTTCAAGACGCTGCTGCAGCAGAACCCGCACATGAAGTTTTTTAACTCTCAGCGCGGTTATGGCCGCCATCTCGTGACGCCGGGCCGTTGGCAGGCCGACTTTCAGGTGCTCGATAAGGTCAGCGTGCCCAATGGCAGCATGTCAACGCGCAAGAGTTTCGTGATTGAAAGTGGCATGAGCGGTCTTGTCGACGCGTGATCTTAGGATAGGATCTTGCCGTGTGGTGCCTAACAGAAGGCTTGACCCGACAATAGCAGGTCAGCCTTCACGTTAGATTTGTTCCCGGGTCAGTGGTATTGTGTTGGCGGGATAAATTTTATGGGAACTCGACAAAGCGTAATTCATAGTCACCCGGAAATCCTTGGCGGCACTCCAGTTTTCATTGGGACTCGCGTGCCAGCCCATGCATTGATTGATTATTTGGAAGCAGGGCACCCCCTTGAAGAGTTCCTCGACGACTTCCCTAGCGTGACTCGCGAGCAAGCGGTGGCTGCTTTGGAGGAAGCCAAACAGATCTTGGTGTCGAGTGCGCGTGCTGCTGGATGAGTGTGTACCGCGGAGGCTGCGAAGTGAGCTCCCGGGCCACGCCGTTCGTACGGTAAGTGAA
The DNA here is from genome assembly GCA_963826005.1 of uncultured Solirubrobacterales bacterium. Taxonomy (GTDB): domain Bacteria; phylum Actinomycetota; class Thermoleophilia; order Solirubrobacterales; family JBBDJG01; genus DASRIA01. The sequence continues at coordinate 206,772 of CAWGVJ010000005.1, read as the reverse complement.
ATGGGCTGGTCAGGGATCAAAAACGGGCCGCTGCTCCACCGTGCCGCTCAAGAATTCGATATTTTTCTAACCGTAGACCAGGGAATTGAGTATCAGCAAAATCCGGTTGGGCTGGCTCTTGCAACTATTGTGATGGTCGCCACGTCGAATGATATCGACGATCTTCGGCCGCTGATGCCTCGGGTGCGAGAAGCACTTAGTAGTGCTTCCCCTGGAACTGTCGTCAAAATCAAAATCTAACCCTTGAGTTGAGAAGGACGCTGAGAAACGCGCCTCTCACCCAAAACGTTAGACAGCCCAACCAAATAGAAGCGTATGCAGAAGCCATCGAAAGAAAAGATCGTCGTCGCGTATAACCGCCTAGTAAAGGAACAAGGCGGTAAGCCCATTGGTGAGCGCGTTTTCAGGCGCGAAACCGGGTTTTCCACATCATTATTGGAAGGGAGGGTATTGGCGTTCATGGTCTGCATTTCAAGCGGACGCCGGGTACGCACCGAATAGCCCAACCGAAAAGATATCGGACGAAATCCTTCTGCGTCGCTTCGCCGAGCTGGCTTTGGAAAGGAACGAGATTCCCTCCGAAGCGGATCTCATGCTTAAACGGAAAGAAGATCCTTCTTTTCCATCTAAAGCGCCCTACCGTCGCTGGGGCAGCCGTGACGCATTGCTTGCAAAGGTCGCCGAATATTGTGAACGGGAAGAACAATTCGCACCAGTAATCGAGCTTCTTACAAAGGGCGTTTCAAATAGCCTAGATCATCGACTTGATTCATCCTTCGTCAAAGGATTTGTCTACCTCCTTCGATCGGGTAAGAACTACAAGCTTGGCCGAACAAATGCGGTTGGCCAACGTCTCCGCCAGCTTGCCATCCAACTACCCCAGAAACCGGATACGGTGCACGTCATCGAAACAGACGACCCAGAAGGAATTGAACAATACTGGCACCGCCGCTTTGCCGAGAAACGTCAAGGTGGAGAGTGGTTTACTCTTTCTCCTGAGGACGTGAGAGCGTTTAAGAAGCGTCGTTTTCAATGAAGGGCTGTCTAACCCTACGGTCGACACCGACGCGCGCAAAAGCAGCGTGCGTCGGGTCACCGTGAACGTTAGTTTGACGGGAAGCCCAAGAAATTCTTTAGGAGGATGAATGTCTGTTTGGTTCGGCGCTAATTTAGAAAGAAGCCCGCTGCTCCTAGCAACCGCAGCGGCTTTCGTGTTTCTCACCGTGTGCACGACCACCCTCGCGGCGCAGGGCGGCAACGATTTCTTCGTGGGCAAGCCACCACATCAGATGTACGTACAACATTTGCCGCCCGCGGCAGGAACCCCGAAGCGACCCTACCCGCTGGTGCTGGTCCACGGCGGCTCACATACTGGCGTGGTCTGGCTGACCACTCCCGACGGACGACCCGGCTGGGCACCGTACTTCGCCGAGCGCGGCTGGCCTGTGTACGTCGTGGATTGGCCTGGGGTTGGCCGCTCCGGCTTCGCACCTGACTTTGTGACGATGGGTCCGACCCCCATCGTTAATGCGTTGATTGCACTGCTTGATCGCGTCGGTCCATCGGCCATCCTGGGCTGGAGCCTCGGTGGGGCCATCACATTTAAAGTCGCGGATCGCGTGCCAGAAAAGGTACGCGCGGTTGTCGGCGTCGCTGCCACGGCGCCATCAAATACCACAATTGTCCGCCCGACCCGGGCTGCCACGGCGCCAATCTTCCCCGACTACGACGCGCGGCAAGAAAGAACCAGAGCGGATCGTTACCCCCGCGGGGCCTTAGAGCAGCACTTGAGTCGATGGTGCCGCTCAGCCCTAGCATTGTGAACGCCAGTCGTGCCGCAGGGCCGGAGTTTCGGATCGACAACCCTGAGGCGGTGCGCAAGTTGCCAATCCTATACATCGTAGGGGAGCAGGATACGACGGTCACGCCCGACCGGAGCGAACCGGCGGCAAAGTTCTACGGCGTGCCGCTCACACGGCTCGGCGCAGACTGGGGCCTACCTGGTCACGGTCATCCGATGATGATCGAAGAAGACAATTTGGCCATCGCCGAGCGGATTGCAAAGTGGCTGGAGAGCAGGCCATCAGCAACGCCTTGACAGCGGCCCGTGACTTTCTTCCGAGCCTATGCAGGCGGTGTCGGGGATCTTTTCACAACCTAACTTGACGCTTCAGGCCGGCGCTCTCAAAGAGCGCGGCTGAGCGAGGCGTTAGACAGCAACCCGGGACCGCGAGGACTACCACTAGTCCAAGTAAAGGATCACGATGGGACCGATGACTGACGAAATCACGCGTCGCGTGCAGCCGCAAGCCCGACGGCCGAACATCGTGTTCATCATTGCTGACGACATGGGTTACGCAGACGTGTCGTGCTACGGTCGTCGTGATCTGGTAACGCCGAACATCGATCGGATGGCTTCGCAAGGCGTGCGATTCACGCAGGGCTATGCGAACTCGCCCGTATGCACGGGGTCGCGCGTGGCAATCATCACCGGTCGTTACCAACTTCGACTGCCCGTCGGTCTGGAGGAGCCGCTGTCGGCCAACAGCCCGCGCGGCGTCGGCCTGCCACCCGAGCACCCAACACTTCCCTCGCTGATGCGGAAGGCTGGTTACGGCACCACGTTGATTGGCAAGTGGCATCTGGGCGGTTTGCCAGATTTCGGTCCGCTCAAGAGCGGATACGACCACTTCTACGGGTACCGCGGTGGAACTATAGATTACTACCTCCACACGGGGCGTAGGGGGGCGCCCGACTTCTGGGATGAAGACACGCCGATTTTGGAAGGGGGGTACAGTACGGACCTCTTCGGCGATCGGGCCGTCACGGTCATCCGGAACTATGCGCAGGCCGGACGACCGTTCCTGCTCAGCCTGCACTTCAACGCCCCTCATTGGCCATGGGAAGCGCCCGGGGATCAGGCAGAAGCGGAGCGCCTGCGTGGCCGCGATCTGATCCACTGCGACGGCGGGTCGCAAGAGACCTACCGTCGAATAATTGCGGCGATGGACACGCAAATCGGCCGGGTACTTGCACGCCCTCGAGGAGAACGGCATCGACCGGGACACGATCGTGATTTTCACCAGCGACAACGGCGGCGAGCGCTTCTCCGACACCTGGCCGTTCACCGGCAAGAAGATGGAGTTACTTGAAGGTGGTCTAAGGATTCCCGCGATCGTGTCACTGGCCGGCGCGCATTGCCGCCGGGCGCGTCAGCGAGCAGGTGACGATCAACATGGACTGGCTGCCGACCTGCTGGCCGCCGCGGGTGTCGACGCCGATCCGGGTTATCCGCCAGACGGGATGAACCTCCTACCTCATCTCGCCCAAGGGGCGCCGATCGTGGAGCGTAAGCTGTTCTGGCGCTACAAATCGTTGTGGCAGCGAGCCGACCCGCGATTGGCGACTGGAAATACCTCAAGATTCTCGACAACACGTTCCTGTTCAACGTCGTCGCCGATCCGCTCGAACGTGCCAACCTCAAGGACCGACACCGCGACATATACGATCGACTCGTTGACGAGTGGCACAGGTGGAATGCGACGATGCTCCCGGAAACAGCGGCAAGCTTTACGGAGAACTTCACGGGCGCTGAAATGGCCGACCACATCGGCCTAAAGCCCGTTACCCGAGATCCAGATCCGGACCTGCGATGAGCCGTCTAACCCTCCGCTGCACCCGACAGCCGTACCATTACCACAACGCGCTGCGGGTGAGCACAGTCGTTAGACCTACTGAAATTCATGAATCAGGTTACGAAGCCCGTCTTTGAGGTAGACATCGCTCCAACAGCTCAATCAAGCCTGGAAGCACACTTGCCGTTGGTCATGATGACGGACGAATGCTACTTTCTCCAGGCGAAAAATCTTAGGCCACCCCTAGGTATTTACAACACATCAGTCTCGCGGGTATGTGACAAGGTAATCCGCCTCTGCTCCCGTCTTGAACAATATTTCCGCGCGCCAAATACGCTAACACCCTCGAAGGAACGCGATGAAGTTATGCAAGAGCTCATCGACTATATCGAGCTGGCGCTCTATGCCGCTGCCGAGCATGTGGACGACATCGATTCAATCGCATCTGCGTTCCTTGAGTGTTCGTCCTCAGGGCAAAAGCAGGCGGAATATCGGAACCTCCAGAGTGGGATTAAGAAACACAAGCGCCTGGTCTCTGCTGCTGCAAATGCGATAAAGCACCAGCAGTCCAGGATTAGGATATTCTCAACCGAGTTTGCATACTCGGGAGTGTCCGGCTACCTCCACGGGTATTTCATCGAGGGCATTGAAGACGGAACAATCTGCCCAAGCACCACATTTCATCATACGCAGCCGGTTTTTTCAGTCACGGCGCTCATCTGGGAAATCGTCATGTTTGTGCTGAACTGTTCTCGTGATTTGGCTCGGTTTCTCAGGGCTATAACCCCTGCAGTAACCGAGGCTAAGGAGGTCCGCTGCGAGATATTTAGCAAGGCGGTCGTTGCTGCCGCCCGGTTGCCAAACTATACCTTCGGCGAAGAGCATCCTTTCGCTCGAACAACGCTGCGGCTGATGAACGCAGCTCCTAATCGAGGACTTTTAGCTTCCGATCTGTACGGATCACTTCTTATCGGATGGCCAAAAGTCGGCACGCCGCAGTTTGGCTCCTTCGTTAATGGATACGAGGGCGATGGTGTCTCGAAGAAGTTCCGGATTGTGACCCCTAAGAGTGTCGCGTTCCAACATTGGGATTAGCGGGGTCTAACTAAACCGCTTGAGCTGGCGGCGGCCAGGAGGAAGGCTTACGATAGTGCCACGCGCAAGGATCTTAATAGCCGCCGCGGCTCAGCTGCATAGCGTTAGGCTGCAATTGAATTGATGAAATCTGTCAACGAGAAGCTCGATGATTCTCTCCGAGACCGAATTGAGCGAGCGATCCGCATTGTTCCTGATTTCCCTCTTGCGCATATGCGCTTTCGAGATATTACGCCGATTCTCGAAGCGGATCCGGCTTTGTATAGCGCCATTATTGATCGGCTCGCACAGCAGTATCGATCCGACCCTCCCGACTGTCTCGTTTGCATCGAATCTTTTGGGTATGTCTTCGGTGCACCGTTGGCCTACTTGTTAGGGGTGCGCCTTGTGTTGGCACGTCGACAAGGCAGACTACCACGCGAAAAAATCCAGCAGGACTACGTTATGTGCTATGCGAGCAATAAGTCTTTGGAAATCCATGGAGATTCGATTCGCGCCGGCGATCGAGCCCTGATTGTTGATGATGTTCTGGCGAGTGGGGGTTCGGCGTTGGCCGCGGTGCAGTTGGTGGAGCGGGCTGGGGGTGTCTGTGTGGGGGTGGCGTGCGTTGCCGATATGCCGGATGGCCCGTTCAGGCCGGAGATTGAACGGAGAGGAATCCCGATCTTCGCATTAGCACGGCTCTGACCGTCACACAGGTCTCGGGACGCAAAGTGGCGTTAGATAAGGGTGGACGATTTGATTGCCTAACCCATCGTTTCAGACCGACCGCTGAAAAGCGCGTCGGGTGAGCGTTACGTTAGGCTTTATTGTGATAGCGTTGAACTTTACTTGAGCGATTGCGGAGGTGCCACTATGGAAACTTCAATTCCTCAAACGGACACGATAGACAAGCTTAGATTTGCGGCCGATGCAGCCTTTGCAATGCTGGCGGGGATGCAGCTTGATGTCTTCACGCCGTTGCGGGCCGGGTCTAAGTCTGCCGAAGAGATCGCTAGCGCGATTGGTGTAGGTCCCGCACGACTCCGACTCCTTCTGTACTCATTAGTTGCTGCAAAACTATTGACTGAGCAGAATGGACGTTTCTCGAACACTTCTGAAGCCACTCAATTCCTGGCAAAGGGGTCTCCAACTTACATTGGCTATAGGCACCCGAACATCTCTGCTCAATGGGTCACTAAACTCAAAACTGCCGAGTCGATTAGGACCGGAGTCCCGCAGACGAAAGTCGATTTTTCCAACTCTCCACAGGACGACGTCGAAGCATTCCTTCGAAGGATAAACGTGCGCGCAGTACAGTCGGCGCGTGGATTGTTAGAGCGGTATGACTTCACAACGATCAAGACCCTGGTGGACGTTGGTAGTGGGTGTGCGGGAATTGCTTTAACAATGACAAAGGCCAATCGGCACCTGCAGGCGACTGCGATTGACCTTCCCAGGGTAACACGGATTGCTCAGAAGGTCATTGAAGAGGAAGGGATGACCGATCGTGTTAAAGTGATTGTGGCGGATGTGCTGAGCGGACCGTTACCAGGTTTATATGACGTTGCGATTTTGAGAAATCTGCTCCAGGTTCTTGCTTTAAGAGATGCGCGTCTTGCAGTAAACAACATAGGGGCCGCAATAAAACCAGGCGGCACGATATACATTATCGGCCAGATTCTCGACGACTCTCGCACCTCGCCTCTAGAGGCTGTCGGATTCAATCTGAATTTCATAAATCTGTTTGACCATGGCGAATCGTACACCGAGCATGAACACAGAGGTTGGCTCAGTAACGCAGGATTCGTGGACATTGGGCGTGCAAACTTTTTGCTGCCTGACGGGGACGGTGTCATGACCGCCCGAAAGCCGAAGTAGTTAAACGAAGAAGAAAGAGGCATTGCTAATTATTGAGCCTAACTTTCGCTTCAGACCGACGCGCTATGCGCGGCTGAGCGGCGCGTTATGCAAATGGGGAGGCCATATGACAGGTCGGAAATTGATTGTAGCATTGCTCCTCGCAGCAAGTCCTGTCATGGCTCAAGCGGCGGACGCAAGGAAGTATGGTTATGGGGCCGAAACCTGCGGACATTACGTTAGTGCCAAAGAAGGATTTCGTAAGGGAAGCGCCAGAGACAGAGTTGAAGTGCTGATGTAATCTCAGCTGGCTTGACGGTTTTGCTACCCATATGAGCGCAAAACAGTCTAAAGATGTGCTCAAAGGAAAGGATTTTGACGCGATAGCGCTGTGGCTTGACACCTATTGCAGAGAGAACCCTCTAGACAGCTTCTTAATAGCCAGTTCGAAATTACTCACAGCATTGGAAAAGAATGAAAGATGATGCGCGAATCTGCGAACTGCAACTTGGAGGCCGACCTCCGTTCCGTTGACGCGATTTTTTACGGCGCACGCATGCATTAGGCACCTTCTAAATGGCAGATCTCGAATACCAAGCGCGCATGCTCTTACGGAGTTCGCAAGGTCTCGGACCTGCTCGCTGGGCGGTATCGGTGCTGGAAATGTGTTACGTGTCCGCGACCGCGCGTTCATTGTAACTGCCAAACATGTTGCGGACGAGTTTTACAGACTGAAGCGACCTCGGATCATTTTCTACCATAATTATAAAGTCCTCTCCGAACAGTTGGAATATATATGCAGTACAGATGATAACCTGGACATTGCTCTCATCACCGTGAATAACTTGAACGCCGAAGTTGTTTCCTACGGCTATGAAGATTTTGATTTCATCGACGATTTCCGGACGTATAACTTTGACCGAGTGACTCTCCAAGTTTGCGGCTTTCCGAAGCAGCTACAGCGCAAAAGTGAGACTAATCTGTTCTACAGCTGGATGAGCTACAGGACAACTCCCTGTCCCCATCCACCGGCCACCAAGGATTTTCTATTTTGCCACTATCCAATGAACAGTCCTGTTCAGGATTCTCGGGCAGGAGATGAAGTCGTTCTCCCCTCTGCGCCTGGTCTTAGCGGTGGATTCATTTTGAAGATGCCACTAGGCGCCGATCAATTCATGCGGTGGGTGGAGATAAAACCGTGGGACAGATAGATGATCTGAAACGCCTCCTGGTTACAGTGTAGGGTTCTCGCCAATCAAGGGCTCACCGATGCCTTTGGGCACATCAGCGTACGAATTCCTGGCACTGATAGATTTTTTATTCCAGCCTTTACGAGTCTTGCGCTGGTGCGGGAGTCTGATCTTCTAACCTTGGATTTGGACGGAAAAGTAATCGAAGGAAACGGTGTACCCAACCGTGAAGTGTACATCCATAGCGAATGCTATCGGCGGAGGCCTGACGTGGAAAGTGTGTGCCATACCCACAGCCCAATGGTGAAAGTCTTCGCCTCATTAGCCGAGCCGCTAAAACCGATGGAGAACTTTGTCTCAATGTTTGCGCCGGAGACCCCTATTTATCAGCGGGTGGGATTGATCGTGAATGCCGAGCTAGGCCGTGAGGTCGCAGAAAGCCTGGGAGATCACTGGGCGGTATTGATGCGAGGTCATGGCTCCACTGTAGTGGGTCCAAATCTAAAACAAGCAGCTGTTACGGCCATCTACTTGGAGGAAACTGCTAGGCTCACATATCGGGCACGATGCATAGGAACGCCGATTTGCTTCACTGACGAAGAGGTTGCCAGGCTTTCCGAGTACGTATGGAAGGAAAACAATTTCGATCGTGCTTGGGATTACTACGTCGGTCGATTACCACAGTCAAAGTAGGAGTTCTCGGCCTTGCATGATTTAAACTTGTCATACCTAACTTGGCGCTTCAGACCGATCGCCAAGAGCGCCGGCTGAGCGTGGGCGTTATATGGTCTACGAACTGGACAAGTAATGAGGTCTCTAGGTTTTTCGGGATTATCATCCGGATGTATGTGGAGGCTGGAAGACCGCATCATATGCCTCACTTTCACGCGTATTATCAGGACCATGTGGGAATCTACGATATCGGGAAGATCGAGCGTTTGGCCGGTTCCCTTCCGAGGCGCCAGGAGCGCCTTGTTCTTGCTTGGGCAGAACTTCATCAAGAGGAATTGCTGTCGAACTGGCAGACGTTGCAACAGGGCCGTCCGCCCACTAAGATTGAACCATTAAAGTGAGAGGTCCGCCTATGGCTCATGAGATTTATCGGGTTTCCTCGTTTCAGAAAGTAGCGCCGTTCACTCTGCGCGTACAGTTTGACGACGGTACGTCTCAAATCATCGATTTCCGTCCTGTCCTGAAGGGGGAACTGTATGGTCCTCTGCAAGAGCCGACACTTTTTGATCAGGTCTTCATTGATCCAGAGGTCCACACGCTTGTTTGGCCAAACGGTGCAGACTTTGATCCTGCAATCCTTCACAACTGGTCCGAGTCGGGTCCCGCACTCGAAGCTTTAGCCGAGCAGTGGGCGTCTGAAAAGCACCGCCTGACCGGGTCCACCACATAACCCGCCGCTTAAGCCGCCTTCGCAGCGCGCTGCCTTCGAGTTCGCGCGTGACTACTCGAAGGAGCGGGTCCAGTTCGGCGTGCCGATCGCGATGCACCAGGCGATCCAGTTCATGATCGCCGACATGGCGACCAAGATCGAGGCGGGCCGCCTGCTCACGTGGCAGTCGGCGGCGCTGCTCGACCAGGGCAAGCGCAACACGCTCGCCGCCGCGCACGCGAAGCGCTTCGCCGCGGACTCGGCGATGGAGATCGCGACCGACGCCGTGCAGGTCTACGGCGGATACGGCTTCATCAAGGAATACCCGGTCGAGAAGCTGATGCGCGACGCGAAGATCATGCAGCTGTACGAGGGCACTTCCCAGATCCAGCGTCTGGTGATCGCGCGCGAGGTGCTGATGCCGCGCCGCGTCGATACCCCGGCGATGGCCGCCGCGGCCAACTAGGCCACGGCGCACTCGGGCGCTGACATCCCGGCACCGGTCGCGCCAGAGGCCCGGCCGGCGCGGGTCGTGGCGGTGCTCGGCATGCACCGCAGCGGGACGAGCGCCCTGGCCGGATCGCTGGAGCAGCACGGCCTGTTCCTCGGCCATGTCAGCACCAGCAACGCGCACAACCCGAAGGGCAACCGCGAGAGCACCGAGGTCCGGCGCCTGAACGAAGACGTGCTGCGGTCGAGTGGGGGAGCGTGGAAGGCGCCGCCGGCGGCGGTCCAGTGGAGCGTCGACCACGCCGAGCGCGCCCGCCGGTTGCTCGCCGATCAGGCCGGCCGCCCGGTGTGGGGCTTCAAGGACCCGCGCACGCTGCTGACCCTCGACGGATGGCACGCGCTCGTCCCCGACCTCGAGCACGTCGGCATCTTCCGGCATCCGCTGCGCGTGGCGCGGTCGCTCGAGCGGCGCGACGGGATGGATCGCGACGCGGCGGTGGCGCTCTGGCGTGCGTACAACGAACGGCTGCTTGCAGCGCACGGGGCACGTCCCTTCCCGCTGTTGTGCTTCGACGACGAGCCGGAGACGCTCGGCGGGAAGTTCGTCCAGGTCGCCGCCGGGCTGGGACTCGGGGAGCCCGCCCGGGAGGAGAAGTTCTTCGCGCCCGACCTCCGCCGCGCAGAGGCGACCGCCGCCGCGCCCGCGGACGCCCAGGCGCTGTACGACGAACTGCTCGCGCTCGCGCTCTGACGCGCCCTGCCGGCTAGACCATCTAGTACCCGTCGACGATGCGCACGACGCGCGCGACGGCGCGGCCCCGCCGCAGCCTCACGTCGACCAGCCACACCCGGCGGGCGAGCACCTGTGCGCAGATCCCCTCGCGGCCGTCGAGCGCGCACGGCGTGGGCGCCACGCGGTAGAGCGAGCAGCGCGTCACGCTGTGGCTGTGCCGCCAGCAGCGCCGCACCCGCAAGGGGTGCGACGACCTGATCACGCGGTAGCTGGAGTGCTCGCGCACGGCCGCGCGTGCCGCACTGCCTGCGGTGGCCAGTCCCGGCCCGCCCGGGCCGGCCGATCCCACCGGGGCGAAGGCCAACAACGCCGCCGCCGCGGCGACGCCTGCACCTGCCCCGAACCCGAGTCCCTTCAACGCTCCTCCTCGAGCCGAGTGTACTCCCGGGCCCTTGCCCCCGCGCGGGTTTGGACGACCTGACGATTACTCCTAATGAGAGTCCCGCCGCGACCCTAGAATGGCGGCGAGCATCGCATCGCAGCCCGAAAAAGACTCGAGCCAGGCCATGGGCCAGGCCGCCGCCGCCCGCGCCGCCGCGGGCGAGGCGGCGCGCGCCGCCGATGCGGCCGGGAAGGTGCGGCGGGGCCGGCCGTCCGACGTGTTCGGCGGCGAGCTCCGGCGGCGCGACGTCTTCACCCTGCTGGTCTTCCACCTGATCACGCGCTCCGAGACCGGGGCCTCCTACGGGAACCAGCTGATCGAGCAGATCGAGGCCATCACCTCCGGCACGATCAGCCTCAACCCCAACACCATGTATCCACTGTTGCGGGAGTTGGAGGGCGGCGGGTTCATCGAGGGCCGCTGGGAGCACCCCGAGAAGCGCAGCCGGCGGATGTACACGCTCACCGACAGCGGCCGCGAGGAGTACGCGCGCCTGCGCGCCGCCCTGGAGCCCTTCCTCGACCAGATCGTGCGCAGCATCTCCCTCATCAAGGCCGAGATATATGGGAGAGGCGGCGACTAGATAGGCTTCCGCGGCCCCTACAGCGCGGAGGTTGTGCACCCATGTTCGTATTCAAGACCGCCGTCGTCGGTGCCGGCACGATGGGCGGCGAGATCGCCCAGACGCTGGCCGCCGCCGACCTGCCGGTAGTCCTCAAGGACGTAGACCAGAAGTTCGTGGACCAGGGCCTCGAGAAGGCCCGCCAGGTGACCGAGGGCCAGCTGCAGGGCCTCGTCAAGAAGGAGAAGCTGACCGAGGAGCAGGCCAAGCAGCAGCTCGAGCATACGGTCGGCCTGATCACGGGCACGACCACCTACGACGGGTTCGGCGACGTCGACTTCGTGGTCGAGGCGGTGCCGGAGCGGATCGAGATCAAGCGCCAGGTGTTCGCCGAGCTGGACGCCGCCACCCCCGGTCACGCGATCCTTTCCAGCAACACGTCGTCGCTCTCGATCACGGAGATGGGCGATGCGACGCTGCGCCCCGACAAGGTGATCGGCTTCCACTACTTCTATCCCGCCTCCGTGATGCGCCTGATCGAAGTGGTGGAGGGAGAGGAGACCTCCGACGAGACGGTCCAGACCACGATCAACTTCGTCCAGCAGATCCGCAAGATGCCGATCCGCTGCGGCGAGGTGCCCGGCTTCGTCGTGAACCGCATCCTGAATTCGGCCGCCAGCGAGATCTGGCGCCACAAGGACGAGACGGGGATCTCGGTGCAGGACATCGACAAGGAGATCGCGGAGTCGCGCGTCACGCCGATGGGCCCGTTCTTCCTGAGCGACCTGCTCGGCCTCGACACCGTGCTGCACGTCGCCGAGTACCTGCACGAGTCATACGGTGACCGGTTCTACGTGTCGCCCGAGATGCAGAGCCTGGTGGCGGCGGGCCACTTCGGACAGAAGACCGGCAAGGGCTTCTACGACCACGGCAAGAACGGGAGCTGAACATGGAACAGGCAACCGCAACAGGAACCGGCTCCGTCGTGGAGCGCTTCACCTTGAAGGCGTTCGTCGAGGCGTGCCTGGTGCTCGAGGAGGGCGTTTCCAGCCTGCGCGAGATCGAGACCGGCATGATGACCGGCGCGGGCATCCTGCCCGGGCCTTTCGCGCGCGCGGACGAGCGCGGGCTCGACGAGGTGCTCGCCGCGCTCGAGCGTGCCGAGGCCGAATGGGGCGACCGCTTCGCGGTCCCTCTGATCCTGCGCCGCCTCGTCGCACAGGGAAGGCTCGGAAAGAAGGCCGGCCAGGGCTTCTTTCCCTATCCGCAGCCCGACGCCGACTTCGACCAGAAGGAGACCGTGCTGCTCGAGACGCGGGGCGAGATCGCGATCATCTGGCTGAACAGGCCGCCCGCGAACCCGCTCAGCCCGCAGGTGATCTCGGAGTTCGGTGAAGTCTGGAAGCACTGCCACGGCAGCGCGCAGATCCGCTCCGTGGTGATCGCGTCCACGAACATCTTCACGTTCTCGGCCGGCGCCGACATCAAGGAGTTCACGAAGATGGACGCCTCCGGCGGAGCCGGCCTGCTCGATTCGGGCCACGCGATGCTGCGCGAGATGGAGCAGTCGAGCACGACCACGATCGCGGCCGTCAACAGCATCGCGTTCGGCGGCGGGTGCGAGCTGTCCATGGCGTGCGACTTCCGGCTCGCCGCCGAGTCGGCGACGTTCGGCCAGCCCGAGATCAACCTCGGGATCATCCCCGGGTTCGGGGGCACGCAACGCCTGCCGCGCCTCGTGGGCGAAGCGAAGGCGCTCGAGATGAATCTCACCGGCGAGGCGATCCTCGCCGAGGAGGCCTACCGCCTCGGGCTCGCCCACGCGGTCGTCCCGGACCACGAGCTGCTCGACACGGCGCTGAACTGGGCGCGCAAGCTGGCCGCGCAGCCGCCGCTCGCGATCGAGCAGATCAAGACGGTGTCGCACAAGGGCGACCTCGACGAGGGCATCGCGGCCGAGAAGCAGGGCTTCGCGACGGCGTTTGGCTCCGAGGACGCGCGCGAGGGCATCAGCGCCTTCATCCAAAAGCGGAAGCCTCATTTCCAAGGGAAGTGAGCCTTGCTCGGAATGAAACGGCCGAAGAATAGGTCGGCCGTCGCTTAGCCGCGACGGCCGGTTTACCAGGGTTCAGATGAAGCGCGACGCCAACGGAACGTCTCGCGGACCTGATCCGCGAGTCCGGTGCACCGTCGCGCTCACCGGTGCGGGCATCTCCGTCCCTTCGGGCATCCCCGACTTCCGCTCTCCGGGTACCGGGCTGTGGGAGAACGTCGATCCGATGGAGGTGGCGCACCTCGACGTGTTCCTGAACGACCCGGGCCGCTTCTGGTCCTACTACCGGCCGCGCTTCGGCACGCTCGCCGGCAAGCTGCCCAACCCGGCCCACCGCGCGCTCGCGCTGCTGGAGGAGCGGGGAATGCTGGAGGCCGTGATCACCCAGAACATCGACACGCTGCACCGCAAGGCCGGCTCGCGCCACGTGGTCGAAGTGCACGGCACGATCGAGACCGGTTCCTGCTGGACCTGCAAGACGAGCTACCCGCTGACGGAGATCGAGTCGCCTGTTCGATGCCGACGGCATCGCGCGCTGCGCGTGCGGCGGGCCCGTGAAGCCCGACGTCGTGCTGTTCGGGGAGATGCTCCCCGAGGCGGCGATGCTGGAGGCCCATGCGCTGTGCGGCCGCGCGGACCTGCTGCTGTGCGTCGGCACGTCGCTCGAGGTGTATCCGGTCGCGGGACTGCCGAGCGTCACGCGCGCGGCCGGCGGCGCCGTCGCGATCGTGACCAAGGGACCCACCCCCTACGACAGCGAGGCGGAGGTGCGCCTCGACGGCGACGTCGTGGACGAGCTGGAGGCGCTGCTCCGCGTGCTGTGAGCCCGATCGCTTCCGCCCAGCGGGACGTCGCGGCGCCCCCGGACAAGCTGTTCGCGTACCTGGCCGATCTCGAGCAGCACCGGCAGCTCGCGGACCGGTTCATCGAGGTGGTGAGCCTCGGGCGGACGGCGGACGGCGGGCCTGCACGCGGAGGAGTCGTGCGGATGCGCGGGCCGCTCGGCATTCGGCGCGCCGCGCACACGCATGTCGTCGAGGAGGAGCGCCCGGCGAGGCTGTCCGGGCGCGCCGAGGTCGGGTCCGGCACGGTCGCGCGGGTGAGTTGGATGCTGCACCCTGCCGGAGACGGCACGCGCGTGCGCCTCACGGCCACGGTCGAGCGTGCATCGCTCGTGGATCGTGCGCTGCTGGCGCTCGGCGGGCGGCGCTGGCTGGAGCGGCGCTTCAGCGCGATTCTCGAGACGCTCGAGCGCCGTGTCGGCGCGGCGGTCGGGTTCGATCAGTCGGACTCGGCGTAGCGCCGGCGCCGCACGTAGCGCTCCAGCTCCGTCACGAGCTTCGTCAGCTCGGCGATCTGCGCGTTGCTGAGACCGTCCGACATCGCTGCCTTCGAGAGCCGTGTCGCGGTGGCGGTGTGGGTCGCCGTCGACTTGCCGGTCCCCTCACGCGCGAGCTCGGCGCCGAGCGCCTCCGCGGCCGCGCGCGACTGCAGCGCCGCCTCGACGTGGCGCCCGGCGTCGAGGTCGAGCCGCGCCCGCAGCAGCAGCTCCTCGCTCGGCTGCACGCCGGCGCGCCGGCCGGTGAGGATGCCGGCAAGCTCCTGCTCCGGCGCGAGCATGCGCCGCCGCACGCGTGGCCGCGAATGCTCCCCCGGCACCACGAGCGCCTCGTCCCACGCGCCGTCCACGAGATCCGCGCCCGTTCCGTACCCGAGCTTCACGCGCACCGCCTGGTCGCGCGACACGTCGTGCGCGTGGGGGTCCGCCGCGCATACCCGGTACGCCGCCACGGCGTGGTTCACGTGCGCGATGGCGGTCGCGATCTCCTCGCCGCCGTGCTCGCCGCGGCCGCCGCAGCGCTGCAGCCAGTCACGGGCTGACGCTTCGTCATCGAACTCCTTGGCGGCGATCACCGTCACGCGTGTGATCGGCACCGGCTCGGGCTCCACCGCGCCGGGTGGCGTCTTTGACGGCCGCCGCTCGCGCAGGCGCGACGAGCGCTCCGCGTGCAGCGCGGCGAACACGACCACCGCGAGGTCCTCACCGGCGAGGCTACGTTCGAGGTAGCGGCCGTCGGCCGGCCCGAGCGCAAACGGGAAGTCGAGCTGACAGAACTTGAACAGCTGGCGGGAGGACGCCGTGGCCCGGCTACTCGCCCAGGTGGGCCTGGCTCGAGCGCTGCTTGTTCGAGGAGCGCTTGTGCTTGACCTTGATGGAGTACTTCGAAGGCTTCGTGCGCACGACCGGGTTGCGGATGTCGGAGATGCGGTTGACGAAGCGGTCCCACTGGTTGGCCGACAGGATGCGGCGCGCGGCCCGGCCGAGCTTCGCATTGGAGCCGAGCAGCGGCCGCCACCCGATGTGGATGTGGTCGGCGTGGTCGGGGAGCGCAAAGCTGGGGCCGCCCAGGTCCATCAGCGAGATCAGCTCGGTGGGCTGCATCAGCCCCTGGAGCGTGAGGATCTTGCGGAGCGTGGTCTCCGTGATCGTGTCGCGTCCCTGGTGACCGAGTATCGGGGTGTCGTTGATCTTCGCGATGTCGACGGCGTTGCCCGAGCTGTGGTTGGAGACGTTGCCCGAGGCGGTGTAGTAGCCGTGCCCGCACTTGAGGGAGGTGACGGTCGGGCGGAGACCCGACGCGGCCAGGAACTCGAGCGAGGCGAGCACGCGGCGGTCGATCTGGCCGGTGCGGATGTCGCAGGCGCCCGCACGGGTAGATGTCGATGTCGGAGTTGGCCAGCACGCGGCGTGTCAGCTCCTCCTTGGACATCAGCAGGACCTGGCCGATGCCGGCCTGGTTGACGAGCGCGTTCTTGCCGACCGCGCGGTAGATGGCGGTCGCCTCGAGCAGCTTCCACCCGTCGAGGATCGGCTTGGGGTCGATCCGCGGCGCTCCGCGGCCGGCCGGCCGGATCGAGAAGTTCAGGTGCGGGCCGAGCTTGGAGCCGGGGCCCTCCTCGATCTTGCCGATGCGGCCGAGCACGGTGCCGCCGATGACCTTCGAGCCCTTCTTGAGGGTCTTGAGCCGCACTTGAGACGGCTTGAGCCTCAGGACCCTGGAGAAGTAGACCTTGAAGACCTCGAAGCCGGCCTCGTCCAGCAGCTGGCCCGTCTGCTCGGCGGTGTCGCGGTTGCCCGGCCGGCTCGGGTCGGCGAACAGCCGCTCCTTCTCGAGCTCGGGCGTGGTGAGGGTCGACCCGGTCGCGGAGCTGACGTCGGACGCCTGCTGGTAGACCGCGTGGCTGCTGGAGCCGCTGTCCGTCCGCTGGCTGCCGGCGCTGGCGGGCGCGCTCGGCTTGGGCAGGTTCTCCTCCTGCTTGGGAGAGTGGGCGGCGCGGAACTCGTCGCGGATCTGGTGGTCGTCGAAGCTCTTCGGCACCGGGTAGCGCTTCGAGATGCGCCCGAGGTGCGCGTAGGTGTACCGGTTGCCGTAGACGTCCTGAAGGATGATGAAGCGGCCGAGCTTCTTGCTGAGGCCGATCTTCTTGATGACGCCGTCGTTGGTGGCGATCACCGGAGCGCCGCGCCGCGCGTAGATGTTGATCGAGCGGCGGTGGTCGTTCGACTTGACGATCCGGGCCGCGTTGTGGGCGCGACGGACCTTCTTGCCGAGGCGACGCAGGTCGCGCTCGGCGAGGTCGTCCGCGTAACGCGCCTTGGCGTGCACGGGGAAGTGACCCTGGGTCAGCCCGGTGAGCGAGCCGACGAGGTCCGCGGGCAGGCCGGAGATGACGCGTGCGCGCATCATCACCGAGTCGACGTACCAGTCGGCGTGGTTGTACGCGAAGATCGCGCGCCGCAGATCGTTGTCCGCGCCGGCCGCCTTCAGGTAGCGCGCCGCGGCGAAGATCGCGTCGACCGGGTTGTACGGGTCCTTCTCGCCGTCCTTGTTGGCGTCGGTGCCGTACATGCGCCACGAAGACGGGATGAACTGCATCCATCCGAGCGCGCCGGCGGACGACACGTTGAGGTTGCGCCCGTAGTCGGTCTCGATCTCGTTGATCGCGGCGAGCACTTCCCAGCGGATGCCGTACTGCGTTCCGGCGGCCTGGTAGATCGGAAGCAGGAAGGGCGGGATGCGGAACTTGCTGATGACGAAGTTCGGTACGCCGACCGGAGCGGGACCGGGAAGGCCGAGCGTCAGCGTCGGGTTGTCGCGCGTCGGCGAACCGTCGGGCCGGCGAATGTCGCCGGGCTTCGTGTGCTTGCGCTTCTTGGGCTTCGCGGGCTCGCCCTCCTCGAGGAACTCGCCCGGCGACTTCTTCGTGTCGGTCTGCGGCTTGTCGGCGGTGTCGTCGCCGCCGTTGTCCGGCACCGGTGTCTTCGGTGCGACCGGTCCGCCGTCCTCGACCTTCTGGATCGGTGCGCTGAGCTCGGGCAGCTGGATCGCCTCGGGCGGCGTGCCGGGCGGAACGTCGACGGTGGTCACGACCTCCTGGCCGCCGACCAGCGTGATGGTGATCGTGCGCAGCTCTGCGAGCGCCGGGAACGACGCCAAGCTGAAGCCGGCGACGAACACCGTCACCGTCATCACACCGAAGAGGATCTTCCGCGTCATCCGTTTAGAAAGCCTCGCCCCGCACTGCAGGCGCTCCCTCGAACCCGGCTCCGACCACCAGCGCCGGGACCCTACCGCACGAAATGCCCACGCTACCTACCGAACCACCGGCTTGCAACGCTGAACCGTTGGCTGCACGCAGGCATAGTTCGCCTGCGGCAGTCCCCTGCCTGAGTCTGGATGCCTCCCACGGGGCCATGATAATTGGATCGGCTTGGTTGCGTGGTACTTGACGAAAAAACGCGCACCGCTGCACCATTGCACCGGTACGCCCTGTGGACCTATTCATCGTCCTTGTGGCAGCTTGACTTGAGTGCATAAGGAGAGGGTTAACCGGCTGTGAAGATCGCACCGGCCGGCATCCGGCGCCGAGCCACGCTCAACCTTGCTAACCCTCAAGCTTGAGTTGAGAGTTTTCCGGGCGCTTCTGGGTCCTCTTGTCCATCTTGGCGAGACGGGCCACCGCTCGCCACTTCAATACGCTAGTTTCCCGATGCGCCGGGACTCGCTCACCCGCCGCGCCCGCCCACGCCCCCCGCACAAGGGAGTCCATATATATGAGCAGCACAGACCACCTCAGCGACGACCCCGAGCAGGCCGGCCTCAGGAAGCGGATCGCCGGAGGGGCGGAGGACGCCATCGGGCGCCTCGCCGACGACCTGATCGAGAACCCGGCGATCAACTCCGCCCTGTCGCGCGCTTTCTCCGCGCGCGAGAAGATCGCGCAGGCACAGCAGTCCGCGATGGACGCGCTCAACCTGCCGTCGGCCTCCGAGCTCGAGAAGCTCGGCCGGCGACTGCGGTCGATCTCGCAGCGGTTGGAGGAGGTCGAGGATGCGGTGGACAAGATCGGCGTGCGCATGGAGACGCTCGGCGACGAGACCCGCGCGCCGGGCGCGAAGCTGTCCGACCAGCTCGACCGGATCGAGGCGCGGCTCGAGCAACTCGGTCGCGATGTAGCGACGCTGCGACGCAGCGCAGTCACGGAAGGCGTACCTGGAGAGCCGCCGGCGATCGTCCCGAAAGGCTAGGCCGCGGCCATGCCCACGGCCCGGCGTTCCGGCTCAGCGAAGAAGTCGACCGCAAGCAAGTCGACCGCGCGCAAGTCGACGGCAAGCAAGTCGACCGCACGCAAGTCGACGGCACGCAAGTCCACGGCGCGTAAATCGCCGGCGCCCACGTCGGCCGCGCGCAAGTCGGCGGCCGCGAAGCACACCGGAGTGGACGCCGTGCGCCGCGCGGTCGAACGCACCGTGCAGAGCACGGTCGGATCGGCCGGGCTCACCCGCGACCGCGCCCAAGAGGTCGTCGACGAAGTCGTCACCCGGGCGGAGCGAACAAGGGGAGCAGCGGCGGGCGTAAGCGATCGCGTGCGCGAGGCGCTGCACGACCTGCGCCAGATGACCGGCGACGAGATGAAGGATCTCCGCACGGCGATCGAGCGGCTCGCCAACCAGGTCGAGAGCCTCGAGTCGCGTCTCGAATCCGCAACCGGCATCAGGCGGCCGGGGCGCACCACACCGGCGAAGAAGCGCAGCGGTACGACGCGCAAGTCCGCCGGCGCGGCGAAGCGGTCCGGCGCGGCAAAACGCTCGGGCGCAATGAAGGCGGGCGCCGCGAAGAAGACGAGGACCACGGCCAGGAAGCCGGCCGGCACGCGAAAGGCGTCGACCAGCACGAACTCGCGCAACTCGCGTTCGCAGCGGTCGGCGAAGCGCACGGCCTCGGGTGGCCGCTCGCGCTCGGGCTCCGCGCGAGCCTCTCGCAGCGGCTAGACGATTGATGGGCCGGCGTGTCCTGATCACCGGCGTCTCGGGCTTCTGGGGGACGGAGCTCGCGCGTCGGCTCGAACGCGACCCCGAGTTCGAGTACATCGCGGGCCTCGACGTGCGGCCCCCGGCCGCCGACCTGGGCAGGACGGAGTTCATCCGGGCCGACATCCGCAACCCGCTGCTGTCCAAGCTCCTTCCGCAGACCGAGGTCGACACCGTCGCGCATTGCGACGTGCTGCTCGTGCCCGAGCCGGGGAAGGCGCCCGCGCAGCTCCATGACATCAACGTGATCGGGTCCCTCCAGCTCCTCGCCGCGTGCGAGAAGACCGAGTCGGTGCGCACGATCGTGGTGCGCGGATCCACAGCCATATATGGAGCGGAGGCGAACGCCCCGCAGTTCTTCACCGAGGACATGGCCCGGCGCTTCCCCTTCCGGACGCGGTTCCAGCGCGACGTCGGCGAGCTGGAGAACTACTTCGAGAACTTCGCGCGCCGCTACCCCGAGGTGACCGTGATGATGCTCCGCTACCAGCCGACGCTGGGGACGGCGATCGACTCCCCGCTCACGCGCTACCTGCAGCAGTCCATCGTGCCCACCCAGCTCGGGTACGACCCGCTGTTGCAGTTCGTGCACGCCGAGGATGCCGTGTCCGCGCTGGAGGCCGCCGTGCGGCGGCCCGTGCGCGGGCCCGTGAACGTGGCGGGTGAGGGCAGCATCTCGCTCAGCAAGCTGCTGCGGCTCGCCGGCCGGGTGCCGGTGCCCGTTCCGGCCCCGCTGTTCGGCGCCGCCCTTGGCGTGGGAGCGCGGCTGGGGCTGGCGCGGCTGCCCCCGGAGGCGGTCATGTGGCTCCGCAACGGCGTCACGGTCGACTGCCGGCGCCTGATCGAGGAGGTCGGGTTCCGGCCGCGCTCGACAGCCGATGCCGTGGAGGACTTCATCGCGGAGCTGGGCGGGCGGCGCATCCTGCCCGACGCGCCCGGCGCCGCCGCAGGGACTACCAACGGCGCGGCGCAGGAGCGGCGCGTGCGGGCGGGCACGTGACCCCCGACGACCGCCACGCCGCACAGCGGGAACGGGCTCGCCGGCTACGCCTCGACATGGACGCGGACGCGGAGGTCGGCGGGATCGAGGAGCCGCGCCGGGCGGCGGCGCGCCCCCTGTCCGAGCCCGAGGCGGCGCGCGTCGCGCTGGACTTCCTGGCGATGCTGCGCGAGGCCACCAGGCAGGGAGGCGATCTGCCGGCGGCGATGGAGCGCGCAGCGGGAACGCTGCCGGGCTCCGCGCGCGACATCGCGCGGCGCGCGGCGCGGCGGCTGCGCGGCGAGTACGCGCAGGACGAGTGGGGCTTCGACGAGGAGATGGTCGAGATCGTGTATCCGCTGTTCGAGCTCATGTATCAGCGGTGGTGGCGGACCGTGGCCGTGGGCGTCGAGAACGTGCCGTCGCACGACCGCGCGCTGCTCGTCGCCAACCACGCGGGCGTGCTCCCGTGGGACGCGGCGATGATGAGCGTCGCGATCCTCAAGCACCACCCGCTCCCCCGGCACCCCCGCTTCATGGTCCTCGACTGGGCGTTCCGGCTGCCGTGGGTGAGCGCGTTCATGCGCCGCATCGGTGGAGTGGTGGCATCGCCGTACAACGCGATGCGCCTGCTCGAGCAGGGCCACCTCGTGATGGTCTTCCCGGAGGGCTCGAAGGGGGCGGGGAAGCCCTTCTCCGAGCGGTACCGGCTGCAGCGCTTCGGCCGCGGCGGCTTCGTGGAGCTGGCCCTGCGCACCGGCGCGCCGATCGTGCCGGTCGCGGTCGTCGGATCGGAGGAGATCTACCCGAAGCTGGGCGAGTCGCGCGTGCTGGCGCGCCTCACCGGAGCCCCATACTTTCCTTTGACGCCGACCTTCCCGTGGTTCGGGCCGGCCGGGGCGATCCCGCTGCCGTCGAAGTGGCGGATCGAGTTCTGCGAGCCCGTCGATCTGTCGCAGTACGGCCCGGAGGCCGCCGAGGACCGGGCGCTCGTATTCGAGCTGTCCGAGCGCATCCGGGAGACGATCCAGGAGGCGGTGCTGCAGAACCTCGTCGCGAGGGGCTCCGCGTTCCTCTAGCTCGCGTGCGCCCAGAAACACTTATGTTTCACGCCCAGCGCATCTTGCGGGTCGACAAACGGGGTGAGGAGAGAAGCATGAGGTATTTCGTCACGGGAGCGACCGGCTTCATCGGCCGCCATCTTGTGAGCGAACTGCTGAAGCGCGAGGGCACGATCTACGTGCTCGTGCGCGAGGGGTCGCGGGCGCGGCTCGAGGAGCTGTTGTCGTCATGGGATGCGCCGCCGGACCGCGTGGTCCCGGTGATCGGCGACCTCACGGCGCCGGGCCTGGGCGTCTCCGACGCCGATCGCAAGCAGCTGCAGGGCGTCGAGCACTTCTTCCACCTCGCCGCGATCTACGACATGTCCGCCGACGAGGAGAGCAACCGGCGCGCGAACGTCGACGGGACCAGGCACGCCATCGAGCTTGCCAACGACCTGGACGCGGGCATCTTCCACCACACCAGCTCGATCGCGGTGTCGGGCCGCTACCGCGGTCTCTTCCGCGAGGACATGTTCGACGAGGGGCAGAAGCTCGCGGATCCCTATTCGCGCACGAAGTTCGAGTCCGAGAAGCTCGTCCGCGACGAGGCCACCGTGCCGTGGCGCGTGTACAGGCCCGCGATCGTGGTCGGCCACTCCCAGACCGGCGAGATGGACAAGATCGACGGCCCCTACTACTTCTTCAAGGTCATACAGAAGCTGCGCGACCTGGTGCCGAGATGGTTGCCGGTCGTGGGCCTCGAAGGCGGCAAGATCAACGTCGTCCCCGTCGACTTCGTCGCGAGCGCGATGGACCACATCGCACATCAGCCGGGCCTCGACGGGCAGGCCTTCCACCTGACCGACCCGCAGCCGAAGTCGGCCGGCCAGCTTGTCAACACCTTCGCGCGCGCCGCGCACGCCCCCGAGGCGACCATGCGGATCGACCGCCAGATGATGAACGTCATGCCGAAGGGGGCGCGCTCGATGATCGCGCAGCTGCCGCCGGTGCGACGGATCACCGACCAGCTGCTCGGCGACTACGGCATCCCGCGCGAGGTGCTCACCTACATCGACTACCCGAGCGACTACGACTCCCGCGACGCGCACCGCGCGCTCGAAGGCACGGGGATCCAGGTCCCTGCGCTGGAGGGGTACGCGGACCGGCTGTGGGACTACTGGGAGCGCAACCTCGACCCGGACCTGTTCAAGGACCGCAGCCTGCGGGGCGCGATCGAGGGGAAGGTCGTCGTCATCACGGGCGCGTCGAGCGGCATCGGCGAGGCACTTGCCCTGAAGGTCGGCGAGGCGGGCGGCATCGTGGCGCTCGTGGCCCGCTCCGAGGACAAGCTGCACGAGCTGAAGACGGAGATCGAGGGGGTGGGTGGGACCGCGACGGTGCATCCCGCCGACCTGGCCGACCTCGACGACGCCGATCGCCTGGTCGAGGACGTGCTCCGTGAGCACGGTCGCGTGGACGTGCTCGTGAACAACGCGGGCCGCTCCATCCGGCGTTCGATCGCAAACTCCTACGACCGTTTCCACGACTACCAGCGCACCATGCAGCTCAACTACTTCGGCGCGCTGAAGCTGATCATGGGCTTCCTGCCGGACATGCGCAAGCGCAAGTTGGGCCACATCATCAACATCTCGTCCATCGGAGCGCAGACCAATACGCCGCGATTCTCGGCATACGTCGCCAGCAAGAGCGCGCTCGACGCCTTCTCCCGCTCGATCGCCTCGGAGATCGTGGACGACAAGGTGTTCATCACGACCGTCTACATGCCGCTCGTGCGCACGCCGATGATCGCCCCGACGGGCATCTACGACGCGTTTCCGACCGCTTCGCCGGACGAGGCGGCCGAGCTGATCGTGCAGGCCATGATCCAGAAGCCAAAGAAGGTCGCGACACGTCTCGGCACGTTCGGCGAGGTGCTCTACGCGCTCGCGCCGAAGTCGGTCGACGTGATCCTCAACACGGCGTACAAGCTGTTCCCGGAGAGCTCCGCGGCGAAGGGCGAGAAGAAGAAGGATGCGGAGGTTTCCGCGGAGGGCGTCGCGTTCGCGCATCTGATGCGCGGGGTGCATTGGTAGTCCGCAGTCCGCAGTCCGCAGGCCGCAGGCGTAGCCATTGGGGGTGGGGGTACGAGGACGAGCAGCCCTCGGCGCAGGAGCTGCGCACGGCGGCCGACGGGATTCGTTCCCACCTCGGTTTCGGTGACGGAGACGTCGAGCAACCCGTTCCGCTCGAGGAGGTCGAGCTGCCGGCGCCGCGGCTGACCGCGCCCGGCCCGCTCGCGGACATCTGCACGACCGACGCGCACGAACGCGCGTCCCACGCCTACGGCAAGGCGTACCGGGACATCGTGCGCGCCTTCCGCGGCCGCTTCGACCACGTGCCCGACGTCGTCGCGTTTCCCCGCGACGCGCGCGAAATTGCCGAGGTGCTCGAGTGGTGCGGCGAGCGGGGCGCCGCGGTGATCCCGTACGGCGGAGGGACGAGCGTCGTCGGCGGCGTCGAGGCGCGCGTGGGCGACGGCTACGCGGGCGCGGTGACGCTCGATCTCGCAGGGCTCGACCGGGTGCTCGAGGTCGACCGCGCGTCCCGCGCCGCGCTGATCCAGGCCGGCGCGACGGGGCCGCACCTCGAGGATCAGCTGCGCGAGCACGGGCTCACGCTGCGCCACTTCCCGCAGTCCTTCCAGCTCTCGACGCTCGGCGGGTGGATCGCCACACGCGCGGGCGGCCACTTCGCGACGCTCTACACCCACATCGACGACCTGGTCGAGTCGATCTCGGCCGTGACGCCGACGGGGGACATCGAGACGCGGCGCCTCCCGGGCTCGGGCGCCGGTCCCAGTCCGGACCGCATGCTGCTGGGGTCGGAGGGCATCCTCGGCGTGATCACCGAGGCCTGGGTGCGCGTGCAGGATCGCCCGACGCACAAGTCGTCCGCCGCCGTGACGTACGCGGACTTCGCAGCCGGCGCGGAAGCGGTGCGCGCGCTGTCGCAGAGCGGCCTGTACCCGACCAACTGCCGCCTGCTGGACCCACGCGAGGCGGAGATCACCGGCGCGTCATCGGAGGGCGCACTGCTCGTGTTGGGCTTCGAGTCAGCGGACCACCCGGTCGATTCATGGATGGAGCGCGCCGCTCGAGCTGGCGACCGATCACGGCGGAAGGGTGGGCAAGCGCAGCGACGGCAAGGACTCGGTCGGCGCGTGGCGCGACACGTTCCTGCGCGCTCCCTACCTGCGCGACACCTTCGTGGCGTGCGGTGTCATCAGCGACACGTTCGAGACGGCGATCACGTGGGACCGGTTCGCCACCTTCCACACCTCCGTGATGGAGGCGACGGAACGCGCGGTCCGCGAGGTCTGCGGCGACGGCCGGGTGATGTGCCGGTTCACGCACGTGTACCCGGACGGGCCCGCGCCCTACTACACGGTGCTGGCCCCGGCCCGCCGGGGCTCCGAGCTGGAGCAGTGGGATCAGATCAAGGCGGCGGCCGCGGAGGCCGTGAGCGCGGGCGGCGGGACGATCACGCATCACCACGCGGTCGGGCGGGACCACCGGCCCTGGTACGACCGCCAGCGGCCGGACCGGTTCGCCGTTGCCCTGCGGGCCGCGAAGGCGGCGCTCGACCCGGGCGCGATCCTCAACCCCGGCGTGCTGGTGGATCCCCTCCCGCCCTAAGATTCGTGGCCATGAGCATCCTGGGGGAGCCCGGCGAACGACACGAGCTGGAGCGCCTGCGCGCGAACGAGATCTACGTTCCGCGCAAGGACACGCGGGAGGAGGTCCAGACGATCGGTCGCGGCACCATGTCCTGTCCGTCGTGCGACGTGCCGATCGTGCCGGCCGCGCCGATCCCGATCGCGTCGCTCGTGCGGTGCCCGTTCTGCCGCCAGCTCCACGTCGGGCGCAGCTTCCTGCGCCTCGACCGCAGCGACACCCCGCTGAACGCGGTGCGTGTCACCGCGCGCCTCGTGCGCTGAAGCACGACCTGCAAGCGGACACAGGATCGCCACCGCAAGCCGGTGCCTCTCTAGTAGCTTGGCGCCGTGCCCGAGCGCGATGAGATCAGCCTCGCAGAGGCGGCGCGCCAGGCCGGCGTGTCGACCTCGACGCTGAAGCGCTGGGGCGCGGAGGGGATCATCCCCGACTACCGTGGGCGCTGGACGCGCGCCGCGGCCGCGCACGCGCGCATCGTCGCGCGCCTGCGCGAGCAGGGGTACTCGCTCGCGGACATCAAGGAGGCCGGCGAGGACGGTCGGCTCGCGTTCGGGTACGTCGAGGAGTTGTTCCCGGCGCGCGAGCGCCGCTTCGACCTCGCACAGGTGGCGAAGACGACCGGCTTGGAGGAGGCTCTGGTCGAACGGCTGTGGCGGTCCATGGGCCTCCCCGCGTGGATGCTCGAACACCTCGGGGAGGAGGACCTCGAGGCGCTGCGCTACATGGCAGCGGTGCTGGAGGCCGGGTTCCCGCTGGTCGCCTTCCTCCAGGTCCTGCACGTGTACGGACAGGGGCTGCGCCAGATCGCGGACGCCGAGGCCCGCCTCTTTCGCATCTACGTGCACGAGCCGTTGATCAAGGGAGGCGTGCCGTCGACGCAGATGTCCGAGGAGATGGGCGAGCTGATCGCCGAGCTGCTGCCCCAGACCACGCCGCTGATGGTCTACCTGCACCGCACCTTCCTGAGGCACGCGGTGGAGCAGGACGTGATCGCCAACATGTGGTCGGACCTCTTCGACGACGAGCGCGAGGCGCTCGGCCAGCTGCGCGTCGCGATCGTGTTCGCGGACCTCGTGGGCTTCGTGCGCTTCACCGAGGAAGAGGGCGAGGAGGAGGCGCTCGACCTGGTCGAGCGCTTCGTCACGTCGGTGGAGGACTCGCTTCCCGCCAGCGCGCGCGTGATCAAGAACATCGGCGACGGCGTGATGATCGTCGGCACCGATCCGGTTGCGCTGACGGACTGGGCGATCGGCTTCCAGCAGGGGTTCGAACGGCGCTCCAGCCCCCGCATCGGGATCCACTACGGCCGCACCGTGTACAGGGACGGCGACTACTACGGGGGCAACGTGAACCTCGCCTCACGCGTGGTGGCGCGCGCCCAGGCGGGAGAGGTGCTCGTCACGGACACCGTGGTGGAGGCGGCTCGCGACCGGACCGACCTCGAGTTCGAGGCGATCGGCGAGGTGCGGCTCAAGGGGTTCCGCGAGCCGACTTCGCTCTTCTTGGCCCAGCCGCCCGCGAATCAGCGGGCTAGCGCCGCCTGGCCTTGGCCTTGGCGACGCCTTGGCCTCGGCCTGCGCGCGCTGGCGCACCTTGGCGCGCTGGCGCTTGCCGTGCGGCCCGCGCTGGCCGACGTACAGGACGCTGCTCTTCCGCGTCTTCGAGCCGGCGAACGCGCGGCTGGTGCGCTTGTTCCCCGCGTAGTCCCAGGCCCGCACGAACCAGCGGTGCTTGCCGCCGCGCAGGTGGAACTTGGTGCGCGGGTTCGGGTCGCGTCCGCCGGGACCGTCCTTGTCCTTCACGGTCCGCACGACCCTGCCGTTGAGGTAGAGGCGGTACAGGCGGATGCCGCTGGCATCGCGCGAGCGCTGCCACTTGAAGCCGAGGGCCCGCTTTTGCGTGGCGAGCCGGTAGCGCGGGCGGATCAGCGCGAAGGCCGAGGGAGGAGTGGTGTCGCGCCCCTGACCCGTCGAGGGCGACGCAGCGCCAAGTGCCTTGGCGACGTCGAGCCGGCCCCCGCTGACCGTCTTGCCCGCCAGCGTCGGCAGGCGGTCCGCCGTCTGCATGAGCGCGGCCTTGATCTGGTCGACGCTCGCCTGCGGGAACTTGGACAGATAAAGGGCCGCCGCGCCGCTGACGAAGGGCGCCGCCATCGAGGTACCGCTGAACGCGGCGTACCCGCTGGGGTCGGAGAGCGTCGGCACGGTCGAGTAGACGTCGTCGCCCGGTGCCGCCAGGTCGACGGACTTCGCGCCGAAGTTCGAGAAGTCGAGCAGCTGGTCGGAGCGGTCGGTCGCCGCCACCGACACGACGTTCGGCAGGTCGAAGGCCGGCGGGGTAGTCGGGCTTGACGTCCGAGTTGGCCCCCTCGTTGCCCGCTGCGGCGACGACCATCACGCCCGCGGTCGCCGGCGCGCTTGATGGACCCGTACAGGGCCTGGCTGAAGGAGGGACCGCCCCAGCTGGCGTTCACCACGCGGGCCCCGTGTGCCACGGCGTAGTCGATCGCGTTGGCCGCGTCGGCCGTGTTCCCCTCGCCGTTCTCGTCGAGGAACTTGAGTGCCATCAGGTTCGCGTCCCAGTTCACGCCCGTGACGCCGAGGGCGTTGTTGCCCTGGGCGGCGATGATGCCGGCCACGTGCGTGCCGTGGCCGCCGTCGTCGTCGGGGTTGGAGTCGTTCGAGAAGAAGTCGGCTCCGAATACGTCGTCGGCGAACCCGTCCGCGTCGTCATCGGCCCCGTTGATCGGATCGCCCGGGTTCTTCCAGGCGTTACCGGTCAGGTCCGGGTGCTTGTAGGCAACGCCGGTGTCCACCACGGCGACGGTCACGTTGCCGCCGGTCGTCACGTCCCAGGCCTGGGTTGCGGAGACGTCGGCTCCCACCTTCCCGTCGAAGTGTCCGAGATTGCGAAGGCCCCACTGCTCACCGAAGCTGCGGTCGTTCGGGATGCGGCTGGCGCGCAGCACGAAATTGGGCTCGACGAAATCGACTGCGGGGTTTCGCTCCAGCCGCGCGGTGGCGTCGTCGGTCCTGTTGGGATCGACCGTCACGACCGCCGCGTCGACGGAATCGATCCGGTCGGAGACCTCGCCGCGCGCCTTCTGCACGGCGCGCTTCTCCTGCCACTCGGTGGCCGCGGAGGTGAAGCCGACGATCAGCTCGCCGGGTACGGCCTCCGCCTGGTCTCCGTCGGCGATGCTGCGCTCGGTTCCGGCCACCGCAAGGGCCGCAAGCGCCAGCAGCAGCGAAACGGAGACGAGCGCCGCCAGAGCATGGCGACGCCGGATGCCGGTGACGGGGACACTGGCCATAAGGGGCCAAATCGGCTCGCCACGCGCGGCTCCACATACCAACCGGCGTTAAATACGAGATATGTCCACTGAGCCGTCCGACCGGGTGATGGCCGCCTTGCAGGGCAGCAGCGCGCTGGCGCCGCCGGCGCGGGTGCTGGCGCTGTTGTCCGGCGGCGCCGATTCCGTGTGCCTCGTGCACGCGCTCGTGCGGCATCTCGGGCCCGGCCGCATCGAGGCGCTGCACGTGCACCACGGCCTGCGCGCGGCGGCGGACGAGGACGAGTCCTTCTGCCGGGAACTGTGCGAGGCCCTGGGCGTACCGCTCCACGTCGAGCACGTGCAGGTGGCGCCGACCGGGAGTCTCGAGGCGCGGGCGCGCGAGGCGCGCTACGCGGCGGCCGAGTCGGTGCGCAGCCGCGCCGGCCTCGACCTGGTGGCCACCGGGCACACGGCCTCCGACCAGGTGGAGACGGTGCTCTACCGGCTCGCGTCGTCGCCCGGCCGGCGCGCGCTGCTCGGGATGGCGCCGCGCAGGGACCGGATCGTGCGGCCCCTGCTGGCCGTGAGCGGCGCGGACACGCGTGCGTATTGCCGGGAGGCCGGTCTCGAATGGCGCGAGGACGAGTCCAACCAGGACCGCACGCTGGCGCGAAACCGCCTGCGGCTCGACGTGATCCCGGCGCTGCGCGAGATCCACCCCGCGGTCGAGGAGAACGTGCTCGCGACCGCGGCGCAGCTGCGGGACGAGCAGGAGGTCCTGGAGCGGGCGGTGGACGAGGCGCTCGAGCGCGCGGGCGCGGGCGGCCATCCGCCCACGGTCGAAGTGGCACGCCTGGCATCCGAGCCGCCGGCGCTGCGCCGGCTGCTCCTCCAGCGTCTGGCGGAGTCGGCCGCGGGCATGCCCCTGCCGCTCCGCCCGGAGCGGATGCGCGAGATCGAGCGGCTCGCGGAGCGGGGCGGCAGCGGCGTGGCGGAGCTCGGCGGCGGCGTGCGGGCTGTCGCGGAATACGGCGTCGTGCGGTTTCTGCGCGACCCCGAGGCAGCTGCGCCGGCGGCCGCAGCCCTGCCTGTGCCGGGCAACTGCCGCTTCGGGGCGTGGGAGGTGCGGGCCGAGCCCGGGCCGCTCCCCAGCGGGGAGCGATGTGGGCTCGCTGGACGAGCCGCTGCTGGACGCCGGCCGGCTCGCCGGAACGCTGACGGTGCGCGCGTGGCGTGAGGGCGATCGCATGCAGCCGCTCGGGCTCGGCGGAACGAAATCCCTGCAGGACGTGTTCAGCGACCGCAAGGTCCCGCGCTCGCTGCGCCGCTCGCTGCCGGTGGTCCTGTCGGGAGACGAGATCGCATGGGTCGCGGGGGTGGCGGTCTCCGACCTGTTCAAGCTGGACGAGCGGACCTCCGCCACCATGCGCCTGCGGGCGCGAGCAGTGGGCGCCGCCGACTAGCCCAGTTACTAGACTGGCTCGCGTGGAGGCCGGGCAGCACCCCCCCGTAGGTGAGGTCGTCGTCAAGGCCGACGAGCTGCAGCGCCGCGTGGCGCAGCTCGGAGCCCAGGTCTCACGCGACTACGAGGGCCGGGACCTCTTCATGATGGGCGTCCTCAAGGGGGCGGTCTTCTTCCTCGCGGACCTGATGCGCGAGGTGCACCTGCCCTGCGAGCTCGACTTCATGGCCGTGTCGAGCTATGGGTCGCTGACGGACTCCTCGGGAGTGGTGCGGATCCTGAAGGACCTCGACTCCTCGATCGAGGGCAAGGACGTGCTGATCGTCGAGGACATCGTCGACTCCGGCCTCACGCTCAACTATCTGCTGCGCAACCTCCGGGGGCGGAATCCGCGCTCGCTCGAGGTCTGCGCGCTCCTCGTGAAGCCGGCCCGCCGCAAGATCGAGCTGCCGATCCGGTACGTGGGCTTCGAGATCCCGAACCGGTTCGTGGTCGGATACGGGCTCGACCTCGACCAGCGCTACCGCAACCTGCCTTACGTGGCGGCGCTCGACGAGAACCCGGGCGAAGGCCGCCTGCACGCCGCCTGAGCCGCATCCTGGCAGGAGGTCAAGACGGGCGCGCAGAATGCCCGATATTCACCCAATGATCCGGCGCCTCAGCGCCCCCGTAAACGAGCTATACGTCACAAATGCCCTGCTAGGCTTGTTTCGCGGCTCGGCTAGCGGTTGCGCACGCCGTCATTCCTGCGGAAACATGAGCAGATTCCTCAAAAACGCGACCTTCCCGATCCTGATCGTGGTCGTGCTCGCCTTCTTCGCCCAGCGCTTCCTCGGCCAGAGCGACGAGAAGCCGAAGCCCAACTTCGGCCAGTTCCTCACCCAGGTCGAGAACGGCCAGGTCAAGAGCGTCACGATCAATACGCGTGACAACACGCTCAACGTCACGGCGATCGACGGCAAGACGAAGTACGAGACGGGCTACCCGGACAACTACGAGCCGCGGTTGATTCCCCTGTTGAGGAAAAACGACGTCTCGCTGTCAGTGAAAGGCAAGGGCGGCTCGAACTGGCTCTCGCTGCTGACCTACATCCTGCCGTTCATCCTGCTGCTTGGCTTCTGGATCTTCCTCATGAACTCGGTGCAGGGCGGCGGCTCGCGCGTGATGAGCTTCGGCAAGTCCCGCGCCAAGCGATTGTCGGTCGACTCGCCGAAGGTCACGTTCCGCGACGTGGCCGGAGTCGACGAGGCCGTTGAGGAGCTGCACGAGATCAAGGAGTTCCTCGAGAACCCCAAGAAGTTCCAGGCGCTCGGCGCGCGGATTCCGAAGGGCGTGCTCCTGTACGGCCCGCCCGGCACCGGCAAGACGCTGCTGGCCCGCGCGGTGGCCGGCGAGGCCGGGGTGCCGTTCTTCTCGATCTCGGGCTCGGACTTCGTCGAGATGTTCGTCGGCGTCGGCGCCTCCCGCGTGCGTGACCTGTTCGAGCAGGCCAAGCAGAACTCCCCCTGCATCATCTTCATGGACGAGATCGACGCCGTCGGCCGCCACCGCGGCGCCGGTCTCGGCGGCGGCCACGACGAGCGCGAGCAGACGCTGAACCAGCTGCTGGTCGAGATGGACGGCTTCGAGATGAAGGACAACATCATCCTGATCGCCGCCACCAACCGTCCCGACATCCTCGACCCGGCGCTGCTGCGCCCCGGCCGCTTCGACCGCCAGGTCGTCGTCGACCGCCCGGACCGCAAGGGCCGCGCGCGGATCCTCGAGGTGCACACGCGCGGCAAGCCGCTCGCCAAGGAGATCGACCTCGACAACCTCGCCGGTCAGACGCCCGGGTTCACGGGCGCCGATCTCGCGAACCTCGTGAACGAGGCGGCGCTGCTCGCGGCCCGTAACAACAAGCGCGAGATCACCCAGCACGAGCTCGAAGAGGGGATCATGCGGGTGATCGCGGGGCCCGAGAAGAAGACCCGCGTGATGGGCGAGAAGGAGCGGATGATCACCGCCTTCCACGAGATGGGCCACGCGATGGTCGCGCATTACCTCGAGAACACCGACCCCGTGCACAAGATCTCGATCATCTCCCGCGGCCAGGCGCTCGGGTACACGATCTCGCTCCCGACCGAGGACAAGTTCCTCACCACCCGCGCCGAGCTGTCCGACTCGCTCGCCATGACGCTCGGCGGGCGCGCGGCCGAGGAGCTCGTCTTCAGCGAGATCACCACCGGCGCGGCCAACGACCTCGAGAAGGTGACCGCGACCGCGAAGCAGATGGTGATGCGCTTCGGAATGTCCGAGAAGCTCGGGCCGCGTGTCTTCGGCCACGACCAGTCGCAGCCCTTCCTCGGTCGCGAGTTCAGCGCGACGTCCGACTACTCGGAGGAGATCGCGCGCGAGATCGACGACGAGATCCGGCGCATCGTCGAGGAGGCGCACCAGACCGCCCGCCAGGTCCTGGGCGACCGCCGCGAGGCGCTCGACCGCCTCTCGAAGCTGCTGCTCGAGCACGAGACGATCGAGCGCGACGAGTTCGAGGCGCTCCTCGCCGGCAAGTCCGAGGAAGAGGTGTTCGGCGCCCCCGAGCCCGAGCGCGAGCCCCCGGCCGCGCCCCCGGTGGAGCCCGCCCGGCGCCCGGTGGCCGAGCCCCGGCCGCTGCCGCACCCGCCGCGCCCCGGCCTCGCCGGCGGCACGGCGGAGATGCGCCGCGACCCGTAGGGACTGAAAACCGGTAGGTAGGGGCGAGGCGCGTCGCGCTTCGGAACTTCCGCAATCCGCGTCCACCTGTCGGACGTAGATTGCGAAAGTTCGACGCAGCCCTTACCTGACCCGGTTTTCCCGGGCCTTGATAACGCTCCCGGGCATATACTCGCCGCCGTGGCGACGACTGCCGCGCGCACCTACGAGGAAGCCTGCGCCGCGCATCGGTGGCACGTCCCGCCGCGCTACAACATCGCCGCCGACGTCTGCGACAAGCACCCGCGCGACAAGCTCGCGATGGTGTGGGAGGACTGGCGCGGCAACGAGCGCTCGGTCGGCTGGGGTGAGCTGCAGGACCTCGCGGCGAAGAGCGCAAATGTCCTGACGCGCCCACGGCGTCGAGCGCGGCGACCGCGTCGCGATGCTGCTGCCGCCGACGCCCGAGACGGCCGCCATGTTCATCGGCACCTGGAAGGCGGGCGCGATCCTGCTCTCCATGTCGGTGCTGTACGGGGACGAGGGCATCCGCCACCGCATCACGGACTCCCAGGCGAAGGTGCTCGTCACCAACGCGGACAACGCCGACCGGGTCGATCGCGATCTGGTCGAGCACGTGATCGTGCTGGACGAGGACCTGCTCGCCGGCGCCTCCTCGAACTTCCAGACCGTGGACACGGCCGCGGACGACCCCGCCCAGCTCTACTACTCCTCCGGCACGACCGGCCTGGCAAAGGGCATCCTGCACGCGCATCGCTATGTCCTCGCTCACGAGGAGTTCGTCTACTGCCACGACCTGCGCGACGGCGAGTTGTTCCACGGCATGGGGGAGTGGGCATGGGCCGCCGGGATCGCTCCGCTGATCGGCCCGTGGCGGCTCGGCGCGACGCAGTTCGTCTTCCAGCGGGAGGGGGGCTTCGATCCGGAGCAGCAGCTCGCCGTGCTGTCGAAGCACCGCCCGACGAACGTCTTCACGACGCCCACCGCGATGCGGGCGATGATGGGGGTGTCCGACGCCGGCAAGCGGTACCCGCAGGACTTCCGGATCGTCTGCTCCGCCGGCGAGCCGCTGAACCCGGAGGCGATCCGCTGGTTCCGTGACCAGTACGGGATCACCGTGTTGGACTTCTACGGCCTGACGGAGTCGTACCCGCTGGTCGCGAACTACCCGTTCATGGAGGTGCGCGAGGGCTCGATGGGAAGGCCGATGCCCGGCTGGGACGTGCAGATCCTGGACGAGGACGAGCGGCCGGTCGCGCAGGGCGAGCGGGGCGAGATCTGCCTGCGCGCGCGGTCCAACCCGCATTACCCGCTCGGCTACTGGAACCGCCCGGAGGAGTCGGAGGAGACCTTCGGCGGCGACTGGTTCCACACCAAGGACGCCGCCGAGCAGGACGCAGACGGGTACTACTGGTACTCCGGCCGCGCCGACGATGTGATCATCTCGGCCGGCTACCGGATCGGGCCGTTCGAGGTGGAGTCCGCGTGCATCGAGCATCCGGCGGTGCGCGAGGCCGCGGCGGTGGCCTCACCCGACGAGCGCCGCGGCCACGTCGTCAAGGCGTTCCTCGTGCTGGCGGAGGGCCACGAGCCCTCCGACGAGCTGGCCGACGAGATCAAGCGGTTCGTGCGCGACCGCCACTCGGCATACGCCTACCCCCGGCTCGTCGAGTTCGTCGACGATCTGCCCAAGACGCTCACGGGCAAGATTCGCCGGATCGAGCTGCGCGAGCGCGAGCAACAGAAGCCCCGTTGACGACCTTCGCCCGCCCGGCGGTGATGGGCGTGCTGAACGTGACGCCCGACTCGTTCTCCGACGGCGGCGATGTTCCTGGACCCGAGCGCGGCGCTCGCACATGCACGTGCGATGACCGCCGAGGGCGCCGACCTGATCGACGTGGGCGGAGAGTCCACCCGTCCGGGCGCGGAACCGGTGAGCGCCGATGAGGAGCTGCGGCGGGTGATGCCCGTGGTGGAAGCGCTGGGGGCGCAGAACGTCCCCATTTCGATCGACACATCAAAGGCCCTGGTCGCAGAGTTGGCTCTGCAAGCGGGCGCATCGTTCGTGAACGACGTCACTGCGCTCCGTGGCGATTCGGTCATGGCGGAGTTCGTGGCTGCAATGGACGTCGACGTGTGCTTGATGCACATGCTCGGGACGCCTCGCACGATGCAGCAGAATCCGAGATACGACGACGTGGTCGCAGAGGTCAAGGCCTTCCTCGAGGAGCGACTCGTCTTCGCCGTCAGCCAGGGCATCGCGAGAAGACCGCATCTGGCTCGATCCCGGCATCGGCTTCGGCAAGACGCTCGACCACAACCTCGAGCTGCTGCGCCGGCTGGACGAGATCGTCGCGCTCGGGCGCCCGGTCGTGATCGGGGCCTCCCGCAAGCGGTTCATCGGAGCGCTCACGGGGCGGCCCGAGCAAGACCGGGTGGCGGGGACCGTGGCGGCCAACGTGCTGGCCTTCGAGCGGGGCGCCCACATGTTCCGCGTCCACGACGTGGCGCCCACCCGGGATGCCTTGGCCGTGGCGAGTGCTACCGTGGGCGAGAGCACGTTTGAGGCGCCGAATCCGCCTCGATTTCCTTGATTTCCGGGCGGTTTCTGATGGACAACTTCGAAGAGGGCAGAGATTACGAGGACGACCGCGACGTTGGCTCCTCGGATTCGTTCGTGACCCTCGAGATCTCCGGTCTCTCGCTGTACACGCACCATGGAGCCACGGACGCCGAGCAGGAGACGGGCCAGCGCCTGGTCTTCGACATCACCTTCGACGTCGAGGACTGCGACGCCACCGTGACCGATCGCCTCGAGGACACGATCGATTACTCCGCGGTCTGCCAGGCGGTCGCGCTGATCGCGACCAAGCAGTCCTACCGGACGCTCGAGCGGGTCTGCACCGCCGTCGCCGACATGCTCGAGGAGCGCTTCGGCGCGAGCGGGATCGTGGTCCGGGCGACCAAGCCCGAGCCGCCCATCCCACTCCCCGTCGACGAGGTCTCGGTCGAGGTCAGCCGCTGACGCAGGCCAGGGAGGCCTGGCTCGGGCTGGGCTCGAACGTCGGTGACCGGCTCGCACAGCTGCGCGACGCGGTAGAGCGCCTGGCGCAGCGTGAAGCCGTGCAGGTCGAGGCCTGCTCCTCCGTCTACGAGACCGAGCCCGTCGGCGAGGTGCTCGACCAGGGCGACTTCCTGAACGCGGTCGCGCGGGTCGCGACGACCCTCGGGCCGCTGGAGCTGCTCGACGTCTGCAAGCAGATCGAGGGGGAGATGGGCCGCACGGCCGGGCCTCGCCACGGCCCCCGCCCGATCGACATCGACGTGCTGATGGTCGGGGACGAGGTGCTCGACTCGGAGCGCCTGCGCCTGCCCCATCCGGAGGTCACGAGCCGGCGGTTCGTGCTGGTACCGCTCCTGGAGCTCGACCCCGCGCTGCGGCTCCCGGACGGTTCCCGGCTGGGCGACGCCCTCGCGAGCCTGCCTGCGGGCCAGCGCGTCGAGCGTGTCGGCACGCTGATCCCGTAGATAATCGCGCGGTGCTCCTGACCATCGACGTCGGCAACACCCAGACCCACGTCGGCGCGTTCGACGGCGCCGAGCTCGTCGAGCACTGGCGTTTCTCCACGGATCGCCAGTCGACCGGGGACGAGCTGGCGGTGGTGATGCACAACCTGCTCGCGCTGCGCGGCATCGGGTTCGACCAGATCCACGGCGAGGCGGTCTCCTCGGTGGTCCCGCGGCTCGTGTCCGAGTACCGCCACATGTTCGAGCGCTACCTCGAGCGCGAGGCGCTGATCGTGGGGCCGGGCACCAAGACTGGGATGCCGATCCTGCTCGAGAACCCCCACGAGCTGGGGCCCGACCGGCTCGTGAACGCGGTCGCCGGCTACGAGATGTGCGGCGACGCGTGCGTGATCGTGGACTTCGGCACGGCCATCAACTACGACGTCGTGTCACGCGCAGGCGAGTATCTCGGCGGCATCATCGCCCCCGGGATCGAGATCTCGATCGAGGCGCTCACCTCCAGGGCCGCCCGGCTCACCAAGGTCGACATCGCCGAGCCCCGCTCCCTGATCGGGAAGTCGACCGAGGCGGCCGTCCAGTCGGGGATCGTGTACGGCTTCGCCGCCCAGGTGGACGGCATCTGCGGGAAGCTGCGCGCCGAGCTCGGGGACGGAGTCACCACGATCGCGACCGGGCGGGATGGCGAGCGTGATCGCCGGCTTCACGGACAGCATCGATCTGGTCGACGACCTGCTGACGCTCAAGGGCCTGCGGCTCGTATACGAGAGAAACCGCTGAACTCCGCGGTTCCGGAGCGTTTTGGGACCGGCATGTCCCGTCGTTATACTTGCCGGTCCGCCGGGGGGCGTGCGGCCCCAATTTCAAGCTTAAATGCGGGACTTTCTTACCTGAGATGCCAAGAGACATCGTCCTCACACCCGAGGGTTACGAGAAGCTCAGTGCCGAGATAGAGCACCTCCGCACGACCGGGCGGCGCGAGGTCGCCGAGCGCATCAAGGAGGCGCGGGAGTTCGGCGACATCAGCGAGAACGCCGAGTACGACCACGCCAAGAACGAGCAGGCAATGCTCGAGGCGCGGATCGCGACGCTCGAGGACAAGCTGCGAAACGCAACCGTGATCGACCAGAAGTCGATCGACGCCGGCACCGTCTCGGTGGGCACCAAGGTCTGGGTCAAGGACCAGAAGTCCGACAAGTCGGTCATGTACCACATCGTCGGCTCCGCCGAGGCCGACCCGTCCGAGAACCGGCTCTCGAACGAGTCGCCGGTCGGCAGCGCGCTGGTCGGGCACAAGCGCGGCGACGTGGTCACCGTCCAGGTGCCCCGCGGCCCCTCGCGGAAACTCAAGATCACGAAGATCGAAGCGGCCTAACCGCGACGCGGGCGACCATCACCCAGCAGACGTGGGCAGCCCGCCCGCGAGTCGGGGCGCCTACGCGTGGTACGCTCGACTGTGCCCTGACGAACAGCACGAGGCCGGTGGCGAGGAGCGGCTGATCGAGGAGCGCCGGCGCAAGCTCGACGAGCTGCGCGCGGCCGGCACCGACCCGTTCCCCTACGACTTTCCCGACCGCACGGCGGTCGCCGACGTGCTCGACCGCCACGCCGGGCTGGCGGACGGCGAGGAGACCGACGAGACCGTCGGCTGGCCGGCCGCCTGACGGGGCGGCGCGGTCACGGCAAGGCCGCCTTCCTGGACCTCGCCGACCGCTCGGGCCGCATCCAGCTGCATGCCCGCAAGGACGTGCTGGGCGACTCCTACGAGCAGCTCGTGGGCCTCGACCTGGGCGACGTCATCGGCATCGAGGGCGCGCCGTTCCGCACCCGGCGCGGCGAGCTGTCGGTCCGGGCCGACGCTTGGACCCTGCTCGCGAAGTCACTGCGCCCGCCGCCCGACAAGTACCACGGGCTCGCCGACGTCGAGCAGCGCTATCGCCACCGCGAGCTGGACCTGATCGCCAACGAGGAGGCGCGCGCGCTGTTCGTGCTGCGCAGCCGCGTGATCACGGCGGTTCGCCGGTTCCTCGACGAGCGGGGCTTTCTCGAGGTCGAAACGCCCGTGCTGCAGCCGCTCTACGGCGGCGCGCTGGCCCGGCCGTTCACGACCCATCACAACGCGCTCGACCGCGAGCTGTACCTGCGGATCTCGCCCGAGCTCTACCTCAAGCGCCTGATCGTCGGCGGCCTCGAGAAGGTCTACGAGATCGGCAAGGACTTCCGCAACGAGGGGCTCTCGCACAAGCACAACCCCGAGTTCACGATGCTCGAGACCTACGAGGCCTACGCGGACTACATCGCAGGTGGCGGCGATGACCGAGGAGCTGGTCGCGTACGTCGCGCGCGAGACCATCGGCACCACCACGATCGAGCGCGAGGGCGAGACGATCGACCTCAGCCCGCCGTGGCGCCGCGTGACGCTGCGCGACGCGATCATCGACGCACACCGGCATCGACATGCACGCGAGCAGCGGCGACCGCGAAGCCTGCTTGCCGCGCGATGCGCGAGCGCGGCATCGAGCGAACCCGCGAGCCGCGCCGGGCTGGGGCAAGCTCGTCGACGAGCTGCTCTCGAAGCATGTCGAGCCCAAGCTGATCCAGCCCACCTTCGTGCTCGACTATCCGGTCGAGCTGTCGCCGTTCGCCAAGCCGCACCGCTCCGAGCCGGGTCTGGTCGAGCGGTTCGAGGGATTCATCGGCGGTGTCGAGGTGGCGAACGCCTTCAGCGAGCTGAACGACCCCGACGAGCAGCGCGTGCGCTTCGAGCAGCAACAGCGCGCTGCAGACGGCCGGCGACGAGGAGGCGCACCCCTTCGACGAGGACTATCTGTTCGCGCTGGAGCAGGGCATGCCGCCGGCCGGCGGCATGGGAATGGGCATCGACCGGCTGATGATGATGCTGGCCGGCCGGCACTCCATTCGGGAGGTCGTGCTCTTCCCGGCGCTCCGCGAACGCTGAACACCGCTCCTTGCACGACTTTTCGATAGGTGCGCAAAACCCTCGCGCAAGCTGCCAAACTCGGCTTGGGAAGCGGGTAGGAGACCGGGAAGAACGGTCACGACCCGTTGTTACAATGGGTCACCGGCGCACGAATTCGGTCGGGGGTCTGATCTAGCGGACAGAATCTGCCGAAAAGGACAGCAAGGAAAGCTTCCTACACTGCGACCCAACCTCGTAACCATCGAACCGACGAAAGGTTTAACGAGCAGGTAACCAGCGTGTTCGAGAGATTCACAGAGAGAGCGCGTCAGGTCGTCGTCCTAGCCCAGGAAGAGGCCCGGCAGCTCAAGCACAACTACATCGGCACGGAACACATCCTGCTGGGATTGCTGCGCGAGGAGGAGGGCCTTGCGGCCCGCGTCCTCGAGTCGCTCGACATCACGGTCGAGCGCGTGCGCGCGCAGGTGGTCCGGATCGTCGGGTCGGGCGAGGAGGTCACCTCCGGTCAGATCCCGTTCACGCCCCGCGCCAAGAAGGTCCTCGAGCTCGCGCTGCGCGAAGCGCTGAGCCTCGGACACAACTACATCGGCACCGAACACATCCTCTTGGGACTGGTGCGCGAGAACGAGGGCGTCGCGGCCCGCATCCTGCTCGACTTCGACGCGGACTCGGAGAAGATTCGCAATGAAGTGATCCGGATGTTGTCGGGGCCCGGGAGCCGCCGCCAGGGAGCGGGCGCGGCCGGTGGACCCGAGGGCAAGAAGTCCTCGAAGCTGCTCGACCAGTTCGG
This sequence comes from uncultured Solirubrobacterales bacterium, assembly GCA_963826005.1. Taxonomy (GTDB): domain Bacteria; phylum Actinomycetota; class Thermoleophilia; order Solirubrobacterales; family JBBDJG01; genus DASRIA01. The sequence goes on along the minus strand of CAWGVJ010000005.1, from coordinate 166,577 downwards.
GCGCAACCTCACCAAGCTTGCCGCCGAGTCCAAGCTGGACCCGGTCGTCGGTCGCCAGACAGAGATCGAGCGCGTGATGCAGATCCTCTCGCGCCGCACCAAGAACAACCCCGTGCTGGTGGGCGAGCCCGGCGTCGGCAAGACCGCCGTCGTCGAGGGGCTCGCGCAGCGCATCTCGAACGGCGAGGTGCCGGAGCTGCTCAAGAACAAGCAGATCTACACGCTCGACCTCGCGGCGCTGGTCGCGGGCTCCAAGTACCGCGGCGAGTTCGAGGAGCGCCTCAAGAAGGTGATGAAGGAGATCACCCAGCGCGGCGACATCATTCTTTTCATCGACGAGCTGCACAACCTCGTCGGCGCGGGGGCGGCCGAGGGCGCGATCGACGCGGCCTCGATCCTGAAGCCGGCGCTGGCCCGCGGCGAGCTGCAGACGATCGGCGCGACCACGCTCGACGAGTACCGCAAGTACCTGGAGCGCGATTCCGCGCTCGAGCGGCGCTTCCAGCAGATCAAGGTCGACCAGCCCTCCACTGAGGAGACCGAGCAGATCCTCAAGGGGTTGCGCGAGCGCTACGAGCAGCACCACCGCGTGAAGATCACCGACGAGGCCCTGCACGCATCGGCCGAGCTCGCGGACCGCTACATCTCCGACCGGTTCCTTCCGGACAAGGCAATCGACCTGATCGACGAAGCCGCTTCGCGGGCGCGCATCAAGGCGATGACCGCACCGCCCGTGTACCGCGACCTCGAGGACGAGATCGAGCAGACGCGGCGCGACAAGGAGGCGTCCATCGAGGCGCAGGAGTTCGAGAAGGCCGCCGGCCTGCGCGACAAGGAGCGGCGCCTGACGAACAAGAAGCGCGAGCTCGAGGACCAGTGGCAGTCGGGCGAGGGCGGCGAGCGCCCGGAGATCGGCGAGGACGAGATCGCCGACATCGTCTCGATGTGGACCGGCATCCCCGTGTTCAAGCTGACCGAGGCCGAGTCCAAGAAGCTGATGCGCATGGAGGACGAGCTCCACAAGCGCGTCATCGGCCAGCAGAAGTCGATCGAGGCTGTCTCCAAGGCGATCCGGCGTTCGCGCGCGGGCCTCAAGGACCCGAAGCGCCCGACCGGCTCATTCATCTTCCTCGGCCCCTCCGGCGTCGGCAAGACGGAGTTGGCGCGCACCCTCGCCGAGTTCCTGTTCGGCGACGAGGACGCGATGGTGCGGATCGACATGTCCGAGTACATGGAGAAGCACTCCGTGTCGCGGCTCGTCGGTTCACCGCCCGGCTACATCGGCTATGACGAGGGCGGTCAGCTGACCGAGTCCGTGCGGCGCAAGCCCTACTGCGTGCTGCTGCTCGACGAGATCGAGAAGGCACACCCGGACGTTTTCAACATCCTGCTCCAGATCCTGGAGGACGGCCGGCTGACCGACGCGCAGGGTCGCACCGTGGACTTCCGCAACGCGATCGTGATCATGACGTCGAACATCGGCGCCGCGGACATCGCGCGCAACACGCCGCTCGGTTTCTCCGTCTCGGACGAGACCGGGATGACCTACGACGACATGAAGAACCGGATCACCGGCGAGCTGAAGAAGGTCTTCCGGCCCGAGTTCCTCAACCGCCTCGACGAGGTGATCGTCTTCCACAAGCTCTCCAAGGACGAGATCAAGCTGATCGTCGAGCTGCTGATGCGCCACCTGCGCACCTCGATGGCCGAGCGCGACCTGCAGATCGAGATGTCCGAGGACGCCAAGGACTTCCTGGTCGAGAAGGGCTGGGACCCGGCGATGGGCGCCCGGCCGCTGCGCCGCGCGATCCAGCGCTACATCGAGGACCCGCTCGCCGACGAGGTGCTGAAGACACCGATGACGCCCGGCTCGACCGTGCTCGTGGAGCGCGACGAGGAGTCGCGCCAGAAGGCCAAGGACGGCGGCGGCGACGAGGAGCTGAAGATCACCATCCTCGCGCCCGTCGAGAAGCCGCCGGAGGAGCAGCCGGTACCGGTCGGCGGATCCGACGAGGGCGACGAGCCCTCAGCCGACGCGGACAGCTCCGGCGACGCGGGCGAGCAGCCCGAGCCGCCCACCGAGAGCTAATACTTCCGGCCTGTCCTAGACGCCGCGGCCCGTGATCTCCACGGTCCGCTCCTGCCACAGCAGGCCGCTCGGCCCGAATACCTCCAGCCAGACCGTGGCCTGCTCGAGCCCGGCGAAGTACGGCGTGGGTCGGAAGCCGACCACGTGGGTGCAGCTCTCGTGCGGCGCCAGCACCCTGTCGCCAATCCCGCAGGTCGAGTCGATCAGGTGCGAGAAGTCGTCGGGCAACCCGGGGCTCGACCTCAGGGTAACCGTGTGCTCCGTCGTGTTCTTGACCCTGAACTTCCGCGTCTCGAACGTGTCGAAAGGCTGCCTGCCGAACTTCACGCGGTCCGGGTCCACATCGAGCACGGTCGACGTCCCCCTCGCGGTCACCTTGACCGTGTGGCGTTCCAGCTTCTTGCCGGCCAGGTTGCGTGCCACCACCTGAATGTCGATCTGACGGTGACCCCGGAACGGGTCCGCGGGGTCGGCGTAATACCCGACGACATGGGTGCAGCTCTGGCGCGGGGCGAGCGTGGTGGGGCTCGTCAGCGGACACGTCGACTCGGGCTGCCCGGGGCTGAAGTCGTCCGGCACGAAGCCGGGCTCGACCGACACCACGACGGACTTCTTGCTGACGTTCCTGATCGTGATCGTCCGCTTCGTGAAGCTGTTCCACGGCTGCTTCCCGAACTTGACGTTGTGCGGATCGACGTCGAGCGTCCGACTTGCCGTTGCCGTTGAAGGCATCACCAACGCGGCGATCGCCGCGAGGCCGACGCAAAGCTTCCAGATCATCCCTGCCCCTCCCGTGGGTGCGCTAGCGGTCCTGTGCCAAGCTTATCCGCGGGTTTGGGGCCGCGCTCGACCTTCTGGATAACGTTTGGATAAGTGACACCAGTTCGCCCACGTCGACTGCTTCACGATCCACCAGCGCGTGCGTTTCGTGGGGGACGCTAAGAGGGCGCGTTAGTCCTCGGTCTCGCCCTCGAACAGCCCGAAGACGGCGCCCTGTGGGTCACGTGCGATCGCGATCCGGCTGGCCTGCAGGATCGACATCGGGCCGACCATCACCGTCCCGCCGAGCTCGCCGACCCGCGCGGCGCTCTGGTCGAGGGCGGCCGACGTGAAGTACGGCATCCAGTTGGGCGGGACGCCCATCTGCTGTTCCTGCTCGCCCAGCGGTCGGATGCCACCGTTCATCCTGTCGCCGTTGCGGATCGTCGTGTAGGGCATCTCGGCCGAGCCGACTTCGTCGTAGCTCCAGCCGAACAGGTCGGCGTAGAAGCTCTTGGCCCGCTCGACGTCGGTGGTCGACAACTCGTTCCAGGTCAGGCAACCAGGGTCGTTCACGATCTGTGCGCCGATGTGCTCGCGCGGCTCCCAGATGCAAAGCACGGCGCCGGTCGGATCGGTGAAGACGGCCATGCGGCCGGCGTCGAACACGTCGAACGGGTCCATCATCAGGTTGCCGCCCAGCTCGTTCACCCGCCCGGCGGTGTCGTCGGCGGACGCCACCGTCACGTAGTTGTTCCAGTGGGGCGGGATGCCGTGCGATCGCTCCTCCGCGCGCTGCTGGGAGGCAGCCCCCACGTGTTGGCCGCGCAACTGGACCATGCGATAGACCGCGCCGTCCTCCATCGGGTTGTCGACGTGGTTCCAACCCAGGAGCCCCTCGTAGAAGGCGGTTCCGCCCTCGAGGTCGCTGGTCGACAGGTCGACCCAGCTGAACGTGCCCGGAGGATGGCTGGTGCGTTCTCCCACGGGGCGGCATGCTATCCGCCTGCCGGCGCGCACCGGCCCTGGACGAACGTTCGAGGACGGCCCGGGGGCAGCGGTGGGTACAAGCTCAACATGCGAGTTTTTCTCGTCGCAGGTGCGGTCGCCCTCGTGCTCGCAGACCAGGTTCTCCGTTCCGAGCCGCTGTGGGCCGAGTGGTGGCTCGACGCCCCGGTCGCGATCTTGCTGGCCGGCGCCGTCTGGCTGTGGCGGGCCGCCGCGGCCCGCGCGACCGCCGCGGCGCGGTCTGCCGAACCGAGTGCGGCGGACGCGATCGACGAGATCATGGTGTCCGTCAACCGTGGCAACCACGTGGAAGGGGTGCTGTCGAGCCTGGCCCGCGAGGCCTGCAGCATCATGCGGGTCGAGCGCGCGATGGTGATGCTGCGCGACGACACCGATCCCCGTTCGTCGGTGGTGGTCGCCGGCCACGGAGTTCCGGCCGAACTGATCGGGCACCGCTTCGGCATCGACGAGGGCATGGCGGGACAGGTGATCAGGACCGGGGAGCCGCTGCTGGTCGCAGACTACGCCCGTTACTCGCGGCCGATCAGGCACTCCGTCACCGAGGGCGTGCGTTCCGGCGGGGCGGCCCCCATCCGCGGCGGGAAGGTCGTGCTGGGGGCGCTGACCGCCGGCACCACCGATCCCGACCGCAGCTTTGGCCCCGACGAGCTGGAGACGCTGTCGCGACTCGCCGAGCTGGGCGCCGTGGCACTCGAGCAGGCGCACATGCGGCAGCAGCTCGAGCACGCGGTGGACGACGGCGTGGACGCGATGGCAGCGGCGATCGACATGCGCGACGAATACACGGGCGAGCACTCCGAGGAGGTCGTGCGCCTCGCCATGCAGGTCGGCCGGCGGATGCACCTCGGCGATGCGGCGCTGTCGGAGCTGGAGTTCGCGGCGCGGCTGCACGACGTCGGCAAGATCGGCGTGCCGGACGCGGTCCTGCGCAAGGACGGCCCGCTCGACGCGGCGGAGTGGGAGATCATGCGCCAGCACCCCGAGTGGGGGGCGCAGATGCTGCGCCGCCTCCCTGGTCTGAAGCGAGTCTCGCGCATCGTGCACCATGCCCACGAGCGCTGGGACGGCGACGGATATCCCGATCGCCTGCGCTCACAGGACATCCCCTTGGAGAGCCGGATCATCCTCGCCTGCGACGCCTACCACGCGATGACATCCAACCGCCCCTACCGGGACGCGATGCGGCCCTGGGTGGCGGTCAGCGAGTTACGCGAGGGAGCGGGCGGCCAGTTCGATCCCGACGTGGTGGACGTGCTCGTCACCGAGCTGCGCGAGGAGCGCTCGGTGTCCACGAGCCTGTTTCAGCAGGCGGAGCGCGTCCCCCAGCGCCTCGGGGTCTAACGCCGGCCGCGCCCGCCCGAGCGCTTGCGCGGGCGCGTGCGGCGCAGGCGCCGCGCGACCTGCGCGGCCTCCCCGGGATTGGCCGCCGGGGCGATGCGGACGGCGAGGGCGAGGCGCCGGAACTTGCGGCCATGTGCGAGCTGCACGGCGAGCGTCGGGCCGGGCCGCGGGGCTGACGACTGCGCGCCGGGCCTGACGATGTGGGCGGTCGCGCGGGGGCGCTCGCCGATCGGCACGACCACGTATCCGGTGTCCTCCCCCGCCAGGTAGAAGTACGCGACATCCCGCAGCGACACCGTGCGGCTCTTCGCCTTGAGTTGCGCGAGCGTCACCCGCCGCCCCCCGCGCATGACCGCCTCGACGCGCGCGCCCTTGCCCCAGGACGGGAACAGCACGTCGACCGTGTAGCGCGCGCGTACGCGGCGGGCGACGGCCCAGTGCGTCTCCACGTGGCCGGCGGTGAACCGGTGCGTGGTGTCGACGAGGACCTCACGCGACTCCGTGCGCCCCTGCGCCACCAGCGTCTCGAACGGCCCGGCGTAGGGACGGGTGGGATAAGGCTCGGCTGCCTCAACCCGGCCGCGGGGCGAGACGAGCAGCACGAGAGGGGGGCGCAGCGGTGCCACGGAACGGGGTCGCTGCGACGTGGCGATCTCCTTCGCGTGCCTGTCGCGGACGAGCACGCCGAAGCTGGCCGAGGGTCGCCCGCCCACGTTCGACACCACGCGCTGGTCGCCGTCGTAGAGGCGGCAAAGCTCCATGCCCCCGTAGGGGAAGGCCTTCTGGTTGACCGGCAGCACGGCGGTCGAGTAGTGCGGCGTCGTCACGGTGAGGCGGCCGATGTCGCCGTCGAACGAGTACAGCGGCGGCGGCTCCGCGGCGCCCATCGACCCGAGTCCGAGCGCCACGGCGCGCGCCGCGTTGGCCTGCATTCGCGCCGCGAACATCTCACGGATGCTGGGACCGAGCGGAGAGACGTTCACGTCATACAGGTTCGAGGGCGCGATGCCCTTCGCATCGGCGGCCTCACGCGAGAGCCGCTCGTACAGGTTCAGCCCGCGGTCGAACATGTACTTCGCCCACGACGCCGTCTCCGGCGCGTTGTGGAACCGTGGCGAGACCGCGATCGCGAGCAGCCCCTGTTGCGCAAGCGCCCAGGTGCGACCGGCGTGCCAGCGCTTGAAGCCGTAGCCGGTGTCCCAGTTGAGGTAGCCGCCGTGGGTCCAGTAGGCCGACACGATGTGCTCGACCCACGCCCGCAGCAGGCGATAGTGGTCCGGATGGAGCAGCGGCATGCCTGCCCGCACCGCCTGCTCGTGGTACAGGATGAAGTGGCAGGTCTCGCTCGCATACTCGGCGCTGTCGAGGTTGAAGGGATGGGTCGGTGCCCTGTGCGGCAGGTAGTGGAACCGGTAGCCCGGACCCAGGTTGGGCGAACCGCCGGGGACGAGCGCGCGGGGAATGCCGTCGCAGAAGCGGGATACCTGCGCGTGATAGTCGTTCACGAGCAGCTCCGTGTCCCCGGTGACCGTCGCGAGGTGCGCGTACAGCTCGCAGTTCCAGTTGATCTGGTTGAGTCGCACGTTGGGGAAGCGGAAGAACGCTCCGCGCGCGCAGCGGCTGATCCGATCGGCGATCAGGGCGATGGTCTCGTCCGGCAGTCGCAGGGCGTCGCGCGCCCGCCACGCGTACATGAGCGCCTCCGCCACCTTCGGGTCGATCGACTTGTCCATCGCCGAGTCCCGTGTGCCGAGGCTCTCGACCCACCCGGGATTGTGGAACTGGGGGTCGCCCTCCGGGGATGCGTCGCGCTCGCTCCACGGCGGTGAATCGCACAGCCGGCGCGCGAGCGCCCGGGCCCGGTCGTCGTTACGGCACGCCCCGTTGTGGCCGGCCAGCGCCGCCACCGAATGGGTCGTGAGCAGCAGCGAGTTGTGGTAGATGCGGCCGACTGAGCTGTTGCCCGATGCGTAGTGGGAGCGGTCGGGGAGCCACAGCGCGTCGAAGTACGGGGCCAGCCAGTCCGCGAACTGCCAGTAGCCGGCGTCCTTCAGGGGCGGCCGCGGAAGGCCGGGAGGGGCAAGGGCGCGATGCTCCGCGCCGTGAAAGCCGAAGGCGGGCGGGGGAACGGAGACCAGTCCGCCGGCGGCCACGCCGGCGCCCACCTGCGCGGAGCGCAGCATGAATTTCCTGCGTGTCAGCGATGAATCTGGCATCGAAGGCTGTGGGCCGGCCGCCTGCCCAGCGGCTCAAACACGCGTGCGGCGGCGAAGGAGCGCTGTCCGGGGCGGTGCCGCCGGCAGCGGAGCCTCATAGGTTGCCACGCCCGGCGGCGAGCCGCGTAATGCCGTCGGCCGGCACCCTTATCGTGAGGAGGTCATGGCCAAGACCGTCACCAGCTTCGCCTGTACGTCGTGCGGTCAGGCCAGCCTGCGCTGGATGGGCCGGTGCCCCGGCTGCGGCGAATGGAACACCCTCGTAGAAGAGGCCGTCCGCCCGCAGGCGGACGGACGGGTCGGTCGGAAGGATGCGCGCCTAGGAGGACGGCGTCCCAAGGCGGCGGAGCCCCGTAAGCCCGTCGTGCTGGCCGAGGTCGAGAGCGGCGAGCTGGAGCGCCTGCGCACGGGCAGCGACGAGCTCGACCGGGTGCTGGGCGGTGGCCTGGTGCCGGGCTCGGTGGTGCTGATCGGCGGCTCTCCCGGAATCGGCAAGAGCACCCTTATGAGCGCCGCGCTGGCGCGGATCCAGGCCGCCGGCGGCCGTGCGCTCTACGTGAGCGGCGAGGAGTCGGCTGCCCAGGTGAAGCTGCGCGCGGAACGCCTCGGCCCGCATGCCCTGACCGTGCCCGTGCTGGCCGAGACCTCGCTCGAGGTCGTGCTCGCGTCGCTCGAGCAGGAGCGCCCGCGGGCCTGCGTGATCGACTCGGTCCAGACCTTGTGGTCCGCCGACCTGACGGGAGCCCCGGGCAGCGTCGGCCAGGTGCAGGAGGTGGCGGCGGCGCTCGAGCGATTCGCGCGCGAGCGGAGCTGCGCCGTGATCCTTGTCGGCCACGTCACCAAGGAGGGCACGCTGGCCGGCCCGCGCGTGCTCGAGCACGCGGTCGACTGCGTGCTCCAGTTCGAGGGCGAGCGCGAGCGCAGCTTCCGCACGCTGCGCGCCCTCAAGAACCGCTTCGGGTCCACGAACGAGATCGGGGTCTTCGAGATGCGCGCAGGCGGGCTCGACGAGGTCGCGGATCCCTCCGACCGCTTCCTGCGCGACGCCGAGCCCGTGCCGGGCTCGTGCATCCTGTGCGCGATGGAGGGCACCCGCCCGCTGCTGGTCGAGGTGCAGGCGCTGGTGGCGCCCACGGACGTGGTCCCCCCTCGCAGGGTGGCGAACGGCATCGACCGCAACCGGCTCAGCATGATCCTCGCGGTGCTCGCTCGCCACGGCGGGCCCTCGCTCGGTTCCGCCGACGTGTTCGTGAACGTCGCCGGCGGCGTTCGCATCGAGGAGCCCGGGGCGGACCTCGCGGTGGCGCTCGCGATCGCGTCCGCGGCCCGCGACGAGCCGCTCTCGGCGAGCGGCGCGCCCTCAGGGTGCTTCGGCGAGATCGGGCTGACCGGCGAGCTGCGTTACGTGGCCCACGCCGACCGGCGGCTGGAGGAGGCGGCGCGCTTCGGCCTCGAGCGAATCGTGCTTCCCGCGCGCTGTGCGGACGACGAGCTCCCACCGTCACGGCGCGCGCTGGCGGTGCCCGTGCCGACCCTCGCGGAGGCGCTCGACGCGGCGCTCGCGGGCCGCACGGAAGGCCGCCGTGCAGCCTGACGGGCGGGGGTCGGGCAGGCGGTAAGTCGGCACCCGCTACTAGTGCTGATCGTAACATGGTCGAGGACCCCGGCCCGCATCGCGCCTGACTTCGTGCGCGGATTCGCAGCCAGACCGCGCAAAAAGCGAAGGTTTCCTATCATTCGCTGTCCATGCGAGTAGGGGAAGAGTTAATCGAGGAGCTTCATTCTCGACAAGAACCCCGACTCCTCAGGGCACTAGAGATGGTCGCGCCGGGCACGGCGCTCAGGGAAGGCATCGACAACTGCGTGCTCGCGCGAACCGGCGCGCTGATCGTGATCGGCGACGAGGACGGCCTTGCGCCGCTGCTGTCGGGAGGCATCAAGCTCGACATCGAGTACACGCCGGCCTTCCTCTACCAGCTGGCGAAGATGGACGGCGCGATCACGCTGTCCCAGAACTCGACGAAGCTGATGTGGGCGAACGTCCAACTCACGCCCGACCCGACGATCCTCTCGCGTGAGACCGGGACGCGGCACCGGACCGCCGAGCGTGTGTCCAAGCAGACCGACGCGCTGGTGGTCTCGATCTCGGAGCGCCGCGAGGTGGTGACGCTGTTCGCCGGCGGTGCGAAGTACGTCCTCCAGGAGATCCCCGCCGTGCTGGCCAAGGCCAATCAGGCGCTGGCCACCCTCGACAAGTACCGCGCGCGCTTCGACCAGGTGTCGATGCGGCTGACCGCGCTCGAGTTCGAGGGCGGCGTCACTCTGCACGACGCGCTGACCGTGCTTCAGCGCTCGGAGATGGTCACCCGCATGGCGGTCGAGATCGAGCGCTACATCGTCGAGCTCGGGACGGAGGGCCGCCTGATCGAGATGCAGCTCGAGGAGATGCTCACGGGCGTCGCTGCGGATCGGTCCGCGCTCGTCAAGGACTACATCGTCGACCCGTCCGAGGAGGCGTTCGCCGCCGTCATGGAATCGCTGCCGCGGCTGCCGAACCAGGACCTCCTCGACTTCGGCCGGCTCGGCGAGCTGATGGGCTACGACCGCAAGCTCAACACCTTGGACTTCCCCGTTACGCCCCGCGGCTACCGCATCCTGGGCCGGATCCCGCGCCTGCCCGAGATGGTGGTGGAGAGCGTCGTGCATGAGTTCGGCAGCTTCGACGTGATGCTGGCCGCGACCGCCGACGAGCTGGAGGCCGTGGAGAGCGTCGGCGAGCTGCGCGCGAAGGAGATCAGGGAGGGCCTTCGCAGGCTGCAGGAGATCAATCTTGTCGACCGGTACCTGCAAACGTAGGCCGGTCGCAGTCCCCGCTAGGGAACCCGAAGCAGAACGCAGAACCAAAAGAGGAGGACATCATTCCCGAAGCAACATCAGCGGAAAACGGCACCGTAGAGGTGGAGGTAGAGGCAATCATCGTCAACTACAAAGTTGGCGACAAGGTCGTCTATCCGCACCACGGCGCCGGGAAGGTCCTGAAGAAGGAGAAGAAGGAGATGCTCGGCCAGGCGCGCGAGTACCTCACCATCAAGATCCTGCACAACGACATGACGGTGATGGTGCCGAGCGACAGCGCGGGGCGGGCAGGCCTGCGGCGCGTGATCGGCGAGCCGGAGGTCGAGCGGGTGCTCGCGGTCCTGCGGGACGACATGAGCCAAATGCCGAAGAACTGGAATCGGCGGTTCAAGCACAACCGCGACAAGATGAAGACGGGTGACGTGTTCGAGCTGGCCGAGGTGGTGCGCAATCTCGCGATCCGTGACTTCCAGAAGGGGCTCTCAACGGGGGAGAAGCAGATGTTCACGCGCGCCAAGAAGATCCTCGCGTCCGAGCTCATGTACGCGCTCGACATGGAGGAGAAGGACGCCGAGGACTATCTCGACGACCTCCTCGAGGAGACGAACACGGAGCGGGCGGGGGCAGCGACCTAGTAGTACTAGTGGCCTGACGGAGCCACTGATCCACATCCGAGGAGGGCGCCGATGGCCACGGCCCTCCTAGCGGCAGCCGGCGCGGGGGGGCGGCTTGGCGCCGCCACGCCCAAGGCATTCGCCGAGGTTGCAGGCCGCCCCCTGATGGCCTGGAGCCTGGAGGCGCTCGCGGCCGCGGGCACGGTGGAGCGGGCCGTGATCGCGTTTCCTCCCGGCTGGGAGGAGGCGGTGGAGAAGATCGCGCGCGCGGCAGCGCCCACGCTGGCCGTCACGCTGACCCCGGGAGGGGACAGCCGGTCGCACTCCGTAAAGAATGCGCTGTCCGCGCTCGAGGGGTCCGACGAGGTGCTCGTCCACGACGCGGCCCGGCCGCTCGTCACGGCACAGCTGATCGACCGTTGTGTCGAGCAGCGGCGCAACTGGGGATGCGACGGAGTCGTGGCCGCGGCGCGTGCGGTGGACACCATCAAGGAGGCCGATGCGGGCGGGCGCGTGATCGCCACGCTGGAGCGCAACCGGCTGTGGGCGGTCCAGACGCCGCAGGTGTTCACCTCGGACGTCCTGGGCTCGGCCCTCGACCGGGGAGACCTGACGCGCGCTTACGACGACGCCCAGCTGGTTGAGTGGATCGGCGGCGACATCCGGATCGTCGAGGCGCCCCGCCAGAACTTCAAGGTCACGACCCAGCATGATCTGCGCGTCGCGGAGTGGCTGCTCGAAGCCCGGCGCCGCGACGGCTGATGCTCACCGACTACCACACCCACCTGCGCCCGGACGTGGCCGACACGCCGCCGGCGAAGTACTTCACCGAGGACAACGTCCGCCGCTACGTGGAAGCCGCGCGGTCCCGCGGAATCGGTGAGCTCGGCTTCTCCGAGCACGTGTACCGCTTTCGCGAGAGCCTCGAGATCTGGCAGCACCCGTTCTGGCGCGAGTGCGCGCACGACTCGCTCGACGAGTACGTGGAGTTCCTCACGCGCATGCCGGTGAAGGTCGGACTGGAGGTGGATTGGATCCCCGGCCGCGAAGATCAGATCGCGCGGCTGATCGGGGATCGCCCCTGGGACTACATAATCGGCTCGGTGCATTTCATCGCCGACCGCGCCGTCGACCACGACGGCTACGACATCTGGCTCACGTCGAGCCCCGACGAGGTCTGGGCCTCCTACTTCGACGCGCTCGGCGATGCTGCCGCGAGCGGCCTGTTCGACGTGATCGCGCACCCCGACCTGGTGAAGGTCTGGGGGAAGGGCAAGCCCGACCCGCCCCGGCCGCGCCGCGAGTACTACGAGCGCGCGATGGAGGGCATCGCCGCCGCCGACGTCGCGGTCGAGGTCTCCACGGCCGGTCTGCGCAAGCCCGTCGGCGAGATCTATCCCTCCCGCGAGCTGCTCGAGATGTGCGCCCGGGCGGGCAAGCCCGTCTCGCTTTCCTCCGACGCCCACGAGCCCGAGTGGATCGGCCACGGGTACGACCGCGCCCTCGAGCTGATGCGCGACTGCGGGATCGACCGCGTGAGCGTGTTCGAGGGCCGCAAGCGCCTGGAGGTGCCGCTCGGATGAGGTCCGGGATCGGATACGACGTGCACCGGTTCGGCGACGGGAGGCGGCTCGTGCTCGGCGGCGTGGAGATCGAGGGTGAGACCGGCCTGGTGGGACATTCGGACGCCGACGTCGTCACGCACGCGGTGATGGACGCGCTCCTCGGTGCGGCGGGCAAGGGCGACATCGGGGAGCACTTCCCGGACGCCGACCCGAGCTTCGAGGATGCGGACAGCATCGAGCTCCTGGGCCGGGTCGTGCGTGAGCTCGGCTGGAGCGTCGCGAATGTCGATGTGACGGTGATCGCGGAGCGGCCGCACCTCGGGCCGTACAAGCAGCGGATGGCTGCGCGCCTCGCGTCGGCGCTGGGCGTGGACGCTTCGTGCGTGAACGTGAAGGCGACCACCAACGAGGGCATGGGCTTCGTGGGACGGGCCGAAGGCATCGCGGCCCTGGCGGTGGCGCAGATATTTCGGGCCGAACGGTCGTGATGCCCGGCCCGTTCGGCCCTGACGGGCGGCGGGCTGCGATCGTCTCGTGGGGCTCCACGGCGATCGGAAAGCACCCGGGCCGCCCTCCGGCGGCACTGGGTCTCGAGGCGCTGCGCCAGGCGCTCGCGCGGATCGACCTGTCTCCGCGGGAGCTGGACGCCCTCATCCTGGTACCGCACGGATACGCGCGTGCGCAGGCTCCGATCAGGCCACAGCGCGTCGCCGAGGAGCTGGGCGTGCCCCTGCGCGTGCTCGTCGAGGTCGAATGCGGCGGCGCGTCGTCGTTGCTGGCCTTCAAGGCGGCGTGCCAGGAAGTCGCGTCCGGCCACGTGGAGCTGGCCGCCGTGATCGGGGCACAGGCCGAACGGGACCTGTTCGGAGCCGGCCTCGACGAGGGCGACGTGGACAGGGTGCGCCTGATCGCGGAGATGTTCGGTCCCTATCTCGCGCCGTACGGTGTGATGACCGCGGTTCCCTGTTACGCGCTGTCGGCGCACCGCTACATGCACGAGCACGGCATCGCCCCCGAGCAGGTGGCCGAGTTGCCGGTCCGCCTGCGCCGCCACGCCGCGCTCAACCCGCGGGCTGAGCTGCGCGACCCGGTCACGGTCGCGGACGTCCTGGCATCGCGAATGGTCAGCCCGCCGATCCACAAGCTCGAGGCGCCGCCCTGGTCCGACGGAGGGGCCTGCGTGCTGGTCGCCTCGGAGCGCTGGGCGCGGAGCCGCGGTGTGCCCGCCGTGTCGCTGACGGGCTGGGGGGAAGCGCACGACAGCTCCAACTTCGTGACGTTCGAGGCCGGGCTGACGAGCTTTCCGTGGGTGCGCGAGTCGACGGATCGCGCGCTGGCGCATGCGGGCCGGGCGCTGGACCAGATCGATGTCGCCGAGGTGTACGGGGCGTTCGCGCCCGCAGAGCTCATGACGTACGAGGCGATGGGCCTGTTCGGCCCCGGCGAGGCGCCCGCGGCCGTGCAACGTGGCGAGACCGCTCTCGGCGGCCGGCTCCCGATCAACACCTCCGGCGGCCGCCTGTCGCTCGGCCACCCGCCGCAAGCCACGCCGCTGCTCGAGTTGCAGGAGGTGTGCGAGCAGCTCACGGGCGAGGCGGAGGGGCGGCAGGTGAAGGACGCGGCGGTCGGGCTCGTGCAGGCCGAGCACGGGGCGATGAACGGGTCGGCGGTCGCCATCCTCGAGGCGTGATCGTGAGCGACCCGGATCTCAAGTACGTGCTGCGGGAGATGGGGGCGGCTGCGCGGGAGTTCTACCGCCGCCTCGATCAGGGAGAGCTTGCGACCACGTACTGCGCGTCATGCGAGGAGCTCCGCTTCCCTCCCCGCGAACGCTGCGCGTCGTGCGGGGAGGCAACCGGCTGGAGACCGCTATCGGGCCGGGGCGCCCTGCATGCCTTCACGCAGCAGGAGCGCGGGCTGAGGTTCACGGCGCCGCACGTGCTGGGCGTGGTCGATCTCGAGGAGGGCGTGCGCGTGTTCGGGCTGCTGGATGCGCCGTTCGAGTCGCTCGCGATCGGGCAACCGGTCGAGGCCCGGCCGCTGCGCGACGTGGCCGGCATCACGCTGCTCGCGTTTCGCCCGCGCGGTGCCGTGGAGGGGCCGCGATAGTGTCAGCGTCCCGATGACCGCCTCCCCGGTACGGATCCACGACTCCCTCAGCGGCGGGATGCGCGAGCTGGAGCCGCGTGAGCCCGGCAAGGTCGGCATCTACGCATGCGGTCCCACGGTGTACGGTCGCATCCACGTCGGCAACGCGCGCCCGTATGTCGTGTTCGCGCTGCTCAAGCGCTTCCTCGAGCACGAGGGCTATGACGTGACCCTGGTCGAGAACATCACCGACATCAACGACAAGATCTACGTCGCCGCGCGGCAGGCCGGGGTGCCGTCGGGCCGGCTGGCGCGCGACATGACCGACGCGTACCGGGCGGACACCGACCGGCTGGGGCTGGGGCGCCCCGACCGGGAGCCGCTGGCGAGCCAGACCATCGACCCGATCATCGACCTGATCGAGGCGCTGATCGAGCGCGGCCACGCCTACCCGGCGCGCGGCGACGTCTACTTCAGCGTGCGCAGCTTCGACGACTACGGCAAGCTCTCCAACCGCCGGCTCGAGGACCTGCAGCCGGCCGATCAGGGGGAGCCGGACGCCGAGCAGGAGCGCAAGCGCGATCCGCTGGACTTCGCGCTGTGGAAAGCCCAGAAGCCGGACGAGGACACCGCGTGGGACTCGCCCTGGGGCCGTGGCCGGCCCGGATGGCACATCGAGTGCTCCGCGATGGCCGAGGCGATCCTCGGGCTCGAGTTCGACATCCACGGGGGCGGCTCCGATCTGATGTTCCCCCACCACGAGAACGAGATCGCGCAGACGGAGGCGGGCCGCGGCCGGCCGCTCTCGCGCCTGTGGATGCACAACGGCATGATCCGCTTCGGCGACGAGAAGATGGCCAAGTCGGTGGGCAACGTCATGGGCCTCGCGGACGCGCTCGACCGGTACGGCCGCGACGCGCTGATCGTCTACATGCTGGGCGGGCACTACCGTCAGCCGCTGGCCTTCTCTGCCGAGCGCATGGAGGAGGCGCGCCAGTCCGCGCGGCGGATCGCCGATTTCGCCCGGCTGGTGCAGCGCTCGGGAGATCTCACCGGCGGTGACGAGGACCCCGTGGTCTCCGCGCTGCGGGAGGAGTTCATCGCGGCCTTGCGCGAGGACTTCAACACGCCGGAGGCGCTGGCCGCGCTGTTCAAGCTCATCAGCGAGGGAAACCGCCGGATCACTGCCGGCCGCACCCTGGCGGGCGCCGGGTCACTGCTTCGAACGATGCTTGAACTGCTGGGGCTCGAGGGCATGCTCGAAGCGGGCGGCGAGGTGGACGAGGACGCGCTGCGGCTGGTGCAGGAGCGCGAGGACGCGCGGCTGGCGCGGGACTATCGACCGTGCGGACGCGGCCCGGGACGAACTGCGCGAGCGCGGCTGGGAGGTGCGCGACACCCCCGAGGGGCCGGAGCTGGTGCCCGCGGGCAGTTGATCCTGTACGGCCGCAACGCAGTGCTCGAGGCGCTGCGCGGCCCGCGCACCATCCATCGCGCCTGGGTGCAGGACGATCGGCTCGCCGCCCCGGTCAGCGCGGCCGGCGTGCCGTTCGAGGCCGCCACCGCCGCGACGCTCGAGGACCTCTGCGGGTCCGCTGCCCACCAGGGGATCGTGTGCGAGGCCGCCCCGTATACCTACGCCGACCCGGCTGCGCTGCTGGAGGCCGATCAGCCGCTGGTCATCGCGCTCGACCAGGTCCAGGACCCCCAGAACCTGGGGGCGATCTGCCGCAGCGCCGAAGGCGCCGGAGCGACCGGAGTCGTGATCCCGGAACGCCGCGCGGCCGAGGTGACCCCCGCGGTCTGCCGGGCATCCGCGGGCGCGGTCGAGCATCTGCCCGTCGCGCGGGTCCGGAATCTCGCGGATTTCCTCGGCGAGGCGAAGCGGGCGGGAGCTTGGGTCTACGGCGCCGACGTCGCCGCCACCCGCCCCTACACCGATGTCGACTGGGCCGGCCCCGCGGTCGTGGTGCTCGGCGCGGAGGGGCGGGGACTGCGCCCGCGGGTCCGCGACGCCTGCGACGACCTCGTCAAATTACCCCTGCATGGACGCGTGGAATCGCTGAATGTGTCCGCCGTTGCGGCGGTTCTGCTGTACGAGGCCGTCCGATCTCGTGCAGCGGGCAGCCCGGGGCTTGACAAGTCCACATAACTCCGTACACTTGCCGCGCAAATCTAAGGTTGGACTTGAGGTTGAGCTTTAGGTAACTCTGAAGCTGGCCTCGAGTCTCCAACGTCGAGGCGCCAGGGGAGGTAGCGCGCCACGGCCGAATCCACGCGACCCCGGGAGGGGACGCGAGGTAGGAGGTTGCAGTGGCCGTATCTCCCTCTCGCAGGGCCAGCACGAGAGGCCCCGAAACCCGGGCTGCCGGCACGACCGCAGGACGCATCACGGGCGGAAGCTCACCCGCCGTGTGTCGGGCGCCGCGCCACAGACCGCGCGCCGCAAGCAGGGCCAGTACCAGCCGGACGACGAATACCTCGTAGCGCTCGCCAAGCAGGGCGCTTCGCACGCGACGGACAAGCTCGTGCGCCGCTATCACGGGTTCGTACGGCTGAAGGCGTCCTCGTACTTCCTGATCGGGGGCGACTCCGACGACCTGATCCAGGAGGGCCTCGTCGGCCTGTTCAAGGCGATCCGCGACTACCGCCCCGAGCGCGAGTCGAGCTTCCGCAACTTTGCGGAGCTGTGCATCACCCGCCAGATCATCACCGCGGTCAAGACCGCGACCCGCAACAAGCACACGCCGCTCAACTCCTACGTGTCGTTCAGCCAGACGCCGGCGGCCGGAGGCGAGGAGGGCGAGCCGACGATGGCCGACGTCCTGCCCGGCTCGACCGTCCACGACCCCGTTAACCAGGTGATCTCCACGGAGGAGATCCAGAGCCTGGTCGGATGCATCACGAGCGTGCTCAGCGACCTCGAGAGCAACGTCCTGTCGCTCTACCTGGACGGGCGCTCCTACGAAGAGGTGGCCGAGCGGTTGGAATGCGACACGAAGACCGTGGACAACGCGCTACAGCGCGTGAAGCGAAAGGTCGGGATGCACCTCGACTCGCGGGCGGTCCCGCAGTAGTAGCGCGGCGGCGCATCGTCTGCCTCGGCGACTCGACCACGCTGGGATGGCCTAGCACGCTGAGAGCCCTACTGGGCAAGCAGGACGTGGTCCTTAGCGGTGCACGTGGGGGGACCACGATTTCGCAGATCCTGGGGCGCATGGATGAGCTGGTCCATGCGCCCGGGCCATTCGACGTGTGTGTTTTGGCGGGGGTGAACGATCTGCAAGTCGATCGTGCCGCGTCGGCGATCCAAACGGATCTCGCTGCCGTGTACGCGCGCATCATTGCCCGCGGCGGCGTCCCGCTGCCAGTGACGATCCTCCCGTTCGGCGGCCATCCGGCTTGGAGCCCGGCCCGCGAGGTCGAGCGCGTCCAGGTCAACGCCTGGATCCGGACCCTGCCCTACCGGTACACCGACGCGGAGGCGATCGGGGACGGACACCCGGCGCAGCCAGGGCTGCAAGCGGCCTATTCCGCCGACGGCCTCCACCCAAACCGCCGTGGGCATGGCGTACTCGCCAGGATGATCTACGCGCAGTCTTTCCGAGGCGCGCCGGCGCCGCTCCCGGACTTAATTCTCGATGCGGCGCGCGTAGGCGGGCGCTGGGCGCTTGGTGCGCGTGCCGCCGTTGACCTGGGGGCAGGCTGCGGTCTTGCAGCCTGCTCCACCGCCCGCCGGGCCGCGGCGCGGCCAGCGTGGAAGAGGTGGCAGCTTGCGGCGCGGGCCGCGATCCTCATCGGTGCTCTCCTCGGGATCGGGCTCCTGCTTGATCGCCCACCAGACCAGCCACAGGGCGGCGATCATCGGGATCTTCAAGATCACGATCATGTAGAAGAGGGTCCAGCCTTCCACGAGCCGGAGTCTAGCGTGGCGAACCGGCTATGACACAGGCCTTTCGGCCATGCGGTCGATCCATTCCCGCAGGCGCGGGAACCCGTCCAGATGGTGGCCCCGATCAGCGGCCGAACGTCTCGATGATCGCGTCGTGGTAGGAGCGGATGCGGTCGGGGTCGGTCGCGACCACCGGCGCGCCCAGCAGCAGCCGGTCGGCGCTTTGGGCGCGCCGCTCGAGCGCCGCGCGGCATTCGTCCGGAGTGCCGGCCACCGCCATCTCGTCGAGCATCTCGTCGGTGACGAGCGCGGTCATGCCGCCCAGGTCGAAGCTCTTCCACAGCTCCCTGATGCGCGCCGCGACGTCGGTGAACCCGTGCAGGTCGAGGATCCGGTCGTACGTGCGCACGGTTGCGTGGAACGCGATCTGGCGCCTCGGCATCCTCGCGCGCCTGCGCGCGGTCCTCGGACACGGCCAGCAGCACCCAGTCGGCGACGGACACGTCGGACGGCGCGCGGCCCTCTCCGCGCGCGCCTTCCGCGATCGCCGGGCGCATCACCTCGTCGATGTAGCGCCCTGTCGCCATCGGGTGCGCAACGACGCCGTCGGCGATCGCACCCGCCATGCGCGTCATCCCCTCGTTGACCGCGGCGACGTAGACGGGGATGCGGGGGCGGACCTGCCCGGGGCGCCCGTAAGGCCTGACGTTCAGCTTCACGAGCTCGCCCTCGTACTGGACAGCGCCCGCGCTCGCCGAGTCCCACACGGCGCGGACCGCCGCGATCGTCTCGCGCAGGCGTGTTGCCGGACGCTCGGCCGGCGCACCCAGCCAGTCCGTGCGCATGCGGCGCGTGCCCGTGCCGAGGCCCAGCACGAAGCGGCCGCCGGACATCTCGTCGAGGTCGAGCGAGGTCACGGCCGTCAGCAGCGGGGCGCGCGCGAACGCCCAGGCGATCGCCGTGCCCAGCTCGATGCGCTCGGTCTCGAGCGCCGCGGCGGCCAGCGCCAGCGGGCCGGAGTGGTTGTGGAACTCCGGTGCCCAGGCCGAGTCGAACCCGGCCTCCTCGGCACGGCGCGCGATCGCGACGTTCTCGCGCTGCGTCGGCAGCTCAAGCAGCAATCCGAGGTGCACGGCTGGTTTCTACCCGACTTGCGCCGCGTCCGCGAGCAGGTCTACCTGCGCGGGATCCTTGGACGCCGGGAACCAGATCAGCTCGTCGCAACCGGCCTGCTCGAACGCTTCCAGAGACTGGCGCACCTGCTCTTCGGTGGTCGCCGTGTTCTCTGCGATCCGGTCCGCGTAGGGCCCGAGCCACCCGTAGTAGTTCTTGATCGAATGCGCCACGTCCTCCGTAGCGCGGGCTCCGAGTGCGTAAGTAGGCGAGCGCCGCCTTGCGCGGCTTGTCCGCGCGGCCGGCGCGTTCCCAGGCGGCGTCCACCTTCGGCGCCGATTGCGCAAAGTATTCGGGCGGGATGCTCCCCGCGATCCATCCGCTCCCGTACCGGGCGGCTCGGTCGAAGGAAGCGTCCACACCGCCCCCGACGAGCACCTCGGGCCCGCCCGGTCGCACGGGAGGAGGCCCGATCGCGCCCGCGAAGCCGCGCTCTTCCCCGTCCCACACCTTCCTCATCTCCGCGAGCTGGCGTTCGATCAGCTTTCCGCGCCCCTTGGTCGGGAGGCCACTCGCGGTGAGGTCGTCCTCGCGCCCGCCGATGCCGACGCCGAGCGTCAGCCGGCCACCGGAGAGATGGTCGAGCGTCAGCGCCTGCTTCGCGAGCAGGGCGGCGTTCGGCCGGTAGGTGGTGATCAGGACGGTGGTCGCGAGGCGGATCCGCTCCGTGACCACGGCTGCCGCGGCGAGCGCGAGCAGCGGCTCGTAGTTGGCGTACACCAGCCGGTCGATGGTGCCCAGGCTCGAGAATCCCCTCTGATCCGCGCGTCGCGCAAACTCGATCAGCGACTTGCCGTCGACGCCGGGGACTGCGTTCGGTAGGCCGAGGCCGATTTCCAACGCTTCTCCTTGGGCTGCGGGTGAAATGGAGCGGACAACCTTAGAGAACCTCCCTCCGTGGTCGGCCTCCCCGGGTTAGGGTTCGGCCGTGCGTATCGGAGTCTCGTTACCGAACGTCGGCCTCGAGCATGGCAAGGAGATGGTGCTGCCGGTCGCGGAGGCGGCGGACCGCCTCGGCTTCGACTCCGTGTGGGCGGCGCATCACGTGACGCTGCCGTACGAGCGCACCAGCCAGTACCCGTATCAGCACTCGGGCACCGAGGTGGCGATGTCGCCGGGCATGCAGTGGCTGGACCCGCTGGTCACGCTCTCGCTGTGCGCGGCGGTCACCGAGCGCGTGCGGCTCGGCACGAGCGTGCTGGTGCTGCCCTACCGCAACCCGGTGAACGTCGCGGCCGAGGCCGCGGCGCTCGACGTGCTGAGCGACGGGCGCTTCGTGCTGGGCGTGGGAGCGGGATGGATGAAGGAGGAGTTCCGCGCCCTCGGCATCGACCCGGCCGAGCGCGGGCCCCGCACCGACGAGCACATCGAGGTGCTGCGCACCCTGTGGACTCAGGACCCTGCGAGCTTCGCCGGCCGCTTCACGAGCTTCGACGGCATCGTGCTTGCGACCAGCACCCGGACCGCGGGCGGCCCCGCCGATCTGGGTGGGAGGCAACACCGATCCGGGGCTGCGGCGCGCTCTGCGGCTGGGAGACGGCTGGCACGGGTTCGAGGTCCATCCCTACGACATGCCGGACGTGAACGAGCGCCTCGCGCGGATCGGCAGTGAGGTGGGCCGGGACCCCGCCGAGCTGGACCTCAGCGTGGTGCGCGGCCTGATCCCGCCGGGACGCGAGGAGGAGTCGTTCATCCCGGAACGGCGCATGCTGGGCGGGTCTGCCGCCGCAATCGTGGACGAGCTCGGGTCCTATGCCGAGCACGGGGTCGAGGACGTCGTGATCCAGGTCAGCCTGCTCGCCCCACTCGTGCCGGAGGCGCTGGAGTGGGTCGCGGCCGAGGTCCTTCCGCAGCTGCCGCGCTAGCCGGTTGCGGCGTAGCCGACTGATAGTCTCGCGCCCCCCGTATGACCGCTTATTACGTCCTCGGAATCACCATGGTCGTGGGGGCCGTCGTGCTGTCCGCGATCGGCCTCACGCGGGAGGGCTTTCCTCCGACCAAAGGCGTGGCGCGCGGAATCCTGGCCGGCACCTTTGTCCTCGTGCTGACAGGGGCAACCGTGCTGATTGTCACGACCGAAAAGGAGCACCCGAAGGCTGAGGCAGCCGAGAAGGCCGAGTTGAAGGCCGCCGAGGCACAGGGGGAGAACCCCACCGGCGCCGTCCAGGGAGAGGGCGGCGGCAAGTCGGTCCGCGCGGACGAGAAGGAGTTCTCGATCAAGCTTGACAAAGGGAACACCCTGCAGGCGGGCCGTTATCGGTTCCGGGTCGTCAACACGGGGAAGATCGAGCACGATCTCGCGATCGAGGGCGACGGCGTCAAGGAAAAGACAGCCCTGATCGGGCCCGGCAACGAGGCCGCGCTGGAAGCGGACCTGAAGCCGGCCAAGTACCGCTTCTACTGCACTGTGCCGGGGCACGCGCAGTCCGGGATGGACATCGAGGTCAACGTCCAATGAGGCACCTCCGCAACCCATTCGTCCAGGTCGGGCTCTGGACCTTCGCGATCACGGCTGTGGTCGGGGTGATCGTGTGGAGCGTGCCGTGGGAGCCCGAGCAGGCCTCCACGCAGGCCGGCCCGATCGACACGCTCTACGACGTGCTCGCGCTCGTCTCCGCGTTCGTGTTCGCGCTGGTCGTCAGCATCCTGATGGTCGCGGTCGTCCACTTCCGCAAGCGCTCGCCGGATGACCTGCGCGACGGCGCTCCCATACACGGCAACACGCGGCTCGAGGTCGTATGGACAACGATCCCCGCGATCCTGATGCTGGGCACGGCTGTCTACAGCGGGCTCGTGCTCGCCGACATCGAGGAGCCGAAGGCGAACACGCGCGAGGTGACCGTCACGGGCGAGCAGTTCGCGTGGACGTTCGAGTATGCGCAACCCAAGCTCCGATCGGGCGAGCTGCATCTCGTCAAGGACGTCCCCTACCACTTCAAGCTCGAGGCCAAGGACGTGCTGCACTCGTTCTGGGTGCCGCAGTTCCGCATGAAGAAGGACGCCGTGCCCGGCCAGACGACGCAAGTGCGCGTCACGCCGACCCGGATCGGTCGTTATACCCTGACCTGCGCGGAGCTGTGCGGGCTCGGGCATTCCACGATGCGGGCGACCGTGGTGGTCGAGGACCAGGCCGCCTTCGACCGCTGGGCCGCGCTCCAGAAAAGCGGCAAGGGACCGCAGCCAGGCGGCGTCGCGCCGCCGACGGGTGGCAAGGGCGAGTCATGAGCCGAGGATCGCTGAGGGGCGCGAATTAAGATGGCGGGGATGGCGGTGGCTCAGCCGGAGATGGGGACGCTTCGTCGCCTGATGCAGCCGGGATGGATCCGGGCCGCGTGGATGACGGTCGCGGGCGCGGCGTTCGCGGCCGGGCTCGTCATCGGCATCCGGGCGCTGTACGGGGTCGACCTCTTCGTGGACGAGCCGCTCGTCACGGTGATCCTGATCGCCGCGCCGCTTTCCTTCCTGGTCGGGATCGGCGGCTTCGACTACTGGGGCCGGTACATCATCGGTTCGCCGACGAAGCCCGACGACCACTCCGACCACGGCGCGCGCAGCTGGAAGGACTACTTCCGGGTCAACACGGACCACAAGGTGATCGGCGTCCAGTACACGGTCACCGCTCTGTTCTTCATGCTCGTCGGCGGGGCACTCGCGGAGGTGATCCGCGCCGAGCTTGCCCAACCGGGGCAGCAGGTGGTCGACCCGAACACCTACAACGGCCTGTTCTCGGTGCACGCGTCCCTGATGATCTTCCTGGTCATCATCCCGATCTTCGCGGGCCTCGCGAACTTCGTGCTGCCGCTGATGATCGGCGCGCCGGACATGGCGTTCCCGCGCCTGAACGCGCTCAGCTACTGGCTGCTGCCGGTGGCGGGCGTGATGATGGTGTCGAGCTTCCTGGTACCGGACGGAGGTGCCTTCAGCACGGGCTGGACGGCGTACGCGCCGTTATCCGACAACGCTCCGCTCGGCCAGCAGTTCTTCACGATCGGGGTGCAGTTCGCAGGCACCTCATCGATCATGACCGCGCTCAACTTCCTGGTCACGATCATCACCATGCGTGCGCCCGGCATGACGTTCTGGCGCATGCCGCTGCTCGTGTGGGCCAACTTCACGACGTCGCTGCTCGTCGTGATCGCGACCCCGTTCGTCGCCGGCTCGCAGTTCCTCGTGCTGATCGACCGGACACTGCACGCGAACTTCTTCGATCCGACGCAGGGCGGCGACGTGATCTCCTACCAGCACATCTTCTGGTTCTACTCGCACCCGGCGGTCTACATCATGATGTTGCCCGGGTTCGGGATCATCTCGGAGGTCATCTCGACCAAAGCGCGCAAGCCGATCTTCGGCTACCGCCTGATGGCGCTGTCGCTGCTGGCGATCCTCGTGCTCGGCTTCACGGTCTGGGCGCACCACATGTTCGTGTCCGGCATGTGGACCTGGCTGCGCGTGCCGATGATGATCACCACGATGCTGATCGCGGTGCCGACCGGCATCAAGATCTTCTCGTGGCTGGCGACGCTGTGGCGCGGCGTGATCGAGATGTCCACGCCGTTGCTGTTCGCGCTCGGCTTCATCGCGATGTTCACCCTCGGCGGGCTCAGCGGCATCATGCTCGCCGCGATTCCGGTGGACATCCACACCTCCGACACGTACTTCGTGGTGGCGCACATCCACTACGTGCTGTTCGGAGGCAGCATGTTCACGATCTTCGCCGGGATCTACTACTGGTATCCCAAGATGACGGGCCGGATGTACGACGAACGGCTCGGGAAGCTGCACTTCTGGATGACGTTCATCGGCTTCAACGTGACGTTCGGGCCGATGCACTGGGTCGGGCTCGAGGGGATGCCGCGGCGCGTCGCCGACTATGCGGACAAGTACGCGGCTTGGAACCTCGTGTCGTCGGTCGGTGCCTTCGTGCTGGGCTTGGCGACGCTCGTGTTCGTCTACAACTTCATCGCGAGCTGGGTGGGCGGTCCGCGCGCGCCGGGCAACCCGTGGCGCGCACGCACGCTCGAGTGGCAGGTTTCCTCGCCGCCTCCGATCTTCAACTTCGACGAGATCCCGCAGGTCGTGGGCGGCCCGTACGAGTACGGCGTCCCCGGCTCGGTGCACGCCGTGCTGGCCGGCGGCGACCGCGAGAAGGTCGCTGTCGGCGGCGAGCCGAGCGGCAACGGGCATGCTGCGGCGGGCGGGAACGGCCACGCCAACGGCAACGGCAGTGGTGCACAGCACGAGTGACATGGAGGCATCCGGTGCGACATCCACGCAGGACCCGGCCCACGTGCTCGTCGTCGCGAACGAGACCGTCGGCGGCCAGAAGCTGATCGACGCCATCGAGCAGCGCGCCGCCCGCGGCCCGATCCGGGTCACGGTCGTGTGCCCGCAGAACACGCCCAGGCGCGGGTTCGTGGTCTACGACGACAGCGTGCGCTCGGCCGCCCGCGTGCGCCTGGAGCTGACGCTCCAGCGCCTGCACGAGATGGGGATCGAGGCACGCGGCGAGGTGATGGACCCCGACCCCTACTTTGCGGTTCAGGACGCCCTGCGCGAGTGGGGCGCGGACGAGATCATCATCTCCACCTACATGTATCCGCGCTCCGGCTGGTTGCGGCGCGACCTGGTCGAGCGCATCGAGAAGTGGTCCCGCCTGCCGGTCGAGCACGTCGTGGTCGACCTGCGGCAGGAGCCGGTCCGCAACGTCCTCGTCGTGGCGAGCCAGACGGTCGGCGGGCGGAACCTGATCGAGACGCTCGAGCGGCGCTCGACATCGTCGCCCCACCGCTTCACCGTGATCCTCCCGCCGGCGGGCGCGGACGACGAGACGGCCCAGGAGCGGCTCGACGCGACGATCGCCGAGCTGCGCCAGGCGGGCCTGCAGGTCAGCGGCTACGTCGCCGAGCCCGATCCGTTCAACAGCATCATGAACGCGCTCGGCCACCACCCGGCCGACGAGATCGTGATCTCGACCCTGCCCAGCAGCAAGTCGCGCTGGCTGCGCGGCGACCTGATCGAAAAGGTCCGCAAGGCCACCGCGCGGCCCGTCGAGCACGTCGTTTCCGACCCCGCTGCCGAGCGGCAGACGGAGCAGGCGGTCGCCTGATGGAATCTGCCTCAGTCGCCGCGGGCGCGCACGCCCACGAGCACCACGGCCCGCCCGAGGCTCACAAGAGCTCGCGGATCGACGCGCAGCTGCTCGGGATCCTGCTCTTCATCATCTCCGAGGCGATGCTGTTCGGGTCGTTCTTCACGGCCTACTTCTTCATCCGCGTCGTGCAGAACGAGCCCTGGCCGCCCGAGCCGTTCGAGTTCCCGGTCCTGGTCGCCACCATGAACACCGCGATCCTGGTGTCGTCCAGCTTCACCGTGCACTACGCCCTTCACTCCATCAAGAAGGGCAACCGCCTGGGCCTCCAGGTCGGGCTCGCGAGCACGTTCATGCTCGGCTCCATGTTCCTGCTCACGCAGATCAACGAGTACACGAAGGCAGGATTCGCGATCTCCGACGGCGCGTTCGCGTCCGTCTTCTACGGCCTCACGGGATTACACGGGGCCCACGTCTTCGTGGGGCTCACACTGCTTGCGATGATGACCGTGCGCGCATACCGCGGCCACTTCAGTCCCGAGTCCCATATGGGCGTCGAATGTGCCGGCATCTACTGGCACTTCGTGGACGTGATGTGGATCATCGTGTGGAGCACGGTCTACCTTCTTTAGGGAGCCTCGTTCGAGCGAGAGGGTGACGCGATGATCAATCCGCTGAGATCCGAGCAGGACGCATTCCGGTTCACGCTGATCGTGGGTGCCCTGCTTGCTCCCATCGCGCTCGTCGCGGTCATCTGGAGCACCGGTGCCGCGCTCGCCGTGGCCGGCGGGCTGGCGATCGGCCTGATCGTCGGCCTGTTCGTGTTCAAACGGGACGAGCCGCAGGAGAAGATGCTGCTGGGCCGCCGGCTGGAGGATGACCGACGACGGGCGGTACCGCATCCTGGTGGTCGCGAACGAGACGCTGTCAGGGCGCGCGCTGCGCGACGAGATCTCCCGCCGCGGCCACGGCGGGGAGGCTCAGCTGAAGGTCGTGTGCCCCGCGCTCAACAGCAAGATCAAGCACTGGACGAACGAGGAGGACGACGCGCGCGCGGCAGCCGGCGTCCGCCTCGAAGGGCTGCTCTCGGACCTCCGCGCAGAGGGCTTCGACGTCGACGGGGACATCGGCGACGACGACCCCGTGCAGGCGGTCGAGGACGGGCTGCGCCGCTTCCGTGCCGACGAGGTGATCATCTCGACGCACCCGCCGGGGCGCTCCAACTGGCTCGAGCGCGACGTGGTCGAGCGTGCCCGCGAGCGGTTCGACGATCAAGGTCACCCACGTGGTCGTCGACCTCGACCGCGAGGGTGTCGGGCCGGCGCCGGCTACTTGACGACGAGGTTGCCCTTCATGCCGGCCTGCTCGTGGCCCGGCACGGAGCAGTAGAACTCGTAGCGCCCTGCCTTCAGGTTGGCGCTGACCTCCGATGTCTTGCCGCCGGAGACCACAGGGCCCTCGCCGTCGCCCTTGATCGCGATGTTGTGCGGCACGGAAGCATCGTTCTTCGTGCTCAGGGTGACCTTGCCGGCCTTGGCCGTCGCATTCTTGACCTGGTAGGCGAGCTGACCGCTCGGGTCGGTCGGGATCGACACGACGTTCTTGGCGTCGGCCTTCGCGGTTCCGCCCGGGCCGCCCGCCGCCGCCGCCCTCCGCCGGCTTGCCGATCGCGCTCGCCACGTACTCGGCCACGTCATTCGCGTCCTTGCCCTTGTAGAGGTCGGCCGGCATCTGGTCGCCCATCGGCAGGTCGATCTGATCCCGGACCACGCCGGCGATCGTGCTGCGCCCGAGGCCGTCGGCGACGGACTGCTTGAAGGCGAGGTCGAGGTTCGGCCCCTGCACGCCCTTGGTGCCGGCGTTCTGGAGCTGGTGGCAGGCCCCGCACTTCTGCGTGAACAGCTCCTTGCCGCGCGCCGTGTCGGCAGGCTCCTCGCCGCCACAGCCGGTGGCCGCCAGGGCGGTCACGGCCGCGACCAGGGCTGCGACCAGGGGGCTTCGAAGGGGCTTCGACAGCATCAGCGGTCGGGCATTATCCGCATTTCGGCGGTCGCGTGCCAACTGGCAGCCGGCGATAGACTCGCTCCGTGGAGGCAAGCGCCGGTTTCCATGAAGGCCAGAAGATCTGGGTGATCGGCCCGGACGGAGCCGAGCGGCCCGCGATCTACGTGGGCGAGGGTGAGAACGCTTCCTGGTTCGGCGGGCCTCCGCTGGCGTACATCGTGTTCGCCGACGACCGTTCGGGGGCCGAGGTCCAGCTCGACATGATCGTCCCTCGGGACGATTAGTCCACCAAAGAGCCGGAGAGGGGACTCGAACCCCTGGCCCCTCGCTTTACAAGAGCGAGTGCTCTACCAGCTGAGCTACTCCGGCAGCTCGTAATCCCGCGCCCACCGAACCTTCTTTTCTTGGCCGTTGGCCGTGGGGTGGATTCGAAGGGTACCGTGGGATCGCGTGGCCTCATCGATCGGGACTGCGTAGGTGCCACCGGTCTCGGGACAGTGCACCATGAACAGGTCTATCTCACCCTTGTAGTGCGCTACGGTTCGTTTCAACGCACGCTTTGCGCGCTGAACGACGCACCGTTGCGCAGCCGCCGGTCTTGCACTGCACCCGCGGAACGAGCCGTCGATGTCGTCTCAGCACCGGGCTGTAAGGAAACCGCGCCGGCCTTTCCTCGTTGGCCACGGTGAGCGGGTGTGCATCCCGTAGACGCCCTTCCCGGCGCCGCTGGGCGGGTGTAGGCTTGGGCCGCAGGATCCCTCCAACGGAGGCTCCCTTCATGTCCAGCGTCGGATCGAGGTGGCGCCGCCGGGCCACGAGCTTGGCGGTCGGTGTTTTGCTCGCGGTGATCGTGCCTGCCGCGGGGCCGCCGGCTGAGGCCTACGAGTTCGGACCAACCGTTCGGCAGATCGGACCGGAGCAGACGGTCTTCGATTGGACGACCAACCGGTGCGACGACTTCCACATACCTGATCTGCCGGCGCGGGCGTTCAAGGACGCGTCGGGCCAGGTCCAGCTCACGATGTCCCATGTGTCCAACCGGCGCATGATCGGGCCGACGCTGAACACGGTCGCGGTGGACTGCGGCGTCACGATGTCATCGCACGGGAACGCGGATCCGGCGGCGTACGACGACGCGGAGTGGATCTCCTCTCCCTACACCCTCGACGGCACGAATGTCTACGCCCTGGTCCACGACGAGTACCACGGATGGGACCACCCGGGCATGTGTTCGTCGCAGGGCCACCCGGTGGTGCCGAAGCGTTCCAACGTCCCGACGGGGCTCGCCGGCTTCGATCCGACCTGCTGGTACAACGCGGTCACCCTCGCGACTTCCACGAACGCGGGAGCCACCTATTCGCACGCGGGGCCGCCCGGCCAGCTCGTCGCCAGCGTGCCCTATCAGTACGTCCCGAACACCGGCCCGTACGGCTACTTCGCGCCGAGCAACATCATCGCCAAGCCCACCGCGGCGGCGGACTCGGCGGAGACCAGCGCCGATCACCCGCTACTACTACGCGATGCCGTACGCAGAGGCCTATGGAGCGCAACAGATCGGCACCTGCGTGATGCGTACGCGCAATCTCTCGAAGCCTGACTCATGGCGAGCATGGGACGGCACGGGCTTCAACGTTCAGTTCATCAACCCATACGTGAACCCCGGCCCGCCCGAGCAGCACGTCTGCAAGCCCGTCGCGTTCAACGAGATCGAGAAGATGAACAGCAGCGTCACCTACAACTCGTTCCTGGGGAAGTACCTGCTGATCGGCACGGCCGGTCTCTGGGTGGGCCCGGAGATCGTCTACGGCGTCTACTACTCGACGTCCACCGACCTGATCAGTTGGACCCCGCGCCAGCTGCTCATGAAAGCCGAGCTGCCGTGGTCGTACCAGTGCGGCGACGCCAACCCGATCCTGTATCCGGTGGACCTGCAACCGGCAAACAACACGCGCAACTTCGAGATCACCGCCAAGAAGGGATACCTCTACTTCACGCGCATGAACTACGAGAACTGCGTGATGACGCTCGACCGCGACCTGATCCGGATCCCGTTCGAGTTCGTCCAGTAGCGTCCCGCGATCGAGCTGCTCGCAGAGGGTCCGGCGCCCACTCGGCGAATGTCCTGTAACTCCGCATTCCAATGCGGGGTATTCCCACTATCGAGATGGAACTCGAGCGCGCCCACCAGATTGCCCGCGAACGCGGACCGGTCATGCCCGTCTACTGGGTCGTCCGGGCGATCCTGCAGCCCTTCTTCCACATCTACTTCCGGCTGCGCCGCATCGGCCGCGAGCACATCCCCAAGGACGGCCCGGTGCTGCTGGCCGCGAACCACCGCAGCTTCTCGGACCCGTTCCTGATCGGCTGCTGCCTCGGGCGCCCGCTGCACTTCGTCGCCAAGATCGAGCTGTTCGACAAGCGCTGGAAGGCCTGGATCCTGCTGGCGCTCGGCGCTTTCCCGATCCGCCGCGGCGAGGCCGACGACCTCGCGATGGAGACCGCCCGCGTGATCCTCGAGCGGGGCGGCGCCGTCGGCATCTTCCCCGAGGGCACGCGCGTGCGCCCCGGCCCGCTGGGCGAGCCCAAGCGCGGCGTCGGGCGCCTCGCGCTCGAGACCGGCGCGCCGATCGTCCCGGTCGCGATCCTCGGCACCGAGGACATCCGCAAGGGCTGGCGCATCCGCCCGCGCCGCGTGACCGTGCGCTGCGGCCGTGCGCTGCGCTTCCCGCGCCCGCTGGACCGCGAGCCGCGGCAGGCGGCGGCGCAGGAGATCTCCAACCGGGTGTGGTCGTGCATCTCGCTGCAATGGGAGTGGCTCGGCGGCCTGCAGCCGATCCGCCACGCGGTGGTGGTCGGCGCCGGCAGCTGGGGAACCGCCGTTGCGACCCTGCTGGCCCGCTCCGGAGCAACCGTCCAGCTCGGCTGCCGCACCGCGGAGCAGGCGCGCGACCTCGGCCTGAGCCGCACGAACGGCGCCTACCTCCCCGGCGTCGACCTGCCGGACAACGTCCGTGTCGTGACCGTCGACGACCTGCGCCTCGACGACGTCGACCTGCTCTGCATGGCGGTTCCCTCGCGATGCGCTGGCCGGCGCGCTCGAATCCATCGAGGCGCGCATGCCCGCCGGCCTGGGCGTGCTGGTCCTGTCCAAGGGCCTGCTCGCCCCGCACGGAACCCTTCCCAGCCAGCTCGTCGCGGAGCGCACCGGCGACCGCCCGATCGCATGCCTGGGCGGCCCGGCGCACGCGGGCGAGGCGGTGCGGCGCGGCGCGCACGTGACCGTCGCCTCTCCGGACAGGACGTTTGCGGCGCTGCTGGCGAGCAGCCTGCGCCGCGCGGGACTCGTGTGCGACACGAGCCGCGACCTCGTCGGCATCGAGCTCGCCGGAGCCGCGAAGAACGCCGCGGCGCTCGCGGCGGGAGCGGCGCTCGCCGCCGGCCCCAATGCGGCAGGCGCCGCGGCGGGACGCGTGTACGCGGAGTGCCACGCGCTCGCGGACAAGCGCGGCGCGGCAGCGTCGAGCTTCACCGGCACCGCCGGCACGGGCGATCTCGTCGCGACCGTGCTCGCGGCGCACAGCCGTAACCGCCGCGCGGGCGAGCTGCTCGCGCAGGGCGTGGAGCCTTCCGAGATCCCGGCGATCCTGGGCCAGGTGCCCGAGTCGCTGGACGCCGTACCCGTGCTGGCGAGCGCCATGAGCGAGGCAGGGGTGCGCTCCACCGCCACCGCGGAGCTCGCCGCGCTCGCCGAGGGCCGGATCGACCCCGAGCAGTGGGTCGAGATGGCGCGTCGCTCCCGCGCCGGGTCGCGGGCGGCCTGACCACCGCGCTCCATGGGCCCCCGGGTACGCTCTTACAGGTGGGGTCACAAGGGCAGCAGATGCAGGCGCCGGCCGACAAAGCGGCACTCGATCGGGACTTCTCGCAGTTCTATCGCGAGCACCTGCGCGACGTCTACAACTACACGTACTACCGCACGAGCAACCACCACGACGCCGAGGACCTCACCACCCAGACCTTCATCCAGGCGTACCGGCACTTCGAGCGAGCGCAACGCGAGGCCGACGGGCGCCCGCTGCGCCCGTGGCTCATCCGCATCGCGCACAACCTCGCGGCCAACTACTACCGCGACCGCAAGCGCAAGCCGACGGCGGTGCTCGAGGACGTCGAGGGCACGCTCCGCCAGCCCCATGACACGGAGGACCTGGTGGTCGGACACGAGAACGCCGTCGCGGTTCTCAAGGGCGTCCAGTCTCTTCCCGAAGACCGTCGTGAGGCCCTGATCATGAGATTCGCCCTGGGAATGGACAACCGCGAGATCGCACGTGCGATGGGACGCACCGAGGGAGCGACGAAGGTGCTCATCCACCGCGCGATCAAGCAGCTCGAGCACGACCTGCAGCTGGATGCAGGAGAGGAGGAGTGATGGCCGAGGCACGGCCGGCAAAGCGCGACACGGACGGACCGGGAGCCGAGATCATGCGGCTGCTGGAGCACGCGCTGAGGCCGGTGGAGCCGCCGGCAGATTTCATGTCCCAGCTCGAGGGCAAGCTCGCGAGCGTCGAGGCCGCCGCGCTCGAGGCGCTCGAGGAGATCGGCGACTGGGAGTTCGACGCGATCCGGGACCCGCGCAACTGGGTGCGGCCCGTCGCCGCCGTGGCCGTCGGGACCGCCGCCGGCGCCGCCCTCGTGGTGCTGGGCCTGCGCTCCCGCCGCCGGAGGACCAGCGCCTACGCGCGCTTGCCGAACAGAGCAGCCGAGTGGCAAACGAAGCCTTCTCCTCGGCGCGGGGCCTGATTCGCCCGTAGCGAGCGGGCCGGCGGGGGGTGCCCCCGGGCGAGGCTAAGAACGGTTTTAGCGCCTCGCACGGGGGCACCCTCCGGCGGCCCACCCCGCCCAGACGAAAATCATTAGGCAGCCGCCACCCCTTTTGGTAGTTTGCAACTGTCGGATGAGCGACGACCTTCCTCGAAGTCCCAGCGGACATAGCGTCGCCACGCAGGGCGAGCACACGCCGGGACCAGCGGCGCAGAACACTGCGCACATGCTGAGCTAGTCAGGACCTCTTGACCGCGCTCCTCCTAGTCCTGCTGTTTGTGCTGATCCTGTTGAACGGGTTCTTCGTCGCTGCCGAGTTCGCGCTCGTTCGCGCTCGCCGCACGCGCATGGAGGAGGCCGCCAAGGAGGGGTCGCGCAGCGCGAAGCTGGCTCTGCATCAGATGGACCACCTGAGCGAGTACCTGTCCGCCGCGCAGGTCGGGATCACGTTCACGTCGATCGGCCTCGGTTTCCTCGGCGAGCCGGCCGTGGCGAGCCTGATCGAGCCGGTGTTCGGCGCGCTTGAGCCACGGCGCGTCCGTGGCCATCTCGGTCGCGATCGCGTACATGCTGGTGACGTCGGCGCACGTGATCATCGGCGAGCAGGCTCCGAAGATGACGGCGATCACTCACGCCGAGCGGATCGCGCGCTGGTGCGCGCGTCCGCTCGAGTGGTTCCGGATCGGCCTCCACCCGATCATCTGGACGCTCAACAACGCCTCCAACTTCGTCGTCAAGCGAATCCTGCGCATCGACGTCGAGAGCGACGCCGAGGCTGCGACCGCCGAGGAGCTGCGGGTGCTGATCGGGCGCGGCGAGCGCTTCGGGGAGCTGGATCCGAACGAGGCCGACATGCTCGAGGGCGTCTTCCACCTGCACGAGCAGGAGGCGCGCCAGGTGATGACCCCGACGCCCGCGCTCGTGACCGTGAACAGCGACGACACGGTCGAGACCGGGCTGCGGCGCTGCATCACCTCCGGTCACACGCGCCTGGTGGTGATCGAGGACGACAACCCCGACCGCGTCCGCGGCGTCGTGCACTCCAACCGGCTTGCGCAGGCGCTGATGAGCGACGGCCCGGAGGCACCGCTCGCCCCGCTGGTGCGCGAGCCGCTGATCATGCCCGAGACCAAGCCGCTCGACGACCTGCTGGCCGACATGCAGCGCCAGCGCACTTCACTGGCCGTGATCGTCGACGAGTTCGGCCGCACGGCCGGCATCGTCACGATCGAGGACATCATCGAGGAGATCGTGGGCGAGATCGTCGACGAGACCGATCCGATGCTGTCGTCCATCCGCCGGCTCGTGAACGGGGACTGGTTCGTGCGGGGGCACGTGCTCGCTCGGAGACCTCGAGGACGCCGGGCATCCACCTGCCCGTGGACTCCGACGCATACACCTCGGTGGGCGGGTACGTGTTCGGCCAGCTGGGCCGCCTACCGAAGCGCGGGGACCAGATCAGCGCGAACGGCTACCTGATCCGGGTCGAGTCCGTGCGCGAGAACCGGGTGGAGGCAGTGCGGATCCAGCCGAGCGCAGCGGCCGCCCAGGACGAGAGCGCGGCACCCCCGAGCGGGCGCTGATCCGCGGCACCACGGGGCGGCGGGGTCTGTCCGCAGCCCCCTCTAGCTTGGCTGGCGTGATCCGACGCCGACCTGGGGGGTGATTTCAGCCGGATGTGGTGCGCACGCTTCACGGAGAGCCAGCTCGAAACCCTCAAGGACCTGATCCGGATCCAGGGCGAGGTCGGTTCCGATCTCGAAGGCGCCCTGGAGGCGATGGAGCTCGCCCGCTGGGACGATCTCCCCGAGGCGCAGCTGCCCTGGTCAAACGTGATCGAGCAGGCGGAGCTGCAGGGCATCAGCGAGGCGGACGTCGTGTGGGACATGTCGGGTCGCAAGAAGGAGCCGGCCGCTCCGCGCGTGCGCAAGGCGCGCAAGCCGGGCACGCGGGCGCCGAAGCGCACCCGCAAGACCGCCGGCTGACGCCTCAGTCGTAGTCGTAGAAGCCGGCGCCGGCCTTCCGCCCCAGGCGACCTTTGCCCACCAGCTCCTTGATGCGCCCGGGCGGCCGGTGTGCGGGTTCCCCGGTGTCCCCGTACAGCGCCTCCCCGATCGCCTCGGCGACGTCGATCCCGACCAGATCGAGCAGCTGCAGCGGTCCCATCGGATGCGAGGCCCCGAGCTTCATGCAGGCATCGACCTGTGCGGGGTCCATCCCGGTGCGCTCGAGCAGCCGCACCGCGTCGAACAGGTAGGGGAACAGGAGGCGGTTGACGACGAAGCCGGGCTCGTCGGGCACCTCCACCGGGATCTTTCCGATCGCCTCGCTGAAGGCCTTGGCTCGTGCGCTCACGGCGCCGCCGGCGTCGGACGGGAAGCACAGCTCGACCAGCTTCATCTTCGTCACCGGGTTGAACACGTGCAGTCCGAAGAACCGGGACGCGTCGCCGCTGGCGCGCGCGAGCTCGCCGATGCTGAGCGAGGAGGTGGTGGTGGCCAGCAGCGCGCCGTCGGAAAGCACGGCGCGGAGCGCGGCGAGCACCTCATTCTTGACCGCGGGCTGCTCGGCGACCGCCTCGACCACCAGCGTCGCGGCCGACAAGAGATCTCGGTCAGTCGTGACGGTGAGCTTGTGTCCGTGCCTGTGGCTCAGCGCCTTGCGCGCGCGCCGCATCGAGTCCTCGCTGCGGGCCCACATCACGACGTCTCCTCCGTGTGCCATCACGCAGGAAGCGAGCCCGCAGGCGATCGTCCCCGCGCCCGCGATCCCCACCTGCTCGGGGAAGGTCTCGAAGGCCGTATCGCGGTCGCGCGCCGTTGGTTGACTCATCAGTCAATGAAGTAACATAGCCGCTGCACGAAGCACCAAAACTTTTGCCGCGCCGAAGCTCCCCGCACGACGCCGGAGCGGCCGGCACGACAATCGGAGGCGCACCCATGCAGAACGGGACTGGCCGGGAAGTCGTCATCGTCGAGGCTGCACGCACACCGATCGGGCGCGGCCACCCCGAGAAGGGCTACTACAAGAACACGCACCCGAACGAGCTGCTCGGCAAGGCCTTCTCAGCAGGTCATCGAGCGCGCCGGGATCCCGGCGGAGGACGTCGAGGACGTCATCACCGGCTGTGTGCAGCAGCTCGGGGAGCAGGGCTTCAACGTCGGCCGCAACGCGTGGCTGCAGGCCGGCCTGCCGATCACCACGCCCGCGACGACAGTCGACCGCCAGTGCGGCTCGGCACAGCAGGCCGTGAACTTCGGCGCGGCCCTCGTCGCGTCGGGGGTCCACGACGTCGTCATCGGCGGCGGGGTCGAGCACATGGGCCACATCCCGATGGGCGTCACCTTCAACTTCGTGGACCAGGTCGGCTCCCCGTGGCCGGACGAGCTGATGGCGCGCTACAACCTCGTGCCCCAGGGCATCTCGGCCGAGATGATCGCCGACAAGTGGGAGATTCCGCGCTCGGAGCTCGACGAGCTCGGGCTGCGCTCCCACCAGAACGCCGCGCGGGCGACCGAAGAGGGTCGCTTCGAGCGCGAGACGATCCCGATGACCGTGAAGATGAACGGGTCCGAGGAGACGGTCGTCGCCGACCAGGGCATCCGGCCGGACACCAGCCTCGAGAAGCTGGCGCAGCTGAAGCCGGCCTTCAAGGAGGACGGCAAGGTGACGGCGGGCAACTCCAGCCAGATCTCCGACGGCGCCGCCGCGGTGCTGTTGATGACGCGCGAGAAGGCCGACGAGTACGGCCTCAAGCCGCGCGCCCGGATCATGGACCAGACGACCGTGGGCGTGGACCCGGTGATCATGCTCACCGGGCCGATTCCCGCCACCCACAAGCTGCTCGAGCGCAACAAGATGAAGATGGACGACATCGACCTCATCGAGATCAACGAGGCCTTCGCCTCGGTGGTCGCGGCCTGGCGGCGCGAGCTCGAGCCCGACATGGACCGGGTCAACGTCAACGGGGGCGCGATCGCGCTCGGACACCCGCTGGGGTCGACCGGCGCGCGCCTGATCACGACGCTGCTGCACGAGCTCGAGCGCACCGACAAGGAGATCGGCCTCGTGACCATGTGCTGCGGCGGAGGCCTCGGGACCGGCACGCTGATCCAGCGGGTCTAGGAGACGACCGACGGAAGGAGGAGCTAGTGGACCTGACACTGAGTCCCAATGAGGAGGCCTTCCGCGACGAAGTCCGCTCGTGGCTCGCGGCCAACCATCCCGGCGAGCCGCCGGAGGACGAGGCCGAGGCATTCGAGTTCTCCCGGCGCTGGCAGCGCAAGCTGCACGATGCCCGCTGGGCCGGCCTGTCGTGGCCGGAGGAGTATGGGGGCCGCGGCGCGACCCTGATCGAGCAGGCCATCTTCTACGAGGAGGTGACCCGCTCGAAAACGCCGCGCGTGGCGAACGTGCTGGGCCTCGTGATGGGCGGCCCGGTCGTCATCACGCACGGCACCGAGGAGCAGAAGCAGCGCTACCTCGAGCCGATCCTGTCGGCCGAGGAGATCTGGTGCCAGGGCTTCTCCGAGCCCGAGGCCGGCTCCGACCTCGCGTCGCTGAAGACACGCGCCGTGAAGAGCAACGGCGGCTGGGTCGTGTCGGGCCAGAAGGTCTGGACCACGCTCGCGCAGGTGGCGAAGTGGTGCATGCTGGTCGCGCGCACCGACCCGGACGCGCCCAAGCACAAGGGCCTCACGTACTTCCTGATGGACATGGAGCAGGACGGCGTCGAGGTGAAGCCGCTCGTGCAGATCACGGGCGAGGCGGAGTTCAACGAGATCTTCATGGACGAGGCCTACATCCCCGACGAGAACATCATCGGCGAGGTCGGCAGCGGCTGGTCGGTCGCGATCACGACGCTGATGAACGAGCGCTACGGCCTTGCGTTCGCCGCACAGACCGCGTTGCAGCAGGCGATCGTGCGGGCGTTCGACCTCGCGGGCTCCACGTCGCGGAACGGCAAGCTCGCGTCCGAGGACCCGGTGGTGCGAGACCGGCTCGCGCAGCTCTTCATCGAGTCGGAGATCTTCCGCCTCACCAACTACCGCGGCCTCACGAAGATCATGAAGCAGGGCGTCCCGGGCCCGGAGGGCTCGCTCGGCAAGTGGCACTGGGCCGAGATCAACCAGCACCTGATGGAGCTGGCAATGGAGATCGAGGGCCCGTACTCGCAGTTCGCCGACGGATCGGAGTACTCGCTGGGCGGCGACTGGCAGTACCAGTTCCTGCGCACGCGCGCGAACTCCATCGAGGGCGGTACGACCGACATCCTCAAGAACATCGTCGCCGAGCGCGTGCTCGGCCTGCCGAAGCTGCGGTAAGAGGGGAGACCTGAGTGAACTTTGACCTGACCGACGAGCAGCAGATGCTGCAGGCCGCGGCGCGGGAGTTCCTCGCGGCGCGGCTGAAGTCCGAGCGGATCCGGCAGTTGGCCGAGTCCGACGACGCGTTCGACGAGGACCTGTGGCGCGAGATGAGCGACCTCAACTGGCCCGGGCTGATGGTCTCGGAAAAGTACGGCGGGCAGGAACTCGGCACGATCGAGTTGGCGGTGCTGATGGAGCAACTCGGCTACGCGCTGGCGCCGGGGCCGATCCTGTCCAGCATGCTCACCGCGATCGCGCTCGAGACCGCCGCCACCGAGGAGCAGAAGGAGCGCTACCTGGCACCGCTCGCCACCGGCGAGCAGCGCGGAACGCTCGCGCTGTGGGACGCCGGCGCCGGATGGGCGCCGGACGACATCACGATGGAGCCGGAGGCTGCCAACGGCGGGTACGTCCTGAGCGGAGAGAAGCTGTTCGTGTTCGACGCCGCGAGGGCGGACTTCTTCGTCGTCGGCGCGACCGGCGACCGCCGGTTCATCGTCGAGCGCGACGCGGCCGGCGTCTCGATCGTTCCCACACCCACGATCGACGCGACCCGCAAGCAGTACGCGGTCAAGCTGGACGGCGTGAAGGTCGGTGAGGACGCCGCCTTCGGCGACGACGGGGCGCTGGCGCCCGCCCGCGTGCGGGCGTACACAGCGGTCGCGGCGGAACTGACCGGGGTCGCACAGCGGGCGCTCGAGATGGCGATCGACTATGCGAAGGAGCGCAAGCAGTTCGGGCGCCCGATCGGCGCCTACCAGGCGGTCTCGCACCGCTGCGCCCAGATGCTGCTCGAGACCGAAAGCGCACGCTCTGCCACGTACTACGCGGCGTGGGCAGCCGACAACGAGCCGGAGACGGCGGACCTCGCGTCCTCCATGGCGAAGGCCTACGCATCGGACGCGGGCACGCGCGTGACCGGTGCCTCGCTCCAGGTCCACGGAGGCATCGGCTTCACATGGGAGCACGACCTCCACCTGTACCTGAAGCGCGCGAGCGCGGACGCGGTGATGTTCGGTGACGCCCGCTGGCACCGCGAGCGCGTGGCACAGGCGGTGATCGACCGGTCCGACGTCGTCGCGCAGCCCTCGCCGGAGCTCGCGGCCGCAAAATAGAGGCGGCGTAGCCGCCTCATGAAGCGGCCGCCGTAGGCGGACGCTCCAGCAGGCGCGGGCGCAGCCCGCTCGATATTCGTGGGCCTACGCCGGCAGGCGCCCGCCGACGAACTGCGTCAGCCCCGAGAGGCGCTGGCGGATGTCGGTGAACCCGCGCTCGCGCAGCGCGTCCACGAGTTCCTCCTGGTCGAACATGCGGATGCCCGCCGGCGCCGCCACGGCGCTCTCGAGCGCGCGCAGCGGCCCGGTGCGCCCGTGGCTGCTGGTGAACAGCGCGATGCGCCCGCCTGGGGCGAGCACGCGGCGCATCTCGTCGAGTGCCGCGAACGGTTGCGGGAACAGGTTCAGCGCGGCGAAGCAGCAGGCGGCGTCGAACGACGCGTCGCGGAACGGCAGCGCGGCGGCGTCCGCGAACACGAAGCACAGGTTGCCGAGGCCGGCGGCACTGGTCTCGCGTACCGCCCGCTCCAGCATCGGGCGGGAGGCATCGACTCCCACGACCAGCCCGTCGTCGCCGACCGCGCGGGCGAAGTCACGGGAGAAGTTCCCGGGCCCGCACGCGACGTCCAGCACTCCGTCTCCGGGGCCGAGGCCCATCAGCAGGCGCGCGATCCGCTTCTCGTCCGCCATGCCGGGGCCGCCCACCCCCTTTGCGACGCGGCCCAGCGCCGGTCGCCACCACCGCTCGTAGACCCGCGACACCGGGCCCGCCTGCATCAGGCTCCCGACGAGCCCGGGCTGCTCCAGGTCGCGCCCGAGCGCATCCAGGTAGCCCTCGCGCATCTGCGCGCGCTCGCGGATCGCGGCCTCCAGCAGGGGCAGCGTCCGCTTACAGGCGGTCACTCGGTGTGGCTTCCGAGCCGGAGGCTCGGAAGCGGCTGCTCGTTCTCCTGCACGTGACCCTCGTCCTGGCCTTCGCTTGCGATGTGCTCCAGCCGCGCGATCCCGCGCTCGCCCTCGATGCGGGCCGGGTCGTCAGCCGGAAGGCCCGCGATCAGCCGGGCGAGGCGGTCGCGGAGCTGCAGCGCGAAGTGCGGGGTGGCGGCGCCGACCAGGGCGCGGACGTCGTCGACGCTCACGCGGTGATCGGGCGAAAGCCGGTCGGGTCGCTCCGCTCCGCTCATGACGGGAAGCGTACCCCGCGCCTCACAGGTCTTCGTCGCGCACGCGCACGATCTCGGCCAGCTCGTCGATCCGCGCCTGCACCTTGAGGTCGATCGCGGACTCGTCGCCCAGGATCCACGCGTGGTTGTAGACGCCGCGCACGGGATCGAACCGGTAGCCGGGCTGGATGTCGAGCAGGTAGTTCTCGAGCGGGCGCGGGATGGCGCCGGAGTCGCCGAGCAGCAGCAGCGGGCCGTACGTGCCGGCCCCACCGAGGGCGGCGGACGCCGCGGCGTCCTGGGTGCGGTCGGCGTTCGCAAAGGTGAGCCCGTGGCCGGGATCGCGCACAGCCCATCCGAAGTCGCCGTCGGAGTAGCGCGCGAACACGATCGCGTTGGTGATCGAGGTGCTGCCCTGGATGCGTTTCACGCGGCCGAGGCGCCGCAGCGCACGCTCTACCGATGCGGAGATCACGTGCTCCGGGCCGAGGATGTAGATGGCCGGCTGCTCGTGGCGGCGCAGCGCCTGCCGAGTCGCCGGCGGCACGGCGTTGCGCGACGTGAACAACACCGCGTCACCGGACTTTGCCGCCCAGGCCGCCGCCGGCATTGCGAACTCCGGCTGATCGGCGGATGCGATCACGACGCTGCGTGACGGCTTGCCCGCCACGTCGGTGCGGAACGCGTCGATCGCGGCCGCCAGCTTGGCGGGATCGCTGCCCGTGATGCGCCGCGCGCGCAGATCGTCGGGCGCGCGCGCGTCGCCGATCTCGATCGCCTGTGCTCCTCGCGCGACCCGGGCGCCCGTCGGCTTGAGGGTGTCGAGCGCGGTGGACGTGGCCCGGGGCAGTTTGTCGCCGTCGGTCAGCAGGACCGGGGCGCGCAAAGGGGGCGCCATCAACACGGACGCGGCGATGCCCGCCCGCCAGTCGTCCTTGTCGACGAGCGTCACGGCCCGTGGGCGCGATCCGCGGGTCTGGCCCGGGAAGGTCGCGGTCGCCGTGCCGGCGGCATCCGCCACCTCATCCTCGCCCCCCACCCGCGTGGTGTTCTTGGTGGCCAGCGCCGGGAAGCCGAGCACCGTCTGGTCGGCGGTCTTCTCCTCCAGCCGCACCTCGACCGGGTTGTCGCCGCCGCCGCAGGCCCCGATGGCGAGCGCCGCGAGCGCCACCGCGGCCAGCGATCCGGCCGCGAGCAGCCTGGATCGGCTCTGGCATGCGCCTGTGGGAGGGTCAGGCATCGAGCGGCGGACGATACCTCCTGCCACCCCCGTCCCCGAAAGCTGGTTCACGCCGCCCCGGAGGGGTACAATCCTTGTTGGTTGACTCGTCAGTCAATCGCCGCACGGCATGGTCCGCCTGTAGCGCCATGCGGCGGCCGAGGACTTGGAGCCGGAACGGATGGACTTTCGACTCAGCGACGACACCCAGGAGTGGCAGCAGTACTGCCGTAAGTTCGCGCGTGAGGTGATGCGCCCCGCGGCCCCACAGCACGACCGCGACGAGAGCGTTCCCTACGAGGTGATGCAGAAGGCCTATGAGTGGAAGCTCGCGGGCCTCGAATGGATCCAGTCCCTGACGACCGACACCGAGGGGCTGAAGGGTGTCATCTACGCCGAGGAGGTCCATTGGGGCTGTGCCGGCATCGCGCTCGCCATCTCCGCCTCCACGCTGTGCGCCGCGGGAATCGCCTCCTCCGGCACGCCCGAGCAGATCGGCCGCTGGATTCCCGAGGTGATCGGCGACAAGCACAACCCGAAGATCGGGGCCTACGCCGTCACCGAGCCCTCCGCGGGCTCCGACGTGAAGTCGCTGCGCACGACCGCCAAGCGCGACGGCGACGACTGGATCCTGAACGGCACCAAGACCTTCATCTCGAACGGCGGCATCGCGGACGTGACCGTCGTGGTCGCCACCGTCGACCCGGACCTCGGGCACCGCGGGCAGGCGTCTTTCATCGTCACCGGCGACAACCCCGGCCTGAAGCTCGGGCACAAGGAGTCCAAGCTCGGCATCCGCGCGTCGCAGACCGCCGAGATCGTGCTCGAGGACTGCCGCATCCCCGGCGATCACCTGCTGGGCGGCGAGGAGAAGCTGCAGCGCAAGCTCGAGCGCGCCCGCTCGGGCAAGAGCTCGGGCGCTTCCGGTGCCCTCGCGACGTTCGAGATCACGCGCCCGACTGTCGGCGCCTCGGCGCTCGGCATCGCGCAGGCCGCCTACGAGTGGACGCTCGAGTATCTGCACGGCCGCTCCGAGGACGGACGCCCGCTGCTTCAGGAGCAGCGCATCCAGCAGGTGCTGGCCGACGTCGCGACCGAGATCGAGGCGGCGCGCCTGCTCGTGTGGCGCGCGGCCTGGATGGGGCGCAACGGCGTGCCGATGACCGGCGGCCAGGGCTCGATGTCGAAGCTCAAGGGCGGCGACGTCGCGATGTGGGCCACGACCGAGCTGATGGACCTGGTCGGTCCGGCGGCCCAGTCCATGGACTACCCGCTCGAGAAGTGGTTCCGGGACGCCAAGATCTACCAGATCTTCGAGGGCACGGCCCAGATCCAGCGGCTCGTCATCTCGCGCATGCAGGCCGCCGAGTACGCCGAGCGGCTGCACTTCGCGACGGACGTGGCGCAGGCGGCGCAGGCGAACGGCGGCCAGAACGGACTCGCCTCGCACGCGCCGGGCAACGCGCCCTCCGAGACGCCCGCCGGCGCAGAGACGCAGCAAGTCCCGGCGTAGCAGGCTCCAAACCCGGCCTTTGGCCGGTACGCCAGCGCGCCGGGTAGCCTGAGCCGATGGCTCACGCGCACGCGCATGCGCACGCGCACCTCGACGCGCGGCGTGCCGAGAACCGCTCGCGGATGGCGGTCGCGCTCGCGATCAACGTGGTGCTGCTGGTGGGGACCGTGGTCGGCGGGATCCTCACGGACTCGCTGGCGCTGCTCGCCGATGCGGGACACCTGCTGTCGGACGTGGGGGCGATCGCGATCGGGCTCGTGGCCGCGCGCCTCGCGGGGCGTGCGCCGACGCCGGCGCGCACCTACGGGCTGCAGCGCAGCGAGGTGCTCGGCGCGCTCGCGAACGGCGTCCTGCTGGTCGCGATCGCGGTGCTGATCGTGGTCGAGGCGCTGGGGCGGTTCGAATCGCCGCCGGACGTATCGGGCGGCGGGATGCTGGCGGTCGGGCTCGCCGGCCTGGCCGGCAACCTCGCGGCCACGTGGGTGCTGGCCTCCGGCGATCGCGAGGACCTGAACCTGGAGGGCGTGCTGCGCCACTCCGCCGCGGACGCGCTCAGCTCCATCGGCGTGGTCGTGGCGGCGGTGCTCGTGCTGGCCGCCGGGTGGAATGCGGCGGACCCCGCGGCCAGCCTCGTGATCGCCGGGCTGATCCTGCTCGGCTCGTGGCAGCTGCTGAAGGAGCCGGTCGACGTGCTGCTCGAGGCGGCGCCGACGGGCACGGACGTGTCCGCGATCGGGACGGCGATGGCGGCGGAGCGCGACGTGGTCGAGGTGCACGACCTGCACGTGTGGACCGTGACGTCGGGGTTCCCGGCGCTCAGCGCCCATGTCGTCGTGCGGCCGGGATGCGACCGCGATCGGGTGTTGCGGGGCGTCGAGCTGCTGCTGCACGAGCGCTTCGGCATCACGCACACAACGCTCCAGATGGTCGAACAGGCCCCGGGCGACGGCCTGATCCAGGTGGAGCGCGGAAGCTAGTCCCTAGATGATCACCTGTACGGTGCCGCCGTCGACGCTCCACGCCGCGCCGGCCACGTAGGACGCGCGCGCGGAGCACAGGAACACGATCGCCGCCGCGATCTCATCGGGCTCCGCCATGCGCCCGATCGGACGGCCCGCGCCGGACTTCGCGATCGCCTCCTCCGGGCCCGCCAGGTCCGAGAGCGCGGCGGACTGCTCCGCGAGGCCGCCCTCGCCGATCCACAGCTCCGACTTGGTCGGCCCGGGGCAGATCGCGTTCACGAGCACCCCGTCGGCCGCGCATCGGTCCGCCCACAGTCGCGAGAGCGACAGCTGCGCGGCCTTCGCCACGGAGTACTCGGGCATGTTGGCCGAGGGGCGCTTTCCCGCAGTGCTCGAGACGTTCACGACACGGCCCCAGCCGCGCTCGCGCATTCCCGGCACGAGCGCGCGCATCGCGCGCAGCGATGCCATCACGTTCAGGTCCCACGCCGCCTGCCAGTCCTCGTCGGGCACGTCGTCGAGGTCGCGCCAGCGGGCGGTGCCCGCGTTGTTGACCAGCACATCCGGCTCGCCGAGCGCCTCGCGCGCG
Source organism: uncultured Solirubrobacterales bacterium (assembly GCA_963826005.1). Taxonomy (GTDB): domain Bacteria; phylum Actinomycetota; class Thermoleophilia; order Solirubrobacterales; family JBBDJG01; genus DASRIA01. Next base: position 122,175 of record CAWGVJ010000005.1, on the reverse strand, counting down.
CCGGCGAGCATGCGCTCTCCCGCGTCGGGATCCGTCACGTCGACGGCGAGCACGGCGGCGTTGCCACCGGCGGCGCGGCACGTCTCGGCCGCCGCCTCGAGCGCATCCTGAGAGCGCGCGACGAGCAGTACGGAGGCGCCCTCCGCACACAGGGCGCGGGCCGTCGCGAGGCCGATACCGCGGCTCGCGCCGGTGACGACGCACACGCGTCCTGTGAGGCCGAGGTCCACGGCCGCAGTGTAGGAAGTGGGGCGCAATCGGCCTTGCAGCCTTTCCCTTGCGGGCAGGAAAACGCGCCGAGCCGCGTCTTGCTGCTAAGGTTCCCGCGCTTTTGCAGGCAAATCCGTTCTAGGAGGTATTGACCTTCTCGAGCCGCTGAATTCTCCCCGTGGTGGCCAGGACGGCCCCGGCGGGGCGAAGCGGGGGAACCAACCAGGCAAAGCGGGTGCCCACGGGCGCCCTCGGGGCTAATCGCCGCGAGCCTCTTCGCTGGTGTAGCGCCACTCTTCCGGCGCGAGCCCGACAGCTAACCCCGTAAGCGTTGGAAAGAGAGCAGTGGTGGATCAAAACCGTTTGGCCTCCGGCAGGGGCCTCGTTCGGACAACCGACCCTCGCACGCCACGGCAGGCAGCCACGCTTTGCGCTGCCCTCGTGCTGGCGGCGCTGGCGCTCGTCGCCGTGCTGCCCGACGCATCGCGCTCGGCATCCTTCCAGGCGATCCAGGCCAACATCCAGGAAAAGCAGGCCGCGATCGACAACGCGCGGGCGAAGGAGGGTGTGCTCACCAGTGACATCAGCGCGCTCTCGAAGCGGATCCGCACGCTCACCAGCGAGATCGGCTCGCTGCGCCGCCGCGAGGCGCGCGTGCAGAACACGCTCGACGCGCGGCGCGCACAGCTCGCCCGCGTGCAGGCCCGCTATCAGGTCGAGCACGAGCGTTTCGTGCGGCTGCGCCGCAAGCTCCACCAAGCCCAGGGTGTGCTCGCCGTCCGCCTGGTCGAGATCTACAAGTCGGACCAGCCGGACATGCTGTCCGTGATCCTCGAGTCCGACGGCTTCAACGACCTGCTCGTCCGCGCGGACTACATGAAGCTGATCGGCCAGCAGGACTCCGTGATCGTCGACAAGGTCCGTGAGCTGAAGAAGAAGTCCGCTCAGAAGCGACTGCTGCTGTTGGTCCTGAAGTCGCAGGCCGAGGAGGCCGTGAAGGTGATCGAGGCCAAGCAGCGCGAGCTGCAGGAGGCGCAAGCGGCGATCCAGAGCAACCAGACCGACCTCTCGGAAGCGCGCCGCTACAAGTCCGGCAAGCTCGGCAACGTCAAGGAGCACCGCCACGAGCTGGAGGGCGACCTGCGGGAGCTCCAGGCAGCGTCCGCACAGGTGACGAACCAGCTGCAGAGCGGCGGCCCCGCGCCCGCCGGCCCGATCCGCCAGGGCGGCGGAGGCTACATATGGCCCGTGAACGGGCCCGTCGTGTCGCCGTTCGGCATGCGGTGGGGACGCCTGCATGCGGGCGTGGACATCGCGGTGCCGGCCGGCACGCCGATCCGCGCCGCGGCCAGCGGCACCGTCGCGATGGCGGGCTGGATGGGCGGCTACGGCCAGTACACGTGCATCCAGCACGGCGGCGGAGTCGCAACGTGCTACGCGCACCAGTCGTCGATCGGCGTCAGCGTCGGGCAGCACGGTGAAGCAGGGACAGGTGATCGGCTCCTCCGGCTGCACCGGCCACTGCTTCGGCCCTCACGTGCACTTCGAGGTCAGGATCAACGGGTCCCCGGTGGACCCGATGGGCTACCTCTAGCCGCCGGTCGGAGGGCGGCAGGCCCGCGGTCTCGAAGGCCGCCTCCCACGAGCCGAAGGCCACGATCCGCTTGATCGCCGCTTCGCCGACGGTGATGACCATGCCCGTCGGGCGCTCGACCGTGAGACCGTCGCGTCCGGTGGCGCGGAAGCGGCCCACCATCACGAACATGGGCGGCTCAGCCTCGACGATGCGCTCGATCTCGATGGAGATGTCTTCCCACGCTCCCCGAAAGTCCGTCCAGAACCGCCGGAACCCGCTGTGGCCCCGGTAAACCGGCTCCAACCCGGGGAAGACTCCGGACGTCGTGAAGTCGACATCCGGGTCGAGGTCGTCCAGCGCGCCCTCGAGGTCCCCGCGGCTCCAGGCGGCGAGGCCCGAGCGAATCACGTCTCGCAGGTCCGTTGCCATTGCCGCCAGTATCCCCTCCGCGCGCGATAATCGCTCGCCGTGCAGCCCGAGATCCAGCTAGGCCCGCTCGAGCTGAAGACGTTCGGTCTGATGTTCGCGCTCGGCTTCCTGGCCGCGGGCGCGGTGATCATGCGCCGCTTCGAGGAGCTCGGCAAGCCCGCGGACTGGGCGTACGAGATGACATTCTCGGCGCTGCTCGGCGGTCTTGTCGGAGCACGCGTGTACTACCTGGCCCAGCATTGGTCCGATGTGCACGACGACCTGCTCGGCAACATCTTCTCGGGCTCGGGGCTGGTCTGGTACGGAGGGGCGATCGGCGGCGCGCTCGCCGTGTTCGCCTGGGCATGGTGGCGCGGCTTCCTGTCGCTGGTGCTGCTCGACGTGGCGGCGACGCCGCTCGCGCTCGGATATGCGATCGGCCGCGTCGGCTGTCAGCTCTCGGGCGACGGCGACTACGGCCGGGCATCCGACCTGCCGTGGGCGATGTCCTATCCCGACGGCACCGTGCCCACCGACGAGCAGGTGCATCCCACGCCCGTGTACGAGACGCTCGCCATGGGTCTGGTCGCATGGCTGCTGTGGCAATGGCGCGACCGGTTCAGGCCGGGCGTGCTGTTCGCCATCTATCTGGTGCTGTCCGGGCTGGAGCGCTTCCTGGTGGAGTTCGTGCGCCGCAACGCGGACAGCGTCGCCGGACTGACGACGCCGCAGGTGGAGAGCCTCGTGCTGATGCTGGTGGGAACCGTCTGGATCGCGGTCGTCAGCCGCCAACCGGGAGGCCTGGCGGCGCAGCCGGCGTGATCACCGCCGCCGCGCAGGCGACGACGACGCGGATGTGCTTCCCGATGATCGCCGCCGCCACTTCCGGGGTCCGTCCTCCCTGGCCTCTAGATAGCACCAACCCGCCGATCCGGGGCGGGTGCTCAGGGGACGAACAGGCCGGGCACCAGGAACGGACGGTCAGCCGGTGAGGCCTGCGGCCCGCCGTCGCCGACCTCGAACCGCCCGAGCGCCCAGATCGAGCGACGCTTCTCGGGCACAGCTCCTGGTGACACGGCGTCCACGCTCGTGGTGACCGCGCAGGTCGCGCCGACCGCCGCGTCGCCGGTCGCGGCGCACGGCACCGGGAACGGGAGATCGAAGTCGGTGACCGTCCCCGGTCCCGGGCCACCGGGATGTGGGGTGTTGAGCTTGTCGGTGATGCGCAAGGTCGGCACCGCCTGCAGCGAGCCCGTGTAGTCGGACAGGTCCGACGCCAGTCGCACGTCCGTGACATGGACCTGCAGCGCGACATCCGCTTCGTCCGCCGCCGTCGCCGGATTGCCGAGCACCGCGTCGACACGCGCATAGCCGCTCGAGTTCGCAACTTTGCCATTGGCGTCCGGCGTGCCGACGGTGAGATAGGTGGAGCTGCGAGTCGGCGAGCTGCACGATCCGAACGCGAGCGGCGGGCCATGCGTGCGATCAGGCGCCGTGCACTGCACGTACGCCGGCACCAGCGCCATGTGGATCGGCGTCGCGCCCTTCGGGCGCGGGTAGCCCGCCGCCGGCAGGGGCTGCCAATCGGGCTCCAACTCGAACGCTCCGCTCGACACGGCGACATCGACCGGGCTGCTGCCGTCCGGATCGATGAACCGCAGACCGCCGCTTCGAGTGAAGGCGATTCGCGTTCCATCCGGAGACCAGGTGGGTGTCCCAAATGGGGGCAGAGCTTGCACTGGGCCCGTCGAGGCGAGCGCGTGGTAGCTCGCGTCGGGAAGGTCGAATCGCGCTATGCGGTAGCAGGAGTCGTTCTCGTCCGCAAGGTAGAGCTCGTAGAAGACGAGCGCACTCGCGTCGGGTGCCCAGTTGGGGTTGTGGTGTTCCAGCAACTCGCCACAGTCGCCCCACGGGTAGGGGTCGAGCTGCGCGGCGCCCGTGCCGTCCGGAGCGACCTGGTAAATCGACCAGGAGTCGTCGCTGAATATCGGATCGGCGGGGTTGTAACGGATGAAGGTGATCGTCGATCCGTCCGGCGACCACGCCGGCGAAACGTCGTGGTCCGGCCAAGCGTCGGTGAGGTTCACGATGCTGGTGCCGTTGCTGTTCATCGTGAAGATGTCCGCGTCCGGGCCGTCCCGGTTCGACGAGAACGCGAGTTTCGTCCCGTCCGGTGACCACGCCGGAGCGGCCTCGTACCCGGGCAATGTGGTCAGTTGCGTAAGCCCGGTGCCGTCTGCGTTGACCACATAGATGTCGAAGTTCGGCGCGCTGTTCTCGCGCACGAACGCGATCTTCTTTCCGTCAGGCGACCAAGCGGCGCCTGAGTCGTTTAGCCCGGTCGTCAACATCTGCATGCCGCTGCCGTCCGGGTTCATGGTGTAGATGTGGCTCTCGCCGCCCACCACCCGCTGGAGCGCGATCCTGCCGTTCGCGCCCGGAAGGCAGCCTGCGCTGCCGGTGGCGCAAGCGCGACCATCGCTGCGACCGCGAACCCCAACACCCTCCGTCGCATGGGCCGACCTTAGCGCCGGCCCAGTATCTGTCAAGCCATCGCGCGCGTGAGCCACCGCAGCGACTCGCCCTGCAGCTCCGCGTCGTGTTGCGCGGAGCGGTGGTCGCCGCCCTCCAGCAGCAGCAGCTTCTTCGGCTCCTCAGCCAGCTCGAAGAGCTTCTCCGAATGCGTGTACGGGACGACCTCGTCGCCGCGCGCATGGACGATCAGGATCGGCTTGGAGCCCATCGCGCTGCACCGCCTCGCCGACGTCGCTCGTCTCGAGCCAGCCCGCGAGGGCGGGCGCGTCGATCCGCATCTCGGCGAACGCGCTGCCCGCAGGGGGCGGTTGCCCCGCGGCGATCCGCCGCACGTCGTCGGCCAGCATCCATTCGGCGGCGGGGCAGATCGCCACCACGGCCGCGACGCGCGTCGCTCGCGGCGCCCGCGTGGATCGCCATCAGCCCGCCCATGCTCGAACCGCGCGCCGCCACCCGGCGCTCGTCCACCTCGGGCCGGGCCGCGAGCCATTCGGCGCAGCAGGCGCAGGTCGTCCACGACCGTCGGATCGAGGTCGCCGTCGGTTTCGCCGTGGCCGCGGTTGTCGAACGTGAGCGCGACGAAGCCGTTGTCCGCGGCCAGGCGCGCGAAGTCCGCATGGTTCTCCTTCCGCGACCCGGCGCCGTGCATGATCATCACGGCGGGCCACGGCCCCGCTCCGACCGGGCGCCACAGGCACCACGCGATGCCGGCGTAGGTGCCGGTCTCGTGCGGAGGCTGGATGTTCAGGTGGGCGGTCATAATGCGCGGCAGTATGGCGGCTACCGCTCTCAGCCACGCGTACCCGCTCGGATCGCGCCTGAACGAGCGCGGACACCTCGAGGTGGGGGGCTGCGACGTCTTCGACCTGGCGCGCGATTCGGCACGCCCGCGTACGTCTACGCCGAGGACGACATCCGCGCGCGGGCTCGGGCCTACACGGAGGCGATTGCCGCCCGCACGCGACGACTTCGAGGTGATCTACGCGTGCAAGGCCCTGCCCTGCACCGCGGCCTTCCGCGTGATGGGGGAGGAGGGGCTGTCGTGCGACGTGGCCTCGGGCGGCGAGCTCCATCTCGCGCTGGACGCCGGCTTCGACCCGGAGCGGCTCTTCATGCACGGCAACAACAAGACCGAGGAGGAGCTGAAGATGGCGTTCGACGCGGGCGTCGGCCACATCGTGCTCGACTCGTTCGACGAGATCGAGCGCTCACGCTTCTGAGCCGCTCCGCAGGAGGTGCTGATCCGGGTCACGCCCGGCATCAAGCCCGCACCCACGCCTACGTCCAGACCGGCCAGGTGGACTCCAAGTTCGGCTTCGGGCTGGCGGACGGGCGCGCGACGGAGGCCGTGCGGCGGGTGCGCGCATCGCAGCGGCTCGAGCTCGTCGGCTCCACGCGCACATCGGCTCCAGATCCTCGAGCTGGAGCCGTACCGCGCCGATCGAGTCCTGGCCGACTTCATCGACTTCGACTGCCGCTCCTCAACCTGGGCGGCGGCCTCGGCATCGCCTACACCGCCGAGGACGAGCCCGCCGCCGATCGAGGACTACGTGGACGTCAAGGTGAGGGGCGTGCTCGGCCTTCGACCCCGTGCCGCGCGTGCTTGTCGAGCCCGGCCGCTCGCTGGTGGGCAACGCGGGCATCACCGCGTACCGGATCGGCACGATCAAGGAGATCCCGGGCGTGCGCACCTACGTCGCGGTGGACGGCGGCATGTCCGACAACCTGCGGCCGATGCTCTACGGCGCCCGCTACGAGGCCGCGATCGCCGACCGGCCGGACGCGATGGGCACGCAGCTCGCCACGATCGCGGGCATGCACTGCGAGTCGGGCGACATCCTGATCAAGGAGGTCGCGCTGCCGGACCCGCAGGTCGGGCGACGTGCTCGTGACGCCGGCGACCGGCGCGTACGGGCACGCGATGGCCAACAACTACAACGGCGTGCCGCGGCCGCCGGTGATCTTCTGCCGGGACGGCGACGCGCGCGTCGTCGTGCGCCGCGAGACCTACGAGGACCTGGCGGCGCGCGACGTCTGACGGCCGCGCCTTTCCGCGTCGGCCTGCTCGGTCACGGCACGGTCGGCGTCGGCGTTCGACGAGCTGCTCGCCGACGCGCGCCGACGCGATCGCCGCGGCGACGGGCCGCCGCCCCGAGATCGTCGGCGTGCTGACGCGCTCGCGCGGCTCGTTCGACGAGATCCTCGAGTCAGCGGACGCGATCGTCGAGCTGATCGGCGGCATCGAGCCGGCGCGCGAGTACGTGCTGCGCACGCTGCAGGCGGGCAAGCCGCTGGTGACCGCCAACAAGCAGCTGCTGTCGCAGCACGGTGACGAGCTGTTCGAGGCCGCGCGCGCCGGCGCGGCGCAGCTGCGCTACGAGGCCGCGGTGGCGGGCGTCGTGCCCGGTGATCCGCGTGATGCGCGAGTCGTTCGCGGGCGCGCACATCGAGAAGGTGCACGGCATCGTGAACGGAACGACGAACTACATCCTCAGCGAGATGGCGCGCACGGGCGCCTCCTACGAGGACGTGCTGAAGCGCGCGCAGGAGCTCGGGTACGCCGAGGCCGATCCCACCGAGGACGTGAACGGCAAGGACGCGGCCGCCAAGATGGCGATCCTCGCGCGGCTCGCGTTCCACGCCGAGGTGACGCTCGACAACGTGCCCTACGAGGGCATCGAGGAGATCACCTCCGACGACATCGACTACGCGAAGGAGTTCGGCCTGGTGCTGAAGCTCCTCGGTGTCGCCGAGCGCCGCGACGGGGGCGTCAGCGTGCGCGTCTTTCCCGCCTTCCTGTACGGCGGCCACCCGCTCGCCTCCGTCGTCGGCCCGTTCAACGCCGTCACGCTCGAGTCGGAGGCGATCACCGAGGTGACGCTCTCCGGCCCCGGCGCCGGCGGCCCGCAGACCGCCTCCGCCGTGCTCGGCGACGTGGTGTCGGTGATGAGCTCGGCCGGCATGGAGCTGGACCCGATCGAGCAGCCGCGGTTCCTGCCGGAGGAGGAGGTGGAGTCGGCGTTCTACCTGTACCTCGAGGTCGAGGACCGGCCCGGCGTGCTCGCGCAGGTCGCCGCAGGTGCTCGGCGATCACGAGGTGAGCGTGAAGAGCGTCGTGCAGAAGGGCATCGGCGAGAACGCGCGGCTCGTGATGGTGATGCACCGGGTGCGCGGAGGGCCGCTTCCGCAGCGCGCTCGACGCGATCTCGCAAGCTCGACTTCCTGCGCTCGCGGCCGCGCTCGATCCGGGTGATCGAGGAGGAGTTCGTCTCGTGACGGCTGCGGTGCGGGACCGCGTCCCGCTGATCGAGCGCTACCGCGACCGGCTGCCGGTGGACGCCGACACGCCGATCGTCTCGCTGATGGAGGGCTCGACTCCGCTGATCCACGCGCCGCGCCTGTCGGAGCGCATCGGCATCGAGACCCACCTCAAGTTCGAGGGCATGAACCCGACCGGCAGCTTCAAGGACCGCGGCATGACCGTCGCCGTGTCGTGGGCGAAGGCGCAAGGGGGCGGAGGCGATGATCTGCGCCTCGACCGGCAACACGGCCGCGAGCGCCGCGGCCTACGCGGCGCGCGCGGGCATGCGCGGCGCGGTGATCGTGCCGGAGGGCAAGATCGCGCGCGGCAAGCTCGCGCAGGCGGTGATGCACGGCGCGCGCGTGATCTCGCTGCGCGGCAACTTCGACCAGGCGCTGGAGCTGGTGCAGCGAGATCGTCGAGCGCCAGCCGGTCGAGCTCGTCAACTCGATCAACCCGTACCGCATCGAGGGCCAGAAGACGGCGGCGTTCGAGGTCTGCGACGAGCTGGGCGCGGCGCCGGACGTGCTCGCGATCCCGGTCGGGAACGCGGGCAACGTCACGGCCTGGTGGAAGGGCTTCGGCGAGTACGGCCAGGGCCGGCCGCAGCTGTACGGGTTCCAGGCCGAGGGGGCCGCGCCGATCGTGCTCGGCCACCCGGTGGAGAATCCCGAGACGGTGGCGTCCGCCATCCGCATCGGCAACCCCGCCCGCTGGCAGGAGGCCGAGGACGCGCTCGAGCGAGTCGGGCGGCGAGCATCGCGGCGGTCAGCGACGAGGAGATCCTCGACGCGCAGCGCTGGCTGGCCTCGACCGAGGGCGTGTTCTGCGAGCCGGCCTCGGCGGCCTGCGTGGCCGGCGTGCTGAAGTCGCCGCCGAGGACGCGGCGCTGCTCGTGTGCGTGCTGACCGGGCACGGGCTGAAGGACCCGGAGACGGCGCTCGCCGCGGTCGAGGTCACGGTCTGCGACCCGGACTACGACGCGGTCGAGCGCGCGGTGCTCGGCTGATGGGACGTCGCCGCCGGGTACGCGTGCCCGCCTCGTCGGCGAACCTCGGCCCGGGCTTCGACGCGATGGCGGCGGCGCTCTCGCTCCATCTCGAGCTGGAGGTGGAGGAGACGGGCAGCTTCTCGGTCGACGGGCGACGAGCGGCTGCCCGCGGACGAGACGAACCTGTGCGTGCGCGCGTTCTCGCAGCTGCACCCGGCCGACGGGCTCACGCTTCGAGATCCGCTCCGAGATCCCCCTGGAGGCGGGGCTCGGGTCGAGCGGCGCGGCGATCGTCGCCGGACTGGTCGCGGCGGACCACATGTACGAGCTCGCGCTGGAGCGCGAGCAGCTGATCGCAGCATGCGGCGCGCGTCGAGGGGCATCCCGACAACGTGGCCGCCTCGCTCTACGGCGGCTTCGTGATCTGCGCGAACGGGGACGTGACCGTGATCGAGCCGCCGTCGGGACTGGAGGCGGTGGCGGTCGTGCCCGGACGAGCCGGTGCCGACCGACGGCGGCGCGCGCGGCGCTGCCGGCGGAGGTGCCGCTCGCGGACGCCACCTTCAACGTCGCGCACGCCGCGACGCTGGCGCTCGGCCTCGCCCGCGGCGACCTCGCGCAGATCGCGCGCGGCCTGGACGACCGCCTGCACCAGCCGCACCGGCGCGCACCTCTATCCCGCTCGATGGACCTGGTCGAGCGCGCGCGCGACCTCGGCGCGCTCGGCGCCACGATCTCGGGCGCCGGGCCGACGGTGCTGTTCTGGGTCTTCTTCGAGCAGACCGGAGCGCTGGTCGAGCGCCTGCGCGAGGAGGTCGACGGCTGGGCCGAGATCCGGCGGCTCAACTTCGTCGCGCTGGGCGCGGACGTGGCCGAGCTGTAGCCGCTACTTCGCGTCGGCGTCGTAGCGCTCTGCCATCGCGAGCTACGCGGCGTCGGAGGTACGCGCCGAAACGGGTCCGGCGGTCACCATCTCCTCGCGCAGCGCGCGCAGGCGCTCGCGCGACTCCTCGTCGTCGAGCCGTGCGAGCAGCTCGTCCGCGAGGCGGATGTAGTCCCCGCCGAGCTCGGGCCGGTAGTCGAGGATCGACACGCCGCGCTCCGCGGACTCCGGATAACGCACGGAGCGACGGATCACCGTGGTGAACACCTTGTCGCCGAAGCTCTCGCGCATGTGCGCGAGCGTCTCGCGCGTGTGCACCATCCGCATGTCGGCCATGTTCAGCACGACGCCGAGCCATTGCAGATCCTGGTTGAGGTTGTCGCGCGCCAGCTCCATCACCTCGAGCACCTGCTCGACGCCCTGCAGCGAGAAGTACTCGCCCTCCGCGCTGACGAGCGCGTGGCTGGCGGCCACGAGCGCGTTCACGGTCAGCAGCCCGAGTGCCGGCGGGCAGTCGATCAGGACCAGGTCGTGCTGGCGGCGGGACTCGCGCAGCGCCCGCTTCAGGGTCAGCTCGCGGCCCATCTTCCCGCTCAGCACCAGCTCCGCCTCCGCGAGGCCGAGGTTGGCCGGGATCATGTTCTTGTGGATCGCGTCGACGGCTCGGGCGCGGCCGGCGAGCACCTCGCCGATCGTGGGCGAGGCGTCGGGGTCGACGTCGAAGTAGTCGGAGAGATTGCCCTGCGGGTCGAGGTCGACCGCGAGCACGTCCAGCCCCACCCTGCGGAGCACGTCGGCGAGCGTCCTGACCATCGTGGTCTTGCCGGTCCCGCCCTTCTGGGAGAGCACGGTCACGACGGGACAGGGGGAGGGGAGGATGGTCGGGCTCACGACCGTCGTCATCCTGCCTGTGATCGAGGCTGGATCGCATGGTGGCAACCGGAGCTTGCCGGAGATTTTCCCGCAAATAGCGAAAAGAACGCCTTCCCTCATCTCGCCGCTTCGGCGAGCCGTTCCACGACTGGCTTGCGGACTATAATTCCGCGTCCCACGAACCCGTCGCGCGCCCGCTCGGAGAAGGCGCGGAACCCGGGAGGATAGATGAGCGCTCATTCTTCGAAGCTGTCCGAGCAGGCCGCAGCCGCCAAGGTTGAGCAACGCGGCGATCGCTACTCGTCGACACAGGCGTACCGGCCGCTGAGGCGCCCCCAGACGGTCGAGGACAAGGACGCCTGCGCCCTCTATGCCTCCGTCCGCAAGGACGGCCGCGCCACGCACGACGTGATCGAGAAGGGCTTCGTCGCCCTGCAGAAGATGCTGCACCGCGCCGGCAACGTCGACGGCGAGGGCGACGGGTGCGGGGCGATGATCGACATCCCCCGCGTGATCTGGCAGGAGGAGGTCCGCTCCGGTGGGCACGCCCCCCGGCTGGCGCTCGACCCCGCGTTCGCCGTCGCGCACGTGTTCGTGTCGCGCGCGGCCGACTTCGAGCAGGTCAAGCAGCGCGCCCGCCAGATCCTGCACCGCAACGGGCTGCGGGTGCTCGCCGAGCGCGAGGACCGGGTCACGAGCGCCGCGCTCGGGCCGACCGCGCGCGAGGAGGAGCCGCACTTCTGGCAGATCGGCGTCCTGGTGCCGGACGCGGAGGGCCGCGACCGCATCCTGTTCGACGTCGCGATCGAGATCGAGAGCACCCTCGACGCGCACGTCGCCTCGCTTTCGGCGGAGAGCTGCGTCTACAAGGTGATGGGCGCGCCGCTGGTCCTGCAGGGCTACTTCGAGGACCTCTCCGACCCGCGCTGCGAGACGGTCTCGCTGCTCGGCCACAACCGCTACTCGACCAACACGTGGCCGTCGTTCATGCGCGTGCAGCCGTTCTCCGTGCTGGGCCACAACGGCGAGATCAACACGGTCGCGCGCCTGCGCGCCGAGTCGCGCATGCTCGGCGTGCCGATCCGCGACGACTCCTCCGACTCCCAGGACCTGAACCGCCTGATCGAGACGCTGATCCACCGCCGCGGGCTCTCGCTGCCCGAGGCGATGGAGCTGGCCGTGCCGCCGATCGTGCACGAGATCCGCCAGTTCCCCGAGGCGCTGCGCGGCTTCTACATGTACCTGCGACAGGCGATGGGGCCGTTCGCGCAGGGGCCGATCGCGCTGATCGCCCGCAACGGCGACGAGTACGTCTTCTCCGTCGACGCGCTCGGCCTGCGCCCGCTGTGGGAGATCCACGCCGAGGACGCCTACGTGTTCAGCTCCGAGCCCGGCGTCGTGCCGCTCGCCGACATGAGCGGCGAGCCCAAGCCCCTGTCACCGGGCGAGAAGGTGATGGTGCGCGTGAAGCGCGACAAGGGCGCGCGGCTTGTTCGACCACCAGGAGATGCAGAAGCTCGTCCACAAGCGCTGGCTCGAGCGCGCGGGCGCCGACGCCGTCGCCGGCTTCGAGCAGGCCATCCCGACGGGGGGCCCGCTGGAGGGACCGGAGATTCCCGGCTACGACTCCGCCGGCCCGTCCGAGCCGGTGAAGGTCGAGGACAGGATCCTGGCCGGGATGGGCTGGCAGCGCGAGGACACCAAGCTGGTCCAGCAGATGGCCTCGAACGGCGCCGAGCCGATCGGCTCGCTGGGCTACGACGGCCCGCTCGCGTCCCTGTCCGAGGAGCGCCAGAACCTGGCCGACTACTTCAAGGAGACGGTCGCCGTCGTGACGAACCCGGCGATCGACCGCGAGCGCGAGATCGAGCACTTCTCGTGTCGCGCGGTGTTCGGCGCGCGGCCCTCCATCGACCATCCGCAGGACGACCCGCGCACGATCGAGACCGCGTTCCCGATCATCCTCGGCGGCCACCACGACATGGCGCCGCTGTCGGACGAGGTCTACCGGCAGGTCGCGAAGGACCACAAGACCTACCTGCTCGAGGACCTGTGGGAGTCCTTCCGCGGGCGCGGCGGGCGTGATCGACATCTCCTGTCTGGAGGCCGAGACCGCCGAGGGCGCGCTCGAGCGGCTCAAGTTCGAGGCCGCCAAGAAGGTGCTCGACGGCTGCGAGCTGCTGGTGCTCTCCGACCGCACCGCCTTCGAGGGCGAGCGGCCGTGGATCGACCCGCACCTCGCGCTGGCCGCGGTCGACCGCGCCCTGCGCGAGTACCGCGTCGAGCCGGGCGAGGAGAACCTGCGCCGGCGCACGTCGATCGTGCTGCGCTCGGGCGCGATCCGCAACGTGCACGACGTGTGCATGGCGCTCGGCCTGGGAGCGGACGGCGTGTGCCCGTACGTGATGGTCGAGGTCATCTGCGTCGACGACTACCAGGACGACATCTCGAAGATCTGCTCCGCCCTGCGCAAGGGAATGGAGAAGGTGATCTCGACGCTCGGCATCCACGAGCTGCGCGGGTACTCACGCCTGTTCTCGGCGATCGGCCTGCGGCCAGAGCTGGTCGAGATCTTCGGCACGCCGGGCTACTACGGCTCTTCCCAGGCCGGCACCGGCTTCGCCGAGCTGAACGCCGAGTCCGCCGGTGCGGCAGCGGATCCTGGCCGGGCAGGAGGACGGCAAGCCCGCCAAGACGTTCCGCTTCTATCCCAAGGTCTACAAGGCGGCGATCGCGGCCGCGAACGGCGGCGCGACCTTCGAGGAGTACTCCGCGAAGGTGCGCGAGCTGGAGCGCGAGCAGCCGATCTCGATGCGCCACGTGCTCGACCTGAAGTCGGACCGCGAGCCCGATCGACCCCGAGCTGGTGGACCCGGGCGTCGGCCGGCACTCGTATCCGATCGTGATCTCCTCGATGTCGTTCGGCTCGCAGGGCGAGACCGCGTTCCGCGCCTATCCGGAGGCGGCGAAGCGGATCAACATCGTGTGCGTCAACGGCGAGGGCGGCGAGATCCGCGACATGTACGGCAAGTACCCGCTGTGGCGCGGGCAGCAGGTCGCCTCCGGGCCGCTTCGGCGTGACGTCGGAGATGCTCAACTCGTCGTACCTCGTCGAGATCAAGATCGGCCAGGGCGCGAAGCCCGGCGAGGGCGGCCACCTGCCCGCCAAGAAGGTGTCGGAGAAGGTCGCCGCCGCGCGTAACGCGTCGCCCGGCACGGACCTGATCTCACCGTCGAACAACCACGACCTCTACTCCATCGAGGACCTCGCCGAGCTGATCGACGAGCTGAAGACCGCGAACCCCGACGTGCGCGTGTCGGTGAAGGTCCCGGTGGTGCCGAACATCGGCACGATCGGCGTCGGCATCGCGAAGGCGGGCGCCGACATCATCACGCTGTCGGGCTTCGAGGGCGGCACCGGCGCCGCGCGCCAGCACGCGCTGCGCCACGTCGGCCTGCCGTCCGACATCGGCACGCGCGCGGTGCACCTCGCGCTGCTCGAGACCGGCATCCGCAACCGCGTCGAGATCTGGGCCGACGGCGGGTACCGCCACGGCTGGGACATCGTGAAGCTGCACTGCCTCGGCGCGAACCGCGTCGCGTTCGGCACGCTCGCGATGGTGTCGCTCGGCTGCACGATCTGCCGCGGCTGCCAGCTCGACACCTGCCACGTGGGCATCGCCACGCAGATCGAGGACATGGCGGAGGCCGAGGAGAAGGGCCTCAAGAAGTTCACCCCGCAGGAGTTCGAGCTCGCCGCCGAGAACAGCGCGCGCTTCTTCGCCGGGATGGGCGAGGAGGTGCGCCAGATCGTCGCCGACCTCGGCTACGAGCGCGCGCAGGACCTCGTCGGCCGCAGCGACCTGCTGGTGCAGTCGCGCGCGAAGGAGGCGATCGACCTCAACGAGATGATCCGCCCGCTCGAGGAGATGCTCGACCTCGAGCCGATCGACATGCCGGTGTCGGCCGAGGAGCAGCGCGAGGCGGCGGGCCTGATCGTCGCGCAGCCGATCCGCATGGCGCCCAAGCAGGCGTCGCACGACATCGCGGCACTCGCAACGGAGGTGTGCGGCGGTGGCCCCGTGAGCATCGGTGACGGAGAAACCGGCCGCGTGTCCGCAAGCGGACCCGCGGGTGTGGCTCAGGACGCACGCACGGTTGGGCGCGTTGCGCACGAGTACGAGCGCGCGGTGGACGCCAACGACCGGGTGCTCGGCACCGAGCTTGCGGGCGCGCTGTCGCGGGCGCGCATCTACCGGCCCGACGACGCGCCTCCGTCCGACGATGGACTCCGTCGCGGACCTGCACTTCAACGGCGGCTCGATCGGGGGCTCCGGGCTCGGCGCCTTCAACGTGTGGGGCGTCGACATCCGCGTCGAGGGCGGCGCGCAGGACGGCGTCGGCAAGACGATGTTCGGCGGCACGATCGCGGTGATGAAGGGCCGCAACCGGCTCGGCCAGCGCGTCAACGGCTCCGTCGGCAAGTCGTTCGCCTACGGCGCCCAGCGTGGGCGGTTCTTCGTGCAGGGCTCGGCCGACTCGCGCTTCTGCATCCGGTTGTCGGGTGCCGACGTCGTGATCGCGCGGCGAGCCCGCCGGCCCGATCCGCGACGACCTCGGCGGCGTCGCCGACCGCGCCAACATCAAGGGCTTCGCGTTCGAGTACATGACCAACGGCCGCGCCGTCGTGCTCGGCGACATCGGCCCGTGGGCCTGCGCCGGCCAGACCGGCGGACGCGTCTACATGCGCATCAACGACGAGTGGGGCCTCGACCGCGAGGCGCTCGAGCGCCGGCTCGGAAAGGGCGCGAAGGTCGCGCTCTTGGAACTGGACGACGAGGGCATGTCCGACGTCAAGGAGCTGCTCGGTCACTACGCGCACGAGCTCGAGCGCTCCGAGCAGCACGAGGAGGCCCAGCGGGTGCGCGCGCTCGCCGCGAACGCCCCGGCGCACTTCCTGATGTCGGTGCCCGAGCGCGAGCAGACCGACCCGAGTCGGTATCGACGGAGTAGTACCGCGCCTCGACGCGTCAGGCGGCGGCGGGAGTTGCCTGTGTTCCGACGCGGGCGCCGCTGCTGGTCGTGTCGACGAAGTGCAGCTTGAAGCGGCCGACGATCAGCTCGTCGCCGTCGACGAGGTCATGCCACTCGACCCGCTCGCCGTTCAGGAACAGGCCGTTCAGCGAGCGGTCGTCCAGCACGCGCACGCGGCCCGCCTGCTTGCAGACGAGCGCGTGACGGCGCGAGACAGTCGGATCGTCGAGCCGGATGTTTGCCGTGAGGCTGCGCCCGATACGGGTCCACTCCTGCGTCACCGGTATCACCGAGACGCTGCCGCCGTCACGGAAGGCGAGATAGTGGCCCCGGCCGGCGATCCCGTCGCGGACGCCTTCGAGCCAGGCGACGTCCTCGTCGTGCAGATCGCTCCGGTCGTCCTCGGCGACATCGAACATCGACGTACGCACGAATTTGGACTGACCGCAGTGCGGGCACTCCGGGATGAGGTCGAGGATTCGGAGGGCAACGTGAAAGCCGCACTCCTCGCAACGGAACGACCCCGCTCCTGCGAGCGTGCCGGTCGTGTACGTGTCCATCGGCCCTCCTCGGTTGCCTGACAGCGTGCGTCCGTGCAGACCCAATGATTCAAGCGCGGGCCAACGTGTGGCTCCCTCAGAACTTGTGAGAATTCTAACTAAGAAAATGCCCGATCAGTAGCGGGTCGCGCTGAACACGTTGTCAAATGACGCAAATACGGGCCTCTTTTGCGAAGGCGGCACGAACCGCCTGCAAGTGGTGACAGTGGTGGCGGCGCCCAGGCCACGTACAATGCGCGACCGCATGCGCTCGATCGCCGTCTCCCGCACGATCGACGCCCCGCGTGAGCGGGTGTTCGAGTACCTCTCGGACGTCGCCAACCACGCGGAGTTCTCCGATCACTACCTGCGCGACTTCCGTCTGGGGCGGCTCAACTCCAGCGGGGTCGGCGCCTCGGCGAGCTGGCGGATGGCGTTTCCGCTCGCCGGGGTGTGGGGTGACGCGGCCATCACGGAGCTCGACCCTCCCCACCTGATCGTGCTGGAGGGGCGCAGCGGCCGCATCGGCCGGATCGCGACGCGGGCGGAGTACCGGCTGGTGCCGGCCGATCACGACATGACTCGCGTCGAATACCGGTTCGAGACCCGGCCCCACAACGCCGTCGACCGCCTGAAGGAGTCGCTCGGGATGCGCGGCTGGCTGCGCCGCAAGCTGCGCAGGGGGCTCGGCCGGATGGCCCGGGCGCTCGAGGATGGGACCGCTTCGGCCCACGCGGTCAGACCGGCGGCTGGATAGACTTCCGCGCTCGATGGACCGGGTGCGCAAGCTTCGGTGGCTCCCCGCCGCGCTGGTCGCGGCGGCGCTTGCCGCCACCCTCGCGCTGACGGCCTGCGGCGCCGACGAGGAGAAGACGTCCGGGGCGGAGGGCGAGTTCATCAGCGTGGGCGGACGACGTGGACTACCAGGTCCAGCTCACCCGTCTGGTGAATCCGCAGCAGCGCCCCGACGACGTGTTCGTTCGCGGGCAGGCGCCGCTGCCGGCGGGTGAGACCTATCTGGGCGTGTTCCTGAAGATCGAGAACGACGGCGACAAGCCCTACACGCCTCCGCGCGACATGAGGGTGGTCGACACCCAGGGCAACGAGTACCTGCCGCTCGACACGGTGCAGAGCGGTTTCGGGCTCGACTTCGGGACTCCGATCCCGCCCGGGGACGATGCGCCGCCGGCCGGGCTCGCCGGCGTCATTCAGCCCGACGTCCGGGGCGCTCGTGCTGTTCCGCCTGACCGAGGAATCGGCGACCGACAACCTGCCGCTGGTCCTGGAGATCCCGGTCGAGGGCCAGAAGGAGCCCGCCCGGATCACGCTCGACGTCTGACCTGTCCTACTCCTCCAGGTCGCTCGCAAGGGGGTAGCCGAGCGACGCCGCCAAGAGTATGC
Organism: uncultured Solirubrobacterales bacterium; assembly: GCA_963826005.1. Classification (GTDB taxonomy): domain Bacteria; phylum Actinomycetota; class Thermoleophilia; order Solirubrobacterales; family JBBDJG01; genus DASRIA01. The sequence goes on along the minus strand of CAWGVJ010000005.1, from coordinate 104,424 downwards.
AAAGCGCCCCGATCACGGCAAGCCAGCCGCCCAGCGTCTGCGCCCCCTCGGCGATCATTCGCGAGAGCACCATCAGCGCGGCGCCCGCCGCGAGCGCCCAGTACCAGTTGTGCCCGAGCCCGCCGCGAGCGGCGATGATCGCTCCCGCCACGCCCAGCACGAGGCCGGCGACCGCGAGCCCGAAGGGGTTGAAGGCGACCAGCAGCGCGCCCAGCGATGCGATCAGGATGCCCGCGCGGGTGACGCGGACAGTGGCCGGATCGCGGTGCATGGTCTGCGTGGGAGCGCTGGATCCCTCCATGGAGTGCACTTTATAGATCACAACGCGCACGATGCGCGAAAAAGGGAGCCGCATGACGGCGGTCGACTGGATCATCATCGGGTTCATAGCGCTGATGGCTCTGTGGGGCTACGGCCAGGGTCTCATCATCAGCGGGCTGTCCCTGGCCGGGATTCGTGGGCGGCGCGTTCGTCGGCAGCCGGCTCGCACCCCTGCTGCTCGACCAGGGGTCGAGCTCGCCCTACGCGCCGCTCTTCAGCCTCGTGACCGCGCTCATGATCGGCGGCCTCGCGGCGATCGTGTTCGAGGCCGTGGGGGTCGGGATCAGGCGACGGCTCGCGTTCTCGGGTGCCGACGTCTTGGACGGCATCGGCGGGGCGGTGCTGGTCGCGACGCTCGGACTGGGGCTGGTCTGGATCATGGGCGCCGTGGCGCTCCAGACTCCGGGAGCGCGCCAGTACCGCAAGGACATACAGCGCTCGGCCATCCTCCGGAAGCTGAACGCGGCGCTGCCGCCGTCGGGGCCGATTCTGAACGCGCTCGCGCGCGTGGATCCGTTCCCTCGGATCTCCGGCCCCGAGGCGGACGTGCCGCCCCCGAACCGCCGCATCCTGCGCGACCGCGACGTGAAGGCCGCCCACGACAGCGTCGTGCGGGTGCTCGGCGTGGCCTGCGGTCTGGCGGTGCAGGGCTCGGGGTGGGTCGCGGCGCCGGAGGAGGTCGTCACCAACGCCCATGTCGTCGCGGGCGAGGACGACACGACCGTGAAGCTCGACGGCGGGGACGAGCTCGACGCCCAGGCGATCGCGTTCGACCCCCACAACGACGTCGCGGTGCTGCGGGTGCCGGGCCTCGCCGCGCCACCGCTCGATCTGCGCATGCAGGGCGTCGTCGGCGAGCAGGTCGCGATCCTCGGGTATCCGCACAACGGGCCCTTCCGGGCGGAGCCTGGCCGGCTCGGCGCGACCCGCACCGTGATCAGCCAGGACGCATATGGCGCGGGACCGGTGCAGCGCCGCATGACCGCCCTGCGGGGACTGATCAGGTCCGGGAACTCGGGCGGGCCCGCGGTGGACGACACCGGAGCGGTGGTCGCCACGGTGTTCGCCGCCACCACATCTGGATCCCGGGGGGGCTTCGGCGTACCGCCGGGGATCGTGCGATCGGCCCTGCGCAAGGCGGACGGTCCGGTGGATACCGGGCCCTGTGCGCGATAGCGCCTCTATATAGAGCGAGAGCCGTCCGGCGAGGTCGGCGGTGGTTGTCCGGAGCCGTTCCGTCGGGCGTCCTTCCCATACTTGCGCCCATGTCTCTTTGCTTCATGGAGCCTGCCGAGGCGATCCGCGTGATCGCGGAGTCCATCGGCCGCGAGGCGCGGCGCGCGCTGCTGGCGGCCGTGATCGAGTCATGGGTCGACGACATCCCCGAGCACGAGCTGGCCCAGCACTACGCGAAGGCGGTCAGCGACCTCGACCACGAGGACCTCTCGATGCTCGCCGCATGGCACGCCACCCTCGAGGTCGGCACGCCCGTGGCAAGCCCCGAGTTCCTGGTCGGGGTGTTCGACGGGCTCGGCGAGCACAGGCGCGAGGTGCTGAAGCTGGCCGCGCGCTTCCGCGGGGACGAGGCGTTCCTGGCCGGCGTCGGCGAGGAAGAGGCGCTCGACATCGTGCTCCCGTGGCTCTCGCAGGAGCGGCTCGATCACCTCTGCGCGAAGGCGCTCCAGATCTACGTCGACGACCGCATCGGCGGCGACAACTAGCGCGATAGCCGTCCAACCCCAGGTCGTTCTCTTGATCTCGGGGATCGCCTGCTCGTTGGACAGGAACTGCACGGCCTTCATCCCCAGCTCCCGGGCTGCGTCGACGTTGCCCTCGTTGTCGTCGACGAACAGGCATTGCGGTGGCGAGAGGGTGTCGTCCAGCCGCTTGATCGTGAGGTGGTAGATGTCCGGATCGGGCTTGCGCATCCCGACCCAGGCGGAGTCGACGACCAGCTCGAAGATCTCGTCGACCGGGAGCTTCGAGCGCCACAGCTCCTCCCACTCGCGCACGTTGTTGGTGAGGATCGCCATGCGATAGCCGCGCTCGCTCAGCTCGCGCATCAACGCCAGCATCGGCTCGTTGGCGTGCAGGGCCTCGAACCAGATCTCGCGGAAGCGGTGCAGGGTGGGGCGGTGCCCCAGCTCCGCCTCGAGTGCCCAGGCGAGGCTGTCGAGGAACTCCTGCTCGGTGACCTCGCCGCGCTCGAGCGTGAAGAGGGGGTACTCGCCGTCGCGCTCGGCGACGCGCTGCATGGCGCGGCCGAGCTGCTCCATCGAGATCCCGGTCTCGTCCTGAAACGCGGCGAAGGCCTCGATCAGGCGGTTCGTGAGCACTCCGCCGAAGTCGCTGATCACGGCGCGGATGCCGTCGGGCGAGAGAGCGTTCACGCCGCGGGCTCCACCTCGTAGGTGCCCCACGCAGGCTGGCCCACCAGCGTCCAGCGGAAGAAGCTGATCGAGACGGTGCCGAGCGCAGCGCCGAGGACGGCCTCTCCCGACAGTCGCGCAGGCAGCTCGTCACCGGGGCGATACAGCTCGAGGCCCGCTTTGCGACGGCAGCGCGTCGGCGCCGTAGATCGTCGACAGCCGCACCTCCTCGAACGGGGCGGCTTCGTCGGATCCGGGATCGACGACGTAGCCGGCCACCAGCTCCTCTCCGTGCGGCGTGTCCGGGTCGGGTCGCACGGCCATCACCGTCACGAGCTTGTGCTCGGCGGTCGCGGCGGTCACGAAGCGCCGTCGCCGGGCCTCGGCCGGCTCGCCCCATGCGTGCGCGCGCACCCCCGTCGCGCGCAGCGACGTGGCCTTGCCGGCGGCGGTGAGCGTGCCCTCCACCTCGTACAGCTGGGCGTGCCGGCGCAGGCCGGCGGCGCGCGCGATCGTCGCGGTCGCGGGCGTGGACAGGTCCACGGGCGGGGAGAGCGAGCGCAGCTCGCACTCGATGCGCGTGTCGCCGGCTTCTACCCGCACCCGCGAGTCGCCGATCTCGCCGCGCGCCTGTCGTCACGTCGTCATCGATCGCGACGAACGCGGCAACGACCGGGTCGCCACTCCCGCGGCGGTCGACCCTGACAGCGGCGAAGAGCTTGCGGTCAGGTGCCCACAGGTCGAACGCGACGGCATCGGGGTCGGGCTCGGTCATGGGCGCGGCGGCTCCAGCTGCGGCGGGGACTCGGGCTCGACCGGCTCGGCGTGCGGGCGGGGTGGGGGCGGACGTCCGCCCGGAGGCGGTGGCCCGCCGGGAGGCATGACCACCGTGGTCCACCGCAGCGGCCCGCGGCGCAGCAGCAGGCGGGTGATGCCGCGCGCGATCACCGCGCGGGTGGGCGGGATCAGGAGCAGGAGCCCGACGACATCGGAGATGAAGCCCGGGGTCAGCAGGAAGGCTCCGCCCACGATCACGAGCCCGCCGTTGAGGATCTCGCGGTGTGGCACGCGGCCGGCGCGCAGGGCCTCGCCGAACGCCGCCCACGCGCGGCGGCCCTGCGATCGCCACAGCCAGGCGCCGATGATCGAGTCCACGATCAGGAGCGCAATGGTCGGCAGGGCGCCGATCGCCTGGCCGACCTGGATGATCACGTAGATCTCCGCGATCGGCACCAAGATGAAGAGCAGGATCAGCAGCAGGAACACGGTCACGCAGGGTACCGAGGAGCGTTCTACTACAATCGCCCCATGGCAGAAGAAGCCACACAGGCCGTGCCGGACCGCGACGACGTCTGGGAGGCGCTCGAGAACGTGATCGACCCGGAGCTCGGGCTCGACTTCGTCTCGCTCGGCCTCGTGTACGACGTCGAGCTGGAGGGCAGCGACGTACACATCACCTTCACGCTCACCTCACCCGGGTGCCCGATCGGGCCGCAGGTGACGCGAGCAGATGAAGGAGTTCGTGAGCGAGGTGGAGGGCGTCGAGAAGGTGCTCCCCAAGATGGTCTTCTCGCCACCGTGGTCCCCGGAGAAGATGTCCGAGGACGCGAAGTTCGCGCTCGGGTACTAGGCCGCTCTACAGAGCCGAACAGGGACCGGCCGCGCTGCTCGGGACCGCCCGCTTGCAAACGGATTGCAAACGCGACGGGGAGTTCAGTCGCGCTGCGCGTAGCAAGGCAGCTCGCCCCTGGCGACATCGCTGACCTGCGCGCCCGCACGCTCCGCACTCATGGCAGAGCCGAATGGGAAGGTGGAGCGCAGCCGCGATCCACTCCGCTTCGCCCTGGAAGGCGAGCCCGGTCGTCACGTCACCCTTGAAGCAAGCGATGGGACGGGTGCCTTCAAGAAGCACCAGCCTCTATCTGACCCCGCCAGTCACGATTTCCCTCCCCGTGGCTGAGCGTTGCTACGAGCTGTGAGCGTCTTGCTCCGACAGCCCCAGGCTTTCGAGTGCGTCCTCCTTCTCCTGATACATGGAAACCCGCTCGATTGCTCCGTTGCGGATTGTCCATACAAAGGTGGCACCAGCAACCACCTCGATCCCGCCACGCCCCTTCATCGTGCTGGGTCGAGGGCACCACTACGAGATCACCGGCTTCGATGAATTCGTGGGGATCCCACCGAGCGGATTCCCAGGTCTCGCGGAATTCCGCCACGACTCGCAGACCCTGATCAAGTCCGAAGACGCCGCGCCAAGGACCGACTGCCCGCGAGAGGTCCACCTCGAAGCCCGGAGCCGCGTCTTTGGCCAAGGCATCCCAGTCCTCGCGGTTGTACGCGTCGTATGCGGCCTTGACGATCTCCACGTTCTCCTGCGACATCGCCCGCGCAGTATCCCGCAGGGGAGCCACACTGACGGGCGAGCCCCGCCTGCCGCTTACGAGAGCTAGTGACTGATCGTCGCACCCGGCCAGCGATCCTTCGCGACCAACTCGCTGATCGCCGCTAGGTCGACCAAGCTCTGACGCGGCGCGGGCCCGGCGCCAGGACTTCGCCGGCCGGCAGTCGCGCGCTGAGAGCATGAGTTGCGTGCGCCTTTGATCATGACGTGACCTCTACGTGCTCGAGCAGACCGTAAGCCCGACAGCCCCGATGGTGAGGCTCGGAGAGAAGTGCACGCCAGAGGATGAGAGTGTCCTCGCCAGTCTCGTAGCGGCGATCCCACGCGCTAGTGACTGCGGCTTGCTAAAGCCGTTCCCAGCGAGCACCTGACCCGACAAGCCGCGGTAACTCGTTACGGCGACTCTTCCAGCACCTGTGCCGAGTGCAGTCTCACGAAGCCGCAGCGCTTACAAGCGAGGGCGAGGCATTCGGGACCACGAGCCTCAGACGCCGGTTGTGGCCCCGACGACGGCAAGACAACGCTCGTCTCGAGGGGAGCCCACTCTTCATGCCCACACGACGGGCATTGAAGCGTCACGCCAACCGAGTTCACGGTCTGTATGAGCCGCTCGACATCAGTCACCGTGCGCGGAACATACCGCAGCCGCGCAACCCGACCAGGACCGGGCGGCCCGGGTACGCCGACGCATCTCAAAATGGCGCTAAGGCCGGCAGGTCACGTTCAGGCACTGCGCCGGCTGGGCGTTGCCGCGCGCGTGGTTCCTGCCGCCGTCGATCGTGCCAAGCACGGCCTTGATGCCCCAGTCGCCGTTGTCGTTCGCCGTGTTCCTCGAGACGCGGGCCCCGGGCTCGAACAGCTCGATGCCGGTGCTCGAGTTGTTCGCCGCGTAGTTGCGGCTGACGCGGGCCTTCGTGTCGGAGACGCCGATGCCGACCTCCGCGGTGTTCGTGACGTCGTTGCGCTCGATCTCCGAGCCCGTGCCGACGACGACCAGCGCGCACCCGACGAAGGCGTTGCGCTCGACGTCGACCCGGTCCCCGTGGACGCTCAGCCCCGACGACCCGCAGCCCTTGAAGCTGCTGCGCTCGATCTCGTTTCGGTCTCCGTCGATGTGCCCGATCTGTACCGAGCTATGCGCGGTGATGCGCTCGACCTCGTTCCCGTCACCGGTCACTCCGAGCGCGAACACGTGGCCGTCGACCGTGAGGCGCTCCAGCTCGCTGTCGGATGCCTCGACGCTGATCGCCTTGTCACCCGCCTGGATGGACCCGTTGCGAATCTCCAGATCGGTGACCGGGCCGGCGGTCTTCACCGCCACGGTGTCTCCGTCGTCGGTGCGCCCATTGCTGATGGTGTGGCCGGCGAGGTTCAGCGTCACGTGGTCGGCTGCGATCGTGACCGCCGCGGGCGTGCCGTCGGGACAGACCACGTCGGCGTCGAGCCGCACGCTCTTCGTGATCACGTCGCCGCACTTGACCTTCGGTTGCTTGACCGGGTTGAAGTGGACAAGGGCGCTGGTGGAGCCGTAGGTCGGCATGCCCCCGCCGAGCAGGGGCGTGATCAGCCAGTGCAGCTTGCCGCCGCGCACGTTGATGAAGTCCAGGCCCTCGGACTCGCCGACGATCGTCTTCTCGATCTCGAGCTGGCGGGAGCCGTCGGTGAGGTCGACGGACCACACGCGGAACGGCCCGCCACCCTGTCCCGCGAGCAGCAGCCGTCCCTTGTAGAAGACGGCCCCGGTGATGCCGCTGGGCGGGACGGCGTCCGTGCAGCACGCGCACGGGTCGCAGCAGCGGACCGTCGGGAGCGGCGTTCGCTGCCGTGATCTCGTCCATGTCGTAGGCGAGCAGATCGTGGCCGCCGTTGACGCGCGCCATTCGACGTCCACAGCAGCTTGCCGTCGGGTGAGGTCTCGTTCCACATGACCTTGTCGATGAAGGCGGGGTCGAGCTTCACGTAGTAGCGCCACTGCAGCGTCGCGGGATCGGCGACCCCGACCGACCCGGTTCCGCAGAAGTTGCCGATGATCGGCAGGTAGCACTCCAGCGGCAGCAGCACGCGGCCGCCCTCGCGGCGGTCCCACGTGATGTCGCCGATGTGGTTGTACTTCTCGCGCTGGTTCACGTCGAGCGGGATCGCGGCGTTGTTGCGACCCTGCTCGACCAGGTCCGAGTTCGTGCGGTACAGGCCCTGGAAGAGGCCGTCGAAGAAGAGGTTCCGCTGAGGATCCGAGGTGACGCCCTGGAAGTACTCGAGCGGGACAGAGTCATAGCCCGTCTCGACCCACCTGCCCGGATCGGCGGCGCCCGCGGTACCGGGCGCGAAGCCCGCGCACACGGCGAGCCCGACGAGGATTGCGGCGACCCTGCCTCTCGTTCCTGTCACTTGATGTTGACTTTAACGTCCGCGTAGTAGGCGTCAAACTCGGAGACGCGCGCGCTCATCTTCACGTCCCACTCGCCGGCCACGCCGAACAGCGCTCCGTTCATCACGAAATGGCCCGGGGCCGGCCTTGCGGACGTCCGGCTTCAGCGGGCCGAGCTTCTTGGCCGGCAGTGACATGTCGACGTTCAGCTCCTTGACCTTGTCGTACTGCGTGCCGTTCTGCTTGTCGATCAGGTAGACGTGCATCTCGTTGGGCCCGACGCGCGCGGGGTCGACCGTCAGCTGCAGGTCGGCCGGCCCGAGCGAAGTCGTCTTCGAGACCGGGCCGGTGGGCGCGTAGTCGGCGGGCGCATACGTGGTGAGCGCGGCGGTCGCGCCCAGGACCCCGACCAGCAACAGGACCTCGGCGCGGAGCGAACGGCGCAGTGCGAAACCCGTGCGCCCGGGCGTCTGGCCCTCATCGGACAGCCGCTTCAACCGTGGGACGAGGCAGCGCTGGTTGTAGGCGCCGAGCGCCATCAGCGGGCCCACGAGCAGCAGGAACTTGATCAGCGCCGCCCTGCCGAAGGGGGTGTCGAGGAGCCGGCTGGGCTCGTCGAGGAAGCCGATCTCGAACCACGACTGCACCAGCCCGGTGACGAGCAGGACCATCACCGACGCGAACGCCCACGGCGAGAACCGCGCGACCGTGCCGGCCAGCAGGCGGGTGCGGTCGACCGGGTCGAGGCGGCGCGTGGCGGCCGGCAGCACGAACAGCAGCGTCGCGAGGCCGCCCACCCAGATGCTCATCGCCAGGACGTGCAGGATGTTGGCCGGGACCAGCACCGCGGTCGGGCTCTCGAGGCTGGCGTGCCCGGCGAACGACGGGGAGATCACGAGGAAGCCCAGGGGCAGCGCGAGCAGCGCGAGCCAGACGGGGTGGACCCGTGGTTGCGCGAGTCCGGTGGCGCCCACCGAAGCCGGCCGCAGCACCGGCCTGCGGGCCGGCGACAGGGAGGCGAGCAGCACGACCCCGAAGCCGAGCCACACCAGCATCCGGATGCCCCAGACCGTGCCGAAGCGGGTGTCCAGCACGTCCTCCACGATCTGGCTGTCCAGCGCCGACCAGAACGAGATGCCTGCCGCCTTCGCCCCCTGGAGCACGATCCCCGCGGCGCTGCTGACGAGGCGCGATCCCGATCACGATCAGCAGCACGCTTGCGCAGCCGCTGCGTGAACCGCTCCGACGCCTCGCGCCACGCGCCCCCGGCGCCGGCCGCTCCGCCGAGCGCACGCAGCCAGATCACGAGCAGGAAGAAGATCGCGCCGACGGCAATCGCGATTGCGCCGTACTGGGTCGCCTTCGCCGCGCCGAAGGCGATGTCGGTGACGCGTCCGGAGGAACCCTGCTGGGACAGCAGCTGCGACACCGAGGCGCCCGTCGCCGAGGCCTTCCCGTAGCTGAACACGAGACCGCCAGCGACCGGATGGCTGTCGGCCGAGATCACGCGGTATGTCGCCGTGTAGCTGCCCTTGGGGATCCCCTGCTTGAGGTGCACGCCGAGCTCGGGACCATGGCCGCCGGGGTGGAAGACTTCGCCGTCGTCGACTCGCGCGCCGGCGCGGTTGAAGACCCGAATCGCGCCGAAGCTGCCCTCCACCGGCTCGCTGAAGTGGAACACGACCTGCTTCACGGGCTGCTTCGACGTGGAGCCCGACAGCGGCTCGGTGCTCTCCAGCAGCGCGTGTGCCATGGCTCCCGCGGGCGCGACGGCCAGCGCGCAGGCCACCGCCGCCAGGACGCTCCAGAATCTCACCACGCTTCGTCCACCGCCTCGCGGCGCGGCCGCTCGGGCTCAGCACCACCGCCGGTGGGTGCTCCAGCCGGTGCCACGCGTGGCCGGCGCCGGCGGGTGAGCAGGAACGCCAGCGCGCAGATCACGAGGATTGCGGCGGCCAGCAGTCCGACGATCAGGCCGGTGGAGGTGCCGGACGAATCGGCCGGCACCCATTCGAGCGTGCCGACCGCGGCCACCGGCGCGCCCGCGACCGTCATCGGCACGCGCCAGTCGAAGATCTTGGTGCGGACGCCCTCGTCCTTCACCTGCGGGGGGGTGCCCTTCTCCATCGAGTGGATGCGGTGGTCGAACCATCTGTAGGAGCCGTCCCGGGAGACGGGCTTCCATCTCGGCGTCGCGTCGGAGTTCGCCTGCGGAGGAAGCGGCGTGAGCGCATAGCGGTCCTCGTTCGCGTACTTGGACGGAGACCGGAGGTTCTCCTCGACGACCCGATTCGGCAGGAACCGCAGGTAGGGCTCGTCCTCGTAGCCCTTGACGATCACCGCCTTGCCGGTGCCGTTGCGAAGCAGGAGGAACCTGTCCCCGCCCGACACCTCCAGCTCGAGGCCGGAGACGGCCGGCTTGGTGCCGCGCAGCTCCGAGACGATCCCGGCGTCCTTGGCGGGGGCGGGGGCTCGCGGCCGACAGCATCACGGCCACCATCGCCGCGCCGACGCCCGCCGCGAAAATTCCGCGCCATTTGCGCAGTCGTATCACCTCAGCGATTGAGCCATTTCCCGAATTGTTCTCCCTCCGGCGCCCCGGCATGCTCACCCGTCCCCGGACGGGTCCCCGCTCCAAACACAGGGTAACCTGAGGCGCCCTCGCCGGTGCCACCGCGCCGACCCACTTCCACCGGGAACGGGACGCCCGCTTCTCGGCTAGTATCGTCGAACACATCCGACCGGGGTTCTAGGGGGCGTTCATGAGGGGGAAGCTGGGGATTCTGCTTGGCGTGCTGGTTTTCGTGACCGGTGTGGTCAGTTGGAGCGCGCCCGCGATGGCCGATTCGAGCCAGGTGCCTTGCCTCGTTCAACGATCCCCGCACGGCGATGCCGACGCGTCCGGGACACACATCAAGCGCATGCGGTACGGCTTCAGCGCGTCGCAGAACTTCGTGCTGGCGCCCGGCAACGCGGTCCACAACTCGGTCCGGTTCGACATCCCCGCTCCGTGTACGGCGTGTTACATCACCGACATGGTCCCGAGCCTCGTGTACATGAACGACCCGAACCACGTCGACGGCACGGTTGCGAACCTCGACACGGACGCCATGCTGCACCACTTCGTGATGATCAATCCCGGTCGTCCGGACCCGGTCTGCCCAGGTGGCCTCGAGGGTCAGCTGGGCGAGCGGTTCTTCGCGGCGGGCAACGAGCGCAGCCAGCTGCACCTGCCGTCGCCCTTCGGCTACCTGAACAACACCGCGACCTGGCGGCTGATCTCGCACGTCATCAACAAGGGCACCGTGGACACAAAGAACCTGCAAATCGAGGTCGTCTTCCAGTACCGCACCGTGGCAGCCGGCGGCGGCGCGGAGGCCAAGCCGCTATGGCTCGACATCGACGGGTGCGGTGACTCCGAGTACACGACGCCGGTCGGCTACAACGATGCCACGACCGACTGGGTCTCGAACGTGAACGGTCGCATGATCGGCATGTCCGGTCACCTGCACGACGTCGACATCACCAACGCTTCGCCATGCCAGAACCACTGTCCCGCGAAGGGGCACGGCATCGCGGTATCACTGGAGCTCGTGGGCGGGAACTCGAACGATTACTTCGGGCCGATCCCGCCCAACAACACGCCTCCGGCGGCGCTCACGGGTGCGACCATCTGCCGTTCCGAGGGCATCTACGGGACACCGTGGGCCGCCGGGAGATACCGCGGACATCTCGACACGATGACCGAGTGCGAGGTGCCGGGAGCGGTGGCTCCAACCGCGCAACGCGGAGGCATGGCCGCCGGACGGCACCTACCCGTCCACCGGCTACGCGTTCAACTCCGGCCAGACGCTGCGGGTCCACGGCGAGTACCAGAACGACAATCCACAGGCCTCAGACCGACGTGATGGGCATCATGATGGCCTGGTACGTCCCGACCTCGCCGGGCTACCCGCGCTCCAAGGGCGCGACGCCGACGAGAGTGTCGCTGGTGCCGGCGTTCAACGCGTGCACGAGCCCCAACCGGGTGCACGGGCCGCCGGACTTCCCGACCAACGGGTCGAACCCGGACGGGTCGTGCAACCCGCCGACGCTGACCTCGGGTCAGCTCACGATCGGCACCCCCGATGCCAACGGGGCGGCCGCGAAGTTCGAGGGCTTCGTGAAGGTCGACGCGCTGATCGGCAACCCCGCGACAACCGCCGACGAGGCCGACGCGCGCTTCCAGGTCTCGATGACCGACGTGCGCCGCAACACCACCGGGTTCCCGGACTACACGGGGCAGCTGCAGCTCGACACCACGCTGCGCGTGATCGACAAGAACAACGGCCCGTCGGAGGTCGGCACGATGCAGGACACGCCGTTCAGGGTGACCGTGCCGTGCACCGGCACCGGTGACGCGACGGTGGGCTCGACGTGCGCCGTGAACACGACCGCGGATGCGGTCCTGGGTGCGGGCACGGTCCTGGAAAGCAAGCGTGCGATCTGGCAGCTCGGCCAGATCCGGCTCAACGACGGTGGCGCCGACGGATTGGCCTCCACCACGCCCAACACGCTGTTCGCGGTTCAGGGCGTACTGGTGCCGTAAGCGAGTCAGTGCCGTAGCCTGTTCAAGTAGTGAGGAGGAAGATGCGAGGCAGAAGCACCGCCGCCCTGCTGGGGGTGGGCATGACGATTGCGTGCCTGACCGCGCTGGCAATGCCCGCGGTCGCCGCGCAGCCCGGCATGACCGTGAAGATCCCGGCCCGCCAGGACATCGACAACGTCTACGTGCTGGCTGCGATCCACCAGAAGCACTGCAGCATGCAGGTGACCGGCTCGGTCATGGGTCATCGCTTCAAGACGTTCAGGAAGTCGAACGTCAGCCTCCACCTCACGAACCAGGCGTTCCTGCGGCTGTCGAGCGGTGCGAAGCGGTCGGTGAAGAAGGCGATCCGCCGGGGCAAGACCGTGAAGGCGAGGATCACGGTCACCGCGCGCAACTCGTCCGGGAGCGCAACAGCGTGACACGGAGCGTCACGCTCAGGGACTAGGCGCCGAGGACCAGGGAGGGGTAATGGCGGAGGAAGCGGAACGCTCGGCTGAGCCACATGGCGAGTTTCACTATCACCTCGAGCTCACCCCCGCGCAATTGAAGATCACCCACACGGCGCTGAAGAGCCTGCTGGACGACTTCGGCCACGAGGAGCACGACGTGCAACGGATCATCCACGAGGTGCTCGAGAAACTGCCCGACGAGCACTCGATCCGTGCGATCAGACTCGACGAGGAGCGGCGTTGACCGTCAGCCGGGTCGATTGGCGAGCACCAATGGTGGCGATGGTCGTGCTCGCCGCGCTGCTCGTGCCGGCGCTCGTCGCACGCGCCGCCGTGCACGACACCACCGTGGTCAGCCTGACGGGTACGCAGGAGGCCGCAAACGGTTCCTCCGGTCCCGGCATCGCCGTGTCCGCGAACGGACTGCGCATCGCGTTCGAGTCGCAGGCGGACAACCTCAGCTCCATCGACAACAACGCGGTCGTCAACATCTTCGTGCACGACACAGGGACCGGGATCACGACGTTGATCAGCCAGACGCAGCGCCGGCTTGGGCGCGAACGCCGACTCTGCGAACCCCGCGATCTCCTCCGACGGGCGTTTCGTGGCATTCGACTCGGAGGCGGACAACCTCAGCACCGAGGACAACAACGGGGTCAGGAACGTCTACCTGCGCGACACGTTCGACGGGACCACCCAGCTCGTGAGCCTGGCGACCGACGGCGCCGGCGGGAACGGTGACTCCTGCAACCCGTCCGTCAGCGGCAAGCGCCGAGGTGATCGCGTTCGAATCGAAGGCGACGAACCTCAGCACCGAGGACGAGGACGCGACAAAGGACGTGTTCACGCGCAACCTCGCCCAGGGAGCGACGACTCTCGATCAGCCGGATCAACGGCACCGGCGCCGGTGCCAACGGCGACTCGTTCGACCCGTCGATCTCGATGAGCGGGACGCGCATCGCGTTCGCGTCGGACGCGGACGACATCTATGCGCGACGACCGCGACATCTACACCAACGTGTTCCTGTCCGAGCCGCGGTTCCGCTTCTTCAGGCACGTCAACCGGACGACGGCGCTCGGGACCGTCGAGCGAGCCGGCCAACGGCAACTGCGACGCAGCCGGTGATCTCCGGCGAACGGCGGGTTCGTCGCATTCACCTCGAACGCCACCAACCTCGGCACGGTGACCGCTCCCACCAACGTGTTTCTCCGTTATCTCCAGGCCAACAACACGAGTCTCGTGAGCCGCATGGAAGGGCAGGGCGCCGCGGGCTCGGACTGCATCGTCGTCACCCTCGATCTCCGAGGACGGGCTGCAGATCGCTTTCACTTCGTCGGCCGACAACCTGTCGACCGCGACAACGATCTGCTCACGAACGTCTTCGTCCGTCACGCCTACTATGGGACGACAACGCTGATCAACCGCGCGAGCGGGGCGGACGGCGCGACGGCGAACGGGGCCTCGTTCGGCCCGGCGATCGCTCCGGGCTCCGAGCTCGCGTCCTCGGCGTTCGTGGCCTTCGCGTCGGACGCGGCGAACCTGGTCGAAGCGAGTGCGCCCGGCGGCCCGCGCACGACGCACCCCCAGCAGCCGGCCAACTTCACGGACGTGTTCGGCGCGAGCTGCCGCTGGTGGCGACGCCGCCGGTCATCCCGCCCGACCTCGGCCTGAACGACCACACCCACGGTCACGGCGGTGCGGGCGACACCGGGGCGATGACCCGGCCGCACACGGAACCGACGGCACCCACGCGGACGCCACGGCGCGGCGGGGCACGATGCCGGCACGGCCGATCATTCCCACAGCGGCGCGAACCACTTCAACCTGGTGATGGGCAGCCTGCGGCCGGACAAGATCTTCGGCACCGCGACGCACGACAAGGCCTGTGGCGGTCCGGGCAACGACGACATCGACCTGGGAGCCGGCTCCGACGTCGGCTACGGCGGCGCGTGCGGGGCGCTGAGCCCTCCGGACGTCGACAAGGCATCCTGGTGGCGCACTGCGTCCCAGGCGTCGCTCCGGCACACGGGCGATCCGCCGGCAGCGCCCGCCGGCGACGACGGCAACGACCGCCTGGTCGGGGGCAAGGGCGAGGATGCGCTGTTCGGCGGGGCCGGCAACGACAACCTGGTCGGCGGCTCCGGCAACGACCTGCTGTCGGGTGGCAACGGGGGAGACGTGATCATCGGGTGGCCCGGGCCGCAACCGCTACGACGGCGGCTTGGGCAGCGACTCGATCAACTCCGCGAACGGCGTGCGCGAGCTGGTGGACTGCGGGTTCGGGCGCGACTTCGTGAAGGCCGACCCGCGGGACAGACTGTCCGGATGCGAGAAGGTCAAGCGCGTGCGCCGGAAGGCGAAGAAGGACCTGCCGGAGCTGCTCCCCGAATGTCCCGGCGGCGGTCACGAGTGCCACAACGGCCAGACGATCGTCCTCTCGAAGGTCCGCAAGTAGCGGGCCACATCCTGCCGGACCTGCTCGCGCCCGGGCTGCGAGTCGTCTTTTGCGGCACCGCGGCGGGGGAGGTAGTCGGCGCGGTTGCGCGCCCCCTACGCCGGCCCGGGCAACCGGTTCTGGTGGGTGCTGCACGAGGTGGGGCTGACGCCGCGGGAGCTGGAGCCACTGGAGTTCCGCGCGCTGCTGGGGTGGGGCATCGGGCTCACCGATGTGGCGAAGCGGGCGGTGGGGCGGGACAGCACGCTGGTGGCGGCGGACTTCGACGCGGCGGCGGTGATCGAGAAGGTGGAGCGGTTCCAGCCGGGCGTGCTGGCGTTCGTGGGGAAGCGTGCGGCGGGGGAGGTGCTTCGACGAAAACCGGGTGGGTATGGGGAGCAGGATGTGACCATCGGTGTGACCCGCGTATGGGTGGTTCCCTCCACGTCCGGAGCGGCGCGGGGCTTCTGGGACGTCGGGCCGTGGCAAAACCTCGCCGCCACGCTGCGCTGACCGAACTTCCGCATTTCACGTCCACCCCTCGGACGTAGATTGCGAAAGTTCGCCGGGCTACGGCAGGGGGCGGTCCAGCCAGTCCTCGTAGAAGCCCTCGAGGTCGGGCACGAAGTCGTGGATCACCGGGTAGCCGGGCGGCACGGCCTCGACCTCGAGCAGCGTCTTGCACCCGGGGCAGAAGTACTCGCGCAGCGAGTTCCACTCGGGGTCGCCGTGCATCTTGTCCGGGTAGATCTCGCGCAGCGACTCGACGCTGTCGCGCACGTTGATCAGCGCCTCGAGCTTCCAGTTCTCGCGGTAGTCGCAGAACTCGTGGCCGCAATCGCACTTCGACCCGGTAGCCGCTACGGAATCCTCACCAGACCCGTCCGGCGGCTTACCGCCGGACGGCTTGGTTATGTAGAGGTGCTCGCCGAACGGCAGCACGATCTGGTCGTCCCACGACACGCGCTCCTGCAGGATCTCGACGTACTTGTCGAAGCGGTCGGCGTCCTTGAACCCCGACTGGATCGCGCGCACCTGCCCGCGCGGCAGCTTCTCGTCGATCAGGTCCGCGCAGCGTGTCCTTGTCGAGCTTCATTCCGCTGCCGCCCGGATGGCGAGGGACAGGTCGACCTCCGGTGTCGGCACATCGAAGACGAAGTCCTCCGGCAGGTCCCAGAACTCGCGGAACTCCTGCGCCCACTTGTCCGACAGGCGCATCGACTCCGCGTACATGCGCTGCGCCGGCTCGATCATGTCGCGGTCGAGGATCCGCTGCCGCTCCTGCTTCATCCACTCGCGCACCGGCACGGCCTTCTGGCCGCGCTCCTCGCGCATCTGCGATCTGCGAACTGCGGACTGCGATCTCGTCGCCCGGCAACGACGCCGTAGACGGACTAGGCGTAACGGGGCAGCAGGAACTCGCCCTCGATGTCCTCCATCACGGACTCGTACGGCCGCTCCAGGGGATCGCCGACTCCCGTCGCGCCGCGGAACATGCACAGGTAGAGGTCGCCCTCCGTGTAGACCTCCGGCAGCGTCGTCGTCTCGATGTCGAACAGGTGCTCGCCGGCGATCTCGCGCACGAGCGCCGAGTCGGCCGGGTCCGGCTCGTGCAGGGGGAAGGGCTCGCCGCGCGCCGCCTTGGCCAGCAAGTCGGCGCCGCGCACGTTGTGGCGGTAGCCCGTCGCGCCCGGGTACCCGCCCCACAGGCCGCCCTGGATGAAGACCCGCCCGTGCCCGATGTTCTGCATCTCGTAGAAGGGCGTCTTCCAGGCAAGGCGCAGGCACTCGTAGCCCGAGCCGCCGCGGTGGCGCCCCGGCCCCGCGGTGTTCGGCTTCACGCGCTGGCTGAGGTACAGGAACGGCTCGATCAGCTCCCACATCTCCATGTCGCCCATGTCGCCCTCGGGGTTCCACATGGCGGCCGCGTAGTCGAGCCCGTCGAGAATCATCTTCGCCCCGCCGCCCACGCAGGAGAGGCCGAAGTTCGTCGTCGCGGACTGGCGGCCGTACTGGTCGATCCCGCCGCCCTGGAACGCGTTGGCCGTGAGCGCGTACGGCGCCAGCACCTCCTCGACGAACCCGCGCGCCTGCAGCGAGCGCGACAGCGACTTGATGAAGCCGGTGTAGGAGGGGATCAGGAAGAACCAGGCGTTGCCGGTCGACGCCTGCGGGTTGGAGTGGTTCGACCACGTGCCCGGCGGGAAGTTGGCGCGCAGCCCGAGGTACGCGCCGTCGTTGACCTTGTCGTTGCAGATCAGCGTCTGCGTGAGCTGCACCCACAGCGCGCCCTGCATCGAGGACGGCGTGCAGTTGGCGGAGTGGTATCCCCATGAGGACGCGCCCTCGTAGTCAAGCTCCATCACGCCGTCGCGGGTGATGCGCAGCTCGACGGGCGCGTGCATCAGCGTGTCCTTGCGCGCGTAGCTCGGCAGCTGAGTCTCCTTGCCGAACATCAGCTCGGTGAACGCCGGCGCGCGGTAGCGCCCGGGCACGGTCATCTCCAGCAGCCGGTTGCGGAAGGAGCGCCGGCCGTCCTCGATCACCTCGCGGATGAAGCGCTTGTAGGTGTCGATGCCCTCCTCGAGGATCACGCGCTCGACGGCCTCGCGGATCATGTGGCACCCCGCCAGCCGCGTCTTCTCGTCGAGCGTCCAGTACATCGGCGTGCGCGTGCCCTTCAGCCCGGCCAGCACGTGGTCGCGCCACAGCTCGTCGTCCGAGCCGATCTTCTTGGCGGGCAGGTCGATGCCGTCCTCGAAGCGGGAGATCGGCCCGACCGGCACCGAGCCCGGAGTCTTCGCGCCGATGTCGATCTCGTGGGTGACGCCGCCGGCCCAGCCGATCAGCTCGCCCTCCCAGAAGATCGGGACGATCGTCTGCACGTCGGCGTTGTGGACGTCGCCGATCATCGCGTCGTTGTTGGTGAAGATGTCGCCGGGCGCGATGCCCGGGTTCTCCTCGTAGCCCTGGCGGATCATGTACTTGATCGCGTCCGACATCGTGTGGACGTGCACGATGATCCCGGTGGAGAGCGCCACCGAGTCGCCCTCGGGCGTGTACAGGGCGAAGCACAGCTCGCCGATCTCCTTGACGATCGGAGAGGCGGAGATGTTGAGCGCCGTCTCGCGTGCGGTCACGAGCCCGCCGCGCAGGCGGGAGAACAGCTTCTCGAAGCGGATCGGCTCGTCCGACTTCAGCGCGAGGTCGTCGAATCCGCAGTAACGCCCGGTCTCGGCGAAGAGCCGCTCCGACTCGGTCAGCATCGCGAGCGCGGTCTGGCCGTCCCACCCGATCGGCAGGTCCTCGCGCGGCTCCAGCTCCCGTGTGCGATCGACGACTGCCATGTGGTCAGCTCCCTTCGGTCTTCCAAATGGAAGATGCGATGCGAGTCGAGCCGTGCGCGGCGGCCCGGCGGGATCGCGAACGTGTCGGCCGGCGACTCGATCACCGCGGGGCCGGAGACCGACTGCCCGGCCTTGATCTGATCCTGCTCGTACAGCGGCGTCTCCCGCCAGCCGTCGCTCCACCACACCTGCCGGCTCCCCTTGGTGGGCGGCTCGCCGCCGGTCTCGGCCTCGTCGGGCAGCGCCGGCTTCTCGACCTCGGCCGAGCCCGTCACGATCACGTTGGTGACGAGGTACCCGAGCTCGGGTGAACTCGCCGAGCGCGCGTACAGCTTGCCGTAGGCATCCTCGAACGCCGCGATCAGGTCGTCGACGTGCGACGTCTCCGTGATGCTCTGATGTGGCGAGTAGATCTCGAGGTCGTTCAGCTGGCCGTAGTACTGCATCCGCGCGTAGTGGCGGAAGGTGATGTCGCCCTCGGCGACGCCGGACTTGGCGAACTCCTCGACGACCCGCTCGCGCAGCATCTGCCAGCCGCCGTCGATGTAGATGCCGACGCCGAGCCGCTGGTCATCGTCGGCCGCCGGGCTCGATCGGCATGTCGATGCGTCAGGTCGAAGCGGTAGGCGAAGTCGCCGCACGCGCAGCCGAAGGCGGAGAACCCCGCGGCCCAGGCCGGCACCAGCACGTCGCGGTACGGCACGCCGTCCGTGTAGCCCGCCACGTGCAGCGGCCCGCCGCCGCCGTAGCAGAGCAGCGTGTAGTCGACGGGGGAGTAGCCCTTCCCCAGCACCTGCGCCACGGCCTGGTACTTGAGCGTCTCGTCGAACAGCTCGATGATCCCCGCGGCGGCGTGCTCGACGTCGAGGCCGAGCGGCTCCGCGATCTGCTCGGCGATCGCGGCGCGGGCCAGCTCGTAGTCGAGCTTCATGTCGCCGCCCAGGAAGTAGTCCGGGTTGACCCGCCCGAGCACCAGGTTCAGGTCCGTGACGGACGGGATCTCGAGGCCGCCCTCGGCCCACGAGACGCCGATGCTCGCTCCGGCGGAGTCGGGGCCCAGCTCCGGCCGCCCCGAGTTCGGGTCGATGCGCACGAACGAGCCGGTGCCCGCGCCGATCGAGTCCACCTGCACCAGCGGCAGGTTCAGCAGGAAGCGGCCGATGTCGGGGATCTGCTTGATGTTGAACTCGCCGTCGGTGATCAGCGCGATGTCGAAGCTCGTGCCGCCGATGTCGGTGCAGACGATGTTCCGCGCGGAGAGCGATCCCGATCCGTTGCCGGACGAGATCTCGTCCGCGAGGTAGCGCGCCCCGATCACCCCGCCGATCGGTCCCGAGATCAGCGTGCGCGCCAGCTCCTTCGCGTCGATCGAGATCGTGCCGCCGTGCGCCGCCATGATCCGCAGGTCGAACTGGGCGCCCGCATCCCTGGTGGCGTCGCGCACCTTCGCGAGCTGCTCGCGCGAGGGCTCGGCCGCGTACGCCTCGATCAGCGTCGAGTTGAGCCGCGGGAAGTCGCGGCGCATGGGGTAGAGGTCGGAGGAGGAGAACACCGGCATGTCCGGCGCGACCTCGGCGATGATCTCCGCGATCCGCTGCTCGTGCGAGCCGTTGCGGTAGCTGTAGAGGAGGTTCACCACGATGCCCTCGACGCCGGCCGCGACCAGCTCCTCCGCAGCCGCCCGGCGCCTCGTCCTCGTAGAGGGGGATCGCCTCGTCGCCGAACAGGTCGACGCGCCCGCGCACCCCGCGCACCAGCTCGCGCGGGACGAGCGGCTCGTTGTGGTGGTGGGTGGCGACGTGCAGCCGGTCGGAGTACGGATATCCCAGGTACGTCTGGATGCCGCGCTCGAGCCGCAGCGCGTCCTCCATGCCCGCGGTCACGATCAGGCCGACCCGGCGCCCCTTGCGCTCCAGCAGGCGGTTCAGCATCGCCGTGCCCGAGTAGATGCCGGAGACCATCAGGGGCAGCGCGACCTCTGCCTCGAGCCCCCAGTAGTCGAGCGCGTCGCGCGTCGAGGCCATGAAGCCCACCGCCTCGTCGGAGGGAGTGGTCTGCGCCTTCCCGACCACGAAATCGCCTTGTCTGTCGACGACGAACGTGTCCGTCATCGTGCCGCCCGCGTCGATCGCGAGCACGCGCGGTTCGCGCCCGTCTAGACCGTCTCCACCAGGCAACCTCGACAACCCCTCCATCGACTCCGGAGAATAACGGGACGGCGGCCGCTCGGATCGGCCGTCTGCCGCGCTGGCCAAACTGTCCAGCGATTCAGTCTCGGAGACGGCCGAACCGATACTGGACGGGGTCCGTGTCCGTACTCTGGAGTGTGGAACATCAAGGGGCTTCGCCCCGCCTCAGTCATGTGGCTTCGCTGAACGCTCAGCCCGAATGATCCTTCGCCTTTCGCTGGCAGTAGCGGCGCTGTTCGCGCTGGTCCCGGGCGCTGCGCTCGCAAGCGATCGCGGCGTCGTCCCCGGTCGCGCGCTGGTGCTGCTGGAGCAGACCGCACCCGGCGTCTCGGCGTCGGCCCGGGCCACGGTGCGCGCCTCCGCGTCCGCCGTGATCGCGCGTCACGGCCTGCGTCGCGCCCGGCCCGACGTTCCGGAGGTGGGCGTGATGAGCGTGCGAATCCCGCCGGGCACCACGCTTTCCGCGCTGCGGCGCAGACTGGCCGGCGACCCGCGCGTGGCCGAGGTCGAGCGCGAGGTGCGCCACCGGACGCGCCTCGTGCCGAACGATCCCGCCATGACCGCGATCGACCCCCTGATCGGCGTCGAGTACCAGTGGTACCTCGCACCGGCAGGGCTTTCCCGCCGCGTGGGACCTGAGCCGCGGGACCGGGGCGATCGTGGGCATCATCGACTCCGGCATCGACTCCGCCCATCCGGATCTCGCGTCGAAGCTGCGCTCCGCACACGATCGCGACGGCACGACCGAGGGCACGGGCGACGCAGGTCGGGCACGGCACGCACGTCAGCGGTCTCGCCTGCGGCGCGTCCGGGAACGGCTTCGGCATCGCCGGGTCGGGCTTCGACTGCCAGTTGATCCTCGAGAAGAGCGACCTCACCAGCTCCAGCGTGATCGCGTCGCTCGTGGACGCCGCGCGCGGCGGCGCGGGCGTGATCAACATGAGCTTCGGCGGCGGGCGCCTGAGCGACGGCGAGATGCGCGCGCTGCGCTATGCGCTGGCGAAGGACGTCGTGCTGATCGCGGCGGCGGCCGACTCTCCGATCGCCGAGCAGGGGCATCCCGCCAAGGACCTCCAGCCGACCGGCACCGGGCGCAACATCAAGCAGGGGGCCGGCCTGGTCGTCACGGCCGCGGAGCTCTCGGGCACGCGCGCCTCCTTCGCGGGGCGCGGATCGCAGATCTCGCTGGCGGCGATGGGCGACACCGGTACGCGCGGCGGCGGCATCTTCTCGACCTTCCCGGAGAACGTGACCCAGATCGAGACGGGCGGCCCTCCCTGGCGCCTCCCTGCCCGACGTGCCGCGTGATCTTCAACGGCAGACCCGCGGTTCGCGTACCTGTCGGGCACGTCGATGGCGGCTCCGCAGGTGGCGGGGGCCGTGGCGCTGGTGCGTGCGGCCAACCCGAAGCTGAGCCGCACGTCGGTGGTGCGGCTGATGAAGCAGACGGCGAGCCGCTCCGGCGGCTGGAACACCGAGCTCGGGCTGGGGCATCCTCAACGCCGGCGCCGCCGTGCAGCGGGCCGTCGCGCTCGTGCAGGACACGGTGGCGCCGAAGACCAGCCGGCGCGGCGGCGCGCAGCCGCCGCGTGGGGCGGCAGTTCACGCTCAGCTGGAAGGGCCGCGATCTCGCGCCCCCCGGGGTGGCGGCGGCCGGGATCGAGTCGTACTCGGTCTACCTGAAGCGGGGCGGGCGCGACAAGCTGATCGCCGTCACGACGGACAACCGCTACCGCTACCGCGGGCAGCGCGGCAAGCGCTACAGGTTCTTCGTCCGCGCCCGGGACCTCGCCGGCAACGTCGAGCCCACGCGCCGCGCCGAGCTTCGTGGTCCGCGTGCGCCGCTAGCCCCTCTCTAAACTGACGTCCATGGTCCGCGGTCCCCGCAAGATCCTGCTCGCCGCGCCGCGTGGATACTGCGCGGGCGTCGACCGGGCCGTACAGACGGTCGAGAAGGCGCTCGACCTGTACGGGCCGCCGGTCTACGTGCGCAAGGAGATCGTGCACAACAAGCATGTCGTCGCAGAGCCTCGAGCAGCGCGGGGCGATCTTCGTCGACCAGGAGACCGAAGTGCCCGAGGGCCAGACCGTGGTGTTCTCCGCGCATGGGGTGGCGCCGTCCGTGCACGCCAATGCGGAGTTACGCGGCCTGAACACGATCGACGCGACCTGCCCGCTGGTCACCAAGGTGCACGTCGAGGCCCGCAAGTTCGCCGCCGACGGATACACGATCGTGCTCGTCGGGCACGAGGGCCACGAGGAGGTCGAGGGCACGACCGGCGAGGCGCCCGAGCACATCGTGCTGGTCCAGACCGAGGAGGACGCCGAGCGGCTCGAGGTCGACGATCCCGACAAGGTCGCCTTCATCACGCAGACCACGCTCTCGGTGGACGAGACCATGGGGATCATCCGCAAGCTGCGCGAGCGCTTCCCGAACATGGTCGGGCCGCGCACCGACGACATCTGTTACGCGACGCAGAACCGCCAGGACGCGGTCAAGCAGCTTGCTCCGCGCTGCGACCTGGTGCTCGTGATCGGCTCACGCAACTCGTCCAACTCCAACCGGCTCGTCGAGGTCGCGCGCCAGCACGGCGCCAGCTCGCACCTGATCGACAACGAGCACGAGGTCAAGGAAGAGTGGCTGGAAGGCGTGGAGACGGTCGGCATCACCTCGGGCGCGAGCGCGCCGGAGGAGCTGGTGCAGCGGCTGATCGCGTTCTTCCGCGAGCGTGGCGCGCAGGACGTCTCGGAGCTGGAGGTGACCGAGGAGGACGTGCGCTTCATGCTCCCCAAGGACATCCGCCAGCTGCTATCGGCGCGCAGCTGACGGACATCCGGTGGGAAAGGCGGACCGGCTCTACGCAGCCCGCCGCCGTGTCACGAGCGCTGCGATCCCGGCCACCAGGCCGAGTCCACCCACGATCAGCGCGATGATCGCGAGCGTGTCCGAGCTGTCGTCCCCGCCGCCGTTCGACGTGGATGCGGCTGGAGTCGCCGTAGTGCTCCCGCCCGCGGCGGCAACCACCTTCACCTGAGGCGCGGGATCTTCCCCGCCCGCCGGCTCGATCCAACGCACGACGTCACCGTTGTCGTAGGTCTGGATGGCCTTGAACGTCAGCGTCTGCGGCTCTTCCGGCATCTCCAGCGACATCGGGAAGTCCTGGAATTCGCCCGGGGCGATCTTTCCACCGCTCCAGGTCACCTGCGACACCTGCTCGGTGAGCTTGTCGCCTTCGTCCGTCGTGATCGGCTCGGCCAGCTTGGTCTTCTTGACCGCGACCTTCCAACCGGGGACGGGCGCGAACGAGACCTCCGCGAACCCGGGCGGGAACTGGACCGAGACCTTGTTCGTGCTCGCGTCGTCCTGCTCGTTCGGCACGTGCACGTTCTCGACGACCAAGGCCTTCGCGGCGGCCTGATCGGGCAGGACCGCGACGTGGGCACCGGCGACGGCCGGCAGGGCCAAGGTCGCCGTGACCGCAACGCAGCCCGTGAACCACTTCACTCGTCTCATCTGTACCTCCTCACCTGGTCACGAGGGACCAGCATTGGGAGCGTCTCGACCGCGCCGGCTGCGGAGCGCGACGAAGAGCGCTATCGCGCCCAGCACCAGCCCTCCCGCACCAAGCACGATCGCTAGCGGATCGCGATTGTCGTCATCACCACTCGTGGTGGAAGTCGCTGCGGCTTCGGCCGGTGCAGCCTCGCCGCCTTCACTTTCGCCTCCCGCGTTCTGGAGCGGAGCGTCCGCAGTCACCTGGGTCACCGCCGCGGGCTCGTCGGAGTCGGGGGGACCGATCCAGGCAGTTTCCTTGCCGTCCGCGTAGGTCTGGATCGACTTCCAGGCGATTGGCCCCACTTTTTCGGGGGTGGAGGCGAGGAACGCGAACTCGGCGAAGCCGTCGCTTTGCAGACGCCCGCGCCAGCGGACCACCTCGATGCTGCCGTCGCCCCTCTTCTCGAGCGTGCGGCGCCAGCCGGGTGGGTCGTCGAACGAGAAAGGTAGGACGTCCTTGGGAACCTGGAGCGCAACCTCGACGGTGCTCTCCTCGCGCTCATTGGGAACCAAGAACAGGAACTTCACGGCGTCGCCCGGTGCGGCCAGCGTGGGGCTGACTTGCACATGCCCTTGCGCGGGGTCAACCAAAACCGGCCACGTGGCGAGCAAGAGCACCGCGAGTGTCATCCGCCTCACCGGATCACTTCCTCAGCCTGAACCGGAACGACCCGTGCTGGTTGTGGCCATCGGCGGCCACGAGTGTCCAGCTGGCTTTGTACCGACCGGCCGCCTTCGAGCTCTTCAGCTCGGCGATCAGCCGCGTGATCTTTCTTGGGTCGCGGCCGCCCTTGCCGATTGACACGACCTTGCCTCCAGGGCCGGTGACGCGCAGAGTTCCGCGCCGGAGTGGCCCGCTGAACGTGACGGTCACGCTCGCCAGCGACGTCTTCGCCGACCCGCCGCGCTTCGGAGTGGTCTTCTCGACATCGACGTGCGCGGTCGCGATCGCGGTCATGAAGGCGGCTGTCGCAAGCACAGCCGCGACCGTGGCAACGGAGAGGCGTTTGAAGCTCATGGTTCCTTTCTGGTTCGACAACGGAGGCGGGCGCCGAGCCGGGTGACCCGGCGCCCTCCTCGTCAACTGGCGCGGGAGCGTACCGCTACCCCTTCAGCGTGGCGGCGGTTGTCGCCACGCGGTCCTCGCAGGTGGCCGTGACGGTCACCTTCAGGGAGCCCTTCTTGAG
The DNA here is from genome assembly GCA_963826005.1 of uncultured Solirubrobacterales bacterium. Lineage (GTDB taxonomy): Bacteria > Actinomycetota > Thermoleophilia > Solirubrobacterales > JBBDJG01 > DASRIA01. The sequence continues at coordinate 79,214 of CAWGVJ010000005.1, read as the reverse complement.
GGCCTTGCTGCTCGCGTTGAACGGGATGGTCGCGGTCGCGTCCGCCCCGATCTTGCCGGTGGCCGTGCCCACATTGCGAGACTTCAGCTTGCGGGCCTTCGCGACCTTCTTGCTGACGGTCAGCTTGAGCGTCACCGCCTTGCCGGCGGGACCCGCCAGCTTGATCGCGTTACCCGCGACCGAGTTGATCTTCAGCCGCGTCGCCTCGAGCTTCAGCTTCGCGACCTCGGCCCTCAGCGACTGGTTCTCCGCGTCGAGCGAGCTCTGTGCCTGGACCTGTCCTGCATTTGCTGCTGCCAGATCCGCCTGGAGCTGGGCTATTTGCGCGTTCAGCGGAGTGGTCAGGTCGTGCGCGTAGCCGCTGTTCAGCGACGCCGTGCTCGACTGGGTCTCGTCCGCCGGTGTGTACGTCCCGCCCGAGGCCTGCGCAGGCGGCTGCCGGCGTCGGTGACCTGTGTCGAGGTCGAGGCTCCCGTCAAGCGCCAGCACGTCGTCGATCCAGGTGGCCGGGTCGTCCTCCAGGCCGGCGCTGCGTCGCCTGAAACGGCACGTAGTTGTAGAACGGGTCTGCGCCCTGCCAGCCCCTGATCGCCGACTCGCTCGAGAGCGCCGCGACGCCCCGGCAGGTCGCGTGCGCCTGCGCGCCGGTGTCACCCTCGGCCAGCACCTGGCTTCCGGGGATCGCGGCGCGATAGTCGCCCGGCAGGCGGGAGTAGTCCATCACACCCTTGTCGGTTGCGCCGTTGGTCTCCCGCAGGAGCATCGTGTAGCCGTGGTTCGTGACCACGTGCCGGGTCTGTTGGGCGAGCGTGTACTGGCCTGCTGCCGGGTTTGTGTCAATCGTGGCGGTTTCCGTATACACCGACGGGTGTGCAGACACGGTCGCCGGAACGACCAGTGCTGCCACCGCCGCGGCGAGAACCGCGAGATTGCGAACGAGCTTCATCGAATTACTCCTCTATTTGAAGTGGCCCGCTCTGCGCGGCCCTTGGATGGAATGAACACGGCCTGGTAGGTGCCGCGTCGTAAATGCTTGAAACGGAAGGTGAACCGGCCCTTGCGGGCAACGGTCCGCGCCGAGGGAATGGCTGACGTGGTGCGTAGCAACAGCACGCGACCGGGCAGCTTCGGACGCACCTTGCCCCGCACCAGCACGCCGCCGCCCCTCAGGTGCCGGACCTTGATCCGGACCTTGGACACGACGGTGACCGTCTGGGTCTGCGACCCGATGCCGCCGGCCACTGCCCGCAGCTGCGTCGTCTCCGACACCGGCATCGACACCGAGAACGTGCCGTCGGCCCGGGTGGTGAGCTTGCGCACCACCGCACGGCGGGCCTTCGCCGTGAGCTCGACCGGTACGCCGCCGCGAGCGGGCGCGATGCTGCCCTTCACCGTGACCTTGCCGCCGCCGACGAGCTTGCTGCGCGCCCGGAGCTGCACCGATGACACGGACAGCCCCGCAGTGCCGCCGGCGCCACCGCACGGTCCGACCCGATAGTCGGCTCCGTACTCGGTACCGGCGGGCGTCACGCCGCCGGGCGCCCGGTCGACCCAGTGGGGCTCGACCCCGACGCCGTCCCACGTCAGGACGAACAGACTGCGTGAGGACAGCACCGGCGACGGCCCCCGTCTGCGGAGGCACGTCGATGGTGACCGTACCGCCCTGGCCTGCAACGGCCTGCCCCGGTCGTCGGACCCGCGCTGACGAACCCGCCGCCTCCGGTCCAGGTGCCGTGGTCGAACTTGATCGGTGCGGGCGGCCGAGGAGCCTCGGCGCGCACGTACCGGGTCTGACCCCCGGACTGTCGAACAGGAATGCCACGCTCGCGTACTCCGAGTCGTCGTGGGCGGGTTCCCACACGTGCCTGGTTCACCTTGATGACCGCCTGCAGGTGGCCGGACTGCTCCGGAGAGCCACGCCGCCAGCACGTCGGTGTTCGCGTGATGGCCGTCGCCGGACGCGTCCGTGATCTGGGGCGCGCCACAGGGAGCCGGCGCTGCGCCGGCTTGGGCCACCCCAAACGTCATCACGATCAGGCACGCAAGCGTGCCGCACAGGCCTCTGCGGGCCATCCTTCCTCCTGCCGTCTCGTCGAAACGGCGAACGAGCCGCCCCGAACGGGCGCGGCCGGTTCACTACAAATGAGCTAAGCCGAGACCGGCGGAGGCGCGCGGCCCGCGAGATTGCGGGCGAGCAGGCTGAGGCGCGGCGCTGCGATCAGCAGCGGGCGCATCGGGAGGGTGCGCGCCGGCTTGCGGCGCGACGCGGATCGCCCGTTTGCGGGCGACAAGCTCGATTGCCTTCTGGGATCCCCTCACCAGGAAGGCGATGACCGCGCCGAGCAACGGCGCAAAGATCGCAACCGACCACCCGCCGTGCCCGAAGAGGCCATGCATCCCGGCCGTATGACCGCCGAACAAGGCTCCCTCGAGGGATTCCTGCACCACGAACACGGCGAGCAGGGCGAACGTCGCGGCGGGCCATGCCCGCGAGAGCCGCGGCGGAGCGGCCACAGAGGTGCGGTCGCCGTTGGCGGCCAGCAAAGCCGCCACGAAATCGACGACCGAGGCGACGAACACCATGCACGCGATCGCGATCGCCAGCGGCAGGTGCGAGTGCATGTGGCTCACGGACGCGTCGTGGACGTGTGCGCCCGGGCCCAACAGGTAGCGCAGCTCGTGCAGCGCGATTGCGCCCACGGCAAGCAGACCTACCCACCGCATGAACCGACCCCCTGCCCCCATTAGTGGCAACTGTAACCCATTCTCATGCGCTCCCGCCAGCAAAACTGCGTGTGCTCGCCGCCCGCACGGTGACGCCCTGAGACGTTCTAGGGGGCGTCATCGGGCGCCACCGTGCGGGCGGTAGGAGCTCTCTCATTTCCATGCCTCGACAGGCTTTTTCACGGAACGGGCGCGCACGCGCCGGCTTGCCACGAACAACCCCAGGCTCAGCAAGACCAGCGCGACCAGCGCCACGACCGCGACAGCGGGAATGCCGCCGCCGGATTGCGGCACCCAGTAGAGGGTCCCGGTGAGCGCGGCCCGCTGCGCGCCGACGACGATCGGCACACGCCAGTCGAACACCTTCGTGCGCTTGCCCTCGTCCTTCACCTGGGGCGGCTTCGCGTCCTTGGACATCCAATGGATGCGGTGGTCGTGGGTCTCGAAGCGGCCGGTCTTGTCCAGAATCGACCACTTGGGCGCGGCTTTCGGGCTGGCGCTCTTCGGCACCGGGCTTCCCCCGTACCGCTCGTTGTTGAGATAGAAAGACGGCGAGTTCTTGTTCACCTCGACGGTCCCGTCCGCGAGCAAACGGGCGTACGGCTCGCCCTCGTATCCCTTCAGCAGGACGCTCTTCCCGGTCCGGTTGATCAGGAGCAGCCGGTCGTCGTAGTTGAGGATCTGCACCTGGAGGCCGGACACCGCCGGGCGCACGCCGGCGAACTCCGACCGGTAGTTCGGGTTGCCGCCGTGGGCGAGCACGGCGGAGGGAAGCAGCGCCAGCACGGCTGTCAGCGAGACGGTGCAGAGGGCCAGCCTGCGCATGTCAGGTTCTCCGTCGCCGCCCGGCGAGCGTCAGGGCCAGCGCGGCGAGCCCGGCCACCAGCGCCGCGATCGGCGAGGATCAGCGGCAGAGCGTCGCTGTCCTCGTCGTTCTCGCTGCCGGTCTTGGCCGCGGCCGTCGTGCCGCCTCCCGCGCCGTCGCCTGCGGCCGTGGGCGTCCCCGACTCGGTGTTGATCGCATCCACCGGCGTGGCGGACTCCGTGATCGTCGTACGCGCCGCGGGCGACTCGCTGTCCGGCGGGCCGATCCAGCGGTCGGTCGCGTTCGTGTACTGCTGGATCACCTTCCACTCGAGCGTGCCCTGCTTGACGGGATTGCGCGCGATGAACTGGAACGAGTCGTACTGGCCCGGCGGAATGCGGTTGCCCGACCAGCGCACGACCGCGATGCGGTCACCTTCGCGCTGCAGCCGCACGTTCCAGCCCGGCGCCTTGCGCACGATCAGCGACTCGACCTCCACGGGTACCTGGAGCGAAACCGACACCACGTCCGAGCTGCGCTCGCTCGGGATCGTGAGCGTGTAGACCTGCTGTTCGGCCGGACGCGAGGCCGACGGTTGCACGACCGCGTGGCCGAACGCCGGGTCGCCCGTGCACCCCGAGCGCCACGCACCACGAAGGGGGCGGGAAGCGCGCGCCGCAGCGCGCGCTTCCAACCGTGCCCGTGGGGGAGGAGAAAGACTTCCATCAGGCCGCTAACTCGCGCGGATCGCGAACGTGACGCGGAACCGCTTGAAGGTGCGGCCGCGCTTGATTCGCCCCGAGAAGGTGAGCTCGTAGGCCGTGGCTCGCGGGAAGGTGAAACGCATCGTGCGCTTCGCCTTCCGGTTGAGCACGACATCGCCGGTCGAGTCGGAGATGCGCAGGTAGCACCTGCATGACCTCCACGAGAAGCTGCCCCGGTTGGGCCGGACCTTCGAGACGATGACGTTCGAGGGCTGACCGGACGCGGGCTGGTCGTCTGGCGTCACGTGCATCGTGACGGAGACGCCCTTGCTCGACTCGGTCTGGTGGCCGAGAGCCGGAGAGATACCAGTAAACGTCAACACAATCGCAACGCAGCCCAGCAAGGCGGCTGCGAAGGCCCAGTCGGCCCATTTAGACAACCTTCCGTTCGGAACGTGCAGGAACGGCCGCGTTCGCGCGGCCTGTGGTGCTAACGGTCAGATTCGACCGGTGACCTGACGCGGCGGCGGCGCGGTCCCGAAGGACCGCGCCCGCCCTGCCGCCTCAGGTAGAGGGGATGGGCGGAGCCCGACCGGCACGGTGCGCGGCGAGCACGTTCAGGCGCGGTAGGTCGGGGCCAGGAAGAGGAAGACCCCGGCTCGACGCCGGACGCAGCTGCCGCAGGGAGGCGTGCCGCTTGGCAAGCAGGAATGTGGCCGAGTGGGCCCCGCGCAGGAGGGCGCCGACAATTGCCCCCAACGCGATCGCCAGCACGACACCGATCCACCCGACGTGGGCCGCCACATGTGCGACTCCCGCCGGGTGTCCGGGCGCGACCCAGCTCTCGATCCACTCCTGGAGCGAGAAGACGGCGAGCAGCGCCGCCGAGAAGGTCAGCCACAAGAGGCGGAAGGACGGCGGGGCGGGATCCTCGTGAACCCCATCCAGCGCCCGCCAGAGGGTGCCGGCGAAGTTGAGGCAGGCCAGGCCCAGCAGCACCACGGCGAGTGCACCGGCCAGGGGCATGTAGCCGTGGCTGTGCCCACCGAGCGGACCGTGCCCGGCGCCGCCGAGCCGGTAGTCGGCCTGGTGGAGCGCGATCGCCCCGATTGCCAGCAGGCCGGTCGCGCGCAACACAAAACTCGCCCGCATGATGCGCGAGTGTAGCGCGGTTCGGCCGTCGGATGCCACGGTCTCGACTCTGGGGCCAGCTGCCGATAATCCCAGCGAATGGCACGTTTCGACTTCAAGGCGATCTGGCCGGCGGCCGCCGTGCTCGCGATCATGGTCATCCCGTTGGTCGTGTGGTCGGCGTCCTCGGACAGCGGGTCACCGCGGAATTCCGACCTGGTCGTCGAGTGGGACCCGTCGAAGGGCGGGGATCCGCTGCTGACCGTGACGATCGCGAAGCGCCTGAACAACCGTCACACGGCCAAGAACGGACGGGACGTGCAGCTCGAGTGCCTGGATGGAAGCGGCAATGTCGTCGCCCAGACGACGCAGCCCTTGCCCTTCCCGGACGATGAGCCGGGCTACGGCGCCCACGCGCACCAGCTCGTTCCCGCCGACCAGATCGACTCTGTCGAAAAGTGCCGGCTGCGAGGCGCACGCGTGCCGCTCGAGGCGCCGCTACAGCGTTAGTTGCCGATACCGTCAGTTGCATGCCTCGCAGCGACGATTCGATTCCCACCGGCCGGCTGCGGCGCACCGCGCGCCTCGGCGGCCTGGCCGGCGGCCAGGCGGCCCGCTCGTATGCCGGGCGCGCCGCCGACCTCACGCGCTCGGAGGAGCAGCGGCGCGCCGCGGCCGAGAAGCGCCAGCTGCAGGCCGCCGAGCGCGTGCTCGACGTGCTCGGCCAGATGAAGGGCGCGGCGATGAAGCTCGGCCAGGTCGCCTCCTTCGTCGACACCGGCGCCCTGCCCAAGGAGGCCCATGAGCGGCTCGAGGCCAAGCTCGCGAAGCTCCGCGACTCGGCCCCGCGCGTGTCGTTCGAGCAGATGCGCAAGGTGATCGAGTCGGACATGGGACAGCCGCTCGAGGACGTGTTCGAGGAGTTCGAGCCCGAGGCCTTCGCCGCGGCCTCGATCGGGCAGGTCTACCGGGCGCGGCTGCGGGACGGCCGGCGGGTCGCCGTCAAGGTGCAGTACCCGGGCATCGTCAGCGCGGTGCGGGCGGACGTGCAGAACCTCGGGATGCTGCTGCGCGTGGCGAAGGTGCTCGCTCCCGGGATGGACCCGAAGGCGATGGCGCAGGAGATCCGCGAGCGCCTCACCGAGGAGCTGGACTACGAGGTCGAGGCCCAGACGCACCGCGCGTTCGCGCGGACCTGGCGCGGACATCCGTTCGTCGTGATCCCCGACGTCGTGACGGAGCTGTCGGGCGAGCGGGTCCTGGTCACGGAGTTCATGGACGGCATGGGCTTCGAGCAGGTGAAGGAGCTGCCGGCGGCCGAGCGCGACCGTTTCGGCGAGATCGTCTACCGCTTCTTCGTGGGGTCGCTGTACCGCACGCGCCGCTTCTCGGCCGACCCCCACCCGGGCAACTACCTGCTGCTGGAGGACGGCCGGGTCGCCTTCATCGACTTCGGGATGTCGAAGCGGGTCACGCGCGACCAGGTCGAGGCCGAGCTGGAGGTGATGCAGGCCGGCATCGACGGCGACTCCGAGCGCCTGCGCGCCGCGCTCGTGCACATGGGCTTCTTCGCAGCGGACGACTCCGTGATCACCGCAGCGCGCGTGCAGGAGCACTTCGAGGCCGCCGCCGGCTGGTATGCAGTCGACCGCGAGTTCACGATCGACCGCGACTACGTACGCCAGGTGATGATCGACGTGGGTGGTCCGCAGTCGCGCTTCTGGGAGTTGATGCGCCGCCAGACCGTCCCGCCCGACACGATGTTCGCGCGGCGCATGGAGGGCCTCACGCTGGCCGTGCTGGGCCAGCTCCGCGCGACCGCGAACTGGCACCGGATCGCGCGCGAATGGCTGTTCGGCGACCCGCCCGCCTCACCGCTGGGCGAGGCCGAGGCGGGATTCTTCGCCGCACCCTCCTAGCGGGCTCCCACCGCGACGCCGCTCAGGTAAGGCTCGCGGCCACGGCCGCCTGGCCGTAGGAGATGCCCCCGTCGTTGGGCGGCAGGCGCACCGGCACGAGCACGCGCAGGCCGCGCGCTGCGAGCGCCTGGGAGGTGCGCTCCAGCAGCAGCGTGTTCTGGAACACGCCGCCGGACAGCACGACCATCGTGGTCGCGTGGCGCTCGGCAGCCTCTGCGCACGCCCCGGCGGTGGCCTGCGCCAGGGCGTTGTGGAAGCGCGCCGACACGAGCGCGACCGGAACGCCGGCGGCAACGTCCTGCGCCACCGCCCGCACGGTCTCGCGCGCGTCGAGCACGCCGGCACGGAAGGGCAACGGATAGGCGCCCCGCTCATCCGGTGCGGCGAGCGCCTCCAGCTCGGCGGCAGCCTGGCCTTCGTAGTTGACGCGGGTGCGCACTCCGCACAGCGCGGCGACGGCGTCGAACAGCCGTCCCGCGCTGGAGGTGAGCGGCGACGCGAGCCCGCTGCGGGCCAGTTCCGCCACTGCCTCCCAGCGCCGCGGCTCGACCGCCGCCGCCAGTGCCGGAGGAACGGTGGGGCGCTCGCCGAGCGCCTCCACCAGCCACGCGCATGCCATGCGCCACGGCTCGTGGATGGCCTGCTCCCCTCCCGGCATACGCACCGGGATGCAGGTGCCCGACGCGCTCGTAGCCGCGCAGGTCGCCGTACAGCAGCTCGCCGCCCCACACGGTGCCGTCGGGCCCGTAGCCCGTGCCGTCGTAGATGGCGCCGATCGCCGGCTCCGTCACGCCGTGCTCGGCCAGACAGGCCGCGAGATGCGCGTGGTGGTGCTGTACGCCGACGTGCTCGGCGGCGTCGCGGTCCAGCGCGTACGCCGTCGACAGGTAGCGGGGGTGGAGGTCGTGTGCGATCACCGCGGGCGCGACCGCGAACAGCCGCTCGAAGTGGGCGATCCCGTCCCGGAACGAGGTGAGCGTCTCGTAGTTCGCGAGGTCGCCGACGTGATGGCCGACCCACGCGCGCCTGCCCTTCGCCAGGCAGAAGGTGTTCTTCAGCTCGGCTCCGCAGGCCAGCACGTGGCGCGTCGCCTCGACCGGCAGGCCGACGCTGTCCGGCACGTATCCGCGCGAGCGCCGCAGCACGAGCGTGCGGCGGCTGCCCGCGACCGTCGCCGCGCGCAGGACCGAGTCGTCGGTGCGCGTCTCGATCGGGACGGTCGTGCACCAGCAACCGGTCCGCGATCGGCGCGAGCCGCGCGTGCGCGTCCTCGTCGCGGTAGGCGATCGGCTCGTCGGACACGTTGCCGCTCGTCATCACGAGCGGCACGCCCGCGTCCGCCAGCAGCAGGTGGTGCAGCGGCGAGTAGGGCAGCATCACGCCGAGCTCGCGGGAGTGGGGAGCGACGGACGGCGCCACCGCGGCGTCCGCGCGTCGCGGCGCGATCACGATCGGCCGCACGCGGCCGGTGAGCAGTGAGACGCTCGTCCTCGCCCAGCTCCACCAGCGCGTGCGCGGCCTCGAGCGTGGGGGCCATCAGCGCGAAGGGCTTGTCCTCGCGGTGCTTGCGGGCGCGCAGGGTCGCCGACGGCGCGCTCGCTGTCGGCGCGACAGGCCAGATGGAAGCCGCCGATGCCCTTGACGGCGACGATCAGCCCGTCGCGCAGCGCGTGCGGCCGCCGCCTGCACGTCGTCGCGCGCATCCGGTGCCGCGACCGGTGCCCGTCGCGGTCCACCAGCCGGGCCACCGGACCACACGCCGGGCACGCGTTCGGCTGCGCGTGGAACCGGCGGTCGCGCGGGTCGTCGTACTCGCGCCGGCACGCCGGGCACATCTCGAAGCCCGCCATCGTCGTGAGCGGCCGGTCGTACGGCACGCCCCGCACGATCGTGAAGCGCGGCCCGCAGTTCGTGCAGTTCACGAACGGGTAGCGGAAGCGGCGGTCCGCGGGGTCGAACAGCTCGGCGAGGCAGTCGTCGCACGTCGCCGTGTCGGGGGAGACCAGCGCATCGGGCTCGCCCGCACGCTCGCTCGAGACGATCGCGAAGCCGGCCTCGTTGCGCGCCGGCACCGTCACCACGCCGACGTGCTCGATCGCCGCCAGCGGCGGAGCCTCGGCGGCAGCCGATCCGTGAAGCGGTCGAGTGCCGCTCGTGTCGCCCTCGACCTCGACCAGCACACCGCGCTCGTCGTTCAGCACGAAGCCGTGCAGGCCCGAGCTCGGTGGCCAGCCTGAACACGTACGGGCGAAAGCCCACGCCCTGCACCGACCCCCTCGACGCGCACGCGGAGCCGGCGGCTGCTCGCCGCAGGCGCGACGCTCATGGCTACACGACTCCACCAGCTCGCGCAGCACGTGATAGGCGCTCGCCTGCGCCTCCTGGATGCGCGGAATGTGCTGGGAGCGGGTCACGATCACGTGGTCCGCGATGCCCTCCGCCGCGACGCGTCCGCCGTCGTAGCCGACCAGCGCGATCGTGTGCAGGCCGCGCCGCCGGGCCTCGACCAGGGCGTCGATCACGTTCACCGAGTTGCCGCTGGTGGAGAGCGCGATCAGCGCGTCGCCTTCGCGCCCGTACGCGATCACCTGGCGCTGGAACATCGCCTCGACGCCGATGTCGTTCGCGATCGCGGTGAGGATCGCCGGATCCTCGGTGAGGTCGATCGCCGGACGCGCCGCCCAGCCGTGCGGCGGCGTGCGAAAGTCCGCGACCACGTCCATCGCGTCCGTGGCCGAGCCCCCGTTGCCGAGCGCCAGCAGCCGGCCGCCGTCCGCGAACGCGCTGCGCAGGGTCGCGGCGGCCGCCGGCAGCTCCGCGCTCGCATCGGTGAGTGTCTGGCGCCGCAGATCCCCGATCTCCTCCGCCTTCATCAGCACGGAGGCCCGCACGTCCGCGATGACCGCGTCCAGGTCGGTCTCGCGCTCGGCCAGGAACGGATACAGGAAGCTCGACGCCCCGGCGTCGTGAACCGTACCGGCGGTGCGCCCGGCGAGCAGCCCGCGATGCTCGAAGAACACGTGGACGAGCTCCCACAGCACGTGGTAGAGGGTCTCCACGAGCTCCTGCCGCACGAACGGATCGTCACCGGGGGGCTCGAACTGCCAGTCGGCACCGCCGGGCGAGAAGGCGATCGTGAGGCAGCCGCGCCCCTGCGCGATCTCGAGCGACTGCGCGATCTCCGTCGTGCGCGTGCCGAATGCGATCGCGATGTCGTCCGGCTCCGTGATCAGGTCGACCTGGGCGGGACAGCGGCCCGCCTTCGTGCGCGAGGCCGATCGCCGGCAGCGCGCGCTTGCCGACGATCACGGGATGCACGAACTCCACCGCCACGTGGCGCACGTCGGAGCGGTCGGCCGGAGTGCCGCCGAACGCCACCAGCCGCCCGCCGCGCGCGAAGCGCTCGGCCATCAGGTGGCACAGGCGCGCGATGCGGTCGGCCTGGTCCTCGAAGAACCGGGCGTTCGCCTCGGTGCGCCGCTCGAGCAGCTCCGCGACGCGCCGGGTGAGTGGCTCGGGCGCGGTCGCGTGCGTCACGCCGGCGCCGCGGCCCGCTGGGCCGTGCGCGTCAACCATTCACGCCACTCCTCGACTCCCTCGCCCGTGCGCGCGCTGACCAGCATCTTCTCGACGCCCGGGTTCACCTTGTCGAGGTTGTGCAGAAAACGCTCGAGGTCGAAATCGAGGTGTGGCAGCAGATCAACCTTGTTGACCAGCACCAACTTGCTCGTTCTGAACATCAGCGGGTACTTCAGCGGCTTGTCCTCGCCCTCGGTCACCGACGACACCATCACGCGCACGTCCTCGCCCACGCGGAACTCCGCGGGGCACACGAGGTTGCCGACGTTCTCGATCACGAGCAGGTCGATGCTGTCCAAGGGCAGCGAGGGGATCGCGGAGCGCACCATGTTCGCGTCGAGATGGCACTCGCCGCCGAAGCCCGGGTCCGTGTTGATCTGCGTGACGGGAACGTGCAGGCTCGCGAGCCGGTCGGCGTCCATGCTGCCCTGCACGTCGCCCTCCAGCACGCCGATCCGCACCCCGTCGAGGTCGTTCACGGTGCGCTCCAGCAGCGACGTCTTCCCGGCGCCCGGGGCGCTCATCAGGTTCACGACCGTGACGTTGTCGCGGTCGAAGTCGGCGCGGTTCGCACGCGCGATCGTGTTGTTCGCGTCGAGGGCGTCCTCGACGACCCTGATCTTGGTCTTGTGCACCAGTTCCTCCTCGAAATTCCTCTACATGCTCCTGACCTTCAGGTACCGCTGGATCTCCGGCCACTGGACCGCCACCGCCGCCCCTGTCGCCGCCAGCAACGCTGCCGCCACGACTCCGCGCATCTTCATGTCACCTGCTCCCTTCCCGAGTCCGCTTCCACGAGATCATCCAGCAATCGCTCCACCATCCGGACCGCGTCGTCGATCACCGCGCGCACGGGCGCGCTCAGCTCCGCGACCACGTCGTCCTCCAGCGTAAGCACCTCCGACGGCTCGCAGCCGACCACCAGCACCCGTGGCAGCGGATCGCCCAGCTCGCGGCCGAGCGCCAGCACCGTGACCGGGTCCATACCGTGGGCGTCCGGGACCGCCTGCTGCTCGTCGAGCTCCGGCTCGACCAGATAGAGCGTGCCCGGCGTGCCCCCGCGCGGCATCGCGTCGACGAACACCGCCACGTCGTGGCCCGCGAGCGCGTAGGCGAGGTCCATCCCGCGGATCCCGAAGTCCTGCACGACCACTCCCGCGGGGAGCTTGCTGCGCGCGAGGCGACTGACCACCTCGACGCCGAAGCCGTCGTCGCCCATGAACACGTTGCCGATGCCCGCCACGAGGATGCGCAGTCGCGCCGTCCCCGGCTCCGCGCCCTCGAGCGGCTCGACCTCGTCCGGCGCGAAGAAGAACCGGTGGCCGATCTGGCGATCCTCTCCCAGGTCGCGGCCCGGGTCGTCTTCGACAGTGACCGCCAGCTGTACCGTGCCGTCCATGCTCTGGACGATCTCCTCGACGATCGCGGACTTGCCGTCCAGGACCAGGTCGAAGGCGTCTGCCCTGCGCTGCGGCCGCAGCCGCACACGGCTGCGCCGGCGCAGCTCGACTCCGTCGACGGTGACGGCGTCCTGGGCCGGACGCTCCAGCTGCTCCCAGTAGCTCATCGGGCTTTGCTCACCCACGGCGGCTCAACCCGAACTCGCGGACGGCGCCATGCAGGCGCATCAGCTCCTCCTGCGTCAGCGACTCCGTGCGCTCCAGGATCGCGCGCGTCTTGGGATCCGACGCGCGCATCTCGCGCTTCTCGGCCTCGGTCATGCTGAGGATGCTGAGCCGCAGCAGCTGATCGATCTCGGCCGCGTCGAACATGTCGCCCGGGCTCTCCGGCGCGACCTGCGGATAGTCCGGGAGGATGATGGGGGAGGAGAGCACCGTGTGGCGTTCGCCCTCGCTCGCCCACGAGCACCGGCCAGGTGCCGGTGTTGCCGCACTCGGCCGCGGCGGCGCGCAGCGGCTCGGGCGGATCCGTCAAGGACACGAACTCGCCGCCTTCGACATGCAGGATGGTGTGTGCCGAGCAAAACGTCTGGCGCAGCGCCTCCTGCCGATCCGCGCCGTCGAAGCCGCTCGTGTTGACGATGCGCACCGTCAGGCGGTGAAGTCCGGGGTCGAGCGGTTCCGCGGTCACTCCGACGCTGCCGCGCAGGGAGCGCCAGCGGCGCTGGAGCGCGCCCACGACCCGGCCCGCGGGGTCGCGCACCTGCTCGTCGCGCTCGCCGGCCGGTATGTCGATCTCGACGTTGCGCCCGGACGCGAGCGCGCCGAGCGAGGCTCCCGACAGGCTCACCTCGCGCTCGGTGGCCTCGTCCCAGGGGACGTGGTGCTGGTCGCCGGCGACCAGCACCTCCACCGGCTCGAGCCCCTGCTCGCCGGCCCGTGCGACGCCGCGCGCCACCACGTGCAGGAACCGCACGCGCACGTCCACCGTGCAGTGCTCGCCGCCCTCGACCAGGCACTCCGTCTGCATCAGGCACGGGTCGTCGGGATGCGCCTCGGCATGCGACTCCGGGTAGACGCCGCCGAAGGTCCAGCGCCGCTGGTTCTTGGTGGCGGACCGGGAGTACGGCCACAGCACGTACCCCTCGTACAGCACGGCATCGGCGATCCTGGCGAGCGCGTCCAAGCGGCTAGCCCTCCTCCGCTCCTCGTGCGGGGACAGCAGCGCGTCGAGGGCGTGCTCCCAGCTCGGCATCGTGTTGCGCGAGCGATAGGCATAGAGCCGGTCGAACGTCTCCCGCGGGAGACGCAGCCACACGCTGCCGGGGAAGTAGCGGTCCATCGTCTCGCGCCACACGCCGACCGGGAGTCCGTACTCGGCGTCGCGCTCCCAGCTGATGCGGGCCATCTGGAGCAGGCCCGCCTCGGACAGGTACATGACCGTGCCGCTGAACAGGAACTCCAGCGGGATCTCCCCTCCGTCGAGAGCCTGCAGGTACTTCGCGGCGGTCACCTCGAAGTCGTACGTGCACGGCACGTGCAGGTCGACCAGGGTTTCGCCCGTGAATCCCGGGACGTTCTGGCTGATGCGCGTCCACGGCAGCGTGCGCAGTGTCGTGCCCCAGCGCCCTGCCTCGCCGAACAGCTCGAGCAGGCGCTCCTTCTCGGCATCGTCATAGGAGCGCCGCCGTGACGCGATCTGGATCTGCACGTCCAGCATGATCGAGCGGATCGGCCGCTCACCCTCGGCGCGGATCCGCAGCGCGAACCGCAGGGTCGGCACCGCCGCATGCTCGAGCACCCCGGCGCCCTCGACGTCGAACTGGACGTCGAGCACCGGATCGAGCGCGGCTGCCGGCCGTGGCGATGTTGCTGACATCTTCCCGCCGTGCCTCAGCGACCTCTACGGGGGAGACAGATTCGGCATCCGGGGATCAATGGGGTCCCTTCCCTGCGGGTTGATGCCGGTGGAGCGCTCGGCCGTCGCGGTGCCGTCGGGATTGTGACCGCTCATGCTCTCGTAGTTGCCGCGGGAGTTCCCCATCCGGATGCCGGAAGTGTGCGAAGGAGCGTCCGGTGCGACGTCCGGCTTGCCGGTCTTGAGGTTGTCCGTCATGTCAGCCGTCCTTTCGGTTGCCGTTGCGCTTTGCCGGCTGCGACCGGCGGTCGAGCTGCTCGAAGAATTTCCCCAGCTTGTCCCACACCTCCCGGCCGCCGGTGAACCCCCTCCAGTTGGTCCTGATCAGGCCCACCAGCGAAAAGCACTCGTCGATCGGGACCAGCCACTGGTCGCGTGCGCCCCGCGCGCGGTTCACGAGCAGCGCCTCCACGTCCGGCTGCAGCTCGCCCAGCACCGGGTTCTGCGCCTCGAGCTCGGTCCAGGCGCGCAGCTCCAGCAGCGACTCCGTCGCGCCCATCGGGCTCGGGTAGTACGCGACGACTCGACCGGCGCCGGAGTCGTTGTAGAAGAACGCCATGTCGACGGGGATGTGGAGCTCGTCCCAGAGCGCGTCGTCGAGCTCGAAGCCGTCCAGGCGCAGCCGCCGGTCCGGGATCAGGCGGTAGTGGTCCCTGCCGGCTGCTTCGCGATCGAACAGCATGCTGCACGGCTTGCAGGTGCATCGCAAGTCGCGTTTTTCGAGATCGAGCAGGTGGCGGTGCTCCTCCGGGATCGGGGCGCTGCACAGGTCGCAGCGCTCCTGCACGGCGACCGACTCGGCCGCGGCGCGGCGGGCCAGGCGCCCGAGCCTCGAGCCCGCAACGGTGTCAGCCCCGCGCGTCATCCCGGTCATGCCGCGGCGGTCGTGAGAGCGACCTTCACGAGCCCGGAGTCGTCGACGAGCAGCGGCACCGGCTCGAGGTGGACGTCCCGGTCGTCGACGCACCGGCCCGCGCGGATCGCGTCGTAGCGGTGCCCGCAGCCGGGGCACGTGAGCTCCGCGGCGCGCAGTTGTGCGTGCTCGAGCGAATGCCCGCACGCGGGGCAGTCCGGCCGGTACGCGTAGGTGTTGTCCATCAGGCTGAGGAACAGGACCGGTTCGCCGGCGACCGTCTTCAGCAGCATCGCCCCGTCCGCGAGGTCGCGCAACTGCCCGACCGTGGCCCACTCACCGTTCGCGGCTGCGCCGTTCCCCGCAGGCGCGGGCCCTTCCAGCGGGATCAGCTGGATGAGCCCGGGAGCGGGCGCCGGCGCCGCGGCGTCCTCCGCCTGGATGTCCTCCACGTCGGGTGCGGTCTTGTGGATGGCGTCCTCGATCGCGAGCTTCAGCGTCATGGCCGACGAGGGACAGCCGCTGCAGCTGCCCTCCATGCGCAGTCGCACGACGCCGTCGTCCACCGACACGAGCTCCACGTTCCCGCCGTGCGAGGCGAGATAAGGACGGACCTCGTCGAGCGCCCCGCGCACCCTCGTCTCCAGCGGCACCGGGTGGATCCCGTGCAGCATCAGCAGGTGCGAGATCAGCTCGTCGTCGGTGAGCGCGTGCGGCTCGGGGACGCGATCCACCATCCGCGCGAGCGCCTCGCCGTACAGGTCGAGCAGCGCCTGCACCAGCTCGGTCGCGATGTCGCGCGCATCCGGGTCGGGGAGGGCCTCGACCTGCTCGAGCAGCGTCTCGACCCTCTCGACCCGTTCGCGCGCTTGTCCGTCCGTCATGCTCACGAGTGCTCGCCGAACATCGGCGAGTGCACCTTCCTGAGCGTCTTGCCCTTCCCGAGGTACATGTGGACGCCGCACGGGAGGCACGGGTCGAAGCTCCGCACCGCCCGCATGATGTCGATGCCGCGGAAGTTCGTCCTGGCTGTTCTCCTCGAAGATCGGCTGGCCCATCACCGCGTCCTCGTAGGGGCCGGGAGTCCCGTAGGAGTCGGTCGGGTTGCCGTTCCACGGCGTCGGCGGGTAGGGGTGGTAGTTCGCGATCTTGCCGTCGCGGATCACGAGGTGGTGCGAGAGCACTCCGCGCACGGCCTCGTGGAAGCCGCACCCGATCGCCTCGTCCGGGACGTCGAAGTCCTCGAACACCTTGGTGTTGCCCGCCTTGATCTCGTTGAACGCCCGGTCGAGGAAGTGGAATGCCATCCCCGCCGCGTAGGCCACGAAGTAGATCCGGGCGCGATCGCGCTCGATCGCGTTGGACCACTGCGGGACCTTCCACTCGAGGTCCATCTCGGGAGTGTTCGGCGTCTTCGGCAGGTTCATCTTCACGCTGTTGCCGGTGGCCTTCACGTACGGCGTGTCGACCTTGTTCGCCAGCGCGGTCACCCACAGGCGCGCGAGCGCGCCGCCGCCGGTGTCGAGCGCCAGGTGGTCGCCCGTGCGCTTGTCGTACCAGCGCGGGCTCATCACCCAGCTGTAGTTGCCGCCGTCGAGGTCGCGCTTCTGCGGCTTCGGGATCGTGGTCTGGTTCCACGGGTGGCGCTTGTCGACCGGGTTGCCGAGCGGGTCCTTCTCGACGAACGTCTCCTCGCTCTCCCAGTCCTCGTAGTAGGAGCTGCCGAGCAGGATGCGGATGCCGAGGTTGATGTCGACGAGGTTCGTCGTCACCAGCTCGCCGTCGACGACGACACCCGGGGTGACGAACATCTCGTTGCCCCAGAAGTCCATGTTCTTGTACGAGTAGTCGACGTGGTCAGGGTTGTTGAACGCTCCCCAGCAACCCAGCAGGATCCGCCGCCGTCCGACCTCCTCATAACCGGGCAGCGCCTGGTAGAAGAAGTCGAACACGTCGTCGTTCATCGCGACGGCCTTCTTGATGAAGTCCAGCGTGCGCAGCAGCCGGCTGAGGTAGTCGGTGATCAGCTGCGGTGTCGCAACGGTCCCGACGCCGCCCGGGTAGATGGTGGACGGGTGCACGTGGCGCCCTTCCATCAGGCAGATCATCTCCCGCCCGACGCGGCTCATGTGCAGCGCTTCCTTGTACGTCTCGCCGACGAACGGGTTGTACGAGCGCATGATGTCGGCGATCGTCTTGTACCCGTGGACGTTCGCGCCGGGCGCGTCCGTCTTCTCCGCCTTCGCCAGCACGCTCGGGTTCGTCTCCTTCACCATCTGCTCGCAGAAGTCGACGAACACCAGGTTGTCCTGGAAGATGATGTGGTCGAAGATGTACTCCGCCGCCTCGCCGAGGTTGACGATCCACTCGCCCAGCGGCGGCGGCTTCACCCCGTAGGCCATCTGCTGCGCGTAGCACGAGCACACGGCGTGGTTGTCGCCGCAGATGCCGCAGATGCGGCTGGTGATGAAGTGCGCGTCACGCGGGTCCTTGCCCTTCATGAACACGCTGTAGCCGCGGAACAGCGATGACGTGGCCTTGCACGACACCACTTCCTTGTTGTCGAAGTCGATCTTGGTGTAGATGCCGAGGTTGCCGACGATGCGCGTGATCGGGTCCCATGACATGTCGACGATCTTGCCGGCCTCTGGCTTGAGCCTCTCCCTAACGGCCATCCGCTGCTCCTCTCATCGATCGAAATCTGCGAAGTCGGTTGTGTCGGGTCCGCCGCCTCGGATCAGGGACGCCAGCGCGGGTCGTAACCGGTCGTCAGCTCCGGCCGGTTGTGGCGCCACTTCGGCTCCTTGTTCATGGTCTTGTTGGTGATGCTGCGCAGCCTGCGCATCAGCGGCCCGTAGGTGCCGCTGATCGTCGACGACAGCCCTCCGCCGGGCGGCTGGTCCATGAACGGCATGAACTTGTCGGGGAAGCCCGGCATCGTGCAGCCGATGCAGATGCCGCCCACGTTCGGGCATCCGCCGATGCCGGCCATCCAGCCGCGCTTCGGGACGTTGCAGTTGACGACCGGCCCCCAGCAGCCGATCTTCACCTGGCACTTCGGCGAGTTGTAGTCCTTCGCGAAATCGCCCTGCTCGTAGTAGCCGGCGCGGTCGCAGCCCTCGTGCACCGTCTTGCCGAAGAGCCACTGCGGGCGCAGCTGGTCGTCGAGCGGGATCACGGGCGCCAGCCCGGCCGCCTGGTAGAGCAGCCACGTGAACGTCTCCATCGCGTTCTCGGGCTGCACCGGGCAGCCCGGGATGTTCACGATGGGCAGCCCGCCCGCGGAGCGGAAGTCCCAGCCGAGATAGTCGGCCAGCCCCATGCTCCCCGTCGGGTTGCCGGCCATCGCGTGGATGCCGCCGTACGTCGCGCAGGTGCCGATCGCGACCACGCCCCACGCACCGGGAGCGAGCTTGTCGATCCACCAGTTGACCGTCAGCGGCTCGCCGGTCGCGAGGTCGTTGCCGAACGAGGTCCAGTAGCCGTCGCCGTTGATCTGCTCGTTGGGAATGGAGCCCTCGATCACGAGCACGTACGGCGCGTCGAGAGTTGCCCTCCGCCGCCGCCCGGAACGGTGCCAGGAACTCCTCGCCACCCAGGGTGGGCGAGAGCACCTTGTTGTGCAGGTTGACCTTGGGCAATCCGGGGATCGCGCCCAGGAGCACGTCCTCGATGCCGGGCTGCCCGGCCGCGGTGATGCTGACCGAGTCGCCGTCGCAGCTCATCCCTTCCGAGATCCAGAGGATGTGGACCTCTTCGACGCCCTGGGCCGTCTCAGCCATAGCCGCCTCCATTCGCGGAATTCGTTTGCAGGATCGGGTCTTCGAGCTCGAGCGATTCCACCAACAGCTCTTCGCCCCTGGTCACTTCGATGTCACAGCCCCCGCACCGCGCGCAGCACAGGGGAAAGTCCGGGAGGATCGTGTCCGCGCCGCACGTCCGGCAGGTACCGGCGGCGGGCACGACCTCGATCTGCAGCTCGGCGCCCTCGAGGGCGGTCCCCTCGGCGACGAGCTCGAACGCGAACGTCAGCGCGGACGGGACGACCTGGCGCAGGTGCCCGACCTGCAGCTGCACGCTCGCGATGCGGCGGCCGTGCGCGTGCCGGTCCGCGATCGCCACAACCGATTGGGCTATCGCGAGCTCGTGCATCCCTCAGCAGATCCTCGGCAGCGGGTCGCCCACCAGCTGGTCCATCACACGCCGTCCGCCGAACGCGGTCTCCACCAGCACCATGCCGGGCGGCTCGGTCTTGACCTCGCCGATCTCGGCCGCGCGCTCGCACCCCGGCACCGTGCGCAGGGCGGCAAGCGCGCCCTCCGCGGCCTCCGGCGCCACGAAGGCGACGAACTTGCCCTCGTTGGCGACGTACAACGGGTCGATGCCGAGCAGCTCCGATGCGCCCGCGACCGCGGGGTCGACCGGCACAGCGGCCTCGTTCACGATCATCGCGACGCCGGATGCGCGTGCCAGCTCGTTCAGCACCGACGCGACGCCGCCGCGGGTCGCGTCGCGCATGCACCGCAGGGACGGACCGGCGGCGTCCAGCAGCGCATCGACGGCCGGCCACAGCGAGCAGGTGTCCGACTCGATCTCGGCGTCCAGGCCGAGCTCCCCGCGGGCCAGCATGATCGCCGTGCCGTGCTCGCCGACGGCCCCGGACACGATCACACGGTCGCCCGGCCGCAGCCCGCGCGGCGAAAGGCTCGCGCGCGGGTCGAGCCGGCCGAGTCCGGTCGTGCAGATGTACATCTGGTCGGCGTGGCCGCGCTCGACGACCTTGGTGTCGCCGGTCACGATCTCCACCTCTGCCGCTCGGGCGGCGCCCGCAATGGCCTCCACTTCGGCGCGCAGGACGTCCGCGGCCAATCCTTCTTCCAGGATCAGGGAGAGGCTCAGTGCCTGCGGGCGCGCGCCCGAGACGGCGAGGTCGTTGACGGTTCCATTGACGGCGAGCTCGCCGATCGAGCCGCCCGGGAACCGAATGGGCTTCACGACGAAGCTGTCCGTCGTGAGCGCGAGGCCGGCGCCGCCGATGGTGACAATGCCGGCGTCGCCCAGCTGCTCCAGGCTCTCCGCGCCCAGCGCCGGCACGAACAACCCCTCGATCAGCGTCTGCGTCGCCTTTCCGCCGGCGCCGTGCGCCATCGTGATCTGCGCGTCCTTGAACTTCGGCCGCTTGCCCCGCGCGGTCTCGATGATGTCGAGAATCCGCTGCTCGCGGCCGGTCACCGCGGTGTTCTCGGCGGCGCTCATACCACCGCGCGCTCCCGCGCGAAGCGGCCGTAGTTGTAGTACGCGGCGCAGGCGCCCTCGGGCGACACCATGCACGTCCCGATCGCGTGCTCGGGCGTGCACGCGGTGCCGAACACCTTGCACTCCCACGGCTTGATCACGCCCTTCAGCACCTCGCCGCACTGGCAGGCCTTCGGGTCGGCGACGCGCACGCCGGGCGTGCTGAACCGCTGCTCGGCGTCGAGGTCCGCGTAGGCGTCCGATAGCCGCAGCGCGCTCTGCGAGATGAAGCCGAGCCCGCGCCACTCGAAGTGGGGGCGCAGCTCGAAAACCTCCGACATGACCTCGAGCGCCTTCAGGTTGCCCTCCCAGGGTACGACCCGCTTGTACTGGTTCTCCACCTCACAGCGCCCATCGCGGAGCTGGACCAGGATCATGTGGATCGCCTGCAGGATGTCGAGCGGCTCGAAGCCCGCGACGACCACCGGCCGGCCGTAGTCCGCGGGGATGAACTGGAAGGGGCGCGCGCCGACGACCGTGGACACGTGTCCCGGCCCGATGAAGCCGTCGAGCCGCAGGTCCGGCGACTCGAGCAGCGCACGGAGCGGCGGGACGATCGTCACGTGGTTGCACACGCACGAGAAGTTCGGGCACGCCCTCCGCCCTCGCGCGCTTCAGCGTGAGGGCGGTCGACGGCGCGGTCGTCTCGAAGCCGATCGCGAAGAACACGACTTCGCGGTCCGGGTTCTCCTTGGCCAGGCGCAGCGCGTCGAGCGGTGAGTACACCATGCGCACGTCCGCGCCCTCGGCCTTCGCGTCCATCAGCGTGCCGTCGGAGCCGGGTACGCGCATCATGTCGCCGAAGCACGTGAAGATCACGCCGGGCTGGTGCGCGACCGCGATGCCGTCGTCGACGCGGCCCATCGGGATCACGCACACCGGGCAGCCGGGCCCGTGCACGAGCTCGACGTTCTCGGGCAGCAGGTCATCCACGCCGTACTTGTAGATCGAGTGGGTGTGGCCGCCGCACACCTCCATCACCTTGTAGTGGCGGCCGCTCTCGACCGTGGCGAGGATCTCGCCCGCGACCGCGCGGCCGAGGCCCGCGTCGCGAAACTCGTCGACGTACCTCATGCGACCGCCTCCAGCCGCACGAGTGCGGTGCCGGCGTGCACCAGCAGCCGGTCACCCGGCGCCGCATCGACCAGTCCGACCTCGACGGTGCTGCGCGCGCCCTGTTCCTCCTCGCACAGCGCAAGGCCCGCGCTCCGCGTCCACCGCCACGACCCACATCGCAACTCCCTCGTCGCTGCAGGTGATGCAGTGGTCGTCGACGCAGGAGGCGGGCGGGTGCTCGGCCATCAGGGCACGCGGCTCACTCGATCACGCTCGCCTTCAGCTCCTCGAGCTCCTGCTCGTACTCCTCGACCCATGCGCTCGAGCAGCCTGCGGGTGGCGAGTGCCTCGTCCTCGTCGACCTGCGAGATCGCGAAGCCGACGTGGATCAGGACCCAGTCGCCGGGCTCCACTCCCGCGCCGTCCTCGTCCAGCAGGCCGATGTTGACGTTGCGGCGTACTCCCGCCACGTCGACCTTGGCGAGGCGATTCGCCTCGTCCACGATCTCCACGATCTGCCCTGGGATTGCCAGGCACACTTCGGGGGTCCTCCCTCAAGTCCACGAAAGTGCGTCAGGCCCCGTGCGGGGTCGGGCGCCGGATTGCTTGGGGGTATATCACTTTCTCCCCAACGAAGGCATGCGTGAATCGTTAAGGGAGTTTGTCCTTTGTTGGTTCGTCAGATGGCTGACGTCAAGCCGGCCCGGGCACGAAGCTGAACGCGTAAGCGCGCGCGTCGTCTTCGAATATGAGCGCGATCTCGTGCTCCTCGTGCGCACCCGTGTCGACGAGGTCGTAGAGGCGCGGACCGTCGAGCATCAGCGTCCGCACGCGGTCGTCGTCGAGCAGCACCTCCACCTCGCCGCTGCCGTCCAGCACCGCGGCCACGCCCGCGCCGGCGTAGCGCATGCGCAGGGCTTCGCCGGCCGCGATCGCGCGCGGCGAGCGGTCGTCGTTGAGGTAGGTGTGCGGTGTCGGCGGCCTGACGAGTGCGCCGGGCGCGTCCGTTGGCCGCAGCGGCGCCATCGTCTCGGGCATCTCCACCTCCTCGTCTATCTCGCGCAGCACCTCGTGGATGGCGGCCTCCGAATCGTCGTAGAGGCCCTCACCGAAGTGGTAGTGGCGCAGCACGCCGCGGCGGTCCCACAGGTACAACGCGGGCCACACCTCGTTGCCGTACAAACGCCAGATCGCATAGTCCGGGTCGCTCGCGACCGGGAACGGGATCGCGAGCCGCCGCACGGCCGCCTCGACGGTGGCCGCGTCGTGACCGAAGTCGAACTGCGGGCTGTGCACTCCGATCACGCGCAGGCCGAGCGCCTCGTAGCGACGGTGCCACTCGAGCACGTACGGCAACGCGCGAATGGAGTTGATGGAGCTCAGGTCCCAGAACCACACGAGCGGCGCGTTGCGCCCGAGCAGGGTTCCCATGCGCACGAACGGCGCGTTGATCCACGTCGTGTCCGCGGGAAAGTCGGGCGCGCTGATCTCGGTGGAGGGCCGCACGGCTGCGACACGCTAACGGGCACGCGCCTCGTCGACCCGGCAGGGTGCGCGGTTTTCGTGTTGTACTACGACCGAAAAGCCGCGCACCTTGGTTGTGCAGCGCCTACCCGTGCGCGGGCGGCGGGATCAGCGGCCACTTCGCGCGCTTCGCCGGCTTCGGGTTCTCGCGCAGCGCGATCAGCATGCGTCCCTCCTCGACGAGGTGCATCCCTTCGCGGCGCCCGCGCGCCCAGCGGTGCCAGCGGTTGCCGAACAGCCGCCTGCGCAGCAGTTCCTTGATGGTCCCCCGGGTCCCAGGGCCTTTTCCGTCCCAACCCAGGGTTCCCCGGGCCCCGACGTCGGGAGCGCCGTGCACGAACTCGACGAACTCGTACCCGTGGCTCCACGCGGCCTCCACGATCCGGTCGGCCCAGGTGTCGACCTGGTCGAGCGAGTAGTGGTGCCAGTCCATGCGCACTGTGTGGGTGTCGTTATCGATCTCGATGCCCCTAATCGTCCCAGGCGGATAGCCTGCGGCGCATGAACCGCGGCTGGCGCTACGCGGCGGCGCTTTTCTGGATCGCCAACGGGGCGAACCACTTCCGCGCACCGCGCTTCTACAAGGCGATCGTCCCGCCACCGTTCGAGAACCACCGGCACGAGGTGAACGTCGCATCCGGCGTGGCGGAGCTGGTGGGCGGCGTGGCGGTCCTGCCGGCGGCGACGCGGCCGGCCGCGCGCTGGTGGCTGCTCGGCACGCTGGCGGCCGTGTACTGGGCGAACATCCACATGGCGCTGCGGCCGGAGAAGTTCCCGAAGTTCCCGTCCGCCCTGCTGTGGGCGCGCCTGCCGGTGCAGGGCCTGTTCGCCTGGCTCACCTGGCGCGGAACGGAGTAGGCCGTCAGGGCGCCAGCGGCGGTTCGCCTGCGGGCGCCGGCCGCCCCGGGCCGCCCGGCTTGATCCCGAGGAAGCCTCCGCGTGGGTTGCCGAGACGGACGCCGGGGATGCCGAGGGAGGCGACCAGCTCGCCGAGCTCGCACCTGCGGTGAGCCGGGCGGGTGCCCATTCCCGGTGTCGTGCACGAGCACGGCCGTCCCGGGCCGCGCGCTGCGCCACCACTGCTCCAGCTCCTCGGCGCGCCGGTCGAAGTCGGAGTCGAGCACGGTCACGTCTGCGCGCCCGAAGTCGACCTCGTTGGGGCTCGGCTGGGGAGACAGCCGGTGCGCTGCCTCCGCGAAGAATGGGAGCCCCGCGAGCGCGCCGCGCACCTCGTCGTCGGCCTCGTAGGAGATCAGTTCCCCCTCCGGGCCGAGCGCCGCCGCGAGGCGGCGGGTCATGAACCCCTCGCCCGTCCCGCACTCGAGCACGACCCGCGGCCGCATCTGGCGCGACGACCGCCGCCGCGAAGTCGCAGAACTCGACCTCCGGTGATCGCTCATTCCAGCTGTGCCAGCCCTGCTCCGCCCAGGGTGTGTGGGCGGCCTCGTCGTGCGGCGCGGTCTCCTCGCCCCACGTGGTCTCGGCCGGCTCGGCCGCCGCGGCGCGATCACGCCACGACCCAACCAGCCGGTCGAGCTTCGCCGGCACGGAGTCTCGGCTCCACCAGGGAGTGAGCGTGCTGCGGTCGCGGTAGTAGCGCTCCTCCGTCCGGCAGGTTCTGCTCGTCCAGGTACCACGTGGTGTGCCGCGCGAGGTAGGGATAGCCGGTGCGCACGGCGGGCACCTGGTCGAAGGCCTCGACGCCGCGATACAGCGCGAAGGTCGTGTCGATGAAGCCGTCGTACAGGCGCGGCGCGATCGGCCGCTCCCAGTTGTAGCGCTCCACGACACGTACCTCGTCGCGCATCGCATAGTGCTCCGGGAGGTCGTCGATGCGCAGCCCGAATCCCGCCTTGATGTAGCGCGGATAGCGATCCAGGATCTCGCCGAAGTACTCGATCGCGTCGAGCGGGCACTCCGCGATCGGGACGATGTCCGGATCGCTGCACACGTACCGGCCCTCGATCCCGAGGTCGGGCAGCACGGACCGCCAGAGCGCGAACGCGCCCATGTTCTCCGCCAGCCGGATCACCTCGTGCGGGGTGCGCTCGAGATACTCCAGCAGCGGCGGATACCCGGACGCGTTGTCGACCAGGATGATCCGCTGCGCACCCGCTCGCTCGAGCCAATCGACCAGCTCGGTCAACGACTCGAGCCGGTCGCGGCAGAGGATGAAGACGGGAACCGTCATGCGGTGAACCCTAGGAGCTCCCGGAATTCGCGGCTAAGCGAATTCCGTTTTTCTTATTGCAGGACGATCTCCAGCTCCCGCTGGAGCGCCGCCTGGACGACGTCGTGCAGGAACGGCGAGCCCTCCAGCCGGCCCGCGATCACCTCGAGGAACCCGCCCACCAGCAGGCGCTCGGCCTCGGCGCGCGTCGAGCCCGCGGGTCTGGAGGTAGAAGAGCTGGCCCTCGTCCAGCCGCGCGACCGTCGCGGCGTGCGTGCAGCGCACGTCGTTGGCCTCGATCTCGAGGCCGGGAATCGCGTCGGCGTGCGCGCCGTCGGTCAGCAGCAGGTTGCGGCTCTCCTGGAACGCGTCGGTGCGCTGCGCGCCCGGGTCGACCTTGATCATCCCGCTCCAGACCGCGGTCGCGCGGTCGCGCAGGACGCCGCGGAACGCGAGGTCGGAAGTCGTGTGGGGAGCGGCGTGCTCCTGCGTCGTGTCGTAGTCGATGTGCTGCTTGCCGCTGACGGCGTACGCGCCCGTGACGCGCGCGCTCGCGCCGGAGCCGTTGATGTCGGTCTCCATCCGCAGCTTGCCCTGGCCGGAGCCGAGCCCCAGCCCGACCCAGTGCAGCGAGGCGTCGCGCCCGACCTGCGCGCGCTGGCTGCCGAGGATCCACGCCTGCTCCGACAGGTCCTGCACGGCGAGGTACTGCGACCGAAGCGCCGTCGCCGACGACGATCTCGGTCACGGGGTTGAAGTACCCATCGAGGTCGGCCTCGGACGACAGCCATTGCTCGGCGACGGTCACCTGCGCTCCCGCCTCGACGACGATCAGCGACCGCCACGGCAGCGCGGCGGTCGTCGCCTGGATCACCGATGCCACGATCGGCTGCTCGACCACGACCCCCGCGGGCACGTGCACGAACATGCCGCCCCGCCAGGTCGCGGTGTTCTGCGCGGCGAACTTGTCGCGGTCGCTGACCAGCGCACCGAGGTGCGGTTCGACGAGCGCGGCGTGCTCGGTGACGGCCTCGCCGAGGGTGCTGACCACGACGCCGTCCGGTAGATCGCCGGCGCGGGCCACGGCGGTGCCGTCGACCTGCCGCACGCCGGCGCCCTCCGCGGGCACGATGGCCTCGCGCGCAGGCTGCGCGTCGAGGTCGCCGTCGCGCGACGGCTCCCACCCCTCGGGGTCGAACTTCGACAGGTCGGTGAACTCCCAGCCCTTGTCCTTCTGGACGGGCATGGGGATCTCCCCGAACCTCGCCCGCGCTTGCTCGCGAAGTTCTGTCAGCCAGCCGGGGTCGGTCGAACGGGAAGCGGTCGCAGTACCGCTAGCCAATCGAGCCTTCCATCTGCAGCTCGATGAGGCGGTTCATCTCGACGGCGTACTCCATCGGCAGCTCACGCGTGAAGGGCTCGATGAACCCGCCCACGATCATGCCCGACGCCTCCTCCTCGGACAGGCCGCGGCTCATCAGGTAGAAGAGCTGCTCCTCGCCGATCTTGGAGACGGTGGCCTCGTGGCCCACGTCCACGTCGTCCTCGCCGATGCGGATCGTCGGGTAGGTGTCGGAGCGCGATTCCTCGTCCAGCAGGAGCGCGTCGCAGACGACCTTCGACTTGGACCCGGTCGCGCCCGGAGCGACCTCGAGCAGGCCGCGGTAGCTCGCGCGCCCGCCGTCCTTCGAGATCGACTTCGAGGTGATCGTCGAGGTCGTATTGGGAGCGATGTGGACGCACTTGCCCCCCGCGTCCTGATGCTGGCCGTGGCCCGCAAAGGCGATCGAGAGGATCTCCCCGTGGGCGTGCTCGCCCATCAGGTAGATCGACGGGTACTTCATCGTCAGCTTGGAGCCGAGGTTGCCGTCGATCCACTCCATCGTCGCGCCCTCGTAAGCGACGGCGCGCTTGGTCACGAGGTTGTAGACGTTGTGCGACCAGTTCTGGATCGTCGTGTAGCGCACCCGCGAGCCCGGCTTGCAGATGATCTCGACCACCGCGGAGTGCAGCGAGTCGGTCGTGTAGGTCGGCGCGGTGCAGCCCTCGATGTAGTGCACGAACGAGCCCTCGTCGGCGATGATCAGCGTGCGCTCGAACTGGCCCATGTTCTCGGTGTTGATGCGGAAGTAGGCCTGCAGCGGCATCTCAACATGGACACCGGGTGGGACGTAGACGAAGGAACCGCCTGACCAGACGGCCGAGTTGAGCGCTGCGAGCTTGTTGTCGTTGGCCGGGATCACGGTGGAGAAGTACTCGCGCACGAGGTCCTCGTGCTCGCGCAGTCCTGTATCCATGTCCTTGAAGATCACGCCCTGCTTCTCGAGGTCCTCGCGGATCTGGTGGTAGACGACCTCCGACTCGTACTGCGCGCCCACGCCGGCGAGGTACTTCCGCTCCGCCTCGGGGATGCCCAGCTTGTCGAACGTGTTCTTGATGTCGTCGGGGACCTCGTCCCAGGTGCGGCCCTGCTTCTCGGACGCGCGCACGAAGTAATGGATGTTCTGGAAGTCGATCCCGTCCATGTGCCCGCCGGCCCACTTCGGCATCGGCCGCGCCTCGAAGTGCTCCAGCGCCTTCAGGCGGAAGTCACGCATCCACTGCGGCTCGTCCTTGTGCGTGGAGATGTCCTCGACGACCTGGCGGCTGAGGCCCTTCTTCGCCTTGAAGGCGTAGTCCGTCTCGGAATCGTGGAAGCCGTACTCGTACGAGTCCTTGATCCCCTCGAGTTGGTCGGGAGCGGCGATTGCGATTTCAGGCGTTGCCATTAGGGGACCTCCAGCTTGATGGTCCCGTCCACGACGTGGACGGGGAAAGTCTCGACGGGAAGGTAGGCGGGCAGGGTACGCGGCCGTCCGGTGCGCACGTCGAACAGAGAGCCGTGGCGTGGGCACTCGACCGTACACGCGTCGGAATCGAAGGGGCCCTCGGCGAGCGGGCCGTCGTCGTGGGAGCAGCGATCCTCGATCGCGTGCAGGTCGCCGTCGCAGTTGAAGACGCCGATCTTGCGCCCGTCCGCCTCCACGATGCGCGCGGCGCCCGCCGGCAGCTCGTCGGCGGCGCACACGTCGATGGTGTGTCGTGGCGATTTCAGTCATTCTCCGAGGGCTATCGCCCAGCTCAAGTCTCAGGCCCATACGCGGAGCCTCCGAGCTCCCGGAATTCCGCGAGCTAAGTCGAATTCCGCGCCATGGGATCCTCATATCTCGTTCCGGAGTCGGGCGACATCGGCCTCATCGGGGTCCTCGTCCGGCGTACCCGAGGGCCACTCGTCCGTACCGAGCAGCGCACCCTGCACGACCTTCAGCGACAGCAGGCCGCACTTCAGGCGGGTGGGGGAGAGCTCGATGCCGATCTCCTCGGCCACGAACCGCCGGTCGAGCTTGGCCACCTCGGCCACCGTCTTGCCCTTCAGCTCGTCCGAGATGATCGACGCGGTCGCCTGGGAGATCGCGCAGCCCTGCCCATGGAAGCGCAGGTCGGCGATCCGGTCGCCCTCGAGCTTGATCTGGACGCCCATCTCGTCGCCGCACAGGGGGTTGCGGTCCTCGAACTCCGCGTCGGGCTGCTCGAGGTCCCCGAAGTTACGCGGGTTCTTGTAGTGGTCGAGGATGAACTCGCGGTAGAGCTGGTCCATCAGGCTCCGAAGATCCGCTTGGCGTTTTCGAGGGCGTCGATCAGGCGGTCCACTTCCTCGGTGGTGTTGTAGACGGAGAACGAGGCCCGTGCCGTGGCGGGCACGCCCAGGCGCCGCATCAGCGGCTGCGCGCAGTGGTGGCCGGCCCTGATGCAGACCGCCTCGCGGTTGCACAGCTCGGCGAGGTCGTGCGGGTGGATGCCCTCGACCGAGAAGCTCACGAGGCTGCCGCGCTCGGTGGCATCTCCCGGCCCGTAGACGGTCACGCCGTCGAGCGCCGAGATCCGCTCGAGCGCGTACCGCGTCACCTCGACCTCGTGCGCGCGGACGGCCTCCATCCCCAGCTCCGCCAGATAGTCGGCGGCTGCGCCGAGCCCGACCCCCTCGGCGATCGCGGGAGTGCCGGCCTCGAACTTCGCCGGCACGGCGGCCCACGTCGAGTGGTCGTCCTCGACCGCCTTGATCATCGACCCGCCGCCGAGGAACGGCGGCATCGCCTCGAGCAGCTCGCGGCGCGCCCACAGCACGCCGATGCCCGTCGGGCCGATCATCTTGTGGCCGGTGAACGCGTAGAAGTCTGCGCCGGTCGCCTGCACGTCGACCGGAAACTGGGGCACCGCCTGGGCGCCGTCGAGCAAGACCAAAGCGCCCACTGCGTGGGCGCGCTCTGCAATCTCCACAACCGGGTTGATCGTGCCGAGCACGTTGGAGACATGGGTCGCCGCGACCAGCCGCACCCGGCCGCCCGCGAGGCGCTCGTCGAGCTCCGCGAGATCGAGCCGGCCGCTGCCGTCGACGCGCAGGTACTGCAGCTGCGCTCCCTGCTCCTGGCACAGCAGCTGCCATGGGACGACGTTCGAGTGGTGCTCCATCTCCGTGATCAGCACCACGTCGCCCGCGCCCACGTGCTCGCGCGCCCAGGTGTACCGGACGAGGTTGATCGCCTCGGTCGCGTTGCGGACGAAGACGATCTCGCGCGGAGGCGCACCGACGAGCGACGCCACCTTCGCGCGGCCACCCTCGTACAGGTGCTCGGCCTCCGCGGCCAGCTCGTGCATGCTGCGGTGGACGTTGGCGTTCGAGTTGCGGTAGTACGAGCTGATCGCCTCGATCACCGACTCGGGCTTCTGCGCCGTCGCGGCGTTGTCGAGGTACACGACCTGCTTGCCCCCGAACTCGCGCGAGAGAATCGGGAAGTCTGCGCGGATCTCCTCGACGCTGCGCGGCAGCGCGGCCTGTGCGGTGGTGACCTCCATCGCCTAGGCGGGCACCTCTTCGGGGTGCTTCTCGCGCACCCAGTCGTAGCCCTTCTGCTCCAGCACGGCGCCCAGCTCGGGGCCGCCCTCCTCGACCACGCGCCCGTTCAGCATGATGTGGATGAAGTCGGGCTGGATGTAGCTGAGGATGCGCTGGTAGTGGGTGATGATGAGCGCGCCGAGGTCGGGGCCGCGCATCGCGTTGACGGCGTTGGCGACCGTCCGCAGGGCGTCGATGTCGAGGCCGGAGTCGGTCTCGTCGAGCACGGCCACGTACGGCTTCAGGATCGCCATCTGGAGGATCTCGCAGCGCTTCTTCTCGCCTCCCGAGAAGCCCTCGTTGAGGTAGCGGCGCGTGAACTCGCGGTCCACGCCCAGCACCTCCATGTGCTGCTCGAGCGTCTTGCGGAACTCCTTCAGGTTGATCGGGTCCTCGCCGCGCGCCTTGCGGTGGGCGTTGATCGCGGTGCGCAGGAAGTTGACGACCGAGACGCCGGGGATCGCGGACGGGTACTGGAAGGCCATGAACAGGCCGGCGCGGGCGCGCTCGTCCGGGTCGGCCTCGGTCACGTCCTCGCCCTGGAAGAGGATCTTGCCCTCCGTGATCTCGTAGCTCGGGTGGCCCATGATCGTGTTCGCGAGGGTGGACTTGCCCGACCCGTTCGGGCCCATCAGCGCGTGGACCTCGCCGCGCGCGACCTTCAGGTCGACGCCGCGCAGGATCTCCTTGCCCTCGACGTTTACGTGCAGGTTCTGGATCTCTAGGTCAGCCATTGGGAACGGTTCGCTTCTCCTTGTGTTCGTGAGGTGCTCGTGCGTACGGTCGTCGGGCGGAGGTCCTCACCGGAGACTCCCCTACGGTTTTGCGTCTCCGGGGAGGGCCTTCGTCCGACGATCGCTTCCGCGCCGTGCTCGGCGAAGGCGGCAAGCTCCGCGAGGGTCGTCTGCTCGAGCACGCGCTCGATGCCGCCCTGCACGCGGGTCCACAAGAGCTTCGTGGCGCAGTTCTCGTACCCGTCCAGCTCGTGGTTGCAGAGCATGCGGCTCGCGCCGAGCTCGCTCACGCACTGCATCGGGACGATCGTCTCCTCGAGCGCGTGCACGACCTCGGCCATCGTGATGTCGGCGGGATCGCGGCCGAGCTCGTAGCCGCCGTGGGCGCCGCGGGTGGACGACACCAGGCCGGCCCGGCGCAGGCGGGACACGAGCTGCTCGAGGTAGGGGAGCGGCAGGTTCTCGGCCTGGGCGATCTCCGCGAGCGGGACCGGCCCGGGCCCGCGGCGGCGCGCGAGCTGGACCATCACGCGCACTCCATATTCGGACTTGGTCGAGAACATCTGCCTGGCCTCCTCGGCGGAGAGGTTAATTCCTAGCTCCGCGGTCAGGATACCAGCGGCCCTGCCGGTTCCCGATTACCATGGACACGTGCAGGAGGATCAGGCCACCAAGTTGCAGGGCGAGGAGATGGAGTGGGTCTCGGGGAAGCCCGCCGGCGAGGAGCGCCGGCTGGACCTGCCGTTGCCGATCGTCGACGACAAGGTCGCGCAGGGCAAGGACGGGTGGCTGTTCGTCGCCAAGGACTCGAACGACACGATGGCCCAGCACGCCGGACAGCGGCTGCTGACGGACCACCAGGTGCAGCAGTGGCAGGACCTGCTCGAGCAGCGGTCCGCGTGGCTCAACATGCAGGGCACGCCCTACTTCTACGTGATCGCGCCCGACGCGCACGCCGTGTACGCCGACATGCTCCCGGACGACTTCGAGCCCGGCGAAACGCGGCCCGCGCTCCAGGTGCTGGACCACCTGCGCGAGCGCGACTCCTGGGCGCCCGGTGCTCTACCCGCTCGACGAGCTGATCGCGGCCCGCGACGAGCTCGTGTACCCGAAGACCGGCTCCCACTGGTCCGAGTTCGGCGCCTTCGTCGGCTATCGCGCCCTGATGAAGGAGATGACGGAGATGCTGCCGGTGCGCAGGCTCACGCGCAGCGAGATCCACCTCTCGTACGAGCAGCGCGCCGGCGACCTGGGCCTCAAGTTCGACCCCCCGATCAAGGACACGTACGTGTACGTGGACGTGATCGATGCGCGCGCACGGCAGGTGAATGACAACCGCGTCCGAAACCACGGGCGCCTGGTCGAGTTCCAGGCCGACGCCTACAACGCGCTCACGTGCCTCGTGTTCGGCGACTCGTACGCGGTCCGGCTGATGCCGCTGGTCGCGGAGGCCTTCTCGCGCTCGTACTGGGCCCACAGCTACTTCGACTACGACCTGATCCGCGAGCTCGAGCCGGACGTCGTCGTGACGGTCGCGGCCGAGCGCGGCATGATCGTCATGCAGAACGACATGGAACCCGGGCTCCGCCGCCTCGAGCAGCAGAAGCGCGCGTCCGGCGACATGTTGAAGCCGCGCGTCTCGGCCCCGGACTCCGTGCGCATCAACAGCAGGCGCCCCTCGCAGGCGCCGTCGCACGCCGTCCGCGGCCACAGAGGCCGCGGCGGCAGACGGGTGAGCGAAGAGCGCGACGTAGAAGCACTCGACCTTCCCGCCCCGGTGCGGGACGACAAGGTCGTGGAGGGGCGCGACGGGCGCCTCTTCCTCGCCAACGACGCGAACAGCGTGCTGGCGCAGCACAGCGGCGAGCTGCTCTTCGACGAGGCCCAGCTGCGCGGCTGGCGGGAGCTGCTCGAGACGCGCACGGAATGGCTGGAAGCGCCAGGGCGCGCTGCACTACTTCCTGATCGCGCCGAACGCCCACTCCGTCTATCCGGACATGCTGCCCGAGGGTGTCGTGACCGCCCGGGTGCGCCCGGTGCACCAGCTGCTCGATCACCTGCGCGAGCATGGGTCGAGCGCGCGCGTCTTGTACCCGCTGGAGGCGCTCGTCGCCCACCGCGAGCATGCGTACCCCAAGACCGGCTCCCACTGGACCGGATTCGGCGCATACGTCGCCGCCGAAGCGTTGCTCGACGAGATCCGCCGCACGGTGCCCCTCGAGCCCCGCGCCCAGAACGCCTTCGGCTTCGTGGAGATCCCTTTCATCGGGGACCTCGGGGCGAAGCTGACACCCCCGGCGACATCCGCCTACATACGCGCCGAGCCCCTGGCGAATCGCGCCCGGCTGGTGTCCGACAACCGCGTCAGGAACACCGGCAGGCGCGTCGTCTACGAGTCCGGCGCGGCGGACGGCCCCGAGTGCCTGGTCTACGGCGACTCGTACGCGATGCGCGCACTCCAGTTCCTGGCCGAGAGCTTCCGCAGGCTGACGTTCGTGCACATGGTGAACCTCGATCGCGGGCTGGTGCAGGAGCTCGCGGCCCGACGTGGTCGTGAAGATCATGAACGAGCGGTTCCTGATCGCCGTGCCGGTCGACGATCCCGCCAAGACGCAGGCCGAGCTGGAGGCGGAGCGGCTCGCCGCCGGCGAGATGCTGCCGCCGCACCAGCAACCGCCGCGGCCGGGGCGCCCGCTGTCGCTCGCGCTCTGACCGGCTGAGTCTGGCGCTAGTTGCGCGTCGCCTCGCGCACCAGCAGGCGCAGGTCGTGCGCCAGCGACTCGGGCGTGAGGAAGTTCGCCGGGAAGCCCACGCGCTGGCGCCCCTCGCCGTCGAGCAGCACCACGTAGGAGTTGTGCTCCTGCTCGTCGGTCTGGGGGGCGAATCCGTACTCGCGCCACACCGGCTGCAGCTCCCGGCGGGTGCCGAGCAGATAGTCGAGGTAGCCGCGCAGGCGCCGCTCGAGCAGGAACTTCTGCGCCGTGTCGGGATTGTCGTTGGCCGGGTCCACGCTCAGCGCGAAGGCCCGGATCCGCGCGCGCTCGGAGTCCGACAGGTCGTCCAGCGCGCCCCGGATCTGCTGTGCCACGACCGGGCAGGTCTCCCGGCACGTCGCGTACGTGGGGCTGAGGACGACGACCTTGCCGCGCAGGTCGGCCAGGGTCACGAGCTTTCCGTCCTGGTCGCGCAGCGCGAACTCGCCGGGCGGCGCCGGCGGCCGCACCGCGCCCTCGTACGGCGAGGTCGGTCCCTCTACGCCGGCCGCGTTCACCTCTTCGACCACCGCGGCAGCTCCGTCGTCGTCATCGCCGGAGCTGGCGGCGATCGCGGCGAGCACGATGCCGGCCAGCGCCAGCAGCGCGATCACGACGAGCACGAGGCGCGTACGCGGGGACATCGCGGTCAAGGTTAGGTCAGGGCTCGACCAGGCCGCGCCGGATCGCGTAGCGCACGAGCTCGACCCGGTCGCGCATGCCGAGCTTCTGCAGCACTCGCCCGCGGTGCGACTCGACCGTCTTCTCGGAGAGATGCAGGATCTCGGCGATCTCCCTGTTCGTGTGCGCCTCCGCGATCAGCTTCACGATCTCCTGCTCGCGCGGGCTGAGCTCGGCGGGCTGATCGCCGCGGTCGATGAAGTCGCGGATCAGCGCCTGCTGCGCGGTGGAGGTCAGGAAGGGCTCTCCGCGGCTGGCCGCGCGCACTGCGTCGACGAGGTCCTTGTCGGCCGCGCGCTTCAGCACGTAGCCGGCCGCGCCGGCGCGCAGCGCCTCGAACAGGTAGCGCTCGTCGTCGTGCATCGAGAGGATCAGGACCTGCGTGGCGGGCGACTGCTGCTTGATCTCGTGGGTCGCCTGCAGACCCGTCATGCGCGGCATCGAGACGTCGAGCACGGCCACGTCGGGCTTCAGCCGCACGGCCTGCTCGAGTGCGTCGATCCCATCCTCGGCCTCGGCGATCACCTCCATGTCGGGCTGGCGGTCGAGCAGCAGCTTCACGCCAGAGCGCACGATCCCGTGATCGTCGGCGATCAAAATCCTCATGCCGCTTCCGTCCCTGCGGGCTGCAGCGTGCCGCCGTGGTCGTCCGCGACCGCGTCGGGCGGTCCCGGCTCGGCCGGCACCTCGAGCACCACGGACGTGCCCTTGCCCGGCCGCGAGTCGATCTCGAGCGAGCCACCCACCAGCAGCGCGCGCTCGCGCATTCCGGACAGGCCCAGCCCCTTGCCCTCCTCGGCGAAGGCGAAGCCCGAGCCGTTGTCGGCGACCTCCAGACGGACCTTCGAGTCGCGCGGCTCGAGGGTCACCTCGATCCGGGTCGCGCCCGAGTGGCGGGCGGCGTTCACGAGCGCCTCCTGCGCCACGCGGTAGACGACCACCTGTGCGTCCGGAGAGGGCACGCCCATGCGCGGATCCGCCCAGAAGGTGGCACGCGCGTCCCCGCGCCGGTCGAACTCGCGCACGTGCGTGGTGAGCGCCGCCACGAGGCCGTGGTCGTCGAGCGCCGTCGGGCGCAGCTGCCGTGCCAGGTCGAGCAGCTCGCCCATCGCCCGGTCCGCGAGGTGCCTCGTCTCCTCCAGCTGCGGGCGCAGCTCCGGGGGCGCATCCTCCGTGGCCGCCTGGATTCGCAGCAGGAGCGCGGTCAGCGACTGGTTCACCTCGTCGTGCAGGTCGCGCGCGACGCGCCGCCGCTCCTCCTCCTGTGCGCGCAGCACGAGCTCGCCCGACCGCCTCCGCTCGTTCTCGAGCCGCTCCAGCATGCGGTTGAAGGTGGCCGCGAGCCGCTCGACGTCGGTCGAGAGCCCGGCCATGTCGGAATCCAGCTCGAGTCGCCGCCCGGGCCGCGACAGGTCGACCCGTTCCATCATCGCCAGCAGGCGCTCGAAGGGCTCGAACCGGCGCCGCAGCAGCAGCGTGTTGAGCAGGAAGGTGAGCACCATGGTCATCGCCAGGACCAGGAATTCCCAGCGCTGATGCGAGATCGAGAAGTCGAACCCGGCGGCGAAGATCGCCACCAGGATGCCCGCCGTGACCATCAGCAGGTTGAGGGCGACGATCTGGCTGAGCAGAGAGGGGCGCTTCATGGCTTTCCAGAGCCGAAATTGGCCCGGTTGGGGTGGCGCCCGGAGCGAAATCGGGTCTCGACCCCATAGGTATTCGGCCTACCCTGGACGATACTTGGACGCGGCATGGCAGCCGTTACGTTGGGCATGAGAAGCCCTGAGTCTGTGGTTGGAGACATGAACCAAGCTACGCAAGCAAATTGGAAGGCGGGCCTACGGACCACGATCCTGCTGGCGACCCTCACGGGTCTGCTGGTCGGGCTCGGGTACCTGATCGGAGGTCCGAGCACCGCCCTGACATTCCTCTTCTTCGGCCTGGTGATCAACCTGGCCATGTTCTGGTTCTCGGACAAGATCGCCCTCAAGATGAGCAGAGCACGACCGCTGTCCGAGGAGGAGGCGCCCCGCCTGCACCAGATGGTGCGCGAGCTGGCGCACTCCGCCGGCATCCCGATGCCGCGCCTGTACCTCATTCCCGCCAGCCAGCCGAACGCCTTTGCGACGGGGCGCAGCCCCAAGCATTCGGCGGTGGCTGTGACGGAGGGCATCACGCAGCTGCTCAGCGAGACCGAGCTGCGGGGCGTGATCGCCCACGAGCTGGCGCACATCCGCAACCGTGACACGCTGATCACGACGGTCGCCGCGGCGATCGGCGGCGCCATCACGTGGCTGGGCTACGCGCTCCTGTTCATGGGTGGCGACGACGACGGCCCGCTGGGCCTCGTCGGAGCGCTCGCGATGGTGCTGCTGGCACCGATCGCGGCAACGATCATCCAGCTCGCGATCTCCCGTCAGCGGGAGTTCTCGGCCGACGCCACGGGCGCCCGCATCGCGGGTAGCGCGAACGCGCTGGCCGACGCGCTGGAGCGCCTCGAGGCGGGGGCGAAGGCGATGCCGATGCAGGTCAATTCCGCCGCCGAGCCGCTGTTCATCGTCAAGCCGTTCAGCGGTGGCGGGATGAAGGCTCTGTTCTCGACCCACCCCCCGATCGAGGAGCGGGTGCGCCGCCTGCGCGCGCTGGGCATCTAGACACACAGATCTTCAGGTTCCGGGCTCAGTCGAGCTTCCGGCAACATGAAGGGGGCTGTGGCGGCGGCGTCGAAAGGCGCCGCCGCCCTTTTTTTAGGCCTGGAATTCAGGCTCTGCCGTTGCTATATTTCCTAAAGCCAGTAGGAATTAAGGTATTTCCCGGCTCGAATCGATAGGAAGTCTCGTGACGACAGACACGAAAGCACGTTCAGGCCAGCAGCTCATCAAGGACGCGCGCTCCCGGATCGAGGAGCTCGATCCCTCGCAGGTCAAGGAGATCCTCGACCTCCGCGCCACGAACGGCAGCGCCGCCCAGGCGCCCGTGATCCTCGACGTCCGCGAGCAGCAGGAATACGAGATGGGGCACATTCCCGGCGCCGTGCACATCCCGCGCGGCCACCTGGAGACCCGCATCGAGCAAGCGATCCCGGACCGCAGTCAGCGCGTGATCGCGTACTGCTCGACGCAGAACCGCTCCGCGCTCGCCGCCGTCACGATGAAGGAGCTGCTCGGCTACGAGGACGTGTCGGTGATGACCGGCGGCTTCACGCTGTGGAAGGACCGGGGCTACGACTTCGACCGTCCCATCTCGCTGACCCCGGAGCAGCGCGAGCGCTACTCGCGCCACCTGCTGATCCCGGAGGTCGGCCTCGAGGGCCAGCAGAAGCTGCTCGAGTCCAAGGTGCTGCTGATCGGCGCGGGCGGGCTCGGTTCCCCGGCAGCCCTCTATCTCGCCGCGGCGGGCGTGGGCACGCTCGGCATCGTCGACAACGACGAGGTCGACCTGTCCAACCTCCAGCGCCAGGTGATCCACAACAACGAGCGCATCGGCGTTTCCAAGGTGGAGTCGGCCAAGCAGACGATCGAGGCCCTCAACCCGGACGTCAACGTGATTCCTCACCCGATCCGCCTCGACCGGGACAACGTGCTCGACCTGATCCGCGACTACGACGTGATCGTCGACGGCGCCGACAACTTCCCCACGCGCTACTTGCTGAACGACGCGGCCGTGCGCGAGCGCAAGCCGGTCGTGCACGCATCGATCCTCGGCTTCGACGGGCAGCTCACCACCTTCGTGCCTTACGAAGGCCCGTGCTACCGCTGCCTGTACCCGCAGCCGCCGCCCGCCGAGCTGGCGCCCTCGTGCGGCGCGAACGGCGTGCTCGGCGTGCTGCCCGGCATCATGGGCCTGCTGCAGGCCAACGAGGTGATCAAGCTGGTCG
This sequence comes from uncultured Solirubrobacterales bacterium, assembly GCA_963826005.1. Lineage (GTDB taxonomy): Bacteria > Actinomycetota > Thermoleophilia > Solirubrobacterales > JBBDJG01 > DASRIA01. The sequence goes on along the minus strand of CAWGVJ010000005.1, from coordinate 41,158 downwards.
TCGGCATGGGCGAGCCCCTGGTCGGGCGGCTGCTGCTGTTCGAGGCGCTCTCCACCGAGTTCACCCAGCTGAAGGTGCGCCGCGACGTCGAGGGCTGCCCCACCTGCGGTGAGGGCGTCGACCTCGAGCACACGGAGTTCGAGGACTACGAAGCTCTCTGCGCGGCCGCCGGTTAGGGTTCGGCCCCAGATGGCCACAGTCAAGATCCCACCGGTGCTCCGCCCTGCCGTGAGCGGCAAGAGCGAGGTCGAGGTCGGGGGGGCGACCGTGGGCGACATCCTCAACGGCCTCGCCGAGCAGCACCCGGACACGCGCGGCCAGCTCTTCTCCGACGCGGGTGAGCTGAACCGCTTCGTCAACGTCTACGTCAACGACGAGGACGTACGCGTGCAGCAGGGCCTCGATACCGGCGTGGGCGCCGGCGACACCATCGTGATCCTGCCCGCCATGGCCGGCGGCCGTTGATAGGCCGAGTGTCCGTAGCCGGAAAACTCGGTCGCGGTTTCTTCAGCCGGAACCGGTTGCAGACGGACCGGGCGGCCCCTCTAAACTTCCCCCCATGCTGGAGGCAAGGCCCTTGAGGGAGCCGCCGAACTGCTGCCCCGACGTGATCGGGGCGATCGGCAACACCCCGATCGTCGAGCTCAAGAAGCTCAGCCCGAAGCCGGGAGTGCGCCTCTTCGCGAAGCTCGAGTTCTACAGCCCGACGGGGTCCGTCAAGGATCGCGTCGCCAAGTCCATGATCGAGCGCGCGGAGGCCGAGGGCGCCGTCGCCCCCGGACAGCGCGTCCTCGAGCCGACGTCCGGCAACACCGGCATCTCGCTGGCGCTGATCTGCCGCCTGAAGGGCTATCCGTTCACCGCGGTGATGCCCGAGAACGTCACGTCCGAGCGCACCGAGCTGCTGCGCATGCACGGCGCCGACATCGTCTACTCGGAGGGCTCGAAGGGGTCCAACGGCGCGGTCGAGCTGGCGCTCGAGCTGGCGGAAAAGGACCCGAGCGTCTACATGCCCTACCAGTACGGCAACCAGGCGAACCCCGACGCGCACTACTACGGCACGGCCCCGGAGATCATCGAGGACCTCGGCGACATCACCGCGTTCGTCGCGGGCCTCGGCACCGGCGGCACGCTGATGGGCAACGGCCGCCGGCTCAAAGAACATGACCCGGCGACGAAGATCGTCGCGGCGGAGCCGTTGCAGGGTGAGGATGTTCAGGGCCTACGTTCGCTCGACGACGGCTTCATCCCGCCGATCATCGACCTCTCGGTCCTCGACCGGAAGATCATCGTCACCAACCGCGACGGGATCATCTGGACGCGCAAGCTCTTCTTCGAGGAGGGCATCTTCGCGGGCGTGTCGTCGGGCGCGATCGCATCGGTCGCGGTGCGCATCGCGAACGAGCTGGACGAGGGGAACGTCGTATTCCTCGTCGCCGACGACGGCGGCAAGTACATGTCCGCCGGGCTGTGGACGAAGTCGATCGACGAGCTCGAGGCGATCGACTCCACCGTGTGGTGGTAATTCCTCGCGCACTCGCGGACGAGGTCGTTCAACACGCTCGCCAGGACTATCCCGACGAGTGCTGCGGGCTGTTCGCGGTCGACGGCGACTCCGTCGCGAAGCTGTATCCCGCCGAGAACATCCACCACAGCCCGGAGCGCTTCGAGATCGACGGGCGGTTCGTGATGCAGACGACCGACGACATCGAGGCGCGGGGCCTGTCGCTGGGTCTCTACCACTCGCACACCAAGAGCGCCGCGTACCCGTCCCAGACCGACATCAACTTCGCGGAGCTATGGCCCGGCGTGGTGTGGCTGATCGTCTCCCTCGCCGATCGCGACGCGCCCGACCTGAGGGCGTTCCGGATCACGGGCCCTGACGTCGAAGAGGTCGAGCTGAAGGTCGGATAGCGCGTGTCCGAGCCGCTGGCATGCCCGAGGTGCGCGATCCGCTATCCGCTGGAGGAGCGGTTCTGCAAGGAGTGCGGTATGCCGCTGACCTACGCGGGCGAGGTGGACGCGGAGCTGCAGACCAGCGAGAAGCACGCTCGTGCGCGCAAGATCAAGCCCCAGTACACGCGCGGCGACCTCAGACGGGTCGCGACCGGGCGCCAGCAGCCCGAGGCGGAGTTCATCCAGATGCTGCTGCTGGAAGAGGGCGTTCCCAGCACGCTGCGCCGCTCTGCCGGCTTCGACGTGCCGGACATGCTGGCGGCCGGCCCGCGCGACGTCCTGGTCCCGGAATCGGGGCTCGACGTTGCGCGCCAGGTGCTGCTGCAGAGCGACATCGAGGTCGCGCAGGCCGAACAGGCGGTGCGCGAGGGCGGCTCCGGCGTGCCGGCCCCGGGGATGTTGCTGGCGGGACTGCTGCTGGCCGCGGCCGTGGTCGCTCTGCTGATCTGGCTTGCCGGCGGCTGAGATATTCCCGGTCAAAGATCGCGCCACACGTGCCACGCCGGGCGCTCCGGCCCCGGTCCCAGCGGCGCGCCGTCGGCGGCGAACCGGAAGTCGCGCCGCAGCCCGGACGCGGTCGTCACGTCGGAGCGCTGGTCGTTGAGCTTGTACTGCGTCCACAGCGCCACGCCGGGAATGCTCATGGCGGCGAAGCTCTCGCGGATCAACCGCGCCTGGCACAGCTCCCGCGCGGCGCGGCCCCCGTCGGCCGTCGGCAGGTCCAGCTCCGGGCAGTGGCTCGGGCCGAGCCGGTCGATGTCGACTCCGCCTTCGGTCAGGTACAGGCGGCGGTCGCCGGGCCAGCCGTGCTGCCCGAGCATGTCGATCACGAGTCCGGCGCGATCCCGGCGCCCGTCCGCGGCCTTGGCGTCACGGTAGTTGTGATGCGACCATGCGGGCAGCGCCGCGCCGCCGGTGTCGAGCCCGCGCAGGCGATCCAGCACCGCGGTCGTGAACCCCGGCCACCCGGTGGCGACCAGCGTGCCCTGCTTGACCACGTCCGCGTCCGGAAAGTCGGAGGTGCCCGGCAGCATCAGCAGCGCCGGATACGGACGGCCCGCGACCGCGCGCGCCGCCGTGGTCGCCATCGCGGCGACGGCGTCGGCGACTCCCTGCTGGGGCCAGCACAGGAGGTTCGGCTCGTTGCAGATCTCGAGGCCCCAGATCGTCGGGCCGGATGGCCCCCCGTAGCGGTCGCACAGGTAGGACACGAACCAGGACCACGGCCCCGCGGGCGAGAGGTCGAGCGGGAGCTTCGCATCCGCGGGCTTGCCGGTGATGGGCTCGGCCGCTCCTGGCACGGTGCCGTTCGACCACTCCGGATAGGAGTGGTAGAGGCCGAGGATCACGCGCACGCCGTCGCGGTTGGCGGCGGCGATCTGGCGGTCGAGGCGGCGCAGCCCGCCGTCGCCGTGGTCGCGGTTCAGCTGCCGCCACGATTCGCGGCGGCTCGCCGGCGCGACGGGCTGGAGGTAGCCGCCACGACACCTGCAGGCGGATCACGTCCGTGTTGCTCGCACGCACGTACTCGCGGTTCCCCCACTCCAGGTAGTCGTTGGGGTCGTGTGCCGCGCGGACCGGCCCGAAGCCGCCCAGGGCGATGCCCTTCAGCGGCCGCGCGGCGGGGTCGGGCGTCGCCGGTGGGTGCGGCCCGGAGCGGTTGGCCTCGCGCGCAAGCGCCAGCGACCCCAGCGCGGCCGCCCCGGCGACCACGCCGCCGCGCGCGACGAGCTGCCGGCGGGTGAGGCGTTCCATGCTTCCCGTGGTAGCAGGGCGCCCGTGAAACCGCGCTAGACCTAGACGACGGGCGACACGTCGGGCGCCGGGGTCGCCAGCCGCTCGAGATGCTCCCGCCAGGCGCCGGCGACCTCTGGCCGCGGGACGGCCGAACGCCTCCTCCAGCGCCGCCGGTGAACTGGCCGCCGGGTGCGTCGCGAGCCGCACGCACGCGCGCTCGCCGCGCTCCTGGTGAAGCAGGTCGAAGAGCGTTCCCGCCACGAGCCCGGCGTCGCGTACCCCCGGCGGGAACCGCAGGCCTCCGCCGCGCAGGCGCGCGGCGATCGCCGGGCGCAGGAACGGCACCTGCCCCGAGAAGTGCTGCGCCGCTCCCTCCGCGAGCCAGGCGGCCCGCATCAGCCGGATCAGCTGGCCCGGGCGCGCCGGCGGAGGCAGCAGCGGGTTGTTGGTGCCGATCACGAGCCCGGTGTATGCGCGCCGCGGGCTGAGCAGCAGCGCGCGCTCCGAGTCCTCACCCGCGGCCAGATCGCGCAACGCGGGAGCCGACAGCACGTGCACCTCGCCGGTGCGGTACCAGCCCACCATGTAGCGGCGCGCGGCACGGGATGCGGCGCGTCGCATGAGGCCCAGCAGCGGGCTCGCGAACAGCAGCTGGATCGGAGAATCGTGCAGGATCACGGTGACCCCGGTGGGCACGCGCGGCAGCAGCTCCTCGAGGTGCGCACGGTATTGCTCGAGGTCCTCCAGCACGGCAAGCGCGTCATCGGATTGCGACGCCTCGTGCCGGGCCGTGAACGACAGTGAAGGAGTCTCGACCCAGGGCACGAAGGCACCATACCCTCGGAGCTCCCGGATTTTCCGGCTAAGGAAAATCCGGCCTATTCAGCGGTCGCCGGCGGTGCGCTCGTAGTCGAGCTCCGTCCGCACGCCCAGCCGGTGCAGGCGCGCCTGCGCCTCGTCGAGGTCGCCCGCATCGATCACCTCGCGCGCGAGCGGTGCGGCGCTCTGCAGTGCGCCGGCGGGGTCGAAGTAGACGATCGCGGCGCCGAACGGCGTGAGGTGCACGGTTCTGCGCCCGCCTCGGATCGTCGTCACGCCGATCTCGCCGCGGGCGCAGCGCACGGCCTGCGCGCTGGCCTCGGTGGGGATCACGGCGGCGGCCCGCGCCACGTCATCGACCGCCGCGGGCGTGAGGCCCTCGATCGCGTACAGCGCGCCCGCGCCGGCAAGCAGCGCGAGCCGCCCGAGCAGCTCCTCCAGTGTCAGTTCGCCGTCGCAGCTCGGACCGAACACTGCCCCCACCACGGTGGCTCGCCGCTCTTGCATCAGCGCGGCCGCGGCCAGCATCACCGCGTCGCACAGGGGACTCGCAAGCCCCGGCTCGGATCCGGCGCCCAGCACGTCCCCGCCCACGTCCACGAACAGGAACAGGTCGACGCCCAGCGCCGGGGCGGCCTGCGCGAGGCTCTCGGCGACGCGTGCCGGGCCGATGCCGGGGTCGACGAGCACGGTCTGCTCACCGAGCAGCCCGGCCATGTGCGACTCGGCGAACACAGCGCCGTCCTGCGTGCGTGTGCCGGGTCCGGCCAGCAGCACTCCGGGCGCGATCTCCCGGCCGCCTGCGATCTCGGCGGCGGACCGGGGGCCGGGCCGCGGGTCGATGGGCAGGCGCTCCCAGGTGACGCCGCCCATCACGACCTCGCGTATCGAGCCGGCGGCACAGCTCGGCGGCCGCGAGCGCGCCGACCACGTCCCCGCCGCCGCCGATGCCGAGCACCAGCGCACGGGAAGCGCCCCGCACGATGTCGTGAAGAGAGCGGTGAGCCTCGTTCAGGCGACCGAAGCTGCGCCGGCGAGGACGCTCGCCTCGCGTACGACCGCCTCGATGCCCGCCGCCGCGCGCTCGAACTCCTCGTCGGCGATCACCGGCGTGCCCTCGAAGGGCAGGTCGCGGTCGATCTCGACCCAGGACTTGCAGCCCTCGTACTCCGGGCGTACGCGGACGGTCACCGGTCGCTGGATCCTGTAGACGCGCAGCACCAGCACGTGCAGCGCATGACGCGGCTTCCAGCGCAGGCGCTTGAAGGCGTAGTCGGGCGTCCAGATGTGGAACGGGCTGAGGGAGTCGACGATGCGCGGGTCGGCGACCTCGTAGTGCTCGTGGACCTCCGCCCATGCCCGGATCCGCACGCGGTCGGGCTGCTCGATGCCCCCATCCTGGATCAGCGCCTTGGGCGGCGGCTCGCCGTCGGCCCACACACCCTCCTCCAGCGCTCGCCGGAGCTCGGGATGGTGGGACTGTCTGACCAGGTTGTTACGCTGGTGATCGAAGGTGGGGTAGAGGAAAAAGCGCTCGTGCTCGAGCTCGAAGTGCTTGTGGTCTTCCCTGATCCCGCCCTTGCGGAGAGTGAGCAGCTGCTCGCCCTCGGCGAGCGCGCGCACGGTGACTGCCCATTCTTTGAAAGCGACTGGCATCTGGTCGTTGGTGGGCCGTGGACGCCGGGATACCGTGCCCCGAGATGGGCGTCATCCTCCTGGAAGTGCGGCGTCCGAACCCCGCCGTCGAGCGGAAAAACCGCTCTCCTGCGGCCCATTGTACGTGCTGTTCACCAAAGTTCCAAGTATTGATCGGGGAATCAGTCACCCGGCCGGACGGGTGTCGGAGGGCGGATCGACAGGCTGTCAGGGCGCGGCAGGCCCGTGGCCTCCGCCGCCGGGGGTCTCCAACCGCAGCCGGTCGCCGGCTTGCAGGCTGCCCTCCGCCTTCGAGGGCAGGGCGACCGGCGCGCCCGCCCGCGCGCACGATCAGATTGCGCCCCGGAGCGCCCGGCCCGCCGCCGGCCGCGCCCGGCGGAGCGGTGCGGCGCCGCTCGGTCAGCAGCGCGAACGTCATCGGCTCGAGCGCCTCGACCTCACGCACGATCCCGTCGCCGCCGCGGTGGCGGCCCTCGCCGCCCGAGCCCCGCCGCAGCGCGTACTCGGTGACCCGCAGCGGGAACTCGACCTCGAACGCCTCGATCGGCGTGTTCAGCGTGTTGCTCATCGCGACGTGCACGCCGGACGGCCCGTCCGCGTCGGGGCACGCACCCTGGCCGCCGCCGATCGTCTCGTAGTAGGTGAACCGGTCGTTGCCGAGCGTGAGGTTGTTCATGGTCCCCTGGCCGGCGGCGGGCGCCGGCACCGCCTGCCCCAGCGCCGCCATCGTGACGTCGGCGATGCGGCTCGAGGTCTCCACGTTGCCGCCCGCGACCGCGGCCGGCGGGCGCGCGTTCACGACCGTGCCGGCCGGCGCCGTCACGTGCACCGGACGGTACGCGCCCGCGGACGGGGGAATGTCCGGGTCCGTGAGCACGCGCACCACGTAGTAGACCGCGGACTTCGTCACCGAGAGCGGGCAGTTGAGGTTGCCGTCGCTCTGCGGGTCCGTCCCGGCGAAGTCCACCTCCAGCCGGTCGCCCGCGATGCGCACCTCGCAGCGGATCCGCAGGTCCCGCGGATCGCCGGCTCCGTCGTCCTCGAGGATGTCGGACGCCGCGTACCGGCCGTCCGGCATCGCGGCGATCGCCGCCCGCGTGCGGCGCTCGGCGTACGCGAGCACCTCCGCCATCGCGCGCATCAGCACGTCGTCGCCATGGCGGTCGGCCAGCTCGACGACCCGCCGCGCCGCGAGGCGGTTGGCCGCGAGCTGGGCGCGCAGGTCGGCGGCGCGCTGGCCGGGGCCGCGCATCCGGGCGACCAGCGAGTCCAGGCGGCGCGCATCGATCTCCCATCCGCGCGCGAGCAGCGTGGGCGGGATCACCACGCCCTCCTGCTCGAGGCGCTGTGAATGGGCCGGCATGCTGCCGGGAACGTCGCCGCCCACGTCGGCGTGATGCGCGCGCGTCGCCGCGAACCCGATCTGGCGGCCCGCGCGAAACAGCGGTGAGACGAGCGTGATGTCGGGCAGGTGCGTGCCGCCCCGATACGGGTCGTTCAGTATCCAGGTGTCGCCCTCGGCGTGGTCCTCGCCCAGGACGGCCGCGACGGCATCGGGCATCGCACCCAGGTGCACCGGGATGTGCTCGGCCTGCATCACCATCTGCCCGTCCGCGTCGAACAGCGCGGTGGAGGCGTCGCGGCGCTCCTTGATGTTGGCCGAGTGGGCGGCGCGCACGAGCACGGCGCCCATCTCCTCGCAGACCGCGCGCAGCCCGCCGAGCATCACCTGCAGCGTGACCGGGTCCAGGCCGCTCGTCATGCCGCCTCCCGATCGAGCAGCACGGCCCCGTGCTCGTCGGACGTCGCGAGCCACCCGGGCGGCACCACCACGGTCGCCTCCTCCAGCTCCAGCACCGCGGGACCGGGCAGGCGCTCGCCCGCCGCGGGCACTCCCGTCAGCACCTGCGTCTCGATCCGGCGGCCGCCGAAGTCGGCGGCGCGCGACCCGCGGCTCGGCGGCGCCGGCGCGCCTGCGGCCGGTCCGGCGGAGTCGCCGCGCGCGGCCGTGGCCGTGACGCGCAGGTTGACGATCTCGAGGACACCCTCCGGGTCGGCATAGCCGTAGCGCTCCGCGTGCGCCTGCTCGAACAGCGTCGCGCAGCTGCGCGACGCTCGCGGCAGCGGGCGCCGTCACGGGCAGCTCGAACGCCTGGCCCCCGTAGCGCACGTCCCAGGTCACCTCCACCTGCGGCATCGTCGAGCCCTGCTGCAGCGTCGCCGGCCAGCGCCGCGGCGACCGCCGCGGCGCGCCCGGCCTCGACGTCGGCCTCCGACATCAGGACCGTGCGCGCGGCGTCGCGCCGGCGGCTCGCCGTCGCCAGGCCGAGCGCCGAGAGCACCCCGGCGGCGCGCGGGCACACGACGCGCCGGATGCCGAGCTCGTGCGCCAGGCGCGCGGCGTGCATGGGCCCGGCGCCCCCGAACGCGACCAGCGCGTAGCGGCGCGGGTCGACCCCGCGCTCGACCGTCGCCACGCGCAGCGCGCGCAGCATCTCCGCGTCGGCGACGCGCACGATGCCGCGTGCGGCCTCCTCCACATCGATGCCGAGCCGTTCGGCGAGCGGCCGCACGGCGCGCTCGGCCGCGTCGCGATCGAGCCGCACCCCGCCCGCGAGCGGCGCCTCGGCGCCCAGGTAGCCGAGCATCAGGTTCGCGTCCGTGACCGTGGGCTCCTCGCCGCCGCGCCCGTAACAGGCCGGCCCCGGCACCGCGCCCGCCGAGCGCGGGCCGACCCGCAGCGCGCCGCCCGCGTCGGCCCAGCCGATGCTGCCTCCGCCCGCGCCCACCGTGTGGACGTCGACCATCGGCAGCTGCAGCGGGCGGCCCGCGACGGACTGCTCGGAGGCCTCCCGCACGGCGCCGCCGTCGATCACGGCCACGTCGCACGACGTGCCCCCCATGTCGAAGGACAGCACGTCGCCGTGTCCGGACAGGGCGCCCGCGTGCGCGGCGCCGACCGCTCCCGCCGCCGGCCCGGAGAGCACCGTCCAGGCCGCATGCCGTCCCGCTTCGCTCGCGCTCGTGAGCCCTCCGCTCGAGCGCATGATCTCGGGCTCCGGCAGGCCCGCGGCCCGCGCCTGGTCGGCGAGCCGGTCGAGATAGCCGCGCAGCAACGGCGACAGGTAGGCGTCGATCACCGCGGTCGAGGTGCGCTCGTACTCGCGAAACACGCTGACCAGCTCGTGCGAGGCCGACACGTGGACGCCGGGCAGCGCCTCCTCGACCGCCCGCGCCACGCGGCGCTCGTGCTCCGGGTGCGCGTAGGAATGCAGCAGGCAGACCGCGACCGAGTCCACGCGCGCGTCGCGCAGGCGCCGGATCGTGTCCGCGAGGCTGTCCGGGTCGAGCGCGCGCAGCACGCCCCCGGGCTCGCAGCGCTCGGCCACGGGGAAGCGCAGCGCGGCCGGCACCAGCGGCGCGGGCCGCGCGCGGCAGGGCCGGTACAGCTCCGGCCGTGTCTGGCGCGCGATCTCCAGCACGTCGGTGAAGCCCTCGGTCGTCACCAGCGCCGTGCGCGCGCCGCGCTCCTCCAGCAGCGCGTTCGTCGCGACCGTCATGCCGTGGCCGAAGCTCGCGACCTCCCGCGGGGTGACTCCGGCGCGGTCCAGCACGAGCTCCACGGCCGCCATCACGCCCTGTGACTGATCGGCGGGCGTGGTCGGCACCTTCCCGGTGAAGACTCCGCCGGGGGAGGCGAGCACGGCGTCCGTGAACGTGCCGCCCACGTCGACGCCGAGCGACCAGGGGGCGTGTGCGGTGTCGGGTGCGGCGCGCGTCACGGCGCCGCGAATCTAACGCGCAGCGGCGGCGCCCGCGGGCGCCGCGTCCGAGCACCGGGACATCAGGGGAGGGTCAGGTCCCGGTGCTCAGCGGCGACCCGGAATTTCCGCAGCCGGAAATTCCGGGAGCCTCTGCACCGTCAGGCGGCCAGCTCCACCAGCTCGAGATCCTCGAAGGTCTCGATCAGATGCTGGTGTGAAGGGCAGTAGTCGCTCGCGGGGAGCGGTTGACGCTGGCAGGGCTGGCCCTTGCGCGTCATCGCGTGACACTGGCGCTCGATGCCGGTGGTGTCGTACGCGTAGTTGGGGACCGCCGTGATGAACCGCAGCGCCAGCTGGATGTTGCGGTCGATGATCACGTAGACCCGCGGGAGGTCGGCGATGGAAAAGAAGCCCCTGACGTTGTTGAAGAGCGTGCGGGTGGGGCGGGAGAAATAGCGCCGGTCGGTCATCAGGCGCTCGATCGCGGATTCGCACTCACGCAGCACCAGGGTGCGGTTGCTGACGTGCTGCGCGAAGCGCTGCTTCTCATCCAACACGTACGGGGAAAGGTCGCGGTAGATGGCGCGACTGAATTGATACAAAGGTTACCTCGCAGGGTCAGTGGTCACTTGTCTCTCCTCCGGTTCCCCCGAACCCAAGTGAGGCCAGTGTTTCCCGCGGTTGTGAATACAACCTTTACGACCCGTTAAGCCTGGGTTAAGAGCCGCGAATTTCCCATGAGAAGCGGGATCGCGAGTTGCAAGCGAGCCCCCGCGCAGGGCTAGTTCCAGGCCTGCCAGCCCTCGCCGGAGCGGCTCACGGCCCAATGCCGGGAGTCCAGCGCGGGGTCCGTGTCGGGGAAATCCGAGCGCAGATGACAGCCGCGGGACTCCCTGCGCTGCAGCGCGGAGAGCGCGATCGCACGGGCCAGTGGATGCGGATCGCCGCTCAGCTGCTGGAGCCCTGCCGCCTCGCGCAGCGGCCCCGCGCCCCGCCACAGGGCGTCGCGCGTGGCCTGCGTGAGATCGGGCGGCGCATCGCCGGGCGGGGGCGATCCGCGCCGCGTCACGGACGGCTCCTCGAGCGCGGCGAGGGCCGCGCGGCGCCCGAACACGAAGCACTCCGACAGCGAGTTCGAGGCCAGCCGGTTGGCTCCGTGCACTCCCGTGCATGCGCACTCGCCCACGGCGTACAGGCCGGGGAGGGTGGAGCGCCCGCGGTCGTCCGTCACGACCCCGCCGATCATGTAGTGCGCCGCCGGGGCCACCGGGATCAGGTCACGGCGCGGGTCGAGCCCCGCGAGCGCGAGCCGCTCGGAGATGTTGGGAAAGCGCGTCGTGTCGATGCCGCGCATGTCGAGGAAGACCTCGCCCCCGGCGCGCAGCCGGGCGTCGATCGCGCGTGCGACCGCGTCACGCGGAGCGAGCTCGTCGACGAACCGCTCACCGCCGGCATCCACCAGCAGGGCGCCCTCGCCGCGCACGGCCTCGGTCACCAGGAACCCGTCGAGCTCTCCGTCGAGCCGCAATGCCGTGGGGTGGAACTGCATGAGCTCGAGGTCGGCGAGCGCGGCGCCCGCCTCGAGCGCGAGGTACAGGCCGGCGCCGACCGCGCCGCTCGGGTTGGTCGTGCGGCTCCACAGCGCGGCCGCGCCGCCCGTGCCGAGCACGGTGGCGCGCGCGGGGATCGCCGCCGCGTCGGTCACGACTCCCAAGCAGCGGCCGTCGTCGACCCAAAGCGCCAGCGCGGAGCTGCGCTCGTGCACCTCGATGCGCGGGTGGGCGGAGACCAGCTCGGAGAGGCGCGCGGTCAGGTGGCGGCCGGTCGCGCTGCCCCCGGCGTGCACGACACGGCGCCGGTTGTGACCTCCCTCCAGCGACAGATGCAGCGTGCCGTCCGGCGAGCGGTCGAAGGCGATGCCGAGCTGCTCGAGGTCGTGCACGCGGTCGGGAGCCTCGCGGCAGAGGATGTGCACGGCCTCGGCGCGGCAAGTCCCGCGCCCGGCGGTGAGCGTGTCCTCGACGTGCAGGGCGACCTCGTCGTCGGGCCCGATCGCGGCCGCCAGCCCGCCCTGGGCCCAGTAGCTGGCCGACTGGGCCAGGGGGAGCGGGACACGAGCGCGACGCGCGCGCCCTGCCCGGCGGCGACCAGCGCGGTGAACAGCCCGGCGGCGCCGGCTCCCACGACGGCGGTGTCGACCACGCCCTCCACCGCAGGCGAGTCGATCAACGCGCGCCGCGAACCCGGGTGCGGCGGGCCGGGCGTGGGGAAGGCGCTGGCTGAGCCGGTGGTGGCACGGGCCAGTACGGTATCCGCAGCCGGGAGCACGCACCTTTCCCCGGGGCACGCATGGGCCGCGCCTTGTACCTACACCACCCTTCGTCGCTCGAGCACGACACGGGCGACCATCCCGAGCAGCCGGCTCGCATCGTTGCGATCGAGCGCGAGCTGGAGGGCCGCGACTGGCTGGGCTACGAGCGCGAGCAGGCGCCGCGCGCGGAGCGGGCGGTAGTGGAGGCCGTGCACCCGCGCGCCTACGTCCAGCGCATCGAGGAGATCTGTGCGCAGGGCGGCGGCATGCTCGATCTCGACACGGTCGCGTCGCCGCGGTCGTTCGACGCCGCGATGCACTCCGCCGGCGGCTCGGTGCGGGCGGTCGAGGCGCTGCTGTCCGGCGAGGCCGAGGTCACCTTCTGCGCGCTGCGGCCGCCCGGTCACCACGCGGAGGCGGCGCGCGCGATGGGCTTCTGCCTGTTCAACAACGTCGCGATCGCCGCGCGCCGCGCGCTCGACGGCCTGGGGGCCGAGCGCGTCCTCGTGCTCGACTGGGACGTGCATCACGGCAACGGGACCAACGACATCTTCTATGACACGGACGCGGTCCTCTACTTCAGCATCCACCAGTCGCCGCTGTACCCGGGCACCGGTTCGCTGAACGAGAACGGAACCGGCGCCGGCGTGGGCCACACGATCAACCTCCCGGTGCCACCGGGGGCGGGCCACGAGGACTGGCTCTCGCTGCTCGAGCACGTGGTCGCGCCGGTCGCACGCGCCTACCGGCCCGACCTGCTGCTGGTGTCGGCCGGCTTCGACGCGCACCGCGACGACCCGCTCGCCAACTGCGAGCTGACCGAGCAGAGCTACGCGGCGATGTCCGCGGGCATGCGTGCGCTCTCGCGCGAGCTGTCCGCACCCCTGGGGTTCGTGCTCGAGGGCGGCTACGACCTGCCGTGCCCTGGCCGCATCCGTGGCGGCGACGATGGCCGCCGCGCGCAACGGAGCGGAGCCGCCGGGCGTGGAACTCGGTCCGCTGGCGGAGCGCGCCCGCGAGCACTACGGCCAGTGGTGGCCCGCGCTCGTGGATTGACGTGCTACAGAGCTCCCGGTTTTCGCGGCTAAGCGAAAACCGGTTCTATTCCCAAAAAGAAGGGCGCCGTGCAAGCACGGCGCCCTTGCCCCCCGCTAGCAAGGCTCCCCAGCGTCTAGCGCTGCCTCCCGGGAGCCTCGTATGTAACGACCGCCGCGAGGGCGGTCGCCGAGGCGCCGGCCTCATTGTGTGGCGCGAAGCGATGGCTCTCCGCGCATACGGCCTGGAGACGGTGGAACGGTCTCCAGCCCCTGCCGGCCGACCCAACCATGATGCCTTCGGTAGGGATCGGCCACTGATTGAGGACGGCGCACCCGCTTGTGACGGATCGGGTTCGCCGGACTACGGCGTTGCCACGAATGCATGCCGCACGCACTGAGTGCGACGAGCCACAATGGCCAAGATAGAACGGCCGGGCCGCTCCGTGGCTGCCAATGGATCCTCCTTGTCCCGCGAATCACACGAACCGAAAATCTAGTTCGTAGGCGGTTAACGCCCGTCATGACTATAGAGGCGAGGCGATGGGCGCACCAGCTTTTTTTCGCCGTCGGGATTAGTGATAACTAGGCTCCAGATCCTTGACGCATGGGCGTAGAGCGGTGCATCCGCGCCCGTCAGGCTTCCCGCGTCCAATCCGATCGACAGGGAGGTCGTCTTGCTCGCACCGCTCGTCAACACGCAGCTCACCCTCGCTCGAGTGGCCGACGACACGCGCCGGGTGGTCGCGTCCAGCCGCGGTCAGGGGACCGTCGAGTACGTCGCGCTCGTGACGCTGGTCGCGCTCGTGATGGTCGGCGTGATCGCCGCGCTCAAGAGCGCCCACTTCGCGGAGGGACAGGAGCTCGGCGCCATGATCTTGAAGAAGATCACCGAGGCCGTCAGCAAAGTGAAGTACTGAACGGTCACGATTGGGACGCCGTAGCATGGCGGCGTGGCAGACCCCCGCCCCGATGGCCGCACGCGCGACGCGTTGCGCCCCGTCCACATCGAGCCCGGCTTCGTCCGCAGCGCGCACGGGTCCGCGCTGATCGCCATGGGCGGGACGCGCGTGATCTGCACGGCATCGGTGGTGGAGAGCGTGCCCGGCTGGCGTGAGGCGGCGGGCGGCGGGTGGCTCACCGCCGAGTACGGGATGCTGCCCGCGTCCACCGGCAGTCGCAAGCCGCGTGACGTCTCGCGCGGACGCCCGGACGGGCGCACCGTCGAGATCCAGCGCCTGATCGGCCGTTCGCTGCGGGCGGTCGCCGACCTCGATGCGTTCGGGCCGCGCAGCGTGTACATCGACTGCGACGTGCTCGAGGCCGACGGGGGCACGCGCTGCGCGGCGATCACCGGCGGGTACGTGGCGCTCGAGCTGGCCCTGCGCGATCTGGTCGAGCGGGGGCAGCTCGAGCAGGTGCCGCTGCACGGCTCGGTCGCGGCGGTCTCGTGCGGGCTGGTGGCGGGCGCGCCGCTGCTGGACCTCGACTACCGCGAGGACTACGCGGCCGAGGTGGACATGAACGTGGTCATGACCGGGGCGGGTGAGCTGGTCGAGGTCCAGGCGACCGCGGAGGAGGTGCCGTTCTCGCGCGCCTCCCTCGACGATCTGCTGGGACTCGCCGCGAAGGGCATCTCCGAACTGGAGGCCGCGCAGCGCACGGCCGTCCAGGGCGCCTGAGCCGGCCCTCCGGTCGGGCCACCAGCTTGCGTACGATGGGAACGCTTTGCGGATCGTGATCGCGACCCTCAATCCTCACAAGCTGCGCGAGCTGGGAGGGCTGCTGTCGGCGCATTCCCTGGTTCCGCTGCCCTACTGGGCGAAGCTGCCGCCGGAGATGGGCGGCACCTTCTCGGACAACGCCGTGCCCAAGGCCCACGCCGCCGCCGCGGCCGCGGGCATCCCGGCGGTGGCGGACGACTCCGGGATCGTGGTCCCCGCGCTCGGTGGCGCGCCCGGTGTCCACTCTGCGCGCTTCGCCGGTGAGAACGCCACGGACGAGCAGAACCTGCAGAAACTGCTCGACGACATGCGCGGCCGGGAGAACCGCGAGGCGGCCTACGTCTGCGCGATCGCCTTCGTCGAGCCGGACGGGACCAAGTACGTGTTCGAGGGCCGCTGCGAGGGCCGTCTGGCCGAGTCGCCGCGCGGCGCAGGGGGCTTCGGCTACGACCCGGTGTTCGTGCCGGCCGACCTCAACGGCGACGAGCGCACGATGGCGGAGCTGTCGCAGGAGGAGAAGGACGAGCTCAGCCATCGCGCCCGCGCCGTCCGCGCCCTCTGCGAGTGGCTGCCCCCGGTGCCGTGAGCCGCGAGCGCGCCCGGCGGGCCGGCGACAGCGGCGGCCGGATGCGGGTGCTGAACACTCCCCTGATCGCACCCGACGCCGTCAAGGGATCGACCAAATTCGGCGCGGCGCGGCTGTCGGTCGTCTCGAACACGCTCCTGATCGCGCTGAAGGTCATCGCGGGCGCGATCACCGGATCGATCGCGATCATCACCGAGGCGGTCCACTCGAGCATCGATCTGCTCGCCTCGATCGTGGCGTACCTCTCGCTGCGCAAGGCGGACGAGCCCGCCGACGCGGAGCACCAGTACGGCCACGCGAAGGCCGAGAACCTCGCGGCGGCGATCGAGGGCATGCTGATCCTCGTCGGCGCCGGGGTGATCGTGTACGAGGCGTCGCGGCGCCTCGTGTCGGGCAGCGACGAGGTCGAGAACATCGGCATCGGCATCGCCGTGATCGCGTTCTCGGCGGTCGTCAACCTCGTGGTGTCCACCTATCTGTACCGGCGGGCGCGCGCGCACGACTCGCCCGCGCTCGAGGGCGACGCCGCCCACCTGCGCGCCGACGCGGCGACGTCGCTGGCCGTGCTGCTCGGGCTCGTGCTGATCGAGGTGACCGGTTACGACCAGTTCGACGCGATCGTCGCGCTGATGGTCGCCTCGGCGATCGTCTACACGGGCGTCAGGATCCTGAGCCGCTCGTCGCGCGTGCTGATGGACGAAGCGCTGCCGCAGGACGAGCTGGACATCGTGCGCAAGGTGATCGCCAACCACCCGGCGCCCGAGCTGGAGGGGTTCCACAAGCTGCGCGGCCGGCGCGCCGGGAGCGCGCGCTACATCGATCTGCACGTGCAGTTCGCCGCGGGGCACGTCGCTCGAGCGTGCGCACGCGGTGGCGCACCAGCTGCAGGGCGCGATCCGCGAGCGGATTCCGTCTGCGGACGTGCTCGTGCACATCGAGCCGTCCACCCGCCGGGCGGCGGCCGCGGCGGCCACGAAAGGCGTCAGGGGAGAAGATTGACCGCGGCCGACAGGCCCACGAACGCGAGCACGGCGCTGTACCCGTCGTATCCGTTGACGAGCAGCAACAGCGAGGCGATCGCGCAGATGCCCGTAACGGTGATCCAGGCGGCTCGGGAGAGGCTCATCGGCTCGTGCATTGTGCCGCAGCCAGGAGTCGAGCCCGCGGGGCTATCGTGTGCGCGGTGCCCTCGTCCGCCCACGATCTCGCGCTGCGTTACCTGCTCGAGCTGTCCACCGACATCCGCGGCGCCCTGTTGCTGGACCGCGACGGCCGGCTGCTTGCCTCGGCGGGACACCTGGCCGCCGAGGACCTCGCGTCGGTCGGCGAACGGCTCGCGGCCAGCGCACGCGCGCTGTCGCAGAACGGCCGGCCGGCGGGCGCAGATCAGGCGCATGCCGCGATCGAGGTCGACGTGCACTCCACCGGCGGTGCGATGTTCCTGCTCGGCGAGGCCGAGCACGTGATGGCCTGCATCACGAACCGCTCGGTGCACCCTGGGCTGATCTTCTACGACATGCACGCCGTGCTGCGCGACCTCGAGCGCGCGGCCGCCGCGGAGGCCGTGCGCGAGCGCGGGACCACGCGATGAAGCGCCCCGGGGGACGCCTGGGCGGCTACGCCGAGGAGGTCGCCGCCGCGATGCGCCGCCGCAAGGAGGTGCGCCGTCCACGCGTGCGCGTGCGCGTCGACCACAGCGAGGCGCGCCTGCTCGACGACGGGTCGGAGGACGCGGAGCGGCTCCTGACCCTCGCGCGCGAGCTGATCGGGGAGCCGCCGCAGGAGGAGCCCGCGGATGTCCGCTGACCCTCCCCAGCTGATCCCGGTGGACGCTCGCCGGCCGGCTGGTCGAGCGCGCACTGCGGCGCGGCGGGGACTTTGCCGACGTGTACGTGGAGCACCGCGACAGCTTCACCCTGTCGCTCGACGATCACCGTGTGGAGCGGGCGCAGACGGGCTCGGAGGCCGGCGCGGCGATCCGCGTCGTGGCCGGTGACTCCACCTACTTCGGGCACGTCGACGGGCTGGCCGAGCCCGACCTCGAGCGGCTCGCCGACGAGGTCGCGTCCGCCGTGCGCGGCGGGCGGACCGAGCCGCGACCGCTGGCGGCGCCCCAGGCCGGAGCGCGACAGGAGGTGCGGATCGACCCGGGCAGCGTCGCGCCCGAGCGCAAGGCCGAGCTGCTGCGCGAGTGCGACGAGCGCGCGCGCGGCACGGGCTCCGAGGTGAGCCAGGTCGCGGTGTCCTACGTCGAGGGCCGGCGCCGCGTGCAGGTCGCCAACTCCGAGGGCGTGCTCGCCGGCGACGATCGCACGCGTGTGCGGCTGGGCGCGCAGGTGGTCGCGCGCCGGGAGGACCGCGTCGAGGCGGGGGCCGAGTCGCTCGCGGGCCACGCCGGCTTCGAGCTCTTCGAGGGCGACCCGGCGGCGGTCGCCGAAGAGGCGGCCCGGAGAGCCCTCACGATGCTCGGGGCGCGCCCCGCTCCCGCCGGCCGGATGCCGGTCGTGGTCGGCAACGGCTTCGGCGGAGTGCTGTTCCACGAGGCCACGGGCCACGGGCTCGAGTCCGACGCGGTGCAGAAGCAGGCCTCGGTGTACGCCGGGCGCCTCGGCGACAAGCTTGCCTCCTCGATCGTGACCGCGTACGACGACGGCACGATGCCCGGCGAGTGGGGGACCGACGCGATCGACGACGAGGGCACGCCCTGCCAGGCGACGCGCGTGCTCGACGAGGGCGAGCTGTGCATCTACCTGTACGACCTGCTGCGGGCGCGCAAGGACGGGCGGCCCTCGACCGGCAACGGCCGCCGCCAGAGCTTCCGCCACCTGCCGATCCCGCGCATGACCAACACCTACATCGCGCCGCTCGACAACGACCCCGCGGACATCATCGCGGGGGTCGACCGCGGCCTGTACGCGGTCTCGTTCGCGGGTGGCCAGGTCGAGCCGGCGACGGGCGACTTCGTGTTCGGCCTGTCCGAGGGCTACCTGATCGAGAACGGCAAGGCGACCGCGCCCGTGCGCGGCGCGACGCTGATCGGCAACGGCATCGACGTGCTCACCAAGATCGACGCGATCGGCAACGACCTCGCGATGAAGAGCGGGTTCTGCGGCAAGGACGGCCAGCAGGTCCCGGTCGGCACGGGACAGCCGACGGTGCGGATCTCGGAGCTGACCGTGGGCGGCACCGATGTCTAGCGGGGACCTCGAGGCCGCCGCGCGGCTCGCCGTCGACGCCGCGCTCGCGGAAGGCGGCGACGAGGCCGACGCCTGGTGCCAGGACTCGGTCGAGCGCACCGTGCGCGTCTACGACGGCGCGGTCGAGAGCCTCACCGAAGCGGGATCGAAGGGCGCGGGCGTGCGCGTGTTCCGCGCGGGACGCACCGGCTACGCCTACGGCTCCGACCTCAGCGAGGAGGGCCTGCGCGGCCTCGCCCGCGCGGCGGCGGAGTCGGCGGCGGTGACGGAGCCCGACGAGCACGCCGGTATTCCGGAACGCCCGGCGGCCGCGGCCAATCGACGGCCTGCGCGACCCCGGGTTCGGCGAGTGGACGATGGAACGCCGCGTCGAGCTCGCGCTCGCGGTCGAGCGCGCCGCGCGCGAGCGCGACCCGCTCGTCACGAACGTCGAGGACACGGTCTATTCCGACGCCGAGGCGCGGGCCGCCCTCGCCAACTCCAACGGCTTCTGCGAATCCTTCGAGGAGACCCAGTGCTACGCCTTCGCGTACGCCTTCGCGGGTGACGGCGCCGACCTCATGACGGGAATGGGGTTCGCGGTCGGCCGCGGCCCCGACGCGCTCGACCCCGAGCAGGTGGGGCACGAGGCCGCCGACCGCGCGCTTGCCCTGCACGGCGCGACCCAGCCCGCGAGCCGCCGGTGCCCCGTGGTGCTGGACCCGTTCGTGTCCGCCAGCTTCGCCTCGATCATCGGCCGCACCCTGTCCGCCGAAGCGGTCCAGCGCGGCCGCTCCCTGTTCGCCGGGCGCGAGGGCGAGACGATCGCCGCGCCCGCGTTCCAGCTGGTCGACGACGGCGTGCATCCGGAGGGGCTCGCGACCGCGCCGTTCGACGGCGAGGGCGTCGCCCAGCAGACCACCCCGCTGATCGATGGCGGCGTGCTGCGCACCTATCTGTTCGACACCTACACGGCCAACAAGGCGGGGCGCGACTCGACCGGCAACGGCGAGCGCGGCTCGTACCGCACGCCTCCGTCCGTGGCCGCCTCCAACTTGCTCGTCGCCCCCGGCGAGGGCGAGGCCGCGGACCTGCTGAAAGCGGCCGGCGACGGGCTCTACGTGATGGGCGTGGCGGGGCTCCATTCCGGCGTGAATCCGGTCGTCCGGCAGCTTCTCCGTGGGCGCGACCGGCCGCCTGATCCGGGACGGAGAGCTGGCCGAACCCGCCCGTGAGATGACGATCGCCTCGGACCTCGTGGCCATGCTCCAGGGGGTGGAGCGGGCCGCCCGGGACGCCCGCTGGGTCCCGTTCGGCGGGAGCGTCCGCGCCCCGACCCTGCTCGTGCGGGAGATGACCGTGGCGGGCTCCTAGGCCTGAAATCCGTGGTCATTGGTAGGGTAGCGCCCGATTTGCCCACCGAAGAAGGGGGAAGCGTGACGAAGCAGGAGTTCATCGACCAGGTCGCCACCCGGACCGGTCTTTCCAAGAGGGACGCAACGGAGGCGGTCGAGTCCGTGCTCGGCACGATCACCGACACCCTCAAGTCCGGAGGCGAGATCAACTTCACGGGCTTCGGCAAGTTCCACGTCGCGGAGCGCGGTGACCGCCAGGGCGTCAACCCGCGGACGCGCGAGCGAATCACGATCAAGGGCGGAAAGGTGCCGCGCTTCACAGCCGGCTCTGCGCTCAAGAGTTCCGTCAAGGGCGGCTAACCGCCGCATCCACAAGCCCGGCGCTGCCGGCTCCGAGCCGGTGTTGTTCGGCGACCGCGTAGCGGACGTCGTTCGCGACCGCGAGAGCCAGCTGCTGCTGGGCCTCGATCCCGATCCGGCGGAGCTGCTGCCGCAGGCGCGCGCGGCCGCTGCCGGGGACTCCGCGGCCGAACGGGCCGCGACCGCCGTGGCGGCGCACTGCCGTGCGCTGATCGACGCCGCGGGTCGGCGCCTGCGCCGGGGTGAAGCTGCAGCTCGCCTGCTTCGAGCGCCTCGGCTGGCCCGGGGCGCGTGCGCTCGAGGAGGTCGCCGCCCATGCCCGCGGCGCCGGCCTGCTCGTGATCGCCGACGGCAAGCGCGGCGACGTGCCCCACACCGCCGCCGTCTATGCGCAGGCCCTGCTCGGCTCGACCGAGACTCCCTGGGGGACGGTTCCGGGCCTGGGCGCCGATGCCGTCACCGCCAACCCGCTGCTCGGGCGCGACTCGCTCGAGCCGATCGTGGAGACCGCGCGCCGCGCGGGCGCCGGCGTGTTCGTGCTGGTGCGCACGTCGAACCCCGGCGCCGCCGAGATCCAGGACGTCTCGCCCGGCGCAGGCCCTCCGCTGCGCGACCGCCTCGCCGACCTTGTGCGTGACCTCGGCGCGGACGGCGTGGGGCGGGCGGGACTGGCCGACGTGGGCGCGGTCGTCGCCGCCACCGAGCCGGCGCTGCTCGCGGCGCTGCGCGAGCGCATGCCGCACGCCGTGTTCCTGCTGCCCGGCGTCGGTGCGCAGGGCGGCAAGGTCGAGGATCTCGCGCCGGCGTTTGCCGGGCGGCCGGCGGCCGCGCTCGTGACGGTCTCGCGCTCGATCGCGCGGGCCGCGCTCGACGCCGGCGACGCCGCGGCCGCGCGGCCCGCGGCGGAGCAGCTGCGCGACGCCGCCTGGGCCGCGTCCCGCGGCTAAATCCGCTCGAGTGGTCGATTGAGGACCCTATGGGGTCCCAAATGACCACTCGTTGGGTTGACGCATTGCGCTCGAAGCTCCCGTCGTTGCAGGGAATTTCCTCCGGCGGTGGTAGCGGGATGCGTCGGTATCATCGGGCCGGGCATGAGCGCCCAACAGCAAAGCCCCCTGAGGCTGCTTGCGCCCGCCGCACTCGCTGTTTTCGCGATCGTGTTCCTGATCGTCGTGATCGCGTCCCTCGGCGGGGACGGTGAGACCTCCAGTTCCGAGCGTCCTGCAGCGGCGTCCACGCGCGAGCGCAGCTCGAGCCAGGCACGGCAGCGCCGCCGGGCCCGCGCGAGGGCACGCAGACCTCCGCACGGCCCGTTTCTACAGGGTGCGTGCCGGTGACACCCTCGCCCTGATCGCCGAGCAGACCGGCGTGTCGCTGGCCGAGCTGCGCACCCTCAACCCGTCGCTCGATCCGCAGGGTCTGGTCACCGGTCAGCGCATCCGCCTGCGCGCATCGGGCGCCACCGGCGCGACCGGCGCCACCGGGTCCACCGGGGCCGAGGGCGCCGCGGACTCGCAGGGCGGCCTCGAGCCGTGAGCCACCCACAGCGCCCCCGCCGGGCGCGGACCGTGACCGCGGCGCTGACCGCGGCGCTGCTTGCGTCGGCGCTGCTCGCGGGCGCGGCCGGCGCGAAGGAACGGTCGCCGCGCATCTCCGCGCCCGCCGCGGTGATCGTGGACGCCCGCGACGGGCACGTCCTGTACCGGCGCAAGGCGACCGAGCAGCGCGCGATCGCATCGGCCACGAAGCTGATGACCGCGCTGGTCGCGATCGAGGAGCTGCCGCTGGAGCAAGCGCGTGCGGGCGGTGAACTACGCGGCGGGCGCCGCCGAGTCGCGGATCGACCTGCGGCCCGGCGAGCGCATGGCGGTCGCCGACCTGCTGCGCGCCCTGCTGCTCGAGAGCGCGAACGACGCCGCCGAGACGCTGGCCGTGCGCGGTACCGGCTCGCTCGACGCCTTCGTGGCGCGCATGAACCGGGAAGCGCGCGACATGGGACTCGCCCACACGCAGTTCGCGAACCCGGTCGGGCTCGACGATCCTGGCAACCACTCCTCCGCCCTCGACCTCGCGCGCATCGCGCGGCGGGTGCTGGCGAACGATTTCCTGGCGGGCACGGTCGACATGCCCCGCGCGCGCCTCACGACCGGAGCGCGCACGCGGGTGATCGCGAACCGCAACCGCCTGATCGCACGCCACCCGTCGGTCGACGGCGTCAAGACGGGGCACACCCAGAGCGCCGGCTACGTGCTGGTGGGCTCGGCCACCCGCAAGGGCGCGCGGCTGGTGACCGTCGTGCTGGGCGATCCGTCCGAGGCGGCGCGTGACGCGGACACGCTCGCGCTGCTGCGATACGGCTTTTCGCGCTACCGGCGCGTGCCGGCCGTGCGCCGCGGCGCGACGCTCGCCCACGCGCAGGTCGAGCACTACGGCGATCGCGAGGTGCGGCTCGTCGCCGCGCGGCGCGTGTCGGTCACGGCCCGCGAGGGCCAGCGCGTGCGCACCGTGGTCGAGGCGCCGGGCAAGCTCGGGGGGCCGCTGGCCGCAGGCGCGCAGGTCGGCACGGTGCGGGTGTTCCGCGGGCCGCGGCTGGTGCGCAGCGTGCCGCTCGTGACCGCGGACGCTGTCCCGAAAGCCGGGTTCCTGCGCAGGGCTTGGGGGCTCGTGCTCCCCGTGGCGATGGTCAGCGCAGGGATCGCGCTGTGGCTGGCGGTGCGGCGCCGCCGGCGCGCTCCCGACGTATCCGTGCGCCGTCCAGCGCGCGCGGACTAGACGTAGCCAGACCGGGCAGGGAAGAATTCGGGGCTGGGAGCCGTCTTCCGAGCGCCGTTGCTTGCCCTTCATCGACGTGCTTGTATAGATATGGCTCTGAGGGGAGCGGTTGCATGATCATCACAGTCACGCTCAACGCCGCAATCGACAAGACGCTTGCGGTACCGAATTTCCAGATCGGCCGGCGCCATCGGTCGAGCGAACAGCGCACCATGGCGGGCGGCAAGGGAGTGAACGTCGCCCGCGCGCTGAAGACGCTCGGGCAGCCCGTGATCGCCACCGGCCTGGCGGGCGGGGCGACCGGCACGCGCATCATCGAGCAGCTGACCGCCGACGCGATCCTCTGCGACTTCGTGCGCATCGGGGAGGACTCGCGCACCTCGACGGCCGTGATCGATCCCACCTCGGGAGTCCAGACCGAGGTCAACGAGATCGGGCCCGAGGTCACCGAGAGCGAGGTCTCCCTCTTCTGCGACAAGCTCACCTACCTCGCGAAGGGCGCCGACATCTGCGTGTTCGCGGGCTCGATGCCGCGCGGTGTCGACGACAAGATCTACGCCGAGCTGATCACCGAGCTGAAGCGGCTCGGCGTGACGACCGTGATCGACGCCGAGGGAGAGCCGATGGAGCAGGCGCTGCGCGCCACTCCCGACCTCGTGTCTCCGAACTCGGCCGAGGCCGAGCAGCTGGTCGGGCACGAGTTCCGCGACGACTCCGACCACGTCTTCGCCCTGTACGAGCTGTGCGAGCGCGGCCCGCGCGAGGCGATCATCACGCACGCCGAGGGCTGTTACGCGCTCGTCGGCCGCGACCACGAGCGCTCGCTGTACGAGCTGCGCATCGACCCGCTGGAGCCCGTTTCGGCGATCGGAGCCGGGGACGCGTTCCTGGCCGGGTACCTCGCGGCTCGCTACACCGGACGCCCGCACGCGGACGCGCTGCGCTTCGCGGTCGCCTGCGGCGCCGAGTCGACGCTGCACCTCGGCGCGGGCGTGCTCGACCCCCGTGCGGCCGAGCGGCTCGAGCACGAGGTCGCCCTCACCGAGCTCGAGAAGCCGCGCGTCGACGCGACCGCGTAGCGGCCCCTTCCCGCACCTTCCGGGAAAGCCGCCGGAAATCCCGCAAACCGTTGGTACCATCGGTTGTCCGTTGTCGCCCGCCGCCGACAGCCGCGCCGTCTCGTCATCCCGCAACCCTAGGATTGCGTGATGGAGATCGAGATCGGCAAGGGCAAGAAGGGCCGCCGGGGTTACGGCTTCGACGACATCGCGATCGTGCCCTCGCGGCGCACGCGCGACCCTGACGACGTAGACATCTCCTGGACGCTGGGTCCCTACCGGTTCGAGCTGCCGATGCTGGCGGCCGCGATGGATGGGGTCGTCTCGCCCCGCACCGCGGGCCTCGTGGGCAAGCTCGGCGGCCTCGCCGTCCTCAACCTCGAGGGCATCTGGACCCGGTACGAGGACGCCGACGAGCAGCTCGAGCGGATCTCGAAGCTGCCGCCCGAGCAGGCAACGCGCGAGATGCAGAAGATCTACAGGGAGCCAATAAAGCCGGAATTGGTCGCCCAGAGGGTGCGCGAGATCAAGGCAGAGGGCGTCGTGACTTCGGGTTCTTTCACGCCCCAGAGGGTCCGGGAGTTCTGCGACGTGGCGCTCGATGCCGGCCTGGACCTCCTCGTGGTCCAGGGAACGGTCATCTCGGCTGAGCATGTCTCCTCGACGGTGGAGCCCCTCAATCTCAAGGAGTTCATCGCCGAATCACCCGTTCCGTGCATCGTCGGGGGCTGCGCCAGTTACTCGACGGGCCTGCACCTGATGCGCACCGGCGCTGTGGGGGTCCTGGTCGGTGTGGGACCGGGTGCTGCATGCACGACCCGAGGCGTCTTGGGCATCGGCGTACCGCAGGCGACCGCAATCGCGGACGTGCAGGCCGCGCGCTCGCAGCACATGCTCGAGACCGGGCACCTACGTAAACGTGATCGCCGACGGCGGCATGCGCAACGGCGGCGACATCTCCAAGGCGTTTGCCTGCGGAGCGGACGCGGTGATGATCGGCTCCCCGCTCGCCCGCGCGAAGGAGGCGCCCGGCCGCGGCTTCCACTGGGGCATGGCGACCTTCCACAGCTCGCTGCCGCGCGGGGCGCGCATCGCGACCAAGCAGAACGCCACCCTCGAGGAGATCCTGCTCGGCCCCGCGATGGAGAACGACGGCAGTTTCAACCTCTTTGGCGCGCTCAGGACGTCGATGGCCACCTGCGGTTACGCGGACGTGCCTTCCTTCCACCGCGCCGAGGTGATGATCGCCCCGGCGCTGCAGACCGAGGGCAAGCAGTTGCAGCGCGAGCAGCACATCGGCATGGGCTCGAACGGCAAGAGCCAGGCTTCGGCGGCGGTCTCCTCGCTGGATGAGTAGCCCGGTGGCCGGCACCGTGGCCGCGGGCGAGGAACGCTCGACGCCGCGAGCCGCCACCGAGGAGGTGCTGGTCCTCGACTTCGGGGGCCAGTACTCCCAGCTGATCGCCCGCCGCATCCGCGAGTGCGGCGTGTTCTCCGAGCTGCTGCCGCACGACGCGCCGCTCGACGAGCTGCGCAAGCGCCGCCCGCGCGGCCTCGTGCTGTCCGGCGGGCCCGCGTCGGTGTATTCCGACGACGCGCCTCCGCTGCGGCCCGAGCTGCTCGAGCTCGGGGTCCCGGTGCTCGGCATCTGTTACGGGATGCAGGCGATGGCACTCGGGCTCGGCGGTCACGTCGAGGGCGCGGAGGTGGCCGAGTTCGGCCGCACCGAGCTGCACGTGGTCGAATCCGGCCGCCTGCTCGCGGGCCTGCCTCGGGAGCAGACCTGCTGGATGAGCCACCGGGACACGGTTTTCGCGCCCCCACCGGGGTTTGCGGCGCTGGCCTCCTCGCCGGCATCGCCGGTCGCGGCGTTCGAGTCGGTCGAGCGCGGCCTGTACGGCATCCAGTTCCACCCCGAGGTCGTCCACACCCCGCACGGCACCGCGGTGCTGCGCACCTTCCTGCGCGACGTCTGCGGCTGCGAGCAGGAGTGGACGCCCGCGTCGATCGTCGACGAGCAGGTCGCGCGCATCCGCGCGCAGGTCGGCGACGGTCGCGCGATCTGCGGGCTGTCGGGCGGCGTCGACTCCTCCGTCGCCGCGCTGATCGTGCACCGCGCGCTCGGCGACCGGCTCGTGTGCGTGCTGGTGGACCACGGGCTGCTGCGCAAGGACGAGGCGGAGCAGGTCGTGCGCACGTTCGGCGAGAACTTCGACGTTCCGCTCGTGCACGTGGACGCGCGCGAGCGCTTCCTCGCGCGGCTCGCGGGCGTCACCGATCCAGAGCAGAAGCGGCGCATCATCGGCGAGGAGTTCATCCGCGTGTTCGAGGAGGAGGCCGGCAAGCTCGACGACGTCGGCTACCTGGTGCAGGGCACGCTCTACTCCGACGTGATCGAGTCGGGCGGCGGCGCCAGCGGCGACGCCGCGATGATCAAGTCCCACCACAACGTCGGCGGGCTGCCCGAGCACTTCGACTTCGACCTGATCGAGCCGCTGCGCATGCTGTTCAAGGACGAGGTGCGCGTCGTGGGCGCGGAGCTGGGCCTGCCCGAGCGCCTCGTGTGGCGGCAGCCGTTCCCCGGGCCGGGCCTCGCGATCCGCGTGATCGGCGGCGAGGTGACGGAGGAGCGGCTCGACATCCTGCGCGACGCCGACGCGATCCTGCAGGAGGAGATCCGCGCGGCGGGCCTGTACCGCGAGCTATGGCAGTCGTTCACAGTGCTGCCGGCCGTGCGCTCCGTCGGCGTACAGGGCGACGAGCGCACGTACGCGTACCCGATCGTGATCCGCGCGGTCACGTCGGACGACGCGATGACGGCGGACTGGGCGCGGCTGCCCTACGACCTGCTGGAGAAGGTCTCGAGCCGCATCATCAACGAGATCCCGCACGTGAACCGGGTCGCGCTCGACATTTCCTCGAAGCCGCCCAGCACCATCGAGTGGGAGTAGCCCGCGCTAGCTCGTCCGGTCCCAGCGCTTGAGGTCCGGCGGAGCGGGTCGACGGGATGCCCGCCGTCGTACCAGCCGGGCGACGTCCACTCCTCGAAGTGCAGGTGGCAGCCCACTGCGTCACCCGTGTCGCCGACCTGCCCGATCTCCTGGCCGGTGTAGACGCGGTCCCCGACCAGCACGTCGGCGCGCTGGCGCAGGTGCATGTAGGCGTTGTCCACGCCGGTCCCCTTGGCGTCGATCACGACGTAGTAGCCGGCGGCGGCGTGGAACCCCGAGAACTTGACCGTGCCGCCGCGGGCGGCGACCAGGGGCGTGCCGCATGCGGCGAAGGTGTCCTGTCCCTGATGTGAGTGGCCCGCCCGACCGGCGCCGAACCGGCCGGCCCCCATCCCGAACTCGTGGGCGCCACGGATCGGGAACATGTAGTCGTACACCGTGATCGCGTCCGCCGGCTGGTCCGCGGTGGCGCGGACACTCGCCGCGGCGGCGCCGCGCGGCGACAGCACGAAGGCGTACTTGCCCATCCGCGGGACGCGTCCCTTGATCGCGCCGGTCCAGCGCACGCGGTTGAGCGCTCCCGGCGTGACGGCGGGCTGGTCCCACGCGCGCACCACCGTGTTATCGGTGACGCGCACGAGGTTGACCTGCAGGTCCATCGCATGCGGCACCCGGTATGTGAACACGGCGCGCTGCGGCGCACCGTAGAAGAGCGTGCGCGGCTGCGAGACCGCCGCCTCGACCGGCTCCGGCATCCCGGCGGGGCGGTAGGTGCCGAGCAGCGGTTGCAGGCCCTCGACGAGCAACCCTGCCCAGCGCCGCGAGCGCCGTCCCGCGAGGTCGATCAGCGACACGGGCCCGCTGTGCGCGCCCTGGGGCACCGAGGTGACTGCGCGCCGCGCCGTTTGCGGGGCCGCCGGCGCCGTGATGTCGTCCTGCGGGCCGCGATCGCCGTAGAAGACCACCAGCGCCGCCGCGCCGAGGTTGCGCCCGCTGAGCCGCAGGCTCGCGCCGGGGGCGGCGCGGTTGCTGTCGGCGCACGGTCCGCCCGGGTTCGCGGTGCAGCGGATGTCGAGCAGCACCGGCGCCGGGCCCTTCGCGGGCGCAGGGGCGGGAGCAGGCGGCGTCACGCCTGCGCCTCCGCTGCCGGCCAGCGCGGGTGTCGCGCCGACCGCGCAGAGCGCGGCGCATGCGAGCGATATGGCGACGGCTCGGCTCGGGCGCAGCGCCCAGTATCGAACCGTGTCTGACGACGGCGACGGCAAACAAGGCCTCTCTTTCGACGGCCTACGGAGTTAGCTGACGGGCTCGCGCTGAAAGAGCAGCGCTACGGCGTGGTCGCGTCGTCCGACGCGGTCCTGGCCGATTCGCCCCGTGGGCGGCAACGTGCCGCCCGAGCGGTTCCCCCGTTTCCTGCCCGTTGCTGCCCGGGCTCGGAACTCGGCTGGCCTATTTGAAGGGCGGCAGTATAGACACGGGTCCGGATCCGGAGTTGCGTGCCGGCACGCGCCTTCGCAGGCTAGAGACAGGCGTTACAAGGTCCGTGGACGCGTCACGCCGCAGGCGTTTCAGCGGCCATACCGGGCTTCTCCGGGTCATCCGGATCTCCTGCCCCGCTCCGGAACCCCGCTCTCAAGCGGCTATCATTCGCCGGTCCTCGCGGCCCCGCCGCGGGCCTCACCATTGCCTGTGAAGACCTTTGTGGCGACACCTTCGACGCGCCAGCGCGACTGGGTGCTCGTCGACGCCAACGGCAAGACGCTCGGCAGGCTGGCCACCCAGGTGGCCGACATGCTGCGCGGCAAGCGCAAGCCCGAGTACACGCCCCACGTGGACACGGGCGACTTCGTCGTGATCGTGAACGCCGAGAAGGTGCACGTCACCGGCGACAAGCGGACCGCCAAGATGTACCGCCACCACTCCGGCTATCCGGGAGGATTGCGCTCCCGCACGCTGGAGGAGATGCTCGAGCGCCGGCCGGAGGAGGTCATCCGGATCGCGGTGAAGGGAATGCTCCCGCGCAACCGGCTGGCACGCCAGCAGCTGCGCAAGCTGAAGGTGTACGCGGGTCCGGACCACCCCCACCAGGCCCAGCAGCCCAAGCCGGCCGAGATGGAGAAAGTGTGATCGAACGCGAAGAGCAGGACCAGGTCGAGCAGCCACAGCCCGAGCCGGAGCAGCCCGATGCGGCGGCGCAGGAGCCCGCTGTGGAAGCTGAGCCGGTCGTAGAGGCCGAGCCGGCTGCGGAAGAGCCGGCCCCGGAGCCCGCGCCGGTTGCGGAAGCGCCGGCCGAGCCGGAGCAGGCAACACCGGTGGCCGAGCCGCCGGCCGAGCCCGTCGCCGAGGCGCCGGCCGAGCCGGAGGCACCGGCCGAGGCCGAGGCGCCCGCGGAGCCCGCCGCCGCGAACGGCGAGCCCGCCGCAGAGGAGCAGCCGCGCACCCTGGCCGAGCTGGCCGCCGGTGCGCGCTACTTCGCGACCGGCAAGCGCAAGAGCTCGGTGGCGCGCGTGATCATCCAGCCGGGCACCGGCCAGTTCAACCTCAACGGCCGGGTGCTCGAGGTGTACTTCCCCCGCCGCACGCACCAGACCGTCGTGCGCCAGCCGCTCGAGGTCGCCGGCTACGGCGATCGCATCGACGTGCGCGCCCGCATCCACGGCGGCGGCATCTCCGGCCAGGCCGACGCGGTCCGGCACGGCATCGCCAAGGCGCTGATCGAGGCCGACCCTGCGCTGCGCCCGGAGCTCAAGCGCCGGCAGTTCCTGACCCGCGACCCGCGTGAGAAGGAGCGCCGCAAGGCAGGCCTCAAGAAGGCGCGCAAGCGGCCGCAGTTCTCGAAGCGCTAACCCCACCATGGCGGTAGCGCCGGGTACCAGGCTGTTCGGCACAGACGGTGTGCGCGGGCTGGCGGGCGAGTTTCTCTCCGCCGAGCTGGCCTTCTCCCTGGGCCGTGCCGCCGCCGCGGTGTGCGACGCGCCCTCCCCACAGGTGCTGGTCGTGCGCGACACCCGCGTGTCGGGAGAGATGCTCGAAGCCGCGCTGTGCGCAGGGATCGCGGCGGCGGGCGGGCAGGCGCTCCTCGCCGGAGTGCTGCCGACCCCGGCGGCCTCGATCCTGGTGCGGCGCTACGGGTTCGACATGGGCGCGGTGATCTCGGCCTCGCACAACCCGTACCACGACAACGGGATCAAGTTCTTCGACTCGCGGGGCCGCAAGCTGTCCGACCAGGCGGAGGCCGCGGTCGAGGCCAACGTGCACACCGGCGGGGCGCGTGCGCCCGGCGCCGATGCCTCCACGTGCGGGCGCGTGCGAGCGCTCACGGGCGCGGTCGACGACTACGTGAGGGAGCTCGAGACACGCTTCGAGCTCTCGCTCGCGGGCCGGCGCGTGCTGCTCGACTGCGCGCACGGCGCGACCTACAGGGCGGCGCCGCTGCTGTTCGAGCGGCTGGGCGCCGAGGTCGAATGCCTCGCGTGCGAGCCCGACGGCGTCAACATCAACGCGGGCTGCGGCTCCACGCACCCGGAGCTGGCGGTCGAGCGCGTGCGCGCCGGCGAGCACGACCTCGGCTTCGCGTTCGACGGCGACGGCGACCGCGTGCTCGCGATCGCGCGCGACGGCAGTGTCGTCGACGGAGACGAGATCATCGCCGCCATCGGCCGTGACCTCAAGCGCCGCGGCGAGCTGAAGGGCGACGGTGTCGCGGTGACGGTGATGACGAACTTCGGATTCCACCAGGCGATGGACGAGGCCGGCATCGAGGTCGCGACGACCGACGTCGGCGACCGGCACGTGGTCGAGGAGCTGTTCCGCCGCGACTGGGTGCTGGGCGGCGAGCAGTCCGGTCACATCGTCGACATGCGGCTCACGCCGTCGGGCGACGGCATCGCTGCCGCGCTGCTGCTGCTGCGCGCCCTGGGCGACGAGCCGCTCGAGGCGGGCGCCGCGATGCGAAAGCTGCCACAGATGCTCGAGAACGTGCGGGTCGAGGACCGCGACGCGCTCGCGACTGCCGCCGGAGTATGGGAAGCGGTCGAGTCCGAGTCGAACGCGCTCGAGGGCGAGGGCCGGATCCTCGTGCGTCCCGTCCGGCACGGAGCCGGTCGTGCGCGTGATGGTCGAGGCGCCCAGCCAGGACCGCTGCGAGGCGGTCTGCGCACGCATCGTCGAAGTCGTCCAGCGGGAGCTCGGCGCGCGCGCCTGAGGCGTTTCACTCACCGTCAAGCCGAGCACCCTGCGGCAGGGATTTGGCTTGAGAAGTGGAATCAGGGGTAGAACGAACGTCCAAATAGCGGAATTTCCCGCGACTGGATCTCGTTTGCAGTGCTACAGTCATAACCTCTTCCGGTCGAGGGCAAAGGAGCCGCAAACGGCGGCTCTTTTTCAGTTGGAGGAGTAACCGAAGCCGGAAGCTAAGGAGGTGCTTTATGTGCGGCATCGTCGGATATGTAGGCGAGCGCTCGTGCCGCGAGCTCTTGATGCACGGACTGGAGCGCCTCGAATACCGGGGGTATGACTCCGCAGGCCTCTCTCTCGTAGTCGACGGACGGATCGAGTCGGTGCGCGCCGTGGGCAACCTCAGCCGGCTGCGTGAGGCGGTCGACGCGAGCGAGTCGAACGGCGGCGCCGCCGTCGCGCTGCAGATCGCCGAGGCCACGACCGGCATCGGCCACACGCGGTGGGCGACGCACGGCAAGCCCTCCGAGCGCAACGCGCACCCGCACCCCGACTGCACGGACCGCGTGCACATCGTCCTCAACGGCATCATCGAGAACTACGTCGAGCTGCGGGCGCAGCTCGAGGCCGACGGGCACCACTTCTCTTCCGAGACGGACGCCGAGGCCGTCGCGCACCTGATCGAGAAGCACATCGAGCTGCTCGGTCCCGGCAACCTGACCGAGGCGACGCGCCTCGCATATCTCGAGCTGCGCGGCCACTACGCGTTCGTGGCCGTATCCGCGGACGACCCCGACACGATCGTGGGCGCGCGCAAGGACTGCCCGCTCGTGATCGGCGTGGGCGAGGGCGAGCATTTCGTCGCGTCCGCGATTCCCGCATTCCTGCGCGAGACCCGCCAGGTCCAGCTCGTCAACGACGACGAGATCGTGACCGTGCGCCGCGGCGCGGCGGAGTTCCGCAGCGCCACCGGCCAGCAGGTCGCCCGCGAGATCGAGGAGATCACGTGGGACGAGGACGCGGCGGAGAAGGCCGGTTACCCCACCTTCATGCTGAAGGAGATCCACGAGCAGTCCGACGCCGTCGCCGAGACGATCGCGGACCGGCTCGCGCACGACGACACGGTCGACCTCAGCGACATCGGCATCGACGACGACAGCCTGGCGAAGTTCCGCCGCATCGTGATCGTCGCCTGTGGAACCTCGTACCACGCCGGG
Source organism: uncultured Solirubrobacterales bacterium (assembly GCA_963826005.1). Taxonomy (GTDB): domain Bacteria; phylum Actinomycetota; class Thermoleophilia; order Solirubrobacterales; family JBBDJG01; genus DASRIA01. Next base: position 8,506 of record CAWGVJ010000005.1, on the reverse strand, counting down.
CTCGTCGGCCGCTACGCGATCGAGCAGTGGGCGCGCGTCCCGGTGGAGATGGACATCGCCTCCGAGTACCGCTACCGCAACCCGGTGATCGGCCCGGACGACCTCGTGATCGGCATCTCCCAGTCAGGGGAGACGGCGGACACGCTCGCCGCGATGCGCCTCGCGCGCAGCCGCGGCGCGACGGTGCTCGCGATCACGAACATCCTCGGCAGCCAGGCCACCCGCGACGCCGACGGTGTGCTGTACACCCGTGCCGGCCTCGAGATCGGCGTTGCCGCGACCAAGACGTTCGTCGCACAGGTGGCCGCGATCTACCTGATCGGCCTGAAGCTGGCGGAGCTCCGCCACACGCTCGAGCCCGCCGAGCTGCACGGCCTGATCAGCGACCTGAAGGGGATCCCGCACCGCATGGAGATGCTCGTGCAGCAGTGCGAGCCGCAGATCCGGGCGATCGCCCGCACGCACTCGGAGCGAGACTTCTTCCTCTACCTCGGCCGCCATATCGGCCTGCCGATCGCGCTCGAGGGCGCGCTGAAGCTGAAGGAGATCTCCTACATCCCGACGGAGGCCTACGCCGCCGGCGAGATGAAGCACGGCCCGATCGCGCTGCTCGACAGCTCGACCCCGGTCGTGTGCGTCGCGACCGACAGCCCGGTGCTGGAGAAGATCCTCTCCAACGTCTCCGAGGTCAAGGCGCGCGGCGCCGAGGTGATCGCGGTCGCGACCGAAGGGTCCGGCCACGTCGCGGCGGCCGCGGACCAGACGGTGTTCATCCCGCGCACGGACTGGCTGCTGCAGCCGATCCTCGCGGTGATCCCGCTCCAGCTGCTCGCGTACCACATCGCGCGCCTGCGCGGTCTGAACGTCGACCAGCCGCGCAACCTCGCGAAGACGGTCACCGTCGAATAGCCGGAGCTGCCGGCGACTACGCCGGCGACTGCCGTGATAGCTGGCCCACCGCGTCGATGGTCCGACGCCTTCGGCTGCGAGAGCGCGATCGGTTGAGCCCCACCCACGTCGCGCCCTGACGCTCGCCATGTGGCGCTCGGCGTCCGGCGATCGCCTCCGCGTCGCCACGACCGACGCGGCGACGTTCGATGAGCCTTGGTCCGTTGGCTCGCGTGCGTGGACGGCGCTGTTCACGGCCCTCCAGGCCCTGTCGCCGCGATCACGCCTCCGGGTGCGCTGCTGCGACGCAACGCGTTGTCGGGCTGGCGGCGCTTCGGGTGCGTGGGGATCTCGATCTGTGTTTAGTGCGCTTCGCGCCCGACTACCACTACGACGCTCCCCCTGAGGGCTCATCGCGGGGATGCCCAGCGTCGACCGGGGCCATGCGGGCCTGCGCGAATGGTCGACCGAACTGACCGCGAGGCCTGGGAGTGTCGTCGACCACACGGCCACTCGAGATCGTTGACGTACCGGCGACGTGATCCGCTTTCCTCTGCCGGATCCGGCTGCGCGCCCGCGCCAGTGGCATCGAGCTCGACTCGCGCCTCGGCCAGGTCTTCTGGATCGAGCAAGGCTTGATCACTCGCGAGCGCGCACTTCGCCGATTGGGACGAAGCGCTGCGCATGCTCAGCGTCCCTGGGAACTTCGCCTGAGATGGCCGAAACAGACGTCGAAACGGTGCGCAGTTACTTCGACGCTACGAACGAAGGCGACTTTGCGCGCGCGATGAGCTACTACGTCGACGACGTGGAGTTGGTGGTTCCCGGCGACGTGTTCCTCGAACGGGGCACGTTCAAGGGGAAGGACGCTGTGGGCCGATGGTTCGGCGACTGGTTCCGGGCCTTCCAGCGTGGCTACCAGTTCGACCTCGAGGAAGCACGGGATCTCGGGGACACGGTGCTGGTCGTAGCTCACCACCAGGGTCGCGGGAGGACCAGTGGAATTGAGGTCCGCTCGTCGATCGCATACCTGTTCCGGGTCCGGGACGGAGAGATTGTCCGACTCGAGCTGTTCCCGGATCGCGCCGCCGCCCTCGCAGCGATCGCGTAGGCAGCCTTCAGATCAGCTGTTGCGCGCGCAGCCACGCCTCGGTGCGCGCCATGCCTTCGTCGACACCGACCGCGGGTTCCCAGCCCAGCACGCTCGCGCGCCTTCGCGATGCCGTACGTGCCGCGGCGCAGCGCGAGGTAGCGCACGCCATCCGGGGTGACCTCGTTCACCTTGCCGCGCATCCGCGCGATCCGGCTCTGCGCCGCGGCGCCGGCGAGCGCGACGGCGGTCGGGACCGCCGGCACGCCCGCTGCGGCCGAGCATGCGCGCGTAGTGGCCGAAGAACTCGCGAATCTCGACGCCGACGCCGCCGCTGAGCGTGATCACCTGTCCGGCCGCCGCGTCGCTGCTCGGCCGCGGCGATGATCCCGGCGACGAGGTCGTCGACGTAGACGGGGCTGTGGATCCCGCGCCCCCGCGCCGGCAGCACCAGCCGCCGCGCCTTCATCATCTCGATCGGGCATCACCGTCCACGGCCGCGACGCGGGCCCGTACACGTCGCCCGGGCCGCACGATCGTGACGTCGATCTCGCCGGCCGCGTGCGCCTGCAGGGCCACCTGCTCGGAGGCGATCTTCGTGTCGACGTAGGCGACGCCGGTCGGGTGCACCGGCCAGCGCTCGTCCACGCCGTCGGGGAAGTCGAGGCCGAACGTCACGATCGAGGAGAGGTGGACGAAGCGCTTTGCGCCCGCGTCGCGGGCCGCGTCCAGCGCCAGCCGCGTGCCGCGCACGTTGACCGCCCAGAAGCGCGACACGTCGCTCGGCATCCCGACCAGCGCGGCGGTGTGGACCATCACGTCGCAGCCCTCGGCGGCCTGCTGCCAGGCACCGGGCTCCGACAGGTCGCCGGCGACCACTCCGCGCGCCGGGTCGGCGGCGAGGTCGATGCCGACCACCTCGGCGCCCCGCTCGCGCCAGCGCTCGGCGAGCGTGCGCCCGATGAAGCCGCTGGCCCCGGTGATGCACACCCGCGTCATGGCGGCGCAGACTACTTCAGCCGTGCGAAACGCCCGGCTAACCTCGTACGAGATGACGCAACGCAAGGCATGGGTGCTCGACACGGGCACGAAGGGCACCGGGGCAGAGATGGTGCCGCTGGAGAAGGTGCTGAAGAAGCCGGGACCGGGGCCGCCGCCTGCCGTCGTCACCGGGAAGCGCCGAGCCCGCCCGGCCAAGACGCCCGAGCCCAGGCCGGAGCGCCGTTTCAAGATCGTGGATGTCATGACGCGCCATGTGCTGGCCCAAGACGTGGATGCGCGGTCCGCGCTCGACGTTCTGGCCGGAGATCCCCAGCCTCGTTGACGCGCGCGTCTACGTCTGGCAGCCGAAGTCCGAGAAGTGGAGGCTGCTGACCATCGCCGAGCAAAAGGCGATGTACGAGTTACGCCGGGGTGTCGACTATCCTTGAGCACGCAAACAATGAGCACCCGAGTGACGACCGAGCCCGACACCGCCCTGACCCCCTGGGTGTGCCTGCTGCGCGGCCACGCGGCCGTGCGGCGCACGGTCACGGCGCAGCTACAGGCGCGCCACGGGCTGACGGTCAATGACTTCGAGGCGCTGGCCCTGCTGGCGCGGGCCGCCGGACGGGCACATGCGGCGAGTGGACCTCGCCGAGGCGCTGCAGCTGACGCCCTCTGGGGTGACGCGGCTGCTGGACGGGCTCGAGGAGCAGGGCCTCGTGAAGAAGCTCGGTTGCCCGGGCGACGGGCGCGTCACGTACGCTGCGCTGACCAAAAAGGGGCACAACAAGCTCGAGCAGGCGGCCACGGCCCATAAAGCCGCGATCCGGGTCGTGTTCGAGGAGCGCTACACCCAGAAGGAGCTCGCGACCCTCGCTGAGCTGCTGGCCCGGCTCCCGGGCGCGGGGGCCAAGCTTTAGTTGAGCACTCAAGTATGCTATAGTCCTTGAGGTCGCAACTAACTCCTCCCGGGGCAGAGTGGGCTAGGCGGGGGAGTGTCTAGGTATGCCTCGGGACAGAAAGGCACGAATGGCAAGAACCGATACCAGCAAGGTCAGATCGCGCGCGCGTGGTGAGCACGGCGACGCCGCGGCCCGTGCGCCGCAGCGCCGGCCCGCCGCCCCTGCGCGCGACGGGAAGTCGGCCAGGCGCAGAGGCCACGAGTCCGAGGCCTCCACCGCCGCGCTCGCTTTCCAGGACAACACCGTGGACTCGCTGCAGCGCTTCTTCGCGCAGGCGGGCCGCTACCCGCTGCTCACCGCGGCGGAGGAGGTCGAGCTCGCGCAGCGGATCGAGCGCGGCGACCTCGCGGCCAAGGAGCGGATGATCCACTCGAACCTGCGGCTCGTGATCTCGATCGCGCGCAAGCACCAGAACCTCGGACTCCCGCTCGGGGACCTGATCCAGGAAGGCATCATCGGGCTGATCCGCGCAAGCGAGAAGTTCGACTGGCGCCGCGGGTTCAAGTTCTCGACGTACGCGACGCTCTGGATCCGGCAGTCAATGCAGCGCGCGCTGTCGAACACGTCGCGGACGATCCGCGTCCCGGTCCACATCGAGCAGCGCCAGCGCAAGCTCGCGCGGGCCGAGCGCGAGTTGACGAACAAGCTCGGGCGCGACCCGAGCGATGAGGAGCTCGCAAAGGATGCCGACATCGATCTCGACGAGGTGCTCGAGCTACGCGAGGCGCCGCAGGCCGTCACCAGCCTGGACCGGCCGGTGGGCGACGACGGCGAGGCCGCTCTCGGTGACCTGCTGCCGAGCGACCAGGTCGAGCCCGGCGAGGAGATCGTCGAGAACGAGCGCATGGAGTCCCTCACGGGCGCGCTGGACGAGCTGTCGCCGCGCGAGCGCCAGGTGATCGAGCTGCGCTTCGGACTCGTCGACGGTCAGGAGAAGACGGTCGCCGCGACCGCCAGGGAGCTCGGAGTAACCAAGGAGCAGGCGCACCGCCTCGAGGACGAGGCCCTGCGCCACCTGCGCCGCGTGCAGGCCCTGCGCGACGCGGCGTAGGCGACGCGCGGGATAGGCTCATCGCCGCGATGAGCGAGCTTCCCGCCTGGCTCGAGCCGCTGTACACCGCCGAGGAGATGCGCGCCCTCGACACGTGGGCGATCCACGACGAGGGCGTGCCCTCCCTGGAGCTGATGGAGCGCGCCGGCGCCGGCGTCGCGCGGGCCGTGACCGCGATGGCGTCCGACAAACCCGTGCGCATCGTGTGCGGCAAGGGCAACAACGGCGGCGACGGATTGGTGGTGGCACGGCTGCTCAGCGACGCCGGGCTCGACGTCGAGGCCCTGCTGCTTACCGACCCCGAGGAGCTCAGCGCCGACGCGCGCGCCAACTTCGAGCGGCTCGCGGGCGGCGGGGCGAGCTGGCGCCGGATCGCCGCCGGCGAACTGGGCACCGCGCTGCAGGCGTCGGGCGTCGTGGTCAACGCGATGCTCGGCACCGGGTTCGAAGGCGCGCCGCGGGCGCCGCTCGACACCGCGATCGAGGCCGTGAACGCCTCCGGGGCCCGGGTCATCGCAGTCGACATGCCCTCGGGAGTGAACGCGCGCCGGAGAGGTGGCCGGGGCGTGCGTGCGCGCCGACGTGACGGTCACGTTCCACGCGGCCAAGATCGGGCTGTGGGTGAACCCCGGCAAGACGCACGCCGGCCGGGTGGAGGCGGTGGCGATCGGCATCCCGCCGGCGCGCTGGGGGGCGCCGCTCCCGCAGACGGCCGGCCTGATCCGCCCGGCGGCGCGCAGCGCGCTGCCGGTGCGCGGACCGGGCTCGACCAAGTTCAGCTCCGGATCGGTGCTGGTGGTGGGGGCGTCCACCGGGCTCACCGGAGCGGTCTGCCTGGCGTGCGAAGGTGCGACGCGCGCGGGGGCGGGCTGGATCCGCGCCGCGGTGCCCGAGTCCCTCAACGCGATCTTCGAGGTGAAGCTCACCGAAGCGATGTCGCTGCCGCTGCCGGACTCCGGCGGCGCGCTCGCGGGTGCGGCGGTCGAGGCGGTCCTGGAGGCGACCGAGCGGGCGGACGCCGTCGTGCTGGGACCGGGGATGGGGCGCGCGCCGGAGTCGTTCGCGCTCGCGATCGAGCTGATCGAGCGGATCGAGCGCCCGCTGCTGATCAACGCCGACGGCCTGAACGCGCTCGCCGAGGCCGGGCTCGAGCGCGCGGCGGGACGCGACGCACCCACCGTGCTGACCCCGCACGCCGGGGAACTGGGGCGCCTGCTCGGTACGGCCGTCCAGCGACGTCGCGGAGCACCGCCTCGCCAGCGCGCGGGAGGCGGCGGAGCGCGTCCGGCGCGGTGACGGTCCTCAAAGGGGACGACACGATCGTGGCGCAGGCGGGGGAGGCGCCCGTCGCCGTCAGCCGCGGCGGGGCGGGCGGCGCTCGCGACCGGGGCCCGGCGACGTGCTGAGCGGCGTGACCGCCGCGTTCCTCGCCCGCGGCCTCGAAGCCCTTCACCGGCCGCCTGCGCCGCCGTGCGCAGTCCACGCAGGAGGCCGGCCGCGGGTTGCCGCCCGGCGCATCGGCTTGCCGGACTCCGTCGATCGCCGCCGACGTGATCGCCGCCCTGCCGGCCGCGCTGCGGTCGCGGGTCCCGGCGGGGGACGTACTGAGCTAGGCTCGTCCGCGTGGCCGAGCTGACCGCGCGCCTCGCGAAGTCCCCGAGCGCCGCGCTGCGGCGCGCGGCGCCGGTCGTGGACCTCGGGCGCGGTCGAGCGCGGAACTGCGCGACGCCTGAAGCGACACGCCTGGGGCCCGCGCAGTCTGTGTGCCGTCGTGAAGGCGGACGGATACGGCCACGGCGCCACCTCCTGCGCGCGCGCCGCGCTGTGCCGGCGGCGCGACCTGGCTGGCCGTCGCCACCGCCCGCGAGGCCGCCGAGCTGCGCGCGGACGGCGTTGCGCGCTCCGCTGCTCGTGATGGGTGCGCTGACCCTTTCCGAGCTCGACCTTGTGCTGGACGTTGGCGCCGACGTGGTGGCGTGGCGGGAGGAGTTCGTGCGCGCCGTCGAGGCGGGCACCACGGCGGACCGGCCCGCGCGGGTGCACGTGAAGCTCGACACCGGGATGCGGCGCCTGGGGGCGCTCCGACCCGGACGCGGCGCGGGCAGCTCGTGGAGCAGGTGGATGCTTCGAGCTCGCCTCGAGCTGGCCGGCGTGATGACGCACTTCGCCACCGCGGACGAGCCCGAGCCCGACTTCTTCGACGCCCAGCTCGAGCGGTTTCGCCCGTTCGCGGAGGACGTCAAGCGCTCGCACCCCGGCTGCATCGCCCACGCCGCGAACAGCGCGGCGGCGCTGCGCAGCGAGGCGGCCCATTTCGACATGGCGCGCTGCGGCATCGCGGTCTACGGCATCGATCCGTTCGGCGAGGACCCGTCGCTGCGGGACGCTCGGAGCCGGCGCTGTCACTCCTCTCCTACGTGGCGGACGTCAAGGAGCTCGCACCGGGCGAGTCGGTCGGCTACGGCCGCAGCTGGTCGGCGCCCGCCGCGACGCGCGTGGCGGTGTTGCCCATCGGCTACGGCGACGGCTACCGGCGCGGCCTGTCGAATGAGGCCGACGTCGTGATCCGCGGGCGCCGGTATCCCGGTCGTGGGCACGATCAGCATGGACAACATCACCGTCGACGTCGGCGACGCCGCGGATCGCGATCGGCGACTCCGCGACGCTGATCGGCGCGGACGGCAGCGAGCGCGTGACCGCGGAGGAGCTGGCGCGCACGCTCGGCACGATCAACTACGAGATCACGTGTGGCGTCTCGCGCGCGCGTGCCGCGCGTGCCCCGGCGGCCTTGAGCGCGCTCGCCGCGCGGCTCGAGCGCGCGGCCGCCGTGCGTGCGTGCGCCTCGGCGGGCTCGGAGGCGCCGAGGCGTGGCTGGTGGGCGGCACGGTGCGCGATGCGCTGCTGGGGCGACCCATCGAGGAAGCAGACGTGGTGGTGGTGGGAGATGCCGAGCCGTTCGCACGCGCGATGGCCGAGCACGCGGGGGGGTTCGTGTTCCCGTTGTCCGAGCGGTTCGGGGCCTGGCGTGTGATCGCGCGCGACCGCACGTGGCAGGTCGACTCACGCCCTGCGCGCGGCACCATCGAGGAGGACCTGGGATTGCGCGACTTCACCGTCAACGCGATGGCCGTGCCCGCGGACGAGCCTGGCCGGCTCATCGACCCCCACGGCGGCGAGGCGGACCTCGGCGCGCGCAGGATTCGCGCCGTCGGGGGCGCGCTCGTTCGCGCGACGACCCGCTGCGGGTGCTGCGCATGGCGCGCTTCGCGGTCGACCTGGACTTCGAGGTCGACCCCGGCACGACCGGACTCGCGGCCGCGGAGTCCGCGCGGATCGTCGACGTCGCCACCGAGCGCTCGTTCTACGAGCTGCGGCGCCTGGTCGCCGGCCCGGCGCCGCGGCGCGGGATCGACCTGATGGATTCCGTGGGCCTGGTCGCGGCGCTGCTGCCGGAGCTGGAGCAGCTGAAGGGGATCGAGCAGAACCCCTACCACCATCTCGACGTGTGGGGCCACACGCTCGAGGTGCTCG
>CAWGVJ010000004.1:0-265875 GCA_963826005.1 uncultured Solirubrobacterales bacterium | reverse complement strand
TGCAGGCCCAGGCGCTGGCAACGGCGTCCAAATCAGTCGCCGTCGCCTTAGTGGTAAGTCCGGTGTCGACCGCGACCGCACAATGACGATTCCTGCCGCGCGGCCGTGAGAAAGCCACGAAAGCGGCGCCGTTGCCGATGTAAAGTAAACAGCGGCCGCGCCGGTTGCCGGCGGCGTGCCATTCCGGCGAGCGTGGCAATGATCAGCTTTCCGCGGCCATCTAGTGATTCCCTGCGAAACGAAAGGGACAAACAGACTCCGTCGCGGCGTGTAGGCAGGGCAGGGGCGGGGTGGACTTGCCACGAACAAATGGCCCCGGCAAAGGGCAGTTGCCTGGCGTGCTATCAATGTCGCGACAGCACCAGTTTGTAGATGCGACCGCGATCGGCATGGTGGCCGGGCCGTCGGCTATCACGCGATTGTGCCGGATCCGCGCACTTGTCGAGGTAAACAAGCGATGCTCATCGCCATCTCAACATTCATCGTCATGGCCGAAACCGCAAGTTGGGAACTGCTATCGCCCAAGGTTACGCCAGTTATTATTGAGGAACCGACGACGCTGGAACTGGCGTTGGTAGGTGCCTTAACACTGGCCATCTACTCATCATCGCGCTGGCAGCGAGAACGAGAGGCCGAACTCAGGGCGCTTGCAAACGCCGCGGCAACTGGCGAATCGCCAAACCGCGTCAGCCGTGAAGCCGCATCGTGGCGCGGCGATATTTCGCCTTAGCTCCGCCGCGCGGCGAGCGTCGCGCTTGTTCGGCCACGTCAAGACCGACCAATTCATTCCATGCCGTGAGCAGTCAGCGAAAAATTCCACCGGCTAGCGACTGCCGATCGCCTGTCCCGTCGCGGCGCACAACCGGCTGCATGCAGATCGACGTGCTTGCCAGCATGACCTCTTCGGCTGTCCTGAGTTCCTCCGGGTTCAACGGCCGCGTGACGAACGGCAAACCGAGTTGCGCATCGCCCAGCTCCATAACGATGCCCATGCTCACGCCGAACAGGATGTGCTCGGCCGGCGGCGAAACGAGTCCCTCCCTGCTGCGATAGACCAGCGTTTGCCGTGGTTGCTTCGCCAACATTACCATCTTGATCGAGCGAGGTACGGCAGGTGCACCGGGCTGGGCTGGGCCGCGCGACGGTCGGCCAGATAATAATGCATCCGGCTGCGGCACTTCGACTCCGACGGCCAACAGTTCCGGGAACTTGCCGCACGTCGCTGATCACCACGGAGACGCCATGTTCAAATCGGTCCGCCCATTGCTGAAAGGGCAGCGGCTGGCCATGAACGCGGACGGGTCGGTCCGCGCGTGCCCCCGCGCGCACGCTTCGTTACGTCGCTCACTCCCGGCGTGGCGAAGGCAGCGATCGACCAATCGTCGTCATCTTCGATCAATCCGCGATTGCGAACAACAAACTCCGGGATCACGGATTTCCGGTTGGAAATGATCGGCCCCACCGGCAGGCCAACAATTTCGAGCAGTCGGCCCATCTCGCCGCAGATGCTCATCCAGTCGGAACACACGGCCGTGAAAGGTGCGCAATCGCTCGGTAACGGTTGCTCCCAGCAGAAACCCAATGTCGTCCACGGCGATGAAGTTGTCCGACGTAATCCATTCGCCGTTTCGATAGGCCCAGTTGGCCTACATCGGCCAGTCTCGCGCACCGCAGGCAGATTTGTGATTGCCTGACCTTGGCCGGACTTATGTTTCGTCAATTGCTCGGCGGCGCGGCATTGGCAGCGCCGGAAACATTCTTATCCCAAATCTGGGCCGTAACTCCTGGGGCCGACATCTACGTGCCGAATTGGTGCTGCACGCTGACTTCGCGTTGGGTCACCTTCGACCATTGCTCGGCGTTCAGATTTGTCGGTCCACGCAGCCGCGCCTGCGGCCCGCCTGGGCCGGGAATCATCAAGTGATAGTATCATCACCCGGGTCGCTGCTGCTGTCTGGCTGGCGTTCTTCTTCGTTCAGCATATGCTTGGGGGCTCCTACCTCGTTAAGGCAACCGGCAAGATACAGAAGTGCAACGGGTGTAAGGACAGGCTGGACGTCGGGAAACTGCCTTTGTGTACCTCCGGCTGTCGCGGAAGGGCGCTTGAGTTCGGCGACATCGCCGCGCTCAAGGCAGCACACCCGGGTTGGGTGGACAAGATCAAGGAGTACGCTGATCCGGCTAAGACCGGACCCAACGTGATCTTCAAGCCCAGACGTGAAGCAGTTTAAGGCAAGATAACGGCATTTGCAGCAACAGAAAGGGTCAGGTAAACTGGCCCTTTCTGTTATCTGCGGTTAGGAAAGCAGACGATGCGACTGATAGGGGTGTCCAGCGTAAAGGAGCTCTTTTGGATACTGTAGAGAAGAAATGAAATCGACGATGCTGCTTGGAACCGTTGCCGATTCTTGCCCTTTGCCCTACCTTTTTCAGCGAGGAATGGTCGAGGCCTCCTCCGGAAGACCGGTTCTTTTTTACGTCGACCAAGGCAGTATCTACTACAGGGTCAACAGGCGCACGGAGGGACGCTGGTCACGGCCGGTTAAGGTTGCAGAAGGAAGCAGAGACTTTTCCGTTTGCATTGATGACAAGGACAATATCTACTTGTGCTACGTAAGAGGCAACGGCCTATATTTCCGGAAACTTTCACCCTGGCAACGAAGATGGAAGCCTGGAAAGGAGACAGAGGTTACGCTGGGCCAAAGCGTTCATGTTCCGGCTCTTCGGCTCGGCGGCGACGAGCGAGTCGCCTGGTACACGATCATGGCCATGGCCCTGGCCGACCTTCGTCTCCTCATCGCCGTCGCGTCGGGCATGCAGACGAGCCAGTTCGCCCAACGAGATGGACCACCCGCGTCGGCATGATGGGGGCATGTTCTTCAAGCGCATCATCATGATCTTCTGGGCCCTGACCGGCCTCCTGGCCATGGCTGCTACTCCAGCCAGCTCCACGACCCGGACCTCGTCTGGGGGCGCATCACCATGGACCTCCTCTTCCCGGGGGCCATCGGGCTGATGATGGCCGGGGTCCTGTCGGCGAAGATGTCGAGTCTCGCCGGTTCGAGCGTCGCCTACTCGGCCCTTTTCACCGCAACCTCTACCAGCCCTTCGTCAAACCCAAGTCGGACCGCCACCTGATCAACGTCGGGCGCGTCGCCATCGGCGCGACCCTTCTCGGCGGCGTGGGCGTGGCCCTGTTCATCGGCAACCTGCTCGACCTCTTCAAGTATTCCATCTCGCTCCCGGCCATCTTCGGGGCGGCCATCTGGCTGGGCTTCCTCTGGCGACGGGTGACCAAGACGGCCGTCATCGCCCAGATCTTCGTCTGCTTCACCATCTATGCGCTCGTCCCCAACGTTTTCCGGTGACGCTCGAGTCAGGACCCGGACGCGGCCGGGGTACCTCCGGGAAACGAGGCCCCGTGTGGTCATGATCACGACACAAGCCCTGCGCGAGGACATCGCCGCCGGGCGGGCGGCCAAGGTCGGCGAGGTCGTCCGCAAGGAGCATGCCAGCCCCGCCCGAAGGCATCTTCTACGAGAAGGTCGCCCGCCGCGACGCGACGGACCCCGCCTCGCCCCAGGTCGGGATCGGACGGCTTTCACGCCGAGATCTGGGTCCTGAGCTGGTTCGGCGTCGATTTCCGGATTCTCCAAGGCCCAGCTGAGCACGGTCCGCTTCGGCTTCGACGCCCTGTTCCCGTTCGTCCTGCTCTTCCTGCTGAGCGCCTTCACCAGGCCCGTCGCGCAAGTCCGACCTCAACCGCTTCTTCGCCAAGGTCCACACGCCGGTCCAGCCGACCGCCCGAGGACGAGGAGCGGGCCCTGCGGCGCGCCGTCGAGCACTACGACGAGGCGGTCGAAGCCCACAAGCTGCGGCCCGGCTCGAACTGGGAGATCATGAAGCCGAAGCTCGTCGACATCCTCGGCTTCGGCGGCTGCTGGCTCCTCGTCGGCGTCATCGTCCTCCTGCTCTGGCTGATGGTGAGTATCAGGTAGGGCCTCCGGCCAGATCTCGCTCATCCGGATTCTTCGACTGGGGCGTGCCGCTCCGTCGGCCGCCTTGGGGCCTCGGGCATCGTCTTCGTTCACTGCGTCATTCTTAACGCCTTCCCGGGCCGGATTCGATGGGAGCGGCAGGGAGCGGAGTCTGCGGAGCGACCGATAAAAGCGCGGCAGAGTGGCTCGGAGCCGCGCTTTTAGGAAATATCCTGAGAAAGTCCAGAGAAAGAAATATCTTTTCAGATATTTACCAGAATCGTAGCTCCCGGGTACTCCGCCACAATTCTGCCGGTCGCTACGATGACTCCGCTCCCCGCCGCTCGACGATACCCCTCGGCCCCCATTTCCGGCGGCTTCCTCCGGGCGTCGCCCTCGCGCTCTCGTCCTTAACGCGAGATCTGGCACCTCGGCCCATTCTCTTTAGCGCGGGGGAGCAAAGGGGGACAAGTACTTCCGGTACGTGTCCTCCTTCTTCCTAACATCCCAGCAGGGATGTATAATGAGCGGCGAAAGATGGAACCACTCAAAAGAAAAAAAAGACATCCGCGACCTGGGCCTGAGAGCTCGGGTGGAGCTCGGGGCGATGGGGGAGACCATCCGGGCCACCCAGATCTTCGACTGGCTCTATCACAAGGGCGTGTCGGATTTCGCCGCGTTCGCCGGCCTGTCCAAAGATCTGCGCGAGAAGCTGGCCGCCCGCTTCCGCATCGGCGCCCTCGAGGTCGCCGACCGCCGTAACTACGGCGACGGGACGACGAAGTTCCTCTTCCGCCTCCACGACGGCGCCTTCATCGAGACCGTGCTCGTCCCAGGCCGGAAGAGGCGAACGGGTCTACCTCTCGACCCAGGTCGGCTGCAAATTCGCCTGCGCCTTTTGCGCCAGCGGCCTCCATGGCTTCAATCGGAATTTGGCCTCGTCCGAGATCACCGGCCAGGTCCTTTATCTCCAGCACGGCTGGCTCGACCTGACGAACTTCGTCTTCATGGGCATGGGCGAGCCCCTCGACAACTGGGAAAACGTCGAAAGGGCCCTCCGCATCATGAACATCACGCCGAGGGCTTGGGCATCGCCGCCCGGCGCATGACCGTCTCGACCACCGGCTACCTGCCGGCCTTCAAGCGGCTCGAAGCCCTCGACCTCCAGGTCAACCTGTCGCTGTCCCTGCACGCAGTAACGAACAGCTACCGTGACGACTGCATGCCCATCGACCGCCGTTTCCCGCTCGAGGATGTCGTCCGGGCGGCCGAGGAGTACATCCGCTCCGGCGGCCGGATGATCACGCTCGACGACGATCAGTTTCCCCCCGGCGCGCGAAAACGATCTTGGCCGGAACCAATTTGCCCGTGAGCGGGTCGCTCGCACTGACACTTGCACCGTCCGCCGGCAGACCTCCGATCGTGAGCCCGTAGGTTTCGGCGGGAAGGTCATAGCGACTCCGATCAGACAGTGGCGCGTCGGGCCAGCAGAGACTGGCGAGATTCGTCATCACTTCGAGCACAGCGGGTCGAGGCATAGCGGTCCCTGGCAAGGCGGGCTTCTCGGGCTCGAGGCCCTGGCCGGCGAGCTGCTCGAGGTCGGGCTTGGTCGTCGGCCGTGATCGCGATGTCGCCGGCGGTGCCGAGCTCGTACGAGTCGACGCCGTAGTTGTGCGTGAGCTCGAGTCGCGGCATGTCTCCGTCTCCCGGGATGTTCATGAAGACGTTGGTCGCCTTGTCGCGGATCGGGATGTGGCCGACCTCCTGGAACCCGAGCGCCTCGTAGAACGCGACCGAGCGGTCGATGTCGGTGATCCGGTGGCAGGATCTCGAGTACGGTCGCCATGGCGCAACCCGAAGCATTAACAGGCCGTGGGCCACGATGGTCCAGAACGATCCCACGCTGTTCGCAGCCCTGCAGACCTGGACCGATATGGCGTGCGACTCGGGCGGCGCGACTGCGGCGCGATCAGCTGCCCTGAAGTGCCTCTGGGGTACACGCATGGAAGTGCGAGGCGAGGCGAGGAGTGGGATGGGAGTCCAGGTTGGCGTGGTGTCGTCGGCTGGTCGATGAGATTCCACCCAGGCTCTGAGCAGGCTCGACAATCCTGATACGGCAGATCGCGCTAGGGCGCCGGCTGGCGTCAGCTAAGCCGAAGTTCCCCGTTTAGCACTTTGCCGTCAGCCTGCTTGGCCTTGAACTTGACCTTCGCGCGCCGTTGGTGGAGTCGAACCACCACATTGCCTCATTGGCGATCAAATCTTCGTCTGCAGGCGCTGCATTGACCCTGTTGAACGGAAGGCCGTTTCTGTTGACTCCGCCTGCTATCGCCCCAGCTGCGCTGCCGGTAAACCGCTTGAGCCCATCCAGTTCCCCCCGGGGCGCGCGTAACCGGATTCTCGACGATGTTTCCCGCGCCGGTGATCGTGGTGGTGCCGAGACTGCGAAGGGACCTGAAATGATTCTTGTTTCCGCTGACGGTAAGGGGCTTTCCCAGTGCTTGTCAGCATCTCGAAGGTGTTTGAGTTGCCGTCCACCGTTACCGTCGTGTTCGGCGCGAAAGTACTGCCGATGAGCACATTCCAATCGGAACTGATGAAAGCTTTGTTAGATCCGGACTCGTCCCAGTCGGAAAGGATGAAGGTGTTGTTGCCCCCACCGCCGATGTCCACCACCCTTGTATTCGCTCCCCTGATCCCGTTATAGACCGACTTCCACTTCAAGAACAAGTTGCCACCGGCGTTGCCACTCAAGACAAGTGCTTGAACGCATTGATCGCCAGTCACGTTCTCGAAGATGGACGTCGTCGCTTCGAATACCAGGTGGACCCCGATCCTGACCTTGCGGAAATAAAAGTCTTCGATGTGGAGTCCCTCGCAACGCGTGACCTCGAGGGCCTTCCCGCCGAAGCCAGTGCTTTTTACATATGTATCCGGGCCCTGGTGAGCGCACCGGACAAGTCGTGCACCCGAGCATCCGTCGAGCTTCCAGCCGATCCCCGTCCAATGATTGCCATCGCCGTAGGAGGTCGTCGTGATGTTCTCGAAGTGATGGTTGCCGCTGTTCAAGACGACGCAATGTGCCGGTGGCGGAAGGTGCAACGATCCTTGTGCCGGTCCCGAGTCCGATCCCCACCCCGACTATGCCAACGGGTGCTTGATTGGGGGCCAGCGTAACTGTCTCGGTGTAGGAGCCCCCGTCCACGCAAATCGTCCCGGATCCGAGCATGAGCGAATCCACCGCTCGCTGAATACGCCTGAAAGCCGAGCCCCACGAAAGGCCGTCATCGAGGTCGTCCCCGCCCGCGGTCACGAACCGAATCGCGGTCCCCCGAGCCTTACTGGCCACTCCTCGCCAGCCATCTGCAGTCGTCAGCTTGTGCTTGTAGTAAAGGCCGCCGTAACTCGATTCGTTCAAGGCAAGCGTGCCGGGCCCGCAGCCACGACACCTTGAGGGTCACCAGTCACCGCCACCATCATCAGCTTGAATCTGACCTCGGTGGTGTCGATTGTGAAGTTCCCGGTATTTGCGAAGCGCCACAAGGAAGGCCCGTACGCATTACCTTCGTCCGAAGCCGCGATCAGGAAGCCACCGGGAAAATCGAGGCTGGTGCGGGCGTCGGCTGCCCTTACCATGGCCGCGCCAGGTCGGCTAAAGACGTAGATACCGTTGCGACTCGCGGGGGTTTGCCCGGTCAGAAGGACCCGGGAATCTGGTACCAGGCGCACACCGTCTATCGACGAAGGTGGCGAAGTGATGTTGACGTTGCCGGCAGCAACCGCACGGACCGGGGCTTTTACATGACCGTAAGTGATCTGGTCTGCGAGCGCGGCATGCGGCTCGCCCAACGACGCAAGCCCTAACCCCCCGGCGGCCGCTCCGGCCCCGGCGAGCAGTCTCCGACGGGATGTGGCCCGTTCGCGAGGCGACGAACTGTCCCCTCCAACGCCGGCAGCTCTCCGCTCTTGATCCACTCGCCAGACGATAGACGCTCCACGACACCTGTTCCACATGCGGACGGATTGTTCTATGCCGACGACGGCCATCGACCCATCATCGGCTAACTTGGCTTACTCCGGGCCCGGGGTAGCGCGTAGGCGGCTGGCCTGCCACTGGCCCGTAGCGCGCCAGGATCGTTTGGACGCCGGCTCAGAATGAATACCTACACATCGTGCCTTGGATGGAGATGAAGACGTTCCAACGCCTGCGCGACAGAGTCCAACGCAGAGCCTCCAAGAATCGAGGCCATGACGCCCACCGCGCAACGACATTCGCTCGTGGGGCCTGGCGAGATCTGGGAGACAAAGCGTCGTTTCCAGATCGAGTTTCTGAAGGAAGCTGGTCTGAAGTCGGAGAGTTACTTCGCCGACCTCGGCTGTGGCACCCTCAGGGGAGGTATTCCGATCATTGCGTACCTCGCGGAAGGGCACTATTGGGGACTAGACGTTCGGGCGAAGGTTCTCGAAGAGGGCCGGACGGAACTGCTTGAGGCTGGGCTCGAACAGAAGCGCCCTCAGTTGGTCCTCGCCGAAGATATTTCGCGCGTGGACCTCGGCAGAAGATTCGACTTCATTTGGGCCTTCGCTGTGCTCCTACATATGTCGGACGACGTCGCCAAGAGTTGTTTTGGATTCGTACATAGGCACGTCGAGCCGACCGGGTGCTTCTATGCCTCCGTCAACATCGGTGACCGTACGGAGAGCCGCGGCTGGGGAGACTTTCCGATCGTGTGGCGAAGCCGTGAGTTCTACGAGGCGGCCGCCCTCCGACACGACCTGCATATGCGCGACCTCGGTTCCTTGAGCTCTCTCGGTCATGCTCCCGGCGTCGTGGGCCACGCACAGCGGATGCTGCAGTTCCAACTACGGTGAGAAAACAAGCTCATAGGCACTGCCATATCTACCTAGGACAGCTCGTCGCGCAGCTTGCGTAACGCTCGGTACACACGCCCCTCGATCGTCGTCAAGCGCTCCCCCTGCAGCTTGGCGATCTCGGGCATGGTCAGGTCGGCGCCAAAGCGGAGGGCCACGGCCTCCCGCTCGTCGGCGCTCAGGCACCCGAGCGCCCGCTGCAGATCTCCTCGTTGCTCGATCGTGTCCGGCTGGGGCGTTGAGTCCGACGACGCGGATTGGGCGTGTCGCTGGAGCGCCCGGCCCTCGGCTGCCCGGCGCCGCGCCCCGTCACGCAGGAGGTTGAGCGCGATCGTGTACAGCCAGGTCTTCTCGCTGGCCTTGCGGCGATCGAAGCCGCGCCGGCCGCGCAGAGCGCGCTCGAATGTGTCGGCGAGCACGTCCTCCGCGAACCCCCTGTCGCCGGTTCTGTAGACGAGAAAGCCGAACAGCCGCTCCGCCTCCGCGGCGTAGAGCCGGTCGAAGTCGTCGTCGCGCATCATGCGCCGGATCATCTTCGATCAGGAATAGGGCCGCGCGTACGTATAAGTCCTGTGATGGCGCATCGTGATGAGGATTCCCTTCCCGCAGAGCTGCGAGAAGTTGCCGAGCGGCTCCGGCGGGACCGGACGCAGCCAAGCCCCCTGGAACTCGACCGGATCAAGCTCCGGGCGCTCAGGCGAGCCGAGGCCCCCCGCGCCGGGTCGGGAGCACCGGCCGGGGTGCGGCTCCTACGTACACGCCTCGCCGGCCTCGCGCTGGCAGGCGCCGCACTGATCGTCGGCGGAGGAGCAATTCTGGGCAACGCGGGCGGCCTTCCGGACGGCGGATTGCTGGCGGGCAACAATGCGTCACACAAGGAGTACTGCGAGCCGGGCTCGCACGACAATGATCACCATGGCGACGACAACGATCACCATGGCGACCACAAGAAGTCCAAGGGCAACCAATCCAAGGGCAAGAAGTCGACGAGCACCAAGAAGTTCAGGACTGTCAGCAAGTCATCAAGCAGCAACCGGTCGACAAAGTCGAAGAGCGCCAAGTCTTCCAAGCCGAAGCCGAAGCCCAAGCCGAAACCGAAGCCCAAGCCGAAGCCGCCGAAGCCGACTGACTGCGACGACGACTAGCGCGTCGATAGGTAGAAGGGCGACGCCCCGGCGAGCAGCGCTTTCGCTTGCCGCCTCCAAGCCCGAGGGTCGTCGGTCGCAAAGCGTCTGACCAACTCCTGGGCCTCGGTATCGAGTGGATTGAGTCGCAGCGCCGCGCGTGACTGTCGCCGCGGGTCGAGCCCTGCTGCGCCCCGGGCGACCGACAGCCCGTAGCGGTACACCCAGTTTTGGGGGTCGCGGTCAGCCGCGCGCTCGAGGTCCCGGATCGCCGCGCGCGCGCGTCCGGCCCGCAGCCGGCAATAGGCCCGCAGCTCGTACGGCTCGGGTCGCACCGAAAGCGCGGAGATCGACGCGCGCGCGGCGTCGATGGCAGCCGCGCAATCACCGCGCTCGAACGCGTCGGCGCTCGCGCTGAGCCGGTCTTCCGAGACCAGCAAGAGACCCGGTACGACGGCGAGCGCCAGGCACCCGGCGATCGCGGCCAGGCGAAGGACGGCGCCCGGTGGCGAGATCCCCGGCCGATCCTTGCTGCGTGTAGCCAGCGCCGCCGCCGCCGATCACGAAGACCCACAGCGTTACGGCGGGCATCTCCCAGTCCCAGTCCACGCCGGCATGAATCGCCCATGCGAGCACGGCCGCGAGCGTGGCCGTGTACAGCGTGCGGTGTGGGCCTCGGGACCGCGCCACGAGCCCGCTGATGATCACGCCCAGCACGATCAGGAGCAACGCAGACCCAATGACACCCAGTTCAGCCGGCACCTCGACGTACAGCGAGTGGGCGTCGAGCACGCTGGACACGATCGGGCGGTCGACGGGCCCATATGGTTCCGTAGGTGCCGGCGCCCTCTCCCGCGAGGGGCGCGTCTCCGAATGCATCGATCGCAACGTCCCAGGATTCGAGGCGACCGTTGCTGGCTGGATCGGTGAGACGGGTCCGAAGGTCTCCCGGCTCGCCGACTGCGCCGCCCTCCACGAAGCGGTCGTACTGGTCGGCGACGTAGCCGGGAGCGCCCAGCACCAGCAACGCCAACACCACACAGGCAACTCCCCCGGCCGCCACGAGACGGCGCACACGCGCGGGGATCCGGCCGAGGCCGAGATGCGGATCGAGACGCAGAAGCACCAGACGTGACAGGCCCGCGGCGGCCGAGCACAGCGCAGCCGCGAGGGCGACGTCCTGGCCCTGTTCGACGGCTGCAGGGCTGGTTGGGTTGAGGGTCGCGAGCAGGTCGGCGTTGTAAGCGATCACGACCGCGATCGCGGTCGCGGGTCCCACGGCGAGCGAATCCGCTCAGGATGGCCCGCGGTCGCCCGAGCGACGACGTATGAGGCGAGGCCAAGGATGCCGGCCGCGATCGCCCCGCGCGAGAAGGTGAAGAAAAGGTCACCGCAAGCAGCGGTACGGCGGCGGCCCCCAGCACGCGAACGGCGGGCGGTTCGCTGCGACTGCTTGCGAAGTGGAAGCAGAGGATGATGCCGACGGCGGCGAGCAGGCCCGAGCGCGTTCCAGTAGGTGAGCGGATAGCTCAACCGGTCCTCGGCGAGCGTCTGGGAGATCGGCCACAGGTCCGGGAGGACGCGGGTCACCAGGCCGCTCACGCAGATGACGAGGATGCCGAGCGCGAGCCCTCGCACCATCCATCGGAACTGCGATCGTGCTGCGGGGCAGCGAGCCGAACAGTATGAGGGCAAGCAAATACAGGATCGACGCGATCGAACTCGAGCAGCGCGCGCGCGTGCGCATCGGACCAGAAGCCGGACAGCAGCGTCCAGAGTGCGAAGAGGGCGAGCGCCCCGGCGGCCACTGCCACCCACTTACCGAAGCCGGCAAAGGGCGCCTCGGCAAGCGCGATCCGCAGCGCGAGGACGGCCGCGAGCACGAGCGCCGCGAGCGCCTGCGCATCAGGGAAGAACCCACCTGCGCTGAAGCCCAGAAAAACGGTCAGAGCCCCGGGAAGAGCAAGGAGCGCCCCGTTCGCGAGGCGGCCGGCCGCGATCATCGGCTGGTCAGTATGGACGACATTCGCAGGGATGGCGCTCGACGCATGACCTTCCGCGTCCCGGCCCGAGTGCGGATTGCAGCCTCTTTATGCGGCCGGTAGGGTGTAGGCGACTCGCAGCGAGCAAGGAGCTGGCTCGACTTGGCACTGTTCGATCGGCAGAAGAAAAGGGCACGGAAGGCCACAAGGCCCCTGCCACGTGGAGGCCTGAAACGGAGTCCACGGCCAAACGCTACGCGGAGAGATCCGAAGAGCTGTCCTCGGCTCAGCGTGTGCCGCCCGGCGATTCCCGGGATTCGCCTGACGAGGCAGAGAACGCAGAAGCGCACGACGCGCAGGAGGTACAGGACGTGCAAGAGGCAGAAGGGGCAGACGTGACAGAGATCGACGAGACCGCGCCCACCACCGCAGATCCGTCCAGCGCGACGGCCGCGCTGTCGGAGTACCAGCAGGAGCTGGTCGCCGGCGCGCCCTCGGCGCGCCACGAAGCGCTCCCCTCCGCGCTCGAGCCCGAGCTGAGGAAGATCATCGACACCGCCGTCGCGCGGGTCGCGGCGATCGAGCTGGATGCGATCCGTCAATCGCGCGCGCTCACCCAGCGCTCCGAGGAAGAGGGTCGCGAGGCGCTGAAGTACGCGCTCGACCGGGCCTTCCAGCTGATGAACAGCTTCGAGCTGCTGACCGGCACGATCGCCGGGATGGTGGATGCGCTGCGCGTCGAGCTGGACGACGCGGTCGAGGCACTGCGCAATGTGGAGGAGCCCGAGTCCGAGCTGTCACGCGAGCTGGATGCTCGCCATGCCGCGCAAGCGCCCGTCGAGGAACCGGCCGCCCCGGAGCCCGAGCCTGAGCCCGAGCCCGTGGCCGAGGAGCCCGAGCCCGTGGTGGCCGCGGAGCCGGAGCCTGAGCCCGAGCCCGTGGCCGAGGTGGCTCCCGAGCCCGAGCCCGAGCCCGAGGTGGTCGCGGAGCCGAACCTCCCCGAACCGGTCGCCGAACAACCCGCCGAGCCATCGAGCAACGGAGCCGGGGCCGAGTCCCTCACCGAGCCGAGCCCCGAGATGACGGAGATGTTCCGCGAGCAGATCCTGAACATGAGGAACAGCGGGAAGAGCCGGGAGGAAGCCGAGCGGTCGCTGCTGCGGTTCAACCTCGGGCGCCGCTTCCTCGGCCTGCTCGACGAGATCTACGCGGAGGATCCGGTCGAGGTATCGCAGCGTTCGGGCGACGGGCAGCGCAAGCGCCGGGTACGCCGCTTCTTCACGCGCTAGCCGCGTTAGGCTTTCAGGCGATGGACGAGGGCCACGCCATCTCCTACAAGCTGCTGGAGCGAGGCACGGAAGTGCGCTCCTCCGACGACCAGGTCGTCGGTCGCGTCGAGCGTGTCCTCGAGAACCCGAAGGAGCACATCTTCGACGGGATCGTGATCAGCACCTCGCAGGGGCTGCGCTTCGTCGATGCTCCCGAGGTGGGGAGGATCGCCGAGCGCCGGGTGTCCCTCACCATCGACGCGGCCGAGGCGGCCGCGCTGCCGGAACCCGACCCCGGCGCGCCCGAGTTTCGGGCGAACACCTCGTCCGGGCGCCTGTCGCGCCTGTTCGGGGGAGCCTGGCGCAAGCGCTAGCGACGCCCTTTGCGGGTCACACCTCCAGGCACTTGGCACTGCCCCTTGACCTTGGAGAACGCATTGCCGGCGGCCGTGAAGGGATCCTCGTTGCCGAAGCACTCGAGCTTCCTGCCGCCGGTGTTGTCCTCGACGGCCTTGTCCGCCGGGCCGCTGTTGCGGTTCACCTCGAGGTCGCCCCCGATGGCGTTCCCGCGCACCACCAGCTCCACCTGGGCGTCGTTGCGCTCGACCTCGACGTCGTCGCCGACCGTGTTGCCGGCACAGTCATTCGTCTTGGGGTCGCCGACGAGGATGTCGAAGCCGCTGCGCTTGATCTCCACGTCGTGGCGCACCTTCGTGCCGCAGACCTGGACGACCTCGGAGCTGTGCTCGACCTCGACGTCGCCGACCGTTGCGTTGAACACGAACACCTGCGCCGTTCCATCCGCGTCGACGCTGCGGCCCACGGTCGAGTCCGTGTCGATGAACAGCGTGAGGGCGTCGCGCGCCTTCACCCTGCCGGCGATGTCGGTGTTGGTCGCCTGGAAGAACCCGCCGCGCGAGACGAACACGTTGCCCTTGACGGTCGAGTCGGTCAGCGTGCACGCGCCGTCGACCGGGACGACCACGTCGTCGGTGGTCACTCCGGTGAGGACGGCGTTGCAGGTCAGCACATCCCGGCACTGACCCTTCCTCTTGGCCCAGCCCGTGTTGCCCGAAGCGGTGAAGGGCGACTTGTTGCCGTGGCACTCGAGCTCGTCCCCGCCCTTGTTGTCCTCCACGAACTTCTCGACCGGCCCGCGGTTGCGGTTCACCTCGAGGTCGCCGTTCGGCGATCGTGTTGCCCTCGCACCACGAACTCGACGTCCGCGCGGTTGTGGTTGACCTCGACGTCGCCCTTGCTGACGGTGTTGCCGGCGCAGTCGACGGTCTTCGGGTCGCCGACGAGGATGTCGATGCCGCTGTCGGTGACCTCGACGTCTCCCTTTGTCACCGTCGTCCCGCAGATCTGCACGACCTCGGAGGCGTCGTCGACCTCGATGTCCCTGGCGATCGGTGGCGTTGAAGACGAAGACCTGGGCGGTGTCGTCCACCTTCACGCTGCGGCCGACGGTCGAGCCCGTGTCGATGAAGACGGTGAGCGCGTCGTCGGCGTGAACCCCGCGGCCGATGTCGGTGCCGGTCGCCTTGAAGTAGGCGCCCCGTTTCACCTTGACCTTGCCCGTGACGGTGGAGTCGGTCAGGGTGCACGACCCGTCCCGCGGGACGGTCACGTCGTCGAAGCTGCCGCCGGTGACGACCTGATTGCACTTGAAAGTGTGTGGCGGTTGCAGGTGCGGCCATCGCGATCGACGCGACGAGTCCGATGCCAAGAACAGCTGCGAGGTTTCGCATCTTGCTCTCCCTCCGTGGTTGCCAGCGAAGACCCGTCGGATGCTACCGCCTGAAATCGCCTCCGGCGCCGTACTGGCCGGATATGTTCCAGCCTGTGCGCGGGCCCGGTGGCGGCCCGCCGATCCGACTGGAGGCTTGCGATGCATGCATCGATTCGCCGGTATCAGAGCAGCGACGTCGCCGAGGCGGCGCGCCGGGCAGCGGAGGAGTTCGTTCCGATCGTCCAGGACATGCCCGGTGTCTCGGCGTGGTACCTGGTCGACGGAGGCGGAGGAACGCTGGTCACGATCACCCTGTGCGACGACGCCGCGGCGGCGGACGCGTCGGTGAAGGCCGCCGGCGAATGGGTCCGGGACAACATCGCCGACCTGGTCCAGGGCGGCCCCGACGTGACGAACGGCGAGGTGCGCGCGAGCACCTAGCACCCCGGAGACGAAGAAGGCCCGCACCGAGGTGCGGGCCTTCAGGATCTTCGGTTCGGTCAGAGACCGAGGGTGCTGCCCGTCAGACCTCCACGCACTGGCCGGTGACCGTCGGGAAGGTGTTCCCGGCGGCGGCGAAGGGATCGGCGTTGCCCACGCAGTCCAGCGTGCCCCCGCCGGAGTTGTCCTGGACGGACTTGTCCGCCGGGCCCTTGTTCTTCTGCACCGTGAGGCTGCCCAGGGGCAGCGAGTTGCCGCGCACCACGAACTCGACGTCCGTGAAGTTGCGCTTCAGCGACATGTTGCCCGCCTCGATGGTGTTGCCTCGCGCAGTCCGCGCCCGGAGCGCCGATCAGGACGTCCGTGCCGCTGTCGGCGACCGTGACGTTGCCCTTGGTGACGGTGTTGCCGCACAGCTGCACGACCTCGGTCGTGCGGTTCACGGCGATCCCGTGGCCGATCGTGGCGTTGAACACGTACACCTGGATGGTGCGCTCCGCCTGCACGTCGCCGCCGACCGTCGACTCGGAGTCGATGAACAGGGTCTGCGAGCGCGTGGCCTTGACCTTCCCGGCGATGTCGGTGTTGGTCGCCTGGAAGTACGCGTTGTCGAGCGCGATCACGTTGCCGATGACCTTCGAGTCGAACATGGTGCAGGAAGCGCCCGACCGGCACGCTGCACCTCGTCCACGTCGGCGCCGCGAGCACCTCGTCACAGGTCAGGAGCACGCGGCACTGACCCGTCCGCCCCTTCGACCAATCGTTGTTGTCGGTGGCCGTGAACGGCGCCTCGTTGTTCCTGCAGTTGGCCTGCTTGCCGCCGCTGTTGTCGTCGACGAACTTCTCCGCGGGGCCGAGGTTCCTGATCACCTCGAGGTTCTTGCTGGAGACCGTGTTGCCGCGCACCACGAACTCGACGTCCGCGAAGTTCCGCGAGACCTCGAGGTTGCCGTCGCTGACCGTGTTGCCGGCGCAGTCGGCGAGCGGATCGCCGACCAGGATGTCCGGGCCGCTGTCGGTCACGTGGATGCCGCCCGCCGAGACGAGGTTGCCGCAGATCTGGACGACCTCGGTCCCGTCGTCGGCGGCGATGCCGCGGCCGACCGTCGCGTTGTAGATGAAGACCTGCGCCGTGCGCCCGCTCTTGATGTCGCGGCCGACGGTCGTCTCGCTGTCGATGAACAGCGTCTGCGCGTTGTTGGCGCGCACCTTGCCGCTGATGTCGGTGTTGGTCGCCTGGAAGTAGCCGTTCGTCGTGACGGACACGTCGCCGAGGACGGTCGAGTTGATCATCGTGCACGACCCGTTCGCCGGGACGGTCACGTTGGTGTAGGTACCGTCGGTGACGACCTCGTTGCACTTGAAGGTCGCCGCCGAGGCGGATGAGGCCATCGCCAAAGCAAGAATTGCCGTGCCGCAGCCGAGTAACAGCTTTCGCATCTATTTCCCTTCCCTGGGGGTCCCTGCTCAGCCGGCCCCCTGGACAGAGGCACGAACTGCGAATACATGTCCACGATAGACGCGTTTTCGCGCCCCCGCGCGGGAAATACCGGCTCTGTTATGCGGTCCAGCGCGAGTACGGGAGGATGCCCGCTTCGGGGCGCGGTGGCTGCGTCCAGCATCGTCAGGTACTCGAGCAGGTGCCCGTCGGGATCGCGGAAGTACACGGCGCCGGCGGGCATCCACGCGAGCACGTCGGGCTCCGTCGTCTCCTGGCCGAAGAAGGAGAGGGGCGTGACGCCGGCGTCACGCAGCCGTTCGGGCGCGCGCAGCAGGTCGTCCAGCGCGACGTCGAACGCGATGTGCAGGTGCATGCTGTTCACCGAGGACCCGATGCCCCACAGCCCGAGCATCGCGCGGCCCGGCGCGCCGATCCAGTGGAAGGCGGCGTTGCGCTCCGGCAGGTCGAGCGCCACCGGCAGTCCGACCACGTCGCGGTAGAACCCGGTGGAGCGCCCGACGTCGGCCACGGTGAGATGTGTCTCGAACAGCCCGCGAACCGGCGTGGGCGCGGCCATCAGAAGACGATCTGTTTGCCGTCCCGGAAGAAGCCGCCGGTGGGCCCGTCGTCCGGCAGCGTGGCGAGCCAGACGATCCCCGAGGCCCCGTCCTCGACGGACTTCTGCGCGCCCATCGGGCCGCCCATGTCGGTTGCGACGAAACCCGGGCAGGCCGAGTTGACGAGAAAGCCTGCGTCCTTCAGCTCGGTGGAGAGGATGCGCGTCATCGCGTTGAGGGACGCCTTCGAGACGCGATAGCCGGGCGACCAGCCGCCCATCTCGTTCACGCCGCCCATCCCGCTCGACACGTTCACGATCCGCGGGCTGGCCGCTCTTGCGCAGCAGCGGGAGCAGCGCGATCGTCAGCCGGTACGCGCCGAAGAAGTTCGTGTCGAGCGCGCGCTGGATCGCGGCGAAGTCGGGCTCCACGCCGGCGACGCCGAAGTCCGACCCGATGCCCGCGTTGTTGACCAGCACGTCGAGCTCACCGGGGTCCTCGGCGACGCGGGCCGCGGCGGCGTCGATGCTGTCCGGATCGGACACGTCGAGCGCGAGCGGGCGCACATCCGCGCCCTCGGCGGCGAGCGCGGCGGCGGCCTCCTTCGCCTTCTCCTCGTCGCGCGCGGTCAGGATCACGCGGTAGCCCTTGGCCGCGAGCTGGCGGGCGGCCTCGCGGCCGAGGCCGCGGTTGGCGCCGCTGACGAGTGCGGTGGGCATGGGGGAAACCTATTACGCCGGGCGCGAACCGCGGCCCTCGAGCGCCACCGCCGACGGCACGGTTGCGGCCACGCACGCCTCCGGCAGCGCCGCGCACCCGAGCCAGCCCAGCTCCGGCCGCCGCGCGAGCACGGCCACGCCGCCGACCAGCATGATCAGGGCGTCCACGGTGACGGCGCCGCCGGCGCCGAGCCACGCCGCGAGCGCGGTCGTGATCAGGGCCCCGAACGGCAGGAGGCCGACGAAGGCCCCCGCCCAGATGGCCATCGCCCGCGCCCGCATCTCCTCGCTGCTCATCGTCTGCACCACGACCGTCGAGAGCCCGATGAACACCACGCCGCTGAAGCCGCCGATCACCGCGAGGACCAGCGAGAGCGGGACGCTCTCGGAGATGCCGACGAGGCTGATCGCGATCGCGGTCAGGAAGAACCCGGCGATCACGGGCTCGCCCTTGTTCACGCGCCGGGCGAGGAACAGCATCGCGACCGATCCGAGCAGCGACCCGAGCCCGATGCACGCGGTCAGCGCCCCCAGCGTGGCCGCGCCGCCGTGGAGCTGGAACTTCACGATGCCCGGCAGCATGAACGCGATCGGCGGCGTGCCGAACACTCCCGCGAGCATCGTGAGGATCATCAGCGACGACATGCTGCGCTGCCCGAAGACGTAGCGCAGGCCGTCCTTCATCGCGCCGCCGAGCGAGCTCGCGGCGGCGGCCACGCGCGACCCGGGCAGCATCCCGACCGCCACCAGCACTCCCAGGAAGCTGAAGGCGTTCACGACGAACACGGCCGTCGGACCGCTCGTCGCGAGCAGGACCCCGGCGATCGCGGGCCCGATGAACCGCGCGACCTGCAGCGAGAGGCTGTTGACCGCGACCGCGCTCTCGAGGTCCTCCTCCGGGACGGTCGAGGCCAGCATGCCCTGGAACGGGGGGAAGCTGAGGGTGCCGAGGCTGCCGCCGATCACGGCGAGCGCTCCCATCAGCGGGACCGTGAGGGCGTCCGTCGCCCACAGCACGGCCAGCGCCACGGCGACGAGGGCGTTCGCTCCCTGGAACAGGAGCAGCAGCTTGCGGCGGTCGTAGCGGTCCGCGAGCGCGCCCGCCGGCAGTCCCCAGATCAGGTTCGGGATCGTGTTCAGGAACCCGATCAGCCCGAGCGTCGCGGCGGAGCCTCCGAGCAGCAGCACGACGTAGCCGAACGCGGCCGCCTCCACCCAGTTGCCGGTGAGCGAGAAGAGCACCCCGGCCGAGTAGATCCGGAAGCGGCGGTGGCGCAGCGCGCTGATCGTGGAACGCGCGGCGTCGCGCGTCTCGTGCGCGGAGGCATCGGCGTCCAGCGGGCGCGCTCCGAGCAGCGCGGCGTGCCCGCCGTCGAGCGCGTATGCCTCGTACCCCCGGTCCCTCAGCCAGTGCGCCACACGGACGCTGGTCGCCTCGCGTACTCAGGTGCAGGAGAGCACGATCGGCATGTCGCGCGGGAACTCCGGCAGCCGGCCCGGCACCTCGTCGGGCGCGACGCGCACCGACTGCGCCAGCGGGGCGGCCGGGTCGTCCTGGCGGCGGACGTCGACGAGCAGCGCGCCCTCGGCCAGCAGTCGCTGCACCGTCTCGACGTCGAGCCGGGACGACGAGCGGCGCAGTGCCGAGGGGATGTGGAAGCGGCGCGTCGGGGTGGCCACGGGAACAACCCTAGCCACCCCCCGTCGGGGTGGCCAGGGCACGCCGACGGGCGCCCCTAGCGAGCTGTCGGTCTGGGTCGCGAAGCCCGGCGGAATCGACGGCTCCACGCGCAGCAGCTTTGCCGGCCAGGCCGGGCAGCCACCAGTTCCAGCGGCCCATCAGCGCGATCACGGCGGGCACGATCAACGCGCGGATCACCGTCGCGTCGAGCAGGATCCCCGCCGCCAGACCCGTGGCCATCATCTTCAGGTCGGTCCCCGGGCCCGACGCCATCGCGGTGAACGCGAGGAACAGGATCAGCGCGGCGCTCGTGACCAGCCGCCCGGTGCGGGCGATGCCCCGGATCACGGCCGTCTCGGTGGAGCCGGTGCGGTCGTACTCCTCGCGCATGCGCGAGAGGATGAACACCTCGTAGTCCATCGAGAGGCCGAACAGGAACGCGAAGATCATCAGCGGCATCCACGACGGGATCGAGCCCGTCGCCTCGATGCCGAAGATCGCTTCCGAGCCGTAGCCGTGCTGCCAGACGAGCACCAGCACGCCCCAGGCGGCGGCCACGCTGAGGATGTTCAGCACGATCGCCTTGAGCGGCAGCAGCAGCGAGCGGAAGGCCCGCGCCAGCAGGATGAACGTCGTGATCGGTGATCAGCGCGATCATCAGCGGGAAGCTGCCGTAGACGGCGTCGACGAAGTCCGCATTCGACGGCGGGCTGGCCGCCGACGCGCACGTCGGGGCCGGCGTCGTGCGCCGTGTCGCGCACGGCGTCGAGCGTGTCGCTTGCCCTCGCTGCGATCCGCTGTCGGGCACCTGGATCGCCTCGACGAGCGCGGTCCCGTCGCGCCGCCAGGCGCGCTCGCCGGCGCCACGGCGCCGTGGATGCCGTCGACCTGGCGCAGGTCCGCGGCCACCTTCTGCGGATCGGTGTCGCCCTTGACGAGCACCTCGTGGGGAAGGATCGATCCCTCGCCGATGCCGGACTTCTCCAGCGCCGTGAGGCCGTCCTTGGCGTCGCCGGACTTCGCGACCGTGTTGGCGTCGGAGCTGCCCAGCTGCAGGTCGGTGGCGGCGAAGACGAGCGCCAGGATCACCGCCAGCCCGGCGCCGGCCGCGAGCCAGCGGCGGCGCGCGACGGCCGGTCGCCCAGCGGGTCCACGCGCGGCTCGCCTTGTCGTCGGTGCGCCGGTGGGGCCAGTCGAGCCGCGACCCCAGCTTCGCCAGCACGACCGGCAGCAGCGTGATCGCGACCAGCGTCGAGACCAGCGGGATCAGCAGACCCGCGTAGCCCATCGAACGCAGGAACGGCAGGGGCAGCGCGATCAGCGCGAACAGGCCGATCGCGACCGTGATGCCGCTGAAGACGACCGCCCGGCCGGCGGTCTCCATCGCGCGCTGCACGGCCTCGTCGCCGGTTGCGCCGTGGGCGCGCTCCTCACGCCAGCGCGACGACGACGATCAGCGAGTAGTCGATCGCGACGCCGAGGCCGATCAGCGCGATCAGGAACTGCACGATCGGCGAGACGCTGGTCAGCTCCGTCAGCACCAGCAGCAGCAGGAACGTGGTCATGATCGACACGACCGCCATCACGACCGGGATCACCGCCAGGAAGGAAGCGAACACGAACGTCAGCACCAGGAGCGCACCGAGGCCGCCGATCAGCGCCTCGATCAGCACGCCCGGGCCGTCGTTGCCGGCGCCCGAGTCCTCCATCAGCGCGTCGAAGCCGGTCAGGTGGACCGGGGCGCCGGCGACGGTGACGCCGCGCAGGGCCGCACTCGCCGACTTCTCGGCACGCGGGTTCTCCCCGAACGTCGAGTCCGGGTCGGGCTGCGGATAGACGAGCGCGAACGTGGTGCGCCCGTCGCGGGAGACGAAGGCCCGGTCGCCGGTCGATGCGATAGGAGGCGAGGCGCGACCGCGGCAGCTTGTCGGAGAGGCGCCGGTCGATTCGCGCGAGGTCCGCGCGCACGCCGGGAGAGTCCACCGTCTTGCCCTGCGGGCAGCGTCACGACCGGAACCAGTGGGACAGTGTCGCCGCCGGTGCCCTGGTAGCGCTTGGCGATCTCCACGTTGGTCTCCCAGCCCTCCTTGTTGGGGACCGAGAACTCCGGATCGAGTGCGTCGGTGGCCGGCCCGGCCGCCGCCATCCCGGCGATCGTGAGGACGACCCAGCTGACGACGACGATGCGCTTGTGGGAGAGGACCCAGCGGGTGAGAGCAGACACGTCCGTTAACCTCCAGCCTTCGTAAGCAGAGCGAATGGTTTATATCACAAACGATTTGCTCGGCTAACGTAATATTGGTCACACAGACATGCGCTTCGACGACCGCCCCCCAGAGCCCCTTGCCAGCGCCCCGGGCTTCCTGCTCTCCTGGAACGGGCAGCGCATGGCGGCGAAGTTCGCACAGGCGCTGGAGCCGCTCGGGCTGCGCCCGCCGCATTTCGGACTGCTCACGCTGATCGACTCGCATCCCGGGCAGCGCGCAGCAGGAGCTCGTCACCCGCTCGCTGATCGACGCGAGCTCGATGGTCGCCGTGATCGACGAGCTGGAGGCGATGGGGCTCGCCGAGCGCCGCCAGCATCCGGACGACCGCCGAAAGCATGCGGTTTACCTGACCGCCCGGGGGCGGCGAACCCTCGAGCGCGCGCGCAAGGTGTCGGTCGAGACGGCCCAGGACGTGTTCGCCCCGCTCGACGCCGCCGAGCTCGAGACGCTGCGCCGGCTGCTGCGAAAGCTCGCCGGCGTGGAGGAGTAACCGGTCATGGACAGGGGAGAGACGCGCCGGACCTTCCTGGTCGGCGGCGCCGTCGGCGTCGCCGGGATCGCGCTCGGCGCCCGCGCGCCCGCGGTGTTCGCCGCACCGGGGAGGGAGGTGGCCGAAGCCCTCACCGTCGGCGCGCCCGCCCCTGCGCAACTCCGACTACTGGGACTTCGCCGACTGGCTGCAGCCGGCCATGGACCGGCTCTGGAGCGACTCGCAGAACATCTACACGAACGACACGCGCATCAACTCGTCCGCGCTGTCGACCCATGCGATCGCGGCGTTCGACGGCCACGAGGGAGCAGCCCGCAACGACGAGCGCGCGCGCCTGCTGGCGGCGCGCCTGTGCGAAGAGCCGCCGTTGCGCATCCCGCGCGACGGACGCCCGACCCGGCACTCCGATCCGCGCTCGGAGACACAGCTCCATGCTCCGGGTTGGGTCTCCAGCATGGCGCGCCGCGACAGCTCCATGCACCTGTCGATCGACCCGAAGGTGGCCCGCGCGCTCTACTACGCATGGCGCGCGCGCGAGCAGCTCGGCCTGTCCGATGCGCTCGTCGCGCGGATGGTGCAGGCCGTGCGCTCGGTCGCCGAGTCGCCGTTCTTCCTGTACCCGAACGTGCGGCTCAACCAGATCAACTTCTTCGCCGAGCTGCACGCGTGCGCGGTCAGCATGACCGGTGATCCAAGCCTGCTGCGACACGACTACCGCCGCCAGCTGGTGCGCTTCCTGCGCGGCGCGAAGCGGCCCACTCCGCCGTGGCGCATTCCCAACCTGGGGCCGAGCTACAACTTCCACCGCAACCCGTTCCAGCGCGCCGGCTACAAGCAGAACATCGAGTCGGCGGAGTACGCCAACATCGTGCTCGACGTCATCTACTACTACGAGCAGGCGCGGCGCGAGGGGATGCAGCCGATCCCGGAGAGCTACGCGCGCACGCTGCGCGCTTTTGTGCGACGGGCGCTGCCCGCCTACTGGACCCACAGCGGGTACGTGAACTGGGACACAGGCCTCTACCTGTACCGCTGGCACCTGTCGCGCTACTGGGCGTGGTGCTGCCAGGGGCTGCTGGCGATCGCCAGCTCGAAGAACTTCGTCACCGACAACGAGCGCCGCTGGGGGAAGTTCATGTTCGACCGCTCGCTCGACCTCTACGAGCGCTTCACGCGAGCGCTGGGACGACGACCGCCGCGAGCCCGGCAGCAGCCTGTACGGCATCACCACCAAGTTCACCGAGGGCAAGCACTTCGAGCTTGCCCGCTTCCAGGCGCTGGCGGCGGAGGCGATGCTGCGCGGCATGGGCGAACGACCCGGCCGAGGAGCCGCCCCCGATGTACGCGTTCGATCCGTCGATCGGGCGCCTCGCGATCACGACTCCGACGTACAACACGGCGATCGTGCCGGTCAGCAACGACGCGTTTCCTTACGGGGGAATCGACATCGCACGGTGGTTCGACTCGCGCCAGCGGGTGATCTCGCACATCGGCGGCCGTGCGCCCGCAGGGTTCGGCCTGCTGGTGAGAGCGCCGAACGGCAAGCTGGTGACCGCGTCGCAGCGGCCGCGGACCGTCGCGCCGACGGGCCGCATCCCGTTGATCCTCAACAAGTCCCCGCAGGGGCCGATCACCCGCGTGAAGCGCTATCCGCGCTCACCCCACGCCGGCGTCTTCAGCGAGATCGAGACGGGCGGCCTGACCGACCGGGCCGGAGTCCGGTTCCGGTCGCGCTACACGTTCAAGACCGACCACATCCACGTCCACTGGCAGGTCACGCGCAGCCGCACGGACGCACTGACCGCGGAGGCACTGCTCCCGAGCTGGGGCACGGCGACACTGAACGCCGTGCTGCAGACCGGCGCGACGGTGAAGCTGGCCGGCAGCGCATCCGTGCAGCTCGCCGCACGTGCGGTTCTTCTTCATCGACGGGGAGGAGGGCGGCTACGTCGTCGTGCCGCGCATCTTCCCGCCGGCCGCGACGGCGCACGTGCTCTCCCCGGGCGAGCAGAGCTCGAACCCGCGGCCCGGCCCGAGCATCTCGGTGCGCCTCGCGACCGGCGCCCAGTGGCGCGACGTCTCGCTGCGAGTCTCCATGGCACCGGCGCGGACCGCGGAGGAAGCCGCCGCGCTCGCGGCGCGAATCTAGCTCAGCGCAGCTCGGCGGCCAGCAGGTCCATCGCCAGCGCGTCGCGCCAGTGCCCGTCGGGGGCGCGCTCGGCCTGGCGTAGTACCCCGACCGGGCGGAATCCGATCCGCTCATAGCACCGGATTGCACGCTGGTTCGCCGCCGCCGGGGCGATCACGGCCCGGTGGTGGCCGCGCTCCTCGAACAGGTGGCGGAGGGCGGTGCGCAGCGCGTCGGCGCCGAGACCCTGTCCGAGGCTTTCTCCCCCCAGGAACAGGTCGAGCTCCACGCAGCGATAGTCGGGCTCGTTCTCCTCGGTTGCGACCACGAGCCCGCTCAGGTCACCTTCGACCTCGACCGCCCAGGCGATCGCGCGCGGGGCGCAGATCTCCGCCCGGATGTCGCCCTCGTCGTTGTCGCCCCACCAGCGCGCGACCTCCGGGTGCGCGGCCAGCGCGGTCAGCGGCGCGATGTCGGACTCCGCGGCGGGTCGCAACCGCACGCGCTCGCCCTGTAGCTCGACGGCCATGGGAACGGCAAGTTACGCGTTCGGCCCTGTTTAATCACCCACTCCGTGGAAGCCTTCCGCCCCATAGCCGACTACGGCCTGCTGGCCGACTGCAACTCCGCCGCGCTGGTCGACCGCTACGGCTCGATCGACTGGCTCTGCCTGCCGCGCTTCGACAGCCCGGCTCTCTTCTCACGCATCCTCGACCCGGACGCCGGCCACTGGTCGATCCGCCCGGCTGAACCCTTCACGACCGAACGCCGGTATCTGCCCGGCACGCTCGTCATCGAGACGACCTTCACGACCGACGCCGGAGTCGTGCGCCT
This sequence comes from uncultured Solirubrobacterales bacterium, assembly GCA_963826005.1. Lineage (GTDB taxonomy): Bacteria > Actinomycetota > Thermoleophilia > Solirubrobacterales > JBBDJG01 > DASRIA01. The sequence goes on along the minus strand of CAWGVJ010000004.1, from coordinate 240,362 downwards.
GACCGACGCGATGGCATTTGCCGAGGGCCAGCGCGGACACGACCTGGGCATGGACTCCCCGCACGAGCTGCTGCGCGGGGCCGAGTGCGTCGCCGGCGAGGTGGAGCTGCGTGTTCGAGCTGGCGCCGCGACCCGAGTACGGGCTGGTGCGACCGCTGTTCCGCCGCACCGAGGAAGGCGGCCGCACGTTCGGCGGCCCGTCGCAGGTCGCGGTCACCGCATCCGTGCCGGTCGACATCGCCGGCTCGACCATGCGGGCGGAATTCGTGCTGTCCGAGGGCGAGCGCGCGGACTTCGCGCTTGCGCTGGGCGCGCGGTCGAGGCGTCCGAGGTGCAGCCGACCGTGCCCGCCGCGGTCGCCGGCCGGATCGCCGAGACGGCCGAGGCGTGGCGCTCCTGGGAGGCGGAGCACGACATCTACGAGGGCCCGCACAGGGACCTGGTGCGCTTCAGCTCGCGGGTGCTGCAGGGGCTCACGTACCGCCCGACCGGCGCGATCGTGGCCGCCCCGACGACATCGCTGCCCGAGGACGAGGGCGGCGAGCGCAACTGGGACTACCGGTTCTCGTGGATCAGGGACGCGAGCCTCACGCTCGAGGCCCTGTACATCGGCACCTGCCCGGAGGAGGCCGAGAACTTCGTCTCCTTCATGACGAGCTGCGCCGGCGGGAAGGTGAAGCGACGGGCTCGCTGCAGATCATGTACGGGATCGGCGGCGAGCACGACCTCTCCGAGCGCGAGCTGGCGCACCTGCGCGGCTGGCGCGACTCCAGCGCCCGTGCGCGTCGGCAACGGCGCGTGGGACCAGACGCAGCTCGACGTGTACGGCGAGCTGCTGAACACGCTCTACCTGTACCGCGAGCAGCTCGGTGACCTCCACCCCGAGATCCAGGAGTTCGTCGCCGAGCTGGCCGACGCCGCCGCCGAGGGCTGGCGCCAGGCCGACGCCGGCATGTGGGAGATGCGCGGCGAGCCGCGCCACCACCTCTCCTCGAAGGTGCTCTGCTGGACGGCGCTCGACCGCGCGGTGAAGCTCGCGCCGCGGCCTCGGGCAGTACGCCAAGGCCGAGGCCTGGGCGGAGGAGCGCGACCGCGTGCGCGCGGCCATCCTCGAGCGCGGCTGGAGCGAGGAGCGCCAGGCCTACGCGCAGTCGTTCGACTCCGACGAGCTGGACGCCGCGCAGCTGCTGATGCCGATCCTCGGCTTCCTGCCCGCGGACGACCCGCGCATGCGCTCGACGATCGAGGCGATCGCGCGCGACCTCACCGAGGACGGGCTGGTGCTGCGCTACCGCAACGCAGCCGAGGGCCTGAACGCCGACGGCCTCACCGGCGAGGAGGGCACGTTCGTGATCTGCTCGTTCTGGCTCGTGTCCTGCCTGGCGAAGGCGGGCGAGCTCGAGCGCGCGCAGGCAGCTGTTCGACCAGCTCGCGCGGCTACGCGAACGACCTCGGCCTGCTGGCGGAGGAGATCGACACCGCCCGCGGCGAGCTGCTGGGAAACTTCCCGCAGGCGTTCTGCCACATCGGCCTGATCACAGCGGCCAGGGAGATAGACGACGCCCGCGCGGGGCGAGCCGCGTAGTCTCCTCGCATGCGCCCGTATGTCCTGCTGGTCGGCGCATTGGCCGTTGCCGGCTTGGTCGCATGTGCCACCGCGCCGCCCGAGGCAGCTGCGCCGGCGCCCGCCGCACAGGCCGACGAGTCCCCGGAGAGCATGCTTGCCGAGCCGATCCGCTGGCAGCGTTCGGTGGCAGTCGGTCGCACGAACGCCGGCCGGCTGGTGCGCGGCGTCCAGCTGCCCTCCGAGGGCGAGCACTACTTCACGTGGGACCCGATCCTCGACGTGAAGCCGAACCGCCCGTGGCGGCGCTACGGCACGGACCGGTTGGTGCGGGAGCTGCTGCGCGTGCTGGAGGAGTTCCGCGCCGCCAATCCCGGCGCGCCGCGCGTCGGGATCGGCGACCTGTCGCGACCGGAGGGCGGGAACTTCGGCCCGCGCTACGGCGCACCCGGCCACGCGTCCCACCAGAACGGCCTCGACGTCGACGTCTACTACCCGCGGCTCGACGCGCGCGAGCGCGCGCCCGCGAGCGTGGATCAGGTCGACCGCACGCTGGCGCAGGACCTCGTCGACCGATTCGTGCGCGCGGGCGCGAAGTTCGTGTTCGTCGGCCTACACGTCGGCCTGCGCGGCCCGCGCCGGATCGTCCAGGCGATCCCGAACCACGACAACCACCTGCACTTCCGGATCCGGGAGAACGGCAACTCCGCGCAACCGTAGACCCGATCGCGCCTTAAGCGCGATCGGCTATTCGTTCGATTCCATTTCCAAGGAAATGGAGTTGATGCAGTAGCGCTGGCCGGTCGGGTTCGGGCCGTCGGGGAAGACGTGGCCGAGGTGGCCGCCGCAGCGCGCGCAGACGACCTCGGTGCGGGTCATGCCGTGGCTCGAGTCGTCTCGCAACTCGACCGCCTCGGCGGTGGCGGGCTCGTAGAAGCTGGGCCAGCCGGTCCCCGAGTCGAACTTGGTCTCGGAGCTGAACAGCTCGTTGCCGCAGGCCGCGCAGCGGTACATGCCGTCGTCCTTGCTGTACGTGTACTTGCCGGTGAAGGGCGGCTCCGTGCCCTGGCGGCGCAGGACCTCGTACTGCTCGGGAGTCAGCTCGCGCTGCCACTCCTCCTCTGACTTCGTGATCTTGGTCGTCACTGCGATGCACCTCCCGTGATCGGGTTCGACTTCAACTGAGGGTAACCATCTCGAACTCGATCGCCCCGTCCGCGATCCTCGCGAGGCCCATCGAGTGGGTCGGCGCCTTGCGGCGCTCGGTGGGACTGCCCGGGTTGAAGATCTGGAAGTCGCCGTCGCGCTCGTGCAGCGGCAGGTGGGAATGGCCGAACACGACCGCGTCCGCCGCCGGGAAACGCTTGCGCATCCTGCGCAGGCGGCCCACCCCCGGCCCGGCATCGTGCAGCATCGCGAGGCGCGCTCCGTCCAGCTCCAGCTCGAGCTCGTCGGGGAGCCGGTCGCGCAGCTCCCACCCGTCCATGTTGCCCGTGATCGCGCGCAGCGGCGTGCCGATCGCCTCGATCTCGACCAGTGCCTCGACGGTCATGATGTCCCCGGCGTGCAGGACCAGGTCGCTGGCCTCGATCAGCTCGACGCACCGATCCGGCAGCCGCCGGCGCCCCGTCCATGTGCGTGTCGGAGATGACCGCCGCGCGCATCGCGCGGCTACTCCGCGGCCGGCAGGCGCAGCACGAGTCGCGCACCGCCGCCGTTCGCGCGCTCGGCCGTCACCGTCCCGCCGTGCGCCTCCGCGACCTGGCGCACGATCGCGAGGCCGAGGCCGGAGCCCGGCAACCCGCGCGCGGCGGTGGCGCGGTAGAAGCGGTCGAAGACGTAGGGGAGGTCGGCTTCGTCGATGCCTGGGCCGTGGTCGCGCACCGACATCTCCCCGTCATGTACCTGCACCTCGACCTGGCCGCCGGGCGGGACTCCACTTGGCTGCGTTGTCGAGCAGATTGGAGACCGCCCGGTCGAGGCGTGCGGGCACCCCCTTCACCAGCGAAGGATCAAGCTCGGCGAAGAACGTCTTGTCCGGCGCGTGGCGGCGGGCGCGCTCGACCGCGTCGGCGACCAGCATGTCGAGGCGCACGTCCTCGGGGACCAGCGCGGGCTCGTCGCCGCGCGCGAGGTCGACGAGGTCCGTCACCAGCACGGTCAGCTCGCCGAGCTGGGCCACCACGTCGTCGAGCAGGCGCTTGCGATCCTCGGCGGGCAGCGCGTCGGACGACAGCACCTCGATGTTCGTGCGCAGGCTCGTGAGCGGCGTGCGCAGCTCGTGCGAGGCGTCGGCGACGAGCTGGCGCTGCGCATCCTGCGATGAGGCGAGCGCTTCGAGCATGGTGTTGAAGCTCGCGCCCAGGCGGCTCAGCTCGTCCGTGCGGTCCGCGCGGATGCGGCGCGAGAGGTCGCGCGTGCGGGCCACGTGCTCGGCTGCATCGGTGAGCTGCTTCACCGGCGTCAGGGCAGCGCGCGCCACCGCCAGCCCGAGCCACACCGCGAGCGCCACTCCGCCGAGCCCCACGAGCACGAGCGCGAACGTGAGGTCGCGCAGCGTGCGGTCCACCTCCTCCAGCGGTCGCGCCGCCTGCACCGCGTCGCCGGTCGGCAACGAGGCCGTGTACACACGCGCGTGCACGCCGCCGATCGTTGCGTCCGTGAAGTAAGGCTTGCGGCGGCGGAGCGCCACCTCGATCACGTGCTCGTCCGCGGGCAGCCGGATGCGGCCGCCGCGCGGGCGCACGATCGAGCCGTCGGGCCGCACCACCTGGGCGTAGACGTCGCGGCTGCCGAGCGGGCCGGAGGGCAGCACCAGCACGTTCTCGGCCGAGGGAGGAACCGTGCCCGGCAGCAGCAGCTCGGCCGGCACCGCGATGCGGCTGACCGTGTCCCGCAGGCTCTGGTCGACCTCGCCGCGCAGCTCGTTGCGCACGATCAGGAACGTGATCGCCGAGGCGAGCACGACCGCGACCGCGACGGCCGCCGCCGAGAGCAGCGCGAGCCGTTGGCGAAACGACGATCCCGCGATCCGCTCGCGCACCCGGGTCGCGATGCTCGGGGACGCTCCTCGCAGGCCGAGGCTCATTCCTCGCGCAGCACGTAGCCGACGCCGCGCACCGTGTGCAGGAGGCGCGGCTCGCCTTCGGCCTCGGTCTTGCGGCGCAGGTAGCTGACGTAGACCTCGAGCGAGTTGGAGCCGGGGCCGAAGTCGTAGCCCCACACGCGGTCGAAGATCACCGGGCGCGTGAGCACCTGTCGCGGGTGCAGGAGGAACAGCTCGAGCAGCGAGAACTCGGTCCTGGTCAGCTCCACCAGCCGGCCCCCGCGCTTGACCTGATGGGACACCGGGTCGAGCTCGAGATCGGCGAAGTGCAGCGTCTGGCCGCCGGGCCCCGCGCCGGAGCGGCGCAGCAGGGCGCGCAGGCGCGCGAGCAGCTCGACGAGCGCGAACGGCTTCACGACGTAGTCGTCGGCGCCGGCGTCGAGGCCCGCGACGCGGTCCGACAAGGCGTCGCGCGCGGTCAGCATCAGCACCGGCGTGCGGTCGCCCATCGACCGCATCCGGCGGCACACCTCGAGACCGTCGACGTTGGGCATCATCACGTCCAGCACGACGGCGTCCGGCTCGTCGGCCACCAACGTCGCGAGCGCCTCGGCCCCGTCGGCGGCCAGCCCGATCTCGTATCCCTCCAGGCGCAGCGCCCGTTCGAGCGAATCGCGCACCGCGGGCTCGTCGTCCACCACGAGGATCTTCACGGTTTCAGTGTGACGCGCCAAGCTGAGGATTGGCTGAACGCTCCCTGCAAATGGGCGGGTGTGGACAGGATGGCCATCGAGGTTCAAGGGCGCCGACCGAGGATCCGATAGCGATTGAGTGATCCGTAAAACTGCTGCAACAGCCGCAGTGATCGCGCTTGTGATCGTGCCCGCGGCCGATGCGCTGACCGTCTCGCCCTCGGGCGGCGGTGTGTCCGCGTACGACATCGGCCAGTCGGGCGTATCGGTCGAGGTCGATCCGCAGCAGGGCGCCTCGGTCGACGTGGGTGCCGGCCCCAACGGCGGAGTCTCGGTCGAGGCCGACACTCAGGGCTCTCAGATCCAACTTCCGGGTGCACCCGCGGCAACCGAGACGAAGCCGAGCGGCTCCGGCGATGGCACGGGCTCGCAGCCGGCGTCCGGCGGCGACACGACCACGACTCCGACGACCCCGGCGGGTCCCGGCGGCGAGACCAGTGCCGGCGCGGCCGGAGCCAGTTCGTCCGGGAGTGGCGCCGGCGCAGGAGGCGACACCGCCGGCACGCGCGATTCCACCGGCCCGGCCGACAAGCGCGCCACGGACCGCGCGGCCAAGCGCGGCCCGCGCGGAGTCGCGCCCGTGCTCGACTTCATCGAGGAAATTCCGACGGCCGTGTGGGCGGCGCTTGCCGCGCTCGGCCTGATCGCGCTGGCACTGTGGCTGATGTGGGTGCGCGGGCGCCGGCAGCTCGAGCGCAATGCATGGGTCGACTCCGAGAGCGGCGACATGAACCTCGTCGCCTTCGAGACCTTCCTCGCCCAGGAGTGGGCCCGCTCGGTCCGCTACCACCGCCCGCTCGGGCTGCTGCTGCTCGAGCTGGAGGAGTCGACTTCGGACGGCGGGCGCCGGCCGCTCACCGGCAAGCGCCTGAGCGACGCGCGCGCCGCGATCACCGAGCGTGCCCGCGACGCCGACACGGTCGCGCAGCTCTCGCCCTCCCGCTTCGCCGTGATCTGCCCGGAGTCCCCCGTGGGCTCGGTCGAGACGGTTGCACGCGCGCTCGAGAGCTCGCTCGAGGGCGCGCAGGTGCACGCTCGCGTCGGCATCAGCGGCCGCTTCGACGACGACCGCGGTCCGGCGGACCTGGTCTCGCGCGCCGCACTGGAGCTCGACGAGCCGGCGACGTGGGGCATGCCCGCGCTGGCCTCGGCGCTGACGGCCGAGCCGCACGGCGTCCACGTCACCGTCTGACAGCCCCGGAATACGGGCGGGCTTCGCCCGCACCTAAAGTCTCGTGATCCCGCCTTGAGGCGGGACCCAACATATTACGGCAGCGCTGCGAACAGGCGCGGGTCGTTCGTGATCACGCCCGTCACCCCGAGCGTCTTCAGCTCGCTGATCCGCGGGGCGTGGTCCACCGTCCAGACGTAGAGGTCGCCGCCCCCTGCGCCGACCGCCTCGACGAGTGCGCGGAGTCACCAGCCGCCAGTGCGCCATCACCGCGTGGCACAGTCCTTCCTGCAGCGCCGCGCGTGCCTGCCGGGGGAGCGTGCGCTTCATCACGCGCAGCACCACGAGCGCCGGGATCTTCATCAGGATCGAAGAGGTGTAGTCGCGCCGCGCGCGCGGCACCGACCAGCCGACCGTGAGGCCGGCGTCATAGGCGCGCAGCAGCACGAGGCTCTCCTTGTATGTGGAGGAGACCAGCGCGCGATCGCGCAGCCCGGCGACATTCAGCGCGTCGACCACGCGCTCCTCGTAGCCGGGCAGCTTCAGGTCCACGATGAACTCGATGCCGGCGTAGCGCTCCGAGGCCAGATGCGCGAAGCCCGCCTCGATCGTCAGCGGTGTCCGCTCCCCCGCATCCTCGTAGTCGTGGGCAAGGATCAACCGGCCGGCCTCGAGCCGGCCCGCTCTGCCGAGGGTCCCCTTGCGGGCAGCACGTCCAGCTCGATCATGTCGACGCCGTGCTCGAGCGCCGCGTCGAAGCTGGCAAGCGTGTTGCCCGGCTCGATCAGATCCGCTCCCTTGTGCCCGATGCGCAGCATCACCTCCAATCATGGAGCATCGGAGTTGCGATGCTGTTAATAGTTCGGTCCGCGCCATGTCGAATCTGATCCACACCTGCTACCGGATCACCGACATCGACCGCTCGGTGGCCTTCTACAACGCGCTCGGGTTCGAGGAGGTCGGCCGCATCCCGATCCGCGACGAGGCGACCAACGTCTTCATGAACATCCCCGGGGACGGAGACATGCCGCGGCTCGAGCTGACGTACAACCACGGCGTCGACTCGTACGAGCTCGGCACGGCTACGGCCACATCGCGATCACGGCCGACGACCTCGACTCCACCCTCGAGCAGCTCGCCGCCAGGGCATCGAGCCGGAGAAGCCGCCCTACACGATCCGCGAAGGCGGATCGCGCCTGTGCTTCGTGCGCGACCCGGACGGTTATCGCGTCGAGCTGATCGAGAAGCCGCAGGCGCCCTGAGGAGTTACTGAACCCGCTCCGACGCTCCCGCGGACGCGGCCTCGAGCGACGCTTCCCTGTCGGGGTAGACGGTCAGCCGGAAGATCTTGTCGTCACGGAGCGTGTACAGCATCGCGAACTGCTGCTCGACCTGGATTCCGCTCGGCTTGCTCTGTCCCCAGAAGCGAACGACGACCACGAACCGGTCCTCGCCGGCCTGGATCACTTCGATCGGGTCCACCCGCACCCCGGCCCAGAACTCGAAGAGGTGATCGTAATAGTCCCTGATCTCCTTCCAACCGCGGCGAGGCGCCTCGTCGACCGTCGCCGGCGACCAGTCGACCTCGGCGTCCGGGTGGTAGCCGTCCATCATCTCGTCGAGGTCGCCACGGTTCCAGCACTCGAAGCCCTCGGTGAAGCGGGCAATGATCTCTTCTGAGGGAATCGCCGTCATCGACCTCGAGTATCTCATCCCCGAAAGCGGCGGCGAGACGCATTAGGCCTCGGCCCGATCCCTCAGGCCTGCACGACGTTGTGGGTCTCGAACTCCGTCACGTCGGGCGGCGACGGAAATCCCTGGTCGCCGAGCTCCTGCAACGTGGGTAGCAGCATCCCGTCGCGGAACTTGTCCCAGCTCTCGCGCTTGTCCCAGATCGCGATCACGATCCACCCGTCCTCGGTCGGGCCGGCGGCGTGGAAGAACTGGCCCTCGGGGAGGCCGTTCGGTGGATGGACCCGTGCCACCACCGTGTCGTAGTTGTCGCTGGTACCGCCTTTGAACCGGTTGGTGATGCCGAACGCCATGGTGGTTCTCCTCTCGTAGGGGGGCCGGGCGGGTCGATGCTACCCCGCGGGGCCGGGTCAGCTCGGGCACCCATTCGCACGTCCGGTGCCAGCAGCCGAGCCAGCCCTCGAGGTCGTGGCTGTTCCACGCTGCCACCATCTCTCTCACCAGGTCCAGCGCATCCGCTGACATCGCCCGCCGAGTATCGCCGCTACTGGCCGGCCGCGCTCTCGTCGCCGCTGTGCTCCTCGATGCTGTCTCCGTACACCGGCGCGAGCAGCTGGTCGACCGGCACGTGATCGTCGGTCAGCTCCACGGTGTCCTTCTCGGCGAGGAACGGGCGCAGCCGGTCGAGCCCGACGATCGTCCTGAGGCGGGGCAGGTCGCGGTTCGCGGCCAGCACGACGAAGGTCGCGCGCTCGCCCTGGACGGGCTGTCCCGGAACGGTCATCAGCCCGACGTTGCGGAACGTCTTCGTGAGCGTGTCGATGAACGAGCGCAGGAAGTCGTAGTCCTTGCCGTCGACGACGTTCACCAGGTAGAGGCCCCGCGGCGACAGGTGATCGGCGACCTTCTCGTTGAACTCCTTGGTGGTGAGGTGGTACGGCACGGCGATGTCGTTGAACGCGTCTCCCAGCACGAGGTCGTAGCGCTCGCTCGCGGGCCGCTCGTTCAGCTCCATCCGCGCGTCCCGGTGGCGGATCGCGATCTCGGGCGAGTCCTGCAGCCCGAGGTGCGAGCGCGCGATGTCCGTGACCGCGGGGTCGATCTCGGCGACCAGTGACTTCGCGTCGTAGTTCGCGGCGAGATAGCGGGGGAACGAATAGGTGCCGCCGCCGATCTGGAACGTGCTGATGTCCTTGCCCTTCGGGAACGTCGACTCGGTGACCTGCTGGTAGAGCTTCTCGTAGGGATAGATCAGCTCCGCCGGGTTCTGCGGGTTGACGATGCCGTGGATCAGCAGGTCGAGGCGCAGCTCCCTGTACTGCCCGGTCGCGTCCGGGCCGACGTCGATGCAGAAGTAGTTGCTCTCCTTGATGCACTGGCTCTTGGCCGACATCGCGAGTCGCGAGCGCGGCGACCAGCACGACGACGGGGACGATCCCGAGCGCGGGCTGGCGCCGGACGGCCGCCGCGACCTTGCTGGTGTCGGTCAGGTACGGATGGCTGAGCGCGGCGAGGAGCAGCAACAGCACGACGACCCCGGCGACGATCGCGCGCGTGCCGAACCAGGTGATCAGCGCGAAGCCGGTCAGGAACACTCCGGCGATGCTCCCGGCGGTCGCGGCCGCCTGGATGCGCCCCACCACGCGTCCGGTCGAGTCGAGTGAGCTGAGGGAGAGCTTCACGATCATCGGTGTCGGCGTGCCCAGCAGGATGGACGGCACGAAGAACATCAGCCCGGTGATCCAGAGCACCTGGAGGATCGCGGCCCACGAGCTGGGCGCCGTGAAGGCGCTCACGTCGCGAGCGAAGAACAGGATCAGCGCGGTGCCCGCGGCTCCTCCGAGGTAGAGCGCCGACAGGGTGGTGCGGCCCGGTCGCTGGTCGGCGATCCTGCCGCCCAGCCAGTTCCCGAGCGCAAGCCCTGCCAGCACCACGCCGATCACCGACGTCCACGTGTAGAGCGAGACGCCGACGCTGGGCGCGATGATCCGGCCCGCGACGATCTCCAGCACCAGCAGGGAACCGCTGCCGAGGAAGGCGAAGACCTCTGGAAAAGGCAGCGGCCGGAGGTCTCCGCTCTTGGCGGTTGGTCCCAGGGGAATGGTTTCCGGATCGGTGGCCAAGCGCCGCGCGGACCCTAGCGGAACCCCGACCGTGGATACTGCGGTTCGATGCCGTCCCCCGCGCGCCTTGCCGCATGCTTCGCGATCGGGGCCGTCGCCGGCACGCTGCTCGACGGGCTGCACCTGCTGGGCGACGTGCTGTCCTACGAGCACGAGGCCTTCGGCCAGTGGGCGTGGTTCGTGCCGCTCGAGTTCGGGCTCGCGGGTGTGGCGGCCGGGCTTGCGATCCCGGTGCTCGAGCGGGCGGTGGGGCCTGATCCGCCGCCGTGCTTCAAAACCGCGGGTCGGGTAGGGGAGGTGGTGCTCTTCACCGCGCTGTATGGCGCGACCGCCTTGTTCGACGGGGATGGGGCGCCGTGGTTGGCGGTGGGGCTGACCCTGCTGGTCGTGATTCGCCTGTGGTTGTGGCCCGTGCCCGGGGACTGGGCCTACGCCGCGGTCGCGGCGGTGGTGGGCCCGGCCGCCGAGATCGCGATCTCGGCGACGGGCGCCTTCGACTACGCCCACCCGGACTTCGCCGGGATCCCGATGTGGCTGCCGGCCCTGTGGGCCAACGGCGGCCTGCTGATCAGGAGGCTACTGGGCCCCGTGGTGCTGCCCCTCGTGCAGGTCCGGCCGCTGTCCTGTTGATGTCGCATGCGACCCCTAGATCGGATGTCGCCAAGGTTTTCGCACGTTTTTGCCCTCGAGGGAAGAAAACCCGTGGCTCCCCCGTCTGGTGGTCGTAACGCTTCGCAATCACCACTTACGGGGGACACAAAATGGGTTACCGGAACTAGACACAGAAATCAGAGACTTGAATCGAAAAGGGGCCGTCAGGCCCCTCTTTCGTTGTGGGGCGTAAACGGCGCACAGAATACCCAAAGCCGGCGCCGGTCGCCGCGTTGCAGGCGCAGGCGACCGGCGCGCGCCAGCGAACACGTGGCTAAGTTGCCCGTTCAGGGGGAGAAAAACTGCGCTGGGGCGCCATCAGACGCGCCCTCGCGGACGGCGTAAGGAGGAGACATGCCAAGCACCAGACAGGACGACCGCGCCTGGACGGAGGCGGTGGACCGCTACGTGGCCACGACCAAACGGGACCGGCGCCCGGGCTCCGGCCAGGGCCGTTACGTGCTGGCGAGCGCGGTGCTGCTGGCGCTCGTCGTATCCCCGTTCGCCGTGGGCGCGACCGGCGACGTCCTTCGCGAGGGCAAGCGCAACCCCGGCAGCGGGTCCGCCCACGGCGAGACCGAGATGATCTCCTCGTCGAAGACCTACGGGACGCGCCAGTCCAACATCCGCGACGGCAACGGAGGCGGAGCGATCTACGGCTGCCGCTCCAGCTCGGGGCGCGAGGCATGCATCAGGTCCAACAACCTCCAGGACGGTCGCGCCTTCGACTTCGAGACGGACGGCGACGAGGCCGGCCGGATCGAGACGAAGAGCGACACCGGGAGGCCGTTCACGACCAACGCCACAGGAGTCGCGACCGGGCTCAACGCGGACCGCGTGGACGGGCTGCACGCCGCGAAGGTCGACTTCCGCGCGCCCATCAACACGCCGTCCACGAAGCTGCTCGAGCTCGGCGGCCTGGTCCTGTCCGCGAGCTGCGCGGCGGGGTCGGACCTCGACGTGCGCGCGGCGTCGACGGTGGCCCACTCGGTGCTGCACGTCTCGTGGAACAAGGACCCGGGCAACGTGCCGTTCTACCGGCAGGACAACGACCTCAGCCCGGGCGAGAGCTTCTCGCTGCTGGCCCAGAACGACGACGGGTCGCAGGGCACGATCGTCTTCACGACGCCGGCGGGCGTGAGCGTCTCCGTGAGCTTCCTCGGCGAGGAGGCCAACGGGTTCGGCAACACCGCCGCCTGTGCCTTCACCGGCACGGCGATGGCCGGCTAACCGCCTCCGTAGTTCCGTCATAAAGTGGGGGCGTGCCGACCGCACGCCCCCTGACGCCCGAGCTCCGCGCGCTGCTCGCCGCGTTCGCCGGCCTGGCGCTGATCGCGGGCTTCCTGCTGTTCCCGCTGGCGCAGGAGACGGACCGGTTCTTCTCCTGGACGATCAATCCGCCGCTGACCGCGGCCCTGCTGGGCGCGGCCTACTGGGCCGCGTTCATCCTGATCGGCTGGAGCGCCGCCCGCGCGACGTGGGAGGAGGTGGTGCCGGCGCTCGTGCCGGTGTCGGTGATCGCCGTGCTGCTGCTCGCGGCGACGTTGATCCACCTCGACAAGTTCGACCTCGACTCGTTGTTCGGCTGGTTCTGGCTCGTCGTGTACTGCTCGATCCCGGTGGTGCTGGCCGTGCTCGTCCGCAGGCAGCTGGCCGTGCCGCGTGAGCCCGGGGGCGTGGGCTACACACCGATCCCCATGGCCCTGCGCGCGGTGCTCGCGCTCCAGGCCCTGGTGATGGGGGGAGTGGGGATCGCGCTGTGGGTGTCCCCGTCCAGCGGCGAGACGATCTGGCCATGGTTGCTGACGCCGCTGACCGGCACGCGCCGTGGGCGCGTTCCTGATCGGCTTCGCCGTAGCCGCGGCCTTCGCCGCGGTCGACAACCGGATCGAGCGGTTCCGCGGCGCGGCCTACGCCTATGCGACGCTCGGCGCGCTCGAGTTGCTGGCGGCGGCGATCTTCAGCGAGGACTTCGACGCCGGGGAGAGCGCCCTCTACGTGGCGTTTGTGGCCACGGTGCTGCTGGTGGGGCTGGCCGGGCTAGCCCTGGTGCGCCGCGCGGAGGGCGGCTAGCGCCGAATCGCGGTCGTAGTAGGCGTCGACCCGCACGCCCCTGCCCTCGCGCATCTCCCACAGGTGCGCGTAGCGCGACTGGACGTCGATGCCGCTGCCCCGTCCGCTCGCGGTGAGGCGGATGAACAGCAGCACGCAGTCCTCCTCGGCGTGCACTTCCTCGATGTGCTGCTCGAAGTCGTCCCACGAATCGAGGAACTGCTCGAGGAAGTGCCGGATCGTGTCGCGGCCCCGGTAGCTGCCCGCCTCCGGCAGGTCCGAGTGCTCGACCCACGTCGCGTGCTCGTCGAGCACCGCCATCGTGCCGTCGATGTCGCGCCGGTTGAGGGCGGCGTAGGAGCCCTTCAGCTGGTCGACCATGTCGGGCACGGCCTACACGTTACGTCGTCTTGACGATCACCACCGAGCATGGAGCCTTGTGGGAGACGCTGTTCGGGACGCTGCCCAGAACGCGCCGCTGCATGCCCTTGTTCCCCACCACCAGCAGGTCCGCGCCGTGCGCCTCGGCGATGTCGCACAGGACGTCGGCCGGCTCGCCCTCACGTGCTTCCGTGACGGTCTGGATGCCCCGGCTCTTGGCCAGCTCGGCGGCCTTGTTGAGGGTCGAGTCCACTTCCTGGGTGGGGTTGATGGACCACTGGATGTCCTCCGGCGCTTCGCGCTGGTCGCGCCGGACCTTGTCCTCGCTGACCGGTTTGTACGAGCTGCAGATCACGACCGTCGCGCCGAACTTCTCGGCCACGTCGAACGCGAAGTCGACCGCCTTCTGTGCGGTCTCCGAGCCGTCGGTGCCGACGGCGACTTTCTCGATCATTCGCCTTTTCCTCCTCGCCGCGGGGTGTTCGATTGAGGCGCGGGTATGATGCTCTCCCCGAGGACGTGGAGGAGTATTTGCGTTTCCCGGTCTGGTTGCAAGCTCTATTACTTTTTGCGGTGGTCGGCGTGATCGTCGTCCTGGGCGTCACGAGCGTGGTTGACGGCTGGGAGGACTGGGTCGTGCTCGGCGGCATCATCGCCGCGGTCAGCGGTGTGGCGGTGGCTGTCAACAACCGGCGCTACCCCACGCGCAAGCGCACCTTCACGAAGGACTCCGACAGCCGGTGGTAGCTGCGCCCGTCGCGGCGCTGTCGGGCCAGGCGGTGCGCAAGGCGACGGTCGAGGACGTCCCGCGGCTGGGGGATGCGCTCGCCCGCGCGTTCGACAGCGACCCTCCGATGCGGTGGTTCCTGCCCGACTCCGACACGCGGGTGGAGCGGGCCCGGCGCCTGTTCGACGTGATGCTGCGCCGGGTCCACCTCGCGCGCGACTACTGCTACACGACGCAGGGCGTGGTCGGTGGCGCGCTGTGGGTGCCGCCGGGAACATGGCGCCTGGGGGTCGTGGACCAGGTCGTCCTGCTGCCCGGCATGCTGCGCGTCTTCGGCCGCGGGCTCGCGCGTGCGCAGCGCGGCCTCACCGTGATGGAGTCCGGTCACCCGACCGCGCCCCACTACTACCTCGACTCGCTCGGCGTCGAGCCCGAATGGCAGGGCCGGGGGCTGGGCTCGGCGCTGATGCAGCCGGTCCTCGAGCGCTGCGATGCCGAGCGGATGCCGGCTTACCTCAATGCCGGCTCCCCCGGGAGCCGCGATCTCTACCTGCGCCACGGGTTCAGGGTGACGGAGGAGTTCCGCCTCCCGGAGGATGGCCCGCCGCTGTGGCGGATGTGGAGAGAGCCGCAGTAGCTCCCAGTTCGCGGGCCTGAAAAACCCGCTAAGAGCGGATAAACACAATCCGCGGTCGCTTTTTCCGTCGTGGCGCTTGCTTAAATGCCGCCCGACTCGCCGCCGAGTCCGCGGTCGCCCAGTGCGCCGCGGAGCGGGGGACCCAATTGGTCGCCGAAGTCTGGCGGCCGGGGGCTAATCGGCCACACCGGTGGCCGACGCGCAACCCGATCCGAATGGTGAAGGAGCGCGAGCCCGTCAGCTCACCTCGTAGGCGGTCATCGAAAGCGTCGGCCTTGGGCCGCGAACAAACGAATGAATCGTCCGATGCGTGCCGCCGCACGCTTTGTCGCAGCCGTCGTGCTGCCTGCCGCGCTTTGCGCGTGCCTCGGCGCGCCCGCGCTCGGCGCGCGGGTGTCGTTCTTCGGGTCGAGCGGCAAGGACCGGCTGCGCGGCAACGCGCTCGCGAACACGATGTACGGCGGGCGCTCGGGCGACCGGATCTTCGGCCTCGGCGGTAACGACACCCTGCGCGGGGGCACGGGCCGCGACACCCTCGGCGGCGGCAGCGGCGCCGACGCCGTGGTGGGCGACGAGGCCCGCGACCGGCTGTTCGGCCAGGGCGGCGACGATCGCCTCGAGGGCGGCACCGCCGGCGACCGCATGCGCGGCGGCAGCGGCAACGACCTGATGCTCGGCGAGTCCGGGGACGACCGCATGCGCGGCGGCCCCGGCGACGACACCCTGACCGGCGGCTTCGGGCGCGACCACGGGTTCGGCGGCCCCGGCAACGACGTCGTGGACGGCGGCCCTGCCGGCGACGTGGTGAGCGGCGGCGCCGGGAACGACCGCCTCGACGGCGGCACCGCCGAGGATCGGCTGTACGGCGGCCCCGGCGACGACACCCTGATCGGCTGGAGCGGCCGGGACACGATCTGGGCCGGCCCCGGGAACGACGTCGTGAACGCGGTCGAGCCCATCGGAGCGCTGTCCGAGTCCCTGATCGACTGCGGCCCCGGCTACGACACCGTCTACATCGACCGCCGCGACGCCAGCGCGACCCGCTTTCGCGATTGCGAGGTGGTGGCGCCCGGGCCGCCTCCGGCGCCCGACCCGTCGCAGGGGCTCCGCCTGATCGGCGGCGGGGGAGCGGAGACGCTGGCCGGCACCGACCTCAACGACACGCTCCTGGGCGGGGCCGGCAACGACACGATCCAGGCGTTCGGCGGCGATGACGTGATCTGGGGTGACCACGTGCCCGGCTCCAGCGGCGCCGACGACGTCTCCGCCGGGCCCGGGAACGACACCGTCTTCGGCAACAACGCGCCCGATCGGCTGCGCGGCGACGAGGGCGACGACCGCATCTCCGGCGGCCGCGGCGCGGACGTCATCGACGGCGGCCCGGGCAACGACGAGCTGCGCCCCGACACGGGCCCGGACCAGGTGTTCGGAGGCGACGGCGACGACACCATCCACGCCTTCGGCGGCGGCAAGCACGACCGCATCGACTGCGGCCCCGGCACCGACACCGCCTTCGTGGACCGCGGCGACAGCGCCGTGAACTGCGAAACCGTACGCCACACGTAGCGCTTCCGGGGGGCGAATTCTCGGTCAGTGATGCATTTTCCCCCCTATAGGGGGGAAGATCGAACATCGACAGATCTGGGAACTGGTGGCACGACAGAACGGCCTCTCATGCCCAGGTGCGCTACGAGCCTCGCCACGTCCAGCGACGCTCCAGACGGTCGCGCACGCATGGCTACGGAGTGACGACCAGCTCCCGTGCCACCTCGGGCATGCGGTCGCCATCGCGAATCGGCCCTGTAAGGTCGTTTGATGCGCCGGTTGATGCTGCTGGGTTTCCTTGCGCTCGCGCCGGCCGCGATCGCTCCCGCCGTGGCCGGCAGCCGGCCCACGGCCTGTCCGGCGGCCAATTGCGCCTCGGGCGCGACCGTGGTCTTCGACGCCGCGACCATCCGCCGGCTGCCCAAGGGAGCGACGGTGACCCTGTGCATGCGGAGGCAATGCAGGCGGTTCGCCGCCGGCGGCAGCCAGGTGGGCATCTCGGACTCGCGGCTGCACGGGCGCCGGAAGGTGCGGGTGCGGTTCGTCGTGCGGACCCGCCGGGGAAAGGTGATCTTCCGCGCGACCAGGCACGTGCGGCTCAAGCGGATCCGTGCCGACGGGGAGCGGTGCGAGCCGATCTGCTGGATCGCGCGCTTCGTGTTCAAGGGCGCCCACCGGCTGGTGCGGGCTCCTTCCTAGCTCCTCACCCGTCGCCGAAGTCGACCGCCACCGGCAGCGCGTTCTGGCGCCAGGACTCGAGATCCCCGCTGTAGCGGGAGGAGTACTTCTCGAACACCAGGCGCCGCGCGAGCGCGTCCTCCGCAGGCTCGTCGACCACCCGCGCGCGCCCCGCGAGCCGCTCGCCGGCAATGCGCACGTCGACGGTCGGCTCCTTCAGCAGATTGCGGACCCAGTCCGAGCGGTCCCGGCCTCCGGACAACATGTAGAGGGAGCCTCCCTCGAGCGCGAACCAGATCTCGATCTCGCGCGGCTCCCCGCTCACCCGGCCGGTGGTGGTCAGGTAGCAGTAGTCCTCCGCCGCCAGGGCGGGGGCGAATCGCATGTCCGCGAGCGTACCGGGGCGCTGTTCGGGGCCCCGCCCGCGCCTCGCTGGAGCCCGCGGCACCGGCGCCCCAAAAAACTGACCGCCAAGTCTGGAATCAGAGGCCGCAGACCGGATAGACTCGCCCGGTCCGGGGGCTTCTACGTAGGAGGGGTGATGTTCCGTTCTGCCGGCAGGTTCTTGGCTGCGCTTTGCGCCGCTTCCATCTTGGTTGTGGGCGTTTTTGCGTCCGCTGCATCCGCTGCGGACTACTCGGCTCCGGGGGGCGCGTTCGACGTGCTGCCACCGGGCCAGGGCGGTTCGTTCGCCTTCACTCCGAATTCGTCGGACCAGCTTCCGCTGTACGACGGGCTCACCCCGAAGCGGCGGCAACGTGACGGCGGCCGATCTGCCGAACTTCTTCAAGAAGAACGTGTTCGGCCTCGGCAACCTGTCCGTGCAGACAACGCGCACGTTCCCGGCCCGCCCGGGCCTGACCATCACGCGGGACACCTTCAGCGTGCCGCACATCACGGCGAACAACCGGGATGACGTGATGTACGGCGGTCGGGCTTCGTGACGTCCGAGGACCGCATGCTGCTGATGGACACGCTGCGCGACCCCGGCCGCGCGGCGGTGATCGACGCGCCGGGCCTCAACCCGTTTGCGCTCGGCGCAGAGCTTCCAGCCCTTCAACACGTCGCAACAGACCGAGGACTTCGTGGCGCAGCAGGTCCCCCTCATCAAGTCGATGCCGGGCGGCCAGCGGCTCATCGACGACTTCGACAACTACATCGCCGGCATCAACGAGTACCGCACGCTGGCCGGCACGTACCGACGCCGGCCGTGGAACCGCAACGACGTGATCGCGATGGCCTCGCTGATCGGCGGCGGTGTTCGGCAAGGGCGGCGGCGACGAGGCACGTCGCTCGCAGTTGCTGTCGGCGCTCCAGGACCGGCTCGGCAAGCACAAGGGCGAGCAGGTCTGGCGACGACCTGCGTGAGGCAGAACGACCCAGAGACGGCGATCACGATCGACAAGCGGTTCCGGCTCGGCGAAGCCGAACGCCGAACGGCAAGGGCAACGCCATCATCGACGCGGGCAGCCTGGACGCGTCGGCCGAGCAGGCCTCCGCGGAAACCCAGGCGGACGCAGAGCCCGTCGAGCAACGCGGTGCTGATCGGCGAGCGACAGTCGGCCACCGGCCACCCGCTGCTTCGTCGCTGGGCCGCAGGTCGGCTACTGCTACCCACAGCCTCCTGTACGAAGTACGACGTGCACGGCGGCGGCATCGACGCGCGCGGGGTCTCGTTCCCGGGGTCCGGCTCCGTACGTGGAGATCGGGCGCGGCCCGGACTACTCGTGGAGCGCTACCTCCTCGGGCAGCGACATCATCGACCAGCTTCGTCGAGACGCTGTGCGGTGACGACACGCACTACAAGTTCGACGGGCAATGTCGTCGACGATGACCGACGTTCGACGCCGGGACGGTCGGCTCTGGCGCCGGGCCCGCCGGCCTCGACTTCAACGAGACCGTCCACGGGCCGGTGATCGGCTACGCGACCGTCGACGGGCGAGCGGGTCGCCGCTCTCGTCCAAGCGCTCGACGCGCGGCCGCGAGATGGTGAGCGCGCTTCGGGTTCGCAGACCTCAACTACGGACGTCCACTCGGCGTCGACAGCTTCTATCGACGCGGCATCGAGATCGAGTTGTCGTTCAACTGGTTCTACGGGACAAGGACGACGTCGCGATGTTCTCGAGCGGCCGGCTCCCGGATCCGCGACCGCCAGGTGGACATCGGGCTGCCGACGACGGCACCGGCAAGTACGAGTGGCGGGGCTTCCTGTCGAAGAACGAGCACCCGCACGGTGATCAGCCCGTCGAACGACGACACGATCGTCAACTGGAACAACAAGCAGGCGCCCGGCTGGCAGGCCGCGGACGACGAGTGGTCGCTACGGCTCGGTGTACGCAACGAGCTGCTCGAGGCGGCCGCGAACGGCCCGCAGCACCCACACGCTCGCGTCCAGCGTCGCGGCGATGAACTACGCGGCGACGCAGGACCTGCGCAACGTCGCAGGCCTTCCGCGGGATCGAGCGCGATGCTCAAGACCGGCCGCGCGCCGAGCGCTCGTGCGCAGCAGATGTACCAGCTGCTGCTCGACTGGCGGGCCCAGGGCTCGAGCCGGCTCGACGCCGACCTCAACGGCGACCATCGACGACCCGGGTGCGGCGATCATGGACCACGCGTGGACCAAGTTCGCGGACGCGGTGATGGGCCCGGTGCTCGGACCGCAGCTCGGCGACCTGGCGTCGCTGATGAGCCGGGACAACAAGGCCAACAACCAGGGGTCCTCGTACGGATCGGCTGGTACGGCTACGTCGACAAGGACCTGCGGACGCTGCGCGCGCCAGGGCCACGTCGAAGGCAAGTTCAAGACGAAGTTCTGCGGGGCGGGCAACTTCCTGACCTGCAGGACCGCGCTCTGGGCGGCGCTGAGGCCGCGGGCACGGAGCTCGAGGACGAGTTCGCGAACCCGGACCCGAACGTCTGGAGGTCGGACGCCTCGACCGAGAGGATCGCTTCTCGCCGGGCTTCCTGCCCTTCACGATGCGCTGGACCAACCGGCCCACGTTCCAGCAGGCCATCACGTACGACTCCCACCGGCCGTAGGCGGGAGCAAGTAAGACGGGCGCGACACGGGGCGCCGCTCGCAAGAGCGGCGCCCCGTTCGTTGCGGCAGCCTGCGGGATACTGCGCGGGCGATGTCGCAGGAGAACACCACGGGTGGGCTCTCCACCGGACAGCGGATAGTGGTGCGCTGGCCGGGGCTGATGCACCTGACAACGACATCCGTCTTGCGCCTGCCGAGGGGCTCGCGGCTGCGGCGATCGCTCTTGGAACGCACCGCGCAAGCCGCCTACGAGGCCTGGAGCGGTGACAGGTTCCAAGAGCTCGCCAAGGCTGCCGCCGACCCCGAGGTGGAGGTGTACGTCGCGCAGGCGGGGGCCTTGCCGGTGGGCATCGACGACGTCTACCACGGCCCCGATGGCTACTGCCGTGCCATGGAGGAGTGGAACGCTGCCTGGCGCAGCTGGCGGGCCGAGATCGAGGACGTGGTCGAGGTGGCGCCGAACAAGGTCCTCATTACCGCCAGTCACATCGGCGAGGGTCTGGCGAGCGGAGCCAGGATCGAGCAATGGGGCGCGGCCCTCTACACGTTCCGGCGGGGCAAGATCCTGCGTGTGGACGGTTACCTCTTCAGCAACAGGGAAAGCGTGTCGGAGTTGGTCAGGTCGATTGTCGAAGGTGAGCAAGACGACTCACGCCGACTTCTGACGCCTGCGGGATACTGCGCGGGCGATGTCGCAGGAGAACGTCGGAGTCGTGCGAGCGCGGCCTTCGAGGCTTGGAACGCGAGGTCGACATGGATGCCCTTCGTGAGCTGCTCGATCCTGACGTCGTCGTACGGTTGCCCAGGACTGGCCAGAGCCGGGACCGTGCGTCGGACGGGAGGCGGTCATGCGCGAGTTGGAGCAATAGCGCCGAGTCTGGGACGTCGCAGCACGTGTGGAACCGATCGCGACTTCCTCGACGTCGCGGACCGAGTGGTCGTGAGGCATTCGCGAGTCGCGGCAGCCGGTGGCGGCGTGACGACTCGAGCCATGGAGCTCACGAGTGTCTACACGATGCGCGAATGGCAAGGTCTTCGGCTGCGAGAAGACTTCTCGGACCACGCCGAAGCCCTCGAAGCCGTCGGCCTGTCGGGAGTAGGCGATGTCGCAGGAGAACGTCGAAATCGTCCAGGGCGATGTACGAGGTCGCCAACGCCGGCGACAAGCTCGAGGCCAACCTCGAAGTCCTCGCGCCTGACGTTGAGTTCCATGCTGTCGGGCGCGTTTCCGGACCTGGACCCCATGTATCGAGGGCATGAGGGCATTGAAAGGCTCAACGCGGCGCTCAATGCGCCGTGGGTCGACCCTCTCGCTCGAGGCCGAGAGGTTCATCGACGCAGGCTCCCAAGTTGCTGGTGCTTGCTCAGTTTCGCGCACGAGGACGAGACGGGATGGAGATGAGGCGTCATCTCGCCAATCTTTGGACGGTGCGGGGTGGGCAGATCGTGAAGATGGAGGCCTTCGCGGATCAGCAGAGCGGCCTCGAAACCCTGGGGCTGTCGGAGCAAGACGCTCACGCCGACTCCTGAGCCTGCGGGATACTGCCCAGGCGATGTCTCAGGAGAACGTCGAACTCCACCGCCGCTCCGTAGAGGCGTTCAATACACGCGACGTAGGGGCGTTCATTTCGTTCTGCGACCCTCAGATCGAGCTTCATTCGGCCGTGACGGTGCCGGGCGGCGGCGTTTACCACGGGCACGCCGGGGTGCGTAGGTGGCATCGAGACCTCGAGGACGGATGGGGAGATGAGCTTCGCGTCGAGCCTCAGGCGTACTTCGACTTCGGGGAGCAAACGATTACGTTCCACGTCCTACATGGGCGCGGACGCGAAAGCGGCGCTGACGTCGAGATGCCCGCCGCCCATTTGTGCGCGACGGATGCGCTCGAGCCTCGCGCTCATCGTAGATGGCAACGCTGTGCCCGTCCGCCATCCGCCGAAGCCGCCGGCCTGTCGGAGTAGGCGATGTCGCAGGAGAACGTGGAGATCGTTCGGGCTGCCTTCGAGGCGTGGAACGCTGGGGACATGGACGCCCTCCGCGAGCTGCTCGATCCGGGCATCATCTGGCGGCCCCCGGAGGGTTGGCCCGAGCCGGGGCCTTTCGTAGGTCGGGAGGCGGTCATGCGCTGGTTCCAGCAGCTCCGCGAGCCCTGGAATGCCTACGTAACGGAATTGCTCGGCGACATCATCGAAGCCGCCGACCGAGTTGCCGTGAGCCAGGTCTGGCGCGGCGCGGGCCGCGGCCCTGAGGCGAACATCGAGTCCACGGGCGTCTTTACGGTGCGCAAGGGCAGGATCTTCGGCGTGGAGCAGTTCTGGGATCGCGCGGAGGCCCTCGAAGCCGTGGGGCTGTCGGAGCAAGACGCTCGCGCCGACACCTGAGCGTGCGGGATACTGCACGGGCGATGTCGCAGGAGAACGTGGAACTGTTTCATCGAGGCTCTGACGCCTTCAACCGGCGCGACCTCGACGCCTATCTGGCGCTGATCGACGATGACGTGGAGGTCATCCCACGCGCGGTCGCCATGGAGGGCGGCGATCACTATCACGGCCACGACGGAGTCCGCCGCTGGTGGAAGGACCTGTTCGACGTCTTTCCCGACTTCACCACCGAGGTTGTCGAAGCGCACGACCTTGGAGACCTGACGCTCACGCTCCTGCGCCTACGCGCCCACGGCGCGGGTAGCGACACCCCGACCGAGGAGTCGATCTGGAACGTAACCCGGTGGCGGCGCGGGAAGTGCGTCTGGTGGCGCACCTTCGATACGCGGGCCGAAGCCCTCGAAGCCGTGGGGCTGTCGGAGCAAGACGTCCCGTCCCCAGAGAGCTCCCGGAATTTCCGGCTAAGGAAATTCCGGTTTTCTTACGGAACGAAGACGCCCTGGCGCTCGAACAGGGTGTTGTCGGCCGTGTCGACGTCGCCGTCGGGCCCGCCGTCCATCACCTCGACCCGGCGCATCTCCCAGTTCCCGCGTGAGCCCTCGTCCATCAGCCCGGGGATGATCGTCTCGATCGTGGTGATGATGAGCCCGCAGTCCGCACCGGCCAGCGGATCCGGCGTGGGCGTGCACGCCACGGTCACGGGCACGTCCAGGTCCTGGAGCGTTCCGGTCTGATCGGCCGTGGCTCCGTTGGCGGTGTCGGTGACCCTGAGGTTGGCGCGCACCTGCACTTCGCCCGCGTAGTCGGCCAGGCTGACTCTGTCGCGCACGTCGGTGAGCTCGAACTTGAACAACATGTCCGCCTCGTCGGCGGGCGTGCCCGGCGCGCCCGGGATCACGCTGTAGGTGACATAGCCCTTGGAGTTCGCCGGCAACCCGTTTGCGTCCGGGCGTTCCGACCGTGACGTTCGGCGAGGTCTGCGACGGCGGGTTGCAGGAGGGGCTTGCGAGCGGTGGCCCGTGCGTGCGGTTCGGGCTCGTGCAGGCGTCGAACGCGGGCACCAGCGGGATGCGCGAGGGAGTCGCGCCCTTCGGGCGCGCGTACGAGTCGTTCAGCACGGTCAGCACCAGCTCCGGCCGCTGAGTGGTCGAGCTCGACTCGCGCGAGTTGAAGTTGACGCCGTCGGCGATGGTCTGCGCCAGGCGGAAGCTCACCTGCCCGTCGCCCGTGACCGCGGGCGTCACGTCCCACTCGACCCACTGGCCGGTCGCGATCGCGGCCGAGTCCGACAGCAGGCCGCCGGTCGCGGCCGGTTTGTTGTTCCAGTTGATCCCCGACTCCGTCCACGAGTTCGAGGTCGGGTAGGCGGCCGGCCCGTCGACGGTGTTGCTGGTCGAGAACAGGCGCAGCTTCGCGCTCTGGATCTTTGTCGTCGCGACTCCGCCGACCAGGAAGCGCAGGTAGCTCTCGATGCCGGGGTTGCCGCCGGCGTCGGTCCGCAGAGCCGTCGTGCTACCGAAGTTGGTTGTGGGTGTGGCCTGCTCGACCTCGGCATCGGCCTCGGGATTGAACGTGAGCGTCGACGTCCCCGGCCTGAAGGGGGCAAAGCGCGCGGTGTAGGTCGTATTGGTCGTCGGCGTGGCGTTGTGGGTCTGGCCCTGCCCGTCGGACCAGCCCGAGAAGAGGTATTGCGTGTTGTTGCTGATCTGCGGGGACGGCGTGGAGATCGTGTTGGCCGAGCCCTCGATCACGGTCGAGGTGATCGGCCCCGGGCCGCTGTTGGGCCCGGACGAGACCGTCAGTCCCGGCGGATCGCTCGTGACGGTGTGTTGCACCGTGCGCGGATCGAGCGTGCGCGAGACGGTGACCGAGTTGTTGTTCGCGTCCGTCGCGGTCAACCGCAGCTCCAGCGAAGACGGGTACTCGTGGTCGGGTGCGACGAACGACCCGCTCCCCGTGTCGTTGAAAGTCTGGATGAAGTGCTGGTGGCAGTTGCCCGGCGTCGTGCAGTGGTTGATGATCAGCTGCCAGTCGAGCGCCGAGCCGGGGAGCGTGCCCTGCTCCGGGTCGGTCGCGGAGCCCGTGAAGTTGATCGTCTGGTTGACGCCCCAGGTCGTGCCGGCCGTGGGCGTGTTGATCACCGGGGACGGCACGCCGCTGGCGGCGTTGACCGTGAGGGTGTCGTCGTCGAACGATCCCGTGGTGTCGGTCACCCGCAACCGCACCTGGTAGTTGCCCGAGGTCGTGTACATGAAGCTGGGTGTCGCGGACGTGGAGTCGTCGAGCTGGCCGTCGCCGTCGAGGTCCCATGCGTAGGTGAGCACGTCGCCCGCGTCGGGATCGGTCGAGGTCGTCCCGCTGAAGTTGACCGTCATCGGCAGCGTGGTGCTGGACTGCGGGTTGGCGGTCGCGTGCGCGGTCGGCTGGTTGTTGTTCGGGTTGCCCGTGAAGTTGATGCGCTGGATGTTGCCGCCCTCGAGGTCCGCGTAGTAGAGGTTGCCGTCCGACCCCATCTCGAGGTCCACCGGGTTGTTCGCCACCTGGACGAAGTTCTGCACCGTGGTGGGATCGGGCAGGCCGTTTGCGCCGGCGCGCATCACCCAGATGCACTCGCGGGAGTGGTCGCCGAAGAACAGCGCGTTGTCGTAGGCGTCCGGCAAGGCGCTGTTGGGCGGGGCGAACGTGATGGCGGAGATCACGGAGCCCGCCGGCTCGTTGCAGTTCTCCCCGGGGATGATCTTCTGGCCGTGGCGGTACGCCCAGTACGGCGGGGTCACCACGCCCGTCCCCTGCGAGTAGAGGTTCTCGCACAGGTTCAGGTTGAGGTTGTCCATCTCGCCGAATCGCAGGGACGTGGGTGTGGTCCCGCTCAAGCCGCCCTCGTAGCAGGGCCAGCCGAAGTTCCGGTTCGTGCTGTACGGCGCCGTCAGGCGGTCGATCTCCTCCCACGTGCCCGCGCCCACGTCGGCAACCCAGATGTCACCGGTGGTGGGGTGCACCGTCAGCCGGAACGGGTTGCGCATCCCGTAGCCGATGAACTTGCGCTCCTGCGTGTTCGAGCTGGAGAACAGCGGGTTGCCGGAGACGCCCGCGCCGGTCGCCGGGTCGATGCGGATCACGGCGCCGCTGAGGCCGAGCGGGTCGGAGCTGGTGCGGATGTCCTGTGCCCGTAGCCGGCCGCCCTCGGCAGTCGGCGGGGTCAGGGCAGCGCCCACGCCGCCCGGCGGGTCCCCACACGGGTTGAGGGGGTTGCCGTCCTGCCCATAGTCGGCGAACGTGAAGCTGGAGCCGTCGCCGCCGGTGTAGTAGAGCATCCCGTCCGCGCCGAACTCGAGCCCGCCGCCGGCGTGGCTCGGGTACTGCTGGCACCAGTCGTTGATCAGGACCTGCTCCGGCCCGGTTTGCACCTCGCCCGCGACCTGGATCCTGGAGATTCGCCCGCTCACCACGCAACCGTCCGCGTTCGGGCCGGGCGGGGTGGGGCAGGTGTCCGACGTCTGGCCCGCGGTGCCCCAGCGGGGCGGGACGCCGCCGATCGCCGCGTCGAACACGTAGTACACGTAGATGTACGGGTTCGTCGCGTAGTTCGGGTCGACGGCGATGGACATGAGGCCGCGGTCCCAGTAGTTGTGAACGTTGGTGCGCAGGTCCGAGACGACCGTCGCGGTCGTGTCCGAGAGGCTGGAGTACGTCTTGATGATGCCGCTCTTCTCCGCCACGAAGATGCGGCCGGTCGGCGCGAACTCGACCGAGATCGGCTCGGTCAGGCCGCTGAAGGCCGGGTTCTGCTGGAAGCCGGGAAGCAGCGTCGCCCCCTGCGCCGCGGTCGCACCGGACAGCGTCAGGCCCGCGATCGCGAGCGCGATGAGCGCCACGCGAAGCGCGGCCGAAGAAAAATGCGTGCCAATTCCGTGACGCATGAAACCCGTGACCCCCTGCCCGGCACCGATGATCGTCAAATCCGGCGGGAGGAGCCTAACAGCAGACAGTGCCTCAGGGAACGAAAATTCCTGAACGGGCAAAAACCGAGTTTCCAGGGGTATCGACGTCTCCGTCGGCTCCGCCGTCGAGCACCTCGGCGCGTTCGAGCTGCCAGACGGCGCGCGCGCCCTCGTCCACCACCCCCGGCGTGAGCGCATCGAAGGTCGTCGCGACGTGGCAGTCACTGCCGGTCAGGGGATCGGGCGTGGGGGTGCAGGGGACGGTCACCGGCAGCACCAGATCCTGGAGGGTGACGGCCCCCGTGGCGGGGCTCTCACGGTCGGTCAGGCGGAACGTCGGCCGGAACTGCAGCTCGCCGGCGTAGTCGTCGATCAGGCCCGACCTGCTGCGCACGTCCGAGAGCTGGAACGTGAGCGAGACGTCGGCCTCGTCCGCGGGCGTCGTGGGATTGCCGACGATCACCCCGAGCAGCGCGTAGCCGCTCGAGTTCGCGGGCTTGCCGTTGGCGTCGGGGCTGCCGACGGTGACGGCGGAGGACTCCTGCGCCGGTGGGTTGCAGGAAGGATTCTCCAGCGGCGGCCCGTGCACGCGGTTCGCGTTCGGCGCCGTGCACTGCGCGTAGGCGGGCACGAGCGCCAGGCGTACCGGCGTGGCGCCGCGCGGGCGGCCGTAGCCGTCGTTCGACACCGCGACCACGAGCTCGGGTCGCAGGGAGACGTTGGAAAACTCGCGGGATCGGAACGAAACGCCGTCGGTGCTCGTGTTCGCGAGCTGGAAGCTGACGCTCCCGTCCGCCTGCACGAGGCTCGTGACGTCCCACTCGATCCACACGCCCTGGTCGATCGGCCCGGTGTCGGCGACCACTCCGGTGGTCGCGGCGGGCTTGTTCTGCCAGGTGATGCCCATCTCCGTCCACGCGTTGCTCGTGCCGCGCAGCTGCGGGCCGTCGACCGTGTCGCTCGGCCGAGCGCAGCCGCAGCTTCGCGCTCGTGACCTTTCCGGAGACTCCGCCCACGATGAAGCGCAGATAGCTCTGCTCGTCGGCGGCGACATCGGTGCGCAGCTGGTCGAACGCTCCGTTGTTGGTGGTCGGGCTGGCCTGCTGGACCATGGCGTCGGCCTCCGCGGCAAAAGTGAGCGTCGTGCTGCCCGGCGTCTGCGGCGCGAATCGTGCGGTGTAGGAGGAGTTCGTGGCCGGCATCGTGATCGCGTGAGTCGTGGCCTGCCCGTCCGACCAGGAGGAGAAGCGCTGCGTCGTGTTGCCGATCGCCTGCGGGGTGGGCGCCGAGATCGTCACCGTCGAGCCCACGATCTCCGGCAGCACGAAGGGCGCCGTGCCGTTCACGCCGTTGATCGAGACCGTGCCCCCCGGCGGGGTCGAGTTCAGCGTGAGGTTGGCGGTGCGCGGGTCGATGCGGCGCGTCTTCGTCTCGTGCTCGCCGTTCGAGTCCGTCACCGTCAAGCGGATGTCGATGTGCGCGGGATACGCGCTGTCGGGTGCCGTGAACGATCCGCCGGCCGCGTCCGTCACGGATGTGATCGGCGTCTCCTGGCAGCTGCTCGGCGTCGGGCAGCGCACCAGCACCACGTCCCAGTCGAGCGCGGTCGGCGGCAGCACGCCGTCCTCCGCGTCGGTGCCCGAGCCCGAGAAGCCGATCACCTCGCCCGTGGCCCAGGTGGTCCCGGCCGTGGGAGTGTCGATGGAGCCGACCGGCCCGCTCCCGACGGTGATCTCCACCGTGTCGGTCGCCGTCGCGCCCGAGGTGTCGGTCACGCGCAGCGTGACCGTGAACGTGCCGCCCTGCAGATAGGTATGCGTGGGCACCTGCGCGGTGGAGTCGTCCAGCTCGCCGTCGCCGTCGAGGTCCCATTCGTAGATCAGCAGGTCGCCGGGGTCGGGATCGCTGGACCCGCCCGCGTCGAACGTCACCGTCAGCGGGCGGTTGCCCGTCACGGTGTCGGCCTGCGCGTCCGCGGTCGGTGCCTGGTTCGACGAGTTGCCGGCCCACGCGATCCGCCGCAGCGACTCGTCGTCCTGGTCCAGGTACAGGAGGTCGCCGCCGGGCGCGACCTCGATGTCGATCGCTTGGTCGAGGTGCTGTCCGAACGGGATCACGCGGCCGCGTTCGGGAATCCCGTCGGATCCGGGGAGCATCACCCACATGCAGTTGCGCAGCCGGTCGGCGAAGAAGAGCGAGTTGCGGTACGCGGCCGGGAACGACCCGGTCGCGGGATAGAAGTTGACGCCGCCGATCTGGTTGCCGATCGGCTCCCCGGTGCTCGCATTGATGTCGCAGTCCTCGCCGGGCACGACCGGGCAGCTTCGTGGTCGTAGCCGTAGTAGGGCGCCGACGTCGCGGTCCCGAGTGCGTACAGGTCCTCGCAGATGTTCAGATCCTGCTCGTCGCTGCGCGGGCGGATGCGCGCGTAGGGGACGCCGTTGGCGTCGAGCCCGCCCTCGTAGCAGGGCCAGCCGAAGTTGCGCACCGGGTCGGTCGGCTGCGGGATGCGGTCCAGCTCCTCCCAGTAGCCGCCACCGCGATCGGCCACCCACACGTCGTTCGTGCCGGGGCGGATGGCGAGCCGCTCGGGGTTGCGGAAGCCGTGCGCGAGCATGCGGCGCGCGTTCGGCTCGGCGCTGGCGTACATCGGGTTGCCGGGAACGCCCGCGCCCGTGGCGGGGTCGATCCGGATCAGCGAGCCGTTCAGGCCCAGCGGGTCGCCGCTCGTGCGCAGGTCCTGGGCGCGCAGGCGCCCGCCCTCCGCGGTGGGCGGTGACATCGGGCCGCCCACGGGGCTGGGCGGGTCCCCGCACGGGTTCATCGGGTGCCCGAGCTGGCCGTAGTCGAAGATCTCCCAGCGCGCGCCGTCGCCGCCGCTGACGTAGAGGTAGCCGTCCGCGCCGAACTCGATGCCGCCGCCGGGGTGGTACTGGAACTGCTGGCACCAGTCGTTGACGAGCACCTGCTCGGGGCCGTCCTGCAGCTCGCCCGCCACTCGCAGCCGCGAGACGCGCTGCGAGACGATGCAGTTCACGTCGTCGGTGTCACCCGGGCACTGGTCGGTCGTCTGCCCGGGGTTGCCGAAGGTCGGAGGCGTAACGCCGATCGGCGCGTCGAGCGTGTAGTAGACGTACACGTACGGGTTGGCGGGGAAGTTCGGGTCGATCGCGAGGCCCAGCAGGCCGCGGCTGGAGAAGTTGTGGACCTCGGTGCGCAGGTCGGCGAACGTCGTCGCCGTCGGGTCCGAGAGGTCGTCGTAGGTCTTGATCGTGCCGCCCTTCTCGGCGACGAACACGCGGCCGTTCGGCGCGATCTCCGCGTCCATCGGGTCGTTCAGCCCGCTGATCACCGTGCTGCGCTCGAAGCCCGGCGGCAGGGTCAGCGCGCCGGCCGCGGCGGGCCAGGCGGCGAGCAGGCAGCGACGGCCACCAGGGCCGCGATGCAACAAATATGCATGCGGACGGCCGACCCGGCCGTCGCGCGGACGGTGGAGCAAACTCGGTGCAGCAGTACCCCCGGGCCCCTCTGCCTTCCGTGAGGGGACGGTCGTGGCGAATCCAGCGCGCCGAGACTAGCACCAGCGCTCCCCGGCCGGAAAGGGGTATGTCAGCTCAATTTCCCGCAAATAGCTGGGAATATGAGAACTACGGAACAAATCGAGGGGCTCCCCCACCGAGAGTCGGTCGCGCGCCTCACGGAACAAATATCCCGGGCCGCATGAACACGCCGTTGTCGGGCGTGGCGGTGTTCTCGTCCTGACCTCCGTCGAGCACCTCGACGCCGCCGAGCTCCCAGACCGTGCGCGCTCCCTCGGCGATCACGCCCGGGTAGAGCGCGTCGAGCGTGGTGAGCACCGAGCACGTGGCGCCCACCCCGGCGGGTGTCGCCGCGCAGGGGGCGTCCACCGGGAGCGCGACGTCCATGATGGTCGCGGTGCCGTCCACCTTGTCGGTCACCCGGATGGTCGGGCGCGCCTGGAGCGCACCGGCGTAGTCGGCGAGGTCCGTGCGGCGGCGGACGTCCGTGACGGCGACCTGCATGCGCACGTCGGCGTCGTCCGCGGTGGTGGCCGGGTTGCCGGCGAGGACTTCGAACAGCACGAAACCAGTCGAGTTCGCGGTCGCGAGGTTGGAGTCGGGGCTCCCGACGGTGAGCGGCTCGAAGACTGCGCCGGCGGACTGCACGAGGGGTGCGCGAGAGGCGGGCCGTGCTGGTGGTTCGGGCCGTGCACTCGTCGTAGGCCGGGCACGAGCGAGAAGCGCGCGGGCGTTGCTCCCTTCGGCCGTGGGTAGCCGGCGTTGCTGAACGTCACCACCAGCTGCGGCCGGTTCGCGGCCGTCGCGGCCTCGCGCGAGTTGAACGACACGCCGTCGCTGATCGTGTTCGCGATGCGGAATGTGTGCGGCCCGTCGGCCATCAGCGCCTGCGTGACGTCCCACTCGACCACGTCCCCGCCCGCGATCGGGCCGCTGTCCGACAGCACGCCGGTCACCGGGACGGGCCTGTCGTTCCACGTGACGGAGCCCTCCGACCAGTCGCTCGAGGTTGCGTAGACGCCGGGGCCGTCGATGGTGTTGCTGGTCGCGCGCAGTCGCAGCTTCGCGCTCGTGACCGTGCCGGACAGTCCCCCGACGAGGAAGCGCACGTAGCTCTCCGCCTCGTGGCTGGAGCTGTGGTCGGAGTCGAGCCGGGTCAGCGAGCCGAAGTTCGAGCCCGGGTTGAGGCGCTCGACGAACGCGTCCGCCTCCGGGAAGAAGGTCAGCGTCTGCGTTCCCAGCGCGGTCGAGGCGAACGTGGCGAGGTGGACCGCGCCGCCAGTGGGCACCTTCACGTCGTGCGTGCGGGCCTGGCCGTCCGGCCATGACGCGAAGCGGTGCGTGACGTTCGCGATCGACTGCGTCGCCGGGGCGGAGATCGTGCTGGTGGAGTTCGCGACCACCGCCTTCGTGAACGGAGCGGCGCGCGTCTCGCCGTCGATGGTGACCTGTGCGCCCGCCGGGGCGGAGTCGACTGTCAGCACGGCCGTGCGCGGCTGGAGGCTGACGGTCTTCGTGTCTGTCTCGCCGCCGGAGTCGGTGGCCGTCAGGCGCAGCTCGATCGAGGCCGGGCCGGCATGGTCGGGCGCCGTGAACGAACCGCCCGCGGTGCCGTGGAACTCCCCGATCGGGTGCTCGTGGCAGTTGCCGGGCACGGGGCAGTCGCGCAGCACCGCGACCCAGTCGAGCGCGGACGGGGCGAGCGAGCCGTCCTCGTCGTCCGACGCGGAGCCGGAAAAGGCGATCGGATCGCCCGCCTTCCACTGGGTGCTCGCGGCGGGGGAGGCGATCGCGGCGACCGGGCCGCTGGTGACCGCGATCGTCGGCCGTGTCCGTGTCGGACGCGCCCGATGTGTCGGTCACGCGCAGCGTGACGGTGTAGGTGCCGCGCGCCGTGTACGTGAACGTCGGAGCCTTGGCGGTCGAGTCGTCGAGCGCGCCGTCGCCGTCGAGGTCCCACTCGTAGGTCAGCACGTCACCGGTGTTCGGGTCGGTCGAGGAGCGGGCGTCGAAGCGCACGGCAAGCGGGCGCGCGCCGCTCGTCTGATCGGCGTGAACCGCGGCCGTGGGTGCCTGATTGGCGGTGTTCCCGACCCATCGGATGCGCTTCACGTTCGACGCGTCCTCGTCGATCCAGAGCAGGTCGCCGTTGGGCGCCGGTTCGATGTCCACTGGGCTCGCCAGCCGCCTGCGTGAAGTTCACGACCCGGTCGCGGTCAGGCAGTCCGTCCTCGCCGGGCAGCATCGCCCACATGCACTCGCGCAACTCGTCGCCAAAGAAGAGTGCGCCGCGGTAGGCGGCCGGGAAGGTCCCGGTCGTGGGATAGAAGCCGATGGCCCAGATCTTCCCGCCCGGCTCGCCGGCGACTTCGTCGATCGAGCAGTTCTCGCCGGGAACGATGTTCAGCTCGTGGTCGTAGGCCCAGTAGGGCGCCGCCGTGGCGGTCCCGTCGGCGTAGAGGTCCTCGCAGATCGCGAGGCCCTGGTCGTCGCTGCGCGGGCGGACGCGCGCGTACGGGGCGCCGTTCGCGTCGAGACCGCCCTCATAGCACGGCCAGCCGAAGTTGCGGAGCGGGTCGGTCGGTTGCGGGACGCGGTCGATCTCCTCCCAGTAGCCGCCGCCCCAGTCGCCCAGCCATACGTCGTTGGTGCCCGGACGCACGACGAGCCGGGTCGCGTTCCGGAACCCGTAGGCGAGCATGCGGCGTTCGTTCGGGTCGGCGCTCGTGGCGCGTGGATTGCCGGGAGCGCCGGCGCCGGTCGCGGGATCGATGCGGATCAGCGAGCCCGCGAGGCCCAGTGGGTCGCCGGTGGTGCGCAGGTCCTGCGAGCGCAGGCGACCGCCCTCCGCGGTCGGCGGTGTCATCGGATCGCCGACGGCGCCGCCGGGCGGGTCCCCACACGCGTTGGTCGGGTTGCCGAGCTGGCCGTAGTCCCAGGTTCCCCAGCGTGCCCCGTCACCGGCCGACACGTACAGGTAGCCGTCGGCGCCGAAGTCGATTCCTCCGCCTGCGTGATAGGCGAACTGCTGGCACCAATCGTTGACGAGCACCTGCTCGGGCCCGTCGATCAGCTCGCCGTTCACGCGCAGGCGTGACACGCGCGCGGACACCACGCAGTTGATCACGTCGATGTCGCCGGGGCAGTGGTCGACGTCCTCGCCGGGTTCCCCGAACACGGGCGGCGTCCCGCCGATGGGCGCGTCCAGCGTGTAATAGACGTAGACGTACGGGTTTGCCGGGAACGCCGGGTCGACCGCGAGGCCGAGCAGGCCGCGGTCGGAGAAATTGTGCACCTGCGTGCGCAGGTCGGCGAAGACCGTCGCCGAGGTATCGGAGAGGCTCGAGTAGGTCTTCAGGATGCCGCTCTTCTCGGCCACGAACACCCGCCCGTTGGCGGCGATCTCGAGGTCGGTCGGGCTCACGAGCCCGGCCTTCGCCGTGGACTGCTGGAAGCCGGCGGGCAGCGTCACCGCGGATGCGGCGGAGGCGATGGTCAGCAGGCAGACGCATCGCGAGCGCCAACGACGGCGCTGAGGCGAACGATCCTGGTGATCTCCCCCCGGAGCACGGCCCTCCCTGGCCAAGCCTGAGAATGCGACGGAGCCGCAAGCGGGTGCGGCTCTCACCAAGGTAGCTGCGGGGGAGGGGCCCCGCGACTCTTATTCGCCGGGAGCCGGCCGCGGGCGGCCCGGCTCCGGCCCGCCGCGCGCGAAGTCCTCGTCGCTCATGCGCGCGATGGCCGCCGCGACCGCCGCCCCGCCGGCCAGCAGCACGGCCGACGCAGCGATGAAGTACGCGTTGCTGGTGACCGCCGTCTCGACGCCGGCCATTGCGGCGCCGAGCGCCAGCAGGCCGCCGGCCCAGGACGGCACCGCGCCCTGGCGGGCGGCTGCGATCGCAAGCGCGGCGAACCCGGCGATGAACCCCAGCGTCGGCAGGTAGTAGACGAGCGACCAGTCCGACTGCTGCACCTCGTGCAGCGCGATCTCGGCGGTGGTCGGTGCGGCGCCCCGGCTGTTGGATACATCGCCCAGCACTCCCCAGGTGAAGCCGTCGAGGGCGATCACGGCGGCGAACGACATCAGCCCTACGAGTCCGAGCGCTCCGCCGACGAGCCCCAGCCGCGGCCGCCGGCGCCGCACCAGGAAAGCGAGTCCGAGCACCGCGGCCGCGAACACGAGGATCGCGAGGAACCCGAGCGCGTGCGCGAGCTGCCAGCGCTCGTAGTGCTGTGCGATCTCGGACAGCTGCCGGGCCTCGTTGTCGCGCTTGTACTCCTTGGGGTGGATCAGGTTGTCGACCAGCAGCAGCGCCGGGCCGAGCACGAGCGCCGTCGCCGTGGCGCGCCGGTAGAGCCCGGCGTCCGCTGGCGCCGCCGCGGTCACGAGAGCAGGTCGTCCAGGTTCGAAGGGCGCAGGCGGTGCTTGACGACGTCGTCCGGCGCCGAGGACTGCGCGATCTGGATCAGCGTTCCGTGCGACTTGGAGGGACGCATGAACGCCTCCTTCCAATGAGGGTCGTCGAGGCTCTTGTCGACGAGCTCCATGCCGAGTCCCTCGAGGTGCGCGATCGCGGCGTGGATGTCGTCGGTCTTGAAGGTGATGTGGTGCAACCCCTCGCCGTGCTTCTCGAGGAACTGCGTGAGGAAGCCCTCGCCGAGCGGCTCGAGCAGCTCGATCTTGCCACCTCCGGGAAAGCGCAGCTGCACCCAGCGCCAGGTCTCGTCGACCTCGCTGCCCATCAGGTACTCGCCGCCGAGGCCGTCGCGGTAGATCTTCAACGCCGGCTTGATGGAGTGCACGGCGACCGCCACGTGATCGAGCTCGAGCTTCACGGCGATCCAGTCAGCCCGAAGGGGATCCGAGCCGCAGCTCGTGGGAGCGGCGCGCGAGCAGACCGGACAGCCCGCCGCGACGCACGCGCCTGCGCTCCCGCCGCAACGTGCGCATGTACGGATAGAAATCGACCTGGATGGTGTGGCGCGGAGAGCGCACATAGCGCTTCGCCATGCGCTCGTCCTCGCGCCGGATCACGTCCCTCATGACCGCGCGCGAGGGTAGCTCGGCCTTGCCCTCGAGGACGTCGGCGACCCACTCCGACTGCAGCTCGGCGATCGGCATGATCGCGCCGAGCGGCTGGATCAGGCCGATGAAGTAGAGGCCCGGATGGTCGGGGTCCACCACGCGCCGGTACAGCGGTATGCGGTTGTCGGGCGCGCTGATCATGTCGGGCGGGAAGAAGGGGAACGAGATCCTGTAGCCCGTGCAGTACACGATCGTGTCGATCTGCTCGGTGGTGCCGTCCGCGAAGCGGACGCGATCGCCCTCGAGCCGCTCGATGTTGGCCTTCACCGTGATCCGCCCGTGTCCGATGCGCCCGAGCAGCTCCGACGAGATCGTGGGGTGTGCCTCGAGCATCTTGTGGTCGGGGGCCGGGAGCCCGTAGGACTCCATCTCCCCCTGTGCGGTCTTCACGAGGCGCTTGTACAGGAAGCGCTGCACGGCCAGCGGCAGGCGGCTGGTCAGCTCGCTGCCCAATTCGTCGGTGGGGCGGCCCTTCAGGTACTTCGGGAACACGTAGGCGCCGCGGCGCATCGCGAGGTAGGTCATGTTCGACACGCGCGACGCCTCGACGGCGATGTCGGTGGCGGAGTTGCCGATGCCGAGCACCAGCACGTTCTGCCCCTCCATGCCGTCGGGTGTCTTGTAGTCGTGCGCGTGTAGCTGGCGGCCGCTGAACTCACCGGGGTACGGCGGCTCGGGCCAGCGCGCATTCCAGTGATGGCCGTTGGCGACGAGCACCGCGTCGTAGCGCGTGGTCGTCCCGTCGTCGAGCGTCACGTTCCACCCGCCCTCCGGCGCCGCCTCGACGAGCTTCACCTCGGTGCGGAAGCGGATGTGGTCCCTGAACCCGAAGTGATCCACGTAGTCGTCGAAGTAGGCCGCGATCTGCTCGTGGTCGGGGTAGTCCGGATAGTGGTCCGGCATCGCATACGTCGCGTACGCCATCAGGCCGCGCGACGTGTTGATGTGCAGGGAGCGGTACGCCGACGACATCCCGTTGTCGTTCATGTAGCGCCAGTTGCCGCCGACCGCGGACCCCTTCTCGAAGCAGTCGAACGGGATCCCGCGGGCGTGCAGGACCTGGCAGGACGCGATGCCGGACGAGCCGGCACCGATCACGCAGACATGCGGCCTGCCACCGCCCGTCGCGCGCTCTCGTTCAGCCAGCTCAGTACCCGCCGCCACCGGGCGGCGATGCTATTCCATCGGGTGCGTCGGGGAGGGCATGCGCCTTCGAGCGTCCGGCTCCCGGGCAGCCGCGCGCGTTCCCGCGCCACGGCAGGCGCACGATCCGCTGCGAATCGTTGTTGCCCTCGAACGACTCCCAGACGTGGTTCTTGGGATCGGCCCGGTGCACATATGCGAAGCATCCGCGCAGGCCGGTCACGTCGATCCACTGCTGGTAGTACGTGGACGGGTACACGTCGGACCAGCCCACGGACGTGCCGACGGTCACGCGGCGCTTGCCGCTGTCCTTGTTGCAACCGGGGAACACGGGCGAGCGCGGCGAGCGCTTCGAAGGGCTCGTGTGCTTCAGGTCGCGCAGGCAGTAGATCACCTTGGGTCCGGTGCGCACCAGCTTGTTGCGCGTGCCGTCGCCGTGCAGCGACCACAGCTCGAACCGCGCGGCGTCCTGCCACTTCCAGTAGTGGCCCTGCCCGGGGATGTACTTGAAGTACAGGTGCGCGCCGGTGTCCACGACCAGACGCGTGCCGTCCCAGCGGTAGATGTGCTGGCGCGCGCTCATCGTGCGCTTTCCGGTGCGCTTGCCGCGCAGCACGATCGGGCCTTCACCGCGGTTCTTAAGGTTGTTCTGCGCGCGCAGCACCGTGCGGCCCTCGTAGTGGTCGAGGTAGAGGTTCGCCGGCGTGCCCATCTGGATGTCCGGGCAGCGCAGGCGCCCGGCATGGGGGCCCGTGCACGGGTTGGGCGGGTCGGCGGGCTCCTGCGCGGTTCCCACCGTGGCGCCGGAAAGCGCCGCCCAGCCCGCAAGGGCGAGCAGCGCGGCGAGGAGGGGTCGGCGCAGGTGCAAGGTCGGGGAAGCGTAGCGGCGGCCCGCGGACACCTACGCAGTTCGGGGGGCGCGGTCCTAGCCGTGGCGGATGGCGGCCGTGGCGCGCGGTCCTAGCTCAGGAGCGCCGCAACGGTGTCGCGGCGGTAGTCGAAGATGCGGCGCAGGTCGCGGCGTACGAATGCGATGTGGGCGAGTGATCCGAGCGGCCCGTACGGGATTGCGTAGCGGATCGAGTCCGTCATCAGCGTGCCGCCGCCGGGCGCCGGCGCGAACGTGTGCGTGTGCTCCCACAGCTTGTACGGACCGCGCACCTGGAAGTCGGTGAACCGGTGCGGCGGCTCCCACTCGCCGATCTCGGTCGTCCAGCGCACGGGGAAGAGGTGCAGCACGAGCGAGTACCGGATGTGGGCGCCCGCCAGCAGCCGGTCAGGACGCGGATCGAGGATCCGGAAGCGCAGCCACGGCGGCGTGATTCGTTCCAGGTTGCCGATCTCGCTGTAGAAGCGAAACGTCTCGTCGACGTCGAGCGGCACGTGCTGTACGCGCTCGAGGACGTGGACCTTCACGGCGTCGCTACGCGGCTCGCGCGGCTGGCACGTAACGGAGCCGCGCCGGGAGGAAGGGGATCACGGCGCGCTTCACGTACTCGGCGCCGCCCGCCACAAGCGCGCGCCGCATCCAGGCCGGTGGCAGGGGGAGGAATCCGTACTCGCGGCGGATACGCTCCGGCAGCAGCGCGACGGTGGCGAAGTTGATCGCCTCCACCAGCGGGCGCGCTGCCAGCGGCACGGGCGGCTCCAGCACGATCTCGCGCGCCCGCGTGCGCGCCCAGTCGGACACCGCCAGCGTGTCGCCGGTGAGCATCTCGCGCCCGTAGGCCCGCAGCGCGTCGATGTCGCGCGGCATGTCCGCCTTGCGCAGCCCGAACAGCTTTCCCACGACCCTGTAGTCCTGCCAGAAGGCGTCCTGGTCAGCGTCGTCGAGATCCTCGACGTACTTGCCGTACACGACGATCGCGCTGTCTACCAGCGAGTACAGCACCCACAGCAGCAGCTGTGGATCGTCCGCCCGATAGGCCGTGCCGGCGGCAAATCGACCGGCCGGCTGCTTCAGCGTCCCGCTCACCCGACGGTGCATCGCACGCACGCGCCGCGTCACGCGGTCGGCCTCGGCGCGCGATCCGAACGTGACGGTGCTCATCACTTCGGCCGTGCGCATCAGTCGCTCGTACGGCTCCTCCAGCGCGGAGGAATGCGCGAGCAGCCCCGACACCGCAAGGGGATGCGCCGCCTGCATCAGCAGCGCCCGCGGCCCGGCGAGCGCCAGCGCGCGCTCCCGGTACACCTGCCGGATCGCCGAAGTATCGGTGAAGTACTCGTCCATGCCCTACCACGGTACGTGCCCGCGCGGCCGCGGGGATCACCCGGGGGGCGTCAGCCGGCTGTGCTTCCAAAGCACGATGTCCCCGGTGCGGGGTGGCGCTCGGGCCGATCGGCGGTACCGGCCCCGGAAAACCGGGTGGGGTAGGGGCTGGGGTTCGAGGCGCCCCGTCGGCTTCGCGGCACGTGCCTCTCTGCGACCTAAGACACCTGCGGCGGTGGAGAAAGTGCCGTTCGCGCGTGATTCGTAGGGGGGCCCTCCATCGAGTGATGCATCTTTCCCCCACGAGGAGCCCAGTCACGGATCCGAAAAGCCGCATCGCATCAGACCCGAAGACGCGCACCTCGTACGGCTTCGGTGACAGCGGACGATTGCGCAGCACGGTCGATCCCGATCCCCTTACCGACCGCTGCGTCTAGGCCACGGCCTCTTCGACCCGGAACGGCATCCCGGTGTCGGAGAGATACTCGTCGAGCGCGTCCACGCATTGGGGGTCGAACTGGCGACCGGCATGGCGGCGCAGTTCCTCCAGCGCCTCCTCCATCGACTGCGCGGCACGGTACGGGCGGTCGCTGGTGATCGCGTCGAACGCGTCCGCCACCAGCAGAATGCGCGAGGCCAGCGGGATCTGGTCGCCGGACAGGCCGTTCGGGTAGCCGGAGCCGTCGTAGTGCTCGTGCGAGTGGCGCACCCACTCCGCGATCTGGCCGAGTCCCTCGACGCGGTTGATCAGCGCCGCGCCGGTCTCGGGATGGCGCTTGACCTCCTCGTACTCGAGGTCGCTGAGCGAGCCGGGCTTCTGGAGAATGCGGTCGGGCAGCACCACCTTGCCGATGTCGTGGAGCATCGCCGCGATGCGCAGGTGCGCGAGGTCCGGACCGCTCCATCCGAGCCGCTGGGCCGTGCCGGCGGCGTAGCGGGCCACGATCGTGGAGTGCTCGACGGGACTCGCCATGCGCGCATCGACAGCGCGTGCGAGCGTCGCGGCCCAGGTCAGCTCCCGGCGCCCGGCGGCGAAGTGCTCGGCGTCGCCGTGCTTGCTCGCGTAGAGCTGGCGGTCGGCGTGGCGCTGAAGCTCGTCATGTGTCGTGCCGTGGCCGGGATAACACCCGGCGCCGGTCGACACCGCGACCCGCTCCGACAGTAGCTTGCGCGACCGCGTTGCGATGTGCTCGGCGCCGCTCTCCCCTGCACCCGGCGCCAGGATCGCGAACTCGTCCCCGCCCAGCCGCCCGATCGAGTCGAGCGGGCGCACGGCGCGCCGCAGGCCGTCCACCACCCAGCACAGCAGCTCGTCGCCGGCCGCGTGGCCGTGCATGTCGTTGACAGCCTTGAAGTTGTCGAGGTCGAGCAGCACGAGCGCGACCGAGCCGCCCTCGCGCATCGTGCGCTCGAGCTCGGCGGCCACGCGTTCCTCGAAGCCGCGCCGGTTGAGGCACCCGGTGAGCGGGTCGGTGCGCGACATGCGCGTCAGGCGATCGCGATGGCGGTCGTGGTTCTGGGCCTGCCAGGCGCAGAGGATCGCCGACATCGCGAGACAGGCGGCGATGAATGCCACGTGCCGCGGGTCGGGACGGCCGTACAGGTCGCCCACGACCACGAACGCGATCATGTCGAACGCGCCCACCAAGACGAAGAGGCGCAGCGGGTAGAAGACCGCGGCGAACACCATCGGGAGGAAGAAGAGGTAGGTGAGCGGGCTGGTCGCACCGCCGTCGGCCGCGACCGCGCCCGCAACCAGGGTGATCACGCTGACGCTCCACGTGACGAAGAACGCGTCGCCGAACCTGCCACGGATCAGGCGCGCGACGGGGAGCAGCTGGACCAAGATCGCACACACGATGCCGCCCGCGAACATCGCCGCGATCAGGTCTCGGTGCGGCTCACTCCAGGTGGTCGCCACATAGGCGAAGCCGGCGAAGCTGGCGCAGAACGTGAGGAACACGCCTGCCTTGACCATCTCTTCCCGGAGGTGCTCGTCCGAGATCTCGACTGTCCGTGCCGAGTCTGCCCTCACGCAAGCACAATCGGCTTGAGGGCGCAGATTCCTTAGCAATCCGCCCTCATCCCGGGGCTCGCGCTTACTCCCGGTGCTCGGACTCGTACCGCTCGAGCCGCCGCCGGTTGCGGCGCCGCGCGAGCGCGTTGCCGGCGACCGCCGCCAGAAGTATGAGCCCGATTCCCGCCCAGATCGGGACGTCTGCCGCCGATCACCAGGACCGTCAGCAGGGTCATCACTGGACGTCGGCTTCGAGCTTCTTGTTGGTCCCGGTGACGGTGCAGCGCCGGGCCTGCTCGACCTTGTCGACGGGCGCCTGCTGGTGCGCGTGCGGCGGGAAGCCGACCTCCGGCGGGAACGGCCAGGGCTGCGTGCCCTCGACGATCACCTTGCCGCTCCCGTCCGTGCACTTGATATCCACCGTGGCGCGCCCGCTCGTGACCTCGACCTCGGGGTCGTCGATGGTGACCAGCAGCTCGGGCGCGCCGGTCAGGCCGACGGAGCGCTCCACGTAGAACTTCCCCTTACCGCCGTTTCCGCTGCCTCCCGACGTCGCCGCCCAGAGCGCGAGGGGCGTGACGACAAGGAAGACGATCAGGAGCACGGGCCCGTAACGCCTGAGATCAAAGCCGCGCACGAGTCAACCCTAGACGATCGATTCCAGACCCTCGCACCACTGGATG
This sequence comes from uncultured Solirubrobacterales bacterium, assembly GCA_963826005.1. Lineage (GTDB taxonomy): Bacteria > Actinomycetota > Thermoleophilia > Solirubrobacterales > JBBDJG01 > DASRIA01. Next base: position 199,301 of record CAWGVJ010000004.1, on the reverse strand, counting down.
ACGCTGCGAATCTTCACTGGGCGGCGTCCTCGGGCTCGCCCATGCCCACCGGCATGGGCTTCACCCTGCGTCCTTGCCCAGTTCGATTCTCGCGTCCCCAGTGGCACGCGGATCTGGAACCGATCGTCCAGCGAGGCTCGAGGATCGCAGTGACCGCAGCCCGTGGGCCGCGGTCACTGCACGAGGCTCCCCGACTGCCTGGGCCACGAGAGCCAGGCGAGCCGCCGGCGCGGGAGCCGAAGCGACGAGCCGGCGGCGGTCTTCTACACCCGCGACGCCGGCGGGTCAAGAGTCGGGGTCGGATCGCGATCCTGTCCGACCCGGAGCGCGGAGATAGAATCGGGCCGCTGGCAGGCAATTTCGCCCCGAGGCTGCGGGACGGGCTGCTGACCTCATCGTGTGCGCATGTCTGAAGAGACGAACATCCGCTTCGTTCGCAGCATCTGGGAAGCGATCCGCGACGGCGGCATCGAGGCGGGACTCGAGCGGACCCCGGGAGTCGAATGGCGGCCCCACGCGGCCGGCGGGCAGATCCTCACGAGCGAGGAGGTGCTCAAGTTCATCTCCGATTTCCAGGGGGAGCGGGAGCTGCTCGAGGTGGTGCCCTACTCGTACCATGCGCACGGCGACTACGTGCTGGCGTCCGGGAGCTTCCGCCTGCGAGGGCCGGGCCGCATCTCGGAGTTCCAGATCCACTGGGTCTACGAGTTCGAGGACGAGCGCCTGCAGCGGGCCGCGTCCTACGCCACCCGCGTCGAGGCGCTGGAGGCGATAGGCGTCGACGAGATTTGACGCCGCGCGTCCACGAGCGCTGGCCGGAGCTGCGCGCGACGCTGCCGCACCTCGCGCTCGGCGAGGGCCCCTCGCCGGTGCGCCGGCTGGCCGCACTGCCCGCGCGGTCCGGTTGCGAGGTGTGGGTGAAGGACGACGGCGGCTACGGCACGGTGTACGGCGGCAACAAGGTCCGCAAGCTCGAGTGGATCCTGCCCGACGCGGTCGCGCGCGGGCGCCGCACGATCATGACGGTCGGCGCGCTCGCCACCAACCACGGCCTCGCGACCGCGCTCTACGCGCGTGACCAGGGCCTGCGCTGTGTGCTGGCGCTGGTGGACCAGCCCGTGGACGACCACGTGCGCCGCCAGGCCGAGCGCCTCGAGCGCTCCGGCGCGCGCATCTACAAGACGCACGGCAAGTACCGCACGTATGCGGCGGCGCCATGGATCATGCTGCGCCACACCGACTTCCGGCGGCTGCGCCCGCCCTACTTCCTGACGGTGGGCGGATCCACGCCGGTCGGCTGCGTCGGCTTCGTGGAGGGAGCATTGGAGCTGGCCGCGCAGGTGCACGCCGGCGCGCTGCCCGAGCCGACGCACGTGGTCGTGGCGCTCGGCTCCGGCGGCACCGTGGCAGGACTGGCCGCCGGCCTGCGCCTCGCCGGCCTGCGCACCAGGGTCGTGGGGATCGTCGTGAACGACAAGACGCCGGTGGGAGCGCCGGTGGTGGCCAGGCTCGCGCGCCGGACCCTGGACCTGCTGCGCAGGCGCGGGGCGTCGCTGCCTTCCGTGACGGTCGAGGCCGCGGACCTCGATGCGGAGACGGCGTGGCTGGGGGAGGGCTACGGCCATCCGACTCCCGAGGGGGAGCGCACTCGTGCCGGCGCGGCCGCGCAGGAGGGCCTGGAGCTCGACCCCGTCTACACCGCCAAGGCGATGGCCGGCCTGCTCGCCCTGCGCGAGCGCGGGCGGTTCGGCGACGGGCCCGTGCTCTTCTGGCAGACCCACGACACGATGTCCGGCGGCGCGCCTGGCTAGCTCCGGGCAGCGTAGCGCGGCCAGCCGCGCTCAGCGCTTCGCGGCCTCGGCGTCCAGCCGCCCGGCGAGGCGGTTCATCCCCAGCTCCCGGGCGGCGGCCGCACCGCCCACCAGGTCGGTCGGGCGGTCCGCGGGCAGGTCGACGTCGACGCGGCGCAGCGTCGCGATCTCCCTGAATGCGCGCAGCTGGTCGGCGCCGTCGCGCAGTGCGGCCGCCACGCGCGGGCGCTCGGCGGTGGGCTTGGCGATCGCGCCCTCCAGCGAACCGTGGCGCTGGAGCAGGTCCGCGGCCGTCTTCTCGCCGATCCCGGGCGCACCCGGGATGCCGTCCGAGGGGTCGCCGCGCAGCGCGATGAAGTCGGGCACCAGCGCGGGCGGCACGCCGTAGCGGCGGCGCACCTCGCGTTCGTCCACCACCACCGCGCCCCGCGAGCCCGTCGTCAGGTACAGCACGGTGCAGTCCGGGCCCACGCACTGGAACATGTCGCGGTCGCCGGTGAGGATCAGCGTGCGGCCGCCCGCGTCGCGCTCGGCGAGCGCGTACGAGCCGAGCACGTCGTCCGCCTCGAGGCCCGGCACGCTCACCGACTCCCACCCGAACGACTCGTACAGGGCCGGCGCCGCGTCGAACTGGCGCTCGATGGCCTCGTCGGCCTCCAACTCGCGACGGTCGGCGTGGTAGTCCGGGAACAGCTCGACGCGGTAGTCGGCGGCGTCCTGGCCGAACGCCATCACGACCGCGCGCGGGGCGTGCGCGGCGATCTCGTTGAGCATGATGTTGACGCTGCCGAGCAACGCGTTCACCGGCCGCCCCTCGCCGTCCTTGATGCTTGCCGGCAGCGCGTAGTACGCGCGGAAGAGCAGCGAGGGCGCATCCACGACGAGGAGTGGGGCGCGGGGTTTCGTCAAGCCGGGACGCGCGCGATCGTGATCAGGTACTCGGGCGTGACCCGGAAGGACCCGTCCGTCGTTCAGGTTCTCGCGCTCGTAGAGAGCCTTCGAGGTCGTCGTGCAGTGCCTGCCACTTGCCCTGCGGCTCGAGCGCGGCGCGCGCCATCACCATCGGTCCCAGTTTCTCCTCGCCGTAGGCGAGCCACGCCTCGACCGACTCGTCCTCGACAGTCGACGGTCGCCGCTCGAAGTCCGAGCTCGACGCCGAGCGGCCCGAACAGCGCGCGGATGTACTCCTCGTTCCCCCACATGGAGGGCGGCTTCAGCTCGGGCGGCGGTGCCGGCATGTGCGATGCGACCGTCTTGAACATCTGGCCGTTCGTGCCCTCCGGTGTCCAGGCGGCCACGGCGACCGTTCCCCCGGGCGGGTGACCCGTACCAGCTCCGCGGCCGCGACCTCGTGACGGGGCGCGAACATCGTGCCGAACGCCGAGCAGCACGCGATCGAAGGAACCGTCTCTCATAGGGGAGGGCCTCCGCGTCGCCCTCGACCCACTCGCATGTCGACGCCGGCCTCGCCGGCCCGCCGGCGCCCAGCCTCGAACAGCTCCGGAGTGAGGTCGAGGCCCGTCACGCTTGGCTCCCCGCTTTGCTGCAAGCAGCGCCACGTTGCCGCTGCCCGTCGCCACGTCGAGCACGTCCTGGCCGGCCTGCACGTCGGCCGCCGCCACCAGCCGCTCGGCCGCGGACTCGATCCGCTGCGCGATGTCCGGGTAGTCGCCCGACGACCAGATCTTGCGCTGCGCCTGCTTGAAGCCGGCTACGTCGAGAGTCATTGATCACTCCTTAGGTTTGCCATTTCCTCGAGATACGCCCGCTGCGTCTCGACCAGGCTGCCGTTCAGGCGAGCCACCGGTCGCAGCTCGGGTTGCCCGACCGTGGCCGCGTGCTCGGTGAGCGTCGCGGGCCCGAGCGGCTCCTCGCGCATCCAGCTCGGCTTTCCGTCGGGCTCGCGGAAGTGCGGGATCACCTCCTCGGCCAGCAGGTAGGTGTTCTTCATGACCAGCCAGTGCGGCATCGAGCCCATGTGGCCGCCCGCGCCGAGCACGATGCCGGCCCCGAGATCGTCGGTGAACTCGGTCAGCCGCTCGATCACGGTCTCGGGCGAGCCGACGATGATGTAGCGCTCCTCGAGCAGCTCCTCGTAGGTCAGCTCCCAATGGTCTTTCAGGTTGTGCTTGACCTTCGCGCCGAGCATGCCCGCGAACGACTTCTTGCTCGTGTAGCCCGGCGGGAACCAGTGGTAGGGCGGGATCTTCAGCCCGTTCTGGAACAGCCACATGATGTGCGGCTTGGCCTCGCGGTGCGCCTGCTCCTCGGTCTCGGCGACGTAGGTCGGGATCGCCGCGGCGAGCTGCTTGCGGCGACGCCTCGTAGCCCGCCTCCTCGGCCGCGCGCCGGTACATGTCGTAGTTCATCTTGGTGAACCACTGCGGCGCGAACACCATCATGAACGGGTAGCGGCGCTCGGCCGCCTTCTTGATCGTCTCCATCGAGCCCGAGCCCGGCAGCCACACCGGCGGGTGCGGCTGCTGCAGCGGCCGCGGCCACGGGTTCACGTACGGCAGGTGGAAGTGCTTGCCCTGCCAGCCGAACGGCCCGGGCTCGGTCCACGCCTTGATGATCAGGTCGTGCGCCTCCCAGAAGCGCTCCTGCGAGTAGCTCGGGTTGGCGCGCGTACGAGTAGTACTCCATGCCGGTGCCGCGCACGAAGCCGGAGATGATGCGCCCGCCCGAGATCACGTCGAGCATCGCGATCTCCTCGGCGACCCGGACCGGGTTTGCGTGCAGCGGGAGCGCGTTGCCGATCACGCCGATCGGGATGCGCTCGGTCTTGGCGACGAGGTACGACGCCATGATGTTCGGGGACGGCATCGTGCCGTACGCGTTCTGGTGGTGCTCGTTCACGCAGCAGCGCCGTCGAAGCCGAGCTTCTCTGCCGCGATCAGCTGCTCGAGGTACTCGTTGTAGAGCCGGTGGCCGACCTTCGGGTCGTAGTGGCGAGTTCGGCAGCGTCACCCACGTCGACTCGATCTCCTCACCCGGCGGGATGTACGGGTACGGCATCAGGTGGAACAGGTAGAAGTCGAGCTTGTTCATCGGGCGGCCTTCCTCGATGAAGCCTCGATGAAGTCGCCGATCACTGCGCCGACCAGCTCCGGCTGCTCGAACGCGAGCGCGTGGCCGGTGCCCGGGATCGTGTCGATGCGCGAGTTCGGCAGCAGCTCCGCGTAGCGCTCGTGCATCTCGTTGGGGATCAGGCGGTCGTCCTCTGCACGCACGACCAGCGCCGGGCATGTCACCCGGTCGAGCCTCCGCTCCAACTTGAGGTTGTACTGGGTCGTCCACGCGACCCGCGCGAGCGTCGCGCCCTCGCCGTACTGGTGCACGATCTCGTCGAGCGACTCGAAGTCGGGCATCACCTGGTGCATGTTCGCCTTGTCGTTGAAGATCAGGTCGAAGAACGCGTCGGGCATCATCGCGACGGGGTTGGGGATCGGCCGGCCCTCGATCCGCAGGCCGGCCGGCACCATCAGCGTGAGGCTCTTGAGCCGCTTGGGGTAGTACGACGCGAACTCGGCCGCGAGCCATCCGCCGAGCGAGTAGCCGACGACGTGCACCTGGTCGAGGCCGAGCACGTCGAGCAGCTGGTCGTAGTGGATCACGAGGTCCTCGAAGCCGTCCAGCCAGTCCGGCATCTCGGTCTCGCCGTAGCCCGGATGCTCCGGCGCGATCACGTCCGCGTGCCGGGACAGCGCCTCCAGATGCGGGAGCCACATGCGCGTCATCCCCGCTCCGTGCAGGTACAGCGTGGGCTCCCCGGTTCCCTTGCGCCGGTACGCGACCCGCAGGCCGCCGACGTCGAGCCACTCGGGCTCCGTGTAGAAGTTCGTGGGCCGTGGAACAGCCGCGGCCGTCTGCGTGCTCGCCATCGACAACCCCTCCGTCTAGTGCTGCAGCAACCTCGGGTGAGCCTACTCGTCCAGCGCGCGGCGCAGGGCGCCGGCGCTGATCGTCTCGGCCCCGAGCATGCGCACGCGGGACGCCAGGCGCCTGTCGGACGTGGCGACCTCGAGCGTGGACGGCTCCGGGTCGGCGGCCACCATGTCGACGATCACGTCGTCCGCGGCATCCGGCCCGCGCGCGGGCGCGAAGCGGACCTCGATTCCCTCCGTCCCGGCGGGCAGGTCGAATGGCTTGGAGTCGAGCACCACCGCGACCTCGTCGCCGGTGTCGGCGGCGTGGCGGGCCAGCTCCTCGGTCAGCTCGGCCATGGCGCCGCGGCGGTCGCGCCACCACCCGGTGGGGCGGGAGCCGATCACGTTCATGCCGTCGACGATCAGGCGGCGCGCCATGCGGGCATCATGCCCGGGTCGCGCCCTGCTCATTCGGGTCGAGGTCGATCCGTACCGTCATGAGGTCCGACCCCGCCATTCGCACGATCGCGTCGTTGGCGGGCCGGCGCAGCTGCTTCATGCGTGCGCGGACGTCGTCGTCGGGGAGCAGGTGCGCCGTCCCGTCGCGCCAATCGCGGCCCACCTTCACGCGCACGCGGGGGTTCGCCTCGATGTTCTTCACGTAGTCCGCTGCGCGGCCGTGCTCGGTCACGATCCAGAAGGTGTCGCCGCGCAGGCCGTTGCCGACCGGCACGCGGCGCGGCGCGCCGCTCTTGCGCCCGGTCGTCTCGAGCAGCGCATGCGTGCGCGGCATCAGCCCGTGGTCGAGCAGCCGGCGCACGAGCGGGTTGACCACCCTGGTCGACGCCAGCTTGCTGAACCTTCGCTTCAGCGCGCGGTCAGGCTGCGGCACTGAGGCCACCCGAAGGCGGCGCACCGGGGCGCTGCTGCTGCGGCGGCGGCTGTTGCCGCGCCGCGCCGGTGCGCGGCAGGCCTCCGTCGAGACGCTGCGCGCGGAACAGCGAGCCCGGCCGCTCGGACATGTCCGTCCCGCAGCGCGGGCACTGCTTCTCTGCCCGGTAGGCGATGCCGCCGTAGACAGTCAGGCGGCATCCCGGGCAGTGAATGTAAGGAACTCCTGTGATTCCGATCTCCCCTCCCAAGGGCTCGTCGGGCGGGGCCGATCATACTGACTCCTGGGTAAGTTTCAACCCCGAATGGACAACTCGAGTGCCTTTTCGTTGTCCGTGACGGCCAGACACTCATCCATCCGCACCAGCGCGTCGCGCGCGGGCACGAGGGTCACGTGCCGGCTGACCTGGCGCTCCGGCGCCGGATCCGGCGCGCTCAACCGCGTGCGAGCGAGGACCGTCCGCAGCACCGTCTTGATCTCGAGCTGTGCGAATGCGGCTCCGATGCAGCGGCGCATACCGCCGCCGAACGGTATCCAGGCGTAGGCCGCCGGCTGCTCGTCTTCCAGAAAGCGCTCGGGCCTGAATGCGCGCGGATCCGGATACAGGTCCGCCCGCAGCTGCACGAGCGCGATCGCCGGGACCACGATGGTGCCCGCGGGGATCTGCCACCCGCCGATCTCCACGTCGCGCTTGGCGATGCGCGCGACGTCGATCACGACGGGCCGCACGCGCAGAGTCTCCTTCACGACCGCGTCGAGGTAGGCGTCGTCGTCGGGTTCCGACAGCAGTCGCGCGAGCGCACGCGGGTTGCGCACGAGGCGCTCGACCGACCACGCGAGCGCGGTGGCGCTGGTCTCGTGTCCCGCCGTCAACAGCGTGATCAGCTCGTCGCGCAGCTCCAGGTCGCTCATCGGGCTGCCGTCCTCGTGGCGCGCCTGGAGCAGCACCGACAGCACGTCGTCGCGTTCGCTCGCGTCCGGGTCCGCACGTCGCTGGCGGATCTCCTCGTAGACGAGTTCGTCGACCGCGCGCCGCATCCGCACGAAGCGTGCCCACGGGCTCCAGCGCCCGAAGTTGTGGCGCATGAACGGCAGCCACATCACGATCCCGCTCGCCTCGGTCAGCTGCGGCAGCGTCGCCCTGAAGCGCGCGAGCCGGTCCTCGCCGCGCACGCCGAACACCGCGCGCAGGATCACGTCGAGCGTGATCGACTGCATGCGCGGACGCAACGCGAACGGCTGCCCGACCGGCCAGCCCGCGATCTCGCGCTCCGCGATCTCCTCGATCAGCTCGCCGTAGCGGCGCACGCGCTCGCCGTGGAAAGGTGGGAGGAGCAGCTTGCGCTGGCGCAGGTGGTCGTCCTCGTCGAGGGTCAGCAGCGAGAACTTGCCGAGCGCCGGCTCCAGCACGCGCCCGTTGGCCTCGCCGGCGTGCAGCGCGCCCGGATCGCCGGTGAAGATCTGCTTGACCGTGTCCGGATGCGCGAAGTACGCCATCCGGCCGAAGCCGGGGAAGTTGATGCTGAACGCGTCGCCGTACCGGCGCTGCTGGCGCTCGAGGAACCCGACCGGGTCGCGCGAGAAGTAGATGGCGTTGAGCACGCCGGGCGCCCGCGAGCCCGGTGGCAGTCGGGTGGCATGTCAAGAGCGTACCGACCCGCTGCACCACGACTCGGGACTTTTGGCCCCCAGGGGGGACCAAACTCCCGAGTCGTCGGGTCAGCTCGTGGGGCGGTCGGCGAGCATGCGCACGTCGACGTCCGGCAGCTCTCGCAGCAGGCGCATGGGGAGCGGCTCCTGCAGGCGGCGCAGGCCGCGGCCGGGTCGCGGCTGGCCCATCAGGATGTACGTCGTGCCGCGCTCGCGCGCCACGCGGCCGGCCACCCGTGCGACGTCCTCGCCGGTTTCCACGAACAGGGCCGCCCCCAGCACGGAAGCCAGGCGCCGCAGCCCCTCGAGCTGCTCGCGCTCGGCCGCCGAGGGCTCGGACTCCGGATCGCGCACGACGAGGATGTCGAGGTCCGCGGCCAGCCGCTGCGAAGAGCGCCATGCGCGCCGCACGACCGGCTCCGCGCGCGCGTCGAGCGGGACCAGGACGAGCAGGCGCTCGGCGATCGGCGGCCCCGCGGAGCCGAACAGGCGCTCCTCGCGCTCGAACAGCGTGTCGCGCACCAGGCGTTTGGACTCGACGTCCTCGGCGACCTGGCGCAGCGCCACCTCGCGCAGCGCCTGGAGGTTCTCGACCTTGAAGAAGCCGCCGAGCGCCGCCGTCACGCGCTCGGGCTTGTACACCTTGCCCTCGCGCAGGCGCGAGATCAGCGCCTCGGGCGTGAGGTCGAGCAGGACGACCTCGTCGGCGCGCGTGAGGACCTCGTCGGGGATGGTCTCCCGCACGCGCACGCCGGTCAGCTCCGCCACCAGGTCGTTGAGGCTCTCGAGATGCTGGACGTTGACCGTGGAGAAGACGTCGATGTCGGCGGCGAGGACGTCGTCGACGTCCTCGTAGCGCTTCGGGTGCTCGACCCCCGGGGCATTCGTGTGCGCGAGCTCGTCGATCAGGGCCAGCTCCGGCCGGCGCTGCAGCAGCGCCGGCAGGTCCATCTCCTCGATCTTCGTGCCGCGATAGTCGATGCTGCGGCGCGGAATGACATCGAGCCCTTCCGCGACGGCCGCCGTCTCCGCGCGGCCGTGCGTCTCCAGAAAGCCGACCACCGTGTCGCGCCCGGACTCCGCCGCGGCCTGGCCCTCCTGGAGCATCCGGTACGTCTTGCCGACGCCGGCGGCCATCCCGAGGAAGATCTTGTGCCGCCCGGCCACCGCGGGGCCAGCTTACGACCCCTGCGCGGCCGCCGTCAGGCGGCCGGCAGGCTTTGCACCGCTTCTCGGCGACGGCAGGCGTACTCTCATGTCGAAATGGATCTCGGTCAGCCCCTCCTGAAGGGCCAGCGCAGTGTCGCGGCCGGCGTCATCGTGGCGGCGCTCGCCGTCGCGCTCACGACGCTGATCGTCTACCCGTTGAAGAAGATCGCTCCCGCGGTCTCGCTGGGCGTCGTCTACCTGCTGGCAGTACTGCTGGTCGCAACGATCTGGGGTGCGTGGCTCGGCATCGCCACGGCGGTCGCGAGCGCGCTCGCCTTCAACTTCTTCCACATCGAGCCGACCGGGCGCTTCACGATCGCCGACGGCGAGCACTGGGTGGCGCTTGCTGTGTTCTTCGTCACAGCGATCGTCGCCAGCGAGCTCGCGCAGCGCGCGCGCCAGCAGGCAGAGCAGGCCGACGAGCGCCGGCGCGAGGCGGATCTGGCGGCGGAGATGGCGCGACTCCTGTTGAAGGCCGAGGACCTGCACGGCGCGCTCGCGGCGGTCGCGCATCGCATCTCCACAACTCTCGGCCTGCCGTCGGCCGCGGTCGAGATGCAGGCCGTCGACGGCGATTTTCGGCGGCTCGCCTTCCCCCTGCGCGAGGGGTCGCGCCAGCTCGGCACCCTGCTGGTTCCCGTCGACCTGCCAGAGGCGACACTTGCCCGGCTCCAAGAACGGGTCGTGCCCTCCCTGGAGGCGCTGCTGGGCGCGGCGATCGAGCGCGACGAGCTGCTCTCCAACCGCGTGGAGGCCGCGGCCCTGCGCCGCACCGATGTCCTGAAGACCGCGCTCCTGCGCGCCGTCTCGCACGACCTGCGCTCACCGCTCACCGCGATCCTGAACGCGGCCGGGCCGCTGCAGAGCGGCACCATCACCGAGGAGGAGCGCAGCGAGCTGGCGGCCGTCATAACGCAGGAGGCGCGGCGGCTTTCGCGCCTGATCGACAACCTGCTCGACCTCTCGCGGTTGGAGGCGGGGGCCGCCGAGCCGCAGCCCGATTGGTGCGACCTGCGCGAGGTGATCCACTCCGCGATCGAGGAGCTGGCGCTGCCCGCGGACACGTTCCAACTGCAGCTGGCGCAGGAGCTCCCGTTGATCAAGGCCGACTCCTCGCAGCTCCAGCGCGCATTCGTGAACCTGTTCGGCAACTCGGCGCGGTACTCGGGCGGCCATCCGGTCCTGGTGCGCGCCCAGCCGCTGCACAACCGCATCATGGTGCGCGTCGTGGACCGCGGCCCCGGCGTCCCGCCGGCGCAGCAGGAGCGGGTGTTCGAGCCGTTCTACACCGCCGGGACGCGGCGCACGGGACACCGCGGGTCCGGACTCGGCCTCGCGATCGTGCGGGGCTTCGTCGAGGCGAACGGCGGGCGCGTGTGGGTCGAGTCGCTGCCGCACCAGGGCACCACCTTCGCGCTCGAGCTGCCGCTCGATCAGGCCAGCGGCGCCGAAGCGCCGCCTGCCGCCCCGGCGCCTGCCGGCAGCACGTGACCGCCTCGCGCGGGCGGGTGCTCGTCTGCGACGACGAATCGCAGATCCTGCGGGCGCTGCGCGTGGTGCTGCGCGAGGCCGACTACGACGTCGTCCCGGCCTCCACCGCCGCCGAGGCGCTCGACCTCGCAGCCGTGCAGCGACTCGACGCCGCGATCGTCGACATCGTGCTCCCCGACGGGGACGGCGTCGAAGTGGCGCGGCAGATCCGCGAGTGGTCGCCGATGCCCATCCTCGTGCTGTCCGCGATCGGCGAGGAGGACGAGAAGGTGCGGGCACTGCAGGCCGGCGCGGACGACTACGTGACGAAGCCGTTCGGCCCGAAGGAGCTGGTCGCCCGCCTCGAGGCCGCCCTGCGGCGCACCAAGTCCAACGGCGAAGAGCTACCGGTGATCGAGGTGGGCGACCTCACGCTCGACGTGGCCGCGCACATCGTTCGCCAGCGTGGCGTCGAGGTGCATCTCACCCCCACGGAGTTCGGCCTCCTGAAGGCGTTGATGGTCAACCGGGGACGGCTGATGACGCACGCGGCGTTGCTGAAGGAGGTGTGGGGGCCGGCGTACGCGGAGGACGTGGCCACTCTGCGCACGCACATGGCGAACCTGCGCCGGAAGGTGGAGCCGCGCAACGCCCCGCAGTACATCCACACGGAGCCGGGCGTGGGCTACCGCTTCGGCTCGTAGCGAGCGGCACCCGTCTTCACGAAATCTGGATGCCGCGGACCCGCATCTTTACGGGTCGCCCACGCGATTCGCCAGACACTCGTGCGTAGAGGCGAATGAAGAAACGCCAACGTGGCGCCCTTACCACCCCTGTCTCATATCCGTCGGTGCTCGTGGCCTTCGAGAAAGACACGTTCTCGGAGAGCGCGATGGCGACGGCCATCAAGCTGGCATCGCACAGGCACGGCGACCTGCGCGTGATCGTGACGATCGAGGTTCCAACCAGTCTCGCCATCGACGCTCCACTCACCGAGGCCGAGATGAAGGCCCAGAGCGTGATCGAGGCCGCACGTCAATGGGTGCCCAGAGGCCAGCGCGTCCACGGGACGATCGTGAGAGTGCGGCCGGGCGAGGCCGGGCACCGGATCGTGCGCGAAGCCCAGCAGGCGCAGGTCCAGGCGATCGTGATGGCGATGCCTCATCGCCCGGCCAGAGGGCTGAACAAGACGCTGGAGATCGTGCTGCGCAAACGGCCTTGTCGCGTGATCATCGACTCCGCTCCGGCGCAGCCGATCGCTTGATTTGCCCTTCATGGAATCTTGACGCGTGGGCGCCGAACCTTCACATGCGCTTGACGCCGGCGGGTCGATCATGACGTCATGTCAACCGCCGCAACCATCGACCTGATCGTGATCGTGCTGATCGCTGTCGCGCTGAACATCTGTGCCGTCTACTGCCTGTACGGCCTGCTCCGCGACAACGACAGGGAATGAAGCACTGAGCGCCCCCGCCGTGATCGGCGCCGCCGGCTTCTCCGGCGACCTCCTGTCCGTCGCGATCGCGCTCGTGGTGTTCGCCGTGATCCTGCTCACGATCGAGTTGCTCGACCGCATATGAGCGCCGCGGAGCTGTTCGGCCTGATCGTCTCGATCCTGGTCTTCGCCTACCTCGTGTACGCGCTGCTGCGCGGAGAGAAGCTCTAGGACCGGTTCATGACGGCCCAGGCCTGGCTTCAGATCGCGTTCTACGCGGCGGTGCTGACCGCGCTCACGCCCTTGCTCGGCGCGTACATGGCGCGCGTCTACCAGGGCGAGCACGTGGCGCTCGCGCGCGTGCTGGGGCCCGTCGAGCGCCTGATCTACCGGGCGGTCGGCACGAACCCCGCGCGCGAGCAGACGTGGAAGAGCTACGCGCGCACGACGGTCGTGTTCTCCGCGCTGTTCTGGCTGGCGCTGTACGTGATCCTGCGCGCGCAGGGCATCCACTTCTTCAACCCGACGGGCTTCAATGCGGCGCCGTGGGACGTCACCTTCAACACGACGTCCTCGTTCATCACCAACACCAACTGGCAGTTCTACAGCGGCGAGACGACGATGTCGTACCTGTCGCAGATGGCCGGCCTGGCCGTCCAGAACTTCGTCTCGGCCGCGGTCGGCATGGCCGTGCTGGTGGCGATGATCCGCGGCTTCGCGCGGCGCAGCGCGGACACGCTCGGCAACTTCTGGGTGGACATGACGCGGTCGCTGCTCTACATCCTGCTGCCGCTGTCGCTGATCGGCGCGCTCCTGCTCGTCTCCCAGGGAGTCGTGCAGACGCTGGCGGGCCCCACCTCCTTCACGACGGCGATCGGCGGCGACCAGACACTGGCGCTCGGCCCGGCCGCCTCGCAGATCGCGATCAAGCAGCTCGGCACCAACGGCGGCGGCTTCTTCAACGTCAACTCCGCGATGCCGTTCGAGAACCCGACCCAGCTCGCGAACTTCATCGAGGTGCTGTTCATCCTGCTGATCCCGGCGGGCCTGACGGCCACCTTCGGGCGCATGGTCGGCAGCCGCCGGCAGGGCTGGACTCTGTACTCGGCGATGCTCGCGATGTTCATCGCCGGCGTCGTGGTCGCCTACCCCGCCGAGCAGCACGGGTCGCCCGTGCTCCGCGAAGCGGGAATCGAGATGAGCGCCAAGGACGGCAGCACCGGCGGCAACCTGCAGGACGCCGAGCAGCGCAACGGGATCGCCAACTCGGCGCTGTGGGCGACGGCGACGACGGACGCCTCCAACGGATCGGTCAACTCCGGGCACGAGGCCTACACCGGCATCGGCGGCCTGGTGCCGCTTGCCAACATGGCCACCGGGGAGGTGATCTTCGGCGGGGTCGGCTCGGGCCTGTACGGGATGTTGCTGTTCGTCCTGCTGACGGTGTTCATCGCCGGCCTGATGGTGGGCCGCACGCCCGAGTACCTCGGCAAGAAGGTCGAGGCGAAGGAGATGAAGCTCGTCGTGATCGGGACCATCTTCGTGCCGATCGCCGTGCTGATCCTGACCGCGCTCGCGATCGCCTCGAAGTACGGCGCGCCCTCGATCTTCAACAGCGGGCCCGCACGGGTTCTCCGAGACGCTGTACGCCTACACGTCGCAGACCAACAACAACGGCTCCGCCTTCGCCGGCTACACCGGTTTTGTGCAGCCCAACGCGCCCGGCAACGCGGGTTCCTTCGGGATCACCTTCGCCGATCTGATGGGCGGCCTCGCGATGCTGCTGGGGCGGTTCGTGCCGCTGCTGGCCGCGCTCGCGGTGGGCGGGTCGCTGGCGAAGAAGAAGCATCACGCCCGCCGGCCCGGGCACCTTCCGCACCGACTCGCCCGTATTCGTCGTGCTGCTGATCGGCGTCGTGGTGCTCGTCGCCGCCCTCACGTTCCTGCCCGCATATTGCCTCGGACCGCTGACCGAGGGGCTCACGGACCAGCTCTTCTGACATGGGTTACCTGCGCAAAGACCTGATCGCCTCCGCCGTCGCCGTGGTCCTTTTCACCGTCATGTTCGGCCTCGTGTATCCGCTGTTCGTCACCGGTGTGGCCCAGGTGCTGTTCCCGGACAAGGCCGGACGGCAGCCGCATCGAGCGCGACGGGAAGGTCGTCGGCTCGAGCCTGATCGGCCAGGACTTCCGCCGGCCGGTGCTCGGCCGCGACGGCAAGCCGAAAGAGGACGCCGACGGCAACCCCGTGCTCGCTGCCGACCGCCGCTACTTCCAGGAGCGCCCTTCGCAGACGACCTACGCCGCGAACGCCACCGGCTTCCTGAACCAGGGCCCCAACCAGCAGGAGCTGTTCGACCTCACGAAGCAGCGAATTGCGGACTTCCTCCTGCTCGAGCGGCCGTACACGCCGGGACTGACCACGGGCGGGATACCGGTCGACGCCGTCACCAACTCGGCCTCCGGCATCGATCCCCACATCTCCGAGGCCAACGCCCGCATCCAGGCGAACCGCATCGCGCGGGTGCGTCGCGTCCCGCTGGAGCGGGTCAGGACGCTGATCGACGACAACACGGACGGGCGCTTCGCCGGTTTCCTGGGCGAACCCGGCGTGAACGTGCTCGAGCTGAACCTCGCCCTCGACAAGGAGTTCCCACCCGCATGACCGAGACCAAGTCGCGCTCCCTGTTCGACCCCGAGATCATGCGCCCCGCGCTCGTGGCATCGCTGCGCAAGCTCGACCCCCGCGTCCAGTTCCGCAACCCCGTGATGTTCGTGGTCGAGATCGGCGCGCTGATCACGACGGGTGGCTGGCTGATCCAGGTGTTCGGCGGACCGCCACTCGGCGGAGGGAACGAGCCGGCCTGGTTCACGTTCACCGTGGCGTTGTGGCTGTGGCTCACCGTCGTTTTCGCAAATCTGGCCGAGGCGCTGGCCGAGGGCCGTGGAAAGGCCCAGGCCGCGAGCCTGCGCGCGATGCGCACCGAGACGGTGGCGCATCGCGCCGACGGCCGGGAGGTGGCCGCCTCCGAGCTCGTCCGCGGCGACGTCGTGGTCGTGACGGCGGGCGAGGTGATCCCCGGTGACGGCACCGTGGTCGAGGGCATCGCGTCCGTCGACGAGTCCGCCATCACCGGCGAGTCGGCACCCGTGATCCGCGAAGCCGGCGGCGACCGCTCGGCGGTCACGGGCGGCACACGCGTGCTGTCGGACCGGATCGTTGTCGAGATCACCCAGGAGCCGGGCAAGAGCTTCCTGGAGCGCATGATCGCGCTCGTCGAAGGCGCCGAGCGCCGCAAGACGCCGAACGAGATCGCGCTCAACATCCTGCTCGCCGGGCTCACGATCGTGTTCCTCGCCGCGGTGGTGACCCTGCGCCCGTTCGCCGAGTTCGCGAACACGGACGCATCGATTGCCACGCTGATCGCTCTGCTGGTCGCGCTGATCCCGACGACGATCGGCGCGCTCCTGTCGGCGATCGGCATCGCGGGCATGGACAGGCTCGTGCGCCGCAACGTGCTGGCCCTCTCGGGGCGCGCGGTCGAGGCCTCCGGCGACGTCGACGTGCTGCTGCTCGACAAGACCGGCACCCTGACCCTCGGCGACCGGCAGGCCACCGAGTTCGTGCCGATGCCGGGCGTATCCGAACACGATCTGGTGGAAGCCGCCCAGATGGCCTCGCTCGCCGACGAGACGCCCGAGGGCCGCTCGATCGTCGTGCTCGCCAAGCAGTACGGGATCCGCGAGCGCCACTTCGACCCCAGTGCGCACCTTCGTCCCCTTCACCGCCGAGACCCGCATGAGCGGCGTCGACCTGAACGGCGATCGCCTGCGGAAGGGCGCGGGCGACGCGATCGCGAAGCACATCGCCGCCGAGGGCGGCCAGGCCCCGCCGGAGCTGCAGTCCGAGATCGAGCGGATCGCGAGCGAGGGCGGCACCCCGCTGGCCGTCTCGCGCAACAGCCAGGTGCTCGGCGTCATCTACCTCAAGGACGTCGTCAAGGAGGGAATGAGCGTGCGGTTCGACCAGCTCCGCGCGATGGGCATCCGCAGCGTGATGATCACCGGCGACAATCCCCTGACCGCAAAGAAGATCGCCGAAGAGTCGGGTGTCGACGACTTCCTCGCGGAGGCCACGCCCGAGCGCAAGATGACGCTCATCAAGCACGAGCAGGAGCAGGGCAGGCTCGTGGCCATGACCGGAGACGGGACGAACGACGCACCGGCCCTTGCCCAGTCCGACGTCGGTGTCGCCATGAACACCGGCACGCAGGCCGCGCGCGAGGCGGGGAACATGGTCGACCTCGATTCGAACCCGACGAAGCTGATCGAGATCGTCGAGGTCGGCAAGCAGCTGCTGATCACCCGCGGCGCGCTCACGACGTTCTCCATCGCAAACGACGTAGCGAAGTACTTTGCGATCCTGCCCGCGATCTTTGCGGCTACGTACGCCGCCGCCGGCAGCGACACGGGACCGCTCGACAAGCTGAACATCATGAACCTCGGCACGCCCGAGTCGGCGATCATCTCGGCGATCGTCTTCAACGCGCTCCTGATCCCGATGCTGATCCCGCTCGCTCTGCGCGGCGTCCGCTACCGGCCGATCGGCGCGACGGCGCTACTGCGCCGCAACATCCTGATCTACGGACTCGGCGGGCTGATCACGCCCTTCATCGGGATCAAGCTCGTCGACCTGATCGTGCACAACCTGCTCGGCGCGTAGTCGGCTATACGCAGTCGGCTACACCTTGACGATCAGCTTCCCGACGTTGTCGCCGTCGAACAGCATGTTGACGGCCTCGGGCGCCTTCTCCAGTCCCTCCACCATCGTGTGCCGGTCCTTGATCTTGCCCTCGGCGACCCACTGGCCGAGCTGCGCGATCGCCTCCGGGAAGCGCCCGAAGTAGTCGAGGATGATGAAGCCCTGGACCGTCACCCGGTTGATCAGGACCCGGCCGAGGGGCGGGCCTGACGGCCGCTCGGCCTCGTTGTACTCGGAGATCAGCCCGCAGAGCGCAACCCGTGCGTTCAGGTTGAGCAGCTCGAACACCTCGCGCATGATCTCGCCGCCGACGTTCTCGAAGTCGACGTCCACGCCGTTGGGGCAGGCCGCGCGCAGCTGCTCGCGCCAGTCGGGGTCGTGCCGGTCGATCGCGGCGTCGAAGCCGAGCTCGTCGACGAGCCACTTGCACTTCTCCTTGCCGCCCGCGATGCCGACCGCGCGCGCACCCTTGAGCTTCGCGAGCTGGCCGACGACCGAGCCGACCGCGCCGCCGGCCGCGGACACCACCACGGTCTCGCCCTCCTTGGGCTTGCCGATCTCGAGCAGCCCGAAGTAGGCGGTGACGCCCGTCAGGCCGAGCGCTCCCAGCATGGTCTCGATCGGCAGCCCGGTGTCCCCGGGGACCGGCGTCAGCGGCAGCTCGCCCGCGCCCGTCACGACGTAGTCCTGCCAGCCGGTGAGGCCCGTCACGAGCGAGCCCTCCGGATAGGTGTCGTCGTCGGAGGAGATCACCCGGCCGAGGCCGACGCTGCGCATGCACTCGCCGATGCCGACGGGCGGCAGGTAGGTCGGCTCCTCGCCGATCCAGGCGCGGTTCGTCGGGTCGATGGACACGTACAGGTTCTGCACCAGCGCCTGCCCGGCGCCCGGCTCGGGCACCGCCTCCTCGACGAGCTCGAAGGTGGAGTCGTCGATCCGGCCGTCGGGCCGCTTGCGCAGCAGGTATCTGCGGTTCACGTCTGCCATCAGTCCTCCTTGGAGGCGCCGGTCATCTCGCGCAGGAACGGGAGCACGTGCGCGGCGACCTCCTCCGGGTTGTCGATGAAAGGCCAGTGCCCGCTGTCGGGTAACACGACGATGCGTGCACTGGGAAAGGCCTGCTTCTGCCGCTCGGCGAGCGGGAGCCTGAGGTACGGGTCGCGGCCGCCCCACACCACGAGCGCGGGCAGGTCGTGCGGGCGCAGCGCGTCTGCCTGGCGGCGGGCGGCGGGCCGCGGGTTCGCCTCCGCGCGATAGTGCTTCAGCACCGCATGGCGGGTATCGCGGTCGAAGTTGTCGTACATCTCGTCGAGGAACTCGCGCGACAGCTTTCGCCGCTGGCCGCAGGTTCGTGAGCGTGCGGAACACCGCAGCGGTTGGCGGTCGCCATCAGCAGCTCCCCGAGCACGGGGGTCTGCCAGATCCGGGCGATCGAGTGCCAGTGGTAGTCGACGAATGCGCCGGTCGTCATCAGCGCCACGCTCGCCACCCGATCGGGATGGCTCGCCGCCCATTCGACGCCCCATGGGCCACCGAGGTCGTGCAGCACGAAGTGCACACGGTCGATGCCGAGCTCCGTCAGCGCCGCGTCCAGAAACCTCGCTTCGCCGAGAGTCGAGTACTCGAAGTCCCGCGGCTTGTCCGCCTTGCCGAAGCCCGGCATGTCGAAGGCCACCGAGCGCGCGAAGGCGCCGGTGCGCCCCACGAAGTCGACCCAGTCACCCGCCGAACCCGGGTTGCCGTGCAGGTACACGATCGCCTCGCGGGCATCCGCAGGGCCGGCTTCGAGCAGGCGGGTGCGCAGTCCCGAGACGGTGATCTGCCGCTCGGTGTGCGCGGCGCTCTGGGTTGCGGGGGTCGCCTCCATTCATGCGGGCGAACGTGTCGCCCGTATGAACCCTACCCGCGCGACGTCAGTGGCAGGCGGTCGTGCCGGAGTCCGTGAACGTGCCGCCGGCGGCGGGGATGAACTCCCAGTTGTAGCCCCACGACATCAGCTCGACCCGCAGGATCCCGAACGACCAATCGTTGGGGGTCGCGTCCTCGGGGGTCGTGTTGCTGAGCGCCTCGCTGTTCGGCTCCGGCTTCGCGGAGACGGGTCGCAGGAAGCGACCGCCCGTCCCGACCACGAACTGGCGGATGCCGTCGACCGGGTCGGCGAACCCGTCGGGCGTCTGCGGCGCGAAGCGCTCGTAATCGTGGTCGTTCCCGCTCATCACCAGCTCGGCGCCGTGCTCGTAGAGCGCCTGCCAGAAGGCGCGCGTCCTCGCGTCGGAGCCGTGCTTCTCGCCCGAGCTGAACCGCGGCACGTGGAAATAGGCGGCCGTGCACTGCGCCGGGTTGGCGGCGAGGTCGGCCTTCAGCCATTCCACCTGCGGCGATCCTTCGGCACACGAGATCTCCCCGCACGTGCTGTTCAGCACCACGATGTGCCATCCACCGAGGTCGTAGCTGTAGTAGCCGAGGTTGGGGTCGCCGGCCGCCTCGGCGAAGTAGGAGAAGTAACCGGCGCCGCGCTCCGTCTGGTACTCGTGGTCGCCGATTGTGGGTCGCGTGCGCGCCCTGTGACGTCCCCAGGTGGGTTCGTAGAAGTTGATGAAGTCCTCGTACGATCCGGTCGGGTAGACGGAGTCGCCGAGCGTCGCGACCGTGCCGGGCAGGTTGTCGATCAGCGCGGCAGTGGATTCCGCGGCAAAGGTGTTGTCCGCGATGTCGCCGGCGGCGAGCAGCTGGCCGACGGGCGCGTTCGGATCGGGATCGGGATCGGGATCCGGGATCCGGGATCTGGGTCCGGGTCGGGGTCCGGATCAGGATCGGGATCCGGGTCCGGGTCGGGTCGGGATCGGGATCGGGGTCGGGATCGGGATCGGGATCGGGATCCGGGTCCGGGTCGGGATCGGGGTCGGGATCGGGGTCCGGGTCCGGATCGGGGTCCGGATCGGGAAGGGGGTTCCGGGTGCCGCCGGTTGGACCGGCAGGCCCCGGAGGCGCCACCACGGACACGCCGATGGGCGGCTTTGCGGGCGGGGCGGGGGGTGCGGACCGGCGCTCGACCTCGCAGCCGACCGCGGTGTCCAGGTAGTCGAGCACGGCCACGTCGCGGCCGCCGCCGCAGTACGACCCGGTCGCGCTGCGCCGTCGCGGGCGCGCACGAGGTCGTCGCCCGGACCGCCTTTCAGGATGTCCCTGCTGGAGTCGCCGCGCAACATGTCGTCGCCGCGCCCGCCCGAGAGCCGGTCGCGACCCGCGCCGCCGATCAAGGTGTCGTTGCCGCGCCCGCCACTGAGCCTGTCCGGGCCCCCGTGTCCGATCAGCAGGTCGTCGCCGCCGCGCCCGTCGATGACGTCAGCGCGCGCGGTGCCGGAGATGCGGTCGTGGGACGTGGTCGCATGCGGCAACCCGGCCTGCGCCGTGTTGACGATGAGTGACATGACCGCTACGAACACCGCAACCGTGCGGCGGTCGAGCAGATTGATCCGCCTGCCTGCCAAGAGTCCTCCGTGACGAGCGCGCGCCCCCAAACCGTCCGGGCGGGGACGCGGACCTATTCCATTGTTAGCGGTAAGTAGCGCCGCCGCGCCACTCCGATGCTCAGTTCAAGCGCTCGACGACCATCGCGTGGCCCTGGCCGCCGGCCACGCACATCGTCTCGATGCCGATCGTCTTGTCGTCGGTCTCGAGGTCGTTGAGCAGCGTCGTCATGATGCGCGCGCCCGTCATCCCGAACGGATGGCCGAGCGCGATCGCGCCGCCGTGCGGGTTCAGCTTCTCCAGCGGGATGTCGCACTCGCTCATGATCGGGATCACCTGCGCCGCGAACGCCTCGTTCAGCTCGACCACGTCGACGTCGTCCATCTTCATCCCGGCGCGGTCCAGCACCTTCTTGATGGCGCCGATCGGAGCCACGCCCATGATCTCGGGCTCGAGCGCGGCCGTCGCGGACGCGACGATGCGGGCGCGCGGCGTGAGGCCCAGCTCCTTGGCCCGCGTGTCCGACATGATCAGCACCGCCGCGGCGCCGTCGTTGAGCGGGCAGGAGTTGCCGGCCGTGACCTTGCCGTCCTCCCGGAAGGCGGGCTTCAGCTCCGACAGCTTCTCCAGCGTGGAGCTCGCGCGCGGTCCTTCGTCCCTTGCGACGACGGTGCCGTCGGGCAGCGTCACCGGGACGATCTCGCGGTCGAAGAATCCGGACTCCTGCGACGCGACGGCAAGCTCCTGGGAGCGCTGCGCGTACTTGTCCATGTCCGAGCGGCTGACCTCCCACTGGTCGGCGACGTTCTCCGCCGTGACGCCCATCGCGATGTAGGCGTTGGGCTGGCCGTTGTTGCCCTGCAGCTTCTCGTTCTGGTCGGCGACCCCGGCCGCCTCCTGGCGCTCGTTGTAGCGGCTGACCCACTCGACTCCCGCGGCGATGTAGGTGTCGCCCTCACCGGCGCGGATCGCGTTGGCGGCCTCGCGGATCGACTCGAGGCTGGAGGCGCAGTAGCGCGAGACGGTCACGCCGTTGACCGAGTTGGGGAGCTGCTCCGACAGCAGCACGATGATCCGCCCGATGTTGAACGCCTGCAGGCCCTGCGGCAGGCCGCAACCGGCGATCAGCTCCTCGACGGAGTCGGGCGACACCTCCGGGTTGCGCTCGAGCAGGCTGTCGACCACGAATGCGCCGGTGTCATCCGGGCGAAGCCCGGCCAGCTGGCCCTTGAAGGCGCGGCCGATTGGGGTGCGAACGGCGTCGACTATCACTGCTTCGGGCATGTGTGAATCTCCTTGAGGTTCTGCGGCGGGTTTGCGGCGGGTTTTGCGGGCAGCCTACCGGACCGCCGAAAACGCTCAGTGGCAGGCAGAGGTGCCCGAATCGGTCGCGGAACTCCCCGGCTGTGCCACGAACCGCCAGTCGTACGCGGCCGGGCGCAGCTTGAGCGACAGCACTCCGTACACGCCGGCGATGCGGGCCTGGCTGTTGGCCGCGGGCTGCGGAGCGAACTCGCGCAGCGTCGCCCCGCCGGTGCCGACCACGAACTGGCGCACGCCCGTGGCGCTCGCGACGCCCTGTGCGGTCTGCGGCGCGAACCGCTCGTAGTCGTGGTCGTGCCCGCTCAGCAGCAGTTCGGCGCCGTAGTCCTGCAGCGCGCGCACGAGCGGCAGCACCGAGGGGCTGCCTCCGTGCAGGTTCCCGGAGCTGAAGGCCGGATGGTGCAGGTAGGCGATGGTGCACTTCGTCGGGTGCGCGGCCAGGTCCGTGCGCAGCCAGCGCTCCTGTGCGGAGCCGGCCTGGCAGCCGCCGACCTCTCCGCAGTTGCTGTTGAGCGCCACGACATGCCACGCGCCGAGGGCGTAGGAGTACCAGCCCTTGCCGGGCTCGCCGGCGGCCGCGCCGAAGTACCCGAAGTAGCCGCTTGCGCCGGGAGTCCCGTATTCGTGGTTGCCCACCGCCGGGCGGGTCCGCGCCTTGTGCCGGCCCCAGGTGGGGGCGTAGCAGCCGGCGAACTCCGCCGGGGTGCCGTCGTCGTAGACCGTGTCGCCGAGTGTGGCGATCGTTCCCGGCAGGCTGTCGACCAGCGCCGCGGTGATCGCCGCGTGGCCGCTGGGGCAGCGCGCGATGTCCCCGACCGCGACCATGGACGCGTCCGGCTGCGGGCCGAGCAGCTGATGCACGACCTCGCACGCTCCCTGCGGCCGCGTGTCGGTCGCGTCGAGGATGACGTCGTGGCTGTCGAGCGTGGCGCTGTCACGTCCGGGACCGCAGGCGATGCGGTCGCGGCGCCCGTCGCGCGCCCTGATCGCGTCCGGGCCGCTGCCGCCGCGCAGCACGTCCCGCCCGGAGCCGCCCACGAGCCGATCGCCGTTGGGCGCCGCCGCAGCACGTCGTTGCCGCTGCCGCCGTGCAGGCGGTCCGGCCGCCGCCCCCGAACAGCCGGTCCGGGCGCCACGCCGTTGAGCAAATCGGTCCCGGCGAAGCCCGCAGAACATCAGCGCGTGCGGTGCCGATCAGGTTGTCGCGCCCCCCGTCGCCGCGCAACTGGAGCGCGTGCGCGGCGCCCGGCCACGCCGCGCACGCCAGCACGACGCACCCGACCACGCATTTGAGTCGCATCAGTCCAAGTTAGCCAAACAGGGTCACGGGCGCGCGTTGCTCCCGCGCAGCGGCGCGCCCCGCCCTGTCAGCCGCCCTCGACCGGCGTGTAGCCGTACCAGTCCCCGGCTTGTACGACCACGCGTGAGGCCCGCCCCTCGAGCAGCGACCACGCGTACAACCACAGCTCGTCGTATTCATCCCCATCCAGCGGCATGTCGGCGAGTTGTGAGTCGATCGCCCCGATCGTGACTCCCTTGTCGGCGAGGCCCTCGAGCTTCGAGCGCACATCGTCCCTATCCCGAGAATCCATCGCACACCTCCCTCTGGAGTCAGCGTTTCGACAAGACTCCCGCAACTGCCGCCAAGTGGGAAGAGTCGCCACTGGCTTCTGCGCGGAAGGAGCGGGAAAAACCGGGACGGCTCAGGCCGCCCGCCGGCGGCCCGGTCGCTCGAGCCGCACGAGCGCCGCCGGATAGGGCGCGAAGAAGGTCTGTTCCGCCAGATTCGGGACCTCGAAGCGCGCGGCCCAGGCGCCGACGATGCTCTGCGCGGCGCCCAGCGGGGCCTTGCCCGCCCGGTAGGACTCGAGCGTGGCGAGAAAGTGGCTGCGCTCGCGCGCCTTCAGCCGCTCCGAGACGTGACCGAGGGCGTGCATCAGCACGTTGACGTTGTTGCCGGGCCGCGCGGGTCGCGCGAGCGCGGCTCCGAGCCCGGACCGGTACTCGGCCACGAGCCGGTCGCGCGGCGCCGTGCCGGCGTCCGCCACGAGCCGGCCCAGCGCCCGCATGCGCGTCTGGTTGTGGGCCATCAGCAGCAGCTTGTTGCGGGAGTGGAAGGCAACGACGCCGGCCGGCCCATCCAGCGCGGCCGCGCGAAAAGAGCCCAGCGCGAACAGCTTCGTCAGGAAGTGGTCGCGCAGGCGCAGGTCGTTGAGCCGGCCCTCGTCCTCGACCGCGGCGTGCGGGAACCGCTCCAGCACGCGCGCGGCGAACAGCCCCGGGCCGCTGTCGTGCCCCGCGTCCTCCGCCTCGGAGTGGAACAGCTTGGCGTTGCGCACGGCGCACGACGGCGAGCGGCTCTTGAGGATGAACCCGTCCGCGTCCTGCACGCCGCCGAGATAGTCGCGCGAGAAGCTCTGCATCGGCCGCGTCAGGTCGCGGCCCGTCGAGGGCTGCACCATGCGCGGCCCGCGCGACGACCGCACCAGCCGCACCGGGTCGCGCGGCACGCCGAGGCCGATCTCGAGCTCGGGGCAGATCGGGCGCAGCTCCATGTGGGGCTCGAACTCTTCGCGCAGGCTGGCGCGGATCACCTGCCCGTTGTACCGGCAGGCGTCGAAGTCGATGCAGCGGCTGATGACGACGATGGGGCGGACCGGCGATGGCATGCTCAACGAGGGGTGCGGATGCGGGACAGCCTCTGGATGATCCGCCGCGGGCGCATCGCGGCATGCGCGGCGTTCGCACCGGGCGCACCGTGCACGCCGCCGCCGGGATGCGCCGAGGCGGATGCCAGATACAGGCCCGCGACCGGCGTCTCGGGCCGCGCGAGTCCGGGCACGGGGCGAAAGAACAGCTGCTGGTGGAGCTGGGCGGTGCCGCCGTTCACGGCTCCGCCCACGAGGTTCTCGTCCTCCGCCTCCATCGCACGCGGGGTGAACACGTGGCGGCCGCGCACGAGGTTGCGGAACCCCGGTGCCAGCCGCTCGATCTCGTCCTCGACGCGCTGCGCAAACACCTCGGTCTCGCGCTCGTCCCACGCCCCGGTGAGCTCGTCGCCCGCGTCGCCGCGGATCCGCTGCGGGACATGCGTGTAGGCCCACGCCGTCTCCTTCCCGGACGGGCAGCGCGAAGGATCCGCCACCGCGTACTGCCCCATCACGAGGAACGGGCGGCGCGGAACCAGCCCGCGCGCGAGCTGCGCGCTCGTCTCGCTCAGCCCCTCCATGCCGTCGGCCACGTGCACGGTGCCCGCGCGGCGCGCGCCGTCGGCCTGCCACGGGATCGGGCCGTCGAGCGTCCAGTCCACCTTCACGGTCGCGCTGTCGTACTGGAACCGGTCGAGCGCGCGCTCGAACCATGCCGGGAGCGTCACGTCCGCGAGCAGGTCGCGGTAGAGGGCCGGCGCCCCGGCGTCCGCGAGCACCGCGCGCCGGACCGGGATCTCCTCTCCGTCGCCGGTGCGCACTCCCACGGCGCGGCCGGCGCGCACGATCACGCGCGCGACGCGCGTGCCGCAGCGCAGGTCGCCGCCTGCCGCGGCGAAGCGGCGCACGAGCGCCGCCGTCAGCTGCCCGGCGCCTCCCTCCGGGAAGGGGTATCCGACTTGCTGGCCGAGGCCGCACAGCATCCATCCGTAGAGGCCGCCCGCCGCGGAGTCGGGAGTCACGTCGGTGTGCAGCGCATTGCCCGCCAGCAGCCATCCGGCGCCCTCGCCGTCGAAGCGCTCCTCGGCCAGGCGGCGCACGGAGAGCAGGGCGAAGCGCGCGAACTCGAGTGTGCCGCGCGGTCCCAGCGCGCGCAGCAGCGCGGCGCCGGCGCGCACCGGCGGGAACGGGCGCATCAGCGCCTCGAAGAAGGGCGTGCCCACACGCTCCCAGTACGCGGACAGCTCGCGCCACCGGTCCCCGTCGCCGGGCGCGAACGAGTCGAGCGAGGCCGCGGTCTCCTCGAGCGAGGTCGACAGCACCGCGCAGCGCCCGTCGGCCGCCGGGTGCGCGAGCGCGACGGGCGCGCGGCGCCAGCGCAGGCCGTGCCGCTCCAACCCCAGCCCGGCCATCGCCGGGGATCTCGCCGCGAGCGGATAGAACGCGCTGAACACGTCATTGCGGAAGCCCGGCTCGATCAGCTCGCGCGTGCGCACGGCGCCGCCCGGCTCGGGCTGCGCCTCGAGCACGAGCACCTCCCAACCGGCGCTCGCCAGTAGGTTGGCTGCCACGAGCCCGTTGTGCCCCGCGCCGATCACAATTGCGTCCGGCATCTCAGTGGTGCCGACCCTAAACGCCTGGAGAGGAGAACGAGATGGGGAGGATCGTCGTACGGAGTTCGTCTCGCTGGACGGCGTCATGGAGGACCCCGGCGGTCGGAGACTTCAAGCACGGCGGGTGGACGCTTCGAGTTCTCCCGCGGCGACGAGGGCGACAAGTTCAAGCTCGACGAGGCGATGGAGTCCGAGCGCTGCTGCTCGGCCGCGTCACCTACGAAGGGTTCGCCGACGCGTGGCCGAGCAGGTCCGGCGAGTTCGCCGACAAGTTCAACAACATGCCCAAGTACGTCGTGTCGTCGACGCTGAGCGACCCGGACTGGACCAACACGACCGTGCTCGGGGGCGACCTCGCGGAGGCGGTTGCCGATGTGAAGCAGCGCCACGACGGCGACATCGTGGTGCACGGCAGCGCCCAGCTCGCGCAGGCGTTGCTCGAGCAGGACCTGGTCGACGAGCTGCGCCTGATGGTCTTCCCGGTCGTGCTCGGGCAGCGGCAAGCGGCTCTTCGGCGACACGAGCGACAAGAAGACGCTCGCAGCTGGCCGACTCGAAGACCGTCGGCGACGGCGTCGTCATCCTCATCCACAGGCCTGCCGGATAACGTCCCGCCCCTCCATAGGCGGCATATCACCACTGGTGCTGAGCCACCCGATGCGCGTCGCCCTGCTCGGCGGTGAGCTGGTCGCGAACCGCCTCAGGGCCCGCGCGCACCTGCGCCTGATCCTGCCCACGGGCCACACGCCGCTCGGGATGTACGTCGTGCTGCGCGCGCACGCCGCCGACGGCAGCCTGCCGACAGAGCAGGCAACGCTGTTCCAGCTCGACGAGTACCTCGGCCTGGGCGCTGCCGACGAGCGCAGCTACCGCGCCTACCTCGCACGTGAGCTGCACGGCATCCGGTTCGGCGCCGTCCACGGAATCGACGGGACGGCGCCCGACCCGGAGGCCGAGAGCGCTCGCCACCAGGCGCTCCTCGACGAGGCGCCGATCGACCTCGCGGTGCTCGGCCTCGGCCGCGACGGCCACGTCGCCTTCGACGAGCCCGGCTCCAGCGCCGCGGACGGGGTGCGGCGTGTCCGGCTCCACGAGACGACGCGCGCCGACGCGGCCGCGGACTTCGGCGGGCTCGAGCGGGTGCCGCGCGAGGCGCTGACGGTCGGCCTCGCGGACTCTGCTCGCGGCGAAGGAGCTGCTGATGCTCGTATCCGGAGCCGCGAAGGCGGAGGCGTTGAGAGACATGCTCGAGGGGGAGCAGAGCGCGGCCTGCCCCGCGTCGCTGCTGCGCGACCACCCCCGGCTCACCGTGATCTGCGACACCGCCGCCGCGGCGTTGCTCCAGCCCCGCAAGAGCTGGTCCAGCGACCGCGTGCTGATCGTGCTCGGCCATCGCGAGCCGACCGTCAGCCCCGAGCACCGCATCTCCCACGAGTCGCGAGCGCGCCTGCGGCGCGCCGCGCGCGAGTGCCGGCGTGACCCGCCGCGGGCCGTCATCCTCACCGGCTACACGAAGACCGGCGGGCTCTCGGAGGCCGAGCAGATGGAGGAGGAATGGTCGCTGCCGGACGTGCCCGCGCTGCTCGAGGACGCCGGCCGCAACACCGCGGAGAACGCGTCGCGCTCGCTCCCCCTCATTCGCGCGATCGGTGAGATCCGCCGGGTCACGGTCGTGACGTCGGCCTGGCACATCCGTGCGCCGTACTTCTTCGCGCCCTACCGGGTCCTCGGGCTGCGTCTCTCGTTCCGGCTGAGCGCGCGCGGACGCTGGCCGCGCATGCTGTTGCACGAGCTTCGCAACCTGCCGGCGATGCGCAGGGAGCGCCGCCGAGCCATGGCCGAGATGCGGCTCCCTCCCGAGGTGACCTTGTGAACCTGATGCTCGCCGGGCGACTCGCCCGCGGCGGCGCGCTCGCCGACGGGTGGCTCGAGGTCGAAGGGGAGCTGATCGCCGCCACCGGCACCGGCGCGCCGCCCCGACCGCCGGACGAGCGTCACGACGGAATCGTCGCGCCCGGGCTCTTCGACCTCCAGGTGAACGGCGCCGGCGGCCACGAGGTCACGGCCGGAGCCGCGGCGCTCGACGCGATCGACGCGATCCAGCTCGAGCATGGGGTGACGAGCTACCTGCCGACGATCGTCTCGGCGGACGATACGGTCGCCGAACGGGTGATCGCGGAGCTGGCGGAGCGGGCCGCCGACCCCGCCTCGCCGGTGGCGGGGATCCATCTCGAAGGCCCTTTCCTCAGCGGCGAGCACGCCGGGATGCACCCGGTCGGGCGGCTGCGCTCGCCGGCGGACGGCGTACCCGCGTACTACTCCTCGCCGGCGGTGCGGCTCGTCACGCTCGCGCCGGAGCTGCCCGGCGCGCAGGACCTGATCCTGGCGCTGCGTGCGCGCGGCGTCGCGGTCTCCCTGGGGCACTCGGGCGCATCGGCGGAGGTCGCCCGGCGTGCCCTGGACGCCGGCGCGGGGCTCGTCACCCACGTGTTCAACGCGATGGCGCCGCTGCATCACCGCGCGCCCGGCCTCGCCGGGGTCGCGCTGACGGATGCACGCGCGCTGGTCAGCGTCATCGCCGACGGGCTGCACGTCGATCCGCTCGTGCTCGAGCTCGTCCGCCGGGCGGCGGGCCCACGCGTGGTCCTGGTCAGCGACGCGACGCCGGCCGCGGCCGCGCCGCCGGGCGTCTACGAGATGGCGGGAGTGGAGATCGAGAGCGACGGCTCCGGCAGCGTGCGCACGCGGCGGGCCGCTGGCCGGATCGGCGCTGACGCTCGACGCCGCGGTGCGGAACTGGGCCGCGATGACGGAGGCTTCACCGGCCGCGGCGATCGCGGCGGCGACGGAGACTCCGGCGGCTGCGCTCGGGCTCTCCGCCGGGCTGCGCCCGGGGAGTCGCGCCGACCTCGTGCTGCTCGACGACGCCGGCGAGGTCCGCCGGTGATGCGGCGGCGGCGCTGGTCGAGCTGAGCCCGCATAATTCGCGCATGGCCTCCGTTCCGCCCGCCCGGCACCTGCCGCGGGCCAAGGACCTCGCCGACGCCCGTCTACTTCGAGCCGCTCGGCGTCGACGAGCTGGCCGCCGCTGCCGGCCTCTCGCGGGCGCACTTCAGCCGCGAGTTTCGCCGCGCGTTCGGCGAGTCGCCGCACGCATAGCCTCCTCGCCCGCCGCCTGGATCGGGCAGCGGCGTGCTGCGCACCACCGATCGCTCCGTCGACGTGACATCGTGCGTTCCCGCGTGGGCTCGCCGGAGCGTCTGGCTTCTTCACCACCGGCTCAACGCGCACCTACGGCGCGTCGCCGACGCGCCTACCGCGCGGCATTCCCGCCGGCCGCCGACCAGCCCTGCTCCGCTGTCGGCGCGACGCGGGCCAGCAACGCCGCACATTTCGACCGGAGGCCAGCGTGCGCGCCGGCTCACGCTGCCCGGCGACTGCTCCGTCGACGAGGAGCGACCACGATGATCCCGATCGCAACGCCCAGCTTCGGCGCCCACGACCAGGATGCGGCCCGCGCTCTTCGACCGCGAAGCTGGGCATGGAGCGTGCGCGCCGACGTCGACCCTTCCCGCAATGGGCGACTGTCCGCTGGCTCGCCGTTGGTCCCGCTCGCGACCGCCCGACGATTCGATCGTGCTGATGGCCGTCCCGGGGCCTCTCGGTGATCGGACCGCCGATACCGCCGAGCAGGTGCGGGACGCTGATGCGCGGAAGGGCTTCGCGGGCACGATCTTCCTCGCGGACCGACGATGCGTACGCCTCCTATCGAGGAGCTGCGAGCCGTCGGCGTCGTTCTACGGCGTGCACCGCCGGAGCGAGCGTCCCGCTACGGGGCTCGACGCCTCGGTCCGCGACCCGTCGGCAGGCCGCATCCGCGCTCACCGCAGGTGAGCCGCAGCCGGCGCCGGCCGTGCGCGCGCTTGGACCTGAAGCCGATCGGGGTCGTCGAGTCCCCGTTGACCGACCGGCAGCTGCGCCCAAGCAGGGCCATGAGGGCGCGCCGCGGACGCGCTGGCTCGCTGCTTCGGGCCCGGGCGATGCTCGACGGTCTCGAAGGCATCCGGCGGGCGCGATCGGCGTCGATCGTGCTGACCTGGCTCGATCGCGCCCGCCGCGATGTCCTGCGCGTACACCCGCGTCGACGACGTGCTCAAACCCGCTGCGGCGAGTGTTCGGCACCCGGCTCACGCCGTACCGCCTCAACCCGATCGGCGCACACGAGGTCGGAGCATCGTGCTCGATCGCAGGGCGGGCGGGTGCTCGTCCGGGACGCGCTTGGCGATCGACGGCACGCCGATCCTCGACGTCAAACCCGTCCTACGGCCCGGAAATACTGCGGTCGGCATTCCGCCGGGTTGACGACAGAGAGGAGAGGGTCATGAAAAACGACAGGGAGTGGCTTGTCCCACTCACCGGGGTCGTGTTCATCGTGGTTGTGATCGTGGCCTTTGCGCTCGGGGGGCAGCCTCCGGAGGCGAAGGAGGGCGGGCAGAAGATCATCGACCACTACGTCGACAACAAGGACTCGATACAGATAAGTGCGGCCCTCGCCTCGCTCGCCGGCGCCCTCCTGATCTTCTTCTTCGGATACCTGCGCAAGGTGCTGCGGGCAGCCGAGGGAGAGAACGGAATGCTGTCGCTGATCGCGTTCGTCGGATCGGCCATCGTGGCCACCGGCATCGCGATCGACTCCACGATCGCGTTCGCGCTGGCCGAAGCGGCGAAAGACATCGAGCCCGCGGCTGCGCAGGCGGTCGAAGCTATCTGGGACAACGACTTCCTGCCGCTCGCGCTCGGCACGACGGTGATGATGTTCGCGACCGGCATCTCGGTCGTGAGGCACGGCGCGCTGCCGAAGTGGCTCGGTTGGATCGCGATCGTGCTCGGCGTCATCAGCGTGACCCCGGTCGGGTTCGCCGGTTTCATGGGGTCGGGGATCTGGATCCTGATCGCCAGCGTGATGCTGTCGATGCGGGCGCGCGCGGCACGGACGCCCCAGCAGGGCGGCCCGACCGCGACGACCGGCTAGCCCTTGACCAGCTCGGCGACGCGGCGGATCATCGCCGCGTCGCCGCCGATCAGCAGCGTCGTGGCGATCGACTCGCGCCACGCGTCGAGCTCGTCGCGGATCTTGTCCCGGGCCCGATCAGGGCCAGGTCCTCGACCAGCTTCGTCGGGATCGCGGCGGCCGCCTCGTCCTTCTTGCCGTCGAGGTAGAGGTCCTGGACCTCCTTGGCCTCGGCCTCGTAGCCGAGGCGCACCGCGACGTCGTGATGGAAGTTGCGTCCGCGCGCGCCCATGCCGCCGAAGTACAGCGCGTACATCGGGCGCAGGTCAGTCGGCGGCCTCCTCGACGTCGTCGTGGATGATCACCGGCACGGTCGCGGCATCACCTCGAAGTCGTCCCAGGAGCGCCGGCGCGCCGTCGGCGGCGAAGCCCTCCGTGAGCGCGTCGCGGTAGAAGGTCCTGGTTGCGCGGGCGAGAAGAACAGCGCCATCCAGCCGTCGCAGATCTCGGCCGCGAGCGCGACGTTCTTCGGACCCTCGGCGCCGAGGAAGATCGGGATCTCCTCGCGCACGGGGTGGAGCGTCGAGCGCAGCGGCTTGCCGAGCCCGGTGCCGTCGGGATAGGGCAGCGGGTAGTGCGGGCCGTCGCTGGTGACCTGCCCGTCGCGCGCGACGATGTCGCGCACGATCTACACGTACTCGCGCGTGCGCGCGAGCGGCTTCGCGAACGGCATGCCGTACCAGCCCTCGACGACCTGCGGGCCGGACACGCCGAGCCCGAGGACGAAGCGCCCGCCCGAGAGGTGGTCCATCGTCATCGCGGCCATCGCCGCGGCGGCCGGCTGGCGCGCCGACATCTGCATGATCGCCGTGCCGAGCCGCACGTTCTTGGTCTTCGATCCCCACCACGCGAGCGGCGTGAGCACGTCGGAGCCGTACGCCTCCGCCGTCCAGATCGAGTCGAAGCCGAGCTTGTCGGCCTCCGCGACGGCCTCCTCGACGCCGGGCGGCGGCCCAGCGCTCCAGTAGCCGGTGTTGAGGCCGAGCTTCAGATCACGCGCCATCGGGCGCGGACACTACCGCTTGAGGCGCACCGTGTACTTCTTGGTCTTGGCGTTGCCCGCCGCGTCGGTGATCACCAGCGTGAGCTTCGCCTTCAGCTTCTTCTTGCGCTTCAGCGCCTTCTTCACGGCCTTCTTGCCCTTCTTCGGCAGCTTCAGGCTGAGCTTCGTCTTGACGCCCGCGCCGATCGACTTGCTGACCGTCGTGAAGCGGAAGACCTTCGATCCGCCGGGCACGCTGACCGTGCCGGACAGCTTGGCGCTGACGGCCTCACCCGGGTTGAGCGTGATGCTCAGCTTGTCGAACTTCTGCGACGACGACGCCGTCACCGCGCCCAGCGCGAGCACCTTGTCGGCTGCGGCCACAGGCGCGGGCGGCAGGGGGAGGTGGGGGCGGCGGGGGTCCGGGACCGTGACGCTCCGGATGTTCGAGAAGTCGAGGAAGCAGAGCGGATCGTCGACATCCGCAAGGCAGATCGTCGAAGCTGGGCGTGCTGATGATGTGCACGTAGTAGGTGCCCGGCGGCAGCGGTCGCGATCGTCTCGGTCGTCTGATCGCGGTTCAGGATCTACGTAGTCGACGAAGTCGTTGAAGTAACCGATTTGATCGGTCTGTCAGCTAGTGCCGCCGACCTCGAGCTGCCACGATTCCACCCCGGTCGGCAGAGTCCACTTGGCCGAAATAACGACCGCCCGACTGCGTCAGCCTCGGTGAGCGTCGCCGGGTTGCCGACCGGGCGAGGGATCGTGATGCTCTCGACGTTCGAACGCTCGAGGCTGCACGAGGTGCTCGTGACGTCGTTTTCGCACTCGGGCAGCGTGGTCGTCGTGACGATGCGGACGTAGAACGTCCCGGGCGGGAGCGGGTTGGGCGCCGTGAACGTCGTGTCGGTCGGCAACAACGGCGCGGGCGCCGAGAAACTGAAGTCCTCGCGTGTCGGAGAGCTCCAGCTCCCAGGAACTCACGCCGGTCGGCAGTGTCCAAGAGGCGCTCAGGACGCCACCTGTCTGCGTCAGTGGGTCCAACGTCGCCGGAGCGGCGCTCGCGGTCGGCACGGCGACAAGCGCGACGGTTGCCACGATGGTGAGCGCGGCTGCGCGCACGGCTCTGCTGATCACTTCGTACCCCCCGGTTGACTCGTGCAGCTAAGCCGACGCTATCCGTAAACCGCCGGCCCGTGCAACTCTGAATGTCCGAACCCACGCCGTGCCCGATACTTCAGGGCGTGATCGACCTCCACTGCCACATCCTTCCCCAGCTCGACGACGGGGCGCGCGACCTCGCGGACAGCGTGGAGATGGCGCGCGTCGCCGAGAGCGACGGTATCAAGCTGATCTGCGCCACGCCGCACATCCACCCGGACCACGCGGTCGTGCCGGACCAGCTCGAGGTGCGGACGCTGGCCGTCAACGACGAGCTCGAGCGGCAGGGCCTCGACGTGCGCGTGATCGCCGCGGGCGAGGTGGCCGAGCCGATGCTCGATGAGCTTTCCGACCACGTGCTCGAGCGTGTCGCGCTCGGGAACGGCCGGTGGCTGCTGGTCGAGCCGCGACCGGGTCCGCTCGGGCAGCACCTGTTCGATGCGGTCGAGCGGCTCGCCGACCGCGGGTTTCGCAGCGTGATCGCACACCCCGAGCGTCATCCGGGAGTCGACTTCCACGAGCGGCTCGCCGCGCTCGTCGAGCAGGGGGCGCTCGTGCAGGCAACGGCGGCGCTGGTCGCGGAGGGCCCGGCCTCGGCCTACCTGCTCGAGCTCGCCGGGGAGGGGCTGATCCACCTGCTCGGCTCGGACGCGCACTCCTCGCACGGGCGGGCGGCCGGTGCGGCTGTCAGACGGCGCCAGCCGGCTCGCCGAGGTGGAGCTGGTGCGCCATCACATGGATTGGATCACGAGCGACGGCCCGGCCGCGATCCTCGCGGGCGAGGACGTCACCCCGCCCTGGGCCGCGCCGCTGATCTAGGTCAGCTCGCGCAGCTCGACGCGCGGGAACAGGTCGGAGACCACGTCGCGCGAGCCCGTGCCGAGCCCGTGGCGCAGGAAGTTCGTCGCACCCGCCGCGGCTCCCCACTTCAGTGCGTCCTCCATGCTCATGCCGCGCGCGAGCGTCGCGGCGAGCGCGCCTACCATCGAGTCGCCGCTGCCCTCGGACGCACCGCGGCTGAAGCGCGGCGGGATCAGCTCCCACGTCTTGTCGCGGGTCATGACCAGCGCGGGGTCGCCGCCGCGCGTGACCATCACGCAGGCCGCGCCGGCGTCGAGCACGCGGCGGGCGCCGTCGTGGATCTGTTCGGGCTCGACCGCGGGCCCTTCCAGGAACTCGGCCAGCTGCCAGTCGTCCAGCTTCACGAAGTCGGGGCCGCCCTCGAGCGCGCTGTTCAGGCGCGGCGGCGAGAGGTCCACGATGGTCTTCGCACCGCCGGCGCGCGTGTCGGCGACGAGGTCCCCGAAGGCCTCGCTCGGCAGCGCCTCCTGGGGCACTCCCCCGCACACCACCAGCACCTCGCTCTCGAGTGCCGCCGCCACCGTCACCGAGAACAGGTCGTCGATCTCGTGACGGGAGGGAGGCTCGCTCCACGCCGCGGCGATCATGTCGCGCTCGCCGCTGCGGCGGTCGACGACATAGGTGCCTGCCGAGGCGGCCGTGTGGACGAGCCTCAGCTCCGCGTCGAGCTGGTCGAGCAGCGGGCGCAGCACCGTGCCCGTCTCGCCGCCGATCAGCCCGCACAGGATCGGATGCGACCCAAGCTCGGCTGCCATGCGCGCGACCCACACTCCCTGGCCGGCGGGATGCATGTGGACGTCGTCCTGGTCCTCGCCCCTGCGTTCGATCGTGATGCCGAGCAGGGGATGCGAGCTGAAGACGGTGACGGTCGGGAGCGGCATCCGCGTGATGCTAGCCCCGCTACGTCCTGCAAACGCACGCGGTCGCCCGCACTGACGCCGTTGCGCTGCGCCCATCCGGCGTTGACCTCGAGCACGCGGTTCGCCGGCTGCGAGGGGGAGTAGATCGGCAGCTCGGACTCGGGCGTGCCGGCCGGCGCGTCCGGGACGTTCGACGTGACGTCCACCACGCGGTCGTCGTAGATCCACACGAGGTCGAGCGGGAACCGCATTCCCTTCATCCAGATGCGGGGAGCGTCGTCCGTCAGCACGAAGTACATGCCGGCGTCGCGACCGAGCCGGGCGCGCCCGCCCAGTCCGAGCGCGCGCTCGGCGTTGTCGTCGGCGACGTCGGCCCGCAGCGTCGCGTCGCCAACCTGCAGCCGGACCTGCTCCGCGCCGGCCGGAGGAACCGTGGCCGCGGTCGAGTCCCCGCCCGAGTCGCCGCATCCGGCGAGCAGGAGGAGCGCGGCGAGCGCGGCGATGCCGTGACGCTTCATCGCCCTATTGCAGCACGCTGCACAACGAAAAGCGGGAATTACGCGGACCAGCGGACCGGCAGCGAGTGCATCCCGTAGATGCCGGTGATGGTGTCGTAGACCGGCTCGCCGTCGAGGGCCAGGCCGGGCATCCGGGGAGCGAGGAAGGCGAGGCCCTCCTGCAGCTCCGCGCGGGCGAGGTTGGACCCCAGGCAGAAGTGCGGCCCGGCTCCGAACGTGAGCGACTTCGCCGCGCCGCGCGGGGACGTGATGTCGAAGCTCGTGGGGTCCTCGTCGCCCTCGGACTCGCGGTTCGCCGTCCACTGGCACGCGATCACGACGGTCCCCTTGGGGAACATCACGTCTCGGAATTCGACGTCCTCGAGCATCACGCGCGCGGTGAACGGGGCCACGGGCTCGTAGCGCAGCACCTCCTCGGCGGCCTGCGGCGCGAGCGACGGGTCGCGCGCCAGCAGCTCCCACTGATCAGGGTGGTCGGCGAACATGCGCACGCCGTGCGAGAGCTGGCTCTGCGTGGTGTCCACGCCGCCGTTCAGCACGTCGCGCACGAGCGACATGCACTCCTCGTCCGAGAGGCGGTCGCCCTCCTGCTCGGCCGCGATCAGCTCGGACACGAGATCCTCGCCGGGGCTGCGGCGCCGGTCCTCCACGAGCTTTGCGACGTACGCGTCGAAGTCCTCGGCCGCGCGCTCCAGCTCCTCGCGGCGCGTCATCAGCGCGATCGCATCGAACTGCTGCTGGAGCAAGTTGGACAGGCGATGCAGCTCGCTCGCGTCCTCGAGCGGCGCGCCCACCACCGTCGCGATCATCAGCGCCGGGTAGGGCTTGGCGAAGTCGCGCACGAAGTCGCACCGCCCACGGTCCGCGACGTGCTCCCACAACTGCGCCAGGAACTCGCGCGCGGCCGGGCGGTACTTGTCGGCCGCCTTCGGCGTGAACGACGGCTGCACGAGCGCGCGCAGGCGCGCATGCTGC
Organism: uncultured Solirubrobacterales bacterium; assembly: GCA_963826005.1. Classification (GTDB taxonomy): domain Bacteria; phylum Actinomycetota; class Thermoleophilia; order Solirubrobacterales; family JBBDJG01; genus DASRIA01. The sequence goes on along the minus strand of CAWGVJ010000004.1, from coordinate 162,720 downwards.
TCGCCGCCGAGGGTCAGGATGTTGCGCAACAGGGAGCTGCGCAGCGGCCCGTCGGTGATGCCGAGCAGGTCGAACATGTACACGCCGGGGAACTCGGCCTTCTTCGACCGCAGGAAGAACCCGGCCGCCTCGCGGTCGAGCACGAAGAACCCGAACTCCGACGCCGCGATCCAGGACTGCTCGCGCAGCTCCTGCATCGTTTCGTGGAAGAGGTCCCCACGCAGATCAGGGTTCGTGTAGTCGAACTGCGGGAGGTCGAGGTCGGCGACCGCGGTCATCGGTGCGGACGCTACCCGACCGCGAGGACCGCGGCGACCAGCCGCTCCGTATCGCGCAGGTCGGGCAGCACCACCTGGGCGCCCGCCTCCTCCAGCTCGCGCTCGGAGAACGGCCCGGTGGCCACGCCGATCGCGCGCGCGCCGCCGGCGTGCGCGGCGGCCACGTCCAGGGGCGTGTCGCCGACCAGCACCGCGCGGTCGTGCGGGACCGGGAATCCGAGCTTGCGCTGCGCCCGCTCACACGCGATCGCCACGAGCTCGGAGCGCACGCGATGGTCCGAGCCGTAGCCGCCGATGTCGAAGTCCACCAGGCTGTCGAGGCCCACGGCGCCGAGCTTCACCCGCGCGTTCGCCGGAATGTTGCCGGTCAGCAGCCCCTGCACCACACCGGGCTCGCGGCCCAGCCGCTCGAGCGCCTGCTGCGCGCCCGGATACGCGCGACCGCGCCGGCGCAGCTCGTCCGCGAGCTCGGCCATCGCGGCGGCGAGCGCATCCTCGAAGGCGTCGATGACGCCGTCCTCGGGCGCGACGCCCGCCTGCTCGAGCAGGTCGGCGGCGATCTCGAGGTCGGTGCGGCCCGCAAACGGCACGAGCTGCGCCGGCGGAGCGCCGGTGACACGCTCGAACGCGACCAGGAACGCGTCGCGCCCCAGCTTCGCCGAGTCGACGAGCGTGCCGTCGATATCCCAGAGGACCAGCGCGCGCAGGTTCAAGCCGCGGATTCTAGGATTCCCCTTCGTGGATGCCTCCCAAGTCGTGGTTTTCGTCGAGATCCCCGCGGGATCCCGGAACAAATACGAGTTCGACCCGGAGCTCGGCGGCATCGTGCTCGACAGGCGCCTGTTCACGTCGATGAGCTATCCGGCGGACTACGGCTACATCGAGGGCGCGATGGGAGGGGACGGCGACCCGCTTGACGCGCTGGTCCTGGTGGGAGACCCGACATTCCCGGGCTGCCGCATCCGGGTACGGCCGATCGGCGTCTTCTACATGACCGACGAGAAGGGCCCCGACGAGAAGGTGATCTGCGTCTCGCAGCACGACCCGGCCTGGGCCCACGCCCACGACATCCACGACCTGCAGCCGGAGTTCCGCGACGAGATCGAGCACTTCTTCCAGGTGTACAAGCAGCTCGAGCGCAAGAAGACCGCCACGCGGGGCTTCGGCAACCGGGCCGAGGCGCTCGACGTGATCGCGGCGGCCCGCACCCGCGCCGCGGGCTGACCGCGCCGCGCAGAGTCTGTTGCGGGGCTGCCACCCGCTCCCCTACTCTGGATGGAGGCAGGGAGGCCGAATTTGAGATGCAAGGGGAAGGGCCGGTCGCGGTGCGGGCGACGGGGCGTGGCTTTGATCGCGGCAGTCGCCGCGCTGCTCGCATGCGCCTGGATCGCGGCCGCGGCGAGCGCCGCGACGATCGTGGTCGACGGGGACGACCCGGGCAGCGATCTCGACGGGTGCGGTGCCCTGCCGGACGCGGCCGCCGGGGCCGGCGACGCCTGCAACACGATCCAGGGCGGGATCGACGCCGCGGCGAACGGCGACACCGTCCGGGTCGAGCCGAGCGCGGTCCCCTACGCGGAGGCCGTCACCATCGCGAAGCCCCTGCGGCTCGCGGGCCCGCAGGAGGGGGTCCCCGGCGCCGAACGCGATCCCGTGCCGGATCTTTCGAGGGAGGCCGTGATCGACGCACCCGACACCGCGGCGGCCGCGGTCACCGTGACGACCATGGACGTCCAGATCGATGGCCTCTTCTTCTCCGGGAAGGCCGCCCTCGACACCGACAGCTTCCCGGGCGTGAGCCTGCTGGCGGCCGGGGGAGAGGTCGTCAACAACGTGATCGTCGACCACGTTCCCGGCGTGCGCCTGACCGGAGTCGACCAGCTCGTCGCCCGCAACAGCTTCGTCCAGGACCTCTCGCAGGCGCGATTCCATGGCGTGATCGCCGACTCTCCCGTGGCCGACGTGGCCGTGCTCGAGAACCGCTTCGACGAGCACGGGGTGCCGATCGCATTCGCGGACGACTTCGCCAAGACCAGCATCGCGATCGCGGACAACTCGCTGCACGTGGGCGCGGGCGGCCTGGCGATGGATCTCGCCGGCCTCACGGCCTCGACCGTGCGCGGAAACTCGGTGTCCGGTGGGGGAGACGGAATCCGGGTGCTCGCGGCCGACGGGCTGCACCTGGACGCAAACACGATCGGCGGCGCGCCGCGGTTCGGCATCGCCCTGCACCAGCATCCGGCGCTGCCCGCGAGCAAGGGCGTCGAGATCGTGCGCAATCAGCTGCTCGGCAACGGCAGCCCGGTGGATCCCGGGGGCGCCGCGATCGCCGTCGGCACGGCCAGCCTCGGCGGAGACCTGGTCGTGGTCGCCAACCGCTTCGCCGGCCAGGCGGCGAACGGCGCCCCCGGCCTGCGGGTGGAGCCGCACCTGCCGGGCCCGCGCGTACTCGCGGCCGACAACTGGTGGGGATGCAACGGCGGTCCCGGAGCGCCGGGCTGCGACGCGGTCGAGCGCCTCGACGTGCAGCCGGCCGTCGTGACGGCGCCGTGGCTCGTGCTGCGGGCGGGCGCGCTCCCGACCTACACGGCTGCTCCGGGCACGCTGCGCCTGAGCGCCGGCATCCAGCTCAACAGCGCCGGGCGGGAGGTTCCCGAGACGGCGCCGCTGGGAGAGCTTCCGTTCGAGTTCTCGAAGCTCTCGGGCCCCGGCTCCGTGGAGCCGCCCGACTCCATGGTCGGAGGGGGCGCAAACACCCTGATCGAGTCCGATGAGCCCGGCCGTGCCGTCGTGCAGGCGCGGCTCGACTCCGCGTCGGCGAACATCACCGTCGAGTTCACGCGTCCGGCTGCCGCGAGCCCGCCCGAAAGCCCGGCCGCGCCCGCCGGTGACACGCGATCGCCGTGGCTGCGCAGGCTGCGCGTGCGCGGCAAGGCGTTCCGCTTCGACCTGTCCGAGCCGGCGCGCGTGACGTTCACGGTCGAGCGGGCGATCCGCGCCCGCCGGTCCAAGGCGACCCGCTTCGCGCCGAAGGGGAGCTTCGCGATGCGCAGGGCGGCGGGAGCGAACAGCATCAACGTGCCCGTGCGGGTCGGCAAGCACAACCTGCGACCGGGCCGCTACCGCGCGACGCTGATCGCAACCGACGCGGCCGGTAACTCGTCGACGCCCAAGCGCGTCGCGTTCTGGATCCTGCCGAAGCAGTAGCTACTCGGCGACGAGCAGGCCGATGGGGCAGCTGACCCCGGTGCCGCCGCTGCCGCAATACCCGCCGGGGTTCTTCTCGAGGTACTGCTGGTGGTAGTCCTCGGCGTAGTAGAAGGGGCCGGCCTCTGCGATCTCGGTCGTGATCTCGCCGTAGCCCGAGGCGTTCAGCTGCTCCTGGTACATCGCGAGTGACTGCTCCGCGGCCGTCTTCTGCTCCGGGCTCTTGTAGTAGATGCCGGAGCGATACTGCGTGCCGGCGTCGTTGCCCTGGCGCATGCCCTGGGTGGGGTCGTGTCCCTCCCAGAAGATCTTCAGCAGGTCCATGTAGCTGACTTGCGCGGGGTCGTACACGACCAGCACCGCCTCGGTGTGGCCGGTGCTGCCGGAGCAGACCTCCTGGTAAGTCGGGTTCGGCGTAAAGCCGCCGGCATAGCCGACGGCAGTGGTCCACACGCCTGGCGTCTGCCAGAACTTCTGCTCGGGTCCCCAGAAGCAGCCCATCCCGAACACGGCCTGCTCGAAGCCCTCCGGGAACGGCGGCGTGAGCGGGTTGCCGAGCACCGCATGGCGGTCCGGCACGGGCATCGCCTGGTCGCGCCCGGGGAGGGCGCGCTCCGGGTCGATCATGCGGGCCTTGAAGCGGTCGAGGAGGGACATGACTCAGATGGTAGTGGGGGCGGCGTGGCGTTTGTGACGTCCGGCCGCGGTGGGAGCCTCGCCGCGTCCATCCGAACTCGGGAGGTCTGAGATGCGTGGTCTGGAGCGCTTTGCGCCGCTGACCGGTTTGCTGTTCGTCGTCCTGGTGATCGTGTCGACCATCATCGTGGGGGAGACTCCCTCCGCCGACGACGGAGCCGCCAAGGCCGTCGGGTACTGGGCCAATAACAAGGACGATGTCATCGCAGGATCGATCGTCGCCGCGTTTTCGACGGTCGCCATGTTGTGGTTCGCCGGGGTGTGGCGGGCGACATTGGCGGCGTCCGAGGGCCCCGGATCGCGGCTGGCCTCGACCGCTTTCGGCGGCCTTGTGGTCGCTGCCATCGGCTGGACCGCTCTCTTCACGTTCGGGTTCGTCGCCGCTGACACCTCGGGCGACGTGCCGGCCCAGGTGACGTGGACCCTGTCGGTCCTGCAAGCGGACTTCTTCTTCCCGGTCGCGATCGGCTTCGCGGTGTTCCTGCTCGCCAGCGGGCTCGCCATGCTGCGGGGAGCCTTCTTCCCGAACTGGCCCGGTTGGATTGCGCTGGTGCTGGGCTTGATCTGCGTGACGCCGGGCGGGTTCTTCGGGATCCTCGGGGGCCTTGCCTTCATCCTCGGGGTCAGCGTCAGCCTCTTCCTGCGCGGCGCTCCCCCAGTGCCTGGAACGCCCGCCACGCAGCCGCTCGGGCCTCCCGACTGATCTCAGGCGTCGCGCCCGGCCCTGATCTGCTCGCGCTCGTTCAGCCGGTTCTGACGGCGTAGCTCCGCCTCGCGCTGCCGCCGCTGCTCGTCGTCCGATTCGACGGCCAGCGGCGGCACGACGATCGGCTGCCCCTCGTCGTCGATGGCGACCATCGTGAGGTAGGCGGTGCTCGTGTGGCGGACCTCGCCGGTGCGCGGGTTCTCGGCCTCGACGCGCACGCCGATCTCCATCGAGGTGCGCCAGGCGGCGTTCACGCTCGCGCGGCACGTCAGCAGCTGGCCGATCTGCACCGGATGCAGGAAGGTCATGCGGTCGATCGCCGCGGTCACGACGCGGCAGCGCGAGTGCTTGACCGCCGCGATGCCCGCCGCCTCGTCGCACATCTTCATCACGATGCCGCCGTGCACGAAGCCGGCGCTGTTGGCCTCCTGAATCCCCATCCAGCGGATGAGGGCGGCCTGGGAGTCACTAACGGGGCGGGGATCCACGCCGCGTTACGAAGACGCGGCGGCGCGCGGGCGGCGGCCCTTCGACCACTGGGTCACGGGGCGTTCCTGCAACTCGCCGTCGACCTCGATGTCCACGCGCTCGTTGAAGAACGCGAGGTAGTCCCGGATCCGCTCGACCTCGGGCCGCGGCTCGGGATACGACCACACGACGTCCTCCTCGTCGCCCACGGACCAGTAGGACGCGTAGCCCTTGTAGGCACATCCGGTGGTGGTGTCGGTGGCCTCGAGCAGGTCCATCATCACGTCCTCGCGCGGGATGTACCAGCGGGTCGGCAGGCCGGTCTCGAACAAGTGCGCGGGCCTGCGTCGTGTCCGCGACCTCGTCGCCGTCCACGCTGATGCGCACGTGGCGCGACGTGTCGAGCACGTCGATGCGGTGGTAGGGGTCGCGCGCGTGGATGATGGCGGGCTCGTCCTCCTCCAGCCACTCGTCCATCCTGTTCCAGTAGAAGGCCATGTAGCCCGCCAGCGGCGGCGCGTCGGCGATCGGCTCCGGATAGCTCCACACCGCGTCTTCCGCCACCTTGCCCCCGGCGCGGACCGACCAGTAGGAGGCCTCGCCCTTGTACGGGCAGGTCGTGTGCTTGTCGGAGGGCACGAGCAGGTCCATGCGGACCTCCTCCTGCGGGAAGTAGTAGATCGGGAGGTGACCGTGCTCGTGCAGCAGCTTCGCGTGGGGGCTGTCGACGACGGTCTCGCCTCCGAACCGCGCTCTGATGCGCCGCGGGCGAGTCCTCGAACCAGATCACTCCCTTGGTTCTGGGCCGCTCGAAGTTGAACGTGCCGCCGGGGCGTTGCCCGAACGGTGCTGTGCCGACGGTGAGAGACACGGCCATTGACGCTAGCAGGCGCTAGTGTTCGGCCCGAGGATGGAGAGCGGGACCGTCGAGCAGGTCTCCGCGGAGCAGCCCGCCGCGCTCGCGGCCGCGACTCTGTGTGAGGCGTTCCAGATCACCGCCGGCGAGCGGCCGGACGATGTCGCGCTGCGCACGCCCGGCGACGGCGTCTCGATCACGTGGAAGGAGCTTGCCTCCCGGGTGCGCAGCATCGCGGCCGGGCTCGCGAGCCTGGGCGTGCGGCGTGGCGACACGATCGCGCTGATGCTCGTCAACCGCCCTGAGTTCAACGTCGCCGACGCCGGCGCGATGCACCTGGGCGCGACGGCGTTCTCCGTCTACAACACGAGCACGGCCGAGCAGGTCGCGTTCCTGTTCGGCAACGCCGGCAACCGCGTGGTGATCACCGAGCGGAAGTTCCTGCCGGTGGTGCGCGCGGCGCAGGAGACCTCGCCCGCGCTCGAGCACGTCGTCCTCATCGACGGTGACGACGAAGGCACGATCTCGCTGGAGGAGGTCGAGCAGATGGGCGACGCGGACTTCGACTTCGACGCGAGCTGGCGCGCGGTCGAGCCCGACGATGTCCTCACCCTGATCTACACGTCCGGCACCACCGGCCCGCCGAAGGGCGTGCAGCTCACGCACCACAACCTGATGGCGGAGATCCGCGGCGTGGCCGACCGGCTCCCGACCAAACCCGGCGGCCGCATCATCTCCTTCCTGCCGTCCGCACACATCGCGGACCGGTGGGCGATGCAGTACCAGTCGCTGATGGTGTTCGGGTTCACGGTCACCTGCCTGGACGACCCGCGCGCGATCATGGAGACCCTGCCGGAGGTGCGGCCCACCGCATGGGGCTCGGTCCCGCGCATCTGGGAGAAGCTGAAAGCAGGGTTGGAAGCTCAGGGCCTGACCGATCCCACCGTCCTGCCGGAGGAGCAGAAGGCCGCGATCCGGGAGAAGCTCGGGCTCGACCAGGTCACGTGGCTGGTGGTGGGCGCGGCGCCCACGCCGGTCGAGGTGCTCGCCTACTTCGCCGCGCTGGGCCTGCCGATCTGCGAGCTGTGGGGAATGTCCGAGACCTCGTCGTGCGCGACGATCAACCCGCCCGACCGGATCAAGGTCGGGACGTGCGGCACACCGTTGCTGGGCGTCGAGTTGAAGCTCGCCGAGGACGGTGAGCTGCTCGTGCGCGGCGACATCGTGATGACGGGATACCGCGGCGAGCCCGAGAAGACGCGCGAGGCGCTCGATCCGGACGGCTGGCTGCGCAGCGGGGACATCGCGGAGATCGACGACGAGGGCTACGTCAAGATCGTCGACCGCAAGAAGGAGCTGATCATCAACGCCGCCGGCAAGAACATGTCGCCGGTGAACATCGAGGCGCGGCTGAAGTCGGCGCACCCGCTGATCGGCACCGCCGTGGCGGTCGGCGACCGGCGGCCCTACAACGTGGCGCTGATCGTGCTCGATCCCGACGTGAGCGCCGCGTTCGCGAAGGAGCACGGCCTGGCGGACAGCTCAGCGGCCGCGCTGGCCGCCGACGAGCGGGTCCGGGAGACCATCGCCGCGGCCGTCGAAGAGGCCAACTCCCACCTGTCCCGCGTCGAGCAGATCAAGAAGTTCGCGATCCTCGCCGACGAATGGCAGCCGGGCGGGGAGGAGCTGACTCCGACGATGAAGCTGAAGCGCAAGCCGATCGCCGAGAAGTACGCCGCCGAGATCGAGCGGCTCTACAGCTCCTAGTCGTCGTCGCGGTCGTCGTGCCGGTTATGGCGCTTGCGCTTCGGCTCGAACCAGATCGGGCTCGACACGACCTCGATCGCGGGGGCGCGCTCGAGCTGTAGCCGGTAGCGGCCGTGCTCGGTCGCGTGGAACCGGAACACGTGGTCGGCGCTCGTGACCGTGTCGGTGAGGATCGTGGCGCCGTCCTTCACGACCTTCAGCACCAGCGGAGCCGGATTGGTCGCGTCGAGGCCGTTCAGCACCTCGGCGGTGAAGTCGGCCGCACTGCCGCGCACCACGTCCCCGATGATCCCGCTGTCGCCGTGCCTGCCCGGCACCTTGGCCGTGAACCGCACGTCGGGCCCCTTGTTGCCGACGACCTTCACGTAGGTGTGCCGGGCCTTCACACCTTCGCGGATGCCGCCCTCGGAGAGCCGGTCGGTGTAGACGACGGTGGTCGCGGTCCCCACGGGAGCCTGCGGCGAGAGGAAGCCCGCCGCGCGCCCGGCGTTGTGCGAGTCGCTCGAGCCGACCGCGGCGATCTTGTAGCCGAGCCCGAGCGCGCGCTCGTAGAACGCGATCGCCTGATGCGTGAACGGGTTGGTGGGCGGCGGCGGCCCGGTCGACACCTCGATCGCGTCGACCTTCGAGTAGTCGGTCTCGTCATCGGTGTAGTCCCACGGACAGCCGCGGCAGAACTGCTGGAAGAAGGGGTCGGTGGAAGGGAAGATCGTCGGGTGGTTGATCTGCGTGAACCCGCCCGCGCGATGCACGTCGTCGAACAGCTTGCGCGGCGGGCGCGCGAGGCGCTTCGGGACGAGTGAGCCGTCGGCCGCGAGCTCGAAGATCGGGCCCGTGCGGTAGTCGACGTAGCGCGCGCTCGTGTGGTTGTTGGTGTGGCCGCGGTAGGTGATGACCTCCGAGCTGCGGGCGATCAGCTTGCCGGGGTAGTTGCCCTGGTAGCGGCCGATCTCACCCCACGCGGCCGGCACGACGTAGTCGGAGAGAGTGATGAAGTCGAGGCCCGCGCCGCCCTCGGACAGCGGCTTGAAGGCGAAGCCGAACGTCTCCGTCATGGTCGCGTCGCCGAGCGCCGAGTGCTCGGCATGCACGTGGAAGTCGCCCGCGTACCAGGCCTTGCCGCGCTTCGCCGGCGTGCGGTCGTAGGGGGCCGGCTGGTAGGGCTCGTCCGCGAACGCGGGATCGTTGGACAGCTGGATCTCCACCCGCCAGCCGACCCGGCCGTCGGTGTCGCCGAGCGACTGCGGGACGATCGCCGCGAGGCCCAGCTCGACGGCCCACTGGCCGGGCTTGATCGGCCCGGGGATGAAGCCGCGCGTCGTCTTGCCGGGCTCGTTCGTGCGCGGGTTCGCGACGTAGTCGGCCTCGCTCTTGAAGCCCTCGTTGGAGACGATCACGTCCGGGTGGCTGGAGCCGCCCCACCCGCGGAACTCCGCCGGCCCGTACAGGTCGCCCGGGTGGTCGCGCGCCTGGTAGATCCCGAGATCCAGCGTGTGCCGGCGTGAACGGGCCGATCGGCGGGTCCCAGCAGTACTTCACCCGCACGGCCGTGACGCCGGCGGGCACGTCGAACGGCAGCAGCACGAAGCTGCCCTGCTGCTCGGAGCCGAACTCGCCCGTGAACACCTGGTTCGGGTCGATCGCCGCTCCCCCGCAGGAAGTGGGGCCCAGCATGGCCGCGGGCGGCTGCATCGCGATCGCGTGCGCGCCCGCCGTGGAGGCCAAGACCAGGCATGCGAAGACCGCCGCGAGCGGCGCCGACAAGCGCAATAACCCCTGCCTCGAACAGAACATCCCCGGCTCGGGACACTAACGGGGAAGTAAATAACCGGGAAGTAAATTTCCTACAACCAGGGGGACAGGGGGCCGATTGCCGAGTATGCTCGCTCCCGTGGCAGGGGGGCTTGTCATCCGGGGAGGCCGCAGCTTGGCGCTTTTGGCGCTGCTGGTCGTGCTCGTCAGCGCCCTCGGCGCGGGGCGGGCCGAGGCCGTGCCGACGCTGCCTCCGGGCTTCTCGGACGAGCTCGTGACGCCGGTCGACAGGCCGATGGACGTCGCTTTCGTGCCTGGCGGCGGAATCCTGATCGCGCGGTTCCCCGGAGTGGTGCGGCTGTTCAAGAACGGCTCGCTCGACCCGGTCGGCTCGCCCGCGATGACCATCTCCGCGCGGACGTGCTCCGATGGGGAGCGGGGAATGATGGCGATCGCCGTCGATCCCCAGTTCGAGACGAACCACTACGTCTATCTCTATTACACGTACAAGAAGGACGGGATCTGCCCGACCGGTCAGGCCGACCACCCGGTGAACCGCGTGTCGCGGTTCGTCTACAACACCGCCACGGACAAGATGGACCAGGCCAGCGAGGTCGTGCTGATCGACAACATCCCGGCGCCCGCGGATTACCACGTCGGCGCCGACATGGAGTTCGGCAAGGACGGCTACCTGTACATCACCACGGGCGACGGCGGCTGCGACTGGCAGAGCCCCGGCAACTGCCTGGGCGCCAACGACGCCTCGCGCGACGAGCACGTGCTGCTGGGCAAGGTGCTGCGCATCACGCGCGACGGCAACATCCCGGCGACCAACCCGTACCAGGGCGCCGGCACCGCGCGCTGCAACGTGACCGGCAGCACCACTCCGGGGAACAAGTGCCAGGAGACCTACGCCTGGGGCCTGCGCAACCCCTTCCGATTGGCGGCGGACCCCAACGCCAACGGCACGCACATGTTCATCAACGACGTCGGTGAGACGCACTGGGAGGAGATCGACGAGTTGTCGCCGGCCGCCGACTACGGCTGGAACGTGCGCGAGGGGTTCTGCGTACAGGGGTCGGACACGAACTGCGGGGCACCGCCCGCGGGGATGACGAACCCGATCTTCGCCTACAACCACAACACCGGTTGCGCGACGATCACCGGCGGCGACTTCGTGCCGAAGGGCATCTGGCCCGCGGACTACGAAGACGACTACATCTATACCGACTTCTCGTGCGGCAAGATGTGGCGCCTGTCGCCGAACGGCTCCGGCGGCTACGACCAGATCTTGTTCGGCTCGAACTTCCCGATGTACGGCGTCAACGGCCTGGCCTTCAGCGCGTTCCAGCCCAAGAACACGCTCTACTACTGGTTCTGGGGCGAAACCCCCATGCTCGAGCTGCACCGGATCGTCTACAACGGCCTCGATCGCGCCGGGTACCCGCGCCCGAAGGGCGCGACGCCGATTCGGGTCTCCCTTGTGCCGACGTTCAACCAGTGCGCTGCGTCCAACCGCACGCACGGCCCGGCGCTCGCGTTCCCCTCGTGCAACCCGCCGGCACAGGCGTCGCCGAACGTGACCGTCGGAACTCCTGACGCCAACGGCGCCGCGGCAAACTCCGAGGGGTCCGTGAAGCTCGAGGCGCTGGTCGGTGCGCCGGGCGGTGTCGACGACTCCGACCTGAAGATCACGGTGTCGATGACCGACGTGCGGCAGCTCACGGGCGGCGTCCCGGACTACACCGGGCAGCTCCAGCTGAGCGTGCCGATCCGGCAGACCGACAAGGACAACGGCGGTCCCGCCGGCTACGAGCAGGGCACGCTGCAGGACGCCAGCTTCAAGGCCACGGTCCCGTGCACGTCGACCCCGAGCACGTCCATCGGCTCGACCTGCTCGCTGGTCACCACCGCCGACGCGATCACGCCCGGCATCGTGCCCGAGGGCAAGCGCTCGATCTGGGAGGCCGGACAGATCCAGCTCCTGGACGGCGGCTCCGACGGCGTCGCCTCCACCACCCCGAACTCACCGTTCGCCACCCAGGGCGTCCTCATTCCGTAACCCGCAAACTCCGCTCCGGCGGGCGTTGCCGGTCGCGCCGGTCCGATATGTTCGCGCCCTCGCGGGGCGCGGGCGCCCGTGATTCGGGCGGAGCGATCAGCGACGCCTCGGGACTTTAGGTGAGGGCGAAGCCCTCTCGATACAACGATGGGGGAAGGGGGACGGATGAGAGGGACGAAGGTCGCTGCCTTCGTATTCGTAGTCGCCGCCGTGCTGTCCGCGGTGGCACCGGCCGCCAATGCCGGGCCGACGTCGTCGACCACCGCGATCGTCGCGCTGGGCGACAGCTTCAGCTCCGGTGAGGCCGGCCGGTGGAACGGCAACAGCCTCAACATCTTCGGTACCCGCGACGGGACCGACAGGGCGGCACGCTGCACGCTCGGCATCTTCTGCAGCTACGACGCCACCCGTGTGTACGGCAGCTCCTACGGCAACGGCTGCCACCGCGCGGACGTCGCGCCGATCAAGAGCGCGCCGATCTCGGTGAACGAGAAGATCAACCTCGCGTGCTCGGGAGCGGCGAGCGCGAACATCTGGCGCGCCTCACAGGGCGGTCAGGCGTTCAAGGGGGAGGCGCCCCAGGCGGACCAGCTGCTGCCGATCGCGCAGCAGAAGAACGTCAAGTTGGTGCTGCTCAACATCACGGCCAACGATCTCGGGTTCACCAACCACGTGATCGACTGCACCATCGCGTGGACGCTCGGCTTCACCTGCAACGCGCAGGAGCAGGCCGAGATCGTCGCCGGCCTGCCGAACGCCGCGAACGGGCTGCGCAAGGCGGTCGACGAGATCCGGGCGGTGATGGCGGCCGCCGGCTACTCGACGTCGCAGTACAAGTTCCTCATCCAGGGCTACGCCTCGCCGATCCCCGTCGGGGCGAACATCCGGTACCCCCAGTCGAGCTGGGACCGCCTCACCGTGGGCGGCTGCCCGTTCTACGACGTGGACGCGAACTGGGCCAAGAACACGGCCACGCCCACGATCGTCGACAACATGCGCAATGTCGCCGCGGAGAAGGGCGTGCGGTTCCTCGACGTGCGCGACTCGCTCAACGGACACGAGGTGTGTCACAAGAGCGTGAGCCTCGTGACCAGCTCCCCGAACCCGGTGAGGCACGAGTGGGTGCGCTGGATCAACACCGGCATCACGCAGGGTGACGCGCAGGAGTCCCTGCACCCGAACGCCTACGGCGAGCAGGCGATCGGGAAGTGCATCTCGCTGGCGTACGCGCTGTCGAGCGGCAACCAAACGTGCCGCAACACGCCGGGCGCGGACTTCAACGCGATGACGCTGACCGCGATCCCCTGAGCGCCGCACCGGCACCGCGTTGACCGGAGAGGCCTCCGCTGCGGCGGGGGCCTCTTCGCGTCCGGGTACACGGTTGTTCTAAACGTGCGGTCGAACCTGCTAACGGCGTCCAGCATTCGGGCGATATGGACGTGAGCTCCTCGGCTCACTCTCCCCGCAGCAGCAAAGAAACAAAGGAGTCCCATGCGCGAGTTGCGCCAGCGCGCCCAGGAAGAGCAGGGTTTTACCCTGATCGAGCTCCTGGTCGTGATCCTGATCATCGGCATCCTTGCCGCGATCGCCATCCCCTCGTTCCTGAACCAGCGGAGCAAGGGCAACGACGCCGAGGCGAAGTCCACGGCAGTCACGGCGGCAGAGGCCTTCGAGACCTGTGCCACCGACAACAACGGCTCGTACACCTCCTGCTCGCTCGCAGCGCTGCAGTCCATCGAGCCCACGCTGAACGATGCAGGCTCGCGCCTGGCGGTCAGCTCCGGAACGAACAGCTACCAGGTGGTCGTCACGTCCAACCGTGACTCCAACGCGGCCAGCTTCACGCTGTCGCGCGCGTCTGGAGGCACCACGGCTCGTACGTGCGCCACCGGTACGGCCGACAAGGGTGGCTGCTCGGCCACCAGCGGCGGCACCTGGTAGGGCGGCACCCCGAACGAGGCGGCGCGGCCCCCTCCGCGCCGCCTCTTCGCCCTCGACGCGGAAAATCCGGCACCCGTACTGCCGGCAAGCCGCTGGAGCGCGTTGCTCCACGCCCATAACGTGACTGTCGAGAACGATGAACGGTCACGCAAATCCGACAAGCGCTTTCACGGCCCCCGCGCAGACATCCGCGCCTGCCGGCCGGTCCGTGCTGCGGCTGCTCCTGCCCGTTTTCCTGGTTGCCTATGCGGCGCTGCCGATCGCAGTCGTCCGGCATTCCAGGTGAGCCGCGCCGAGTCTCGCCGCCCTATGGACGAGTCAGCTGTTCGAGCGTGAAGACGAACGACTCGTAGTTCGCCCCCGTGCCCTGGGCGAGTCCGATCTCGCAGGTGCGGTTGCTGCACAGGTGGGCGTCGAAGGTGCGGCCCGCCAGCTCGGCCGCCTCATCGGCGGTGGCGGCTGCCGTCAGCTCCGGGTGGAGGAACCCGCGGTCGCCCGCGAAGCCGCAGCAAAACGCCGAGGGTGGCGTGTAGACCTCGCCGGCCAGCGCCCCGGCCAGCGCCTTCAGCCGACCGACCTGGCCAAGGTGTCTGACGGAACAGGTCGGATGGATTGCCACCCTTCCCAACCGGCTCTGGATGTTCAGGTTCGGCAGCAACGTGTCGTGCGCCCATTGGATGCTGTCGAGCACGGTCAGCTTGTCGTTCGCTACGTCCTCGACGAGCCCGAGCGCGCACGAGCTCGCATCGGTCACGATCGGAAGCTTGCCTTCGTCGGACCATTCCCACAGGGCGTCGAAGGTCTTGGCCGCCATGAACGCGGCTCCATCCTTGTAGCCCTTCGAGTTCCACGGCGTGGCGCAGCAATGCCCGGCCACGTCCGGCGGTATCCACACGGGTTGCCCGGCACGGGCCGAAACTGCCACCAGTGCCTCGGGCAGCCCGAGCTCTCGCTGCGAGCCGAAGATCCGGTTGATGCACGCCGGCAGGTAGACGGCCGCGGCGCCGTCGCGCACCGTGGCCGGCAACCGCGCCGGCGCCGGTGGCGGCATGTCCGCGGGCCAGTCCGGCACCAGTTCGTGGCTGACGACCCTCCGCACGGCCGCGCGCCCCGGCGCGCCCCGCCGCCGCCGGCGCGCAGGCCCGCGCGCGCCCCGCGCTCCACCGCCGCCCAGCGCCGTGCCGCCGCGAGCGCGATCGCGCTCGGCCCGCGGCCCGTGCTCGCGGCCGCGCAGGTCCTTCACCAGCTTGCCCGTGTCGATCCCGAGCGGGCAGGAGATCATGCACGAGCCGTCCGCGGCGCACGTCTCGAGGGCGTCGTACTCGTACTCGTCGAGCAGCGCGCGCAGCACCGGTGACCCGGCCGGCTGGCGCGCCATCTCGCGGCGCAGCACGATGCGCTGCCGGGGCGTCGTGGTGAGGTGGCGGCTCGGGCACACCGGCTCGCAGAACCCGCACTCCACGCAGTTGTCGGCCTCGGCCTCGATCGGGGGCGCGGTCTTCAGGTTGCGCAGGTGCACGCCGGCGTCGCGGTTCAGCAGCACTCCCGGTGAGAGCACACCGTCCGGGTCGGCGAGCGCCTTGATGCGCCACATCATCTCCGTCGCCTTCGGCCCCCACTCGCGCTCGACCCACGGCGCCATGTTCAGCCCGGTGCCGTGCTCGGCTTTCAGGGAGCCGTCGTACTTGTCCACGATCAGCTCCACCAGGTCGTGCATGAACGCCTCGTAGCGGTCGCGGTCGGCCGGCTCGCTGAACGCAGGGGTGAGCATGAAGTGCAGGTTGCCCGCCGAGGCGTGGCCCGCGACCCCGGGCAGGAAGCCGTGCTGCCCCAGCAGGGCGCGGATCTCCGCCGCCGCCTCCGCGATGCGCGGCGGCGGCACGCACACGTCCTCGATGATCAGCGAGGTTCCCTGCGGGCGGATCTTGCCGAGCAGCCCGTGCAGTCCCTCGCGCACCCGCCAGTACACCCCGGTCAGCTCGGGATCGCGTGTGAAGCGCGCAGGCTGCACGACCGGCCGGCCGTCGAAGATCCGCATCGCCTCGGCCTCACGCGCGGCGAGCTCTTCCGGGTCGTCGGCGCGGAACTCCACGAGGATGGCCGCCGCCTCGTTGGGCGCGTCGTTCCACTCCTGCGGGATCGGCGCGAACGCCTGCGCGGCCTTCATCGCCAGGACCATCATCAGCTCGGTCGCGCTCGCGCCCGCCTGCACCAGCGGCTGCACGCAGGCGACCGCCTCGTCGATGCCCGGGAACAGCACGAACGCGGTCGCGGTGTGCCGCCCGAACGGCACCGTGTCGAACACGACCTCGGACACGAACGCGAGCGTGCCCTCAGAGCCGACGATCAGGCGGCGAAAGATCTCGAGCGGCGTGTCGGCGTCGAGGAACGCGACCAGCCGGTAGCCCATCGTGTTCTTGATCTCGAACTTGCGGCGGATGCGCTCGGCCAGCTCGGCGTCGGCGCGGATCTCGTCGCGGATCTCGAGCAGGCCGCGGGCCAGCTCCGGCTCCTGCGCGGCGAATGTCTCCTCCGCGTCCGCCGCGGCCGTGTCGATCACGGTCCCCGACGGCAGCGCGAACGTCAGCGCGCGGACCGTCTGGTAGGAGTCCGCCACGACGCCGCAGCGCATCCCGCCGGAGTTGTTGACTACGACTCCGCCGACCGTCGCGATGTCCGTCGAGGCGGGATCGGGGCCGAGCCGCCGGCCGTGCTCGGCGAGGATCGCGTTCACGTAGCCGAGCAGCGTGCCCGGCAGCGCCCGCGCCCGCGCACCTTCGTCCTCGACCTGCACGCCGCGCCAGTGGCGGCGCACGTCGACCATCACGCCGTCGCCCTGCGCCTGTCCGTTGAGGCTCGTCCCCGCCGCGCGGAACGTGATCGGCACTCCGCTGCGGCGCCCGTAACCCATCACCTTCACCACGTCCTCCACGTCGTGAGCCATCACCACGGATCGCGGGATCAGCCGGTACGGGCTCGCGTCGGAGGCGTAGCGCACGAGGTCCGACGCGCGCGCGAGCACACGGTCGGCGCCGAGCAGCCCGATCAGGTCCGAGCGCAGCGGCTCCGGCGTTCCGCCCGCGAGCGAGTCGGGCACGCGGTCCGGTGCCGGGGCGGCCGGCTCCGGCGCGATCAGCGTGACGTCCGGCTGCAGGAGCGCCACGGCCGTGCTCCATCAGCCCAGCGACATGCCGGGCGCGATGCGGACCTCGATCAGTTCCGGCGTGCCCGACGAGATCGCGTCCGCGAGCGCGCCGCGCAGGTTGTCGGCGCCCTCGACGCGGCGCGCGCGCATCCCGTACCCGGAGGCGATCGCGACGCTGTCGAGGCCCGCGACGTCGAGGCCCGGCGCGCCCATCTCGCCCTCGAACTCGGCGAACCACTTCAGGATCGCGTACTCCTCGTTGCGCAGGATCAGCACCGTGAGGGGAACGTCGTGCGCGACCGCGCTCCACAGCGCCGGGATCGCGTACTGGGCGGAGCCGTCCCCGATCACGGCCACGACCGGCCGGTCGGGCTTGGCCATCTGCACGCCGACCGCCGCGGGCAGGCCGTAGCCGAGCCCGCCGCCGGCGCCGAAGAAGTAGCTGCCGGCGCGCGCGAGGCGCACCTGGTTGCGGAACGCCAGCACGCTGGAGGGAGCTTCGTTCACGATGATCCCGTCGGCGGGGAAGACCTCCGCGAGCGCGGCGGCGGCCGCGGTCGCCGTGATCGGGTCGGAGTCCTCCGGAGGATCCGGCGCGGGACGTGCCGGCGGCGCGGAGCGGTCCGATTCGGGCACCTGCGCGAGCAGCCCGCCCAGCGCGAGCGCGACGTCGCCGAGGATCGCGTCCCCCATGGGCGCGCGCGCCGCCTCGTCGGGGTCGCTGGTGAGCAGCACCAGCGACGTTCCCTCCGGCAGCGGCGGTCCAGGGATGTAGGGGTAGTAGGTGAACACCGCGGCGCCGGCCACGACGACGAGGTCGTGCCCCTCGAGCGTCTGCGCGACCGGGGCGATCGCCGGCGGCAGGATGCCCTGGAAGTTGGGGTGGTCCTCGGGGAAGCCGAGCCGGCCGGATCCGGACGCGGGCGCCGACCAGACCGGCAGGCGACAGCGCTCGGCCAGCGCGACGGCCGTCTCCCAGCCACCGCTCGCGTCGATGTCGGGACCGGCGACCAGCACCGGGTTCTTGGCGCCGGCCAGCCGCTCTGCAAGTCCGGCGAGCGCCTCCGGGTTCGGGGCCGTGCGGCCGTCCACGCTGCGCCCCGTCACGTGGGGCGTGACGTCCTCGTCGGCGTCCGCCGCCCAGTCGTCCATCGGGATCGACACGAACACCGGGCCGCGCGGGGGGAGCGCCGACAGGTGTGCGGCGCGCGCGAGCGCGGCGGGCACATCCTGCGCGCGTGGCGGCTCGTAGCTCCACTTCGCCACGGGGCGCGGCATCGTCGTCGCGTCGCGGTTCGTGAGCAGCGCCTCCATCGTCATCATCGCGCGGACCTGCTGGCCCGCCGTCACCACCAGCGGCGACTTGTTCTCGCGCGCATTGAACAGCGCGCCCATCGCGTTGCCGACGCCCGGCGCCGTGTGCAGGTTCACGAGCGTCGGCTGCCCGCTCGCCTGCGCGTAACCGTCCGCCATCCCGACGACGACGGCTTCCTGCAGGCCGAGCACGTAACGGAAGTCGGAGGGGAACCCGGACAGGAACGGCAGCTCGGTGGAGCCGGGGTTGCCGAACACGGTGGTCAGCCCGTGCGCGCGCAGCAGCTCGTAGGACGCGTCGCGGACAGAGGTCATCTGCGCCCGAGGGCGGCCGGGTCGACCGGCTCGTCCAGCTCCATGTGCGTCGTGGCCATCACGCGCGCGACCATCATGTACTGGCCGACCACCATCAGCAGCTCGACGACCTCGCGCGGGGACAGCTCGGCGGCCAGCGGCTCGAGCGTCTCGTCGGACGCGCGCGCATCCCGCACGACCTCGGTCGTGAAGCGCAGCACGAGCCGCTCGAGGTCCGAGAAGCAGTCCGCCGCGATGTCGTCGCCCGCGAGCGCCGCGACCTGCTCGTCCGTGGCGCCGACCGCCTTCGCGATGCCGGCGTGCTGCACCCATTCGTACTCGGCGTGCGGGGTCAGGCGCGCGACCCGCAGGATCGCCAGCTCGCGCAGCACCGGGTCGAGCTGGAGGTCGGACAGCAGCGTCGCCCCCCAGCGCAGCCACGGGCGGAAGGCCGTCTCCGCGTTGGCCATCATCCGGAAGATGTTCAGCGGCGGCGCGCGGTCGAGCGCGTCGCGCACCTCGGGCGAGGCCGCGGAGGGGTCGACGTAGGGGAGGCGCGCCACAACCGCTACTGGATGTAACCGGCCTCACGCAGGTAGGCGCGCGCGACGGCCTTCGGCGTCTCGCGGTCGACGTCCACCCGCGCGTTCAGCTCCTGCATGACCCGCTCGGTCAGGCCCTTCTGCACCGTCTCGATCGTGGTCTTCATGTCCAGCGCCGGCCGCGTCCGCCGTCTTCTTGCTTGCCACGAAGGTCACGTTGCCGGGCGGGAAGGTGTGCTTGTCGTCCTCGAGCAGCACGATGTCGTCACGCGTCGAGAGCTGCGCGTCGGTCGTGAACAGGATCGACAGGTCCGCCTGTCCCTTGTCGAGCACGTCGTAGCGCAGCCCGATGTCGACCGGCGTGAACTTCTTGAACTTCAGGCCGTAGTCGTTCTGCAGCCCGACCAGGCAGTCCGGGCGCTGGCGGCACTCGGGCGAGCCGTACAGCGTCAGGTCCTGGGACTTGCCCTTGAGGTCGGAGACCGTCTTGATGCCCAGCTTGTCGGCCGTCTTCTTCAGGTGCCGACCGCGTTCGCGCTCGTGAAGGGCGTTGGGGGGAACGCGACCAGGCCTTCCTGCGCGAACTTGCTCTGCGCGTCGCTCACCGCTTGCCCCGCGTCCTTCGGGATGTCCTGCGGCTGCACGTCGAAGAACGACGTGAGCGCCGTGCTCGTGTACTCCGGATAGCCGTCGATGTTGCCGTTCTTGAGCGCCTTCAGCGCGATCTGCTCCGACCCGAGGTTGAGGTCCTTCTTGACGGTGTAGCCCGCGGCCTGGAGCGCCTGCGCGTAGATCTCGCCGAGGATGAACTCCTCGGTGAAGTTCTTCGAGCCGACGGTGATCGTGGTGCCCGCGTTGTCCGCGTTGCGCTTGATCGCCTCGCCGCTTGCCGAGGTGCTGCTGTCGCTCGACTTGTTGTCGTCGCCGCACGCCGCCAGCAGCACGGCGCAGGCGAGCACGGCGATCGCTGCCAACAGGGCGTGGAAAGGGTGACCGCGTCTCATCTGGTGTCTCTCCTCTGATGTCATCGGGGGCAGAGCGGCTTGCGACCGCGGAGGAGCCTATCCGGTGGGCTGCGCCACCCGTAGCCCGCGCGGCGCGACCGCACGCTGGATCGCAGCGAACAGCAGCTCGACCGAAAGCGCGAGCACCGCGACCAGGATGGCGCCCGCGAGGCGGCCGTCGGCCCCGTACACGTTCGCGCTCAGGATGTAGTCCCCGAGGGTCAGCACCCCGGCGAGTGGGGCGATCGTGGCGGTCGCGACCACGTTCACCGCCGAGGTCCGGATCCCGCCGAAGATCGAAGTCAGCGCGAGCGGCAGCTCGATCCGCCGGATCACCTGCAGTGCGGTGAGACCCATGCCCTTGCCGGCATCGATGACCTCCCGGTCGACCTGTCGCACGCCGACGTAGGTGTTGGTCAGGATCGGCGGGATCGCGAGCAGCACGAGCGCCAGCATCACGTTCGTGAAACCGACGCCGAGGTAGGCGACGAAGAACGCGATCAGCGCGAGGCTCGGAACGGCCCGCCCGACGTTCGAGATGCTGATCGCGAGCAGCTCTCCCTTGCCGGCGTGCCCGAGTCCCAGCCCGATCGGTATGGAGACCGCGCAGGCCACGCCGATCGCGGCGAAGCTGATCTTGAGGTGCTCCCAGGTGAACGTCCACACCTCGTGCAGCCCGCCCACCTGCACTGCGCCCGTCTGCGCCTCGCGCGCGTGGAAGATGAAGTCGAACGCGTTGCCGAAGTCGGATAGGAAGGCGACGGTGGGGTGGATCATGCCGGCTGCACCCGCCGCCAGGGGGTGAGGGCGCGCTGCACGATCAGCAGGAGCACGTCGAGCAGGAACGCCATCAGGATCGCCAGCCCGCCCGCCGCGACCACACCGGTCTTGAAGGTGATGTTGCTCCCGGAGATGATCTGCTCGCCTAGCCCGCCGGCACCCGCGAACACCGCGAGCGTCGCAAGCCCGACCGTGCTCGTGGTCGCGATCCGCAACCCGGCGACGATGTCGGGGATCGCCAGCGGGAGTTCCACGCGCCACAGCAGCTGCTGCTCGGTCAGGCCTACGCCGCGTCCCGCGTCGCGCGCCTCCTCCGGCACGTTCTGCAACCCGATGATGATGTTCCTGAAGATGATCTGCAGCGTGTAGGCGGTGAGCGCGACGATCGCCGTCGTGTTGCCGCGCCCCGTGATCGGCAGCAGCAGGAAGAACACCGCCAGGCTCGGAAGCGTGTAGAGCACGCCGGTGA
Organism: uncultured Solirubrobacterales bacterium; assembly: GCA_963826005.1. Lineage (GTDB taxonomy): Bacteria > Actinomycetota > Thermoleophilia > Solirubrobacterales > JBBDJG01 > DASRIA01. The sequence goes on along the minus strand of CAWGVJ010000004.1, from coordinate 141,439 downwards.
GGCCCACGATCGGCCCCACCAGCCAGTGCCGGCGGCGGGCGATCAGCGCGAGCACGAAGGCGATCACGAAGCCGAGCGCCACGGAGACCAGGACGAGGTAGAGGTGCTGCGCGAACGGGTCCGTGTAGCGGTCGAAGTTGTCCACGATCCAGCCGGGGCACAGCTTGTTCTGCGAGATGCAGGTGGCCTGGCTGCGATCGCGGAGCTCGACCTGTGCGAGGACCGGCGCAGCCGCCGCGAGGTTCATCAGCTCTCGACGCGCTCGGCGGCGGGCGTCACGTGCAGGGTCGCTTCGGGGGAGTTGAGGAACTCCGAGACGATCTCCACCGACAGCACGCCCACCACCCTCCCGTGCCCGTCCACCACCGGCCCGTACTGCGTGTCGGACTGCAACAGGTCCGACAGCGCGTCACGCAGCACGTCTTCGAGCTCGAGGATCGGCCTGGGGGCCGCGTCGGGCTGCTCGGGCACCGTGTCGAGCGCGAGGTCACGCTCGGACATCCACCCGCGCGGGCGGCCGTCGGCGTCGACGACCAGCGGGTATGGAAGGTCGGCCCCGGCGATCGCCCTGCGCGCGGCCTCGGTCGGCTCGCCCACGCGCACGAGCGGCGCCTTCCACAGGTCGATGTCGCGCACGCGCAGCAGAGAAAGGCGCTTCAGCGCGCGGTCGGCGCCGACGAAGTCCTCGACGAAGTCGTCCGCGGGATTCATCAGCAGCTCCTCGGGGGTGGCGTACTGGGCGAGGATGCCGCCCTTGCGCAGGATCGCCACCATGTCACCCATCTTGATCGCCTCGTCGATGTCGTGGGTGACGAACAGGATCGTCTTGCGGATCTCCGACTGCAACCGCAGGAACTGGTTCTGGAGGCGCTCGCGATTGATCGGGTCGATCGCGCCGAACGGCTCGTCCATCAGCATCAGCGGCGGGTCCGCCGCCAGCGCGCGCGCGACTCCGACGCGCTGCTTTTGCCCGCCGGAAAGCTGCGCCGGGTAGCGGTCGCGCAGCTCGACTCCCAGCGAGGTCAGCTCCAGCAGCTCCTCCACCCGTCCCTGCACCCTTTTCTTGTCCCAGCCGAGCAGCTTCGGGACGACCGCCGACGTTCTCGCCGATCGTGAGGTGCGGGAACAGGCCGATCTGCTGGATCACGTAGCCGATCGCGCGCCGCAGCTCCGCCGCCGGGCGCGTGCGGATGCTCTCGCCGTCGAGCAGGATGTCGCCCTCGGTCAGCTCGATCATGCGGTTCGCGAGCCGCAGCGCCGTGGTCTTGCCGCAGCCGGAGGGACCGACCAGCACACAGATCTCGCCGGCCGGCACGGTCAGCGAGAGGTCGTGGATCGCGGGCTCCGACTGCCCCGGATAGCGCTTTACTACGTTGCGGTACTCGACCGAGGAAGCGGTCGATCGGGAGGTCGCGGAGCCTTCCCCTGCCACGCGCGCATGCTAACGGCGCGTCGGCATCCTCCGTGCTATCGGGGCAGGCACCGATCGGAGAAGCTGCGCGCGATCACTGCCTGCGGCCCGGGGTAGCGCTGTGCCAGCCACGCGGCCAGCACGCCGGATCGCGTCCAGCCGGTCCGCAGCAGCACGGTCGAGCCGTGCACAGGTGCGGGCGCGACTCTGCGCAGGTCCCGCGGCAGTACGTATGCCAGGCCCGAAGCGCCGGGCGTCCGAGCGACGCTGCTGGTCGCCGCGATGCCCGTGACCCGCAGGCTGCAGCGTCCCGCCGGCGGTCGCAACGCGCGCCCGCCGGTCGGTCCGCAGGCCGAGCTGCCGCGCGAGTCCCGCTCCACGACGACGCCGCCGCCGCGTCGGCCCAGGAGCCGCTGACCGAGCAACGGGCGGTCGACGGCCGAGCCGTGTGCGGGCCGGCCTTCGATCCACGTCGAGATCTCGGTCCCGCCGCGCTGAGAGCGAACTGGCGACGCCGGGATACGGGCCCGACGCGGCGGACAGTCCGGCGACCCCGAGGACCGGCCTCAGGTCGACACCGGGAAGCGCGGTGACGCGCACGTCGGGTCGCGTCGTGGCTGCGCGAGCGTATGCGCACGTCGTGCTCGAGACCGGCGCGATCAGCCAGCGTCGCCGCGATCCCGACCGCCGCCGCCGCGACGAGGCCGCCGCCGCCATCGGCGCGCCGGCGGAAGCCGGGCCGGGCACTCCATCCGAGGTCGATTCCGCTGTGCGTCGGGGTCATCTCCCCCCGAAGCGGTCGGGAATCGGTCGCCACGCGCTACGCCGGACCGTCCGCGCCACAGCCGCAGTGCGCGCCTCCGCGAGTGCCGGATCCCCTGCACGCGCGCCAGAAGTGAGATGTGCGTGCCCGCATCCCACGAGGTACGCTGATCGAGTCGATGAACATCGACTCAGCAGCCCAGGGCGCCTACGAGCCCCGCTTCCTGCCGGCTCTGAGCGAGGACGAGCGCAAGGCGCTCATGTCGGGCGCGATCGTTCGCAATTTCTCCGCCGGCGGCGCGCTGTTCCACGAGAACCAGCTGGCCGACCGCGTGCTGATCCTCCAGGAGGGTTTCGTGAAGCTCAGCCGCTTCAGCGAGGACGGTCACGAGATCGTGCTCGGGATCCGCGGACCGGGAGACGTGCTGGGCGAGCTGGCCGCCCTCGACGGCGGCACCCGCTCGGCCACCGCCGTCGCGCTGGAGCCGGTGCAGGCCCTGGCCGTGCCGACGCGCTACTTCAACGACTTCCTCGACCGCAACCCGCGGGTCTTTCGCCTGCTGCTCGTGATACTCGCGCAGCGGCTGCGCGACGCCGATCGCCTGCGGCTGGAGTTCGCCGCCAAGGAGACGATGGGTCGAGTCGCGTCGCGCATCGTGGAGCTGTCGGAGCGCTTCGGCTCGGCGGCCGAGGGCAGCATCCGGATCGACTTCCCGCTGACGCAGGAGGAGCTGGCCGGCTGGACGGCGTGCTCGCGCGACTCGGTGGTGAAGGCGCTGCAGTCGATGCGCGACCTCGGCTGGATCGAGACCGGCCGCCGGCGCATCAAGGTGATCGACCTCGAGGCCGTGCGCCGCCGGGCCGCCTGATCGTCTAACGCCGAATAAGCCGCACGGCGGGTGCCGCGCAGTCGCTGGTGGGCGGAGCCTCCGCAGGCGACACTGCGCCCATGACTGTAACTGCGGGTATCGGGGACATCGCAAGCCAGGGTTCACCGGCGACGGACACCGCCCGGCTGGCACAGACCGTGCGGATGCTGCAGGTGGGCAGCTGGGAATGGGACATCGCCGGCGGCGACGTCACCTGGTCGGCCGAGCTGTACAGGATCTTCGACCTGGGCAAGGGATTCACCCCCACGTACGAGGCGTTCATCGAGCGCGTCCACCCGGACGACCGCGAGCGCGTGGTCGGCCTGATCGAGAGCGCCGTGCGCACTGCCTCGCCGCTCGAGTTCGAGCACCGGGTCGTGCGCCCGGACGGGTCCGTGCGGATGCTGCATTGCCGCGGCGAGGTCGTCTCACGGGAGGGCCGGCCGGTGCGCCTCTTCGGGATCTGCCAGGACGTCACGGAGCGCAAGCGCATCCAGGACGAGGTCTCGATCGAGCGGGAGCTGGCATTCTCGGTGGGCGGGGCCCGCACGGTCGAGCAGGCGTTGCAGGCCGTCCTCCAGCGGCTCTGCCGGTACGGCGGCTTCGCGCTCGGGCAGGCCTGGCTCAACGCGGCGGACTCATATCTCGAGTTCGGCGCCGCCTGGCCCGCCTCGGGTACGCCGCTCGCGCCGTTCACGGAGCGCAGCAAGGCACTCACGTTCGAGCCCGGGGTCGGGCTGCCCGGCGCCGCCTGGTCCAGCCGGCGCGACGTCTGGATCGACGATGCCAAGTCCGAAGCGGGGCTGCTGCGCCAGTCCTTCGCGCGCGAAGTGGGAATCGGAGCGGCGATGGCCGTTCCCGTCCTCTCGACCGAGCGCATCGTCGCGGTGCTGGAGTTCTTCGCCACGGAGCCGCGGGTCCGGGACGAGGCCGTCGCGGACGTGATCTCCCGGGTCGCGAAGCAGCTCGGCCCGATGCTCGAGCGCAAGCGCGCCGAACTGGCGCTGCGCACGAGCGAGGAGCGCTTCCGCCTGCTGCTCGAGAGCGTCGAGGACTGCGCGATCGTGATGCTCGACCGCGCCGGCAACGTCGCCGGCTGGAACCACATGGCCGAGCGCGTCACGGGGTACGCGGAGCCCGACATCATCGGCTGCCACGTGTCCCGCCTGTACGCGCCCGAGGCGCTCGCGCAGGGCGAGCCCGAGGCCCACCTGCAAGAGGCCGCGGACGCGGACCGGGTCGAGCACTCGGGCTGGTGGATGCGCGCGGACGGCCTGCGCTACCGCGCGGACGTGACCATCACGGCGCTTCGCAACGGCGTTCCCGAGCCGCGCGGCTACAGCTACGTGATCCGTGACGTGACGCAGCGCCGCCGGCTCGACGAGGAACTGGACCGGCTGCGCGTGACGGTCGCGTGCACGCAGGACGCGGTCGTCAGCGCGACCTCCGAGCGGGGCATCGTGACCGGGTGGAACCACGGCGCGGAGCGCCTGTTCGGATTCAGCGCGCGCGAGATGGTCGGCCGTCCGCTCGAGATCCTCGCGAGCCGGGTGCAGGGCGATGTCACGGCGATCCTGCGGCGCGTGACGGCCGCGCAGCGCGCGGAGCATCACGAGCTGCGCGGGGCGCGCAAGAACGGCAGCGTGGTCGACATCGCGCTCACTGTCGCTCCCGTCGGCACCGGCGGCGAGGTCACGCTTATCGCGCGCGACGTGACGGAGCGCAAGCGCGCGGACCAGTACCTCGAGCGCACGTTCGGCACGTACGTCGATCGCGACATCGCCGAGCACATCCTGCGCGAGGGCCCGGCTCTGCATGCGCGTGAAGTCGACGTGACGATGATGTTCATCGACATCAGGGACTTCACGGGCTTCGCCGAGGAGTTCGAGCCGGGAGAGGTGCTGGAGGCGCTCAACTGCCTGTTCGAGCTCGTGGTGCCGATCATCGCGGAGCGTCACGGCCATGTCGACAAGTTCGTCGGCGACGGGCTGCTCGCCGTGTTCGGCGCGCCCGCGCCGCAGGCCGACCACGCGGACCTGGCCCTCGACGCGGCGCTCGCGATCGCGCACACGGCGCGCGAGGTCTTCCAGGGCGACCTCGAGATCGGCATCGGCATCGACTCCGGGACCGTGGTCGCGGGGAACGTGGGCGGCGGCGGCCGGCTCGACTTCACCGTGATCGGCGACGCCGTCAACACGGCCGCCCGCATCGAGTCCACGACCCGCGAGACGGGCGACACGATCCTGTTCAGCGACCAGACCATGCGCCGCCTGCGCCGCGACGGGCTGCCGATCGTGCCGCGCGCGGCGACTCCGATGAAGGGCAAGCGCAAGCACGTCGGGCTGTTCGCGCTCGACGTGGATGCGGAGCACGCAGAAGCGGTGGAGGCACGGGCATGATGCTGCTGCTCGGCCTGCGCGAGCTGCAATGGAGCCGCCGCCGGTTCGCGGTCGCAGTGCTCGCCACCGCGCTCGTGTTCGCGCTCGGCCTGCTGATGTCCGGCGTGAGCGCAAGCTTCGACAACGAGATCGACCGCACGGTCGACTCGTTCGGCGCCGACGCCTGGCTGCTGCGCTCGGAGAACTTTGGCCCGTTCACCGGGCCCGCCACCATCCCGGTCGAGCGCGTGCGGGATGCCCGCCGCCTGCCCGGCGTGCGCCGCGCCGACCCCGTCGCGGTCCTGCGTGCGACCACCACCACGCCGAGCCGTCGCAACGTGAACCTGCTGGGCGTCGTGCCCGGCGGGGTGGGAGCGCCCGGGGGGTGGCAGGGCCGTCTGATCGGACAGCGCGGGACCGCGATCGCGGACGCGAGCCTCGGCCTCGCGGCCGGCGACGTGATCGACCTGAACGGAAAGCCGCTGCGGGTGGGCGCCGTGACACATGGCCGGACCTACTTCGCGGGCATTCCGACCGTGACCGTGTCGCTCGCCGAGGCCCAGCGACTCGCGCTGGACGGCCGTCCGCTGGCGACGGCGATCGTCACGCAGGGGCGGCCGGCCGCCGTTCCGCCCGGGCTTCGCGATGCTCGGGAACCGGGAGGTCGCAAGCGACCTCGCGCGCCCGGTGCTCCAGGCAAAGCAGACCATCAGCCTGATCCGCCTGCTGCTATGGGCAGTGGCCGCGGGGATCATCGGTGCGATCGTGTACCTGTCGGTGCTCGAGCGCACGCGGGACTTCGCGGCGCTCAAGGCGATCGGCCTCTCGACCTCCCACCTGCTCGGCGGGCTGGTGCTCCAGGCCGTCGTGCTGTCGCTGCTGTCCGCACTGCTGGCGGTCGCGATCGAGCAGGCCATCGCTCCGGCGGTGGCGATGTCGGTCGAGGTCCCTGTGCTCGCCTACGTGAGCTTGCCCCTGGTCGCCGTCTTCGTCGGGGTGCTCGCGAGCTTCATCGGGCTGCGGCGCGCCGTCGGAGTCGATCCCGCCCTCTCCTTCGCAGGTTCGCGATGAGCCTTCACTGCCGCAATCTGGTGGTCGAGTACTCGGGTGGAGCCGACGTCATACGCCCGATCGACGGGCTCGACATCGACCTGCGTGGGGGCGAGCTTGCGGTCCTGATGGGTGCGAGCGGCTGCGGCAAGACCACGCTCCTCTCGGTGCTGGCGGCGATCCTGCGGCCCAACCGCGGCAGTGTCAGCCTCGACGGGATCGAGGTGACCGGCCTGCACGGTCGCGCGATGAACGACTACCGCCGTCGCCGGGTGGGGATCGTCTTCCAGTCCTTCAACCTGATCCCGAGCCTGACCGCCGCGGAGAACGTGCAGGTCCCGCTGCGCGCGGCCGGGCTGGGCGGGCGGTTCGCCCGCCGGCGCGCCGCCGAGCTGCTCGGCCAGGTCGGTCTCGCGGACCGCGAGCGCCACCGGCCCGGGAAGCTGTCCGGGGGACAGCAGCAGCGGGTCGCGATCGCCCGGGCGCTGGCGCTCGACCCGCCGCTGTTGCTCGCCGACGAACCCACCGCGCACCTCGACCAGCTGCAGGTGGATGGCGTGCTGCGGCTGCTGCGCGAGATCGCGGACGCCGGTCGGATGGTCGTCGTCTCCACCCATGACGAGCGGCTGTTGCCGCTCGCGGACAAGGTCGTCGAACTCGGCGCGGGCGCCGGGCGCGGCGCCGCTACCGGTCCCAGGCTGGTGGAGCCCCTCGCTGCGTGACGACAATTGCCCGCGCCAATTCGCAAACGCGCAGCTACATTGAATCTGGATTCGTAATCGGCGCCCCGCTGGCGCCCCTCATAGACAAAGTCAGGGAGGACCAATGTCACGCAGGGGACTTGGAACCGCCCGTATGGTCGTCGCGCTGTTGTGCGCGGCCATCGTGGGCATGCTCGTGCCGGCAGGCGCGAGCGCATCAACGCTTCCGGCAGGATTCGAGGAGACCACCGTGCTCCCCGCAACCGGCAGCCCGAAGCCGCAGGACATCGCGATCGCGCCCAACGGGCGTGTGTTCGTCGCGGAGAAGACCGGGATCATCCGGACGTACGACAGCGTCGACGACCCGACGGCGACCATGTTTGCCGACCTGCGCACGCAGGTGCACAACTACGGCTCGCGCGGTCTGCTGTCGATCGTCGTGGACCCGGGCTTCCCGGCGAAGCCGTACGTGTACGTCTACTACACGAGGGACGCACCGATCGGTGGCACCCCGCCCACGTACGGCGGAACGTCATCGTTCGACTCGTGCCCGAAGTACACGGACCCGACGTACGGCCAGCTCGACAACTGCCCGGCCAGCTCGCGCGTCTCGCGCCTGACGGTCGCGGGAGAGGTCATGAGCGGGTCCGAGCTCGCGCTGGTGACGGACTACTGCCAGCAGTACTCGGCCCACGGCGGCGGCGGTCTTGCCTTCGGCAAGGACGGCATGCTCTATGTCTCCGCCAGCGACGGCTCGACCTCGCAGTTCTGGGACTACGGCCAGACGGGTTCGCCGAAGAACCCGTGCAACGACCCGGGGGGTTCGAACCCCACGTCTCCGACGTCGGAGGCCGGTCGTCTGCGCGCTCAGGACCTGGAGACCTCCGGCGACCCGGTGGGCCTCTCCGGCTCGCTGATCCGGATCGACCCGGCCACGGGCAAGGCATCCGACGGCAGCACCTCGAACGCCAAGCGGATCGTGGCCTACGGGCTCCGTGACGCCACTCGCCTCGCAATCCGGCCCGGCACGAACGACGTGTGGGTGGCCGAGCGCGGCGGCGGCTACTTCGAGGAGATCAACCGCATCGACTCGTTCTCGAAGCAGCTCAACTTCGGTTGGCCCTGCTACGAGAACAACGAGATTCGCGAGCAGAGCGACCTGCAGAACCTGAACATCTGCGAGAAGCTCTACGCGGGCACCGGGGTCAACGCGAACAAGGCGCCGTTCTGGGCGTACGACCATGAGCTGCCTGTCCACGCGAACGAGAACTGCGAGAAGGACGCTCTCGGCTCGCCGAACGGCAGCACGCTGTCGGGTCTCGAGTTCTACCCGTCGGCGGGCGGCAACTTCCCGCCGATGTACAGGAACGCGCTGTTCTTCGCCGACCGGCTGCGCAGCTGCATCTGGGCACTCCTGCCCGACGGCAGCGGCATTCCGAAGAAGGGCAGCGTCATTCCGTTCGCCGGCATGGCGATGCGGGCGACGGACCTGGAGGTCACTCCGACCGGCGACCTGCTGTACATCGACCAGTCGAACGACACGATCAAGCGCATCCGCTACACGGTTGTGAACCACGCGCCGGTTGCGGTCGCTACGGCGAACGTCACGTCCGGTGTTGCACCGCTGGCGGTCACGTTCAGCGGGCTCGGCTCGTCCGACCCCGACGTGGGTGACACGCGTACCTACGCCTGGGACCTCGACGGGGACAACCTCCTCGACGACTCCACGGCGGCCCAGCCGACGTTCACCTACACGACGCCGGGCACCTACACCGTGACCCTGAAGGTCACGGACGCCGCCGGTGCATTCAGCACCGCAACGTTGGTGATCACGGTCACCAAGGCCGCGGACCCGGACCCGGACCCGACGCCGGACCCGACGCCGGACCCGAAGCCGGACCCCAAGCCCATCAAGCCGACGCCGATCGTCTCGGTGCCGAACTCGGGCGGTCCGGTGGTCAACGGCTCCAAGCCGAGCCTGCTGCTGTCTGCAGCCGGCATCCAGCACGTGCTCGCCAACAAGGCGATCATCGTGGTCGGTAGCTGTAACGCTCCATGCAAGCTGAAGGCCACGGCCACGGTGTCCCTCCCGGGCGCCAGCCGTGCGCTGAAGCTGAGGGGTGTCTCCCGCAGCGCCGGAACGGGCAAGCAGGTGACTCTTCGCCTGAAGCTCTCCGGGAAGACGCTGCGTGCGGTGCGGCGCGCTCTGCGCCGCGGCAAGAAGGTCACCGCCACCGTGACGGTCATTGCGACCGACGCGGCCGGTGCCTCGAGCACCGCAAAGCGCAAGATCCGGCTGAAGCGCTAGCGCTCAGTCAAGTGGCGATGGGCTGGAGCGCGAAAGCGCTTCAGCCCTCTCCGCCCAGCGCTGCCGTCGCCGCCGAGCCCGTCTCGGCCGACAACCAGCTCTGGGCCAGGGGATCCGTGCCCGACTCGACCACCCGCCGCATCGCGGCGAGCGTCGGGCCCCGCAGCTGCCGTTTCACGGTTCCGTAGCCGTCGGAGGGCATGTCGCCCAGTTCGGCCGCCATCGCGAGCGCCCGCTCCAGCACCATGTCCGGCGCGGCCAGCTCGTCCACCAGGCCCAGCGCGTGCGCCTCGGGCGGCTCGACGAGATGTGCCCGCAGGACCAGATAGCGGGCCGCGGGCGGCGACAGCTCCGCCTTCACCACCGCCAGCGCGTTCGCCGGATACGGCACGCCGACCCGCGTCTCGGTGAGCCCCAGCTTTCCCTTCGTCGATCCCACGCGGTAGTCCGCGCACAGCGCGAGCACCATGCCGCCGGCGATCGCGTGGCCGTTGATCGCTCCCACGACCGGTCGCTCGAACCCGTACCACGCGGCCACCATGCGATTGATGCCCATGATCATCTCGGCCTGCCCCGCGGCGTCCAGCGTGGGCACGAGGTTCAGGTCCAGGCCCGCCGAGAAGAACCCGTCGCGGCCGACGATCACGACGGCATCGGGCGGTGACGCCGCGAGCGCTTCGGTGACCGCGATGATCTCCTCGACCAGCTCCGGATTCATCGCGTTCGCGGGCGGGCGGTCGATCCGCACGATCGCGGTGCTCTCCCTCTGCTCGACGGTGATTGCCGCATCGCGGGCCGTCAGACGACGAGGTGCGGGTGCTCGCGCTCGAGCATCGCCCGGTACTGCGCGAACACCGGCTTCGTGATCGGAATCAGCTTGAGCGCGGCCTTCACGTCTCCGCCGCTCTTGATGCGCCGGCGGGCAAGCGCCATCGGCACGTTCTCCTTGCCCTGGAAGTACTTGTTCGCGACGTCGGAGTCCATCGTCATCTCGACCTGCGGCTTCCAGTCGACCTCGTCGGACCACACCCACCGCAGGTTCTGGTCGCCGCCCGAGTCGTCGTAGGTGATGTTCACGACGGCGTCCTGGTCGGGAAACTCGAACCGCTGGGGCACGCGCGCGTCGCGCAGCTTCGGCCCCATGTCGGGATCGGTGCTCATGAGCGTGAACACCTTGTCCATCACCTCGCGGAACTCCTTGCCGGAGCTGAACATCGGGGCTTCGCCCACCTAAAGTCCTGTGCTTCGCGCCTTCGGCGCTCGCCAAATGAATACGGCCATCGCCGGGCGAGTCTAACCGGCCCGGTCCCACGAGGTGGCGCGGTTTGGTGTTGTAGAGGCGGCCTTATCCGCGCCACCCGCCCGAGGGGGGTCGGTAAGCTCAGGCGATGGCGAAGGTGTTCGACGCAATCGACGAGTCGCTGCGCGAGTGGATCGCCCGGCGCGAGCTGTACTTCGTCGCGACCGCGCCGCTCAGCGGGGACGGGCACGTGAATTTGTCGCCCAAGGGCCCGATCGGCACGCTGCGCGTGCTCGACGACCACACGGTCGCGTACCTCGACCTGATCGGCAGCGGCGCGGAGACGATCGCGCACATACGCGAGAACGGCCGCATCGTCGTGATGCTGTGCGCGTTCGAGGGACCGCCGCGGATCCTGCGCCTGCACGGGCGCGGCGAGGTCGTGACGGCCGACGACTCGCGCTTCGACGAGTTGATGGAGCGCTGCGACTTCGAGCAGCCGGCGGTCTCCGAGGCGCGCCGCGCCGTGGTGCTCGTGCACGTCAGCCGGGTCGGCGACTCGTGCGGGTACGGCGTCCCGCTGATGAGCTACGAAGGACAGCGCCCGCACATGGAGGCGTGGGCGACGAAGCGCATCCGCACCGCGGGGCCCGAGGCGCTGCGCGATTACCAGCGCGAGAAGAACGCCGAGAGCCTCGACGGCCTGCCGGCCGTCGAGCTAGCTGTCGAAGCCGAGCCCGAGACGGTCTAGCAGCCGCAGCCACACGCCCGCGGCGCCCCTGCCGGCGGTCGGCCGCGGCCAGCCGGTTGCGTGTCAGCTCGATCACGCCCCAGCGCAGCGGCTCGGGCGGGAACGGCAGCGGGCGCGTGCGGGTGTAGCGCAGCTCCGTCGCCTCGGTGCGGCGGCCGGCAAGCAGGTCGAGCGCCACGCGCGCGCCGAAGCGGCTGGCGCCGATGCCGAGCCCGGTGTGCCCGGCGGCGTAGGCGACGCGCCCGCCGTGCGAGGTCCCGAAGAACGCAAAGAACCGGCTGCACGTGTCGATCGGCCCGCCCCAGCGGTGGGTGAACCGCAGGCCTTCGAGCTGCGGGAAGGTCGTGAAGAAGTGCTGCGCGAGCCGCGCGAACGTGGCGTCGCGCTGGTGCAGATGCGGCCCGACTCCGTTGGCGAAGTTGTAGACGGCGTCGTAGCCGCCCCACACGATCCGGTCGTCGGCGGTGAGCCGGTAGTAGTGGAACTGGTTGGCCGAGTCGCCGATGCCCTGGCGGTGCGCCCACCCGAGCGACTCGCGTCGCGCGCCATCGAGCGGCTCGGTCGCGAGCACGTAGTCCCAGACCGGCACGATCCGACGGCGCACCGCGCGCACCGGCGAGCGGAACGCGCCGGTGGTCAGCACGGCTCCGGCCGCCTGCACCTCGCCCGCCTCGGTCGTGACACGCAGCCCGGCGCCGGCCGTCCGCAGGCCAGTGACGCGTGAGCCCTCGTGCAGGCGCACCCCCAGTTCCAGCGCGACCCGCGCCAGACCCCACGCAAGCCGCGCCGGATCGAGGATGCCGCTGCCGCTGCGCAGCCACAGGCCGCCGCGGTAGAGGGGGGAGTGCACCTCCGCACGAATGGCCTCGGCGTCGAGCAGCACCACGTCGTGGCCCAGGCCGCGCAGCGCAGCCTCTTCCTCCGCCAGCCATTCCAGCTCGTGCGGCTCGAGCGCGACGTTCAGATCCCCGTTCAGCTCCAGGCCGCAGTCGATGTCGTGGCGCGCGAGCGCGGCGACGGTCTGGTCGAAGTTCTCGCCACCCAGACGCTCCAGCACGGGTAGCTCCTCCGGGAAGCGGGTCACGCCGTTTCCGATGCCGTGTGTCAACGAGGAAGAAAAGAAACCGCCGCTGTGTCCGGTCGCCCCGGACGCGATCCTGTCGGCCTCGAGCAACACGACCTCGCGCGCAGGGTCGTCCTCCTTCGCCTGGATCGCCGCCCACAGGCCGCTGAGCCCGCCCCCGACGACCACGAGGTCCGTGTCCGCCGGTTCCTCCAGCGGGGCGCACCGCGCCGGCGCATCCGGCGAGTCCAGCCAGAGCGACCGCGGCGCCGCGTCCGCATAGGACGCCCGGTCGTGGTCGGAGGGTGCGGACGTGCTCCACGGTGAGGCATTTGTCATGTGGTCCACGAACCTACGGGATACTGCGCGCGATGTCAGAGGAGAACGTGGAGGTCGTGAGAGCCGCCTACGAGGCTTGGAACGCCGGGGATATGGACGCTCTGCGTGAGCAGTACCACCCCGACGTCATCATGCGGAGCCCAGAGGGTTGGCCGGAGCCGGGCCCTTTCGTAGGTCGGGAGGCGGTCACGCGCCAGTTGGCGCAGCTCCGCGAGACCTTCGACGCCGACGCCCTGGAACCGATCGGCGACTTCATCGACGCCGCCGACCGAGTTGTCGTGAGGCAAATCTGGCGCGGTGCAGGCCGTGGCCCCGAGTCGAACGTCGAGATGACGAATGTCTTTATGGTGCGCAAGGGCCGGATCTTCTACGAGGAGTTCTTCCGGGATCACGCGGAAGCCCTCGAGACGCTGGGGCTGTCGAAGCACGACAACGTCGAGATCGCGCGTCGCGCCTGGAGGCAGTACACCGACCACGGCGTCGATGGCGTGCTCGACTACTTTGCAAAGGACTGTGTGATCGAGGACTACCCGGAGATGCCGGACCGCGCCGACTATGTGGGATGGGACGGCGTGCGGGAGAGGGATCGGCACTTCGCCGAGATCTGGGGGGATTTCGTGATCGAGCCGGTGGAGTTCATCGAAAGCGGCGGCGATGTGGTGGTCGTCATGGTCTCGATTCGCGGCCACGGCAAAGGCAGCGGAGCGCCCATCGATGCTCCGACCGCATTCGTCCATGAACTTCGCGACGGCAAGATCGTCCGGGATCGCGCTTTTACGTCCAAGGCCCAAGCTCTCGCAGCCGCCGGGCTGTCCTAGGTCGTCGCGATTGACCACGCCCTTCGTACACGAGCTGCGCGTGCGCTATGGCGAATGCGACCCGCAGGGCATCGTCTTCAACGCCAACTATCTCCTGTACTTCGACGTGGCGTTCACCGAGCTGTGGCGCGAGGCGATCGGGCCGTGGCAGGAGATGGTCGAGCGCGGCATCGACGCCGTGGTCGCCGAGGCGAACGCGCGCTTCCGCGCGCCCGCGCGGTTCGACGACGTGCTGGCGCTGCGGGCGCAGGTGACGCGGCTCGGCACGACCAGCGTGACGACGCAGATCGACGTCATGCGCGACGAGGAGCTGCTGGTCGAGGGCCGCCTGCAGCACGTGTGCGTCGACGCGCAGACCTGGAAGAAGACAGAGATGCCCGACTGGGTGCGGTCAGGTCTGCAACGCTTCGCCACTCTAGCATGGCCAAGAAGCGAAAGCGCCGCGCCGACGCTGCTCCGGCCGAGACCGTCGACTACACGGACGCCGACGGCAACGTGCTCGCGCTGCGTGAGTCCGTGTCCGCGGGCACCGTCGCGAAGCTGGCCGAGCCGGCCGGCGGCGCGGCGGCGTCGGCCGACGACATGTGGCGCCGCCGCACCGAGATGCTGTTCGAGCGCTTCGCCGTGCGCTGGGTGATCGCGGACCTGCCGCTGAGGGGCAGAAGGAGCTGCTCGCGCGCTACCGCATGGCCGACCACGACACGCAGCGCTGGGTGCGGGAGACGATCGACGACCATCTTGCGCGGTACCAGCCGGAGCTGCTGCACTTAGGCGGCTCCCGCCGCGCGGAGGGCTTCGTCGCGGTCGAGGTAGCCGGCGATCTCGACCACTCGCTCCTGCCTCACCTTGAAGATCATCGCTGTGTAGTTCTGGACCTCCGGTCCGCCGTGCCGGGCCCGCCCGGTCTCGCGCATGAAGACGACGACCCCATCGTCGGCTTCGATGACCCGTTCGATCTCGACGCCGAACTCCTCCCACGGCTCCTGGATCTCGGCCATGTACTCGAGCACGGCCGTAGGCCCGCGCATGACCTGGCTTTCGTCGAGACCACCGCGGGTACCGAACCAGATCACTTCGGGGTCGAGCATGCCCGCGAGCGCGGTGGTGTCCTGAGCCACGACCAGTTCCAAGAACCGCTGGACGAACGGCACGGTCATGAACCTGCCGCGGCCTCCACCAGCGCTTTCAGCGTCCTGCGCAGACGCATTCCGCTCCCGGCGCACCCAGCGCTTCAGGTACGGCCGCAGCAGCACTAGGAGGCCGGACACCTCCGGGCGGTAGTGGCTGACGAGCAGTGTGCGACCCTCACCGGCCTCGGCGAGCTCGTGTGAGCCACGTGGCCGCATCGCACCTCCCGGCGAGCGCAGCGGCGGGCCGTCCCAAGCCGTCCTGCGCGGTGGATCCCACTCGACGATCTCGAAGGTACCCGAGCGGTTGCCCTGCTTGAGCGTGTAGTGCACGACGCTTCCGACCCCGGTGGGGCTGTCCGGCTCATCTCGTGCCGCCGCGAACTCCGCGATCCATTCCGGGAGGCGCGCGGTGTCGTTTATGAACGACCACACCTCGGACGGCGGGCGCTCGATCTCGACCTCGACGATCTCCTCGATGGTCGTTCTCACGCGGTCGCCAGCTCTCCACCCTGGACCTCGATCATCGCAGCGTAACGGCCGCCGGCCGCGATCAGCTCGTCGTGGTCGCCCAGCTCCACCACGCGGCCGCGGTCCAGCACCGCGATCTGGTCGCGCGTCGCGGACCGTCGACAGCCGGTGCGCGATCGCCACGGTCGTGCGGCCCCGGGCCAGCTCGTCGAGCGCCGCCTGCACGGCGCGCTCGGTCTCGGTGTCGAGTGCGCTCGTCGCCTCGTCCAGCACCAGGATCGGCGGGTCGCGCAGGATCGTGCGGGCGATCGCGATGCGCTGCTTCTCGCCGCCCGAGAACCGGTAGCCGCGCTCGCCCACGATCGTCTCGTACCCCTCGGGGAGGCGCTCGATCAGGTCGTGGATCTGGGCGGCGCGCGCCGCCTGCTCCAGCTCCTCGTCGCTCGCGCCCGGCTTTGCGAAGCGCAGGTTGTCCGCGATCGAGGCGTGGAAGAGGTGGGTCTCCTGCGAGACGACGCCCACCACGGAGGCAAGCGAGGCGTGGCGTGAGGTCGCGCACGTCGATGCCGTCGATCGCGAGGCGTCCCTCCTCGACGTCGTAGAGGCGTGCCAGCAGGTAGGCCAGGGTCGTCTTGCCGGAGCCGGTCTCGCCCACCAGCGCGAGCGTCGTCCCGGCCGGTACTTCCAGATCGATATCGCGCAGCGTCCAGGGACCGTCCTCCGCAGTACCGGAACCCGACGCCTTCGAAGGTGACGGCGCCCTCGCACCTGCTCGGACCGCAGCGTCACCGCGCCGTCGCGCTCCTCGATGTCGACGGGCAGGTCGAGATACTCGAACACCCGCTCGAACAGCGCGAGCGAGCTCTGGAGGTCGACGCCCACGGACAGCAGCGACTGCACCGGGAAGAACAGCCGTGTCTGCAGGGTGGTGAACGCGACCAGCGTCCCGATCGTGATCGCGCTTCCGCCGCCCGCGATCGTGAGGCCCGCGAACAGGTAGATCAGCGCCGGCATCGCGGCGAAGCTCATCTGCACCGACGCCATGCGCCAGCGCCCCGCCATGCGGGAGCGGACCTCGATATCGGCGAGCACGGCGGACTCGCTCTCGAACCGCTCGGCCAGCTCCGGCGCGCGGCCCATCGTCTTGCCGAGCAGGATGCCGGACACCGACAGCGACTCCTCGACCAGGGCCGACATGTCGGCGAGCCGGTCCTGGCGCACGGCGGTGATGCGCCGCCGCTCCGCACCTACGCGGCGTGTCAGCCATATGAAGAAGCGGCAGCAGGCCGAGCGCCGCCACCGCGAGCCGCCAGTCGAGCAGGAACATCGCGACGGTGGCCGCGAGCACCGTGGTCACGTTCGAGACGATCGACGTGGCCGTGGTCGTCACGACCGTCTGCACGCCCCCGATGTCGTTGGCGATCCGCGACTGGATCTCGCCCGTGCGGGTCTGGGTGAAGAACGCCAGCGACAACCGCTGCAGGTGCCGGTACACCGCGGCACGCAGGTCGTGCATGACGCGCTGGCCGACGGTGTTCGAGAGCAGCGTCTGCGCGACGCCGAGCGCGCCGGTGGCGATCGCGATGGCGATCATGCCCGCGACCAGCGCCGCCAGCAGCTGCGTGTCGTTGCTCGGGGATCGCATCGTCGAGCACGGCCCGCAGCAGGAACGGCGAGACCATGCCCAGGCCGGCCGAGATCAAGATCAGGAAGAGGACGGAGGCGAGCCGCCGGTGGTAAGGCCTGAACAGCGCCAGCAGGCGCGCGCGGTCGACCGCCGTGGCCGGGCGATCGGTCAGCATCGACGGCCGCTCCGGCTCTCGCACCCGTGGCCGACGAGCCGCTCCAGCGTGACGCGGAGGTGGTCGCGCTCGGCGAGGGAGAGGGGCGAAAGCAGGTCCTCCTCCGCCTGCTCGGCGGCGCGCCAGGCGCCGGCCAGGCGCTTGCGACCCGCGACCGTCAGCTCCACCAGGTGGCGCCGCCGGTCCTCGGGGTCGCGCGCCCTGACGAGCAGGCCGTCCGCCTCGAGCAGGTCGAGCAGGCCGACGAGGTTGCTGGGGTTGATCCGCAGCGCCACGCCGACCTCCTGCTGAGAGAGCGGGCCCGCCTCGGCGAGGTGGTTGAGCACGGCGAACTCGTGGGTCCGCATCTCCATCGAGGCCAGGGACTGGCCCAGCCTGTAGCCCGCCATCCGCGACAGCCGGACGATCATGAGCACGAGCCCGGTGGCGCTGGAAGGAGCGGATTTGGTCTGCATTAGTGCCATGTTAGCGACAAATCGTGATGATCAACAATGATTGGTGGCTATAATCATTTTTCCGATGCAGCCAGAGTCGAAAAGAGGCCCCATGGAAAACCTGATTCTCGTCCCGCTCGACGACTCCATCCTGTTCCCGGGCATGTCGGCGACGATCGCCGTCGAGACCGGGGAGGAGGAGCGCGTCCTGCTGGTCCCCCGCACCGACGGCGAGTTCGCGAGCGTCGGCACCGTCGCCGACGTGGTCGAGCGCATGCGCATCCCCGGAGGCGGCTCCGCCGTCACCGTCGAGGGAATCGCGCGCGGAGTGCCGGGCGCCGCCAACACCGACGCTTCCGGGACGCTGCGCGTCGAGGTGAGCGTCCACGAGGACGCCGAGCCCAACGACGAGCAGATGCGCAACCTCCAGCGCGAGTACCGCGCGGTGGTCGAGGAGATCCTCGACCTGCGCGGCGCCGACGCGCGCATCCGCGCGTTCCTGCGCTCCATCACCGGTCCCGGACCACTGGCCGACACGTCCGGCTACTCGCCGGACCTGAGCCTGCGCGACAAGATTGGACTACTGGAGACACTCGATGTGACCGAGCGGCTGACCCGCGCCCTGGAACTTCAGCGCGAGCGCCTCGCGGAGCTGCAGGTGCGGGCCAAGATCCGCGACGACGTGCAGCAGGGCGCCGAGCGCCAGCAGCGCGAGTACTTCCTGCGCAAGCAGATGGACTCGATCCGCAAGGAGCTCGGCGAGGACGAGGGCTCGGTGGCCGAGGAGTACCGCCAGAAGATCGAGGAAGCCGGCATGCCGGAGGCCGTGCGCGAGCAGGCCGAGAAGGAGCTGGACCGCCTCGAGCGCATGGGCGACTCAGCGGGCGAGTCCTCGATGATCCGCACCTACCTCGACTGGCTCGTGTCGGTGCCGTGGTCCAAGCGCTCCGAGGAGCGGCTCGACCCCGTGCACGCGCGCGAGGTGCTGGACGCCGATCACGCGGGCCTCGAGGACGTCAAGGACCGCATCACGGAGTACATCGCCGTGCGCAAGCTGCGCAACGAGCGCGGCATGGTCGAGGAGGGACGCGCCGCCGGCGCGATCCTCACCCTGATCGGGCCGCCCGGCACCGGCAAGACGTCGATCGGCGAGTCCATCGCTCGCGCGACCGGCCGCGAGTTCGTGCGCATGTCGCTGGGCGGCATTCGCGACGAGGCCGAGATCCGCGGGCATCGAAGGACTTACATCGGGGCCTTGCCGGGACGGCTCGTGCGGGCTCTCCGCGACGCCGGCACGATGAACCCGGTGATCCTGCTCGACGAGGTCGACAAGGTCGGCGCCGACTGGCGCGGCGACCCGTCGTCGGCCCTGCTCGAGGTGCTGGACCCGGCGCAGAACCACTCGTTCCGCGACCACTACCTGGACGTCGAGCTGGACCTGTCCGGGCGTGCTCTTCATCGCCACGGCGAACATGGCCGAGACGATCCCCGGCCCGCTGCTCGACCGCATGGAGGTGGTGCGCTTCGACGGCTACACGACCGAGGAGAAGGTCGCGATCGCGCGGGGCTACCTGCTGCCGCGCCAGCTGAAGCGCAACGGGCTGCACGAGGACGAGGTCGTCGTCGACGACGCCGTGATGCGCGCGATCGTTTCGGACTACACGCGCGAGGCGGGCGTGCGCAACCTCGAGCGCGAGCTGGGCAAGCTGCTGCGCAAGACCGCCACCGGACTGGCCTCGGGTGAGGTTCAGCCTCCGGTGACCGTCGACGCCGAAGGCGTCCGCAAGGCGCTCGGCAGGCAGCGGTTCTTCCAGGAGTCGGTGGAGCGCACCGCGGTGCCCGGGGTGGCAACCGGACTGTCGGTCACCGGGGCCGGCGGCGACGTGCTGTTCATCGAGGCCACGTCGATGCCGGGCAAGGACGGCCTGGTGCTGACGGGCCAGCTCGGCGACGTGATGAAGGAGTCGGCGCGGATCGCGCTCTCATATGTGCGCGGTCACGGCGAGGAGCTCGGCATCGGCGCGGAGGCGTTCCAGGACCGTGAGTTCCACGTGCACGTCCCGGCGGGAGCGATCCCCAAGGACGGGCCCAGCGCCGGGATCACGATGACGACGGCGCTCGCGTCGCTGCTCAGCGGCCGGCCGGTGAAGCACAACGTCGGGATGACCGGCGAGGTGACCCTTCAGGGCCGGGTACTGCCGATCGGCGGCCTCAAGCAGAAGGTGCTTGCCGCGCACGCGGCGGGGCTGACCGACGTGATCCTGCCGGAGCGCAACCGCGGCGACCTCGACGACGTCCCCGAGGACGTGCGGGAGCAGATGCGGTTCCACCCGGTGATGACGATCGACGAGGTGCTGAGCCTGGCGCTCGAGCCCGCGCCGGTCGACGTGCCTCAGGCCGCGTAGCCGGGCTCTTCCGCCACGGCGCCGGCGGAGTCCTCGAGATGCGAGAGGACCGCGCCCGCCACCTGCTCTTCCGCGTCGGTCGTGAGCAGGTGGCCGCAGCGCGGGATCAACGCGAGCGTCGCATCGGGTATCAGCGCGGCCAGCTCGCGGCCGCGGTCGTGGGGCACGAGGTTGTCCTCGAGCCCGTGTACGACAAGCGTCTTGAGGCCGCTGAGCTCGCGCAACCGGGCCCGCGTGTCGTGGCCCGCGATCGCCCCCATCTGCGCGTACAGGGTGATCGGCGACGTGTTGTCCTCCATCCGGCGCTCGAAGTCCTCGCGCACGCGGGTCGGCCGCTCCTTCAGCGTGTCTTTCGCATACAGCGCGGGAGCGACGAGCGGGAACGTACGCCTCGAACCGAGCACCGGGCGCAGCGCGGCGGTTGTCAGCAGGCGCCAGGGCGGAATGCCGCTGCGGCCGCCCGGCGTCGTGCACGCCAGGGTGAGGGACCGCACGCTCGCCCGGTCCTCGAGCGCGAGGTGCTGCGCGATCATGCCGCCCATCGAGGCGCCGATCACGTGTGCCGACTCGACGCCGGCGTCGTCCAGCACGGCGCGTGCGTCGTGCGCGAGGCCGCGCATCGACAGCCGCGATCGCACCGGAGAGGAGTTGCCCGTGCCGCGGTTGTCGAACACGATCGCGCGGTGGCGGCGGGCGATCCAGGGCAGCAGCCGGAACCACAACCGGGAGCTCGCGCCGAGTCCCATGATCATGAGAACGGGCTCGCCGGCCGCGTCCTGTTCGAGCGGTCCCTGCTCGCGCCAGGTGATCCAACCGTCGTGCATTCGGGCTGCGGGCACGACCGTAGTGTTACGGTCCGCGCGGAATGACCGCTCGCTCCCTCGCCGGGAAGACCCTGTTCGTATCCGGCGGAAGCCGCGGAATCGGGCTTGCCATCGCGGTTCGCGCCGCCCGCGACGGGGCCAACGTGGCCCTCATCGCCAAGACCGCGGAGCCGCACCCGAAGCTCGAAGGCACGATCTTCACGGCGGCCGAGGCGATCGAGGAGGCCGGCGGAAAGGCGCTTCCGGTGGTCGGGGACATCCGCGACGAGCAGCAGGTCGCGGCCGCGGTGGGGCAGGCGGTAGAGCGGTTCGGCGGCATCGACGTGTGCGTGAACAACGCGAGCGCGATCAACCTCGCGGGGACCGAGGCGCTCGAGATGAAGCGCTACGACCTGATGCAGGCGATCAACACGCGCGGGACGTTCGTCGTCAGCAAGGCCTGCATCCCGCACCTCAAGCAGGCCGCCAACCCGCACGTGCTGACGCTCTCACCGCCGCTGCTGATGGACCCGAAGTGGTTCAAGGCTCACGTCGGCTACACGATCGCGAAGTACGGCATGAGCATGTGCACGCTCGGGATGGCGGAGGAGTTCAGGGACGAGGGCATCGCGTTCAACTCGCTGTGGCCGCGGACGATCATCGCGACGGCCGCGGTGCAGAACATCCTGGGCGGCGACGAGGCGATGGCGCGCTCGCGCAGCCCGGAGCTGTACGCGGACGCCGCGCACGCGGTGGTCACCCGGCCGAGCCGCGAGACGACCGGCAACTTCTTCCTGTGCGAGGACGTGCTCGCGGAGGAGGGTGTGACCGACCTGTCGCCCTACTCGTACGGCGGCGCCGACGCGGACTTGATTCCCGACCTCTTCGTCGAGTAAAAGCAGAGGGTTATCACTCGCCGGGAGGCGCCTCAGCCAGCTGGAACACGTCGCTGTACTCGGCGAGCGCCGCCCCGATCGCGGCCGTGTCCCCGTCGCGCTGGAAGGCGTCGAGCGCCTCGAACCACTCGAGCGTGCGACCCGCCGGGGTGGTGCGCCAAGCACCCGCGCGGGCTCGGAGCCCGCATTCCACATTTGATGCACGGTGCCGGCCGGAATGTCGAGGGTGTCACCGGTTTCCAGCGTGCGCTCGTGTCCGTCGACACGGGCGCTGATAGTCCCCTCCAGCACCTCGAAATGCTCGGCCTGCGCGGGATGCAAGTGCGCCGGCGGCGGCGATCCGCCCGCGTCGTAGAGCGCCTCCACCTCGAGATCCGGCTCTGTGCTGCGAACCGTGAGGGTCGAGCCCGGGCCGAGCTTGAGGGTCGTCATGGCGGGCATCGTAATGCTCCCTGCTAGCCTAGTTGTGCGGGTGGCGACGCTGCCCGCGAGGTTCTTGTCTCGTGCGCTCCGGCGATCCGGGTCAGTCGAATCTCCCCCGAATCGTCCGGCGACGCCATTTACGCGTCGTCAGCAAGGAGTCACATGCCCTCGCAGTCCTTTGGTGATCTTGGTGCGTCGCGTGCCGTCGTAAAGACGCTCGCCGACGGCGGCATCACCGCCCCCTTTCCCGTACAACGCCTGGTCGTGCCCGACGTACTGGCCGGCCGCGACGTGCTGGTCAAGTCCCCCACCGGTTCCGGCAAGACGCTTGCGTTCGCCGTGCCGCTGGTCGAGATGATCGAGCCCGGCGACCCGCGGCCGAGCGTGCTCGTGCTGGCTCCGACCCGGGAGCTGGCCGTGCAGATCAAGGACGACATGCAGCCGCTCGCCAAGGCGCAGGGGTTGTCCGTCGCGGCTGTCTACGGAGGCGCGGGAATCGAGCCCCAGATCAAGGCCGCCCGCCGTGCCCACATGCTGGTCGCCACGCCCGGCCGCCTGGAGGACCTCCTCCAGCGGCGCGCGGTATCCCTTTCGGCCGTGCGGGTGCTGGTCCTCGACGAGGCCGATCGGATGCTCGACATGGGCTTCCGTCCCCCGGTGGACCGCATCGTCGCCAAGCTTCCGCGCCAGCGCCAGACGCTGTTCTTCTCGGCAACCCTCGACGGCGAGGTCGGCCGGCTGGCAGACGTCTACACGACCAACGCGCGCAGTCACGAGCATGCCCACTCCGCGGAGCGCAGCGGCGACGTGCAGCACCGGTTCGTGCGGGTCAAGCACGAGACCAAGCTGGACGCGCTCGTGCGGGAGCTGCGCGACGAGCAGCGGGGCCTGACCCTCGTGTTCGTCCGCACGAAGCGCGGTGCCGACCGCCTCGTCAAGCGGCTGCGTGCTCATGACGTCGAGGCGCTCGCCATGCACGGCAACAAGTCCCAGTCCCAGCGCGAGAAGGCGCTGGCCCGCTTCGGTGCCGGCCGCGTCGACACCCTGGTCGCGACGGACGTGGCGGCCCGCGGCCTCGACATCGACGACATCACGCATGTCATCAACTTCGACGCCCCCGCCGACAGGGAGGGCTATGTCCACCGCATCGGCCGGACCGGCCGGGCCGGGCGCACAGGCGTGGGCGTGACCTTCGTCGAGCATGAGCAGGCGAAGGACGTCCACCGGATCGCCCAGATCCTGTGCCTCGACAAAGAATTCGCACAGACCGGCCTTGCGCCCCCGGCGGTCCGAGGCGGTCACCATAATTCCAGGGGCAGGGGTGTTCGGCGCCCACGCGGCAACGGTCGTTGATACTTCGGTTAGTGCGATCCAATACCGGGAAGGACAAACCCACGTGAAGACGCAGAAGGAGCGATCAGAAGAACGCCGGCAGGAGAAGCTGGCGGCGATGCAGGACCAGATCGAGCAGGGCACGCTGAAGGTGAGGAAGATGACGCCCGAGGAGCGTGCCGCGAATCCGCCTCGTCCCAGCAACCCGAAACGGCGCCCGCGGTGAGTGCCGGCCCGGCTGCGGTCCCTGCTGATGTTCAGCCGGTCCTGAACGAGACTCGCGACCGGATCATCACGGGGATCGTGACGGTCGCGCCGTTCCTGGCGCTCGGTGTCGCATGCTGGCAAATGTGGGCGAACCTGCTGCACTGGCACGACGTCCTGGTGTTCGCCGTCATGTACGTCGCCACGGGCCTGGGCGTGACCGTCGGGTTCCACCGCCTGTTCACGCACCGCAGCTTTGCCACCAGCCGCGCCGATGCGCGCCATCTTCGGCGTGCTCGGGTCCGCCGCGATCGAGGGCCCCGTGATCTCCTGGGTCGCGGACCACCGCAAGCACCACGCCTTCTCCGACCGCGAGGGTGACCCGCACAGCCCCCACGTCGACCACGGCGGGGGCTGGGCGGCGCGGTGAAGGGCCTCCTGCATTCGCACGTCGGGTGGCTCTTCATCCACACCCAGCGCGGCGCGAAGGAGCGCTACGCCCCGGACCTGATCAACGATCCGGTGGTCAACTTCGTCGATCGCACGTTCATCCTGTGGGCGCTCGGTGGGCTCGCGGCCGCGTTCTGCCTCGGGTTCGCGATCGGCGGCACGGTCGTGGCGGGTCTCACAGGGCTGCTGTGGGGCGGGGGAGTGCGGATGCTGGTCCTTCACCACGTGACCTACAGCATCAACTCCCTCTGCCACTTCTTCGGCCGCCGCGACTACGCCACCGCGGATGAGTCGCGCAACCTCATGTGGCTCGCGCTGCCGACCTTCGGCGAGTCCTGGCACAACAACCACCACGCCTTCCCGACCTCGGCCGCACATGGTCTGCGCAAGCACGAGATCGACTTCTCCGCGATGGTGATCCGCGGACTCGAATCGGTCGGCCTCGCCTGGGACGTCGTGCGGATCGATCCCGAGCGCCGCCGCGCCAAGGCGCTCACCGAAGCCGCTTAGTAGTACTCCACTACCATCCGGCGCGTGCCGTTCGCACGCACAGCTCCGCTCGTGAACGAGCTGGACCGGGCGCTCCCGGAGCGTCCGTTCTCGGTGTCCCTGTGGGACGGCACGGAGCTGGCCTCGACGAACGGCAACGGGCCCACGTTCCACGTGCGCTCTCCGGCGGCCGTCGCGCACATGCTGCGCGCCCCCGGGCAGCTCGGCGTCGGGCGGGCGTACGTGTCCGGCGAGCTGGAGGTCGACGACCTCGACGCCGCCCTCGAGATGCTCGACACCTGGCAGCCGCCGCGCGCTGGACCGCGGGGCACGGGCCCGGCTGCTGCTCGCCGCCGCGCGGGCCGCCGGCCTGCAACTGCCGCCGCGGCCGCCCGCGGCGGAGCTGCGCCCGCGAGGCCGCCGCCACAGCCGCGTGCGCGACGCACGCGCGGTGCGCCACCACTACGACCTGCCGGCACGAGTTCTTCGAGCTGTTCCTGGGCCCGTCGATGACCTACAGCTGCGCGCTGTTCTCGCGCGGCGCGACCACGCTCGAGGAGGCCCAGGAGCAGAAGCTGGAGCTGGTCTGCACGAAGCTGGCCCTCACGCCGGGAGAGCGCGTGCTCGACATCGGCTGCGGCTGGGGCAGCTTCGCCATCCACGCGGCCGCCAGGCATGGCGCGCGGGTCGTCGGGATCACGCTGTCGGAACCCCAGGCGCAGCTTGCCCGCCGCCGCGTGGCCGAGCGCGGCCTCGATGCAGCTCGTCGACATTCGCGTCGCCGACTACCGTGAGCTCGCCGGCGACTCGTTCGACGCGATCGCCAGCATCGGCATGGTCGAGCACGTCGGCGCGAGCCGCATCGACCTCTACGCGCAGCAGGTCGCGCGCCTGCTGCGGCCCGGTGGCCGGCTGCTGAACCACGGCATCACCCGCCTGCGGCACGGTGACCCGGAGGCCGGGCCCTTCTCGGAGCGCTACGTGTTCCCCGACGCCGCGCCGCTGCATCTCTCGCGCGTGCAGCTCGCGCTCGAGCGCGCCGGCATCGTCACGGACCACATCGAGGGCTTGCCGGGCGACTACGCGACCACGCTCACGCCACTGGCTGCGCGGGCTGGAGGACCGGCTCGACGACGCGGTGCGCCTCGCCGGCCCCGAGCGCGTGCGCGTGTGGCGCCTCTACCTGAGGACCGCACGCAAGGGCTTCGAGACCGGCTTCCTCTCCATCTATCAGGTACGCGGCCGGCGGCGGTAGCGACGGGCTGTGCCGGGCAGGTAGGATCGCGCGCCATGAGCGGATACACGATCAAGCGACTCGACGAGGTGCCCGACGTCTTCGAGGGCAAGTACCCCGGGATCATGAGGATGCTCTCGGGCCCGCTCGAGACGGAGCAGGTCGCGATCACGCACCGGCACATGACTCCGAAGTCCGGCGGTAAGGGCGGGTACGGCCACCGTCACAAGACCCAGGAGGAGATCTACTTCGTGGTCTCCGGGACGCTCGAGTTCAAGCTCGACGACGAGGTGCTCGAGCTGGAGGGCGGGACGGTGGTGCGCGTCGCGCCCGAGGTGGTGCGGTCCGTCTGGAACGAGGGCCCCGGCGACGCCGAGATGATCATCGTCTCGACGCGCAGCGAGGACCCGCGTGCGGACGCCGAGATGATCGAGGACTTCTGGCCTGAGTAGTCAGCCGGCTGCGGCGCGCGGCGCGGCGGCGTCGCGCGCCGGGGGGCGGTGCTCACTCTCGGCGCGGCCTGGTCGCTGCGTCCTCGCGCGGGCTGGGCCGATCCGGCCGGCGGCGGCGGGCGCGCTCTCCCGGTCCATCCGCGGCCGGCCTCGTGACGTGACCGGCGCGAGCTGGCTGGCTCCGCCCCGCGCGGCGCCCCCGGCGGTGCGGTCTGGGCGCCGCTCCTTGATCTGCTGCCGGGCGCGCGCGACCTCGACCACGTTCCACGCGAGGCGTGCCCGGCGCATTGCTCTGATCACCAGCCCGGAGACATCGAACTCCCACCACCGCAGCCCGTGATAGGCGGAGCGCGGAAACGCGTGATGGTTGTTGTGCCAGGCCTCTCCCATCGAGGGCAGGGCGAGCCAGAACACGTTCGTCGAGTGGTCCTCGGTGTCGAACCGCCGCCGCCCGAAAAAATGGCAGATCGAGTTCACGCTGAACGTGGCGTGGTGAAATAGGAAGACCCGTGCCAGCCCACCCCACACGAGAGCCGTGAGCGCTCCGGCCAGTCCGCCGGTGAGCGCATAGCCGAGCACGAACGGAAGCGCGAGCCCAAGGCCGACGATCGGCAGGAAGGCGCGATCGATCAGCACCATCCCGCGGTCCTCGACGAGATCTCGTGCGTAGCGACGCGCCTCGGCCTGGTGGCCCCGGGTCAACAGCCATCCGGCGTGAGCGTGCCAGAGTCCCCGCACGGCCGCAGCCCACCCGGTGCCGTGTCCGTACGGGCTGTGCGGATCGCCCTCGGCGTCCGCGTGGGCGTGGTGCTTGCGGTGGTCCGCGACCCAGCTGATCACCGGGCCCTGAACCGAGAGCGTCCCCAGCACGGCGAACAGATACTCCGTGGCCTTGTGCGTCTGGAAGGACCGGTGGGTGAGGAGCCGGTGGAAGCCGACCGTCGCTCCGAGCGCCGAGGCGGTGTACAGGAGCATCAGGATCGCGAGGTCCCACGGACCCACCAGCTGGTTCCAGGTCAGGACGATCGCGACCACGAACGCCGCGAACGGCACCGTCAGCCCCACGAGGTTGCCGATGCGCTGTGCCGTACTCACGTTGCCACTCCCGGCTACGACACCGCGTCTGGCCGCCTCGCGGGGCCTTCCCGGGCGGTGCGCAACCCTCAGGCGTGACCGCCGACCACGTCGCGCACCGAATGGATCGACTACTCGATGCCCCTCTGCGACTGCTGAGCGCAGATCACTTCCCGCCGCAGGAGCAGAGCACGTGCGAGGCCTGCTCGGCCTGCAATGGGCCTGGAGCCACGGCGCAAACCCGAAGGGGACCTGCGCCAGATGTGCGCCGCGCTTGCCGCGGCCGACCGCACGCCGGGCCTCCGCGATTGGACGCCCACGGCCGTGATCTGCGCCTGGAGGATCCCTTCGTGCGCCCGCCGGCGGACGGGCGACCGTGAGCGCGCTCGAAAGCGTCAGCGAAGGGGATCTCCGGGTGATCGAGCTCACCGATACAGGGCACTACACGCCGCGGCGAACGTGCCCGTTCGTGACGCGGTCGACTGGGTTGCGACCGGGCGGAAACGCGTCCCCCGGGCAGCGGGCGCCGGCGTGGCCTGAACCACTAGGCGCCTGATAAACGCCGCACCCGACGCCGCCGACCGCGCTGATCGCCGCCGCCTCCCCACCGCTCCCTCCCCGCGCGCCACGACAGTCGCACCGGCAGCGTCTTCAGCTGGTTCAGGAAGGGCGATTCCACGTACGCCGGAGTCCCCGCGATCTCCGTGGCCGGATAGCGCGCGAGCGTCTCCTGGAGCAGGATCTGCAGCTCCAGCCGCGCGAGCGCGGTGCCGAGGCAGAAGTGCCGCCCGCCCGCGCCGAACGCCTGGTGTTCGGGATTGCGCCGGACGTCGAAGCGATCAGGGTCCTCGTAGCGCGTCTCGTCGCGGTTGGACGACACGTACCACATCACGACCTTGTCGTTCTCGCGGATCTCTTGCCCGTTCAGCTCCGTGTCGCATGTCGCGGTGCGGCGGAAGTGCGCGAACGCGGGGAACATGCGCAGCGACTCCTCGACGGCGCTCGCGATCAGAGACGGGTCGTCGAGCAGGATCTGGCGCTGGTCGGGATTCTCCATCAGCGCCTTCATCGCGCTCGAGTAGGTCGCCTTCGTGCTGTCGTTCCCCGCCGCGACGAGCAGGAAGAAGCCCATCACGATCTCGTGCTCTTCGAGTTTCTGCCCGTCGACCTCGGCGTGCACGAGCACGCTCGTAAGGTCGTCGGTCGGGTTCTCCCGCCGGTCGGCGACCATCACGCGGCAGCGCTCGAAGATCTCGGGGATGTCGCGCTCGAGCACACCCTTGATGCCCTCGGGGTTGAGGTCCGGGTCACCCGCGCCGAGCGTGGAGT
Source organism: uncultured Solirubrobacterales bacterium (assembly GCA_963826005.1). Lineage (GTDB taxonomy): Bacteria > Actinomycetota > Thermoleophilia > Solirubrobacterales > JBBDJG01 > DASRIA01. The sequence continues at coordinate 112,824 of CAWGVJ010000004.1, read as the reverse complement.
TCATGAGGTTCGCCCAGATCTCGTCGTCCTCGGGCGGGATGCCCATGAAGCTGCCGATCACGCGCGAGACCACGGGCTGTGCCACGTCGGTGACGAGGTCGCACGTCTCGCGGCCCTCGAGCCGGTCGAGCACGTCGGTCGCGATCGCGCGGATCTCGTCCTCGTGCGCCGCGATGCGCTTCGGCGTGAAGCCCGCCTGGAACAGCGCCTTGATGCGGTCGTGCTTGGGCGGGTCCATTCCGATGAACATCGCCCGTGTGAGCTCGATCGGGAACACGTCGCTGACCGCGGTGATCCCCCCGCGCTCCGACGAGTAGGTCTGCCAGTCGCGGCTGACGGCGTGGACGTCGTCCGCGGTCGTGACCGACCAGTACCCGGACTCCCCTGGATACTCCGAGATCTTGTCGGTCCAGTGCACGGGGCAGCGGCCGCGCAGCTCGCGGAACAGCTCGTGCGGCGGGCCGTCCAGCCACAGGTGTCGTTCGCTGACGTTGACGTTCTCGAGATCGCTGCGGGTAGACGCCATCAAGGCCTCCGTGGTCGTTGCACCGGACCGGTCCCGGCGATGGTACCGCTGCGCTCATCTGGGATGCGTGCGAGCATGCCGGGGCGGTGAGCACATGACCCCCCAAGCCCACGACGGCGAGCCCATCACCCCGGCCGGCCTCGTCGCGCTGAAAGCCGAGCTGGAGCAGCTCCAGACCGAGGGCCGGCGCGCCATGGGCGAGCGCCTGCTCGCGGCCCGCGACCTGGGCGACCTCAAGGAGAACGCCGAGTACCACATCGCCAAGGAGGACCAGGCCCATCTCGAGACCAAGATCAAGCGGCTGCGCGGGCGGCTGCGCAATGCCGTCGTCGTCGAGCCGGACGCAAACGACACTACATTCGCCATCGGGCGCACCGCCGAGATCCTCGACGAGGGGAGCGGGACGGTGCACACCTGGACGCTCGTGGGTCCCAGCGAGGCGGACCTCGCCAGCGGCAAGCTCTCGGCCGAGTCCCCGGTCGGCGGCGCGCTGCTCGGCCGCGCGCCCGGCGACACGGTCCAGGTGGAGACGCCGCGCGGCCCGCGCTCGTACCGGGTCGAGAAGCTCGTCGCCTAGTCGTCGCGCGGCGGGTACTCGAAGACGATCCGCTTCAGCTCGAAGACCGAGTCTCCGCCGAGCCGCACGGCCGTCTGGAATCCCTCCGCGCCGAGCTCGCCGGCGTCGAGGCGGCGGCGCAGCTCGTTCAGCGCGGCGCGGTCCTCCTCGGCAACGTCGTCGCGGCTCACCTCCACCAGGATCAGGTGGCGGGGCCGCTTCGCGGCGTGAGCCATGCGCACGTAGCGCTCGCGCTCCTCGGGTGTGGTGCCGGCGGCCGCGACCACCACGGTCTCGTTGGCCGCGAGCCGCTTCTGGATCGCGGAGTCGAGCACCTCGGGGGCGCGGCTGGCGATCTCGTCCTCCGAGGCCCGCCCGGCCAGGAGTGCGCGGACTTTGCCGAGCGACAGCAGCGCGCTGCGGTTGGTGATGAGCTGCTCGGCGAAGCGGTCGCGCTCGGTCGGGGATGAGCAGACGATCACGAGCAGGCTGCCAGGGGAGTAGCGCAGGTGGTCGGACGGCGTCAGCACGCGGCAGCGCGCGGACACGTTGGGAGGGCGCGGCGGAGCGCCGTCCCGGCGCGGGCGCTCCGACGACCAGCCGGTGCGCTCGTCCTCGCCGATCTTGACGCTGCGGGTCGTGGGCTCGTCGGCCATGTCACACATCCTCGCGCATCCGGCCGCCGGATCGCGGGCGCCATGGCGCGCCCGGTAAGCTCGCGGGCGATGGCGGTCACCGAAGTACAGGGAATCGATGGGCTCAAGGCGCTGATCGGCAAGGAGATCGGGCCGGGGGAGTGGCGCGAGGTGCGCCAGGAGGACATCGACACCTTTGCCGACCTTTCCGGCGACCACCAGTGGATCCACGTGGACCGCGAGCGCGCCGAGCGGGAGAGCCCGTTCGGCACCACGATCGCGCACGGCAACCTGACGCTGTCGATGATCGACGGCTTCCGCCTCGACCTGATCTCCTCCTCGGGCTTCGCGCTCGGCGTGAACTACGGCTGGAACAAGGTCCGCTTCCCGGCGCCGGTGCCGGCCGGCAGCCGCGCGCGCTGCAAGGCCGAGATCGTCTCGGTCGAGGACGTCGGCAACGGCTGGTGGCAGGTCGTGACCCGGTTCACGGTCGAGGTCGAGGGCTCGGAAAAGCCCGCCTGCGTTGCCGACAGCGTCGGCCGCGCGCTCGTCGCCTAGGCCGATCCGCGGTCAGCCCGGGCAGGCGGTCGACCACGAGGTGGCCGTCCTGGCCGACCCGCAGGGACCGCTCGCCGCGCAGCAGCTCGAGCACCTCTTCGCCGACGATCTCGCGGCGCCAGCCGGTCAGCAGCCGGTTGGGCGGCTCCGGCCGCCCCTGCACCGTCTCCAGCACGACCTCGCCGATCTCGTCGCGCGTCGCGACCATCTCCTTTGCCACCTGCTGCTCCTCGCAGCGCGCTCGCACGAGCGCTTCGCACAGCGCGGTCAGCGGCGCGAACCACGGCGGCTGCTCCGGCCGGGGAGGCAGCTTGACAGGGGTTGCCTGCTCACCACGCCGCACGGTCGCGAGGAGCTGGTTCCCGTAACGGCGCCACATGCCCTCGCCCACGCCACGCTCCTGCTTGAGGGCGTCGAGCGAGGCGGGGCGACGGCGCGCCAGCTGCGTGACCATGCGATCCGGGATCACCGACCGCACCGGCCGGTCCTGATCACGGGCTGTCTGCTCGCGCCAGAAGACCAGCTCACGAGCCACGGCCGCCTCCAGCGATGACATCTCCGATCCGGCCGCCAGGCGCCGGAACTGCTCCTCCGGGTCTCGTTCTTCCGCCGCGGCCGTCTCGAGCAGGCGGCATTCCTCGCGCGCCCACTCCAGCCGGCCGTCACCGGCGAGCCGCTCGCGCAGGGCCGCGGCGATCGGCAGCAGGTGCTCCACGTCCTGGCGCGCATACGCGAGTTGCTCCGGCGTCAGCGGCCGCTGGTCCCAGCGGGTGAAGCTCTCCGACTTCTGCAGCGATCTGCCGAGCAGGTTGCCGACCAGGAACTGGTAGCTCGACTGCTGGGACGTGCTGGTCAGCGCAGTCGCGATCTGCGTGTCGAACACGTTCGTCGTGCTTGCCCGCCATTCCCGCTGCAACAGGCCGAGGTCCTGGCGGCCCGCATGCACCACCACCTCCACGCCGGGGTCGCTCAGCGTGGGGAGGATCGGGCCGGGCGCGTCGCCGGCCACCGGGTCGACCGTCGCGGTGAGGATTTCCCCGCCGGCGCCCTCGACGGCGAACTGCACCAGGCAGAGCCGGGCGAAGTACCGGCCCTCCGACATGAACTCGGTGTCGAGCGCGATGCGACCCGCAGCAGCGGCGCGCTCCGCGACTTCCTCGACGGAGGCCTCAGGCACCGGCGACCACGTTTTTCTCCTTCCACTCTCGGTAGCGCTCGCGCATGCACATCGCACATGGCCGGTATCCGGCGGCGATCGCGGTCGCCTCGTCCGCAAAGAACACCCGGTGGCGAATGGGTCTGCCGGTCGCGATCCAGCGCTGTGCGACTGGGCAGTCTAAGCGCCCGTAGATCTTGTTTCGCCGATGACCGCCGAGTGTTCCGGGTGTCGTCGTGCGGTAGGCGCGCCCGTCCGCGCCGACCAGGGTGTACGTCTTACCCAAGTGTCAGTGCGCCGGCCTCGAGATCGAGCAGCAGGCGCTTGCGCTCGAGCCCGCCGCCGTAGCCGGTGAGGCTGCCGTCCGATCCGATCACGCGGTGGCACGGGACGATGATCGAGATCGGGTTGCGGCCGTTGGTGGCGCCCACGTTGCGCGGCGTCGCCGGCGGGCCGAGCCGGCGGGCCTGCTCGCCGTAGCTGATCGTCTCGCCGTACGGGATGTCCTCCAGCGCACGCCAGACGCGCCGCTGGAACTCGCTGCCGGCCATCGTGAGCGGGAGGTCGAAGTCCGTGCGCCGGCCGTCGAAGTACTCCTCGAGCTGTGCGCGCACGTCGGCGAACGCCTCGTCGTCCTCCTGCCAGTCGGCCTGGACTGCGGCGGCCGTGCGGCCTTCCTGCATGTACAGGCCGTGGAGCGCCTGTCCGTCGCCGGACAGCAGCAGCTCGCCGACCGGGCTGTCAAAGGTGGTGTAGAGCATCGGGCCTCGCTTTCTCGGTGGGTTCACAGACGAAACGCCGGAGCTCTCGGATACGTGAGATGGCCGTGCCGGCTACATCTCCCGCATCACGGCACGAACACCCCCGGGCGCGCGAACAGGGTGTTGTCGGCGGTCGCAGGGTCGCCGTCCGCGCCGCCGTCGTAGACCTCGATCGCGCCCATCTGCCAGACCGCGCGCTTGCCCTCCTTGACCGCGCCGGGCACGATCGCCTCCAGCGAGGTCGAGACCGCGCAGGTGGACCCGACCAGCGGGTCGGCGGTCGGCGCGCAGGCGGCGTTCACCGGGAAGGGGATGTCGATGACCGTCGCCGCATCGCTGCCGCCGCCTGGTGAGAGGGCGTTGTCGCGGTCGGTGATGCGCAGCACCACGCTTGCCTGCACTTCGCCGGCGTAGTCGGTCATGTCGGCCTTGTTGCGCACGTCGGTGATGTTCATCACTGCCGCCACGTCGGCCTCGTCTGCCGGGGTCGCGGGGTTGCCGACGACGCGTGTCGAAGCGCACCGAGCCCACGAACTGCGTGGCCTGCCCGTTGGAGTCGGCGGTGCCGGTCGTGAGCCAGTCCGACTCCTGCACCGGCGGCGCGCACGAGGGGTAGGCGAGCGCGGGGCCGTGCTGGCGGTTGGGAGCGGTGCAGTTGCGGTAGGCGATCACCAGCGAGGCGCGCAAGGGCGTCGCGCCCTTGGGGCGGGGGTAGCCGCTGTAGGGATCGGCTGCCAGTCGGGCTCGTAGTCGTGAGGCCGGAGTCGTTGGCGAGCACGAGATCATTCGCCGCGTCCCGTCGGCGTTCACCGTGTAGATCTCGCAGTGTGCGCGAGCACGTGCTGCTCGAACGCGATCTTGGTGCCGTCCGGCGACCAGGCCGGACTAGCTGGTGACAACGCCCGCGGGTTGGTGAGCCTCGTCACCCCGCTGCCGTCGGCGTTCATCGTGTAGATCTCGACGTTCCGTCGCGGTCAGGCTTGCGAACGCGATCTTGGTGCCGTCGGGCGACCAGCTGGGGCCCAGGTTCGATCGCCGAGGCTGGTGTAGTGGAGGTCGTCGCCCACGAGCGCGTGCGTCGGTAGATCTCGGTCAGGTGGCGAGGACGTCGGCCTCGGGAGCGGAACGCGATCTTCGGTGCCGTCCGGCGACCAGGCTGGGCTCATCGCGACCGCCGGGCTGTTGGTGAGCCTGGTCTGGCCCGCTGCCGTCGGCGTTCATCGTGTAGATCTCGTAGTCCGGCGACGTCGCCGGGACGCTGGTCGAACGCGATCTTGGTGCCGTCCGGCGACCAGGCGGGCTGCCGTCGTCGACGCCGAGTTGTTCGTGAGCCTGCGTCACCCCGCTGCCGTCGGCGTTCATCGTGTAGATCTCGCCGTTGCCGTCGCGGTCGCTCTGGAACGCGATCTTGGTGCCGTCCGGCGACCAGGCGGGGCTCGAGTCGCTCGCCGCGTTGTTGGTGACGTTCGTCTGACCCGCTGCCGTCGGCGTTCATCGTGTAGATCTCGGTAGTTCGCCGTCGGCGAAGTCGCTGCACGAACGCGATCTTGCCGTTCCGCCCCGGGAAGGCGGCTTCGGCTCGAGGGACTAGCGCCACCAGGGAAAGCAGCGCAAAGGCAAGCGCCAGCCCTGCCGGTTGACGGGCGGCGGAGTGTGGTCGAGCTCATGAGAAACCTCCCGGGCTCCAGAACTCCCTGGTCTCCATGCCCTTGAGCCTGAATCCCTTGTGATTGGGCACCAGGCGGAGGTCGATCGCGTCGGCTTATGAAACTCCGGGCCGGCGGGTCGGCGACCGTTTGGGCAACCTAGAACGCCCGCGCAACCGCTGCGACCGTGTGGAATGCGGCTCTCGGGTGCGGGGAACTACTCAGGCCAGGTTGACATGCGTATCCTGCGCGGGGTGAACTCCTCCCGCGAGCTCGAAGGACAGGTCGGCCTCGTCACCGGCGGCGGCCGCGGCATCGGCCGGATGATCGCCCTCGAGCTGGCCGACGCGGGCATGCGTGTCGCGGTCGCGGCGCGCACCGCCGGGCAGGTGGAGGAGACGGCGAAGGAGATCGGCGGGCTGGCCGTGACCGCCGACGTCAGCAAGCAGGAGGACGTCGACGAGATGGTCGCGACCGTCGAGCGCGAGCTCGGGCCGATCGACCTGCTCGTCAACAACGCCGGCATCGGGCTGACGGGCGCATTGCCGTGGGAGGAGGACCCGGCGGACTGGTGGCACATCTTCGAGATCAACGTGCTCGGCGCCTACCTCTGCTCCCGCGCCGTGCTGCGCGGCATGGTGGAGCGGGGTCACGGCCGGATCGTGAACACGGGCAGCGGCGCGTCGTACCTGCCGATGGGCGGCGGCGGCCCGACGGCCTACGGAGCGAGCAAGGCTGCCCTCGGCCGCTTCAGCGAGCTGCTCGCCGGCCAGGTCGCCCAGTACGGCATCTCAGTGTTCGTGTTCAGCCCGGGACTCGTCCGCACGGACATGACCGCGCCCTTCGGCGACGACCTGCCGTGGACGCCGCCCGAGCTCGCGCCCAGGCTGGTCCGCGTACTCGCGAGCGGGCGCGCCGACAAGCTCGCCGGTCGCTACATCCACGCCGAGCACGACGACATCGAGGCGCTGATCGAGCGCGCCGACGAGATCGTGGAGCGCGACCTGAACGCCATCCGCGTGCAGCGCTAGATCGTCCAACCCGCTCAGTTCTGCACTGTGACCGTGTGCTGCGCCGTGACCGGCGTCTGGCTGCGAGGCCCGTAGACGCGCACGGCGACCGTGTGTGCGCCGTTGCGCGCGGCCGTCGTGTTCCACGTGTACTGGTAGGGCGCCTCGCCCACCTTCGAGTAGCGGACGACGCCGTCGACCAGGAACTCGATCCGGTCGGGCGGCACCCCGCCGACAGCGGCCGTGAGCTGCACCGTGCCGCTCACGGTCGCGTTCGCCGCGGGAGTGAGGATCGTGGGACGGACGAGCTGACCCGCGTCGTCGACCGGGCCGGGACTCTCGCTCCACGAAGAGACCGTGACCGGGGACTCGGGGTAGCCGATGGTCGAATTGGTCAGCACGCGCAGCGTGTCGCCCAGGTCGGCGAACGTCGGCGTGTACGTGGCTGCGTCGGCGTTCGTGATCTGCGTGCACGGCGGCGTGACGGCACGTGACACATGCGCGCTCACGTGGCTGCGGATCAGCGCGTGGTCATACAGCGCGAGCTCGTCGAGGTCGCCCTCGAAGAACCCGGATCGCCCCTTGGCGCCTGCGCCGAGCACGAACGGGCCGGCCGGCGGGGCAAGTTGCGCCATGGTCCGGCGCGACCCGATCAGCCGGCCGTCGACGTAGAGGCGCATCGTCGAGCCGTCGTACGTTGCGGACACCGCGCTCCACTCGGCCTGCGGAATTCCGGCTGCGTAGGTGACGCCGGCCTTCACCCCGTCGGTCCAGCGCTCGAAGCCGACCCCGGCCGCGGACAACCACACTCCGGTGCCCTGCCGCCCGCTCGATGTGGTGGTCTCGCGCGAGATCAGGAATTGGTAGCGGCTGCCGGCGGGGTGGTCCGGAGGGCGCGCCCACAGCTCGAGCGTGTACGGCTTGGTTCCCGAGATGTCGGGTGCGCCCGCGACCGCGAGCGAGTTGGTGCCGTAGAAGCGCTTGGATCCGCTGATCGTCCCGGTGAGCGCCCCGTCGGCGACGTCGTCGTCCAGGTGCCAGACACCGGTCGCACCGTCGGCGTTGACCAGCACGCTGTAACGGCTGCAGCGCTCCCATCGGTGCATCACCAGATTCGGCGGTTGGCCTCCCACGTCCGGCGGTGGGGGAGCCGTGACGAGCACGCCGACATGCGGGTCCGGGAGCGGCGGGCCGGTGTCGTTGGCGTCAGCGCCGAGCGCCCAGAAAAGACATGCACCCACAGCCAGCGGCAGAACCCGCAACCTCCCAACCATCGAAACAGGTTAAGTCGCGGCCGCGGGGCCGAACGCACGCCTGGACGAACCTCGTACCGCTCGACGATGTGCGCGAGACTGATGGCGATCCAGATGGTCGAGCTGTACGAGACAGGGTCGGGCGCCGAGCTGGCCGCTCGCACAAGGCAGCGTCTCAACCGCGCGGCGGCCGTGGCCAACGGCCTCGGCGGCCTGGCGGTGTTCACGTTCGGGATCCTCGCGCCGGGGTCTCCGGACCCCGAGGACGTCACGCGGTTGGCGGTCGCGAACGTACTCGCCTTCGTGGTCTTCATGGCGATCGCATTCCCGCTCGGGCGCCGGTTGGCGGGGCACGTTGCCGCGCCGCTGGACCGCTGGCTGTTGGAGGAGCGGCCGGCAACCGGCGAAGAGCAGGACCTGGCCCTGCGATATCCCGCCCGCGTCACGATGACGTCGGTGAAGATCTGGGCCGGGGCCGCGATCGTCTTCACGGCTGTCAACGCGACGTACTCGGCCGGGCTGGCGGTGACCGCCGGGATCGTCGCGGTGCTCGGCGGCACCACCTGCTGCGCGCTCCTCTACCTGCTGGTCGAGCGGGCCACGCGGCCCCTCGTAGCGCGGGCGCTCGCCGGCCAGGCGCCGCCGCGTGCGCGCGGGCCCTCGGTCGCGGCTCGCCTGACCATGGCCTGGACGCTCGTCACCGGCGTACCGCTGCTCGGCATCGCGGCGATCGTGGTGACCGACCTCGCCGGCGGGGAAATCGACACGCCGGCGACGGTGTCGATGTTGTTCCTGGCGATCGGGGCATTCGGAGTCGGGCTCGCGGCCACCGTGATCGCGGCGCACTCCGTGGGAGATCCCGTCCGCGCGGTGCAGGAGGCGATGGCTTCCGTGGAGCGCGGCGAGTTCGACGCGCGCGTGCACGTCGACGACGGCAGCGAGGTGGGGCAGCTCCAGGCCGGCTTCAACCGGATGGCGAGCGGCCTGGCCGAGCGCGAGCGGCTGCGTGACCTCTTCGGACGCCAGGTTGGGCAGGACGTGGCAAATGCCGCGCTCGACGGCGAGCTGCGGCTCGGGGGCGAGGAGCGCGAGGTGGCCGTCCTGTTCGTCGACCTCGTCGGCTCCACAGCCCTCGCCGCCCGCCGCCCGCCGACGGAGGTCGTCACCCTGCTGAACGAGTTCTTCTGCTTGGTCGTGGAAGCGGTGGAGCGCCACGGCGGGTGGGTGAACAAGTTCGAGGGCGACGCGGCGCTGTGCCTCTTCGGCGCCCCGACCGCGCGGGAAGACGCAGCGGGCGACGCCCTGTGCGCCGCGCGCGAGCTGCACGACCGGCTGGTCGCCGAGCTGCCCGAGCTCGATGCAGGCATCGGCGTGTCGGCCGGCCCCGCGGTCGCCGGGAACGTCGGCGCGGAGCAGCGCTTCGAGTACACGGTGATCGGCGATCCCGTCAACGAGGCGGCGCGGCTGTGCGAGCTCGCGAAGAAGCGCCCCGAGCGGATGCTCGCGTCGGACGCCGCGCTGGAGCGCTCGCGTCAGGCCGAGCGCGGTCGCTGGTCGCTCAAGGAGGAGGTGGAGCTGCGCGGCCGGGGCGCTCCCACGCGGCTCGCCACGGTCAGGGGCGGGCGCTGACTTGCACCCGCGGCGCCAGTAGTAAGTCTTGACTTGATTTTTGGTGGCGATTGCCACTAGGTTCGCGGGGCAAGGTGGCGCCCGAGCCGCCACGAACGGCCAAACCGCTAATGCCGTCCTCCGGCGGGGGCGATTGGAGGGGCGATGAAGGCCGTTGCTGCAGTTTTCCTGGTCGCTCTTTCAGCGGGGCTGGCGACCGCGATCGCTGGGACCCCTGGCCCCGATCACATTTCCGGCAATGACCGGGACAACACCATCCACGGCGGTCGTTCCGCGGACACGATCTACGGCGGCGGAGGCGATGACACGATCAACGGGGGAACGGGGCACGATCGGCTCTTCGGCGGGTTCGGCAACGACAAGCTCGACGGCGATACCGGCGACGAGTTCATCTCCGGAGGTCCGGGCGAAGACCTCGCCATCGGAGGGTTCGGCCGTGATGAGGTGCGGGGTGGCCCCGGGGACGATCAGCTGTACGCCGATGAGGCCGGCGACAGACTCTATGGCGACGAGGGCAACGACAAGCTCTACGGGGGAACCGGCACCGACAACCTCGTCGGCGGCGAAGGCGACGATGACCTTTCGGGCGACTCGGGGAAGGACAGGCTTTTCGGGGGTCCCGGCGACGACGTGCTCCACTCCAACGACCGCGGGGCGGAGGGCATAGCCGACTGCGGCCCCGGCAAAGACGTCCTCTACATCGATCCCTATGAAAGGAAGGGCGGCATCTCCGACAGCCACATCGACGAGCGTGGCTGCGAGGAGGTGATCGAGGCCGACCCGCCGCCGCGTGATCCCGACGAGGGCGTGACCCGCTTCGCCGGTCCTGGACGCCGCCTTCTCACCGGAACCCCCAAGAACGACAAGCTCCTGGGGGCGGCGGGAGACGACACCCTGAACGGCAAGGACGGCGACGACGTCATCTGGGGTGACCGCCTCCCGAACACGACCGGCAACGACACGATCGACGGTGGGCCCGGAGATGACCAGATCTGGGGCAACAGCGGAAACGATCGGATCGTCAGCGGTCCGGGCACGGACCGCGTCGACTGCGGCCCCGGGAACGACGTGGCATTCGTCGACCCGAGCGACCGCGTGCTCGACTGCGAGGACAGGCGGTAGCAGCCCATCGTCAGGTGCGCTTGCGAAGCTCGCGGTGCACTGCGACCAGCGCCGCGGGTAGGTGCTCGAGCAGGCCGGCGAGGGTCACGCCGCGGTGCGCCTGGTGGGCGACGAATGCACCGTCGAACGCGACCAGGGCGAAGCGTGCGAGATGGTCGGCATCGGCGCCGCCGGGGTCGATGCGGAAGGCGATGCCCATCTGTGCGCGCAGGCGCCGGAGGGCCATCTCCCGCACGCGATCGACGACCCTTTCGACCTGCCCGTCGCCCGCTGTGGGCGGCTGGGCCGCCATCACGACGAGAATCCGCAGGAAGTCGGGCTGCTGCTCGAGCGTCCCGGCGACCGTGGCGACGACGACGCCGAGGTGCTCGGCGGGGGGGCCGAGGCGCTCGGTGACCTCGGGGACCGAATCGAAGAATCGCTCGGCACCGCGTTCCATCACCGCCAGCAACACGCCCTCCTTGGACCCGAAGTAGTGGTAGATCGAGCTGGGGGGCACCCCGGCCTCCTCCACGAGTCGCGCGATCGTCGCGGCCTCGAATCCCTGCTCCGCCATCAGCCGCTCGGCGGCGTCGAGCACGGTCTCGCGCGAGCGCGCGCCGCGGCGGTTCGGGGTCACATCGGATCGAACGGCCATTGCCAGATCGTACACAAGATTGGAGTTGACATTACAAAACTCGTTCTGTAGTGTCCGCTCCAATCTTTGAGACCGAGCGAGGAGGGGCACATGTACGACGTCGAAGTTCCTGTACTGATCGTGGGCGGGGGCGGAGCCGGCCTCACCTCGTCCATGCTGCTTGCCCGCCAGGGGGTCGATCACCTGTTGATCAGCGCACGGCCCGGGACGTCCGATCTGCCGAAGGCTCACGTCCTCAATCAGCGTGCGATGGAGATCCTCGAGGACGTGGGGGTCGCGGATGCCATCGCGCAGCGCAGTACCCCGGCACATCAGATGGCGGCCACCGCGTTCTACGCAGGGTTCGCCGGTCCTGAGGACGACTACGGGCGGCGCCTCGCCAGGCTCGAGTGCTGGGGGGCCGGTGGGCAAGACGAGAACTGGCGCGCCGCGAGCGCGTGGCATCAGCTCAACCTTCCCCAGATTCGCCTCGAGCCGCTGCTCAAGGCGCGCGCCGAGGAGCTGTCTCCCGGCAGCATCCGCTTCAACCACGAGCTGCTGGGCCTGGAGCAGGACGACGACGGCGTGACCGCCCGCGTGCGCGACCACGACGCCGAGCGCGAATACTCCGTGCGGTGCCGGTACCTGCTGGGCGCCGACGGCGGGCGCCGCGTCGCCCAGGAGGTGGGCGTGACCTACGAGGGACTTGGTGTCGTCACGGAGACCGCCACCCTGCACGTGGGCGCAGACTTCTCCGCCTGGGCCGAGGACCCGGACGTCCTGATCCGCTGGATCTTCTCGCCACAGACGGGGGTCATGGTAGTGATGGTCCCGATGGGGCCCGAGCGCTGGGGGCCGGACTCCGAGGAGTGGGTCATCCACATCAACTATCCGGTCAACGACCCGCGCGCGCAGTCGGACGAGCAGGTCGAGGCGGACGTGCGCGAGGCGATCGGCCTGCCCGACGTCCCGATGGACGTCCACAAGATCACCCGGTGGTCGGTCGACGCGGTGATGGCTTCGGCGTTCAGCGCCGGGCGGGTGTTCCTGCTCGGCGATGCCGCGCACCGCCACCCCCCGACGGGTGGACTCGGGCTGACAAGTGCCATCCATGACGCTCAGAACATCTGCTGGAAGATCGCGGCGGTACTCGCCGGCTACGCATCGCCCGAACTGCTCGAGACCTACGAGCCGGAGCGGCGCTCCGCGGACGAGCGCAACGCGCAGCGCTCGCTCGAGAACGCCGTCAACCACTTCGTGATCGGCGACCTGCTCGGCGTCTCGCACGACAACACGCCGGAGGAGAACTGGGCGAACCTGCGTCGCATGTGGAGCGGGCGCCCCGAGGACGCGGAGCACCGCAGCAACGTATTGCGCGCCATGCGCGCCCAGTCGATGGAGTTCGGCGAGCTCAACGTCGAGTTCGGCTACACGTACGAGTCGGCGGCCGTGGTGCCGGACGACACCCGTGCACCGGACCCGATCGACGACATCCGCGTCTACCGGCCTTCCACGCGGCCGGGCACGCCGCTGCCCCATGCATGGATCGACGACGAGGACGGAAAGCGCCGGCCGATCAAGGACCTGGTCGCTCCCGGCCGCTTCCTGCTGATCGCGGGCGAAGAGGGCGACGCTTGGTGTGACGCGGCTCTGCAGCTCGCCGCGGAGACCGATCTGCCGCTCGACGCCGTGCGGATCGGACACCTGGACGGCGACCTCTACGATCCGCGTTGCACCTGGCTGCGTCACCGCGAGATCGGCCCCGGGGGCGCCATCCTGGTCCGCCCGGACCGCTTCGTCGCATGGCGCAGCTTGGGCGCGGTTGACCGGCCCGCGGAGGAGCTCGCGCACGCGCTGAGCCGGATCTTCGCCCGCTCCATCACGATCGCACGGGAGGTAATCCATGTCTGACACCGGCACGGTCATCCGGCCGAAGTTCCATCACGTCAATCTCAAGACCACGCGCCTGCAGGAGATGATCGAGTGGTACTCGACGCTCGTCGGCGCCGAGGTGCTCTTCCAGTACGAGCTGGGGGCGTGGCTGTCCAACGACGAGGCGAACCACCGCATCGCGCTGCTGGCCTTTCCCAACTTCGTCGACGACCCCGAGAAGGACACGCACACGGGCATGCATCACACCGCGTTCGAGTACGAGAACTTCGACGAGTTGAACGACAGCTACCTGCGGCTGCGCGACGCCGGCATCGTGCCGGCGATCTGCCTGGACCACGGGATGACGTTCTCCTACTACTACGCGGACCCGGACGGCAACAACGTCGAGCTGCAATGCGACGTCTTCGGCGACTGGTCCAAGTCGCGCGAGTGGATGCAGAACAGCCTCGAGTTCTCGCAGGACCCGCTCGGGAAGTTCGTCGACCCCGAGCAGGTCGCGGCCGACAGGGCCACGGGCCTCGGTTTCGACGAGATCCACGAGCGGGCGATGGCCGGCGCATACGTCCCCGACACACCACCGATCGATCTGCCGGAGGCGTCATGAAGCTCTGCCGGTTCACCGTCGACGGCCGCGTCTCGCACGGTTCGGTCGAGGGCGCCGAGGTGGTCGACCGCGACAGCGACGAGCGCCACGCGCTCGAGGACGTGCGTCTGCTGGCGCCGGTGCGGCCGCGCAAGTTCCTGGCGATCGGGCTGAACTACGCCGACCACATCGCCGAGAGCGGCATGGAGGCGCCGCAGTTCCCGATCTTCTTCAACAAGCAGGCGACGTGCGTCGTGGGACCCGGAGACGACATCCACATGCCGCGCGTCTCCAGCCTGCTCGACTACGAGGGGGAGCTGGCGATGGTGATCGGGGAGCGCTGCCGGCACGTGCCGGCCGAGCGGGCGGCCGAGGTGATCGCCGGCTACACGATCGCGAACGACGTCTCGGTCCGCGACTGGCAGCTGCGCACGCCGACGATGACGATGGGCAAGTCATTCGACACCCACGGCCCGCTGGGACCGTGGATCGTGACCGCGGACGAGCTCGGCGACCCGCACGACCTGGGGATCCGGACCTTCGTCAACGAGGAGCAGCGCCAGGACGGCAGCACCGCCGAGATGGTGTTCGACTGCTTCGCGCAGGTCGCGCACCTGTCCGCAGGCCTTCACGCTGGAGCCGGGCGACGTGATCGCGACCGGCACGCCCGCCGGTGTCGGCGCGGCGCGCCAGCCGTTCCCCGAGGGGCTGCTGAAGGTCGGAGACGTCGTGCGCATCGAGATCGACGGCATCGGCGAGCTGACCAACACGGTCGTGGAGGAGCCCGACGGCTTCGTGGTCGCGGAGGCGCAGGACACGGTCGCATGGGCGCATTGACGACCGAGCTCCACGAATTCCTCGACGCCAACCGGGTCGGCGTGCTCGCGACGAGCGCGAACGGCAGCCTGCCGCGCCAGTCGGTCGTCTACTACGCGCGTGACGGCGACCGGCTGCTGGTCTCGACCCTGGCGGGCCGGCTCAAGACCAAGGATGTAGCAGCGTTCCGGCTGGGCGTCGCTGTGCGTGATGGGCCACGAGCAGCCATACCCTTCGGCTGTCTTCTCGGGACCGGCCGCGATCCTGACCGAGGACATCGGCACGAAGACGGCCGCGGTCATGCAGCGTGTGGCGGGCCTGCCGGAGCCGCCCGCGCCGCAGACCGACGAGGCCCTGGCCGAGGTGGGGCGGGTCATCCTCGAGATCGCGGTCGACCGTGTGTCGGCCGTGAACCACATGGGCGCTGGATGACCGACGTCGACTACGACGTCGCGATCGTCGGCTACGGGCCGATCGGCCAGACGGCGGCGGCGCTGCTCGGCCGTGCCGGGCACCGCGTCGGCGTGTTCGAGCGCTATCCGCAGCTCTACGACCTGCCGCGCGCGGCCGTGTTCGACCACGAGGTGATGCGGATCTGGCAGTCGCTCGGGATCGTGGACGAGATCGCCGGTGACCTGCAGACCGTGCGCGAGTACGTCTGGTTCGGCGCCGACGGCGACCAGATCATGAAGATCGAGTTCGAATCCGGACGACGCTCCCTCCGGCTGGGAGCCGGCCTACCTCTTCTTCCAGCCCCGGCTGGAGGCGGCGCTCGACCGCGCCGCGCAGGCGCAACCGACGGTCGAGCTGCACCGCCCGTGGACCGCGGAGGCGCTGGATCAGCACGACGACCACGTCGCGCTGACCCTGCGCCACGAGGATGTGCTGCGCGGACCGTCACGGCGCGGTACGTGATCGGCGCCGACGGCGCGAACTCGTTCGTGCGGGAGGCCGCCGGCATCGGCTGGGAAGACCTCGGCTTCGCGGAGCGCTGGCTGACGCTCGACCTGCGCCCGCACGACATCGCGGCGCTCGACCGCCTGCCGACGTCGTGCCAGTGGTGCGATCCCGCGCGTCCCCACATGCACACCCGCAACGGCCGCGAGCACCGGCGCTGGGAGTTCATGCTGCTGCCCGGGGAGTCGGACGCGGAGTTCGGTGACGAAGCGCGGATCTGGGAGCTGCTGTCTCCGTGGATCGAACCCGACGAGGGGACGATCATTCGCCACGCCGTGTACGAGTTCCGCTCGCTGCTGGCGGAGACGATGCGCCGCGACCGGGTTCTGCTCGCCGGCGACGCCGCTCACCTGATGCCGCCGTTCATGGGCCAGGGAATGTGCACCGGGATCCGCGACGCGCACAACCTGGCGTGGAAGCTCGATCTGGTCCTGCGCGGAGAGTTTCCCGACGACCTGCTCGACAGCTACAGCGTCGAGCGCCGCCCGCACAGCGAGTGGGTCACGCGCTTCTCCGTGGAGATGGGGCGCGTCTCATGCGAGCTCGATGCGGCAGCCGCCGCCGAGCGCGACGCGCTGCTGCGCCAGACGGGCACGCCGCCGCCGATCGCCCCGCCCGGGCTCGCGGAGGGCCTGCTCGCGCAGGATGACCTGGCCGGCACGCTGAGCGTGCAGGGAACGATCGCGCTCGACGGCCGCGAGGGCCTGCTCGACGACGTGGCCGGCCGCGGCTTCACGGTGCTCACCGCCGCCGGCGATCCGCGCGCGATGCTCGATGAGCAGCAACTTGCGTTGCTCGAACGCCTCGGCACGCACTTCGTCTCGCTCGATGACCTGCGAGACGTCGACGGCCGGCTCACTGCCTGGCTCGCGCGAGCACGACGCAGCATGCGTTGTGGTCCGCCCGGACTTCTACGTGTTCGGCGCGGTCCGGGATCTCGGCGACCTCGGCGCGCTGGTCGAAGACCTGCGCGGCCAACTCGGCGAGGTGCGCCGCATCGCGGCGTAGGCGTCGCCCGGACGGTCTACTCGCCGACGATCACGGCGAGCGCGAACAGCACGATCACGTGGAAGCTCTGGTCCACCGCGATGTAGACGAAGTCGCCGGGGGAGCCCTCGGACCGCTTCACGACGGAGATGTACAGGTTCAGCAGCCGCCCGTCGTCCTGGATCAGGTGCGGCACCACGATCGCCGCCGCCGCAGCGGCGACCACCCACCCCTCCAGGTCGCCGGCGAGCCACACCAGCGCCGGCACGAACGCAAGCCCGTAGGTTGCGACGTGCGAGCAGAGAGCCCGGCGGCGGACCGGATCGCGGCCGAGCCCGCCCGCCTTGTTCGTCGCCTGCCACCCGGTTTGCAGCAGGTAGTCGCCCGCGAGGTGAGACACGAGGAGCACGGCGAAGACCTCGACCCAGGGCACCGGGATCAGCTACGAGACGGGCGGAACGGCACCTGCTCGTGCGCTCCCGCCTCGATCACGAGCGCGGTCGACTCGGGCACCTCGAGCCACGCTCCCGGCAGGTCCCCGAGCGGCTCCGAGACGATCGCGTGGTCGGCGTCGCTCAACTGCTGCAGCCGCGGGTTGTCGGGGTGGAGCTTTCGCAGCGCGCTCACGTCCTGTGACACGAACAGGCTGCGCGAGTCGTGCTCGGTCGAGTAGCGCACGCCCCACAGCCGCTCGCCGTCGCTGAAGCCCAGCGTCATCTGCACGGGGTGCTCGATGCCATGCCGCTGCGGCGGTCGCCTCGACGAACCCCACCGCCCGCTCGACCGCCCCGATCGGGTCCTGCTCGAGCCCGAACGTGAGCGCGAGATAGAAGAGCACCTCGGAGTCGGTCGAGCCGGCGACCGCGCCGAAGAGCGACGGCTCGATCGCGAGCACGAGGTCCCTGTGCATGTCATGGAAGCCGTGCAGGAGGCCGTTGTGCACGAACAGCCAGCGGCCGTGACGGAACGGGTGGCAGTTGGTCTGCTGCACGGGGCTCCCGACGGCCGCCCGGATGTGCGCGAGGAAGAGCGGCGACTCGATGTGCCGCGCGAGATCACGCAGGTTGGCGTCGTTCCACGCCGGCTCGACGCTGCGGTAGCGGCCGGGGGCGTCTTCCATGCCGGTCACGTACCAGCCGAGGCCGAAGCCGTCCCCGTTCGTGGTCTCCGCGCCCATGCGCGAGTGCAGGCTCTGGTCGATCAGCCCGTGCTGCGTGCGGAACAGCAGCTCGTCGAGCAGGAGGGGCTGGCCGATATAGGCGTTCCAGCGGCACATCGACGGTCAGTATCCCGGCTTTGGCCTACGGACTGTCAGCGCCAGTCGAAAGACTCGCGGTGGATGCGCTTGGCCGGCACGCCCGAGAGCCGCAGCTGAGAGTGGAAGCTGCGCAGCATTCCCTGTGGACCGCACATGAAGACCGACAGCTCGCGCCGATCGCCATCGGCGACGGCGAGGACGCGCTCGGGTGTCAGGCGCTCGTCGACGCTCGTGTCGATCAGATGCGCGTGCAGCGATTCGTGGCGGTCGGCGATCCCACGGATCTCATCGGCGAAGGGCGCCTCGCCGGCGCCGGTGTAGAAGAAGTCCACGCGATGCGGCAGATGACCGTCGAGTGCGCGCAGCCAGCTGAGAAACGGAGCGACGCCCACGCCGCCGGCGATCCATACCTGCCGGTCTGTCCCCTTCCAATGGCTGAAGCGCCCATGGGGGCCGCCGATGACCGCGGGCATACCCGGCTCGATCAGCTCCTGCAGGCGCGACGTGTAATCGCCGAGTGCCTTGACCGTGACGCGGACGACGCCCTCCTGCGGAGCACTGGAGATCGTGAACGGGTGCCGGTGCCAGCCGTCCTTTGCTTCGAGGTAGACCATCGCGAATTGGCCCGGCACGAAATCGACGTGCCGGCCGATCGGGCACATCACGATCTCCACGAGACCGTCGTCGATCTCACGGACCGTGTCCACCTGGTAATCGTGCAGCGACAGGAAGAAGCGCGCGAGCAGCTCGCGGTAGACATAGAACCCCACCCCGATAGCGCCGACCGCCACGTAGCTCCAGCGCAAGACCGGCGCGTCGCCGAACGGCGTGCCGTCGAGCACACCATGCGCGAAGCCCGCGGCGACGAACAGTCCCGTGGTGCGATGCAGCGCACGCCAGCGCTCGTAGCCGCCGAAGATGCGGCGAACGTCGCGCACGATCGGTGCATCGCGCGCGGCGAGCACGAGGCCCCGCAGCGGCGCCGGCACCACCGACTGCCATCGCGGGAGGATCGCCCACAGCGCGAGCGCTCGCCAGGCCGATCGCGCCGATGACGCCGAGCGGCGCACCAAGCGCGGTGCCGTCCGGGTTGGACGACAGCAACACGTGCGGCGCCAGCAGGACGAGACCGGTGATCGCGACACGGCGATGCCACACGGCCGCGCGGTCGATCCCGTCGAACCACTGCTCCACCCATGGCAGCGTGCTGATGAGCACGAGCCCGATCGACAGCAGCAGGATTGCCTCGGCGCCCAGCAGCTGCCCGACGTAGCTCGCGGTTGGCTCTCCGGCGGGCCGTGCAACGATCCACAGGACGGCCTGGGCGCCGACCAGGACGCCGATCGTCGCGGGCCCGACCTCCCGAGGGACGAATCTCGCGCGGGGCGCGGCCACGGCTGCGACGTTAGCGCGGCGTCAGGATCTGACGGAAAACAGCTGCCATTCGCCCGGCACGCCCTTCAGCTCGTGGGATCCGCGCGACTCGAACTCCAGCCCCGATCCCGCGACCAGATCGGTGACCGTGCGTGACACGAGCACCTCGCCCGGGCCCGCTTTCGCGCCGACGCGAGCGCCGATGTTGACGGCGATGCCACCGACGTCGTCGCCGATCACTTCGCACTCCCCGGTGTGCAGGCCTGCGCGGATCTGCACGTCGAGCGGGCGCATTGAATCCCGGATCGAGCACGCGCACTCGATCCCGCGGGCCGGCCCGTCGAAGGTGGCGAGGAAGCCGTCGCCCATCGTCTTGACCTCGCGGCCGGCGAACCGCGCCAGCTCAGCCCGGACGGTGCGGTCGTGTCGCTCGAGCAGGTCGCGCCAGCGGCGGTCGCCAAGCTCGGAGGCGTACTTGGTCGAGTCGACGATGTCGGTGAACATGATCGTCGCCAGCATGCGGTCGCTGCGTCCACCGCGGCGGTGGCCGGTCAGGAACTCCTCGGTCGCGTCCACGAGCGGCTCGATGCCGCCGAACATCGGGCCGAGGTGATCCTCGCCCTCGAACTCGATGATCTTTCCGTTGGCGACGTTCTCCGCGATGTAGCGCGCGCCCTCCACCCGCGCGACTCGCTCGCCTTTCATGTGCATCACGAGTGTCGGCGCCTGCACGGTGGGCAGCAGTTCGCGCACGTCGATCTCGGCTGCCGCCTGCAGCAGGGACTTGGCCATCCCGGGGCTTGCGCAGGCACGCTGCATCTGACCCCATGCCGCGCGTGCCTCCGGATCGTCGGCCAGGCTCGGCATGAAGAGATCGGCCAGCGCCCCCTCTCCCCATGACTCGTCGATCTCGCGCCACATCTGCTCGCGATCGGCCTCCGACCAGCCCCAGGGCCAGTCGGGGCCGGCGCTGAAGCGCGGGCTCGTCCCGTACAGCACGAGCGCCTCGGTCCGCTCCGGGTAGGTCGCGGCGAAGAGCAGCGCCATCGGCCCGCCTTCCGAGATACCGAAGAGCGCCACACGCTCCGACCCGACCTCGTCGAGCACCGCCTTGAGGTCGGCGATGCGCTGCTCCAGCGTCGGTACGCCGATGCACGGGTCGGACAGCCCCGTGCCGCGCTTGTCCATGATGATCGTGCGGGCATAGGAGGCGGAGTTCTCGAGCGCGTATCGCCGTGTCGGCTGCTCCCAGTTCAGCTCGACGTTCGATATGAAACCGGGGATCTCGACCAGGTCGAACGGGCCCTTGCCGAATGCCTGGTAAGCGATGCTGACATCGCCGCTCTTGGCGTAGTGGGTCCTGGGACGGGTAAGGGCCATGACGGCTGAGTCTACGTGGCGGAGCGTGCTCACGAGGCGACGACAGGCGACGGGCGTGTCTCGGGATGGACGCCGACCTCGGCCTCGGCCGCCGACAGCCCGGCTGCCCGCCGGCGCGTCTTGCGCTCCTCGGACACCAGGAACAGGGCCGGGATCAGCGCCGCCACCGACAGCGCGAGCGCGTACCAGAACGTGTGCGCGAAGGCTTCGGCCAGCGGTTCGGCCACGCGCGTGCGCGCCGCGTCGGGCAGCGCGCCGCCCGACACTCCGCCCTGCGCACCTTCGCCCAGCGACGAGATGATCCGGTTCTGCAGGATCACGATGAGCAGCGCGGCCCCGATCGACCCTCCGACGCGCTGCAGCACGTTCAGGGCCGGCGTCGCCCGCGGCACCTGACTGCGCTTCAGCGTTGCGTACGCCGCGGCCATCGCCGGCATCATCGCGCCGCCCAGCCCGATCCCGCGCAGCACCAGCGCACCACCGACCAGCCAGTACGACGTGTTCGCACCGACCTGCGTGAGGATTGCCGTGCCGCCGATCAGGAACAGCAGGCCGACGATCACCACTCTGCCCCCGCCGTAGCGGTCGGTCGCGCGGCCGCCGAGGTTCATCCCGATCACGGCGCCGAGCCCCTGGGGAGCGATGAGCAGGCCCGCGATCAGCGGCGATTCGCCGCGCGCGATCTGGTAGTAGAGCGGCAGCAGGATCATCGAGCCGAAGAGGGCGATGCCGGTGAGGAACACCGTCGCGCCCGCCGCCGCGAAGCCGCCCGAGCGAAACAGCCCGACGTCGACGATCGGGTAGCGCGTGTGCAACCCGTAGATGACGAAGGCGAGCACGGCCAGCGACCCGAGGACGAGCGGCAGCCACGCGCTCACCACCGAAAGCGTGCGATGCGCGCCGTACTCCGAGATGCCGAAGACGATTGCGGCGACCCCGGGGGAGAGGAGTGCGAGCCCGCGCCAGTCCAGCACCGGGTGCTCGTGCCCGTCGGCCGCGGAACGGCCGACGGCGCGACCGGAGGGCAGCAGGCGGCGCGCGAGCAGCAGTCCGGCGATCCCGACGGGCAGGTTCACGAAGAAGATCCACCGCCACGACAGGTTCTGGACGATCGCCCCCCCGATCACGGGACCGAGCACCGGCGCCAGCAGCATCGGCACGCCGACGATGCTCATCACGCGACCCATATGGCCCGGTCCCGCTGCCTGCGCCAGCGTGATCATCCCGATCGGCATGATCATGCCGCCGGCGAAGCCCTGGAGCACGCGGAAGCCGATCAGCGACTCGGTGCTCCACGCCAGGCCGCAGAGGCCGCTGGTCACGACGAAGGCGGCGACGGCGGTCATCCAGACCCGCTTCGGGCCGAAGCGCTCGGCGGCCCAGCCGGTCAGCGGGATCGCGGTCGCGAGTGCGAGCAGGTACCCGGTGCTCACCCACTGGATGGTCGACAGCGGCGCTCCCAGGTCGATCCGCAGGGTCTGCAGCGCCACGTTCACGATCGTCGCGTCGAGGATCGACATGACGGCGCCGATGATCACCACGACCGCGATCCGGCGGACGTCGCGCGGCAGCCCGGCGCCCATCAGGCCTCGGAGCCGAGTGGTACAGGGATGCGGTGGGGCGCGTGCCGCGGGATGAGCGAGGTGGCCACCAAGGCCACACAGGCTGCGACGGCGCTCATCACGAACGCATCCGTGAAACCGCTCTCGGCCGGGTAGCGGCCGCCGAGGATCTGGTTGCCGGCAAGGATCGCCGCAGCGATCTGCGCCCCGACCGAGCCGCCGATCGAGCGCATGATCGTGTTGATTCCCGTCGCGACACCGGTCTGGTCGGGCCGGACGGCCTCGACCACGAGGTTTGCCATCGCCGCGAACGCGAGGCCGATGCCGATGCCGACCAGGAGGCCCCCGACCGCGATCTCGGCCAAGGTCTCGTGGAAGAGCGCGAGCCAGACGTAGGCCAGCGCCGCGAAGGCAGCTCCCAGCGCGAGTGGCAGGCGGGAGCCGAAGCGCAGCCCCAGCCAGCCCGACAGCGGTCCCGCTCCGAGCATGACGAGGGCGCTCGGCAGCAGCACCAGGCCCGCGACGGTGGTGGTCTTCGCGAAGCCGTAGCCGGTGACCGCCGGCAGCTCGACCAGCTGCGGGATCAGCACGTAGGAGCCGAACATCGCGAAGCCGATCGCGAACGCCGTGAGGTTCGTCGACCACACCGGGCGCCTCGACATCAGCTGCATGTCGACCATCGGCTCGGGCACCCGTCGCTCGACCGCGATGAACAGGGTGCCGAAGAAGGCCGCGGCCCCGAACAGGCCGAGCACGCCGGCCGAGCCCCAGCCCCACGAGTTGCCCTGCGAGACGCCGAGCAGCAGCGATCCCAGCGCGAGTGACATCAGCGCGGCGCCGAGCCAGTCGATCTTCGCCTGCACGCGCACCGGCGACTCCGGCACGAAGCGCCACGTCGCCCATGCGGCGATGGTGGTCACCAGCACCGATGACCAGAAGATCCACTGGATGGAGAGGTGGTCGACGATCACCCCGGCCAGCACGAGTCCGAGTCCGCCTCCGATGCCGAAGGTCGCGGAGATCAGGCCGATCGAGGTCGCCACGCGCTCGCGCGGGAACTCGTCCCGGATGATCCCGAAGGCGAGCGGGAAGACCGCCCCGGCCGTTCCCTGGATCGCCCGGCCCAGGATCAGCACGCCGATCGAGTTGCCGATCGCACAGACCAGCGAGCCGAGCGCGAAGACGCCGAGCGCGGCCAGCAGGACCTTCTCCTTGCCGTACATGTCGCCGAGGCGGCCGAGCAACGGTGTGCAGACGCTCGACGTCAGCAGGAAGGCGGTGAGCAGCCATGTGGCGGCCTCCTGCGAGGCGCCGAGATCGTGCTGGATCGCCGGCAGCGCCGGGATGATCATCGTCTGGGCGAGCGCGTACGAGATCGCGCCGAGCACCAGGATGCCGAGGGTGCGGTTCGGATTCGCGCGGGCGATGTCGGGAGTCAGGGGTGCGGTCATGGGTGCAGGTCGTCGATCGCCGCAGCGAGGGAGTGCAGCAGGCGTGCAGCCGCGCGGCGCTCACCGGGGGACAGCCGGTCGAAGACCTGCTCCCGCGCCTCGGCGATGCGCCTCCGCTTGGCCGCGACGAGCTTGCGTCCTTCCACCGTGAGCGTGATCTCGACGCGGCGGCGATCGCCCTCGTCGGAGCGCATGCGCTCCGCGATGCCGCGCTTGACGAGGCCGTCGAGCATCCGGCTCGCCGTCGGCGGGGCGACGTCGGCCGCGTCGGCCAGCGCGCACATGGGCAGCGGGCCGGGGCTGGTCGCCAGCGGCTCGAGCAGGTGGAACTGCGACGCGCTCAGCTCCGGCACGACGGGGGCGCGGTTGAAGCGGCCGCGGGCGGTGCGCAGCGCCCGCAGGAAGTCGTCGAGGCCGGCGGTGAAGGCCTCCGCCTGCCGCCGGTCGTGCCTGGACGAGGTGGCCATTGGTTAGCAGGCTAACAAATGGCCGGTGGAAAACCGGGAACCTGACAGATCGCGCCTGTTCGCTCGGTTCGCCCTTGCCGCCGGGGGCCGATGCGGGGATAGTGTGCCGATGGCCGTCACGACCTCGGCACTGAGCGAGTCGTACTACCCCGCGGACCAGAGCGAGCAGGTCCTGGAAACGACGGTCGGCGGGATCCTGCGCGACGCGGCGCAGGCCGTGCCCGATGCGGTCGCGCTGATCGGCGGGCATCCCGATCCGGCGCAGCGCCGGCGTTGGACATACGGCGAGCTGCTCGAGGACGCGGAGCGCTGCGCCCGCGCGCTGCTCGGGCGCTTCGCGCCCGGCGAGCGCGTCGCGGTGTGGGCGCCGAGCATCCCGGAGTGGGAGGTGGTGGAATTCGGCGCGGCACTGGCCGGCCTGATCCTGGTGACGGTCAACCCGGCATACAAGCCCGGCGAGCTCAAGTACGTCCTGGAGCAGTCCGGCGCGGCCGGAATCTTCCTGCTGCCCGAGTTTCGCGGCAATCCGATGGCGCAGTCGCTGGAGACCGTCCGCAGCGAGCTGCCCGGGCTGCGCGAGGCGTTCACCTTCACCGACTTCGAAGCGTTTCTGGCGTCCGGCGCGCCCACCGAGCAACTTCCCGACGTCGCTCCGGACGACCCCGTCCAGATCCAGTACACGTCGGGCACGACCGGCTTTCCCAAGGGTGCGCTGCTGCACCATCGCGGGTTGACGAACAACGCGCGGATGACGCTCGGCCGGTTCGAGTTCGCGCCGGGCGAGGCCTACGTGAACCCGTTCCCGCTGTTCCACACCGCCGGCTGCGGACTCGGCGCGCTGGGCTGCGTCTCGCACCAGCTCGCGCACGTCCCGGTCCTCGCGTTCGAGTCCGGCCTGATGCTCGATCTCATCGAGACGGAGCGGCCGGCCGCGCTCGCCGGCGTTCCCACCGTGCTGATCGCGCTGACCGAGGACCCCGGGTTCGAGACGCGCGACCTCTCATCGGTGCGCGCCGCGCTCTCGGGCGGGGCGCTCGTGGCGCCCGAGCTGGTGAAGCGCATCGAGGACCGGCTCGGCTTGAGCTTCTCGATCATCTACGGCCAGACCGAGAGCTCGCCGGTGATCACCCAGGGCCGCCTCGACGACAGCTTCGAGGATCGTGCCACCACGATCGGCCGCCCGCTCCCGCAGACCGAGGTGCGGATCGCCGACCCCGCCACCGGCGAGACGGTCCCGTGCGGCGTGGTCGGTGAGCTGTGCACGCGGGGCTACCTCGTCATGCACGGCTACTACGAGATGCCCGACGCGACCGCCGATGCGATCGACGGCGACGGATGGCTCCGCACAGGTGACCTCGCGTCGATGGACGATCGCGGCTACTGCCGCATCGAGGGGCGGCTGAAGGACATGATCATCCGCGGCGGCGAGAACATCTTCCCGCGCGAGATCGAGCAGCGCCTGTTCACCCACACGTGCGTCGGCGACGCCGCCGTGGTGGGGATCCCCGACGAGAAGTGGGGCGAGCAGGTGTGCGCGTTCGTCCGGGCGGCGCCGGGCACGAAGCTCGAGAAGGACGAGCTGGCCGCCTACGTCCGCGCGGAGCTCGCCGCATACAAGGCACCGCGCATCTGGGTCTTCGTGGACGAGTTCCCCATGACGCCGTCGGGCAAGGTGCAGAAGTTCGTCCTGCGCGACCAGTTCCTGGCCGGCGACCTGCGCCCGGTCTAGTGGCACTAGCTACACGCGCCCGGCGGCCTGCCGCTGCCGGCGTGCGAGCGCGTCCACGATCACAGCCAAGAGCAGGACGCCGCCGGTCACCATGAACTTGACCGACGATTCGAGCGCCAGCAGGTCCATTCCGTTCGAGATCGAGCCGATCACGAGCGCGCCGAGCAGCGCCGACCAGACCGAGCCGCGGCCGCCGAACAGGCTCGTGCCCGCGATCACCGGGCCCGCGATCGCGAGCAGGAGCAGATCGTTCCCCCCGGACCCCTGGTTGACGGCGAGGAGCCGCGAGGCCTGCATGATGCCGCCGATCGCCGCCATGGATCCCCCGATCGCGAACACGGTGACGCGGATCGTGTGCACGCTGATGCCTGCCCGCCGCGCCGCCTCGGCGTTGCCGCCCACGGCATAGACGTGACGTCCGAAGCGCGTGCGCTTCGCGACGTATTCCATGCCGACCACGAAGCCGACGAGGATCAACACCGCCAACGGCACGCCGCGGTCGGCGTTCAGGACCGCGACCGCCGCGATCACGACGACCGCGACCACGACGATGCGGATCAACGGCCCGGTGAGCTGGCTGTCGGCGAGGCCCGCGGCCACGCGCTGACGCCAAGCCCACAGGGTGGCCGCGGCGTAGAGGCCGATCGCTGACCAGGGCCATCGTCCAACCGACCGCATCCGAGTAGAAGGTGTTGGCGAGGCCGGTGATCTTGCTGTTCGTGATGTTGATCGTGCCCGTATCGCCGAGCACGTAGAGGAGCGCGCCCTGCCATATCAGGAGCCCGGCGAGCGTCACCACGAACGACGGGATGCCGAAACCGGTGAAGAGCGAGCCCTGCGCGAACCCGATCGCCATTCCGCAGGCGATCCCGGCGGCGATCGCAAGGTACGGGTCCCAGCCGTGCTTGACGTTGAGCACGGCCATCACGGCGGCCGCCAGACCGCTGACGGCGCCGACCGAAAGGTCGATCTCTCCCAGCAGCAGCACGTAGACGACTCCTACCGAGATCAGGCCGACCGCAGTGATCTGGAGCATCAGGTTGGTGAGGTTGACGGCCGTCAGGAAGCGGTCGTTCTGGGACTGGAAGATGATCCAGATCAGGGCCACGCCGAGGATCACGCGCAGCGACGCGAGATCGCCCTGTACGAACCGCCGCAGAATCTCCCGGCGGGTCGGACGCTCGAGGCCGGTCGGTGCGGGTGGCGAGGTGGTGCTCACGCCGGGGGGCTCGCGCCGTTGCCGTTTGCCTGCGCCTGCTTCGCCCCCGTGATCGCCGCGACGATGTCCTCGTGGGTCGTCTCGTGCGCGTCGAAGACGCCGGCCAGCTTGCCGAGCCGCAGCACGACGATTCGGTCTGCGACCTCGAACACGTTTGCGAGGTTGTGGCTGATCACGACCACGCCAAGGCCACGCTCGCGTAGCCGCTTGATGAGGTCGAGCACCGTTGCTGTCTGGGGAACACCGAGCGCCGCCGTGGGCTCGTCGAGCAGCACGACCTTCGGCTCGCCCAGCAGCGATCGCGCGACCGCGACCTGCTGGCGCTGGCCTCCGGAGAGACCGCCCACCTCCGAGCGCACGCTCGGGATCGTGACAGCGAACTGCTCGAGCAGCTTGTGCGACCGATGCTCCATTGCCGTCTCGTCGAGCTGGTGTGTCACTGTGCCCACGCCCGAGCCGATGACCTCCTGTCCGAGAAAGAGGTTGGCCACGACGTCGAGGTTGTCGCACAGCGCCAGGTCCTGGTAGACGGTCGCGATCCCCAGCGCGACGGCATCGCTGGGGCCGCTGAAGTCCACCGGTCGGCCCTCGAAGGAGAACTCGCCCTCTTCCGGTATGTAGATCCCCGAGATCGACTTCACCAGCGTGGACTTGCCTGCGCCGTTGTCGCCCACGAGGGCCACCACCTCGCCCCCGTGCACCTCGAAGTCGACGTCCTCGAGCGCCTGCACGGGTCCGAACCGCTTGCTCACGCCTTTGAGCGCAAGCAGCGGTGCGCCGTTGGTGCTCATCGGGTCAGTGGGGGCGGGCCGCAAGCGACCCGCCCCCGAGACTCAGTTATTGGATTCCCGCGTCCGTGCATGCGCTCTTGAACTTGCCCTGTGCAGAGGTCCGCGGCCGACACGTCACCGCCGTCAACGACCTTCTTGACGTCGGGCTTGAGGATGGCGACCGGCGTCAGGATCACCGACGGCACATCCTTCTGACCGTTGTTGACCTGCTGGTTGATCAGGTCCGAGGGTACGTCGTCGCCCTTGGCGAGCGCCACCGCGATCTGCGCCGCCGAGTCGGCTTCCGGCTTGCTCGCCTTCCAGACGGTCATGAACTGCTCGTCGATGAGAATCCGCTGCAGTCCGGCCTGCGTCGCGTCCTGACCGGTGGTGGGGCGGTCCGCGGGCTTGATCCCGGCTGACTTCATCGCCGCGATCGCGCCGCCGCCGAGGTCGTCATTCGCTGCGAGGACTCCGGCGAAGCCGTCGTTGCCGAGCGACGTGATCGACTGCTGCATCTGGTTCTGAGCCTTGTCGGCGCTCCATCCCGGCGTGTCGAATGACTTGGGGATCTTCACCCCAGCCGCCTTCAGGGTGTCGTTCGCACCCTTCTTGAACAGCTTGGCATTGTTGTCCGCCGGGTCGCCGGCCAGCATCACGACCGGGCCGGTGGGCTTGTTCTGCTCCTTGAGTCCCTTGATCAGGGTGTCGCCCTGCAACTTGCCGACGCGCTCATTGTCGTACGAGACGTAGTAGGCGACGTCCGCGTCCGTGACGAGGCGGTCGTAGCTGACGACGGGTACGTCCTGCGCACTTGCCTTCTTCACGATCGCGGCGGCGGAGCCCGCGTCGACCGCGTCCAGGACCAGTACATCCGCGCCCTGTGTGAGCGCGGCGTCGGCCTGGTTTTGCTGCTTGGCCGCGTCCTGAGTCGCGTTGCTGTAGAGCAGCTTGCAGTCGCTGCACAGCTCCTTGACCTTCTTCTCGAAGTTGGGCCGGTCGAGACGCTTCGTAGCGCGGCGTGTGGTTCTCCGGCAGGAGCAGCGCGATCGTGCCGCTGCCACCGCCACCGTCGTCGCTGCCGCAACCGGCGGCGATCGATACCAGCGCCAGCAGCATCGCTGCCGCGCCGAAAATACCGAGGGTCTTACGCCTCATCTCCTCACCTCCACTCGGGGTGGCCGCGGGCTTGCGACCGATGCCCAGGACAGGTCATATCACGTCTGGGCTTTTCTCCATCCAAGCATTGGACGGCTTGGCATTACGCTCCCGCAATGCGCGACCTGAAAGGGGCGATCGTCGGCTACGGGCTCGCCGGCGCGAGCTTCCACGCTCCCCTTGATCTCGTCGACCCCCGGCCTGGCCGTGGCGACGGTCGTGACCGGCAATCCGGGGCGGCGCGAGCAGGCGCTGCGCGACCACCCGGGAGCCCGCGTGGTGGCGACGCCGGAGGAGCTTTGGCGGCTTGCGGACGAGCACGATTTCGTGGTGATCGCGGCGCCGAATGACGCCCACGTGCCGCTGGCCGAGCGCGCGCTGGATGCGGGACTGGCGGTCGTCGTCGACAAGCCGCTGGCGCCGGACGCCGCGGAGGCGGCGAAGCTGGTCGAGCACGCGCACGCCCGCGGGCAGCTGCTGACGGTGTTCCACAACCGGCGCTGGGACTCCGACTACCGCACGTTGCACAAGCTGCTGGCGGAGGGCATGCTCGGGGACGTGGTGCGGTACGAGTCGCGCTTCGAGCGCTGGCGTCCGGACGCGCGGGCGGATGCGTGGCGCGAAACGGCGGGGCCGGGAGAAGGCGGTGGCGTCCTGCTCGACCTCGGGAGCCACCTCGTCGATCAGGCGCTGCAGCTGTTCGGGCCGGTGAGCCACGTCTACGCCGAGATCGACAACCGCCGCGGCTCGCCCGGCGACGACGACGCTTTCCTGGCGCTGCGACACCGCTCCGGTGCCTACAGCCACCTGTGGATGTCGGCGCTGGCCGCCGCGCCCGGGCCACGCCTGCGCGTGCTCGGCACGCGCGCCGCGTACGTGGTCGCGGAGGTCGACGGCCAGGAGGACGCGCTGCGCTCCGGCCGGCGCCCGGATGATTCCGAGCCTTGGGGCATCGAGCCGGAGTCGCGCTGGGGCCGGCTCGTGAAGGGCGAGCAGAGCGAGACGGTGCCGAGCGAGCCGGGTGCGTGGCCGCGCTTCTATACGAAGCTCGAGCGCGCGCTGCGCGAAGGCGGGCCGCCGCCCGTGGATCCGGCGGACGCGGTCGCAGTGCTCGAGGTGATCGACGCCGCCCGCCGCAGTGCGGCCGAGCACCAGATCACGGAACCGTGACGAAAAACCCTCCCTGAGCGGGCTTTTCTTGAGGTAGAAAAGCAGTAGCTTGGCGTCCGGATCGGTGGTAGGTTCGTCGCCAGGCGCGCTTGGTGGCAAGGAGTGGCTACGTCCAGTCGGCAGGCGCCCTGAACCAAACAGGAGGGGTTCGCATGCCGGCCAGGACGGCCAGGCACCGACTGAATCGGAGATCCGCAGGGGCTTGGCTCCTCGCGGTCGTGACCGCGCTGGCGGTCGCAGCGAGTCCCACCTCCTCCTGGGCAGCCGGGCAGCTCGACACGACCTTCGACGTCGACGGGAAGGTCGTGACCGACCTGGGGAGCGGCGACACCGGCCGGGGTGTCGCGGTTCAAGCCGACGGGAAGACCGTGGTTGCAGGCGGCAGCGGGGGCGACTTCGCCCTCGCTCGTTACAACGACGACGGCTCGCTCGACACGACCTTCGACGGTGATCGGCAGGGTCGTCACCGACTTCGGCCAGATCACCGACACGGGCCTATGGGGTCGCGATCCAGGGCGAGAAGATCGTCGTCGCGGGCTACACCTCCCCATTCACTCGGAGGCACGTTCGATCCCTCCGGGCACGCGCTCGACCTTGCCCTCGCCCGCTACAACGCCGACGGCTC
Organism: uncultured Solirubrobacterales bacterium; assembly: GCA_963826005.1. Lineage (GTDB taxonomy): Bacteria > Actinomycetota > Thermoleophilia > Solirubrobacterales > JBBDJG01 > DASRIA01. Next base: position 81,957 of record CAWGVJ010000004.1, on the reverse strand, counting down.
GCTCGACACCAGCTTCGACGGCGACGGCAAGGTCGTGACCGACCTCGGCCTGGAGGATGTTGCCCTCGCGGTCGCGATCCAGGGCGAGAAGATCGTTGCCGCGGGCTACAACTACACGAACATCAGCACACAGGTGAACTTCACCGTCGCGCGCTACAACGACGACGGCTCGCTCGACACGAGCTTCGACGGCGACGGCATGGTTGTGAGCGACATCGGGGGCAACGATTTCGGCCAGGGATTGGCGATCCAGGGCGAGACGATCGTCGTGGCCGGCTACACCTCCGCAACCGTAAATCCCGGCAGCTCCGACAGCTTCGCCCTCGCCCGCTACAACGGGGACGGCTCGCCGGACACGAGCTTCGACGGCGACGGCAAAGTTGTGACCGACTTCGGCGGGGGGACGAGGCCTTCGGGGTCGCAATCCAGGCCGGGAGGATCGTCGCCGCGGGTTACAGCACGGTTGGGGGCACCTACGACTTCGCCCTCGCCCGCTACAACGCCGACGGCTCGCCGGACACGAGCTTCGACGGCGACGGCAAGGTCGTGACCGACATCGCCGTCCACGACGCCGGACAGGCGGTCGCGATCCAGGGCGACAAGATCGTCGCCGCGGGCTACAGCTACACGGCTGCGGGCACCCAGCACGACTTCGCCCTCGCGCGCTACAACGCCGACGGCTCGCTCGACACGAGCTTCGACGTCGACGGGAAGGTGGTGACCGACTTCGGCGCGGTCGATGTGGCCTACGGGCTGGCGATCCAGGGCGAGAAGATCGTCGCGGCCGGCTATAGCGACACAGGGCCGAATCCACCGAACTTCGCTGTTGCCCGCTACGACGAGGGCTACCCGCGCCCGAAGGGCGCGTCGCCGGTGCGCGTTTCGCTCGTGCCGGCCTATTTGCCGTGCAACAGCTCCAACCGCCAGCATGGGCCGCCGCTGTCCTTCCCGTCGTGCAACCCGCCGCAGCAGGCCTCCGGCCAGCTCACGATCGGGACCGCCGACTCCAACGGCCAGCAGGCGAACTCGACCGGCTTCGCGCTGTTCGGGGTGATCGTCGGGGATCCATCGACGCCGCAGAACGAGGCAGACGTGCAGGTCTCGGTCTCGATGACCGACGTCCGCCTGCGCAGCGACCTGTCCGACTACGCCGGCGAGCTGCAGGTCAATCCGACCGTGCGGATCACCGACCGGAACGACGTGGCCACGGGGACCGATCGGGCCACGACGCAGGACACGCCGTTCCCGATCACGACTCCCTGTGCGGCGACCGCGAGTTCGTCGGTCGGCGCCACCTGCTCGCTGACGTCGAGCTTCAACGCGATCCTCCCCGGCGCCGTGGTCGAGCGCAGGCGCGCGATCTGGCAGCTCGGGAGCATCGACGTGCTCGACGGCGGTAGCGACGGGGTCGCGGCCACCGGGCCGAACGCGCTGTTCGCCCGGCCCGGGGTCTTCATTCCGTAGATCCCCGCGCCGGGGAGGCGGCGGCGGTGCGCCCTTGCGCCGGGTGCCGCGGCTCCATATGGTCCGGGTATGGCCACCCCCGACCTCTCCGTGCTGCGCGGTCAGCGCGTTCTCATCACCGGCGCGGCGCGCGGCATCGGCGCGGCGCTCGCGGAACGGCTCGCATCACACGGCGCGCGGCTCGCGCTCGTCGGTCTCGAGCCCGAGACGCATGACGGCGGTCGCAGCGCGCTGCGGCGAGGGCACGTTCGTCGCAGAGTGCGACGTGTCGAACAACGAACAGGTCACGCAGGCCATCGACGCGGCCGCCGAGGCGCTCGGTGGGCTCGACGTGGTGGTGGCGAACGCAGGGATCGCGACCGGTGGGCCGTTGCGCTCGCAGGATCTGCGCTCGTGGGAGCGGGTGATCGAGATCAACCTGGTCGGCGTCATGTACACGGACCGGGCGGCGCTCCCCCACCTCGAGCGCAGCCGCGGCTACGTGCTCAACATCGCCTCGACCGCGGCGGTGCTGCGCGGCCCCGGGATGAGCGCGTACTGCGCGGCAAAGGCGGGAGTCGAGGCGCTCAGCGACTGCCTGCGCATCGAGATGCAGCCGCTCGGAGTCGATGTCGGCGTGGCGTACTTCCTGTTCCTCGACACCGACATGGTCAACGACGGCGAGCGCGAGCTGCCGCTGCTGCAGCGCGCGAAGGCCGAGATGCCCAGCCTGCTCTCGCGCACCTACCCGCTGCCCCCGGCGATCGACGAGGTCGTGGCCGCGATCGCGCAGCGCCGCCGCCGGGTCGCCTACCCACGCTGGTTCCTGAAGATCCTCCCCGTGCGCCAGCTGCTTGCCTCCCGGCTGGCCGAGCGCCAAACGGGCAAGACCGTGCCCGACGCGATCCGCGAGTACGAACGGCAGGTGGCCGAGCGCGGGGCAAGTGCCGCGTCGGCGAGCGAGCGCACACGTCAGATCGCCGGCTTGTAGCGCCAGACCTCTTCGCCGGCACGCATTCGGTCCGTCGGCGGTGAAACCAGCCTTGGCCGCGACCGACCGCGAGGCGTGGTTCTCGGGGTCGATGTTGGCCTCCACGGCGGTTATCCCGGGCTGCTCGTGCAGCCAGCGCGTGATGGTGCGCACCGCTTCGGTGGCGACGCCGCGTCCTCGTTCGCCGGGCAGAATCGCGTAAGCAACGACGGCGACGTCGTCACTTATGGTCGCCTGCACCCAGCCGAGCGCTCGATCGTCGGCACGTGAGGTGACGATCCAGTTGAGCCAGGACTCCCGACCGTCGGGAGAAGAGCCGGACTCCCAGCGCTTGAAGCGCGCTCGCAGGCTGCCGACGTCCTCGCGCCTGGAGCCACTCGCGCAGCAGCGGCTCGTCAAGCAGTCCGACCAGGCGGTCGGCGTCCGCCTCCCGGAGCCGGACCAGCACCAAGCTGTCGGATGGGATCAAGGTGGAAGCGGCGCTTTCGGATAGCGCGAGCGCACGCCGTCGATGAAAGCGACGAGCTGCTCGCACAGCGCCGGGTCCGCGATCTCGAGCACGTTCTCCGCGTTCATCTCTCCCGAGTGCGAAAGGTTGAAGCTCCCGACGAAGGCGACGTCGTCGGCGACCGTCACCTTGGCGTGCATGTAGTCGTGGATGCTGCCCGGACGGTAGGGCGTCGAGCGCTTGCCGGTGAACTCGGCGGATCGGAACACCTCGGCAAGTGAGGTGAGCTTCCAGCGCGTGCGCTCGTTGCCGCGCCATTGGCCGTAGACCTCCTTGATCTGGGTCGCGTCGACGACGCCGGCGACATCCACCTTTCCGTCGGCTGCCGTCTCGGCCAGCGTGCCCAGAATGGGCCCGGAGGTGATGACCGGCGAGGCGATTCGCACGCGCATCCGGGCGCGCCCGATCGCCCGCGCGATTCGATTTGCCAGATCGGGACCGTGCTCCGGGCAGAACCAGGACCGGACGCTCGGTGCCCCGATCTTGATCGCATCGGGATCGACGTCGCCGGTCCCGGCCACCGTTCGGGAGCGCCAGAGTTGCTCGAAGTCGAGTGCGAACGCGGCGGCGAGCGCTGCGGAGTCCACGATCACGATCAGGTTCTCCTCGCGCGACCACGAGTCGTGCGTCCAGTTGGTGGAGCCCGTCCACACGGACGCGCGGTCCCGGACCACATATTTGTGGTGCATCAGGTCCGGGACGCCCGGGATCGCTGCGGACGGGACGCCCAACTGGGCGACGAGGTCGGTGTCCGTGCGCGGAGGCGGAGGGACTGCGATCGGATTGCCGTGGTCGACGTTGTAAGCGACACGGACCGCGACGCCCTTTGCCGCAGCGTCACGGATCGCCCCGCCAACAACTTCCGCGGACTCGCGCTCGAGCTTCAAGTCGTAGACCGCGATGTCGAGGCTCGTCCTCGCCTCCTCGACGAATGCTGCCAGTCGTTGCGCGATCGCGAGCGGGGTCTGGCCACCATCGGTCAGCGTGTGGACCGTTATGCCCGGCTTCGCATTCACGAGGCCGGCGCCGACACGAGCTGCTGCCTCGCGGCACCTTCGCCCACGATCTCCACGATCTCGGCCGGATCGTCGCTCAGGCGCATCAGGTCCAGATCCGCGGGCGCGATCTTCGCCTCGGCGAGCAGCCGGTCGCGCACCCAGTCGATCAGTCCTTGCCAGTAGGAGCGCCCTACCAACAGGACAGGGAAGTGACGGATCTTGCCGGTCTGGATCAGGGTGAGCGCCTCGAAGAGCTCGTCGAGCGTGCCGAAGCCCCCGGGAAAGACGACGAACGCACACGCGTAGCGCACGAACATGACCTTGCGCGTGTAGAAGTGCTCGAAGCGGAGCGCGAGGTCCACGTAGGCATTCGTCTCCTGCTCGAACGGCAGCTCGATGTTCAACCCGACTGAGCGCGCTCCGGCTTCGAGCGCGCCCCGGTTGGCCGCCGCCATGATCCCCGGCCCGCCACCCGTGATCACGGCGAAACCGGCGCTGCCGAGCATCTGCGCCGTACGGCGCGCGAGCTCGTAGGTGGGGTCGGTCTCGTCGGTCCGCGCCGAGCCGAAGATGGAGACCGCGGGGCCGATGCGGCCCAGCTCTCGAAAGCCCGTCTCGAGCTCCCGCTTGACGCGCTCGATTCGCTCGGCATCGGACTGCGTTGCGAGGACGGCTTGGGACTCGGCCCCGAAGAGCTCCTCGTCGTAGGTTGCTGGAGCGCGCGGTGCCGGCGGCGAACTCGACGGGTCGGGCATGCGGCAAGGATATGACCGTCCGGGCAGCTACATGCAGCGCTCAGAGCGAGGTTGCCAATCACCCCCTCGGGTGAGATGCTCTGCATGCTGCAGGTTTTTTGTGCAGCACAAAGGCCTGAAAGGAGCAATAAGTGAGAGGTGCCGGACGCGTCGTGTTCGCAGCATTCCTGCTGATAATTGCGGGCACGATCAACATCATCTATGGCATTGGCGCCCTGGACGATGCCAACATCTTCGTCAACGACACGAGGTTCATATTCACCAACCTCAACACGATGGGCTGGACTCTGATCATCCTCGGGGTGGTTCAGCTCACCGGGGGCTTTTCGCTGATCGCGGGCAATACCTACGGCCGTGTGATCGGGATCATCGGCGGCAGCCTCGGCGCGATCGGGGCGCTGTTCTCGATCGGTGGGAGCAACCCGTGGTGGTCGCTCTGCGTGTTCGCCCTGTGCGTGTACGTCGTGTACGGCATCGTCGTCTTCGGAGAGGACGAGAAGGCGGCCGGAGGAATCTGAGCTAACGGCCGGGGGCCCGCCGCCGCGGGCTCCCGCACGGCCCTCGCCGTGTCACCAGGCCGAGGGCCATGACGACCATCGCTCTGCCCGACGGTCGCGCGCTCGGGTATGCCGAATACGGCGACCCGGACGGCGCGCCGATCGTGTACCTGCACGGCATGCCCGGGTCGCGGCTCGACCCCGCTCTGCTCGACGAGGAGTTTCGCCGGCTCGGCGCTCGGGTGGTGGCCCTCGACCGGCCGGGTTACGGCCTCTCGACCGCGCGCCGGTCGTGGGGCCTGCTCGACTGGCCGGCGGACGTCGCAGCGGCCGCCGACCGCCTCGAGATCGAACGCTTCGCCCTGATCGGCTACTCGAGCGGCGGGAAGTACGCTGCCGCATGCGCGTACGCGCTGTCGGACCGTGTGACCGCCGCGGCCATCGTGAGCGGTGTGAGGCCCACCTGCGACTCCGGGCTTCCGGAAGGGGCTCGGCAGGACGGACCGCCTGTCGATGAGCCTCGCGCTCCGCGCCCGTCCGCTGGCGCTCGCCTACTGGCGCATCGCGCGCAGCATTGCCGAGCGCCGGCCCGAAAGCTTCCTCGGCGAGTTCGAGAAGGAGCTGTCGGCGCCCGACAAGGCGGTTTTCAGCGAGCCGGAAGTCCGCAAGCTCGCACTCGCCACCTCGCGCGAGGCGCTACGTTCCGGCGCGGCGGGCGTGGTCGATGACTCGGCGATCCAGGCGCGGGGGTGGGGCTTCGGGCTCGATCAGATCCGGATACCAGTTCACCTCTGGCACGGCGATCACGACGAGGTCGTCCCGCTCCACCACTCCAAGTACGCCGCTGAGACGATCCCAAACGCGACGCTCACCGTGTTCGAGGGCGCGGGACATCTCGTGACGCCGCGCTTTGGCGAAGTGGCCGCGGCGCTGATCGGCCAAGAGCGCGGAACGAGTTAGTGGGGCGGTGCCGCCGCGCTACGCGGTACCAGTGCCCCGGCCGGCAGCACGAAGCGAAGCGGTGTGGGCGATGTTGGCTCGCCGCCGTCCATCAGCCGCGAACCGTGCAGGCCGCCCATGGAAGCGGTGGGAGTCGCCATCTCCGGTTTGCCGCCGTGGGCCATGACCCAGGCCACGATCGCCGTGAAGTTAGGTCCCTCGGCGAGGATCGCGGCGCGCTCGATGACGTCGCCGCCAGAGCCGTCCGGACGTGACAGCCGCGTGACCAGAGCACGAATCGCGTCGTCGTTCACCTCTCCAGCCTAGCCGCTCTGGGAGGGGGGCGCGCCTATTCAGGGATACACACACGGCCGCGGGGAGCTGGCTGCCAGGTCTGATCAGTACAGGAACATCGGCTTGCCGAGCAGGTGGCGGACAGTCGGGCCGGTACTGTTCTCGGAGTCGTAGAGCTCGTCGACGTCGACGCGCTTGACGCCCTGAGACGGAGCGTCTCGATCGGGACGGTCGTGTAGTTGCCGTCCTGGAGCGCGACCATCCGTCCCGAGTGGCCTCTGAGCGAGCTGCTCGACGGCGAGGTTGCCGTACGACACTGCGACCATCCGGTCGAGCGAATCGGGCGCACCGGCGCGCATCAGGTACGCGAGCTGCTGGTTGACGATGTCGACGCCGGTGATCTTCTTGAGCGCCTGCCGCGACGATCTCGCCGATGCCACCGAGCTTGCGGTGGCCGTAGGCGTCCTCCTGCCCGTACTCGACGACCTGGCCGCCGATCATCGTCGCCCCCTCGGACACGACGATCAGTGCGTAGTTGCTCGGGTTGCGCTGCCGGGATCGTCGACGACGCACCTGGCGAGCCGCTCGATGTCGAACGGCACCTCGGAGATCAGCGCGCGATCGGCGTCGGCCAGGTAGGCCGAGATCAGCGCCGTCTCGCCCGAGTTGCGGCCGAACAGCTCGACGACCGCGATCCGCTCGTGGGAGCCGGCGGGCGTGCGCAGCTGCGTTGATGAATTCGACGCTGCGCGTCACCGCCGTGGAGAACCCGATGCAGTAGTCGGTGCCGAAGACGTCGTTGTCCATCGTCTTCGGGATGCGCGACGACGCGCGACGCCCTCCTGGTGCAGGCGGACGCGCGAAGGAGAGCGTGTCGTCGCCGCCGATCGGGACGAGCGCGTCGATGCCCAGGTGCTCGAGCACCTCGAGCACGTGCGGCGTGCAGTCGACGCTCGCCGTCCTCGACGGCGAAGCGGCCGCGCAGGAACTGCGGGGACGGCCGGCTCTTGACCTTCTCCGGGATTGGTGCGCGACGTGTGCAGATGCGTCCCGCCGTAGCGGTCGATCGTGCGCACGATCTCGCCCGTGAGGGGCTCGATCCACTCCGTGCTGCGCCGGCGGGTCGTCGGGGTTGTAGTTCAGCAGGCCGGCCCAGCCCGCCGGATGCCCGACGACCTCGATCCCCGCCGCCTCGGCGCTGGTTACGACCGCCTTGATGCACGGGTTGAGGCCCGGCACGTCGCCGCCTCCGGTCAGCAGTCCGATTCGCATCCCGCGCCTTCCTATCAGAAAAATGTTCGTGCCAGCTCGAGGTACTTCAGGTCGACGGTCTTGACCCCCATGACCCACTTGAGCGGGACAGAGGTCATCTCCGTGCCTTGCAACGACACCATTCGCCCGAAGTTGCCGGCGTCGGCCAGCTCGGCGGCGTGGTAGCCGTAGCGTGTTGCAAGCACGCGGTCGAACTCCGTCGGCGTGCCGCCACGCTGAACGTGGCCGAGCACCGTCACCCGCGTGTCGAACCCCGTGCGCTCTCCGAGCTCGCGAGCGAGCGCCGCGCCGATTCCGCCAAGGCGCGGATGCCCGTATTGGTCGATCTCGTCCGAGGCACGCACGGTCTGCCGCTCGCCTGAGGAAAGGAGAGCTCGGCGCCCTCGGCGACGACGATGATCGAGAAGTTCTTATCCTGTTGGTGGCGATGCTCGATCCCCTCCGTGATTTCCTCCACGGTGAGCTCGAGTTCGGGGATCACGATCGCGTCGGCCCCGCCGGCCAGCCCGGCGAACACGGCGATCCATCCCGAGTTGCGGCCCATCACCTCGAGGACCATCACGCGGTCGTGAGACTGGGCCGTCGAGTGGAGGCGGTCGATTGCGTCCGTGGCGATCTGCACCGCGGTGTGAAAGCCGAACGTGTAGTCCGTGCCGACCACGTCGTTGTCGATCGTCTTCGGCACGCCGACGATCGGCAGGTCGATCTCCTCCATGACCTGCCGGTTGATCATCATCGTGTGCTCGCCGCCGATCGCGATCAGGCCGTCGATCTTGTCCTCATCGACGGCGCCGCGGACTCTTTCGAGGCCGCTTTGCTCCTTGACCGGGTGGAAGTTCGACGTGGACAGGATCGTGCCGCCGAGCGTGCAGGATCCCCGAGAGCGACTGATCGTCGAGGGGAAGGTAGTCGCGCTCGGCCAGGCCGCGCCATCCCCGGCGGATGCCCACCGGGGTGTGGCCATCGGCCATGAGCTTGCGGCCGGCGGCCCGGATGACCGCGTTGATACCGGGGCAGTCGCCGCCCGCGGTGAGAATTCCGATCCGCATCGGGCCAGCCTAGGTCGGCCTTCGCCGATGACGCATCAGTGGAGGACACGGCTCGGTCGCCGACAAACTACGGAGCGCGGAGCGAAGCCGTGATCTAGAGTCGCCGCATGGGCGCCGCCGAGATCGACCTGTCCCGCGTACGTGTCGGCGACGTCATTGCGCCCGGGATCGTCAGCTGTTCCCCGGAGTCGAGCGCGCGGGACGTCGCCGAGTTGATGGCAGCCAAGGGGATCCACTGCGTCGTTGTGATCGACATGCTCGAAGCGGAAGGAGGCGTGCGGGGGTGGGGCGTGATCTCCGATCTCGACCTTGCCTCGGTCGCGGTCGGCGAGCTGGATCGCATCACCGCGGCAGAGATCGCCGCGACCGAGCCCGTCGAAGTGAAAGCCACCGACTCCCTGGAGCACGCGAGCCGGCAGATGGTCGAACACCAGGTCACTCATGTGCTCGTAGCGCATGGCGATCCGGCGCAGCCAATCGGCGTTCTGTCCACGCTGGATCTGGCGCGCGCGCTTGCGGGAGAGGCGAAGCCCCCGCCCTTGGTGAGTACGCCCGGGGACCTCGAGCGCCTCTCCGAGTCCGCCTGGGTCTTCGTTGACGTCCTCGGACTGCACCATGCCGAACGGCGCCACTGGAGCGCCGCGCTACACGCCGACTACGGCTACGGCCCTCCGTTCGAATCGATGGAAGCGCTGCGGCAGCACCTCGACGCGGCCGCCGAGGCGACCGAGGTCGGCGCAACCGAAGTTCCGATCAAGCTGATCACGCTTCTGATCACGTTCTTCGCAGTACATCCAGACCGTCACGAGATCAGCCGCAAGCTGTTCGCTGACGCGCTGCGCGAGGCGTTTGGCGGGGCTGACCTACCGTCTGACATCCGATATTGGCTTGCGAGGCACCCAGGAATGGTCAAGGGGGGCAGCGAGAATTAGACGCATCGTTGCGGGGAACTACGCAGCCGCCAGCCGGGAGCCGCCCCGATGTTCGCCTGCCCAAGGGATGCAATCGTGCGTTGGGGCTGGAATCCGAGATCACCTCCATCACGCGCGCCTCTATTCGCAGAACACGACTACAAAAGGCGGTGAGTCGATGAACGTCCCTTCCATGACCGAGACGGCGCGGGCGATCGTGGCGCCCGGAAAGGGCATTCTCGCCGCCGACGAGAGCACGCCGACGATGGAGAAGCGCCTGCGTGGCATCGGCCTCGAGTCGACCGAGCAAGCGCCGCGGAGTACCGCGAAATCCTCTTCACCACCGAGGGGATCGGCGAGTTCATCAGCGGCGTGATCCTGTTCGACGAGACCATCCGTCAGCGCGCAGCCGACGGCACCACGTTTCCCGAGGTGCTGCGTGAGCAAGGCGTGATCCCCGGCATCAAGGTGGACACGGGGACGAGCCACTCGCCGGCTTCCCCGACGAGCTCGTGACCGAGGGGCTCGACGGACTGCGCGGCCGGCTGGAGGAGTACGTCTCCCTGGGAGCCCGGTTCGCCAAGTGGCGTGCCGTCATCTCGATCGGCGACGGACGGCCGACCGTCACCTGCGTCGACGCAAACGCGCACGCGCTCGCCCGCTACGCGGCGCTCTGCCAGGAGGCCGGCCTGGTCCCGATCGTCGAGCCCGAGGTGCTGATGGACGGCGATCACAGCTCGAGCGCTGCGCGGAGGTCACCGCGGCGACGCTTCGATCCGTGTACGAGCAACTCGCTCGCCACCGGGTCGTGCTGGAAGCGAGCCTGCTCAAGCCGAACATGGTCGTGTCGGGCACGGACTGCCCGGACCAGGCCGGTCACGACGAGATCGCCGACGCGACGATCGCGGTGCTGCGGGAGACCGTGCCCGCGGCGGTCCCCGGGATCGTCTTCCTCTCCGGTGGCATGTCCGACGAGGACGCCACCGCCCGCCTCGACGCGATGAACAGGCGTGAACCCCAGCCCTGGGAGCTGAGCTTCTCGTACGGCCGAGCGCTCCAGGCCCCGGTCCTGCGGGCATGGGCCGGCGACGCGGCCAATCGCAGCGCCGCACAGGCCGCCTTCGTGCATCGGGCCGCACTGAACGGAGCGGCGCGCCACGGCTCGTACGGGCCCGAGATGGAGCAGCTCCGCAGCGTCTCGCACCTGATCGGAGGGCGCCCGTCAGCGTGCGGCGGGGCCCGCGCCGGCCCGCCGCGTGGAAATCGAACGTGATGTGCTGCAATGGACTCCGTGACCTCGCCGGCGTCGACAACCAGAGATTCCGCGCCCGCCGGGATCCTCGAACGGTTCCACCCGGCGGTGCGGACGTGGTTCGAGCGGCGGTTTCCCGACGGGCCAACCGAGGCTCAGGCCGGGGGCTGGCCGGCGATCGTCGCCGGCCGGCACACGCTGATCTGCGCCCCCACGGGCTCGGGCAAGACGCTGGCCGGATTCCTCGCCGCGATCGACGCCCTCTATCACGCCCACGAGGCCGGCGAGCCGATCGAGGGCGTCACGCGGGTGGTGTACCTGAGCCCGCTGAAGGCCCTGGCCGTCGACATCCACACCAACCTCGAGGAGCCTCTCGCCGAGATCGCCGAGGTGGCCCGGGAGCTCGGGCTACGAGCCGGCGCCGATCGCGGTCGCCGTGCGGACCGGTGACTCCACGTCGTACGAGCGGCAGATGATGATCCGCCGCCCGCCGAACCTCCTCGTCACCACGCCCGAGTCCCTGTACCTGTACCTGACCGCCGAACGATCGCGGGCGACGCTCGCCGCGGTTGAGACGGTGATCGTCGACGAGATCCACGCCCTCGCCCGCGACAAGCGCGGCTCGCATCTGACCCTCTCGCTCGAGCGGCTTCAGGCGGTGACCGGGCGTCCGCCCGTCCGTGTCGGCCTCTCGGCGACGGTCAGGCCGGTCGAGACGGCGGCCCGCCTGTCTGGTGGGGGCGGGCGAGCCGCTCCCGATCGTCGTCGACAGCGGGCACCGGCGCCGCCTCGAGCTTGTCGCTCGAGATGCCCGACGGCGAGCTCGAGGCGGCCCTCTCCGGCGATCAGTTCAACGAGATCGTCGACCGTATCGCGCGCCCACGTCGCCGACCACCGGACCACCCTGGTGTTCGTCAACACCAGGAAGCTGTCCGAGCGGGTGGCTCATGAGCTCGGTGAGCGGCTGGGTGAGGACCGGGTGGCCGCGCATCACGGATCGCTGTCGCGCGAGCGCCGCCAGCGGGTCGAGCAGCGCCTGCGGGCGGGCGACCTGCGGGCCCTGGTCGCGACCGCCTCGCTGGAGCTCGGCATCGACGTCGGGCCCGGTCGAGCTGGTGTGCCAGATCGGCTCGCCGCACAGCATCGCCACCTTCCTGCAGCGGGTGGGCCGGGCCAACCACCATCGCACCGGGTGTCCCCCGCGGGATCGATGTACCCGACCACCCGGGACGAGCTGGTCGAATGCGCCGCGCTGCTGGCCGCGGTCAAGCGGGGACGCCTCGACGCCCTGCACCCGCCCGAGCAGCCGCTCGACATCCTCGCCCAGCAGATCGTGGCCGAGACGGCGGCCAGGGGCGACGACGGCGTGGCCGAGGACGAGCTGTTCGGGCTGGTCACCAGGGCCTGGCCCTACCGGCGGCTCACCCGCGAGGAGTTCGAGGAGATCGTCGACCTGGTCTCGGTCGGCATCGAGACCGGCCGCGGCCGGCGCATGGCCTACCTGCATCGCGACCGCGTCAACGGGCGGCTGCGCGGCCGCCGGGGCGCGCGGCTGGCGACCCTCACCTCGGGCGGCGCGATCCCCGAGACCGGCGATTACCGGGTGCTGATGGAGCCGGGCGACGTGTTCGTCGGCACCGTGAACGAGGACTTCGCGATCGAGTCCTTCCAGGGCGACGTGTTCCTGCTCGGCACCCACCCGTGGCAGATCGTGCAGGTGACCAACGGCGTCCTGCGGGTGCGCGACGCCACCGGCAGGCATCCCACGATCCCGTTCTGGGTCGGCGAGGCGCCCGGCCGCACCGACGAGCTGTCCGAGGAGGTCTCCCGGCTGCGGAGCGCGGTGGCCGAGCGGCTCGACGCCGGCGGGCGGGAGGCCGCCGTCGTCTTCGTGCAGGAGGTGTCGGGCGTCGACGTCGTCGCCGCCGCTCTGGTCGTCGACTACCTGCGCGCCGGCCGGGTCGAGCTGGGCGGGGTGCTGCCCACCCACGACGACATCGTGTTCGAGCGGTTCTTCGACGAGAGCGGCGGGATGCAGCTGATCGTCCACGCGCCGCTCGGCGCCAGGATCAACCGAGCGCTCGGCCTCGGGCTGCGCAAGAAGTTCTGCCTGAACTTCGACTTCGAGCTGCAGGCGGCGGCCAGCAACGACGCGGTGCTGCTGTCGCTCGGCCCGCAGCACTCGTTCCCGCTCGAGGACGTGCCCGCCTTCCTGCGCTCCGCACAACGTGCAGGACGCCGTCTCCCAGGCCGTGCTGCGCAGCCCGATGTTCATCGCCCGCTGGCGCTGGAACCTCAACCGCTCGCTCGCGGTGCTGCGCCGCAAGGGCGGCCGGCTCAACCCGTTCAACATCCAGCGCATGGAGGCGGCCGACCTGATGGCCGCCGTCTTCCCCGTCCTCGCCGCCTGCCAGGACAACGCCCCGGCCGGCCCCATCGAGATCCCCGATCACCCGCTCGTGCGGGAGACCATGGGCGACTGCCTGACCGAGGCGATGGACATCGACGGGCTGAAGGCGCTCGTGCAGCCGGTTCGAGGAGGGCACCGTTCGCCTGCACTTCGTCGACACCGTCGAGCCCAGCGTGCTGGCCCACGAGATCCTGAACGGCGCGCCCTTCACGTACCTCGACGAGGACGCCGAGATCGGCGAGCGCCGCTCGCGAGCGGTGCCGCTGCGCCGCGGCCTGCCGGTGGAGCCTCGCGAGCTGGGCCGGCTCGACCCGGACGCGATCGAGCGGGTCCGGGCCGAGGCGACGCCGGAGGTGCGCGACGCCGACGAGCTGCACGACGTGCTGCTGTCGCTGGTCGCCGCCCGGCCGCGACGCCGAGTGGGCCGAGCACTTCGAGGCGCTGGCGGGCGCGGGCCGATCGTTCGAGGTCCACGAGCCCCGGGCAGACCGACGTGCATGTGGGCGGCGACCGAGCGCCGGGCCGAGGTCGAGGCGCTCTTCCCGGGCGCCAGGTTCGTACCCGATCATCCGCTTCCGCCCGGCATGGTCGCCGTGCTCGACGCCGTAGGCCGCCGACGAGGCGGCGGTGACCGTCGTCCGGGGCCATCTCGACGTCTGCGGTCCCGTCACCGTGGACGAGCTCGCCGCCGTCACCGGCCTGCGCGCCGTCATCGCTGACGATCGCGCTCGAGGCCCTGCGCGGCGCGCGGGTTCGCGGTCAGCGGGCACTTCGAGCCCGGAGCGCGGCGAGCAGTGGTGCGCCCGCCGGCTGCTTGCCCGCATCCACGGCTACACGCGCGAGCGCCGGCGGGCCGAGGTCCGTCCGATCAGCCAGGAGGAGTGGCAGGACTTCCTCGCAGTCCTGGTGGCACGCCACTCCCGGCACCCGGCGCCACGGCCGCGCCGGGCTGGCCGAGGTGATCGAGCAGCTCCAAGGCTTCGAGTGGCCGGCCGGCGAGTGGGAGCGGCTCTTCGCCGAGCGGGTCGAGTCGTATCGTCCCGAATGGCTCGACGACCTGTGCCTGTCGGGCGAGGTCGTGTGGGGCCGGCTGTCCGTGCTCGAGCCGGCCGCCGAGGGTGACGATCCCGCGGCTGCAGAGCCTCGCCGCTCGCGAGCAAGTCGCCGTCCCGCCGGACGCCGATCACCTTCATGCTGCGCCAGGACCTGCCCTGGCTGCTGCAGGCGCACCGTGGCGCCGTGGCGCCGGCCGAGCCCACCGCCGGCTCGCGGGCGGGAGGTGCTCGACGCCCTGCGCGAGCGCGGCGCGCTGTTTCACTCCGACCTCCAGGCCATCACCAGTCGCCTGCCCACCGAGGTCGAGGAAGGCCTGTGGGACGGCGTCGCCCGGGGCCTCGTCAGCGCCGACGGATTCAACGCGATCCGGTCGCTGCTGCATGCGCGCACGCGGTTCGCGCGCCGCCAGCGGCCCGTACCGCCGTCCCGGGTCCCGCGGCCGGCGCGGCACGTGGCGGCAGGGTGTGGAGGGCCGCTGGACGCTGCTGCCCGCGAGCCGAGCCGACCGACGACGTCGAGGAGCTGGCCGAAGCCGTCGCCTGGCAGCTCTTGCTGCGATGGGGTGTGGTGTTCCGCGACGTCTACCTCAAGGAGCGGCTGGCGGTCCCATGGCGGGAGCTCCTCTGGGCGCTGCGCCGCCTCGAGGCGCGGGGCCTGATCCGGGGCGGGCACTTCGTCACCGGCGTGACCGGCGAGCAGTTCGCCGACGAGACGACCGCGCCCCTGCTGCGCGCCCGCCGCGCCGCCTGAACCGCGTCCCCGTTCGGCTCATGGGGTTTAGGTCTCAGCGGTCGAGCGCGCGAGCTCCGCGGCTGCCCTGAGATCGCGGAGAAAGCACTCGCGAAGTGCAGTGAGGAGCGCGATCGTCTCGCGGCACTGCGTCTCGCCCGCGGATTCAACGGCATCCGCACAGCTCCCGGCCGTCATCTCGATAAGGACTTCGCCGCTGTCCTCTCCGCGGAACGCATCGGGTGGAAGCGCATCGATCAGGAACCCCAGCGCGTCGGTCAATGCAAGTCCGGTCCGAAGGACCTCCTCCACCAGCTCGCGCGCCGGCCCGGACATTGGTCGTGTCGGAACACCCATATGTCCTAAAGAGCGGTGGTGCGGGTTCTTCACCCCCGCTCGGCTGGTCAACGGGCGAGCTACCGGCCGACGACGAGGACGCGCGCCAGCGTTCGATTGACGGCACCTTCGTGGACATGAACGCATAGCCCCGGCGGCGGAGACCTCGGCGTATCCTCACCACATGGCTACGGAGGTGCAGCCGACGCGTCCTGGCGGCAGCCGGGATGACGCCGTGGCGCTCCCGGAGATCATCGCCGGCATGGACGCCCTCCGTCGCGACAACCCTTGGCCGGAGCTGCCCGCAGGGGTAGAGCCCTTCTACCTGTCCCTCGACGCCGGGGGCCGGCACCTCGTCATCGACGTGATCCGCGAACACGGCGTCACCCTGATGCTGGAGATCGGCTGCTTCTTCTGCGGCTCCACCCGCCAATGGCTCGACTCGTCGCCTGACCTCGAGGTCATCGGAGTCGACCCGTGGGACGACAACTGGTCCACCTACGTCCGCAAGAGGGCGGAGGAGGGCCACCCGATCTTCGCCGCGCTGGACGACATGTTTGCGGACAGGATCCAGCGGTACGGCAACTACTGCCTCGCGCTCAACAACATCCGCGACGCGCGGGATCGGTTCATCCCTGTCCGCCAGCGCTCGCCCGAGGCGTTGCACTACCTGAGGCGCCGAGGAATCCAGCCCCAGCTGATCTACATCGACGCCTACAAGAGCGACGAAGACCTGTGGGTGGCCCATGACCTCTTTCCCCGCTCGATCCTCTGCGGCGACGACTGGAACTGGGCGGACGAGGACGGGCGGTTCCGCATGCGCGAGCACGTCGAGCGCTTCGCCGCCGAGAAGGGCTTCACGATCGAGGCGGAGGGAGCGACGTGGCTCCTGCCCAACCGGGGGCCGCTGCCTCCGAGGCAGGTGCCTTGGAACGCGGCCGCCGCCCGCGCTCTCGTGAAGGAAGTCGACAGCACGGCGAGGGCGCTCCTGCGCGTGGTCACGACCGCGGCCGTCGCCGAGGCGTATGTCGCGTTCGACGAGGCCGGTCGCCAACTCGGCTGCGGGGCCGCAGAGCTCCTGGTCGTCATCCGGCGCATCAACGAGGCGAGCGCGGGTGCCGGCCGTCCCCAGGTCCTCGGCCTCGGTGGGTCAGACAGCGACGGGGCTCACCGGCCGTGCGTCCTCGCCCAGGGCCTCGCCCCGCTCCTGGCGCCTCACCTCTGATACTGCTCGGGCGATGTCGCAGGAGAACGTGGAAACGATCACTCGGCTCTACGACGAGTTTCTTGCCCGGCCGGAACGCGTGTTTGATCCGGGGATCTTCCAGTTCTTCGATCCAGCCGTCGAGCTCCGGCAGAGTGCATCGTTCCTCGGGACCGAGGGGACGTTCCACGGTTACGACGGCCTGGCGTGCAGCGCGCGGGAGGTGTTCGAAACGTTCCGGGACCTCCACTGGGTGCCCATACGGCTCATCGCCGGCGGCGATCGGGTCGTGGCCACCGTTGAGGCACGCGCGTACGGCAAGCACAGCGGCGTGGAGCTCAACGAACGGATCGCGCACGTCTGGACGCTTCGCGGCGGACGGATCGTCGCTTGGCACATCTACATGGACCCGACCCAGGCTTTCGAAGCCGTTGGGTTGTCGCAGCAAGACGTGCACGCCGAGGATTCCTCGTCGCCCTTGGGGTCGTAATAGAGTGAACCGATGCTGAATCAGGTGGCCGACGGCGTCTGGGTCCGGCAGAGCGAGTGGGTCTGGAGCAATGCCATCGTGGTGCGCGGGGAGGATGGGTTGATCCTGGTCGATCCCGGCATCGACGGTTCCGATCTGAACCAGCTCGCCGATGACCTGGACCGGCTCGGCATTCCGGTGGTCGCCGGGTTCTCCACCCATCCCCACTGGGACCACCTGCTCTGGCATCCCCGGTTCGGCGACGTGCCGCGCTACGCCACCCCCGCCGGCGCCCACGCTGCCAGTGAAGCCCGAGAGCGGGCGCAGGCGATGGCGGCGGAGAGCGCGTCGGGCATCCCTCTCGAGCTGATCGCGCTCGTCACCCCGCTGCCCGCGGACGGCGGACCCGTGCCGGGCGAGATCGTCGAGCATCAGGCGCACGCCATCGGCCACGCCGCGGTCCTCCTCGCGGACCGTGGCGTCCTGCTCGCCGGCGACATGCTCTCCGACGTCCTGATCCCGCTCCTCGACCCTCGCCGCCCCGATCAGGTGGGCGCCTACGAGACGGCACTCGACCGGCTGGGTGAGGCCGCCAGGCACGTCGATGTCGTGGTCCCCGGCCACGGCGCCGTTGCCGAGGGTCCCGAGGTGGCGGCCCGCCTCGCCGCCGATCATGCCTACATCGACGCGCTGCGGCGAGGAGAGGAACCGGTCGACGCGCGTCTGGAGTCAGGACTGGCTCTCCGGCCCCCACCAGTCGAACCTGGAGCAGGCCCGAGGGCGGTAGGCCCAAACTCCAGGTGGTTCCCGAAAACGCGGAAAGCCGCTTTATAAGCGGCTTTCGCGAAATAGCGGGGGCGGGATTCGAACCCGCGACCTTCGGGTTATGAGCCCGACGAGCTACCTGACTGCTCCACCCCGCGGCGTGGGGCCAAGTATAGCCCGCGGTATTTGGCTTGGGGGCAGGCGAAATGTTCGCGGCATGCATATCCGATCGGATATACTTCGGAACATGGATGCAGCGTCCACGATTCGCGCGGCACGACTGCGCGCCGGCCTCTCGCAGCACGAGCTCGCCACGCGCGCCGGCACATCACAGGCCACGGTTTCGGCGTACGAGAACGGGCGCAAGCAGCCGACCGTCGAGACGTTCGGGCGGCTGCTGGCGGCGGCCGCGTCGCGCCTGGTCGTGGAGCCCGCCGAGCGGCCGGTGGTGCAGGTATCCGACGCCCAGCTCGCGCGGGCGGGGCGGGGGCTCGTCGCGGTGCTCGACCTGGCCGCCGCTCTGCCGACCAGCCATCGACGCGACCTGCGCTTCCCCCGTCTCGCGACGCGATCCAAACCCGCGACGTGACCCTTCCCGAGAAGATCCTCGCGCTGCATCGCGCGCTCGCCAAGAAGAAGATCCCGCACGCGTTCGGTGGCGCACTTGCGCTCGCCTACTGGACGAAGGACCCGCGCGGCACGAGCGACATCGACCTGAATGTCTTCGTCCCCGCCGCGGACAGCGCGCCGGCGCTTGCGGCGCTGCCGGCCGGCGTCGCACGCCCGAAGGGGACCGCCGAGACGATCGCGGCCGACGGGCAGATCCGCCTCTGGTGGGACGAGACGCCGGTCGACCTGTTCTTCGACTACCAGCCGGTCCACGCCGACGCGGCGCGACACACGAAGCAGGTCCCGTTCGCCGGGACGCACATTCCGATCCTCGGCCCGATCGAGCTGACCGTGTTCAAGGTGATGTTCGACCGCACGCGCGACTGGGCGGACGTCGAGGCGATGTTCTCCGCGAGCACGGTGGACCTCGAGGCGGTGCGCGCGACGCTCGGCTCCCTGCTCGAAGCAGAGCGACCAGCGCTTTGACCGCCTCACCGAGGCCGTGCGGCGCGCGGACGCGGCGCTCAGCTGAACAGCGTGAAGAGTCCTGCGCCGATGAAGCTCGCGGCCCAGAACCACTCCAGGTTGATCCACGTGCCGCGCAGGATCCTGACCCCGAGCTTGTCGTACACGAGCACCGCGATGACCGCCATCACGGCCAGCATCGCGACCACGTGGAGCGACGCCGCGAGCGCTCCTTCGGCGACGGAGAACGCGCCGGACCGGGCCGCCTCCAGACCGTGATCCGATCCGGCGGCGGCGTCGCCGCTCAGACCCAGCAGCACCGGCGCCACCATCAGCCCCGCGCCGTGCGCGCTCGACATCAGGAACGACCACAGGGTCAGCTCCCGCCGATTCACCCGCGCGCGCGTCCACCGTGGATGCGCGCGCGGCTTGGCGAACCGGAACAGCCCGAAGCCGATCAGCGTTCCCGCTGCCACAGATGCAGCACCTGTGACGACGCCACCAGCCCCAGCCCCAGCACGATCACGACACGACCGCGAGCGCCAGCTCGTGCCCGATCGCGATCGGTGGCAGCGCGCGCAGCACCGCCCGCCGGTCGCCGTCCTGCAGGCCGAGCCCGACCGCGAACAGCCAGCCCATCGCGGGGTTGAGCCCGTGATAGGCGCCGAGCAGCGCGAGCGCGATCCAGGGCCAGGCGTCGCCCATTGTTAGTGGCCCCGCTCGCAACGTCTCGCCGCAAACGGCGGCCTCCGGAACCACCATGCGGCGTCCTCGGTCGCCCGCGTACTAACCAGTACGCGGGCTCCCTGCGTCCTTGCCTGGCGGCCCCGGAGTCGGCGCCGTTTCCTGGCGAACGTTCCGAGCGGGGCCACTAGGTGTCGGGGAAGCAGTACGAGTCGGAGGAGGCGTCCCCGCCCTCGAGTCGCACCTGGTGGGGGCGCTCGCCGCTGTACTCGACGAAGAACTCGGGATCGACCGCCAGCCCGTTCCCCGGCGTCGAGTCGAGCTTCACCAGCCAACCGTCGATGCTCTCGGGGTAGAACTGCGCGTCCCAGGCCGCGTACAGCGAGTTCGTCAGGTACACGCGCTCGCCGTCGCGGCTGACCTCGACCATCTGCGGTCCCCCGTTCAACGCGCCCGCGGCCGGGTGCGCAGCGCGCTCCACGATGCCGCCGAGCCGCACCGAGCCGGTTTCCCGTGGATGCCTCGGGTCCGAGACGTCGAACTTCTTCAACTCGCCTGTGCCCCAGCACGACACGAACAGCTCGCGGTCATCGACCGACAGTGCGATGTCCGTGATCAGCGGCGGCACCGCGCCGAAGGGCTGCAGCGCCGGCGGGAGCTGGTCCGCCTCCGCCGGTTCCGCGGGGATGGTGATCACCTTTGACACGTCGAACGTGCCGTCGTCCCTGCGCTCCCACAGCCACACCGACGCGGACAAGTCGGCTGTCGACACGACCACGCCGACGAACCCGTACGCGTTGCGCGGGTCGTGCGCCGGGCGCAGCTCGAGCACCATCTGATGCTCGGGGCCGAGGTCGATCTCCTGCAGGTGCGCACGCTTGTCGAGGTCCCACACGTGCAGCCGGTGTCCGTACTGGTTGCTGAGCAGCAGGTCGGGCACCAGTCCGTCCTCGACCATGTTCGGCGTGCCCCATTCGCTGGTGATCACGTTGCCGTAGTTCAGGTGCCACCAGAAGTCGTAGGCCAGCTCCTGCGGGCCGCGGTCGGCCTCCCACTGACCCTTGACGGTGAAGTTCTCGTGGTCCAGTAGGAAGATGCCGCCCGGACCGTCGCCGTCCGGGTTGCCGAGCGCCGACACGTAGATGCCGTCGGGGCCGCAGTGGATCGTGTGGACGCGGCTGTATCCCGTCTTCGCCGCGATCTCGTCCGCCTCGATCACCTTGACGAGCTTCGGCTGCCGCGGATCGCCCTTCACGTCGACGACGTGCAGCCGCGACGAGCGCAGGCCGGGCACGATCAGGTACCGGCGCTCGACGTGCGGGTGGGCCGCCCATGGGCACAGTGCCGAGGAGCATGCGTTCCACCCGAAGTGGTGCAGCTCGTCGCCGACGTTCGGCATGTCGAGCCGCCCGACGATCGTTCCGTAGGTCGACGACCGCGGGTCGAGGTCGATCACCGACAGCGCATCGGGACGTTTGTCGCCGTTCGTGCCGGTGTTGAGCGTCACGACGTAGGCGAGCTGCTCGCGCGCGGCGCCGGCCGCCTCCGCCGGGGTCGCGTAGAAAGTCGGATCCGGTTTCAGTTGCATCACGCCTCCACTTCACGAAGTGAGCCGTCCGTGACGTCGTAGACGAACCCGCGCACGTTCTTGCGCGGGATGAACGGGCTGTCCTGGATGCGCCGGATCGACTTGCGCACGTCCTCGTCGAGGTCGGAGAAGCACTCCACTTCCCAGTCCGGCACGGCGCCGGTCTCCTGCTCGAGGCGCTCCTTGAACTGCTCGTCCGTGAACGTGAGCATCCCGCAATCCGTGTGGTGAATCAAGATGATCTCCTCGGTGCCCAGCAGGTGCTGTGAGATCGACAGCGAGCGGATCTCGTCGTCGGTCACAACGCCGCCCGCGTTGCGGATCACGTGCGCGTCGCCCTCGTCGAGGCCGAGCACCCGGGTGGGGATCAGGCGGGCGTCCATGCAGGCCACTACGGCCACCTTCTTTGCCGGCGGGAGGGGGAGGTCTCCCTTGTCGAACTCCGCCGCATAGCGGCGGCTGTTGTCGAGCAGTTGGTCGGTGACGCTCATGCATCTCTCCTTTCAAGAAGCGCAATTCCTGGCTTTGGGCCGATGATTCTAAGGAATCTATGTAAATTTGATCGACTTTGTGTATTTTATGCCTCTGATGCGAATCGACGTCCACCAGCACCTCTGGACCGAGCCTCTGGTCTCGGCGCTCTCGCATCGCCGCCGCGCACCATATGTGCGCGGTGTGCCCGGGGCCTGGACGCTCCACACCGCCGAGGGCGCATTCACACTCGCGGCCGGGGACACCGCGGTCGATCGGCGCCTGCGCCAGCTCACCGACGACGGGGTCGACCGCGCCCTCGTCGCCCTGTCGAGCCCGGTCGGCATCGAAGCGCTCCCGCGTCCGGAGGCGGAGGAGCTGATCGCCGCCTACGCGCTCGGTGCCTTGGAGCTGCCGGGCCCGTTCCGCGCCTGGGGATCCATCCCCCTCGACCGGGCCGACCCCGCGGACGTCGATGCGGTGCGCGACGCCGGCTTCGTCGGCCTGTCGCTGCCGGCTGACGCGCTCGCCTCACCGGGGAGGATCCACAAGCTGCTCCCGGTGCTGCGCCGGCTGGAGGAACGCGAGCTGCCGCTGTTCGTGCACCCCGGACCGGCCCCCGCCGAGCCCTGGCACCGCGGAGACCCGCGGGCCCCCGAGTGGTGGGTCGCACTCACGCGCTACGTGTCCGGCATGC
This sequence comes from uncultured Solirubrobacterales bacterium, assembly GCA_963826005.1. Taxonomy (GTDB): domain Bacteria; phylum Actinomycetota; class Thermoleophilia; order Solirubrobacterales; family JBBDJG01; genus DASRIA01. The sequence continues at coordinate 59,565 of CAWGVJ010000004.1, read as the reverse complement.
ACGCCGCCTGGCTCGCCTTCCTGGCCGAGGGCAGGCCGGCCTTGCCGAGCCTGCGCGTCCTCTTCGCAATGCTGGGCGGCTGCGCGCCGCTGCATCACGAGCGGCTCGTCGCGCGCGGGGGCCCGGCCGCCGGCGCCGTCGACCGGCGCACCTTCTACGACACGTCGTCCTACGGCAGCCAGGCGCTCGACGCGATGGTGCGCTGCGTCGGAGTCGAGCAAATCGTGTACGGGTCGGACCGGCCCGTCGTCGAGCCCGGCGCGTGCCAGCTGGGCGACGCCGCGCGGGACGCGACGCTCAGCGTCAATCCCTTGCGGCTGCTCGACGGCGACCGGTCTCGTGACGGCGACGAGGTCGCGGCGTGATCGAGTACGCGCGCGGTCGCACGCTCGAGCGCCCCGAGCTCGAGGACGTGGTCCGGCGGCTTGCCGACCGCACCGAGCTGTGGCGGGGCCTCGTGCGGCACGTTCCGGACGCGCGCTTCTACGAGCAGCTGTGGCGCGACGAGCATCTCGCCGCGTGGGTGATCTGCTGGATGAAGGAGCAGGACACGGGCTTTCACGACCACGACCTGTCCGCGGGCGCGGTGTCCGTCGTGCGCGGCGCGGTGCGCGAGCAGCGGCTGGCGCTCGGCGCCGAGCCGCTCACCCGCGTGTTCGAGCCGGGCGCGAGCTTCTCGTTCAGCGCGTCGGACATCCACCGCGTGGAGCACTGGGGCAGCGAGCCGGCGGTCACGCTGCACGTGTACTCGCCGCCGCTGTGGCGCATGGGCGCATACAGCGTGGGGGAGGACGGCGCGCTGGCGCGCCACTCGATGTCCTACGCCGAGGAGCTGCGCCCGCTGGCGCCGCTAGCGCCTGCGTAACAGCGACGGCAGCAGCGGCAGCGACACCTGCGGCCGCAGCAGCATCGCCTTCACCAGCGGCAGCGGGTCGAAGTGCGCATGGCGCTCCTTGATCAGCCCGTCCTCGAGCACGATCCGGTCCATCGTCGTCCAGCGTACGGGCCGGCCACCGAGGTGACCGCTGAGCGGCAGCTCCACGATCACGCCGTCCGCCGTCTCGCCCCAGCTCACGACCTCGCCCCGCATGTCGGGGATGGCGCGGAACGCCGACTCGAACAGTTCGCGTACCTGGTCGGGGCCGCGCACCGGTGGCGACATCGGCTGCGTCATCAGCACGTCCGGATGCATGCGCGGCAGGAAGTGCTCGAAGAACGCCTCGCCGGCGCCGACGCGCCAGCCGCGGTCGAAGAAGTCGATGAACTCGGCCGCCTGTGTGCGTGGCTCGGTGACGGTCATGCGGCCACCTCCTGCACGTCCGCGATCTGCTGCTGGATCGTGATCGAGTCGACGTATGTGTCCTTGGTCTTCACGAGCCCGTGGTCGACGGTGATCACGTCGACTGCGTCGGCCTCCATCTTGCTGCCGTCGGCGCCGGTCGCGGTCATGCGCCATTCCGCCACCCAGAAGTCGTCGCCGTAGCGCAGCGCGACGGGGTGGAAGTGCAGGTCGGGCCACTGGGTGAGGATCTGCGCGAACGCCTCGCGCACCACCTCGCGGCCGCGCGCCGGCTCGTCGCCGACGTGCAGGTGGAATTTGGTGTCGTCGGTGTGCAGCGCGACGATCGCGTCGGGGTCGTGGCTGTGCCACGCATCCCCATAGCGGTGGGCCAGGTCCTGGATGGTCGGGTCAGGCACGGGCACTCCTCTCTCCGGTGGACACGTGCAGCGAGTATGCCGCATACAGACTGTACGTATGTGTGCGAAGCGTCACGGGAAACGGGCTGAGCCTATGCTCGCACGATGACCGTTCCCGATGCGGGCGGTGACCCTCCCCAGAAGATCGGCCTGGTGCTCGCCGGCGGCGGCGCACGCGGCGCCTACGAGATGGGCGTGCTGCGGAAGCTGCTGCCGTGGCTCGCCAGGCGGCTCGAGCAGGAGCCCGGGTGGCCCGACGACATCGACCCGGAAACCTGGCGGCCGCACATCATCGTCGGCACCAGCGTGGGAGCGCTGAACACGGCGTACCTGGCGGCCACGGCAGACGCGCCACTGGTGGACGCGCTCGACGACGGGTGCAAGATCTGGCAGGAGATCACTTGGGGGAAGGCGCTCGAGGATCTCGTGTCCTTCTCGTCCGCGAAGGCTGCGGCAAGCGCTGTGCTGGACCTCGTGAAGGTGCCCGGCTTCAGCGCCGAACGCCTGCTCGACCCGTCGCCCCTCAGGAAGACGCTCACCGCAGGGCCGCTCATCGACGGGCGCGCGGGCGGCATTCCGTTCGAGCGCCTGCATGCGAACGTTCATGACCACGCGCAGCTGGAAGCGGCCGCCGTCGTTGCGACGCTTTCCTCGACGAGCCTCAGCGAGGTCTTCTACGACGGTCGTCCCGCGTCGCCGCCGAGGGACAAACGGCGCGGGATCGCCTACACGAAGACGAAGCTCGACGCCGATCACGTGCTTGCCTCGGCCGCGATCCCGAGCGTGTTCCCGCCGGTGTACGTCGAGTCGCAGCGCAAGTGGTACTACGACGGGGGAACCCGCCTCAACACACCGATCAAGCCCGCGCTGAAGCTGGGTGCGACTCACCTCATCGTCGTTGCCCTTCATTCACCTCGCCTGGACGAGACGAGCAACGAGGATGCGAAGCCGGAGTTGATCGATGGCGCGAAGCAGTTGATCCATGGCCTGCTGGTGGATCCGCTCGTCAACGACCTGCACACGCTGGGGGACATCAACGAGATCGTGCGGACACAGTCGGGGGGCAGGCCGATCGTTGTGCCCCTGGATCCACCGAACCGCCTCCAGCCCAAGATCTACCGCGAGGTTCCATACATCTTCATCGCTCCGGGGCACCGCGAGATCGGCAAGGCGGCATCCGAGGTGTTCGACGACCACTACGCCGACGTCTTGGATCTACGGCACAACGTCGCAATCATGGGCCAGGGCCTCGACGTGGACCACGACACCTCACGCGGAGAGCTGCTCAGCTACCTCTTCTTCGACAAGCACTTCGGCGCCAAGCTGGTGGACTTGGGGGACAGGAACGCGGCAGACTGGATCGCGCGCGTCGAGCAGGGCGCGCGCCTCTGGCAGACGGGGCCGCCCGCCTGAATCGACTGAGTCGCGGAGTACGCTGGCCGGCAACGAGTCCGTCCCCGCACCGGGAGGAGATGCGCTGTGCCGCCATTGCCAACGCTCGGCAGCAAGGACAGTCCACGGCATCCCTACGCGGTTGCCTACCTGCGCTACCTCGCAGGCGAAGCGAAGAGGCCCAACGCGCGCGCACTGGGGATATCTCCCGCCGTGGCCGCGACGACGGGACATAAGGTGGAGCAGCTGGTACGCAAGGCAGCGGCGCGGATGCTGATCAAAGACGGCCGGCGCTAGCGGCCGCGGGCGCCGAAGCTGTGGGGTGAGGGGAGCACGGCGCGCAGGTCGCCGCCGGCCGCCGCGGCGAGCGCCGGCTCGCGGTCGCGCCCGGTCTCCCGCCCCGCCGGCGGCTCGATGTGCTTCACGTCGGCGAGCGGCAGGTCCGGGCGCTCGATGCCCGCGAGCTTGTCGACGAGCACGTTGGTCGTGCCGAGGCGGCGCTCCAGCCGCCCGCTCGCGAGCACGAACGGCTCGGCGCGCACGACCAGGCGGTGGCGCTGGTAGACGGGCGGCGGGACGATCAGGTTGATCGTGCCCCACTCGTCCTCGAGCAGCATGAACGTCACGCCCTTGGCGGTCGCCGGGCGCTGGCGCGCCACAACCAGACCTGCGACCGACACACGGCTGCGGTCGGGAGTCCGCTCGAGCTCGCGGCTGGCCTTCACGGCCTGCGGCAGGTCCGGTCGCAGCAGCGCCATCGGGTGCTCGGCGATGCTGATCTTGAAGGAGCCGTAGTCGGCGAGCAGCCGCTCCCATGACGTGAGCGCCTTCAACGCCGGCGCCGCGGGCGGCGACAACGGCAACGAGAGCTGCACCCCGCCCGGCACCGTGCGGCCCGGCGTCACGACGCCCATCTGCCACAGCGCCTCGCGCCGCGGCAGGTCGTCACAGGCCCCGCTCCACGCCAACCTCTCCAACGTGTCGCGCCCGGCGCCCGACCGCGCAGCGAGATCGCCGGCATCGGAATAGGAACCGTTGCCGGTCGCGTTCGGCAACGAGCGCCTTGACCTCCTCCTCCTTCACTCCCTGGACGTAACCGAGTCCGATACGTACCGCCATGCTCTCGACCCGACATTCATCAGAGCTGCGGTTGATGTGGGGCGGCAGCACCTCCATGCCGCGCCGTTGCGCCTCGTGCACGAGCGCGTCCGGCGGATAGAAGCCCATCGGCTGCTCGTTCAAAAGCGCGCACAGGAACTCCGGCCCGTAGTGCACGCGCAGCCATGTCGACTGGTACGCGAGCAGGCCGAACGCGGCAGCGTGCGCCTTCGGGAACCCGAAGCCGGAGAAGCCGCGCACCTGCTCGAAGATCCGCTCGGCGACCTCGCGCTCGACGCCGCGCCCGATCGCGCCCTCGATGAAGCGGTCGCGGTACACGAGGATCGCCGCGTCGGAGCGCTTGCGGCTCATCGCACGGCGCAGCCCCTCCGCCTCGCCGGGGCTGAAGCCGGCCAGCGCCATCGACACCTCCAGCACCTGGTCCTGGAACACGATCACGCCGAGCGTCTCCTCCAGCACCGGCGCCAGCGACGGGTGCGCGTAGGGGATCTCGTAGTCCGGATCGACCCGGCGCCGCTCGCGCCTCTCTATATAGGGGTGCACCGCGCCGCCCTGGATCGGTCCGGGCCGCACGAGCGCGACCTGCACCGTGAGGTCGTCGAGGCTGGCGGGCCGCGTGCGGCGCAGGCTCTGCATCTGCGCGCGGCTCTCGATCTGGAAGACGCCGGTCGTCTCGGCCTTCTGGATGGTCTCGTAGACCTCGGCGTCGCTGTAGTCGGTGCGCGACAGGTCGATCTGCTCGCCGCGCACGCGCGCGATCTCGTCCACGCAGCGCTCGACCGCGGACAGCATCCCCAACCCGAGGAGATCGATCTTCAGGAAGCCCGCGTCCGCGCACGAGTCCTTGTCCCACTGCACGAGGTTGCGTCCCTCCATCGCGGAGGGCTGCACGGGGCACAGGTCGATCAGCGGCGTGGTCGAGATCACCATCCCGCCCGGGTGCTGCGACGCATGGCGCGGCAGGCCGTACGCCTCCGGGCCCAGCTCGATCAGCGCGCGCCACCGCTCGGAGCGGGCGCGGCGCCCGCCGATCGCCTCCTCCACACCGCGCCGGAAGTCGTTCTCGTCCCCGTACACATCCGCCGAGCGCGAGACGCGCTCGACCTCGCCGGCGGGCAGCCCGAGCGCCTTGCCGAGGTCGCGGATCACCCCCTTCCAGCGGTAGGTCGCGAACGCCGCCACGAGCGCGGCCCGCTCGGTGCCGTAGCGGTCGTGCACGCGCGGGATCAGCTGCTCGCGGATGTCGCGCGGGAAGTCGAGGTCGATGTCGGGCAGCGACGTGATCTCCTCGTGCAGGAAGCGGCCGAGCAGCAGCTTGTTGCGGATCGGGTCGATGTGCGAGAGGCCGGTGAGGTAGCAGACGATCGAGCTGACGCTCGAACCGCGGCCGCGCCCGGGCGGCAGCAGGCGGCGCACCGCGCTGTCGCCGCGCACCTCCACCGCGACCTCGCGCGCCAGCTCCAGCATGTCGTGGTGGAGCAGGAAGAACCCCGACAGCCCGAGCATGCGGATCACGCGCAGCTCCTCGTCCAGCCGCGCGCGCGCCTCGCCGTTCTCCCCGTTGTGCGGGTAGCGCTCGTGCAGCCGCGCCCCGCACAGCTCGGCGAGCTTGCGATCGGCCTCGGGATCCTCCGAGCCGGGGTAGCGGTAGCCGAGGTCGCGCGTGAGGTCGAACTCGATCCGCTCCGCGATCCGCGCCGTCTCCGCGACCGCCGCGGGATGGTCGGCGAACCGCGCCGCCATGTCGGCGGGGGAGACCATCACCGACGTGCCGTTGCCGCGGCGCTGCGGCTCGGTCTGGTCGAGGGCCGACAGCAGCCGCACCGCCACGAAGGCGTCCTGGAGCCGGGCGCGGTCGGGATGGTGGGAGTGCACGTTGCCCGTTGCCACGCACGGCACTTGCAGCCGCTCGGCGAGCTGCGCGAGCCTGCGGTTGCGCGTGCGGTCGCGGCGCCAGTACGGGCGCTGGAGCTCGACGCGGAAGCGCTCGCGCCCGAACGCCGCAAGCAATCGCGGCCCATGGCGCTCGGCCGCACCGGCACACGCGCAGCCCGACAGGCACACGAGGCCCTCCGCGTGCTGCTCGACCTGCTCGAGCGTGGCGTGCGGCGGTGTGCGCTCGCGCGGGTTGGCGCGCGTGTGCGCGTGCGACTCGGTCAGCAGCCGGCAGAGGTTCGAGTAGCCGGTGCGATCTTGAGCGAGCAAGGTGAGGTGAGCGGGCTTGCCCCGCTCATCTCTGATTGTCACCTCCGCGCCCGTGATCGCCTTCACCCCGAGTCCCTTGCACGCATGCGCGAACTCCATCGACCCGTACAGCCCGTCGTGGTCCGTGAGCGCGACGGCGCCGTAGCCGTGCACCGCCGCGGCGGCGGCGATCTCCTCCGGCGAGGATGCGCCGTCCAGGAACGAGTACGCGGAGTGCGCGTGCAGCTCGACGTACATCACCGCGGACTGTCCAGCGGGCTGATGTGACGCGAGACCGCCTGCCATTCTCCGCCACGCCTCACCCATACATCCGTCATGAGGAACGCCTGGTTGCGCTCCTTGTCGTCCATCCAGCCGCGCTGGCTGTATCGCGACCGCACGAAGCCGAAGCCTCCGTACGTCTGGACGTCGAGCTCCACGTACTCGAACGAGTCGAGGGTGTAGTGGTCACGCGTAACGTCGAGATACTGCTGCCGGGTGCGCATCTCGACGCCGGGCCGCCCCGTGAACAGCACGAACTCGGGTCCCAGCAGCCGTTCCAGGAACTCGATGTCGCGACGCTTGACGGCCTCCATCCACTCGTGCTGAAGGCTGATCAGGTCGTCCTTCTCGCCCACTTTCACGCTCCCCGTTGTGTGTACCAACGGTCGCTCTCGAGATCGCGGAACACGACCGCGTTTGCGCCGTTCGCCATCGTAAGCTCGAAGTAGCGGCGGCGCAGCGGCCGCGCCGTCCACCAGCGGTCCTCGACCAGCCACTCCTCGCGCACGGAGTCGACCTCGCCGCGTCCGACCCGCACGGGCACGCCGTCCGCGCTCGCCGCGACCGTCGCCGGTCGCGGTCGGTACAGACGGCGAGCCATCTATCTACTCGGGGAAGGGAGTGAGGAACGCGCGCCGCTCGGGGACGCGCGAGCCGGGATCGGTGTCGAGCACGCGCAACACCGACTCGCCGCCGGCGGCCGCCCGCGTCTGGCGCAGCGCCTCTGTCAGCCGGCGGCGGCGCTCCTCGTCGGGACGGTGGAACGAGAGCTGGTCGGCGACCGGCGGGCCGAAGGCGACGACGGTCAGGGCCAGCCGCTCGATCGGGGCGGGCAGCTCCTCGAGCCGCGAGCACAGCGCCAGCCGCAGGCGCTCGCGCGAGGTCGTCGCCTGGCGCAGCGCGACCTCGCGCCGCCACGTTCCCCGCTCGACGAAACGGGCGCCCAGGCGCATCCTGCGCAGCGCGCGCTCGCGCCGCTCCGGCCGCGCCAGCAGGCGATCGATCAGCAGCTCGAGCGCGCGCTGGAGCTGGATGCCCGAGACCGCCTCGGGCAGCTCGATCTCCTCGGACAGCACCTCGCCGGGGGCGCGCGGGCGCAGCGGCTCGCCGTGGCCGCCGGCCAGATCGCGGGCACGCAGGCCGGATGCCCCGAACCGGTCCGCGACGTCGGGCGCGGGCAGCGCGGCCAGCTCGCCGAGCGTGCGCACGCCGAGCCGCTCGAGCGCCGGGCACAGCTCCGCCGCGAGCGGCGGGGGCAGGAAGGACACCGGCTGCGGCGCGAGAAACGCGCGCTCCGCTCCCGCGGGAACGATCTTCGACCCGCGCCCCGGCCGCGCGCGGGCGGCGGCCGCGAACGCGCAGAACCGGCTCGGCGCCGCGCCCAGGCGGGCGGGCATCCGCACGGCTTTGCGAACGCGCGCGAGCACGCCCTCGAGGTGGCCGCCGTACATCCGGCGCAGCGCCGCGGCGTCGAAGTAGGTCTCGCCGGGCGCCGCCGGCTCGACTGCGGCGCCGATCCCCTCGAGCGCGGCGAGCACCGCCTCCCACATGCTCGCCGCGCGCTCGGGGTCGGGCGGCACGAGCCGCAGCCCGGGGCAGCGCGCAAGCGCCTCTCCCAGCCGCATCCCGGGATGGATCCCGTGCGCCTCCGCCGCGCCCGACACCTCGCCCACGACCTGCTCGCGGTCGGGCTCAGGTGCGAGCGCGAGGGGCTCCCGCACCAGGTCGCGGCGATCGCCCAGCGCGGTCAGAAGGGTGAACCGCGGGATCAGAACGCATACGACCTGTGCCTCCCTGTGCATCGAACGTATGTTCGCATAGAGGTCACGGCCGAGTCAACAGAGTGGAACGAAATTTCCCCACCCCGGAAGTCGACGTCCCGGCTAGACTCCCCGTCAATGAGGGGGACTGGGGGCGTCACCGTGAAAGCGGCTGCGATTTTGGCAGCAGCTGTTCGTGCTGCTTCGCTGTCCAGGCGACGGCGGCCTCGGCCAGCTCGGTCACGAACATCGGCTCCTTCTCGGACCCGCGCACGGACCTGCCGTCCCGCCCGGGCCAGCTTGTGAGAGCCCTCTACGGGCCGTTCACGATCCCGGCCAACGGCCAGGTCAACCACTCGTCACGCAGGTGCCGGCGCCGTGCACCAACTGCCGCATCACCGACATGGTGCCGAACCTCGTGTTCGACGGCTCGGGTGCCACCGCGAACCTGGACAACGGCATGTTGCTGCACCACTTCGTGCTCTTCAACCCGAACCAGACGGGCATCGGCTGCCCGATCAGCGAGCCGTTCTATGGGTGCGGGCAACGAGCGCACGCCACGCACCTGCCGACGCCCTTCGGCTACACGAACACCGCACCGAACTGGAACATGAACATCCACGTCGTGAACAAGTCGGCGACGCCGCGCATGTCAACGTCGAGATCATCTTCCGCTGGCGGCCGCTGTCCGAGACCGCCGACGCGCGGCCGCTGTGGCTGGACATCGACTCGATCTGCAGCGGCGGCAGACTCGGAGTACACGATCCCGACCGGGCTACTCCGACACGCACGTGAACTGGACCGTCGCCGTCAGGACGGCCGCATCATCGACATGGCGGGCACCTGCACGACATCGACATCATCGACCCGAACTGGTGCCCGATGCACTGCCCCGAGCGCGGCGGTGCGATCGCGCTGTCGGCGGAGCTCATGGGCGGATCCGCCAGCACGTACTACGGACCGATCCCGCCGAACAACCCGCCGCCGGCCGACCTCACGGGGGCGACGTTGTGCAGGTCGGAGGCCAACCACGGCACCTCGTTCGGCGCCGCGAACGGCAGCAACGGCCACCTCGACACCGATGAGCCATTGCGGGATCTTCACCGACATGCCCGCCGGCAGACAGGCGGAGGCATACCCGGCGGGTGCCGAGTATCCCGAGCGACGGCATACCGATCACCACCGGCCAGATGATCAGGCTCCACAGCGAGTACCAGAACGACTCGGGCAGCACCGAAGACGGACGTGATGGGGATCATGGCAGGTCTGGTACGCCCCGTCGACGCCGGCGTACGTGCGCGCCAAGGGTGCGACGCCCACGCGCGTGTCGCTGGTGCCGTCCTTCGTGCAGTGCGCGGCGTCGAACCGCACGCACGGCCCGCCACTGGCGTTCGGCTCGTGCAACCCGCCCGCGCTCAGCTCCAGCCCAGCTGACGGTGGGAAGCCCGGACGCCAACGGGGCCGCCGCCAAGTCGGAGGGCTTCGTGAAGTTCGACGCGCTCGTGGGCAACCCCGCGACGCCGGCCGACGAGGCCGACGCGCGCATCACGATCTCCATGACCGACGTGCGGCGCAACACCACCGGCTTCCCCGACTACACCGGGCAGCTGCAACTCGACACGGCGATTCGCGTGACCGACCGGGACAACGGCCCGTCGCTGTTCGCGACCGGGCAGGACACCCCGCTCAAGGTCACCGTGCCGTGTGCAGCCACCGGGGACACCACCGTGGGCTCGACGTGCTCGGTGACCACGACCGCCGACGCGGTCACCGGTGCGGGCACGATCAAGGAAGGCCGGCGCTCGCTCTGGCAGCTCGGCCAGGTGCGCCTCAACGATGGCGGCGCCGACGGAGTGGCTTCGACGACGCCCAATTCCGTGTTCGCCGTCCAGGGCGTCCTGATTCCCTAGTTCCCTGACCGTCAAGGTCTCCACGACGCTGCCGATCTCCGCCGCGCTGGCGTGGGACACGGTCAAGCAGCCCGAGACGCTGCGCTACATCACCAAGGGCCTGCTCGGCTTCCGCACCGAGGGAGGAGAGCTGCCGCACCACTTCGCTGCCGGCGAGACGTATCGCGTGCGGCTGCTGTTCTTCGGCCGCATCCCGGCCTGGTGGCACGAGATCCACATCGTGCGGCTGGACGACGCGGAACGCGAGATCCTGACCTCCGAGCAGGGCGGCTCGGTGAAGCGGTGGGAGCACCGCATCACCGTCGACGAGCGCGGCCCGTGGAAGAGCCACTACACGGACGAGATCGAGATCGGCGCGGGGCTGCTGACCCCGTTCGTGTGGGCATACGCGCAGCTGTTCTACCGCTATCGCCAGTGGCGCTGGCGGCGCCTGGCCCGCGCGCTGGCCGATCAGCCGGCGGGCAGCGCGTAGGCCGCGACGGCCACGAACTGCAGCACCGCGGCGGCGATCACGAGCACGTGGAAGATCTCGTGGTACCCGAACACCGCCGGGGCGGGGTCAGGGCGTCGCAGCGCGTAGACCACGGCGCCGGCCGTGTACAGCACGCCGCCACCCGCCACCAATGCCATCCCGACGGGGCCAAGCTCGGAGGCCAGCTGGGGGAAAGCGATCACGGCGACCCACCCGAGCGTCACGTAGACCCCCGCCGTCAGCCACTTGGGAGTGTCCGGCCAGAGCAGCTTGAGGCCGATGCCGAGCAGTGCGCCGGCCCAGACCGCGATCAGCACGGCCTGCGCGAGCCCGCCGTCCAGCACCAGCAGCGCGAAAGGCGTGTAGGTGCCCGCGATCAGCAGGTAGATCATCGAGTGGTCCAGGCGCCGCATCCAGCGCCGCGCCGCGAGCGACTTCCAGTCGATGCGGTGATAGAGCGCGCTGGCCCCGAACATGGCGGACACGCTGACCGCGTAGACGGCGGCGGCGAGGGTCGCTCTGCCCGACGGGGCGGCGACGACCAGCACGATGCCCGCCACCAGCGCCACGAAGAACGCCCACTGGTGCGATACGCCACGCAAGCGGGGCTTGACCAGATGGTCCATCACGTTGTCGGACTCAACACCGACGGCCATAGACGGTTTCTACCCGATCCGGCACACTCTCGCGGATGATCGTCGCGGTGGTGGACGTAGGGACGAACTCGACGCGCCTGCTCGTCGCGGAGGTGCGGGACGGTCGCGTGGTCCGAGAGCTCGAGCGCCGCACGAACGTGACGCGGCTGGGGGAGGGAGTGGACGAGACAGGTCACCTCTCCGAGGCGGCCGTCGAGCGCGTGCTCACGGTATGCGAGTCCTACCGGCAGGAGATCGACCGGTTCGGCGCCGAGCAGGTCGTCGCCGTGCTCACGAGCGCCGTGCGTGACGCGCACAACGGCGCGGAGCTGGAGCGTGCCCTGCGCGAGCGGTTCGGGTTCGAGGCCACGACCATCACCGGCGAGCGCGAGGCGCGCCTGACCTTCCTCGGCGCGACGTCGGCACGACCGCCCGAGGCACCGGTGATGGTGCTCGACATCGGCGGTGGCAGCACCGAGATCGTGGTGGGCAGCGATGGCCGCGTCGAGTTCTTCGTCTCGACCCAGATCGGTTCGGTGCGTTACACAGAGCGATTCCTGCACACCGATCCGCCGACACCGGCCGAGCTGGAGGCCTGCCGCGCGGCGGTACGGGACGTGCTTGCGTCGTCTGTGCCGGCCGAGATGCGCGAGCGCGCGCGAGAGGGCATTGCGGTGGCCGGCACCCCGACGTCGTTCGCGGCGATCGACCTGAGGCTCGAGCCCTACGACCGTGACCGCGTTGACGGCCACCAGCTCACGCTCGAGCGCTGCGAGCAGATCCTCGCGGACCTGGCGCGCAGGCCGGTGGCGGAACGGCGCAGCGTGACCGGTCTGCATCCCGATCGCGCGCCCACGATCGTGGCCGGCGGGATCATCCTGGTCGAGGCGATCGGGCTGTTCGAACTAACCGAGATCCGGGTGTCTGAGCACGACATCCTCGATGGAGCGGCCATCGAGGCGTCCAAAACTGCCCGGAAACACGCGTAATCGCGCGGAATCGCGACACGCGCATGGAATAAACGTCCAGTTTGGGGACTTCGCGGTTGCAGGACGTCCTCGGGCCGGTCCATAATGCGAACGCGGGAAGATGAGACCTGCAACACCGGGTCCGGTTCCCAACATAGGTTCGGGCACATGCCGCAACGTTACGGCGCCTCCCGTTGCTCGAACCGCGTTATGGCCCCCCAAGGCACGTACCCCTGCCCGTCCTGACGGGGCCTACTTGAAGAGGCGACCGTTGGATCTATCGGTCGCCTCTTCGCTTTCCACCGAACATCGTGTGGAGGGTGGGCCGTCTCGAGGTCGCTATCCGGCACTGAAACGGCCCAGTCCCGAGAACGCGCTCGCTCAACCGCCCTCTACCGCGTAGCGCGGCCGACGATAACGCGGTGTCCTACGCCAGGTTTGCGCTGCGCGGGTAGACGACCGTGGGATCGGTGAGCACGTTCACGCACGCCGGCTTGCCCGACGCGAACGCGCGCTCGAGTGCCGGGCGCAGCTCGTCCGGCCGCTGCACGAACTCGCCGTGCCCGCCGAGCGCCTCGACCACCTTGTCGTAGCGCGTCTCGGGGATCAGCTCCGCGGCCACGGAGTACCCGTACAGGAACTCCATCGGGTGCTTCTCGAGCGCCCAGATGCCGTTGTTGCCGACGACCGCGACGACGGGGATGCCGTGGCGCACCATCGTGTCGAACTCCATGCCGGAGAAGCCGAAGGCGCCGTCGCCGAGCAGCAGGCACACCTGCTTGTCGGGGCGCGCGAGCTTGGCCGCCATCGCGTAGCCGGGACCGGAGCCGAGACAACCGAACGGGCCCGGGTCGAGCCAGCAGCCCGGCTCGTAGGTGTTCATCACTCGGCCCGCGAAGGACACGTAGTCGCCGCCGTCGCCGATCACGATCGCGTCGCGGTCGAGGATGTCGTCCAGCTCCTTGTAGATGCGCATCGGGTGGAGCGGCGCGCGGTCGTCGGTGAGCTGCTCGCGTTCGGCGGCGCGCTTGGCGTCCTCGGTCTCGCGCAGGCCCGCGCGCCAGGCGGCGGTGCGCTGCGGGGAGCCGCCGGCGTCGAGCGCGGCCTGGCGCAGCGCGGCGAGCGTCGCGGGGAAGCCGCCGTACAGCTCGCCCGCCAGCTCGCGCGGCGCGGCGCGGCCTGGATTCGGCGGAGTCGATCTGCACGAGCTGCGTGTCCTCGCCGAAGCTGCCGCCGAATCCGAGACGGAAGTCCATCGGCACGCCCATCACGAGCGCGACGTCGGCGTCCTTCAGCGCGGCGCTGCGCGCCCGCGAGTAGAAGTTGGGATGGTCGGCGGGCAGGCAGCCGCGCGCGAGGCCGTTCAGGAACACCGGGATCCCGAGCGCCTCCGACAGCTCGCGCAGCGCGTTCTCGCCGTGGCCCCAGTAGAGGTCCGTGCCGGCCATGATCACCGGGCGCTCCGCGGCACCGAGCAGCGCGCCGATGCGCTCGATCTCGCGGCCGTCCGCCGCGGGCAGCGCGGCCGGGTCGGGCAGCGTGGCGGCGTTGCCGGGGTCATCCGCCTCCATGAAGACGACGTCCAGCGGCAGGTCGAGGAAGACGGGCCCGGTCGGGACGGCGAGGGTCGCGGCCAGCGCCGCGTCGACCAGCTCCGGGACCTCGGCCGTGGACGTGGCCGTGCGCGCGCTCTTCGTGAGCGGTGCGACGAACGGCACGTGGTCGATCTCCTGGAGGGATCCCTGGCCCCAGCGGAACTGCGGCGCGCGTCCGCCCAGCACCAGCATCGGCGAGTTGTTCTTGTGCGCGGAGGCGAGCGCGCTCATGCCGTTGGTGACTCCGGGTCCGGCGGTGAGCGCCGCCACGCCCGGCTCCCGCGTGACCTTGGCCCAGCCCTCCGCCGCGAACGCGGCCGCCGACTCGTGGCGCACGTCGACGATGTCGATGCCCTCGTCGCGGCAGCCGTCGTAGATCGAGAACAGGTGCCCGCCCGACAGCGTGAACAACTTGGACACACCATGAGCCTTCAGCCGCCGCGCGATCAGGATGCCGCCGTGCGGCTGTTTCGCGTCGGCGCTCTCGGCCGCCGGAGCCTGCGTCTGGTCCTTCGTTGCCATCGTGCCTCCCTCGGATTCGCGTGCCGGGCAACCCTACTAGCCTCCGTTTGTTTTGAGCGAGCCGTTGGGAGTCGTGCTGGCAGGTGGTCGGAGCAGCCGCATGGGTGCTCCGAAGGCCGGCATCGAGCTGGCCGGCGCGCCGCTGATCGAGCGCCCGCTGCGCGCGATGCGCGAGGCTCGGCTGGAGGCAGTCGTCGTCGCGAAGCCCGGGACCGAGCTGCCGCCGCTCGATGTACCCGTGTGGGAGGAGCCGGAAGAGCCCGCGCATCCGCTCACCGGTCTGGTCGCGGCGCTCGAGCGTGCGGGCCGGCCGGTGGTCGTCTGCGGGTGCGACCTGCCGTTTCTGGCACCCGCGCTGCTGGCCCATCTCGCCGGACGCAGTGAGCCGCTCGTCGTGATCGAGGCCGCGGGGAGGCTGCACCCGCTGATCGGCCGCTACACCCCCGAGCTGATCGATGCGCTGCGCGCGGGACGCGACGAGCAGCGCCCGCTGCACGAGATCGTCACCGAGCTGGGCGCGGTGCGCATCAACGAGCCGAAGGTGCGGCGCTACGGCGACCCGGAGCGCATCGTGTTCAACGTCAACACGCCCGCCGACCTGGCGCGCGCGGAGGAGATGCTCAGGCGCTCTTAGTGGCGCTCTTGGGCGGGCGCCGCCGGCGGATCACCGGCGCGGTGCGGAACACGCGGTCCCACAGCGGAGAGGTGACACCGAAGCCGCGGTCGGACTGCTGGAAGTGGTGGCGGTAGTGATACCGGCGCAGCGCGAGGCTGATCTTGTTGTCCGCGCGGTGGTGGTGGATGTGGTAGTGCCCCATGTCGTAGAGGAGGTAGCCCAGCAGGAACCCGGCGAACGCGGGCAGCGACCACTCCGGGCCAAGGACGCCGCGGAACACGAAGTACATGATGATCGCGAGCGGGATGCTGACCGCCGGCGGCATCACCAGCCGCATCGGGTCGTGCGGGTAGTCGTGGTGCACGCCGTGGATGATGAAGTGCATCTTCCGGCCCCAGTCGTTGTCGGGGCGCAGGTGGAAGATGAAACGGTGCAGCGTGTACTCGAAGAACGTCCAGAACGCGGTGCCGAGCAGGAACACTCCCGCGACAGCCGGCACCGACAGGTCCTTCGCGTTCACGGCCACGGACAGGAGGAACGAGATCACCGGGACGTAGATCAGCGGCGGGACGATCGGGTGCACCCGCGATCCCCACTCCAGGATCGGGTTGTCGAACATCCGCGGCGAGATCTCCTGGGGCGCCTTCCCAGCCTGCTTCGCCTGTGATTCCCCTTGCTCGCGCGGCAGTTTGGCCGTCTGCGTGCTCACGGTTCTCAATATAGACCAAGGCCGAGCGCCAATCGACCCGAACCGCGGCGCGGGCGGAAGCCTGCCGGGGGACCCCGCGCAAGAGCCGCCGTTTACGATCCGCGGCGTGACGCCCAAGCCCCAGCCGCCGGTGCGCAGCGATCGCCGCCGGGTGCAGCCCAACTCGATCCCGTTCGGGCTGCACGTGCTGATCGAGTACGGGATCGGGGTCCTCACGATCCTCTCCCCGTTCATCTTCTCGTTCGACGACTCGGCGGCCAAGGTCGTCGCCGTCCTGATCGGCGCGGGGATCCTGGTGCTCGCCGTCGTCACCGACGCTCCCACTGGCCTGGCGCGCACGCTGCCGGTTGCCTCGCACGTGGTCCTCGACTACGTGCTGGGCCTGGTGTTCCTCGTGACCCCGTTCGTCTTCGGGTTCGCGGGAGACGATGCGCCGGCGACCGCCTACTTCATCCTGCTGGGCGTCGGGTATGTCGTGTTCGCGGTGCTCACGCGGTACCGCGACATCAAGCCTTGAGCGCAGAGCCGCTCGACCCGCGCGTGCGCCGCGGGCTCGAGGCCCAGTTCGCCGCGCTGCGCAAGCGCACCGCCGCGGGCGAGCGGCGGCTCGGGTTCAAGATCGCGCTCAACGACCCGCGGGTGCAGCAGGCGCTCGGCATCGCGCAGCCGGTGATCGGCTATCTCGCGTCCGGCGCCGAGGTCGACCCGGGGGGCTCGCACTCGCTCGCCGGCGCCACCCGGCCGGCCGTGGAACCGGAGATCGCCGTGCACGTGGGCGAGGACGGCGCGATCGCGGGCCTCGGGCCGGCGCTCGAGGTGATCGACATCGACATGCCGTTCGACGATCTCGAGCGGGTGATGGCGGGCAACGTCTTCCACCGCGCGGTCGTGCTCGGGCCGGTGACCGCAGGGCGCACGAGCGTCGAGGGGCTGTCCGCGCGCTTCCTGCACGATGGGCACGAGCAGCACGCGATCGACGTCGCGGCGGCGGCCATGGCTCCCGATGAGGTGGTCGCGCTGGTTTCGGGCTACCTGTCGGCGGTGGGCGAGTCGCTCGAGCCCGGCGACGTGATCATTGCGGGCTCGCTCGTCACCGCTCTGCCGGCAGCAGCGGGCGAGCGGTTCGAGCTGCTGGTGGACGGGCTTGGGTCCGTCGCAGTCGAGCTCACCTCGGGTTGAAGCCGCTGCGCCGTTATGCTGCGCCCCGGCGGAGCCGTGGGGCCTACCCGAGCGAAGGAGGAGCCTTGTCAGAAGCGACGGAGAGCACCAAGCCGGACGTCAGCGCCGAGGCCGCGCAGCAGACGGGCGAGCAGAAGGGCCGCGCACCCGGCCCCGGGAAGGTGGCACGCGCCTACTTCGAGGCGGTGGCGGCCCGCGACCCGCAGGCCATGGCCACGTTCTGGGCACCCGGCGGCATCGAGAACATCGCGCCGCTGGGGCGCCCGCTGAGCGTCCCGGACGAGATGGTCGCGTTCTTCGGGGAGACGTTCGCCGCGATGCCGGACATGCGCTTCGAGGTGCTGGACGTGGTCGCCGCGCGCAACCAGGCGGCGGTGCGCTGGCACGCCTCGGGCACCTTCTGCGGCGGTCCCTTCCAGGGGATCGAGCCGACCGGCGCGCGGATCGATCTCGAGGGCATCGACATGCTGACGATCGAGGACGGGAAGATCGTCCGCAACGACGCCTACTACGACAGCGGCCAGTTCGCGCGGGCGGTCGGCCTGCTCCCGGCACAGGACAGCACGACCGAGCGGCGCATGGCGTCCGCGTTCAACACCCGCACGCGCCTGCTGCGTCCATTCTTCAAGCCCGACGTGAGCCAGGTCGCGGACGGCGTGTGGCTGGTGCGGGGCGGCTTCCCGGTGAAGACCATGAACGTGTACCTGATCGAGGACGAGGGCGGCGTGACCGTGTTCGACGCCGGCATCCGCGTCGATGGTGCGAGGTATCGGCTCGGTCGCCGCCGGTCTCGGCGGCATCAAGCGCATCGTGCTCGGCCACGGCCATCCAGATCACCGCGGCGCGGCGCCGGGCCTCGGCGCGCCCGTGTTCTGTCACCCCGACAACGTGGCGGACACCGAGGGCGACGGAGGCGAGCACTACTTCCGCTTCTCGGAGCTCGACTGGTACGCGCGACCGCTGTTCCCGCGGCTGCTCAGCATGTGGGACGGCGGCCCCGTGAAGGTCGAGGGCACGGTCTCGGAGGGCGACGACATCGCCGGCTTCAAGGTCGTCGACCTACCCGGTCACGCTCCCGGGCTGATCGGGCTGTGGCGCGAGAGCGACCGGCTGGCGCTGGTCAGCGACACGTTCTACACGCTGAATCCCATGACCGGCCAGAAGGGCGCGCCGCGCGTGCCGCATGAAGCGTTCAACTGGGACACGGACAAGGCGCGCGACAGCATCCGCAAGCTGGCCGAGATGGAGCCCGCCGCCGCCTGGCCCGGTCATGCGGACGCCCTCACCGGTGACGTGCGTGGGCAGCTGGAGGGTGTGCTGCGACAGTAGAAAGAGGTGCCCGGGGTGGGAGTCGAACCCACAAGTCCGTGAGGACAGCGGGGTTTAAGCCCGCCCTGTATAGCCAGTTCCAGCACCCGGGCGCAAAACCACTGTAGCCGCACGATTCCCCCGCAAGCGGGCGAAATCCGGCGCCCACGGGCGCTCCGATTCAACCGGCGGGTCGCAACTTGCCCGCTGGTACGGTGTTTTCTTCCTCGTAGGCGGCTCCGCGGGCCGCCCGATCCAATATCGCGTGACCACCACCACCGTCACCAAAACCACACGCTCCGGCCTGCTGGGCGGCCGCTCCCCGCTGCTTCGCCTGCAGTCGGACGAGCGCCTGATCGTGCTCTTGCGCAGCGGCAACGACGCGGCCTTCGAGGTGCTGTTCGGGCGCTATCGCACGCGCCTGCTGGGCTTCTGCCGGCACATGCTCGGGTCGAAGGAGGACGCCGAGGACGTGCTGCAGGAGGTGTTCGCGAACGCCTACAACGCGATCCTCGGCGACCAGCGCGAGATCCACGTGCGCCCGTGGCTGTACCGGATCGCGCGCAACCGCTGCCTCAACCACCTGCGCCGCCCGACGGCGGATGCCAGCGACACCATGGACGAGCACGTGGACGCGCACGGCCGCACCACGGCGGACGTCGTGCACCGCCGCGCGGACGTGCGGCACCTGCTCGAGGACGTGCAAAAGCTTGCGGAGTCGCAGCGCACCGCGCTCCTCCTGCGCGAGATCGACGCGCTCTCCTATGACCAGATCGCCGAGGCGATGGAGACCACCATCCCGAGCGTCAAGTCGCTGCTCGTGCGCGCGCGGATGTCCCTGGCCGAGGCCGCCGAGGCGCGCCAGCTGAGCTGCGACGACGTGCGCCGCGAGCTGGCCGAGATCTCCGAGGGGCTGAAGAAGGCCTCGCCCGCGCTGCGCCGCCACGTGCGCGAGTGCGAGGAGTGCCGCGACTACCGCACCCAGTTGCGCAAGACCACCACCGCGATGGCGCTGGCCTTCCCGATCGGGCCGCTGCTGATCCTGAAGAAGCTCGCGCTCGCCAAGCTCGGCGCCGGCGCGCTCGCGGGCGGCGGCGGAGCGGCAGCGGGCGGCGCCACGGCCGGCGGCACGGCCGCGGGCGCGGCCGGCGCCACCGGAGCGGTCACGGCAGCCACGAGCGCTGCCACCGGCGTGGCGGGCGGCGCCGCGGCCGGCAGCGCCGCGGGCGGCCTCGCCTCGGCGGGCGGCCTCGGGCTGGGCGCCGTCGCGACCAAGGCGGTCGCCGGCGTGGCCGTCACCGCCGTGATCGCCGGTGGAGCGGTCGAGGCGAAGCGCGTCGCAGCACCGGAGCCTTCGAAGCCGGCCGTGTCGGTGCCCGCGCAGGTGCGGCAGGCCCCGCCGCCGGTGAACCCGTCGGGCGGCGCCTCCCTCAGCGGCGCGCCCGCCGAGCTGACCGAGCCGGCGAAGCAGGCCGCCGCGCCGCCGAAGCCGGCGGATGCGAGCACGGCCGACCCCGCCGCGACGAAGCCCGACACCGGCACGACGGGGGACACCGGCGCGACCGATCCCGCCGCGGGCGATCAGGCCGAGCCCGCAGGACGAGCCCGCCCCGGTGACCGGCAGCGCCGGCGCGGAGCCCGAGACGGGCGGCGCCGCTGCGCCCCGGCCTCACCGCCGGTCAAGCAGCAGGGCACCACGGGGGCGAGCGGCAGCTCCGTCGGCGCGACCGGCAGCGCGGCCACGGTCCCCAGCGCTTCTCCCTAGCTTCCGAAGCGGAAGCTGCGAAACGGCTTCTGCAGGATGCCCTCGTCGCCGACCCTGGTCGGCGAATCCGGCGCGTCGAGCGTGGTGGCGAGCATCGTGATCAGCAGGCCACGCGTGGGGTTCTGCCCGGCCGGATGCTCCTTCGCCGGGTCGTTGTAGTCGTATGGCTCCGGCAGCACGACGATCCGGCCGAACAGCTGGCGGGGGTCTCCGCCGCCCGCGCGTGCGAGGCGCGCCGTGAACGCGAACTGGTAACCCTCGACGTCGTTCACCCGCGCGCGCCCCTCGAACTGGAGCCGGAAGTGCTCGTAGCGCCGCGCCGCGTCGTGCTGCAGGTCGGTCGCGACGAGCGGCAGGTAGCCGGCGATGAACCCGTCGCGGCGCGCCATCCGGAACGGCGAGACGGTCATGCTGGCGACCAGCTCCCCGTTCCTGCGCCGCTCGGCGCGCACGTAGGCGCCCGGGGGCTGCGAGAGGCTCAGCTTGCGGGAGTGGTCGAAGTGGAACTCGATCGGGTTCAGCCCGCGGTCGCGGGCGTCGGACTCGGTCTGCTGGTAGGTCTTGACCTCGGCCGAGCTGCGGATCGCGAGCGCGGCGACCGCCGCGAGCAGCAGCACGACGACCAGCCCCAGCGCGACCTGCTGCGGGCGCGAGCGCTTGCGCAGCCACGGCCGCACGATCTGCGGGAGCGAAGGGCCGTAGTCGGGCTCGGCCGGGGCGGTCGGCTGCGCCAACGTCACAGCTTGACGACGACGATCACCGCCGAGATCAGGACGCAGATGACGATCAGGATCTGGACCACGATCCAGAAGGGAGGCATCGGCTGTCGGTCCATGGCCGGGGTCAAGGGTAGCGGTACTCCCGCATCGCGCAGCAGGCACGGAACGCTTATGATCCGCCCGCTTTTGCTGCTGATTCCTCGAGGAGGGAAGATGTTCTCTCGGATCGTGGTCGGAACGGACGGCTCTGAGACCGCCACGCAAGCCGTGCGCGAGGCGACCGAGCTGGCGAAGAAGACAGGGGCCTCGCTCGACATCGTGAGCGCATACGACCCGGTGCCCTCCTCGCGGCTGCAGGCGGAGCGCCTCGAGGCGCCGGCCGACATCGAGCACACCGTGAGCCCCAGCGAGGACGTCGACGCCACTCTCGCCGAGGCGGCGAGCGAGGTCGAGGCGGCCGGCGTGCCGGTACGCACGTTCGCACGCCAGGGCGAGGCCGCCGACGCGATCCTCGACGTCGCCGAGGAGGAGAACGCGGACCTGATCGTCGTCGGCAACAAGGGCATGACTGGCGCCAAGCGGTTCCTCCTGGGGAGCGTGCCGAACAAGGTGTCCCACCACGCCCCGACCTCTGTCCTGATCGTCAGGACGAGCTAAGGGGCAGGTGCAGGCGGCGGAGGTGCCGGCGGCGCGGTGGCCGCGGCGGAGTTCAGCAGGCCCCACCCGTAGAGCTGGTCGTAGCCGGGTGGGCCCAGGTCGGTCGCGGTCGACTCGAGCCGCTGGACGATCTGCTGTGTCGCAGGGTGCTGGCCCAGCGTGTGCGCGCCGAGCATCAGCGCGATCGTGCCGGTCACATGCGGAACGGCCATCGACGTGCCCTCGTAGCCGCTCGGCAGACCGAACTTGCGCGGGCTGGAGCCGCGGAACGTGTACTGATAGACGTCGCGGCCCGGATCCTCGAGCGGCTTGCAGTTGGCGTCGGTGTCGATGAACGCGTCGGCGCCGCCTCCCGGCGCGACGAGGTCGAGCCCGGAGCCGGAGTTCGAGTAGTCGGCGACGCACCCGTGCTCCGTGGTCGCGCCCACGGCGATCACCTGGCGTGCGCGGGCCGGGTAGGCGATCCGGGTCTCCTCGGTGTTGCCGGCCGCGGCGACCATCACGACTCCCTTGCGGTGCGCATAGCGCACGGCCGACAGGACGTCCGGGATCTCCGACGAGCTGAGCCCGATGTCGAACTCGAAGCTCATGTTGATCACGCGCGCGCCGCGCCGCGCGGCCAGCCGGATCCCGCGCGCGATCGTGGCGACGTCGCCCTTGCCCTCGTAGTCGAGCACGCGCACGGGCATGATCCGCGAGTGGTAGGCCACTCCCGTGAGGCCGATCCCGTTGTTCGTGCTCTGCGCGATCACGCCGGCCACGAAGGTGCCGTGGCCGTTGCGGTCGTAGGGGAGCTTGTTGTTGCGGACGAAGTCGAAGCCGCGCACGAAGCGGGCCCGGTCGAGGTCCGGGGCGACCAGGTAACGGCGGTCCGGCGAGGTCCGGTACGCGACCCCGGTGTCGAGCACGGCGACCGTGATGCCTCCGCCGCCGGGGTTGCCCGCCGCGATCGCGTTGTCCCAGGCGCCCACGATGTTGACGCCGAACGGACCCGTGAAGTTCCACTGCAGTGCGGCCCATCCGCCCGGACCCGTCTTGCCCGGGTCGTTGGGCGCGAAGGCGGTCGCCGTGGCGACGTAGTTGGGGACCGCGTGGACCACGCTGTCCTCGCGCTCGAGCGCCGCGGCCGCCTCACGCACGCTCCCGCCCTGCACGGTCACCCGCTCGGTGCGGGGGTCGACGGCGGCGGCGGAGCCCACTCCGGCTGCCTCGCGGGCCGCGGACCGCTCCGCCGCGGTCGCCCCGGCGCGATACTTCACCAGCAGCTCGTCGGGCACGTGCGGGGCCGCAGCCGCAGGCACCGCTGCAGCCAGGCACAGCAAGACCGCCGTAACGGCGGTCAGCAGTCCAAAATATTTGGAGTTAGCCACGATTCCCGGAGACGCGTCGATGGTACAGCCCAGCACTGATCCAAAACGCTCGTCAGGTGGAGAAGTATCGGTCAGCAGGGGTGCACGCGCCATAGAAATCGGCGCGAGTGCGGTTCTCCGTGCCGGAGCCCGGCCGTGAGGGTCTGCGTCACGGGCGCGACCGGCTACGTCGGGGCGCATGTCGCGGCCCGCCTCGCGCAGCGGGGGGACGAGGTCCGGGTGACCGTCCGCGACCGGCGGCGGCTGACCGCGCTGGCCGGCTGCGATGTCGAGGTCTTCGACGCGGACGTGCTCGATCGCCGCTCGATGCGCCGCGCGCTCGAGGGCTGCGACGTGCTGTTCCACACGGCGGGCATGGTCGCGTCGCGCCCGCGGCGCCAGGTCTGGCGCGTGAACGCCGTGGGTCCACGGGTCGCGGTCGAGACGGCGGCGCAGTGCGGGGTCTCGCGCGTCGTGGTCACCTCCAGCGTCGCGTCGATCGGCCCCGCCTCGGGTGACCGCGCGGCGACCGAGCGCAACCCGTATCCCGAGTCGGGCACCGGCCTCCTCTATACAGACTCGAAGTACGAGGGCGAGCGAGTGGCGCTGGCACACGGCGAGCGGCTGGGGATCGACGTGGTGTCGGTGTGTCCCTCCTACGTGCTCGGCCCCGCGTTCAACCGGATGCTGCCCGGCGAGACCTCCACGCGGATCGTCGGGAACTACCTGCGCGGCCGGCTGCCCGCGATCGTGGACGCGTACACGAACGTGGTCGACGTCGAGGACGTCGCCGACGGGTCACCTGCTCGCGGCCGACCGCGGCCGCGCGGGCGAGCGCTACATCATCGGCGGCGAGAACCTGCGCTGGTCCGACGTGATCGAACGGATCGCGCGCATGTCGGGGAAGCGGCACCCGCTGCTGGTGCTGCCGCCCGAGATCGCCGGCGTCGCGGATGCGCTGAAGCGCGCCGGCGTCCCGTTCGGGATCCTCGAGGGCATCCGGCTGATGGCGCCCGACTGGCGCTACTCCTCGGCCAAGGCCAGGCGTGCGCTGGGCTATGTGCCGCGGGGCGCGACCGAGACGCTGAAGCGCACGGTCGACTGGTACCAGGAGCTGATCGAGGACGACCGCCTCGCGGCGCCGAAGAGCAGGTCGTTCGGCGTCATGACGGCCGGCGTGCGCACCGCCGATCGCTTCGGCCTGCTGCTGCCGCTGCGCGCGGCGGGACAGATGACCGGCCGCCGCACGGTCCTCTGAGGATTGCCGCCGGTGGACCGCTTCTTTCCCCGTGACGAGTACTACATGCGGCTTGCGCTGCGCGAGGCCGAGCGCGCGCTCGAGCACGACGACGTGCCGATCGGCGCGGTGATGGTGCGCGAGGGGGAGGTGCTGGCCGCCGCCTGCAACGAGCGCGAGCTGCGCAACGACCCGACCGCGCACGCCGAGATCATGGTGCTGCGCGAGGGCGGTCAGAAGCTCGGCGGGTGGCGCCTGCCGGACTCCGTCCTGTACGTGACGATCGAGCCGTGCGCGATGTGCGCGGGCGCGATCGTGTGGGCGCGCGTTCCGCGCGTCGTGTACGGAGCCGCGGACCCGAAGGCGGGCGCCGCCGGGAGCGTGCTGAACGTCCTGTCCGAGCCGCGCCTGAACTGGCAGCCCGAGGTCGCCGGAGGACTGCTGGCGGACGAGTGCGCGTCGCTGCTGACGAGCTTCTTCGGCTCGCGCCGCTAGCGAGCGCTAGGCGGCGACCGGCTGCGGCGCGCGGTCGAACGCGTACACGTCGGGTGACACCCGGGCCGTCCGGCGCCGGTACTCGAGCGTGTACCCGGGCCAGTTGGTCGGGTCGCGCCCCTGGTCGTCCACGTACCAGCTGGAGCACCCCCCGGTGGCCCACACGGTGCGCCGCTGGCGCTCGTGGAGCTCGGCCATGAACGCCGCGTGCGCGCCGGCGCGGACCTCGATCGTGCGCGCACCGTTGCGGCGCAGCTCCCCGACCGCCGTCACGACGTGGCGCATCTGGCTCTCGATCATGTAGATCGCGGAGCCGGAGCCGCCGAACGTGTTCGGCCCGTAGATCAGGAACATGTTCGGGAAGTCCGGCACGGCGAGCCCGTGCCAGGCATGCGGCACCTCGCTCCACGCGTCCTCGAGCGTGCGGCCCGCGCGGCCGGCGATGCGCATCGGCGCCACGAACTCCCGTGTGCGAAACCCGGTGCCGAAGATCAGCGCGTCCAGCTCCACCGCGCGGCCGTCGCGCAGGACGAGTCCGGTCTCGGTCACCTCCGACACGCCGTCGGTGACGACCTCCACGTTGGGCTGCGCGAGCGCGGGATACCAGTCGCTGCTCAAGAGCACGCGCTTGCATCCCATCTTGTAGGTGGGAGTGAGCTTGCGCCGCAGCTCCGGGTCGCGGACCTGGCGCCGCAGGTGCGACCGCGCGATCGCGGCCAGCGGCCGCATCGCGTGCTCGTGCCCGATGAAGCCCGCGATCCCGGCCTCGAGAAAGGCCCAGAAGCTGAAGCGGCCGGCCAGCTGCGCGAGCGGCAGGCGCTCGAACAGCGCGGTGTCGAAGGGGCGGTAGGCGCGGTCGGGCTTCGGCAGGATCCACGGCGGCGTGCGCTGCAGGACGGTGAGCGAGCCGACCAGCGGCTGGATCGCGGGGACGAACTGGATCGCGCTCGCGCCGCTGCCCATCGCGCCGACGCGCAGCCCGCGCAGGTCGACGTCGTGCCGCCAGGCGGAGGAGTGGAAGGCGGGCCCCGCGAACCGGTCGAGCCCGGGCAGGTCCGGAATGGCCGCGCGGTTCAGCTGGCCGCAGGCGCACACGAGCACGTCCGCCTCGACCGCGCCGTCGCTCGTCTGCAGGCGCCACCGTGCGCCGGCCGCATCCCATTCCGCCGACGTGACGTCCGTGCCGAGGCGCACGCGATCGAGCACGCCGTGCTTGCGCGCGACGTCCTCGACGTAGGTCTGGATCTCCGGCTGGAGTGCGAACCGCCTGCCCCAGCCGGGGTTGCGCGCGAACGAGTAGGAGTAGAGGTGGCTGGGCACGTCGCACGCCGCGCCGGGATAGGTGTTCTGGTTCCACACGCCGCCGACGCGTTCGCCGCGCTCGAGGACCGTGATGTCCTCGACGCCTGCGCGGCGCAGCGAGATCGCGGTCCCGATCCCGCCGAAGCCCGCACCGACGATCGCGACGGACGTCACGGCTCCCGCGCCCCGCGCCGACGCGGCTGCGAATCTTCGCCAGCCTGCGTCCTCGGTCGGCCACTCGCCGCCTCAGGCATCACGGCTTCCCTCTTCGGGCGCGGGAAGTTGCTGGCGTTGAAGGCGTCCCAGCCGCGGTCGGGCAGCACGGTGTGGATTCCCATGATCATGCGCGCCGACGGCGTCACCGGATAGCGGGTCCGCGGCTCGCCGCCGCGAGATCGCCTTCTCGATCTTGCGCGCGACCGTCTCGGGGCCGCCGCCCAGCCGCGCGAGCGGGCCGTCGTAGACGCCGGCGGTGGCCTCCGCGACCGCGGCGTTGAACTCCGCGTACGGGCCGTTGTCGGAGGTGCCGGTCGCGATGCTGTTGACCGCGGCCTCGCCGAACTGCGTGCGGATCAGGCCCGGCTCGATCACGACCACGTCGACGCCGAAGCCGCGCACCTCGAACCGCAGCGCGTCGCTGATCGCCTCGACCGCGTGCTTCGTGCCGTGGTAGATGCCGCCGCCCGGGAAGGTCATCTTCCCGCCCATCGAGCTGACGTTCACGATCTTGCCCCAGCCCTGGCGCGCGCATCGCCGGCAGCACGAGCTGGCACATGCGCACGAGCCCGAACACGTTGGTCTCGAACTGCGAGCGCACGTCGTCGAGGTTGACGCTCTCGACCGCGCCGCTCTGGCTGTAGCCCGCGTTGTTGACGAGCACCCCGACCGCGCCCTCGGCCGCCTCGACCTCGCGGACGGCCGCCTGCATCGAGGCCTCGTCGGTCACGTCCAGCGCGAGCGTGCGGCAGCCCTTCGCCTTCAGGTCCTCGATCGACTCCGGCCGGCGCGCGGTCGCGTACACCGTCCAGCCCTTCTCCGCGAGCCGCTCGGCCGTCGCCCGGCCGATGCCGGTCGAGCAGCCGGTGATCAGCACCGCCTTGGAGATTTCCGCCATCGTGCCCTCCTCCTGGTGTCTATGCTGATCGGTCAGCATAGATCGCCGCTACGCTTCGGTCAATGGCCACGGCACCGTCCGCCAAACAGGAGCAGTCCGAGCGCTCGAAGAGCGCGCTGATCGACGCCGCCACGAGCCTGTTCGCCGAGCGCGGCTACCGCGGCACCTCCGTCCAGGCCATCGGGGAGCGGGCCGGCGTCAGCCGCGGCTCGATCTTCTGGCACTTCGAGTCCAAGGAGGGCCTGCTGTGGGCGGTGGTCGAGCGGTCGTTCCGGGACTGGGAGGCCGAGGTGCTCCTACCCGACGTGGGCGACGCGCACGGGATCGAGGCGGTGCGCCGCGGGCTGCGCGCGCACCGGCGCTTCCTCATCGAACGGGGCGAAGCGCTGCGGCTCTTCTATGTGTTGATGTTCGAGGCGCTCGGTCCGCGGCCGGAGCTGGCGCAGGAGTTCGCGAAGCTGCACGCCAACCTGCGCGCGATGACGGTGGGGTGGGTGCGCGCCGCGATCGATGCCGGAGAGATGCGCGACGACGTCGAAGCGAGCGCCGTCATCACCTTCATCATCGGCGCCCTCGGCGGTATCGCCTACCAGTGGCTGCTGGATCCGGACGGGTTCGACCTCGACCGCGTGTACGAGGATCTCGAGCAGACGCTGTCGCGCGGTTTGACCTGAACCGCCGCCGCTAAGGTTCCCGTGCCGCACATCCCGGAGGGGTGCCGGAGCGGTTGAACGGGGCGGTCTCGAAAACCGTTGTGCGCGCAAGCGCACCGAGAGTTCGAATCTCTCCCCCTCCGCTTTGGAGCGGGAACCTGGCTCGGCACGCGGGTTCCCGCTCCTGCAAGACCGTTCAGGCGAGACGGCCTCAGCTGCCGAGCAGCTTGGCCTTCTCGCTCGCGAACTCCTCGTCGGTGAGCGCACCCTGCTCGTGCAGCTGGGCGAGCTGCTTGATCTGCTCCAGCGCCTCGGGGCTGAGCCCGTGGACCCGCCGGGCGCACCCGGCGCCGCCTGCTCGGGGCGGGCGGGAGGCGGCTCGGCCTGGGCGGGCGGGGGTGCGGCTTCGGCCGCCTGGTTCGCGGCGTGGTGCTTGCCGGCCGCGTAGGCGGCCCCGCCGACCACAGCGGCGCGTCGTCTGCGCTGACGTCTGTCTCTTGGTGCCATCGTGATCTCCGTTTCTATTCGGTGACCGTCCTTGCTAGGCCGGCGCCGTCCTCGTCGGCTCCATAAAGGCGCCGATGAGCCAGAACACGGGGAGGAAGATCCCGAAGAAGAACATCCACCCGTGTCCCTTTCTGAGCGTCATCAGCCCGAGTGTGAACAACAGGACCATGTAAAGGATGACGCCGCCGATTCCGATTCCCCACCACATTAGATTCCTCCTTGTTGAGTAACCTTTTCTTCCGAGGCGATCGTCGCGCCTTGGATGTGACCATCCTGCAACGGCCACAACGCAAGGGCATCCCCCGAATGGCATGAGATCGAGGCGGCTCGGGTTCTGCGGTGCTCGACGAGGCGCCGCAGGCTGCGGCGCCCGACCCGGTGAGGCACGCGCAGCCGCGGGCGTGGCCGTCACTCCTGCATCCCCGCCGGGCGTCTCGAGCGCCGCGTCCACGTCGTAGCCGAGCGCCAGCGCCAGCTCGGGCGCGGCGGAAACGACGCGTGCAAGGCCGACGGTGGGAGCCACCGCGATCAGGGTCCCGACGATCTCGTCGAGGCTGGCGCCGGCGGCCAGAGCCAGCTCGACGTTCGACTGGTAGGAGCTGGGCGCCGCGTCGAGCGCCAGCGACGCCCCCAGCCGGACCAGGGCGTGCGTCTTCTGATCCAGCCGAGAGACCTCGACCGTGTCGCGGCCCATGCCGAGCACCGACTCCACGAAGCGCTCGTCGTTCAGCGCGAGGCTGCGCAGCGTCTCCTTGTAAGCGGCCATTTCCTCCTTGGCGGCATCCGCGGCGAGTCCGCGGACCGTATCTGCGGACACCTCGAACTACACACCCTGGGCGGGGCGTCGTCATCATCCCGATGGCATGAGATTCGGCCGAGCGCCGGTGTTGCCTAAAGCAGAGCCCGAACTCGCGGGCGCGTTCGACCGCGCCGTTGCGGGAGGTGACGTTGAGCTTGCGGTAGACGGCCATCGCGTGTGATTTCACCGTGTGGCGCGATACGTAGAGACGCTCGCCGATCTCGCGGAAGGAGAGGTGCGTGGCGAGGTAGGGGAGCAGGCGCAGTTCCGCCTCGGTCAGGGTCGAGGCCCCGGGGGCCTCCGCGCGCATCGTCTTCAGGCTCGACGCGCAGCTCCTCCACCTGGGCCGGGAGCGCTGCCGAGGTCTGGTTGTCGGCGCAACAGCGCCTCGATCTCGCGCAGCATCGTCTCGGCGCCGCCGGCGTCGGCGAGTGCCAGGTAGGCCCGCGCGAGCTCCAAGCGGGTCTGGACGGAGAAGTACGGCAGCGCGTAGGTGAGCCGCGGCCGCAGGCGCTGCGCCCGGGCGAGGAACTCGTGGGCGCGCGGCGGCTTCCCCGCGGTGGAGCGCGACGCGGGCCGCCAGCGCACAGACGAACGCGCTGGTGGGGTACTCCTCCATCCGCGAACGGCGGATGACCTGGAGCGCCTGGTCCACGAGCTCCTCGGCCTGGACCCACGCTCCTCGTCCGATCGCGATCACGGCGCGCTCGCCGAGAGCCACCACCGCCGCCTCGGGCGCTCCCAGCTCGAGGCCCTCCTCGGCGACGTCGGCGAGCAGGTCGTCGGCCTGGTCGACCTCGCCGGCCAGCCACTGCGAGATCGCGAGGAGCAGCACGGCGGTC
Source organism: uncultured Solirubrobacterales bacterium (assembly GCA_963826005.1). Classification (GTDB taxonomy): domain Bacteria; phylum Actinomycetota; class Thermoleophilia; order Solirubrobacterales; family JBBDJG01; genus DASRIA01. The sequence goes on along the minus strand of CAWGVJ010000004.1, from coordinate 29,777 downwards.
GGCCGGATCGGGCTCCCACGGGCGAGCGTCCGGACCGCGAGCTCCGCATCCGCGCGCATCCTCGCCACCCCTCTCCGACACCGCAGGCGCACGCAGGAGGGCCAGCCACGAGTCGATCGAAGCGCTGCCGTCGGGCAGGGTGCCGTCGTAGCTCCCGCGTTCGGCCGCATCGGCCCAACGCTCCGCCTCCGCCGGCCGGCCCCAGACCGTGGCAAGCAGCGCGCCGAGCACGGCGACCGCCGTGTTCCGCTCGAGTGCCCCATGCCGCTCCAGCCAGTCGAGCCAGCGCTCGGCGGTCGCGACACGGCCGCTCTGGTAGACGGGGAGAGCGCACTGCTCGACCAGCCGCGCCACGCGGTCGACGTCCCCGGCCTCCTGCGCGTACCCGATCGCCGTCTCCGGCTGCCCGTCCGCCTCACACCAATCGGCTGCGCGACGGAGGAGCCGGGGCACGAGATCCGGCTCGGCTCGCGCCAGCTCCGAACGGAGCAGCTCCTGGAAAAGATGGTGGTAGCGGTACCACTCCCGAGTGGTGTCCAGCGGCACCAGGAACAGGTTCGAGCGCGCCAGCGACTCCAGAATGGCCGCCGAGCCGCTCTCCTCGAGGATCGTGTCGCAGAGCGGCCCGGACATCCGCTCGAGAACGGCGGTTCGCGTCAGGAAGCGGAGATCGTCCGCGGACAGGTGCGCGAGCAACTCCGACCTCAGGTAGTCGGACACGAGACGGTCGCTCCCGGAGAAGGTGGCCGCGCCTTTGGCCTTGACCCCGCGCGCCCTGATCGACAGCGCGGCCAGGTACAGACCCGCGGGCCAGCCCTCTGTGTGCTCGTTGAGCTCGGCGATCTGCTCGTCCGGCAGGTCCACTCCGGCCGCGCTCAGGAGCTGGTGCGCCTCCGCCTCGTCCATGCGCAGGTCGTCAGGGCCGATCTCCAGCGCCAGGCCCCGCGCGCGCAGCGCTCCCAGCGGCAGCGCCGGGTCGCCGCGCGCGGAGAGGGCCATCTGCGAGCCCTCCGATACGTGTCTCGCGAGCGCCGCGATGGCGTCGAGGCAGGCCGGGTTGTCGAGCAGGTGCAGGTCGTCGAGGACCAAGACGAATGCCTCGTCCATCGTCCCCAGAGCTGCTCCCAGCCTGGGGACGATCGTCCCCTCGACCGAAACGCCGGGTGAGGCCAGCGCCTCGAACACGCCCGGGTCGAGCCGCGAGACGCGGTCGAGCGCGGCCGCGACATACGTCAGGAGGATGATCGGATCGTTGTCCGTCTCGTCGATGGAGACCCACGCGAACGGTCGCTGCGATCGGGAGGCCCACTGCGCCAGCAGCATCGTCTTCCCCCAGCCGGGGCCGGCGGACAGGAAAACGACCGGGATCGCGGCCGACTCCTCCTCCAGCAAACCGACGAGCTTTCCGCGGGCCACCATTCCGCGGCGACCGTGCGGCGGACGCAGCTTCGACTCGAGCAGCTCGAACGCCGGCGCCGGGGACGCGACCCCTTCGCCCTCCTGGGCGCTGCCTCGGGCTTCGGTGACGGGTCCGGCTGGAGGGGGTCCGGTGATCGGGGGGACGACGATCGGAGATGGGTCGGCAAGTTCACGCTGTGCCTAGTGGGCTAAAAGCACTGCACAGAGGACGTTATCCGACTTGGGGGGTTGCCCTGCTCGCCCTGGATGGGGAAGTGCACATGGTCCCGATCGAGCCAGCGCGCTCGCAGCACTCCGAATCATCCCGTTAGGACGATGAGCGTCGCGGCCGCACTTTCTACGCTGGGTTGCGTGTTCCGGCGGACGCCCAAGTCGTCGTCAGCTGCCGGCTCGGCCCTCGAGTCGTTGCCCGGCGCCGAGGTAGGCGACCCGGCGGGCCTGCCGGCCGAGCACCTCAAGGATTGGCGAGACGCTGCGAAGCGGGTGGCGCGAACCTACACGGCCTTGGGCGCCGCCGGCTGGCGCGACCGCAACGACCTCTACGTCTCGTTCGTCGACGCGCTCGAGCGCCAAGAGCGGGCCGCTCGGCAGCTCGAGCGGGACGCGTCAGCGCTGGGCACCGCAGATCCGGCCTCCTGAAACAGGCAAGTTGATGCGAGGTCGCCTACCGCACCGAGCACCGGCTCACGGCTTGTAGTTGCTGTACACGCCACCGACCCGGTCGTAGGTGTTTCCCAGATCGTCCTGGGTGATCTTGACGGCGCCATTGTCCGGCGTCAGCACCAGGTCCTGTTCGAGCACCATGGACCGGAACTTCCAGCCCGGCGCGGGCTCCAGACGGTCGCCGAGGTCCTTGAGGCTCTCGTAGGTCTGGTCGGGGTCCACGATGAGGCTGGCGGACTTCATCACCCACGAGTTCCCTTCCGGGTCGTCGAGGATGAAGGCAGGCGAACCCGCGTTGATTCCGAGCTGCGTGTCGCGCTTGCCGCTGATCTGCTTGTACGCGACGCTCTCGTGCTTGCGCATCTCCTCGGGCACGTCCAGCCACATGACCCACCGCGCCTTCAGCCCATTGAAGTCGCGCTCCTTCCCGACCATGACCTCCACCCAGTCCAGACACCAGAGCCTCGGACCGTTCTTGAAGGCGCTGAGGGCGTCGTACTGCTCCTTCAGGTCGTCGACATCGACCGCGTCCAGTACCGCCTGGGGGCAGGAATCCCCGGTTCCGTTGGGGTCGTTCAGTCCGACCGTGTTGTAGACCCCGCCGACCAGGTGCCTGGTGATCGCGTTGCCGCCGATGATGAAGATCTCGGTGTAACGCTGGCCGCGGACGCCCTCGAAGCGCATGAGCTCCGCGCCGGTGTCATCTTGCGGCAGCTTGGCACGAAGGTGCGGCAGTTTGTCATGTAGCTTCATGTCCTCTTCTCCTCGTATGGGGCTCACACAGGAGCTTCTCGCTCGGGGAACAGCGGCGCATCGTCCACTTCGGGGGAGATTTCGAAGCTGACGACGAGCCATGCCGCTTGCCGGGCGGCAAGCGGCCTCGAGAAGATCATCCCCTTGGGGCGATGTGCGGTGAAACGGCCGAGCGTAGGGTCGCGACATAGTCGAAACCCTGGCAAGGCGCCGCAATCGCATTGAGGCGACATGCCACCCCGAGAACAGAGGTGACAGATGGCCACTCGCGTCAAGAAGCTCGCCAAGGCCGCGCCGATGCTCAAGTCGGCCGTCCGGCCGCTGGTGACCGGCAAGGTCGACGACTGGCACGGCGAGTACGCCTACAGCCTCGGCCTGCAGGCCTTCATCTACGGGTTTCCGTACATCTACAACGCCCAGCTTCGCCACAAGTGGGTGACCGACCCGCAGACCCGGCCTTCGTCCCTTACGCCGCCGTGAACGACTTCTGGCACGCCTCGCGGTTGATGGACGCGTCCTACCGCGACGGCGGCTGCCCGAACAACGACACGCTCTACTCGATGGCGTGGCTGGACCTGAGCGAGGAGCCGATCATCCTCTCGCACCCGGACATGGGCGAGCGCTACTTCACCTTCGAGCTGATGGGGATCGACTCGGACAACTTCGACTACGTCGGACAGCGTACGACGGGGTCGAAGGCCGGCAGCTTCGCGATCGTTGGTCCCGACTGGGAAGGGGACCTGCCCGGCGATGTGCAGACGTCGCTCGCGCGGGCGCCGAGTCCCTGGGTCGCTGATCATCGGTCGCACCTTGGTCAATGACGAGGCCGACATCGCCAGCGGTGCACGAGCTCCAGAGGCAGTACAGGCTGACCCCGCTCAGCCGATGGGGCGAGGGAGGATGCCGAGCGGCCCGAGCGCCGTGACGTGCTCGAGCCGATCGAGCCCGAGCAGGACCCTCTCGGACCATTCAAGACGCTGAACGCGATGCTCGAGGAGAATCCTCCGCCGGCTCATCACGAGCTCGTGCTGAACCAGTTCGCGCGCATCGGGATCGGTCCCGGGCTCGACGTCGAGGACCAGCCCGACGCGGTCAAGCAGGGGCTGATCCGCGCCGAGGTGCTCGGGATGGCGCTGCTCAAGCAGCAATTCCTCAGCGGCGACTGGGCGACCATCGTCAACGGCTGGCGCTATCCGCCGCCCGAGATCGGCCGGTACGGCGACGACTTCCTGCTGCGCGCGGCCGATCAGTCGCTCGCGGGGATCACGTGCAACGATCCCGCCGAGGGCGTCTACCTGGTCAACTTCACCGACGCCGACGATCGCAAGCTACGAGGGCGACAGCCGCTACGAACTGCATTTCGACGCCGACGACATGCCGCCCGTCGATTCGTTCTGGTCACTGGCCCTGTACGGGACCGACCTGAACCTGGTCGCGAACCCGCTCGACCGCTACTCGATCGGCGACCGAACCGCCGGACTGAAGAAGGACTCCGACGGCGGACTGACGATCTACCTGCAGGCCGAGTCGCCCGGTGCAGGACAAGGAGGCGAACTGGCTCCCATGTCCGACGCGACGGCGAGTGGTTCCTGATCCTGCGGATGTACCTGCCGCGGCCCGAGGTGATCGAAGCGAAGTGGGAGTGTCCGCCGGTCGAACGCCAGGACTAACTCCTACTGCTTCGTCCGAGCGTGGGACGCGCACGAACCCGTGGCATCTCGCCAGTCCAGGTGACGAGGTAGTTGCCGATGGTCGCGTTTGACCCCATCGGGGTGATGCCTGCAGGTTGGTCCCACCACGACACTCTGCGCGAGTGCTTGGCGCCTAGTCAACTCCTGTTCAGTCCACGATGTATGGAAAGGAGCAACAAGTGAGGTTCTGGACGCGTGGTGTTCGCAGCCGTCCTGCTGCTGCTGGTAGGTGAACGATCCGGTGCCGGCGCGACCCCGCCGCGGAGCTACGCCACCCCGGGAGTCGTCGACTCCCTTCGACCGGGAAGGTGGCGCACATCGTGGCGCGCGCCGCTAACCGAGCAGCGAAATTCCGCATGCTGGAGCGGATCTCAGGCGGGATGGACTTCGTCTCGAAAACCGTTGTGCGCGCAAGCGCACCGAGAGTTCGAATCTCTCCCCCTCCGCTTTGGAGCGGGAACCTGGCTCGGCACAGCGGGTTCCCGCTCCTGCAGGACCGTTCAGGCGATCGCCGCGCTTCGTATCGATCAGCCGGTGGCCGCGTTCGCGTAGTGGTTGAGGATGCCGATCCAGCCTCCGGGCGCGTCGAACGAGGCGTGCATCTGCTCGGCCTTGTCGCCGTAAGCCTCGACCAGCCCGCGGTGCTCGAACTCGACACGCGTCCGTGTCTGCCCCTCGGCGATGAAGCGGACCTCGACCTCGGTGTTGATCTCGGGGTCGTATCGCCAGTCGGTACCGAGCTGCCAGTTGAGCAGCAGGCGCGCGGGTGGCTCGTATGCGATTACGGTCCCCCAGTCGCACTCGCTGCCGTCGACGCCCCGCTCGAACCAGCGTCCGCCGGCGCGTGGTTCCACGATCGCCGTTTGCGCCTTCGCGCTGCCAATCGAATGCGTCTCGAGCGGCCACCAGGAGCCCATCTCCTCGGTGAATACCGCAAATGCTCGCTCTGGCGGCGCCTCGACGGTGATCGTCTTCCGAATCGTGAGGTCCGTCGCAGGCTGATTCATCTGGCCTCCTTCTTGGTGGGTTGCTCAGCGGCCGCCTTGAAGGCGGCCAGCGCTTGATTCCAGAACTGGTCGAAGTAGTCGCGCAGCGCATCGATCCCGTCGGGGTCGACCTCGTAGATGCGCCGGTTTCCCGCCGGGCGGTCCGTCACGAGACCGGCATCCTTGAGCACTTTCAGGTGCTGAGACACAGCCGGCCGGCTGATCGGAAACTCACGGGCCAGGTCCCCGACCGCGAGGGGGCCGGTCGCAAGGCGCTCGAAGATCGCCTGGCGCGTGGGATCGCCCAACGCACTGAGTGGCTGGTAAGGCATCGCTTACGGTAAGGCTACAGTTACATAGCCCCGGAGTCAAGCGGCTGATGCCTAAGGAACGAAGATTCCCTGGACCCCGAACAGCGTGTTCGGCGTGGTGCTGCCGATTCCGTCGGCACCGCCGTCGAAGACCTTCACCTGACCCATCTCCCAGATCGCGCGTTTCGACTCGGGGACCATGCCCGGCACGATGGCGTCGACGGTGGTGTCGACCGCGCAGTTCGCGCCCGTCACGGCGCTCGGCGTCGCCACGCAGGCCACCGAGTACTCGAACGGGATGTCCTGCACCGTCGCCGGGTCGGTGGCCACGGAGCCCGAGAGCCGGTCGGTGACGCGCATCGTCTGCGAGACGCGGATCTCGCCGGTGTAGTCGCTCAGTCCGGCATCGGCTCGCACGTCGGTAACGGTCACCTGCACGCGCACGTCCGACTCGTCCGCGGGCGTCGAGGGGTTGCCCGGCAGCACCTTGTAGATGACCGACGACACCGAGTTGGCGGTAAAGCCGTTGGCGTCCGGGGTCCCGATCGTGACGTACTGCGAGACCTTCGCCGGCGGGTTGCACGACGGGAACTCCAGCGCCGGCCCGTGCGTGCGGTTGGGACTCGTGCATTGCGTGAAGGCCGGGACGATGGGTGCGCGCAGCGGCCCCGCGCCCTTCGGGCGCGGATAGCCGGTCTGCGGCACGCTCGCCTGGTAGACGTCCTGCGCGGTGTCGGTGTCGGCCGCGAGCTGCGGCTTGGCCGTCGTGTACCAGACACGCTGGCCGTCGTCGGAGTTGCCGCCCCATGTCGCGTTGCGGGTGCCGTTGTCCGGCCCGAAGGAGATCAGGCTCGTGACACCGCCGCTGCGCTCGTAGACGTCGAAGGAGCACGTGGAGGTGAGGCACGTCCCCGGGACCGGGTCGCTGTCGGAGCTCACGAGGCGCTCACGTGTGGTGAAGAAGACGCGCAACCCGTCGGCCGAGTTGCCGCGGAACGCCACCATATAAGGACCGTTTCCGTTGACCTGGCCTGCCGAGATCAGCGTGGTCACCCCGCCGGCCCGCTCGTAGATGTCCTGCTGGGCGTCGGTGTCGCCCGCCCCAAGCGGCTCGGCGGTCGTGAAGAACACACGGCTCCCGTCGTCCGACGCACCGCGGTAGAAGACGTCGAACGCACCGTTGCCGTTGATCGCACCCGCCGATACGAGGCTGGTCGTGCCACCCGAGCGCTCGTAGACGTCGAGCGACGAGTCGGTGTCGGCGGCAACAAGCTGCTCGAATGTCCGGAAGAAGACCCTCGAGCGGTCGACGGACGCGCCGTCGAAGCCCGCGTCCTCGGTGCCGTTGCCGTTGATCTGCGCCGACCGAGACCTGGGTCGTGGTCCCGCTCACCCGCTCGTAGACGTCGTAGAACGCGTCGGTGTCCCCGCTCACCAGGGCCTCCTGCGTCTGGAACAGCACGCGGGAGCCGTCGGGCGAGGTCGCGGCCAGCGACGCGTCGAAGGTGCCGTTGCCGTTGATCGTGCCGATCGAGAGCAGCGTGGTCGTGCCGCCCTGGCGCTGGTACACGTCGCGGCACGGCCGCAGGTCGACGTCGTCGGTGCAACCCGAGTCGGTGTCGGAGCCGACGAGCGCCTCGGGCGTCTCGAGGAAGACCTTCGTGCCGTCGGTCGAGGAGCCGACGAAGTCCGCGTCGTACGCGCCGTTCCCCGGCGAGATCTGCGTGGTCGTGGAGCCGTTGCGCTCATAGATGTCCCGGAAGCTGTCGGTATCGCCCGCCAGCAGCTTCTCCTCGGTCTCGAAGAAGACGCGTGAGCCGTCCGCGGACGCGCCGACGAAGTCCGCGTCGAAGGCGCCGTTCGCGCCGCCGCTCAGCAGGGTCGTGACGCCGCCCGCGCGCTGGTAGACGTCGCGGCACTGGCGCTGCGTAGGGTCGCCCTCGTCCGTACAGGACCCATCGGTATCGGCGGAGACAAGCGCCTCCTCGGTCGAGAACCAGACCTTCGATCCATCCGCGGACTGGCCGACCAGTGTCGCGTCGTAATCGCCGTTCCCGTTGATCTGGCCCGGCCGAGATCAGCGTGGTCGTGCTGCTCGAGCGCTCATATATGTCCGTATTCGTGTCGGTGTCCGCGGCCACCAGCGGCTCCGCGGTCCTGAAGAAGACCCGCAGCCCGTCCCCCGTGGCGCCGGAGAAGCCGGCGTCGACGGCCCCGTTGCCGTTGATCACACCGGTCGAGATGCGGTCCGTGACCGAATGGTTGGCGAACGCGGTGGCGCACAGGGCCAGCGCGGTCGCGGCCGAAGCGGCGATCGCCGCAATGCGAACGTGAAGTCTCCCGGACAAAATGGCCCCCTGCCCTGCTAGCCGTCTTTTTGTCAGGGCTCGGATCCTCGTGCCGAGCCCAAGAGATGGAGACACTACACCACGTCAAGCGGGTTCACATTACATGTAAATAAGGATTTCTCGCTGACCTTGACTTCCGTTTTCCCGCTGCATAGTGTCACCGACAAGCTGTCGAATACATCGGCAGGGGTCACATCTGGGGTCTCGGCGCCGGTACCAGGCGGCGGGGCGCTCAGATATACCATCCAAAGGAGGGAGAATGAAGAGAGCGCTTCTTGCTGTCGCTGTGGTCGCCATGCTGGCGATCGCACCGTCAGCCAGCGCGAACTCGACGTCGTGTAACGGCACCTTCGCAGGTGCGACGCTTGACAACGTCACCGTTCCGACGGATGGATCGTGCACGCTCATCGCCTCGACCGTGAACGGCAGCGTGCTGGTCGGCAAGCGGGCCTACTTCGAGGCCTCTGCCACCAACATCAGCGGCTACACGACCGGGCTGTTCGCACAGACGATCTACATTCACGACGGGTCCAACCTCGGACGCTCGCTCACCGGCTTCATCACGCGGCAGGTGCTCGTGTTCGACAGCACCATCCAGAACGGATCGCTGAGCGCGATCGGCACTCCGTTCTCGGACGGTCAGGTCAACCTGTGCGGCAACAACATCAGCAGTGACCTGAACGTCATCTTCAGCGGCACCGACATCCTCGTCGGCGACCCGCTGACGGTGGACTGTCTGGGCAACACCGTTGGTGACGACCTCAACATCAGCTCCAACAAGACTGATTCCGAGCTCGTCGTCCGCGGCAACACGATCAATGACGACGCAACGGTAAGCCACAACAAGGGCATCTCCGACAAGAACGTCGAGGGGAACATCGGCGGCGACAGGCTGTCTTGCAAGAGCAACCAGTCTCCGTTCGCGGCGTCTCTCAACGTCGGCTGGAACCACAAGTCGGGTCAGTGCTCCGGCCCCTAAAGGGCAACTGACGGAACACGATCCAAGTTCTCGAAAGGGCCCGCCTGGCGCGGGCCCTTTCTTTTTCCGCACCCGGTGTCTCAGGCGCGGACGGGTTCCGGGCGCGCGGCCGGCTCGGGCGCGGTCAGCTCATAGGCGACCGCGTCGAAGCGCTGCGTCTGGCGCCGGTAGCGCCAGGTGAAGTCCGGCCAGATGGTCGTGTTCATCCCGTTCGCGTCGAGGTACCAGCTGGAGCAGCCCCCGGAGTTCCACACGGTGCGGCCCATCTTGCCCTGCAGGCCGGCGTTGTAGGCCTCCTGTACCGCGCGCCGGACCTCCACCCGGGTCGCTCCGCGGGCGTCCATCGCGCGCAGCGCGTCCATCAGGTAGTCGAGCTGCGCCTCGATCATGAACACGAGCGAGTTGTGGCCGAGCCCGGTGTTCGGGCCCGTGACCATGAAGAGGTTCGGGAACCCGGCGACGGCGGTGCCGCGGTAGGCCTGGGGGCTCCCGTTCCACACGTCTGACATCAGTTCTCCGGCGCGCCCCCGGATGATCTTCGCGAAGGGAGCGTCCGTCACGTGGAAGCCGGTCGCGAACACGATCGTGTCCGCCTCGTGCAGCACGCCGTCCCGGCTGACGACGCCGTTGGGGACGACCTCCGCGATGCCCTCCGTGATCACGTCGACGTTCGGCTGCGTGATCGCCGGATACCAGTCGTTCGAGGGGAGCACGCGCTTGCACCCGAAGGAGTAGCTCGGCGTGAGCCGCGCACGCAGATCGGGGTCGACGACGTGCTTGGCGAGATGGCGCCCGGCGATCCGCTCCGCGAACTTCAGGTACCGCGGATTGCGCACGAAGCCCGGGACGAGCGCCTCGCGGCTCCAGTAGACGAACGAGCGCGCGATGCGCTGGAGCGCCGGGAAGCGGCGGTACGCACGTCGTTCGAAGTTTGTGATGGGCCGGTCACGGTGGGGCATGACCCACGGCGGCGTGCGCTGAAAGACGTCCAGGTGCTCGACGATCGGCTGGATCCTGGGCACGACCTGGATCGCCGACGCGCCGGTCCCGATCACCGCGACCCGCCGGCCGGTGAGATCGTGGTCGTGATTCCACCGTGCCGTGTGGAACATCTCCCCCTCGAAGCGCTCGAGCCCCGGCAGCGCGGGGATCGAGGGCGAGCTGAGGAAGCCGGGCGCAGCGAACAGCATGCTCGCGGTGAAGGGGCCGTGGCCGGTCTCGAGCCGCCAGACGCCCGCCGCCTCGTCCCACTCCGCCGCGGTCACCGCGCAGTCGACGCGGATGTGGTCGCGCACGCCGAACCGGTGCGCGCACTCGCGCAGGTACTCGCGGATCTCGGGCTGCGGCGGTAGGTGCGCGTCCAGTTCGGGTTGGGCGCGAACGAGAAGGAGTAGAGGTGCGAGGGTATGTCGCACTGGCAGCCGGGATAGGTGTTCGCCCACCACGTGCCGCCGACGTCGGGGTCACGCTCCCAGACCGTGAAGTCGTCGATGCCGGCCTGCTTCAGCCGGATCGCCAGCCCGAGCCCGCCGAATCCGGCTCCGAGGATGCCGATCCGCGTGTGCCGCGTGGTGGTGTGCCCGTCTGATGCCTGCATGGTCACGCCCGAAGCGTATTCGCTCGCGCCGCGCGGCCGGCGCCGCGCGCGGCGGAACCGTTTACTGTTCGCGCCGTGAGGAGGATCGCGCTCGTAATTCTGTGCCTGGTCGTCGCCGTGCCGGCGATCGCCGTCGCGGCGAACCCGCGCAAGGGCGCCCGCTACACGGGTAAGAGCAAGCCGATACTCGGATCAAAGCGCCACACTGTCTCGATCCGCATCTCGAGCGACGGCAAGCGCGGCACGATCCGCTACTGCGGGGACCGCCGCCGCAGGGCCATGAGCGCGGGCTTCCGGGTGCGCAACGGCCGGTTCACCGCGAAGAAGCGCCAACGCCGGCGCGGCGCGCGGGTCGTGACCTTCCAGGCGACGGGCCAGTTCTCGAGCCCGACCCGGGTCTCGGGGGACATCGTGGTGGTGTTCGAGTGCGACCACATCCCCGGCTCCTACACCGCCCGGCTGCGCGGCTGACCCCACCCGTTCTGCGCTCGCCTCGCGGGGTATGGCGAACCTCGAGGACGTGAGCACATGTACGTTCCGGGGAGCGCCGGTTTCCATTGCTACGCTTGGCCGCGCCGCCGGGACGGCGGCATTCGCCCGTGTCCGGAGAGGTGTCCGAGCGGCTTAAGGAGCGCGACTGGAAATCGCGTGGGCGGGGAAACCTGCCTCGAGGGTTCGAATCCCTCCCTCTCCGCTTAACTCCGCCGCTGTCCTGACTTGTAGTGCGGTATGCGACCTCCAAGTCGGACGGTGGAGCAGGAACTCGCACGGATTGCGACTTCACAACACGGAGTCGTCACGCGGAGCGCAACTGCTTGACGCGGGCGTGTCCGGAGCCGGGATCCAGCGACGGGTACGGAAGGGCGGGCTGCTGCGGGAGTACCGCGGCGTCTACCGCGTCGGACATCGAGCGCCGAGCCTCGAAGCCCGGTACCTGGCCGCGGTGCTCGCGGGCGGGGAGGGCGCGCTGCTCAGCGGCCGCGCCGCGGGGCACCTGCTCTACCTACTCAAAGGGTCCCGCGCCGCCGCCAGAGGTAACCGCACCGACCGAGCGGCGCATCGCAGGAGTCGAGACACACCACGCGCGTGTGATGGATCAGCGTGAGGCGACGGACTTCCGAGGCATTCCCGTCACGACCGTCCCTCGCACGCTGGTCGACCTGGCCGCGGTCCTCGACCTCGACGACCTGGCGCGCGCGTGCCACGAAGCCGGGGTCAAGTACGGCACCACACCAGCTGACGTCGAGGCCGTACTTGCCCGCCGTCCGAACAGCCCGGGCGCAGCGAAGCTGCAGGCGGTCCTCGCGGCGATGTGCGTGTCACGCTCAGCATGCTCGAGCGGCGCGTTCCTGACCGCCTCCGGCGAGACCGTCTGCCGCTGCCCCGCACCAACCGGCCGGCCGGAGGGCGCCGCGTGGACTGCCGCTGGCCTGAGCACAGGCTGACCGTGGAGCTCGACAGCTACCGCTATCACCACTCCCGCCACGCCTGGGAGCAGGACCGCCGCCGAGAGCGCGAGGCACGGGCCCGCGGCGACGAGTTCCGCCGCTACACCTATGGGGACGTCTTCGAGGACCCCCGCCGATGCTGGCGGAGCTGCGACATCTGCTCCCCGCTGTCCTGGATAGAGGTCGCCATGCGACCTCCGGACCGGATGGCGGCCCCGGCTGGCGCACCAGCACGGCCCAGGGTTGAGTCCCGGCGCCGGTCGGCCGATGAGCCAATAGGGCGCCAACCAAGCCTCGAAGCGTGACGCGGTGCCGCACCGGTCCTTCGAAGACAACCCCGATCTGCCTCCGCTCGGCGTTGCCGACGGGCCGCGCCTGCGCGAAGGCGCCGGGGAGACCCCGCCCGAGCGCGCCGACCTGGCCGGCCTGGGCCACGAGCTGTCGCTGGCGATCGCGAGTGCCGAATCGGCCGAGCTGGCGATCGCGGACGTGCTGCGCTCGGTCTGCGAGCGCACCGGGTGGCCGCTGGGCCAGGCCTTCGTGCGCACCGCCGACGGCCGGGCGCTCGAGTGCAGCCCGGCATGGTACGCCGCCGCGCCGGGGCTCGAGGCCTTCCGGCGCGTGACCGAGGCGCTGTCGTTCGTCCCCGGCATCGGCATGCCCGGCAAGGCCTGGGAGCTGGCGCGGCCGGTCTGGGTCCGCGACGTGAAGTCGGACCCCGGCTTCGAGCGCGGCCTGTTCGCGCAGGACGCGGGCCTCGCGGCGGGCATCGCCGTGCCGGTCCTTGCCCGCGAAGAGGTCGTGGCCGTGATGGAGTTCTTCATGTGGGAGGAGCGCGAGGAGGACGAGCGCCTGGTGGCGCTCGTGTCCGCGGTCGGCGCGCAGCTCGGCACGCTCTTCCAGCAAAAGCAGGCCGAGCAGGCTTTGCGCGCGAGCGAGGAGCACTTCCGCGCCGTGGCCGACACCGCCGCGGACGCGATCCTGTCGCTCGACCCGCACGGCACGGTCGCATACGCGAACGCGGCCGCGTCGCGCATCTTCGGCCATGCGGTCGAGGAGCTGGTGGGCCGGCCGGTCACCGACGTGCTCCCCGGTGGGGTCCCCGAGGCCGACATCGACGAGCCCAGCCGGCTCGTGGAAATCGCGGGTCTCCGCGCCGCCGAGGGCAGCGTCACGGCGGAGTTCCCGCTCGAGGCGGCCTTCTCGCGATGGAGTGCCGGGGGAGAGACGTTCACCACCGCGGTTCTGCGCGACATCAGCACACGCAAGCGCGATCAGGCCGCCGTGCACGAGGCGGAGGAGCGCTTCCGCGGAGCGTTCGAGCAGGCCCCGATCGGCATGGCGCTCGTGAGCATCGAGAGCGATCGCGCGGGCTGCTTCCTGCGCGTCAACCGCGCGCTTTGCGAAATCGTCGGCTACTCGCCCGAGGAGATGGTCGGCAGGGCCTTCGAGACCGTCGTCGACCCGTCGGACGATGACTCCTCCGACGCCCGCTACGTCCCGTGGATGCTGGCCGGCGAGGTCGGCAGCTTCGAGGTGGAGAAGCGCCTGCGCCGCGCCGACGGAGAGACGATCGTCGCGATGGTGTCGGTGTCGCTCGTGCCGGACGCGCAGGAGCGCCCGCTCTACCTGATCGTGCAGGTGCAGGACGTGACCGCGCGCACGCGCGCGGAGTCGGCGCTGGTCGAGAGCAGCAAGCGGGTCCAGGCGATCATCGACAACACGGCGGCGGTCATCTACGTGAAGAACATGGAGGGCCGCTACACGCTCGTGAACCGCGCCTTCGAGGCGCTGTTCGGCATCGAGCGCGAGCGCGCCACCGGCCGCTCGGACGACGAGCTGTTCCCGCGCGAGGTCGCGGCCTCGATGCGCGCCAACGACCGCCGCGTCCTGCGCGAGCACATTCCGCTCGAGGTGGAGGAGGTGATCGACCAGGCGGACGGCCCGCACACCTATCTGTCCGCGAAGTTCCCGCTGCGGGACTCCGGCGGCCAGCCGTACGCGGTGTGCGCGATCGCGACCGACATCACCCAGCGAAAGCGCGCGGAGGAGTCGCTGCGCGAGTCCGAGCTGCACTTCCGCCGGATCGTCGACACCGCGCACGACGCCTTCGTGTCGATCGACGCCACCGGCAGCATCTCCGCGTGGAACCCGCAGGCGGAGGCCACCTTCGGATGGAGCGAGGCCGACGCGCTCGGCCGCAACCTCGCCGAGACGATCATTCCCCCGCGCTACCGCGGGACCCACAACCAGGCGCTCCAGCGGTTCATGGAGACCGGCAAGGGGTCGCTGCTCGGCAGGCGCGTGGAGCTCGAGGCCGTGCACCGCGACGGCCACGAGTTCCCGGTCGAGTTCACGATCAGCGCGGTCAAGATCGGGGGCACCTTCGCGTTCAACGCCTTCCTGCACGACATCACCGAGCGCAAGCAGGCCGAGGAGACCCTGCGCCGGCTCGCCGACGTCGTCCAGGCCTCGCACGACGCCATCGTCGCGACCGGGCCGCAGGGTGAGATCACCGCCTGGAACGCCGGCGCCGCTGAGCTGTACGGCTATCAGGAAGAGGAGGTGCTGGGCCGCAAGCTGGACCTGGTGATGCCCCCCGAGCGCGCAGCGGCCGACGCGCGCCTGCTGAATCAGGCGCTCGCGGGCCGCCGGCTGGAGGACCACGAGACCGACCACCGGCGCAAGGACGGCAGCCTCGTGCCCGTGTCGCTGACCGTGTCGCCGATGCGCGACGCGCGCCGCGCGATCGCCGGCGCGTCGGTGATCGTGCGCGACCGCACCGAGCGCAAGCGTGCCGAGGAGGCGATGCGGGAGGTGCAGGAGGCGTTCCGCCGCGCGTTCGAGGACGCACCGATCGGGATGGCGCTGCTCGGCGTCTCGGCGGCCGAGCGCGCCCGCCTGCTGCAGGTCAACCATTCCCTCAGCGAGATCACCGGATATGCGCCGCGCGAGCTCGAGGCGATGACGCTCGAGCAGGTCACGCACCCGGACGACCTCGACACCGAGCAGCCGCTGCTGGAGCGCCTGCTGAGCGGCGAGATCCCGAACTACCAGCTCGAGAAGCGCTTCGTGCGCGGCGACGGCCGCACCGTGTGGGTGATGTACAACGCCTCCACGGTGCACGACTCGGCGGGCCGCCTGCTGTACGGCATCGCGCAGGTCCAGGACATCACCCGGCGCAAGAACAGCGAGGACCGGCTCGCGAGCGTGGCCGCCGAGCTGGAGCGCCGCGCGACCGAGCTGGAACGCTCGAACTCCGACCTGCAGGAGTTCGCCTACGTGGCCTCGCACGACCTGTCGGAGCCGCTGCGCATGGTCTCCAGCTACGTGCAGCTGCTGGCGCGCCGCTACGGCGGCCAGCTCGACTCCGACGCGGACGAGTTCATCGAGTTCGCGGTCGACGGCGTGAATCGCATGCAGCGCCTGATCGACGACCTGCTGGCCTACTCCCGGGCGGGAACGCAGGAGTACCGGATCGGGCCGGTCGACTGCGAGGCGCTCGTGCGCGACACGCTCGCCGGTATGCAGACCACGGTCGCCGAATCGGGGGCGAGCGTGATCGTCTCGGACCTGCCCACCGTCCGCGGGGACGAGGGCCAGCTGCGCCAGCTGTTCCAGAACCTGATCGGCAACGGGATCAAGTTCCGGGACGAGGACCCGCCGCGCGTCGAGGTCAGCGCCGAGCGCGAGGATGCGGAGGCCGCCTGGCGCTTCAGCGTGGCGGACAACGGGATCGGCATCGACCCGCGCCACGCCGACCGCATATTCACCGTCTTCAAGCGGCTCCACACGCGCGAGAAGTACGCGGGGAGCGGCGTCGGGCTCTCGATCTGCAAGCGCATCGTGGAGCGCCACCAGGGCCGCATCTGGGTCGAGCAGAGCGAGCTGGGAGGCAGCCGCTTCTGCTTCACGATCCCCGACCGCCAGGCGCGCAGCGAGGACAGCGCGCCGGAGCAGGGCTAGCACTAGACACATATCCGATGGGCACGCGGCGAGCGGCTCTCGACAACTAACAGAGCGCCACGGGAACGCCGCCCCTCGCGCCGGAGGTGACAAGGACAGTGGGATTCAGAGTGCTACAGGAGGGCAATATGCCGGCCTCATCCGAAGCGACTGAGGGTGCGCCACGCGCGCAGCCCTATGCCCGTGACCTGCCGCTCAACGCCAACGGAATCGACGGCACGCTCGAGATCCTGCTGGTCGAGGACAACCCGGCCGACGCCCGGCTCACGCGCGAGGTGTTCGAGGGCGGAAGGCTCTCCACCCACCTGAACGTGGTCAGCGACGGCGAGCAGGCGCTTGCGTTCCTGCGCCGCGAGGGCATCTACGAGACAGCTCCGCGTCCGAAGCTCGTGCTGCTCGACCTGAACCTCCCGCGCAAGGACGGCAGGGAGGTGCTCGAGGAGCTGAAGGCCGATCCCGCGCTCTGCCGCATCCCCGTGATCGTGCTCACGACCTCCGCGGCGCAGTCGGACATCATGCGCGCGTACGAGCTGCAGGCGAACTGCTTCATCACCAAGCCGCTGGACCTCGACGAGTACTTCGCCGTCGTGCGCTCCATCGAGGACTTCTGGCTCGCGACCGCGCGCCTGCCCTCGAACTAGGACTTCGGGTGACCACCACCGCCGAGCGGGAGACGCAGACCTTCCCGGTCCTCCTGGTCGAGGACAACCCCGGCGACGCGCGCCTCGTGGTGGAGCTGCTGTCCGAGGCGACCGGCGACGTGTTCAGCGTCACGCACGTGGAGCAGCTGGCGGATGCCCGCCAGGTGGTGATGGAATCGGGCACCGGCTGCGTGCTGCTCGACCTCTCGCTGCCGGACGCGGCGCGCCTCGAAGCGCTGATGCAGCTGCGCGCGGCCGCGCCCGACGTGCCGATCGTGATCCTCAGCGGGCTCCAGGACGAGCTGCTGGCGGTGAAGGCGGTGCAGGAGGGCGCGCAGGACTACCTCGTCAAGGGCCGCGTCGACGGCGCCGCCATCGGGCGCTCGATCCGCTACGCAGTGGAGCGCAAGGCGCTCGAGATGCAGACCGCGCACAAGGCCCTGCACGATCACCTCACCGGCCTGCCCAATCGGGACCTCTTCCACGACCGCCTCAAGCACGCGGTCACGCGCGCCAAGCGCCACGAGAGCCTGATCGGTCTCATGTTCCTGGACCTCGACCGCTTCAAGCCGATCAACGACACGCTCGGGCACGCCGTGGGCGACAAGATGCTGATCGCGCTCGCGCGGCGGCTCGAGGAGGCCCTGCGCGGCAGCGACACGCCGGCCCGCTTCGGCGGTGACGAGTTCGTGGTGCTGTGCGAGGACGTCGCGGACGAGCAGCACGTGATCGCGATCGCGGAGCGCCTCCAGCGGGCGATCGCGGAGCCGTTCATGATCGACGAGCACGAGCTGACCGTCACCTCCAGCATGGGCGTGGTCGTCACCGACGGACGCGATCAGAGCGCCGGCGAGCTGATCCGCAACGCCGACGCAGCCATGTACCGCGCCAAGCACCAGGGCATTCCCTACGAGGTCTTCGACGAGGGAATGCGCACCCGCGTGCGGGCGCGCGCGCAGACCGAGATCGACCTCCTGCGCGCGGTCGAGGAGCGCGAGTTCAGGCTTCTGTACCAGCCTCAGGTCGACCTGCGCAGCGGCGAGATCGTGGGGCTCGAGGCGATCCTCCGCTGGGACCACCCCGAGCGCGGCGTGGTCGAGCCCGGCGAGTTCCTGTGGCTCGCCGAGGAGACGGGGCTGATCACGCGCATCGGCGAATGGGTCCTGCGCCAGTCGTGCCTGCAGGCGCGAGCCTGGCATGTTCGCAACGGACGCCCGCTGCGCGTCACGGTGAAGCTCTCCGCGCGCCAGCACCGCCACCCGGACCTCGTCGACCTGGTCGAGCGCGTGCTGACCGAGACCCGCGCCGAACCCGGTGCGCTGTGCCTCGAGATCACCGAGAGCGTCGCGGTGGAGGACGCCGAGAGCGCCCTCGCCACCCTCAACCGCCTGAAGGCGCTGGGCGTGCGGCTGTCGATCGACGAGTTCGGCACCGGCAACTCGTCGCTGAGCTCGCTGAAGCGCTTCCCGCTCGACATGCTGAAGATCGACCGCTCCTTCGTCCTCGGACTGGACACGGATCCCGAGGACATGGCGATCGTGACCGCCGTCACCAACCTCGCCCACAGCATGGGCCTCGAGACCATCGCGGACGGCGTCGAGACGAAGGACCAGGTCGTGTCGCTGCGCGAACTGGGCTGCGAGACCGGGCAGGGCCGCTACTTCGCGCGCCCGCGCCCCAGCGAGGCGATCGCGGAGCTGCTCGGCTCCCGCGAGCCGGTTGCCGCGACGCACGCCTCGATGTAGACGCCGGCCATCCCGGCAGGGCGGCCGGGCTGCCCGCCGAAAGACCCGCTATGAGCGCGGCCGCTGAACCCGCGCGGGGAAGCTCCGCGCCCGGCCGGGCCCGCCGGATCCTGTGGCAGACGCTGAAGTCGTTCTACGACGACCAGATGACGCAGCACGCCGCGGCGCTCACCTACTACGCGCTGATGTCCCTCTTCCCCGCGGTCTTGCTGGGCATCTCGCTGCTCGCGCTGATCGGTCAGTACCCGAGCACCTACGACGCGATCCTGGGCTACCTGCGCGACGTCGCGCCGCAGTCGGCGATCGCGCCGATCGACGACTCGCTGCGCACCGCGTTCAGACACAAGGACACGGCGACCACCGCGGTCGTGATCAGCATCGCGGTGGCGCTGTACGGCACGACCGGCGTGCTCGAGGCCGCGCGCCGGGCGCTGAACGTGGTGTTCGGGTCGAGCAACGGGCGCGGCTTCTGGCGGCGCAAGTCCATCGACGTGGCGTTCACCCTCGTGCTCGGCGCGCTCGTGCTCGCGACGCTCGTCATGCTGTTCGTCGGGGGCCACTTCGCGGATGACATGTTCGGGTTCATCGGGCTGGGGTCGACCGCGGCAAAGGTGTGGAGCATCGTGCGCTGGCCCGGCGCGCTGGCGGTGACGACGATGATCTTCGCGCTGATCTACTACGTGACGCCCGACGTCCAGCACCGTTCCTTCAAGTGGATCACGCCCGGCGCGGTGGTCGGAGTGCTGCTGTGGCTCGCCGCCTCTGTCGGGTTCTCCCTCTACCTCTCCAACTTCGGGAACCTGAACGCGCTGTACGGCGCGTTCACGGGCGCGATCGTGCTCGTCGGATGGCTATGGCTGACGAACGTGGCGCTGCTGTTCGGCGCCGAGCTGAACGCGGCGATCGAAAGAGAAAGATCGGATTCTCCTTAGCGGATCAGTGAGCAGCGTGCGCGCGATCGGACGCGCACGCTGCGAAGTCCTTGTTTCCTCACCAGGCTCGGTTCCAAACCACAAGCTTCTGCTTAGAGCCAGCCGGCCCGGCGGAAGCGCCAGTACAGGTAGACGCAGGTCATCGCGATCACGCCCATCACGAGGGGATACCCGAATGTCCAGCGCAGCTCGGGCATGTGGTCGAAGTTCATGCCGTAGATGGCGGCCACCGCCGTCGGCACCGCGGCGATCGCCACCCATGCGGTGATGCGCCGCATGTCCTCGCCCTGGCGCACGGCGATCTGCGTCAGGTTCGCGCTGAGCGCAGTGGAGAGCAGCTCGCGGAACTGGTCGACCTGACCGTTCACGCGCAGCAGGTGGTCGTGCGCGTCCCGGAAGTACGGCCGCAGCTCCCGGTGGATCAGGGGATGCGAACGGCCTGCCAGGCGCTCGATCGCGGGCGCCAGCGGGACAATCGCGCGACGAAAGTCCAGGACCTCCCGCTCCAGGTAGTAGATCCGCTCGGCCGGGTTGTGGCGGCCGGGGGAGAACACCTGCTCCTCGACCTCGTGGATGTCGACCATCAGGCCCTCCACGACCGGCTCGTAATCGTCGACGATCCGGTCGACGATCGCATACAGAACGGCGCCGGGCCCGCGTTCGACCAGTTCCGGCTCGTGCTCGAGGCGTGCGCGCACGGCCTTGAGAGGGCTGGGATTGCCGTGCCGCACCGAGATCAGGAACTCGGGATTCACGAACAGCGCGATCTCCCCGATCTCGACGACTTCGTCGTGGTCGATGTACATCACCGGCTTCAGCACCACCAGCAGGGTCTGGGCGAACAGCTCGATCTTCGGGCGCTGATGGGCGTGCACCGCATCCTCGACCGCCAGCGGGTGCAACCCGAACTCGCGCCTGACCGAGTCGAACTCCTCGGGGCTCGGCTCGAAGAGCCCGAGCCACACGAATGCGTCGTCCCGCCCGCAGGCCCGGGACGCCTCCGTGAGCGACATTTCGCCCTCCTGGCGCCTGCCATGCTCGTAGACGGCGCAATCGACGATCATGCGCCAAGTATGCCGCGCAGGGCGGTCTTCGCGGTCCGACGCTATGCGTACGGTTCTGGCCCGTGGGGATCGCCGACGCGCCCGCCAGAACCGTGGTGAAGATCGTCTTGATCGTGGTCGCGGTGATCCTGTGCCTGTACCTGATCTACCTGCTGCGCCGGCCGATCACGTGGCTGTTCATAGCGGGCTTCGTCGCGCTCGCGCTGTCGCCGCCGGTGAACTACCTCAACGGCTACATGAAGCGGGGGTTTGCGATCGCGCTCGTGTACCTCTCCCTCCTCGGGGTGATCGTGGCGCTGACGGCGCTGCTCGTGCCGCCGGTCGTGAACGAGGCCACGAACCTCGCCGACGACGCGCCCTCGTACGTCCAGGACGTGCGCGACTACGTCCAGAAGAACAAGCGCCTGCGGGAGATCAACGCGGACTACCAGATCACCGACAAGCTGGACGAGGAGGCGGCCAAGCTACCGAGCAAGATCGGCGGCGCCGCCGGGGTCCTGCGCGACATCGGCTTCGGGATCGTGAACGGGGTCTTCGCGTTCGTGACGATCATGGTGCTGGCCGCGTTCATGCTGAGCGGTGGGCCGGATTGGCGGCGCCGTGCGCTGGGGCTGATGCCGCCCGACCGGGCCGAGCAGATCGACAGGGTGCTCAACCACGTGGCGCGGGCGGTCAGCGGCTACGTGATCGGGGCGCTGGTGGTCGCCTTCATCGCGGGCCTTTCGACCTTCGTCGTGCTGACGATCATCGGCGCACCGTTCGCCGCGCCGCTCGCCGTCGTGGCGGGCCTGTTCTCGCTCGTCCCGCTCGTAGGCGCGACGATCGCCGCCGTGCTGATCGGGATCGTGACGCTGTTCAGCGACTTCCCGACGGACACGATCCTGTGGGCCATTTGGGCGGTCGTGTACCAGCAGATCGAGAACAACTTGATCCAGCCGCAGGTGCAGAAGCGCACGGTGAACGTGAACGGCTTCATCGTGTTGGTCTCGGTGCTGTTCGGCGCGACGCTCCTGGGCGTGCTTGGCGCCATCGTCGCGATCCCGATCGCCGCCTCGATCCAGATCGTGATCCGGGAGTGGTGGGAGTACCGTCGCGAGAGCCGGATCGTGAGCCCGGCCGAGCCGCCCCCGCCGGCCGGCGGGGCCACGGCGCCCGCGTGAGCCAGCCGGCCTCCAGCTCGCGGCTGCGCTCGTAGGTCTCGTTGTAGGAGCCGAGCGCCAGCAGGGCAGGCAAATCGGAGCCGCCCGGTACGCTGCGGCGACTCAAATGGGCCTGCTTTCATCCATCGGCCTGGCCGGGAGCCGCGACATGGCGATCGACCTGGGCACCGCCAACACGCTCGTTTACGTGCGGGGACAGGGAATCCGCGTGTCCGAGCCGTCCGTCGTCGCGGTCGACGCGGCGACCGGCGAGGTGCACGCCGTGGGCGACGACGCGAAGCGCATGATCGGGCGCACGCCGGCGACCATCTCGGCGATCCGGCCCCTGCGGCACGGCGTGATCGCCGACTTC
Source organism: uncultured Solirubrobacterales bacterium (assembly GCA_963826005.1). Lineage (GTDB taxonomy): Bacteria > Actinomycetota > Thermoleophilia > Solirubrobacterales > JBBDJG01 > DASRIA01. The sequence continues at coordinate 7,722 of CAWGVJ010000004.1, read as the reverse complement.
GAGGTGACCGAGCAGATGCTGCGGCACTTCATCCGCAGGGTGCACCAGAGCCGGCTCGCCCACCCGCGCGTCGTGATGTGCGCGCCGTCGGGGATCACCGACGTCGAGAAGCGCGCGATCGTGGAAGCCTCGCTGTCGGCGGGCGCGCGCCGGGTGCAGCTGATCGAGGAGACCATCGCGGCCGCCATCGGAGCGGGCATCCCGATCGACGAGCCGGTCGGCAACATGGTCGTGGACGTCGGCGGCGGCACGAGCGAGGTCGCCGTCGATCTCGCTCGGCGGGATCGTCGTGTTCGAGTCGGTGCGAATCGGCGGATACGACCTCGACGAGGCGATCATGAACTACGTGAAGCAGCGCCACGGCGTGACGATCGGGCAGCAGACGGCAGAGCGCCTCAAGTTCGAGATCGGCTCGGCCTGGCCACTGGACGACGACCTCACCGCCGAGGTGAAGGGACGCCACCTCGTGTCCGGGCTGCCGAAGACGGTGGTGATCACGAGCGAGGAGGCGCGCCAGGCGCTCGAGGAGCCGCTGCGCGTGATCATCGAGACGATCAGGCAGACGCTGGAGCGCACCCCTCCCGAGCTGGCCGCCGACATCGCGCAGCGCGGGATCATGCTGGCCGGCGGCGGATGCCTGCTGAAAGGGTTCGAGGAGCGGGTGCGGGCCGAGACGCAGATGTCGGCCTACCTCGCGGACTCGCCGCTGACCTGCGTGGTGCTCGGGTCAGGGCGCTCCCTCGAGGAGTTCGACGTGATGAGCGACGGCGGCACCGGTCGGTCCAGGCGGCGCTCCCGGCGCTGATGTTGAAGCGAGCGCCCGCAGGGCGCGAAGCACGTGACTTTAGGTGGGCGAAGCCCGAGATATGCTGATCCTCGCGGTCAAGCCCCAGCACGACGGCGCGGTCGCGGTGATCGACGACCGCAAGCTCGTCTTCTCGCTGGAGTCGGAGAAGGATTCCTTCCACCGCCACGCGCAGCTCACCCCGAGCACGGTGCTCGAGCTCGCACAGCGCATCGGGGAGGTGCCCGACGTGATCGCCCTCGGCGGCTGGCTGGAGGGCCACACGACCATCGGCGCCGGCTACAGCGGGCTCGGCGACCCGGTGCAGGAGACGATCCGGATGTTCGGGCGGGACGTCCGCTTCTTCACCTCCTCCCACGAGCGCTCGCACGTCGCGATGGCCTGCGGGATGGCTCCCCCGGACGACGCGCCGCTGCGCGCCGTGCTCGTGTGGGAGGGGAGCATCGGGCGCTTCTACCTCGTGGACGACCGGTGGCAGGTGACCCGCGAGATCCCGGTGCTGATCCAGCCCGGCGCCCGCTACGCCTTTCTCTACGCGATCGCTGACCCGGCCTTTCCCGACGAGGGCGCGTCCCACCGCCTCGAGGACGCCGGCAAGCTGATGGCCCTCGCCGCCTTCGGCGACGCGCAGTCGACCGAGCCGGAGATCGTCGACACCGTGGACCGGATCGTCGGGCTGGAGGGCGTGCATCCGGCTCCGAAGAGCGAGTTCCGCGACTCGCCGGTGTACAACGCGGGCGTGCGCTCGCAGGCCTGCAAGGACGCGGCCGCCGTGCTCAACGATCGCATCTTCGAGATCTTCCGCGCCGCGGCCGAGCGCCATGTCCCCGCGGGCATCCCGCTGCACATCTCAGGGGGCTGCGGCCTGAACTGCGACTGGAACATGCGCTGGCGCGAGCTCGGCCACTTCTCGTCGGTCTTCGTGCCCCCGTGCACCGACGACTCCGGCTCCGCTCTGGGGACCGGCATCGACGCGCTCACCACGCTCACCGGCGACCCGCACATCGACTGGGACGTCTATGCGGGACTGGAGTTCCTGCGGGACACGGACCCGGACCCGGACCTGTGGGAGCGGCGGGACCTGCAGCACGATGCGCTCGCCGATGCGCTCGCCGACGGTGCGACGGCGGCATGGGTGCAGGGGACGGTGGGAGATCGGGCCGCGCGCGCTCGGCAACCGCTCGATCCTCGCCGAGCCGTTCGATCCGCGCACGCGCGACCGGCTCAACGCGATCAAGGTGCGTGAGGACTACCGCCCGATCGCGCCGGTGTGCCGCATCGAGGAGTCCGACCGCCTCTACACCGGCGGCGGTTTCGAGGACCCCTACATGCTCTACTTCAGGCGCGTGCTGGTTCCGGAGCTCGGCGCGGTCACGCACGTCGACGGGTCGGCGCGCGTGCAGACGGTCAGCGAGCACTCGAACCCCGGCCTGCACGAGCTGCTCGGGGCATTCGGCCGCCGCCACGGCGCGGGTGTGCTGTGCAACACGTCCCTGAACTTCAGGGGACACGGGTTCATCAACCGCATGTCGCACCTGATCGAGTACTGCCAGAGCCGCGGCATCTCGGACATGGTCGTGGACGGCGTCTGGTTCCGGTGCACGCAGGAGGTGGTGCCGGGCATGCCGCTGTTCGAGACGTCGGTGCCCGTGGAAGCCGTGACGGGCTAGAGACAATTCTCGCGGGCCGCAAGGCCGTCAGAGCAGGAGGCCGCCGGTCCATGGGAGAAGATTGCTGCATCTTGGCCAGGCTCGTCGGCAGCGTCGTCGCGGTGGTGATGCTGGTGGGCGTCGCGGCCGTACAGGCGACCGACGCGCGGCCGCTCACGCGCGCTTCCGGCGCGGCGGCGGCGAAATCAGGGCCGCTGGTGACGACGGACGGGATCAAGCGCGCGCGCCGCTTCGCCAAGTCACGGCAGGGAGCGGTGGCGTTCGCGGTGCTCGACGGCAAGACAAGGCCGCGCGGGCTTGCGGCGCACGGCCCACTTCCCGTCGGCGAGCGTCTCGAAGGCGATGCTGCTCGTCGCGGTGCTGCGGCGCGCCGGCCCGCGGCGGCTGAGCGACGGCGAGCGGGCGCTGCTGAAGCCGATGATCACGGTGTCCGACAACGACGCCGCGAGCGCGATCTACGCCCGGGTCGGGGGCGCGGGCCTTCGCAATGTCGCCAAGGCGGCCGGCATGCGGCAGTTCGTGGAAGTCGGGCACTGGGCCGGCGCCCGGATCACGGCCGCGGACCAGGCGCGCCTGTTCCTCCAGATCGACAAGCTCGTGCCCGGGGCGCACCGGCGCTACGCGCGCAAGCTCCTCTCCTCGATCGTGTACTGGCAGCGCTGGGGGATCGCGCGCGCCGCGCGGCGTGCGCGCGTGAAGGTCTTCTTCAAGGGCGGGTGGCGCACGGACGTGACGCACCAGGTCGCGCTGCTCGAGCGTGGCGGCCGGCGGATCGCGCTGGCCGTCCTCACGAACGGGTCGCCCTCGCAGGCCTACTGCGAGGAGACGATCGAGCGCATCGCCGATCGCATCATCGAGTGACTTGCGTTATCTGTGAGCGTCTTGTTCCGGCAGGCTCGCGGCTTCGAGGGCGGAGGCGTGGTCGAGCCAGTCCCATGCGCTGATGATCTTGCCCTCCCTGAAACGCACGACTGCGCTCCAAGGAGAGTCAAGCTCGACGCGGCTTTCCGCTCCCCGCAGATAGATATGTCCGAGCACGACCAAGTCCTCGCCGGTCATCCGAGCGTCCTCGACCTCGAGCCGGTACTCCTCCCAAGCCTCTCGAACACCATGCCACGCCCGGGTTATGCCTTCGTGGCCACGAAACACCATGCCGCTCCCTTCGGTCCCCTTCGGGAACGCGGGTCGCCATTCGCACTCCGGATGCCATGCCTCCAAGAAGACGACGAGGTCTTGGCGATTCCAGGCTTCGATTCCGTACAGCGCGACCTGCGCGTTGTCCTGCGACATCGCCCGCGCTACGTCCTTCGCGCCCGGCTGCCCGGGTGACGATGCCGACGAACGGCAGCAGGATGATGACGCCGATGATGGCGCTGAGCAGGCCGCCCCAGTCGAAGACATCCTCGTCCCCGATCCCGAGCCCGACGGTGAAGATGAGGTAGCCGAGCAAGGCGCCCCCAAGGCCGAGCACGAGCGAGAACAGCCACGACTTCGGGCCTCTCAGCCCGTGCCACATGTCCGGCACCAGCATGCGCCCGACGATGCCGGCCACCAAGCCGAGCAGGATGGCTCCGATCACGACAGCCTCCTTCGATAGGTCGAAAAGCAACCGTACCGGACGTCGGGAGCCGAGCCGCGCGAAGGTGCGCGACCGGGATCGAACCACCGCCTCGACGTTCGCCTGCGGCATCCCCAGGCGGGATACTGCGCGGGCGATGTCGCAGGAGAACGTGGAGCTGGCACGGCGGGGGTACGAGCTGTTCAACGCCCGAGACCTCTCGTCGTTCTTCGACGTGTTCGACTCGGAGTTGATCTATCGGAACCGCACCGACGAGCCCGACGCTCGGGTGTACCACGGGCTCGAGGACTTCAAGGGATACGTCGCCAGCTGGCTCGACACGTTCGACGATCTGCGGTTTGAGCTTCACGAGGTCGTCGACCTCGGCGATCACGTCGTCGTCGTGACCGATCTGCTCGGCCGCGGCCGTGAAACCGGCGCGGACGTTCGCGGGGCATATGTGTTCCTGTGGACGGTTCGCGAGGGACGGGCGGTCGACATACGCGAGTACGCGACGAAAGAGGAAGCCCTCGAACGTGCAACTCGCTTACCCGATCCTTCGACGCCTTCAACCGGCGCGACCTCGACGCCTATCTGGCACTGACGGACGATGATGTGGAGGCCGTCCCACGCGCGGTCGCCATGGAGGGCGGCAATCACTATCACGGCCATGACGGAGTCCGCCACTGGTGGAAGGAGCCTGCTCGACGTCTTCCCCGACTTCACCATCGAGGCTGTCGAGGTGCGCGACCTCGGAGACCGGACCGTCGCGACCTTGCGCCTTCGCGGCCATGGTGCGGGTAGCGAGACTCCGACCGAGGAGGCCATCTGGAACGTAGCTCGGTGGCGGCGCGGGAAGTGCGTCTGGTGGTGCACCTTCGACTCGCGGGACGAAGCATACGAGCGGTAGGACTGCGGGAGTAGGCCATGTCGCGGGAGAACGTCGACCCTGGGCGCGAGAAAATCGACACCCGCGTCGCGACGGCCGCCGACCTCGAAGGTCTCACGACCACCCTGACGGCAGCGTTCGAGCACGACCCGCTGTGGACATGGGTCTTCCCGGACCCGAAGCACCTTGCTGTCTGGTGGCGTTTCTGCATCGGCAGCGCCTTGCGCTACCCATGCGTGTGGATCACCGGCGACTACGCCGCGGCGTCCGTCTGGATCCCGCCGGACGGCACCGAGCTCACCGAGGAAGAAGAGGAACGCGTCCAATCCCTCTTCGGCGAGCTGCTTGGCCCGCGTGCTCCCGAGGCGCTGGAGCTGCTCGAACGGTTCGAAGCGTCCCACCCGAGGCAGCGATCCCACTACTACCTGAGCCTGCTCGGAACGCACCCGGACCATCGTGGGCAGGGGACTCGGAATGGCGCTCCTTGCCGAGAACCTCCGGGGTATGGATGCCGAGGGGATTCCTGCGTATCTGGAGTCGAGCAATCCACGCAACAACGGGCGCTACGAAGGGATCGGGTTCAGGCGACTCGGCGAGTTCAACACGCCAGCCGGTGAGCGCAAGGTCACGACGCTGTGGCGTGATGCCGGAGGGCCCGGTTAGATGCCATAGGCAGGCGCATCGCTAGGCGGGATACTGCGCGGGGATGTCGCAGGAGAACGTCGACCTCTACTACCAAGCGAACGACGCCTTCAACCGACGCGACCTCGGCGCCTACCTGGTGCTGATGGACCCCGAAGTGGAGTTCACCCCGCACGAGGTTTCGGTTCAAGGGGGCGAGCCTTACCGGGGCCATGCCGGTGTCCGAAGCTGGTGGGAGAGTCTTCCGCGGTCTTCCCGGATCTCAGGCCAGAGCTCTACGAGGTACGAGAGCTCGGAGACAGGACGTTCTCGCGCGGGCGTATTCGCGGGCAGGGCGCGGGGAGCGGCGCGTCTATCGAGCGGATGTTGTGGGCGGTCGCCGAATGGCGCGAGAAGAAGGCGGTGTGGTGGCGCGCCTTCGAGAGTGAGGCCGAGGCCCTCGAAGCCGCCGGCCTCTCGGAGTAGGCGATGAGACTATTCTCTCGTGCGATGAAGGCGCGGCTTCATGTGACGCTGATGCTCCCACTGGCCCTGGCAGTCGCGGCGTCACGTACCGCCGGCTGTGGAAGTGACAGCAGCAAGCCGGACTACTGCTCGGATGTCGGCACTCTTCAGCAGTCGGTCGACAACCTCAAAGACGTTCCACCCGAAAGCGGCGCCCTCCCAACCTGCAGACGGACCTTCAGGAGGTGCAGACCGACGCAAACGCGGTCGTGAGTTCGGCGAAGCAGGACTTCCCGAGCGAGACCAGCGCGCTGGAGTCATCCGTCTCGAGCCTTTCCACCGCGATCAAGCAGCTGCCCTCGTCCCCCACGGCCCAGCAGCTGGCCTCAGTCGTGCCGGACATCAGCAGCACCGTGACGGCTGCGAAGAACCTCTCGAGCGCCACCAAATCGGCCTGCGGACTGAGCTACCGAGGCCCTCGAAGCTCCGAGAGTCCGACGGCTTCGAGGGCTTCCGAGTGGCTCACGTAGAGCTTCTGGCGCACCATCAACCCGTCCCTGAACGTGGCGACCGACGCGACCTTCGCGGAGGGCACCTCGATGCCCGAGGAACGCCCGCGCATCCCCAGGTCGAGCAACATCACCACGCCGGTCTCCGGTGTCAACCAGCTCATACTCGAATTGGAGGGCCTCCCAGGCGGCGTACCAATCTCGCCACCACTGCCGAACGGCATCCATTCCCCGTAGATCCGCGACCATTACAACATACCCTCCGGGGGCATCCACGCTCGATTTCCGTGTCCCAGTCTTCGGCCATCCTGGAGATCGTGGCCTCCGGATCGAAATCACTGCTCACGAGAGCGAGGTTGTCCTCGAGGAATGCGCGCGACCGCTCCACGTTCTCCTGGGACATCGCCTACTCCGAGCGGACCACGGCTTCAAGGGCTTCCGCCCGTCATCTGGAAGGCGCGCCACCAGACGCACTTCCCGCGCTGCCACCGGCTCACCTGCCAGGTCGCCTGGTCCGTCGGAGCGGCGCTACCTGCGCCGTGGCCGACAAGGCGGATTGTCGCGAGCGTCAGCTGATCACCAAGATCACGAACTTCCACGACCTCGACATTCCAGTCGGGAAAGACGTCAAGCACGTTGTTCCGCCAGCGGCGGACTCCGTCGTGGCCGCGATAGCTGCTCTCTCCCTCCATGGCACCGATGCGAGGGACGACCTCCACGTCATCGTCCACCAGGGCCACGTGGGCGTCGAGGTCGCGGCGGTTGAAAGCGTCAACGGCTCGGTGCATCAGCTCCACGTTCTCCTGCGACATGGCCCGTGCAGTATCTCGGCTGCGATCGCGCGACGCTAGACCGCTTGACGATTCAGGGCACACCCGACATGGGCGCGGCTGGGATCGAACCAGCGACCTTTCGCGTGTGAAGCGCGACTGACCCGAAGCGGATACGGGACTGGAAGCCGCCAGTGCCCAAACGGAGTCAAGTCCACAATAGGACCGACGCGGGTGCCATCGGCGGGCGCACCGCCAGGCGGGATACTGCGCGGGCGATGTCGCAGGAGAACGTGGAGATCGTGCGGCGCGGCTACGAGCGCTTTGCCGCAACCGGAGCCGTCGGGGGGACCGCCGCGCCGGACTTCGTCTGGGACATGTCGATCGCCCGCGCACCACACACTCAACGGGGAAGCATGTCGGCCTTGACGGCCA
>CAWGVJ010000003.1:0-79396 GCA_963826005.1 uncultured Solirubrobacterales bacterium | reverse complement strand
CGCACGTCCTCGACTGTGCGCGTGCGCCCGTCGGCAGCCAGCGCCACGACGGTGTAGGAGGCGGGGAGCCGTCCCTCGATCGCGGGCCGCCGCGCATCCGCCCCGGCCGGCGCGATCACCCCCAGCGCGAGCGCGCACGCCGCCGCCCGGCGGGCGCGTGCCCTGCTGCTCGACTGTCCTCGGTCCCGGCGCATGCGGTGTTCTCGGCCTGCGAGTGGCAATCGACTCGCCGGCCCGGCCGCTTGACCGCCGCTCTGCCGGATGGGCGCAGGCTTGCCGGGCCCCGCTACCTAAGAGGCTAGGTCGGGATCCACTCGGGCTCGCGCCAGAAGATGCCTTCCTCGGTGGTGAGGTCCTTCGACATCAGCGGTGTGTAATAGCGCGTGCCCTCGAAGAAGAAGTGCGTGACCTGGCTCTTGCGCGTGCGGTTCGGGTCCTTCGCCGGCGAGCCGCCGTGCAGCAGGTTCGCCGACCAGATCAGGGCCTGGCCCTTCTTGATGAGGCCGTACTCGATCTCCATGTCGTTCTCGGCGACGACCTTCTGCATGTACTCCTCGTAGTGCAGGTACTGGCTGTAGTCCGCCTCGACGCCCACGTCCTGCATCGTCACCTCCGGCAGCTTCTGGCTGCCGGGGTAGTAGAAGAGCGGCCCGTTCTCCATGTCCGTGTCCTCGAGCGCGACCCACACGCCCGCCATGAACCCGGACGGCTTCGAGTTGAAGTGGATCGTGTCCGAGTGCGCCCGCTGCTGGGTCGGCATCTTGAAGTTGAGGGTCTGGAAGGGCAGCGGCTTGCGCCCGTACAGCTCCTCCAGGATGCCGAGCACGCGCGGAGCCGTGGCGATCGACTTGATCGCCTCGCTGACCTTCCACGCGTCCATGATGCGGTGGGACGTGTAGAAGACGCCGTTGTCGCCCCACACCTCCGCCTCCTTCTCCTCCAGCAGGAGCGGGATGAAGTCCGCGGCGGCGACGTCGAAGGTCTCGGGCGGAAGGCCCAGATCGTCGATGATGAAGTACCCGTCGCGCTCGAACTGCTCGCGCTGCTCGGGTGAGGTCAGCTTGGTGTCGGCCCCCGCCTCCAAGAGCGCGGACTATACCATCGGCCCACTTCACCGAAAGGCCGCACCGAAGGCCGCACCGCACCACGAAAGAGGGGCCCTTGCGGCCCCTTTTCGATTCAAGTCTGTGTGGTTCTGTATCTAGTTCCGGTAACCCATTTTGTGTCCCCCGTGAGTGGTGAGTGCGAAGCGTTACGACCACCAGACGGGGGAGGCATGGGTTTTCTTCCCTTCGGAAGAGAGACGTGCGGAAACCTTGCGCGATCCGATCTGAGGTCGCCAGGCGACCTCTAGCCGGGAGCAATCTGCGGACTCGGGCATGCTGAGCGATACCGCAATCAGGACAGCGCCTCGGGCGGCGCGCGTCGTCCCCCCGAGACCCCTCAGCCCGGTTGGGGCGCCCACTCGGGGCGCCGGATCGTGAGCGGCTCGGTGTTCCAGGCCTCCGCTGCCTCGACCGCGCGCGCGTAGGCGTCGAGCATCTCGTCACCGCCGCCCGCCGCCCGCGTGGCGGCGAAGTACAGCGACTTCACCTGTACCGGCAGTCCGGGGTCGCGCAGCGCGTCGAGCGGCTCGCTGCGGTGGTGCCACAGGTCCGCCTCGAGCCACTCGGACACGAGGCCCGCGACGTCGGGCCGGTGCGCGCGCTCGGGGTGGCCGATGAACTCGGCCAGGCGCGCGACCTGCGGCCGCCAGTCCTCGAAGTAGTCCTCGAAGAAGACGAACATGCGCGGCTTGCCCGCGGTGTGGATGATGGAGGCGGTGAGGTAGCGCAGCCACACCTCGTAGGCCTGCGCGCGCGGGATCTGGTTGCGGCGCGCCAGCGAGGCGGCCACGTCCAGCGGGTTGCGCACGCACACCACGTAGCGCATGTTCGGCAGCAGCGTCTGCCAGAACGGCAGCGTGAGCGCATTGCGCGGGTCCTTCCACCCCCACAGCGCCGCGCCCCCGAACGTGGACTCGAGCATCGCGGCGGCGCGCTCGCGCACGTGCTCCAGCGCCGGATCCCACTCCCAGCCGGGCGGGAGCGAAGGCGGGAGCTTCCAGATGCCGCCCGCCGATTGCAGCAGCTCCGCGTTGAGGCGCACGAACGCGCGGTTCTCGTAGAAGCCCTTCGGGTTGTTCTCCCCGCGCGCCTCGATCAGCTCCTGCTGAGGCCCGAGATACACGCCCAGCACGTTCAGCAGCTTCGAGGTCACCGAGGTGCCCGCGCGGTGCATGCCGGTCACGCAGATCACCTGCGCGTCGCGCGGATTCAGGTTTCCGGTGTGAGACACGTGCGAAGTATCGCCTCAGAGGCAAGCGTAGACCGCGTCGATCAGCGCGCGGTTGCGGGGATTCTGCCAGCGCGGCCCCGAGCGGTTCATGGTGTAGGCGAACGCCAGCTGGGCATCGGGGTCCGCAAATCCGAGCGATCCCCCGGCGCCGAAGTGCCCGAAACTGCCCGGGCCCGGCCCGAGCGGGCGCTCGGGCTGGGTGAGCTGGAATCCGAGGCCGAACCGCGACGGCCGCCCGAGGACCAAGTCCGTGCCGGCCGAGTGCGGCGCGATCGCCTCGCGCAGCGTCTCCGGGCGGAGCAGCTCTGTGAGCGCACCGTAGATACGGGTGATGCCCACTGCCGTCGCGTGACCGTTGGCGGACGGTATCTCCGCGGCCCGCCAAGCGCGTGTGTTGACCGTGCCGAGGCCCGACAGGCCCGGCGGGTTCAGGTAAACGCGGTTCAGCAGGAACTCCCGGGCCTCGTCCGCCTCGACGGGCTGCCGCTCCTCGACGCCCTCCACGAAACCTGATCCTTCCCCGCCGAACAGATACTCGGCCGTGCGCGAGTCGTGCTCCGGGCCGTACCCGAAATGGAAGTCGGCGCCGAGCGGGTCCGCGATCTCGCGCCGGAAGAAGGAGCCGATGCTCGTCCCGGTCACACGCCGCACGACCTCGCCGACGAGGAACCCGAACGTGTTGACGTGGTAGCCATGGGCCGACCCGGGCGCCCACCACGGCTCCTCGGCCGCGAGCGCCTCGACCATCAGCTCCCAGTCGTACATGGCGAGCTCGGGCAGCGTTTGCCGCACCGCCGGCACGCCTGCCCGGTGGGACAGGAGCATGCGCACGGTCACGTCGTCCTTTCCGGCGGCGGCGAACTGCGGCCAGTAGCGGGACACCGGGCGCGTCGAGGCCGACCTCCCCGCGTTCGACGAGGATCAGCACGCAGAGCGCCGCCATCGCCTTCCCGACGGAGAAGACGTCCACGAGCGTGTCCCGCTGCCAGGGGCGGGTGCGGGCGTCGTCCATCCATCCGGCCCAGACGTCGACCACCGGCCGGCCGGCGACGGTGACGCACACGGCAGCCCCGAGCTCGCCATGCTCGGTGAAGTTGGCGGCCAGCGCGTCGCGCACTCGCCGCGAACCGCTCGTCCCAGGAACCCTCGATCGAGGGTGTCGCCGTCACACCTAGCGTGTAGTCGATCACGCTGCGGATGCCGTCCTGCGCCTCCATCAGCTCGAAGCCGCGGTTCACCTCGTCGAGCGTCAGCCGGTGCGAGATGAACGGATCGACGTCGATGTCCCCGCCGCAGGTAGCGCTCGACCAGCTGCGGCACCTGGTCGCGGCCCTTCACGCCGCCGAACGACGAGCCGCACACGCGGCGGCCCGTGATCAGGAACCGCGGCACGATGTCGAGCGTCTCGCCCTTGCCGGCGACCCCCGCGACCGTGCACAGGCCCCAGCCCATGCGCGCCGCCTCGACCGCCTGGCGCATGACCGCCACGTTGCCGGTCGCCTCGAACGTGTAGTCGGCGCCGAAGCCACCGGTCATCTCGAGCACCTGCTCCACGGCCCCGTCGCCGCCCGGCAGGGTGTCGGTCGCGCCCTGGCCGCGCGCGAGCTGCGAGCCGCTCCTCGGACAGGTCGACGCACACGATCCGCTCGGCGCCCTGCAGCCGGCAGCCCGCGACCGCTCCGAGCCCGACCATCCCGGCGCCGAACACGACGCAGGTCGAGCCCGGCTCGACCTTCGCGGTGAACATCGCCGCGCCGAGGCCGGTCGACAGGCCGCACGCGAACAGGCACGCGCGGTCGAGCGGGGCATCGGGCGAGACCTTGGCGAGCGCGATCTCGGGCAGCACGGCGTACTCGGCGAAGGTCGACGTGCCCATGAAGTGGCGGATCGGCTCGCCGTCGCGGGAGAGGCGCGTCGTCCCGTCGGGGAGATAGCCGAGGTTCTGCTGCTCGCGGATCGCGAGGCAGAGGTTCGTCCTGGGGCTGCGGCAGTGGACGCACTCGCCGCACTGCGGCGAGAACAGCGTCACGACGTGGTCGCCCGGCGCGACCAGCCGGTCTCCGTCGCCGACCTGCTCGACCACGCCGGCGCCCTCGTGCCCGAGCACGGTCGGCGCGTAGCCCGAGGGGTCGGCGCCCGAGGCCGTGTAGAGGTCGGTGTGGCAGACGCCGCAGGCCTCCAGGCGCACGAGCACCTCGCCCGCCCCGGGCCCGTCGAGCTCGATCTCCTGTACCTCCAGCGGCGCTCCGAACTGCTCCAGCACGGCCGCGCGGATCTGCATTTTCTCGCCCCTCCTTCGTCCTGGACGAATGTTGAGGCTAAACGAATGTTGATTGAGAACTCCGCGCAGAGGGCCGAATGTTGCGTTTGGAGCATGGAAGCCGTGAAAAGGATGAAAACAATCGAGAGTCGCGCCGAGGGCGGTTTCATGATCGTCGAGCTGATCATGGCGTCGGTGCTCGTCGCGCTGATCGCGATCGGCGTGTTCAGCGCGATCGTGGGCGCGACCCGCGGCACCTCCAACGACCGCCACCGCTCGGTCGCGGCGTCGGTCGCGCAGCAGGACCAGGAGCGCATGCGCGCGTTCAAGGCGACCGACCTCTCGAACTACCAGGCCACGCGCACCGTGACGATCGCGGGCACTGCCTATACGGTGGCGTCCACCGGTGAGTGGGTGAGCGACTCGAGCGGCGTGCTGAGCTGCTCCAGCGGCTCGTCGACGGCCAACTACCTGAAGATCGGGACGTCGGTGACCTGGCCCAGCATGGGCTCGCTCAAGCCGATCACGGTCCAGAGCCTGGTCGCTCCCCCGTCGGGCTCGCTGGCCGCCAACCGCGGAAGCCTCGCGGTGAAGGTCACGGACCAGGCCAACGTGCCGCTCCAGGGCCTGTCGATGGCGGTCGGCTCGCCCGCCAACCTGAACGACTCGACCGACGCGAACGGCTGCGCCGTGTTCGGCTCCATCCCGGCCGGCAACTACACGCTCTCTTTCTCGCAGGCCGGCTACGTCGACGTGGGCGGGAACAACTCCTTCTCGAAGACCACATCCGTCGTGGACGCGAGCACGACCACCGAGAACCTCCTGTACGCGCAGGCCGGCTCCATCACCGCCAGCTTCGACACGAAGGTCGGCTCGAATCCCGTGCAGGCCGCTCAGGCCCAGAGCCTCACCGTCGCGCACAACAACCTGCCCGCTCCGGGCAGGCGCACGTGGGATCCGACGGGCGCCGGCCAGACCTCGATCGCGGCGACCAACCTCTTCCCCTTCACCAGCGGGTACGGCGTGTACGCGGGCATGTGCGCGGCAAACGACCCGACGCACCTACATCCCGAACTACTACTCGACCAACCCGGGCCTCGTGACGGTCTCGCCCGGAGGCGCCCACACCGTCACGGTCAGGGAGCCCGCGCTCAACATCCGCACCAGGCGCAACGGCACGAACTTCGCGGGCGCGCACGTCGTGATCAAGCTGACCTCCGCCGGCTGCACGGAGACCTTCCCCGCCCAGACGAGCAACGCGTCGTTCGCGCTCCCGTCCCCCGACTTCCCGTTCGGCACCTACCAGGTCTGCGCGGACGCTCCACAGCCGACTTCCCCGTTCACCGTGAGAAAGGCGACCGTCACCGGCATCGCGAACACGAGCCCGAACGGCACCGCGACCACCGACGTCAACATCCCGACCACCGGGTCCGGCTCCGTGCTCGGAGCCTGCACGTGATGAGCCGGCTCTCCACCCGCGTGCGGCTCGGCAGCGAGGGTGGCTTCAGCCTCGCGGAGGTGCTGGTGTCGATCCCGATCGGCCTGGTGCTCCTCACCGCGGTGTTCACGATGATGCGCACCACGACCCGCCAGAGCGCGAACGTGACCGCCAAGGTCGAGGCGCTGCAGCGCGGCCGCACCGCGATGGAGCGGGTCACCCGCCAGCTGCGCTCCCAGGTCTGCCCGGCCACCACGGGCACGGCCATCACGAGCGCCGACTCCAACACGATGACCTTCTACACCGACATGTCGGGCGGAGCGTCTGATCCCGAGCAGCACACCCTCACGCACGACCCGACCGGTCAGACCCTCACGGAGTACGACTACGTCGGCACCGGCACCTGGCCCAACCTGAGCTACCCCGGGACCGCGACCCGCTCGCGCGAGCTGCTCAACAACGTGACGCCGGTGTCGGGCGTGCCCGTCTTCCGGTACTACAAGTACGACGCGAACGGCAACGTATCGAGCACGCCGATGACGGTGCCGGTCTCGCAGAGCGAGCTGCCCCGGATCGTGAGCGTCTCCGTGAGCTTCGTCTCGAAGCCGCGGGTCGCGAACTCGTCGGCCCCGACGACGACGTTCCAGAGCGACGCCAGCGTGCGGACCTCGGACCCCAACAACCCAACTCAGAACGCGCGGTGCCTGTGATGCCCAGAAAGTCGTCCCCAGAGCAGCCCACACACGTCCGCATCATCAGCAAGATCACCGCCCGCGCCCGGCAGGAGAGCGGCATGGCGATCGTCGTCGTGATCAGCATGATGACCGTCGCGCTGCTGGTCACCCTCAGCGCCTTCGGCTCCGTCTGGAGCGACATCCCGCTGGCGCGCGGGGACCAGGACCGCAAGCAGGCCTATTCCGCGGCGGAGGCCGGGATCAGCTACTACGTGTACCACCTGGACCAGGACAACACCTACTGGACCAAGTGCACCAACGTGCCGCCGCCCTCGGGGAGCGAGCCCAGCCCGGTGAACCAGGCGTGGTCGGGCTCGGGCACCGACCCGCGCAACTGGCGCACGATCCCCGGCTCCAACGCGCAGTACACGATCGAGCTGCTGCCCGCTCCGGGCAAGGCCTCCTGCGTGCGAGAACGACGAGCCGTCGATGATCGACCCGGCTTCGAACACCTTCCGTATCAGGGCCACGGGCCGCGTCGGGGGAACCAAGCGCAGCATCGTCGCGACCTTCAAGCGCAAGGGCTTCCTCGACTACCTCTACTTCACCGACCTCGAGACGCTCGACCCGTACGCCTACGCGGACCCGACCGACCAGGCCAACGCCGCGACCGACTGCATCATCTACCACTACCAGGGACGCAACAACTGCACCGAGATCCGGTTCATCACGGGCGATGACGTGGCCGGGCCGTTCCACACCAACGACTCGATCCTGATCTGCGGCAACCCTTCGTTCGGCCGCACCTCGACCGACCGGATCGAGGCCTCGGCCCCGAGCCCGGGCTGGTGGGACCAGGGCAGCTGCAGCGGAAATCCGACCTTCACCGGGACGTGGTATCCGGGCTCCCAGATCCTGCCGCTGCCGGTGTCGAACAACACGCTGTCCGCGCTGGCACAGAGCGCGTATACGTACACGGGGAGCACCACGATCAGGCTCAACGGCTCGAGCATGACGGTCACGAACGCGAACCTGTCACCGACCACGCAGACGGTGAACTTCCCCTCCAACGGCCTCGTCTACGTCAAGAACGGGAGCTGCGGCACGACCTACAAGCGCAAGCAGCAGTACAACGACCCGGCCGGCTGCGCCAACGTGTACGTGAGCGGGACCTACTCGTCGGACCTCACGATCGCGAGCGAGAACGACATCGTGATCAGGCCGCCGACGGGACAGAGCAACGGTGACGTGACCAGCACCAACAGTGCCATGCTGGGGCTGATCCCCAACAACTTCGTGCGCATCTACCACCCGGTCTCGAACTGGAGCAACAACGACACCGACTGCACCAACTCCACGGGCACGATGACGAACGTCACCGTCGACGCCGCCATCCTTGCGCTCAACCACTCGTTCATCGTCGACAACTGGTACTGCGGGGCCAACCTCGGGACGCTCAAGGTCACGGGCGCGATCGCCCAGAAGTTCCGCGGGCCGGTCGGCACCGGCGGTGCCAGCAGCGGCTCGGGCTACATCAAGGACTACGAGTACAACGACGACCTCAAGTACCGTGACCCGCCGTCATTCCTGAGCCCCACCCAGGCCAACTGGACGATCAGGAGATACGTGGAGCAGTCGCCGGCGCGCTGACCCGGCATAAAGGAACCGCAGACATGAGAAGGCCCGCACATCGTGCGGGCCTTCTCGCTACTGCGTGTCAGTCGGCAAGACCGGCTGCTTACGCCGAGCACTGCCCCGAGTAGTTGTCCCAGCTCAGGTTGCCCGCACCCAGGAAGGGCGCGTCGTTGCCGCGGCACCGGAGCGACCTGCCACCGGTGTTGCTCTCGACGAACTTGTCCGACGGTCCGTCGTTGTCGAGCACCCACATGCTTCCCCGCAGGACGTTGTTGCCGCGCACGATCAACTCCGCCTCGGTGAAGTTGTCCCACAGCAGCATGTCGCCACGCGTGATGGTGTTGCCGGCACAGTCAAGCGCGAGCGGGTCGCCCACGATGATGTCCGTGCTGCTGCGCACGACGCCGATGCCGTCGCCCTTCACGGTGTTCCCGCAGATGTTGACCACCTCGGTCGCCCGCAGGACGCCGATGCCGCCGTAGATCTTGCTGTTGAACACGTAGACCTGCGCCGTCCTGTCCGCCAGCACGTCCCCGCCCACGGTGGAGTCGGAGTCGATGAAGAGCGTCAGGGCGCCACGCGCCTGGACGTTGTCCGCGATCGAGGTGTCCGTCGACTGGAAGTACGCGCCCGACCTGACCTCGACGTCGTCCCTCACCCGCGAGTCGATCAGGGTGCAGGACTTGTTCGCCGGGACCTCGACGTCACGGAAGGTCTTCCCCGTGAAGACGCCGTTGCACCGGAACGTGTCGTTGTCCCTGTGGCGGCCGCGGTCGCTGTGATCGCCGTACCAACCGTCGCCGTTCGCGAGTGCGGGCGATGCTACCGCCAGCAGCGCGATCAAAGCCATGCTCATCAGAGCAATCAGCTTCGTCATTTAGAGATGCCCCTTTCTTGGGTTTTCCCCTGCCGCCGATCCGTTCGGCGTGCAGCCCTAAGTAAGGCAGCGCGGGACCATGGCCAAGGCTCGGCCCCCGCCGCCTCGTACATACGTCCAGCATAGGGCCGCCTCTCGAAACGCGCGACCGCAATCCGGAGGCCCTAGATGCGCCGGATCCAGAGCGCGGCCGCGACCTCGCTGTGCGGCCCCAGGTCGCCGAAGGCCTCCTCCAGGGCGGCGCGGTGGTTCTGCATCATCCACCGCACGCCGAACACGACCTCGAAGCCCGAGTTGAACACAAGGAACGACTGGATCAGGTAGAGCTCGTTCCAGGCCCAGCCCCTGGCCGCCCATTCCTCGGGGTAGTCGCCGGGGAGGAAGGCGTCGTGGAGGTGCACGACCACGCCCGGGCGCAGACTCGGGAGGATGCGGTTGTAGAGCCACGGCACGTCCCCGCCGGTCTTGACGGAGTGACTCGTGTCTACGAAGAGGACGTCCCCTGCTTTCAGCTCCTCGAACAGCTCGAGCGGCGTGTCCTGCACCTCTTCCTGGCGGATCTCCGTGATGCCTTCCACCTCTCGCTGGATGGGCTCGCGGATCACCGGGTCGATGCACGTGAAGCGCGTCCTGCCGCCGAAGATCTCCCGGTTGACCCGAGCCGTGACGCGCGACGAGAACCCGCAACCCACTTCGATCACCCGTGCCGGCTCGAGATGCCTGAGCATCGCCTGCAGGACCCAGGCGTCGAGGGCCGGATACCACCCGTTTCCCTGCCAGTACTCGCCGTCGTCGGGTGGCTCAGTGGGAAACTGGAGCGGCTGCTGCGCAGCGAACACCTCGCGGCAAAGCGCAAGCTGCTCCCGCCCGCGCCAGTCGATTCCGGGTGTCGGGGGTGGCTCGGCGCTCAACGCGCTCCGGCGGCCGCGCTTGCTCGCGCCGCCAGCGCCTCCTTCAACGCCGGGCGCGTACATCAGGATCGTGTCGTCGGTCTGTCCGTTCTCCTCAGCGGTCCGGAGCCATTCGAAGTGCTCGGCAGTGGGAACCTCACGGGGCCGGCCGATTGCCCGCATCCGCGCGCACTTGGCCACGTACTCCTCCTCGGACTTCCAGTGGTAGTGGTTCAAGCGCAGCCGTGCGAACGAGTCCGACGCCGTTCTCGTCCCCGGCACCGGGAACTCGTTCTCGTCGACCGCGGACAGGTACGGGTACTCGAAATGGTGCGCGCTGAGGCAGGTCGTGGTTCGCGTCGCATCCGCGACGGTCTTCATGTTGATCCCCCCGTCGAACGGGATCCTGCGCCGGTAGTTCTCGATCACCAGTCCTTCCGGCCTTTTCTTGTGCCCCGCGGACCCGAACATGGCCCACCGCACCGCCAGGGCGGGCCACTCCTCGTACGAGGCCAGCACGTCGGGCAAGGGCTCGCCGCCCGGTGAGAAGAGAAACTCGTCGAGGTCGATGAACGCCGTCCAGCGCGACTCCTCGCGGTGCCATCGCAGGTAGTCGTTGTACGCGGCGATCTGACCGACGCGGCCGTCCAGCACCGGCCAGTCCCGCACGGTCACGATCCCCTCCTCGACGTAGGGAGCGAGCACCTCGCGGTGGTGGTCCTCGCTGAAGTTGTTGTAGAGGAAGAACCGCTCCGCGCCCACGAGCCGGTGGAACTCCACCCACTCCGCCAGGTAGTCCGCCTCGTCGCGGTAGATCGCGCAGACCGTCAGGTCGCGCTTCGCGCGCCCGGGACTGCGATCCCTGCGCTTCTCCCGGTCCGCCATCCAGAAGTCGGCCTGGGTCCCGGCGATGTGGATCAGGCTCTGCGTGTCGAGCATGTCCCGGACCTCGATCCCCGCATCGCGGAGCTGCCGCTCGACGTCGCCGGCGAAGTCCAGGTGGGACCGGTACTGCTCGGCCGGCGACCGCCGGAAGGTCCACTCGTACCCGAGGGTCTGCTCGAGCAGGTTCCAGGCGTCGAGGTGCATGGCGGGCAGGTCCTCGGGCGCGCACGCGAAGTTGAGCAACGCCCCGAAGGTGATGACGGCGTCGCGACCGGCGTCCGGCCCCGTGAGCTCGCCGGGCGGGACGAGCAGCTGCGGCTGCTGCTCCGCGGCCGCCTGCACGAAGTTCGAGAAGCGCTCGACCGGGCCGGTGCCGGCGTCCAGGAAGCACCCGAGCGCGAGGCCCAGCGCCTCGGGATCGCGGAGGTTCCGCAGCCACCGGTTGTGCGCGCGCTCGGTGAGGTCGTACCGGCGCCCGCCGAACAGGCCGGTCACGATCGCCTGGAGCCGGTCCGTCCACGGGCCTTTCTCGCCCGCGATCCGGACTACGTCACGAAGCTCACCCGCGATCTCGAGCCTGAACGCGCGCTCCTCCGTGTCGAAGTCCGGGTTCGACCGGGCTCGCGCGAGATGTTCGCGCAGCCTCTCCCATCGATCCTCGTCCATCTCGGCACTATGCTAGTCGGACGTCGTGCCTGCTCTAGAAGTCCTGAACGTCTCCGTGCCGGAGCAGCTGCCCGACGGTGTCCGGGCAGCCCGCATCCGCGTTCCCGAGGCAGGAGCCGTTTCGGACGGTTTCACGCTCGAGCTTGCCGGGATGGTGATCACCGGCACGGGCCGTGCCCGCTCGGTGGAGCTCCTGTGCAACGGCATGCTGGTCTGCGAGGCACCCGTCGACCTGCCGCGCACGCGGCTGACCGCAGAGTTCCCCGACCTGCCGGACACGCTGCCGTGCGGTTTCAAGGCGCTCCTGGGAACGCTGGTGCTGCCGACTCGGTTCGAGCTCGAGGTCGTCGCGGTCCACGACGACGGGCAGCGATACCGGATCGGCTCGATCACAGGCCGTCGCGCGTATCCCTCGCCGTCCTTCGACCCGCAGTTGCAGGCGCTGATGCTGACGAGCGTAGGCAGGACCGGCACGGTCCTGATGATGCGGATGCTGGCTGCGCATCCGAGCATCGTGGTGCACCCTGCCGGCCGGTACGAGGTCTGGCCCGCGCGGTACTGGGCTCACATGCTCGCGGTGCTCTCAGGTCCGGCCGACCACGGCAAGTCGGCGACGCCGTTCGGCTTCGATCACGACCTCTGGCACGTCGGCCAGAACCCGTTCGCGACGGCCGGGCCGGAGGACGGCGACCTCGGCGAATGGCTCGGGCGGGCGCACGTCGACCGGCTCGCCTCGTTCTGCCTGCGCAATGTGGAGGACTGGTACGCGATAGTCGCTCGCGACCAGGGCAAGGACGCCGTGTACTTCGCCGAGAAGAACCTGCTGCGCACCCCGGTCCAGGGTCTGGATGTCTCCGACCTCTATCCCGGCGCGCGCGAGGTGTTCCTCGTCCGGGACTTCCGGGACGTGGCCTGCTCGATGTTCTCGTTCCTCGGCGACGCGTGGCGCTCCGACGGCTACGACACGGACCGTGCCCTGCGCGAGCTCGTCGCTCCCCCGGTGCAGCACCTCGTCGCCGGCTGGCGCGCCAGGGGAGAGCGGGCGCACCTCGTGCGCTACGAGGATCTGGCGCTGAGGCCGCGCGAGACGCTCGCCGGCGTGTTCGGCTTCCTCGAGATCGAGTCCTCCCCGGCGATCGTCGACGAGGTGCTGCGGACCGGTGCCGACGAGCGCGCCTTCGCCGGGCACGGGACCTCGGCCACGGTCGAGCAGAGCGTGGGGCGCTGGGCGCGCGAGGGCGACGAATCGTTCCGCGCGACGCTCAACGAGGTGCTGCACGAGGGTCTGGTCGAGTTCGGCTACGCGGAAGCGGCGGCGGAGCGCATCTGAGATGCCGGATCTGATCGTCAGGGACCGGCACGGCAAGGAGTGGCCGATCAAGCTCTGGTGCATGCCGACGCACTACTACTCTCCGATCCCCGACACGAGCCGGCTGGAGCAGCCCGCGGAGCGTGCGCGGGTCGTAGCTGGGCTCCGTCCGGCTCCACCTGAACTTGGATCGTGCAGCGATGCGGCGTGCGGTTCCGTTTCAGCCTCGGGCGCTTCTTCACGGTCGCATGGGAGTTTGCGGCGAGGCGAATTGGGGTGCGCGGGTTAGGTGTTGCTGTACGACCACAATGTGTCGCACCTCGGATGGCCCGTTACGACCGAGTCACAAGCACCACGCAGTGCGCGCCGACGCACGACGGACGTGTGCCGGCTCCGTGACGATCCCCCCGCCGCCGCAGACTTTCACTAGGCCCGCTAGGCGCGAGCCGCGGCGGCGCGCTCCAGCAGCAGCTCGCGCTGGCGTGCGTTGCGGGTGAGCGACGCGGCGCGCTCGTACTCGACACGTGCCTCGTCGAGGCGGCCCAGCTTCTCGAGCAGGTCGGCGCGCACGCTCGGCAGGAGGTGGTAGTGCTCCAGCGCGGGCTCGGAGGTGAGGGCGTCGACGAGCTCGAGGCCCGCCGCCGGGCCGAACGCCATGCCGAGCGCGACCGCGCGGTTCAGCTCGACGACCGGTGAAGGGGCGATCTCGGCGAGCTCGCCGTAGAGCGCGGCGATGCGCCGCCAGTCCGTGTCCGCCGCCGTGACCGCGCGCGCGTGACACGCGGCGATCGCGGCCTGCAGCGCGTAGGGACCGTGCGCGCCGCCGAGCCGCTCGGCGCGCTCGAGCGCCGCGAGACCGCGACCGATCAGGAGGTGGTCCCAGCGCCCGCGATCCTGGTCGAGGAGCAGGACCGGCTCGCCCGACGGGCCGATGCGTGCGCGCGAGCGCGATGCCTGGATCTCCATCAACGCGACCAGGCCGTGGACCTCCGGCTCCTCCGGGGCGAGCACGGCCAGGATGCGGCCGAGCCGCAGCGCGTCCTCGCAGAGCGCGGGACGCATCCAGTCGTCGCCGGCGGTCGCGGCGTAGCCCTCGTTGAAGATGAGGTAGATCACCTCGAGCACCGACGACAGCCGCTCCGCGCGCTCGTCGCTGGGGGGAACCTCGAACGGCACCTGCGCCTCCGCGAGCGTCCGCTTGGCGCGCACGATGCGCTGCGCGACGGTCGCCTCGGGCGTGAGGAACGCGCGCGCGATCTCGTCGGTCGTCAGGCCTCCGAGCAGGCGCAGCGTGAGCGCGACGCGCGCCTCGGTGGAGAGGACCGGGTGGCAGGTGGTGAACATCAGGCGCAGCAGGTCGTCGCCGATGTCGTCGTCGATCGCGGCGTCGATGTCCGCCGCTTCCGTCTCCTGCCGGGTCCCGAGCTCGCGCGCGAGCGCCTCATGCTTGCGCTCGAGCCGCTCGTTGCGGCGCAGCCGGTCGATCGCGCGGTGCTTCGCGGTGGCCATGAGCCAGGCGCCCGGGTTGTCCGGGACGCCCGACTCGGGCCACTGCTCGAGCGCGGCGACGAGCGCATCCTGCGCGAGGTCCTCGGCCAGGCCGACGTCGCGCACCAGCCGCGCCAGGCCGGCGATCAGCCGCGGCGACTCGATCCTCCAGACCGCATCGATCGTACGATGCACATCGGGGGCCGTCACGGCCCCCGATTAGAGCAGCTGCTGCTACCGCGCCGGCTCGACTGCGCGCGCAGGAGCTTCTCCTGCTCCCGCAGCTCGGGAGTGAACTCGTCGCCGAAGTCCTCCGCCTCGAACACCTGGCGGATCTCGATCTCGGAGTCGCCGGGCATGGGGTTCGGGCAGCGCTTGACCCACTCGATCGCCTCGTCCATCGACCGCACCTGCCACAGCCAGTAGCCCGCCACCAGCTCCTTCGTCTCGGTGAAGGGCCCGTCGACGACGGTCCGCTTGTCCCCCGAGAACCGGACACGCGCGCCCTTCGAGCTCGGCCGGAGCCCCTCGCCCGCCAGCAGGATGCCCGCCTTGGCCAGCTCCTCGTTGAACTTCCCCATCTCGGTGAGCAGCTCGGTGCTCGGGAGCACGCCGGCCTCCGAGTCCTTCGTCGCCTTGACCATCACCATGACTCGCATCTAGTACCTCCTTCGATTTTGGGTTCCTCTACCCACGCGTCGAACAAGGCAGCCGGAAATCGACACGCCGCCCGAAAGTTTCTTTCAGGCGGTCGGCGGCCTAGGGACCCCCGGTGAACTGGATCGGGATCCGGATCAGGTCGCGGTCCAGCGTGCCGTTGCAGCCGTCCATGTGGTACCAGGTGTAGAAGAGCTGAGCGGTCTGGCCGACGACGTCGAAGTTCCGTGAGGGGCTGTTGGGATCGAGGATGGACGGGTCCTTGATCGGGTCCGGCGGCATGCAGTCGGTGACCCATCTGACCTCCGCCTCCATCAGCAGGGTCGCGTCGGTCCAGTTCAGGAGGTCGTCCGAGAGCGCGAAGTAGACGCCCGGCGGCTTGTTGTACACGGGGTCGCCGACGGAGTTGCCGACCAGCATCCACTTCCTGAAGTACGAGTTCCAGGTGAGGCTCTCGCTCATCGTGCCGATGCTCATGAAGTCCACCGGCGCGCACACGTAGCTGCTCTGGGGAGTCACCGTCTGCGTGTAGGGATTGTGGAACTGGACACTGAAGCTCGTGCCGTTCCACGCGCGCCACGACGAGGGGTCGCTGATGTCCCGCGTGCGCATCAGGCAGGTCCCGAACTGCTGCGCGAGATGCGGCTCCGCGCGGAACATCGCATACAGGTAGCCGTCGCGCGCCTTCACGATGTTGCTGGGCGCGAAGTACCCGTTGGGGCCGTCCTGTGAGAACTGGTACGGAATCGTGGCGACGAGCTGCTGCGGGGCGGGCAGCTGAGTGAACGTCGCGCCCGAGTTGGTGGAATAGGCGCTCGTGATCGCGTTGTACCAGCACGCATAGCTGGAGGGACAGCCGGCCGAGCAGTTCTGCCCGTAGTGCTCCATGTGTATGAGCGCATAGACGGTCTTGCCGTCCGGCGTCCACGGTGCGGCCAGCCACTCCTTGTAGTCGTACAGGGACGCGTTGCAGCTGCCGGTCGACGACAGGATCGTCGTGCAGGGGTGCGTGTAGGGACTGTCGAGCGTGGTGTTCGCGAGCCAGCGATGGTTCACGGGTTGCTGGTTCCAGAGGTTGATCTTGCCCGTGTCGTCCCTGAACGCGCGCGTCGGCTCGTCGGGGATGTCGTAGTCACCGCACTTGTTGACGGACCAGTCGTAGACGAACACCTCCGGCCCGGTCTGGGACGCGACCGACGTGTTGAACACGAAGTTGGACCAGGGAGGAGGAAGAGCGTGCGCCGGAGGTGGCTGAGAGAGCGCGACAACGAGGATGGCCAAGGAGGCCACGAGGAGCAGGCCTCGCGGGCGGCGGTTCATGCCGATGATGACCCCCAACCTCCACGCTCCCGATTTTCCGCACCCGGACGGGCCGGCCCTGCACCCATCCCGCGGGACTGCGTGAGACTACCTTCACCCGCGACGGCACGCAACAGACCGGCGGCCCGGGCCGTTGCTTCGGCACCTTGACTTCCGCTCGAGCGAGAGGAAAGAATTGCGACTCGATGGACGCGGCTCCGGGCCGCTGAAAGGAGAGGCTGATGGCCACGACCTACGAGTCCGTGCGATCTCGCGCGAGCGCCCTCAGGCGGGCGGCCGAGCGCACACGGCAAGCACGAGGAGCGCACCGGAGAGGCGGACGCGGACTGGCCGGACTGGTACGCGCTCTACATGGTGCGCGAGCGCGCCGGCGAGGAGCTGCCGACATGAACAGCGACTACGACGTGATCGTGCTCGGCGGGGGCTCGCCGGGCGAGCACTGCGCGGGCGCTTTGGCCGAGGGCGGGCTGCGCGTGGCCGTCGTGGAGCGCGAGCTGGTGGGAGGGGAGTGCTCGTACTGGGCGTGCATCCCGTCGAAGACGCTGCTGCGGCCGGGCGAGGCGGTCCATGGGGCGCGCGAGGCGGCGGCGAGCGCCGAGGTCGATGTCGAGGCGGCGCTTGCCTGGCGCGACTTCATGGTCTCGGACTACTCCGATGCCGGGCAGGAGCGCTGGCTGGCCGACCACGGCATCGACCTGCTGCGCGGCACCGGCCGGCTCGCCGGCCCGGGCGTCGTCGAGGTCGACGGCGTGCGCCACACCGCCGACCACGTGGTCCTCGCGAACGGCGCCGATCCGGTCGTGCCGCCGGTCCCGGGCCTGCGCGAGCTCGACGGCGTCTGGACCAACCGCGAGGCGACCGTCCATGAAGGCCGTTCCGCGCCGCCTGCTCATCCTGGGCGGCGGGCCGGTCGGCGTCGAGATGGCGCAGGCCGTGCGCCGACTCGGCGGCGAGGTGGCAGTCATCGACATGGCCGAGCACGTGCTCGCCCGGGAGCCGGCGCCGCTCGGCGAGGCGCTCGGCGAGGTTCTGCGCCGCGAGGGCATCGAGCTCGTCCTGTCCGCGAACGCGACCGCCGCGCGACGCGACGGCGAGGACTACGTCCTCGAGTTCGACGACGGGCGCGAGCTGCGCGGCGACCGGCTGCTCGTCGCCACGGGCCGGCGCCCGCGGGTGCGCGGGCTCGGCCTCGAGACCGTCGGCGTCGAGCCGGACGCGCACGGAGTTCCGGTCGACGCGCACCTGCGCGCGGCGGAGCGTCTGTGGGCGATCGGCGACGTCAACGGCCTCTGGCCGCTGACCCACGTCGGCAAGTACCAGGGCGACGTGGTCGCCGCGAACATCCTCGGTGAGCCGCGAAAGGCCAACTACGAGGCCGTTCCGCGCGTGGTCTACACCGACCCGCAAGCCGCGGCGGTGGGCGCCGCCGCCGGCCGCTTCAGCGCCATGGTCCCGCTGTCGGAGGTGCCGAAGACCGCCACCTACACGCGCGCGTACGCCGAGAGCAACGGCTTCCTGACGCTCCTCAGCGACGGCGAGCGGCTGACCGGCGCCTACGCGCTCGGCCCCGAGGCAGGCGAGTGGCTGCAGCAGGCCACGCTCGCGATCCGCGCCCACGTCCCGCTCGACGTCCTGGGCGACACGATCCAGCCGTTCCCGACGTTCTCGGAGATCTACGTCGCCGCGCTGAAGGCGCTCCGCGGCGAGATCGCGGCCGCGCGCAAGCCGGTCGGCGCGGGACCGCCGATGGCGAGCTGACGGAAGGAGAGACGATGACCACCGCAACTGCCGCTCCGCCCACCGCGCGCGAGCCGGAGCTGCTCGGGCAGACCGTCGTCGTGATCGGCGGCAGCGCCGGCATCGGGCTGGAGACGGCGCGGCGCGCGCGCGCCGAGGGAGCCGACGTCATCCTCACCGGCCGCAATCCCGAGCGGCTGCAGCACGCCGCGAGCGAGCTCGGCGCGCTGAGCACGCGCGGCGTTCGACGCCAACGATCCGGCTGCCCTCGAGGCCTTCTTCGCGGACCTCGCCGGCACCGATCGACCACGTGATGGTCACCGCCGGCGGCCCCTACTACGCGCCGCTGGCGGACATGGACTTCGACGAGGCGCGCCGCGCGCTTCAGGAGCATCCCATGCTGATGGCTCGGCGTCGCCCGCTACGCCGCCGGCAAGGTCCGCCCCGGCAGGCACGCTGCTGTTCATGGGCGGCACCGGCGCGCCGCCGCCCCGGCGTCGGTGCTCGGGATCAGCTCGGCGATGACACCGCGCGCTCCCGGCCCTCACGGCCAGCCTGGCGCTCGAGGTCGCGCCGGTCCGAGTCAACCTGATCGCCGCCGGCTTCGTCGACACGCCCCTGTCGGCGTCGCTGCTCGGCGACCAGCTCGACGAGCGCCGCGACGAGCTGCGCGCCACGCTGCCGATCGGGCGCGTCGTCGGACCGGCCGACGTCGCCGCGCTCGCCGTCCACCTCATGACCAACACCGCGCTCACCGGGCGCGACCTACGACATCGACGGCGGCCAGCAGCGCTCCAGAAACGCATCAGGGTCAAGCCGACTGTAACCCTCCAATGCGCGACGCACGATCTCGACGTGCTCCTGCGACATCGGCTACCCCCTTCGTCTGCCGCCTGCGCTCAACCAGGTCGCGGGTCCTGGACTCCTCAGACATCGCCCGCGCAGTATCCCGCAGGCTCAGGAGTCGGCGTTAGCGTCTTGGTCCGATAGCCCCGCGGCTTCGAGGGCCTCCGCGTGGTTCGTGAAGGACTTGGAGCGGTAGATCCGACCCTCCCGA
Source organism: uncultured Solirubrobacterales bacterium (assembly GCA_963826005.1). Taxonomy (GTDB): domain Bacteria; phylum Actinomycetota; class Thermoleophilia; order Solirubrobacterales; family JBBDJG01; genus DASRIA01. The sequence goes on along the minus strand of CAWGVJ010000003.1, from coordinate 60,166 downwards.
ATCCAGTTCACGTTGGTCCAGGCGATATCAATCTCGAGTCGGGTGTGCCTGGCGCGACCCAGGAGGCGAAGCCCGTAGATGACGAGATCGGCTTCGTCCACATCCTGCAAGTTGTCGATTTCGAATCGCCCCTCCTCAACAACGTCGAAGACTTCTTCCCGCCATTGTCGAAGTCCTTCGTACCCGTGATAGGAGCCTGGCAGCGGGGACTCGCGAACGTTGAACAGATCGACGTCCGGGTCAAAAAGCTCCTCGGGAAGAAATCCGTCGCGGTTGAACCGGTCGATCATCGCTCGCACGATCTCCACGTTCTCCTGCGACATCGCCTACTCCGAGAGGCCAACAGCTTCGAGGGCTTCCGCTGGCTCCTCATAGGCGACCAGCCGAACAGCCTTGTCGTCACGGTAGGTCCACACGTGCGCGATGCGGTTGTCGATCTCGATTCGACTACCTCGGCCACGGCCTCGCACATGGATGAAGGCGACGATCTCGCCTCCTGTTGCCACGACGAACTCCTCCGCTTCGAAGCTGAGTTCCTCGAAGGCCTCTTGCAGCTCACGCAGGACATCGAGAACCGCGTCCGGTCCATGAAAGACGCCCTCAGTGTCGATGATGGCGGAGGCCTGGTGCAGCTCGAAGTCGGGAGCGAGAAGATCAGCGTCGTACTCACCAGTTCGGCTGAACACCTCATAGCTGGCCCGGAGTCGTTCCACTTTCTCCTGCGACATCGCCCGCGCAGTATCCCGCCTCGAACAGGATCTTCAGCGCGCCCGAGAGGATTCGAAGCGCCGACCTTTGGTTCCACCGGACGCTAGTCAGCCCACCAGTCGCGCTGACCCTCCACGTCTTCGCGCGGATCCTCGCCGAGATTGGGCGCGCCGAAGACGAGGATCTCGAGGCCCTCCGGCCCGCCCTCGTAGCCTCGCCACGTGCCGGCCGGGACGCGCACCACGTCCCACTCCTTGACCTCGACGATCTCGTCGTCGAGCTTCATCCGCCCGCTCCCGCGCACGACCACGTACACCTCCTCCTGCTCCTTGTGCGTATGGCCGTACGGGAAGCGATAGCCGGGCGGGATGCGCTGATAGCTGAGGCCGGACTGCTCGAGCTCGAGCGCCTTGCTTGCGTGGCGGAACTCCAGGTCCGGCGCGCCGTCGAAGTTGGACCCGACATCCTCCAGATCCTCCTTGAGGTTCCTGAGCGTGAACGGCACGGTTCAGGTGTCCAACACGCGGAGCACGGAGCCGTCGTCGGCCAACACGAGCTTCACCAAGCCGAATACCGGGGCCGCAGGTGGTTCATCCCGCCGGACCATAGCCGAGCAGCCCAGGCCGTAGAGCGGCAGGCCCGAGCCCGGACATCGTCGCGCTGAGCGCAGCGGCGCGGGATCGCCTGGCAGGCGCCAGCGGCCCTCGTCATCGCGGGCTCTATCCACTCATCGGCTCATCCCGCCCGGCGGTAGCGGATGTGTGTGGCTAGCGGCGAATGCAAGACCTCGACGGGCTCCAACCCGAACGACTCGACGCCGTCGAAGATCCGCTCGCCGGAGCCGAGCAGGACCGGCGCGACGTCGAGCGTGAGCTCGTCGACGACCCCGGCAATGAGGGCCTGGCGCACGGTCGAGGCGCCACCCGCGATGTCTACGCCGCCCTCGCCGGCCGTCTCACGCGCTTGTGCGTAAGCGACGTCGAAGCCGTCGGTGACGAAGTGGAAGGCGGTCCCGCCTTCCATCTCGATCGGCTCGTGGGCGTGATGGGTGAGCACAAACACCGGCGCGTGGTAAGGCGGCTCGGGGCCCCACCAGCCGCGCCAGTCCTCATCCCACTCGCCGCGGATCGGCCCGAACATGTTCCGCCCCATGACGTAGGCGCCGCGTGGGCGCATGAGCCAGCCGGTCGCCGTCGCGTCGGCGTCGTTGGCGCGCTCGTCGCCGAGATGCCAACCGTGGAGCTCGCGCCCGCGTTTGCCGAGTGGATCCTCGCGGCTCTGGTCGGGCCCAGCGACGAAACCGTCGAGCGAGATCGACATGTGGCAGGTGGTGTCCGGCATCGGCGTCCTCCCAAGGTGGTTGCGACTTGGAAGTGCTAGTGCTCCGACAGCCCCACGGCTTCGAGGGCTTCCTCCACGCTCGCGTACAGCTGCATCCTGATCCCCAATCCGTCCCGGAGCGTCCACACTTGAGCGAAGCGCATCTCGACGGGGATCCCCGTGGCCTTCGAACGCCCCCGCTGGGTGAGGATGACGACGACGCGCTCTCCGGCGTCGATGTAATCCTCGGCCTCCATCTCCCAGTCATCCCATGCATCGGCCCATTCGGCCATGAACTGCGTAGCGCCCTCGTTCCCGGTGTAGATCTGCTGGTCAGGCCAGCCGAGGTTGGACACATCCCAGACCAAATCGGCATGGGCACGGACTTCACCGGTGGCCATGTAGTGCCCGTAGCTGCGTCTAACGATCTCCACGTTCTCCTGCGACATCGCCTACTCCGAAAGCCCCACGGCTTCGAGGGCCTCGGCTCGCTTCGCGTAGTACTCGACGCGGGTGATCTTGCCATCGCGGAGGAAATAGACGCCCGCGCTCTCAGCTGCCACCTCAGTTTCCGTATCACGACGGTGGCCGTGCTCGCGCCCGAGAACCACGACGCGATCATCGCCAACCGCGACGATGTCCTCGATCTCTTCGTAATAGCTCGTCCAGGGGGCAAGCCAGTCGAGCCAGGTCTTCCGCAAGCCGTCGAGTCCCCTGGATTGCATCGTCACCTGGCCCCAGACGATCCAGACCGCTTCAACGTCAGGATCAAAGGAGGATTCGGCGGCTTCTCGTGCAGCCGTCCAGACCACGTCGTTGCCGAAAAAGTCCTTGTAGTCGGTCCCCGCCGGAACGATGGTTCTGACGATCTCGACGTTCTCCTGCGACATCGCCCGCGCAGTATCCCGCAGGCTCAGGAGTCGGCGTGAGCGTCCCCGTGTACTGCCGCCAGCGCCGCACGGCGGCTTCCGTAACCGACGCCGCGGGCCAACCTTCCGTCTCGGAACCACCAGGCGCTGAACCACTCCATGTCGAACGGCACGCCGGAGGCGGACGCCGTGCCCACCAACCGGTTGTGAACCACCACGTAGTCCTCGCCGGCCTCGACGATCTCGGTGATCTCGAAACGCGCGTTCTCGTCCAGCACGTCGAAGAAGTCGTGCTGCCATTCCCGCGCGCCGGATGCCCCGCGGTACGTCTTGTCCGTGAGGGCGTTACGCACGTTCACGAGCTCGAAGTCGTCGGTCAACAGCGCCTCGTTCACCTCCCGGGCGTTCACCGCCTCGACGATCGCATCGAGGATGCGCATCTTGTCGTCCACCGGGACGGTGGGGAGTGCGGTCGGTCGATCGTTCTGCTCAGACAGGCGCACGGCTTCGAGTGCCTCGGCCCGTGTGTCGAAGTGGGCCCACCAGAAGCACCTCCCGCGCCGCCAGCGAACCACCTGCCAGAACACCTGCTCGATCGGGGTGTCGCTACCCGCGCCGTGGGCACGAGCGCGCCCGGCTGCGAGCGTCAGGTCCCCCCCCATGTCGTGCACCTCATGAAACTCGACGCTGAAGTCGGGGAATGCGTCGAGCAAGTCCGTCCACCAGCGACGGGTTCCGTCGTGGCCGTGATAGCCGCCTTCCATCCCGCCCACGCGCGGGATGGCCTCTATGTCTTCGTCCGTCAGCGCCAGATAGGCGTCGAGGTCACGCCGGTTGAAGGCGTCCGTCAATCGGTGCTGGAGTTCCAAGTTCTCCTGCGACATTGGCTACTCCGAGAGGCCAGCGGCTTTGAGGGCATCAGCGGGGTTGAGATACACCTCCAGTCGCCGGATCTTGCCGTCGTCCAACGTGACCACGTGCCCCACTTCCATCTCAAACGGAATCCCGCTCTCCGCCCCGTGGCCCGCCATGCGAACCCGAACGAACACACGGTCGTCGTCGCATCCCCGCGCGTCGAGCGGGTAAGCCTCCCCATCCGGGAAGGCCTCCATCCATGATGCAAACAACTGATCTATAGCCTCGTAGCCTCGGTAGATAGCATGGTCAGGATCGTCAAGCGAGTTGACGTACTCGCCGTCGGGATGCCAGAAGTCCCGTGGGAACCGCCGCTCGCGGTTGCCCCACTCGTAAGAGGCGAGAACGAAGTCGACGTTCTCCGACATCGCGCGCAGTATCCCGCAGGTTCAGGAGTCGGCGTGAGCGTCCTGCTCCGACAGCCCCACGGCTTCGAGGGTTTCTCCCTCAAGCCCGAGCGCGCGGAGAGCTCCGCGCAAGGTCAGATGGTCCTCCACGCGAAAGAAGCGGCCCTGGCGCATCCAGTAACACGTGTAGAGGTCGCCCGAGAGGGCGATCGCGCCCCCTCGTCCCTCCGCTCTCAGATTCATCCAAGCCAGGACACGGTCGTCGCCAACCGGGAACAGCTCTCGGATCTCCAAGTCCAATCGCGGGAAGCCTTCGTAGAAGAACTTCATCCAGTCCGCGAACTCCTCGCGCCCATGGGAGGGTCGCGCATCGGGGAACTTCCGCACGGGGTAGTAGTCGGAGTCTTCCTCGAACAACTCCGCGACGGCCGCCTCGATGCTCGCCAGATCGCCGTCCATCGCCACCGCGAAACGCCGCACGATCTCCACGTTCTCCTGCGACATCGCCTACTCCGTAACGACGGGGGCGTCCGAGGCGAGGCCGAGGTCAGCGAAAGCACGCTCGCGGTCGTGGTAGACGAGGATCTTCGTCACCTTGCCGTCGCGCACGTGAACCACCTGCCCTTGCTGTGTCGACAGCGCGTCCAGCTCCAGCCCGCTGGCCTTGCCGCGCCCGCTGGGGTGGAGAAGCACCAGCACGCGTTCGGCGTCGAGCTCACGGTACTCCTCCACATGGACCCGGTAGCGATTCCAAGGGCTCAGGTTGTCGCGCATGGCCTGCGCCAGTCCGGCAAGCCCCTTGTAGGAGGTCGGCTCAGGCCCATCGACGATCACGTACTCGATCTCAGGGTGCGCCCACCCGGCATCGCTGAAGTCGCCGCGCTCGCGGGCGGCGAAGATCGAACGGACAAGTTCCAGGTTCTCCTGCGACATCCCCCGCGCAGTATCTCGCCTAGCCCGCTGTCGTGGCGCTGTGAAATCGCGCAGCAGCGCGAGCGCGCCCGACTTGTTCGACCGGGGTCGCGCCGTTCTTAAGTCCCGAAGCCGCAATTGCCCCTAGTATGCCGGGCCGTTGCCATGCTCGTTGTCGCTCTGAATCCCCTTCACGACGGGGCGATCGCCGTCCTGCAGGACGGCCGCCTGGTCATATCGCTCGAGTCGGAGAAGGACTCCTTCCTGCGCCACGCCGCTTTGACTCCCCTGAGCATCTTCAATGCGATCGAGTACATGGGCGAGGCGCCGGACGTCGTGGCGCTTAGCGGCTGGCACCGCCCCCGGATCGCAGCTGTCCCCGCCGACATCGGCGCCGGATACAGGGGTGGGCCCGCACAGACGCGCACGGTGAAGGCGCTGGGCAAGGAGTTGACACTGTTCTCCTCCACCCACGAGCGCTCGCACATCATGTCGGCGATCGGCATGGCTCCGCGCGACGAGGCCCGCGAACGCGTCGTGCTCATCTGGGAAGGACTGCTGGGCGGCTTCTACCTGCTCGACGAGCGCCTCGAGGTGACCCGCGAGGTCCACGTGCTGCAGCAGCCCGGCCCGCGCTACGCCTTTCTGTACGCGCTTGCGGATCCGACGTTTCCCAACGTGTCCCCGCCGCGTCTGGAGGACCCGGGCAAGCTGATGGCACTCGCGGCCTTCGGGGATCCCGAGGCCGTGGATCCACGCGTCGCCGACACCGTGGAGCACCTCGCCACGGCGCCTCACGTGGGGGCGAGGCTGAAGGAGCAGCTGCGCGACTCGCCGCTGTACAACGCGGGGCTCGAGGCCGAGCAGACGAAGCACGCGGCGGCCCTGCTCACGAAGCGCATCTTCGAGACCTTCGCCGAGGTCGCCAAGAGGGAGTTCCCCGCGGGCTTGCCCCTGTACATCGCGGGTGGATGCGGCCTGAACTGCGACTGGAACGTCGGGTGGCGCGAGCTGGGGCACTTCTCGTCGGTGTTCGTGCCGCCCTGCGCGAACGACGCCGGATCGGCGATCGGCACAGCGATCGACGCGCACTTCCGCGTGACCAGCGATCCCTTCATCGAGTGGAGCGTCTACGCCGGGCTCGAATTCGAGCACGACGTCGAGCCGGACCCCGAGCGGTGGGAGGTGCGAGCGCGGGACAACCAAGCCATCGCGGAGGCGCTCGAGGCCGGCCGGGTGTTCGCCTGGGCACAGGGACGCTGGGAGATCGGGCCGCGGGCGCTCGGGAACCGCTCGCTACTCGCCGCCCCCTTCAGCGGGGAGATGCGCGACCGGCTGAATCAGATCAAGCAGCGCGAGAGCTTCCGGCCGATCGCCCCGTGCGCCCGCGTCGAAGATCTCGGCGAGCTGTTCGACCGGGACTTCGAGGATCCCTACATGCTCTATTTCCGGATGGTGCGCACGGACCGGCTGGGCGCGGTGACCCACGTGGACGGAACGTCGCGCGTGCAGACCGTGAGCAGGGAGACGAACCCGCTGCTGCACGACCTGCTGACCGCCTTCAAGGCCCGCACCGGCGTCGGCGCGCTGTGCAACACGTCGCTGAACTTCAAGGGCTTCGGTTTCATCAACCGGCTGTCCGACCTCGCCAAGTACTGCGAGGACACCGGCATCGACGACATGGTCGCCGGCGACTCGTGGTTCGTGCGGCGGCGCTAGGTACTCCAGGAAAACTCCGGCAAGAAGCACCGCAAGATTCGCACGCACCCGGACCCGCTGTTTTGTTACTGATGCGGTCGCAACCATAAGAGAGGGGGCCGACCAAGGGTTCCCATGGGAACTGCGATGTGGCGGTGTGGCGGATACGGCGGGGGTGTGTTGGGGGCTAGAAGATGGAGACGGCCACCAAGACCAAGTTGACCACGCGCGGCATGACTAACTCGCCCAGTCCACAAGCCGCGCAACGTGCTCAGCGGGTGGGCCATTCCCATGCGGGCACTCTCCTCGGGGTTAGAAATTGGTACCCAATTGGTACCCAGCCCTACAGCGATCGAGTGGCCGGGCAAAGAAAAACCCCCGTGTTATCGGGGGCTTTTCCGACGCGCCCGACTGGATTCGAACCAGTGACCTTCGGTTTCGTAGACCGACGCTCTATCCGACTGAGCTACGGGCGCGTGCCGCCATTCTAGAGAGGCGCGGGAGCGCTACCCGGCCTGCGTGCCCGGCACGTCCGCCCCGTCTTCCCTGAGGGGCGCGAGCAGCTCCGCACGGCGCGCGGCGACCATCCCGAGCCGGCCGGCGACCCGCTTCCTTGCCTGTCACCCAGCGCACGGCGTGCGTGTGCTCGAAGCCGGCCCACGGCCGAAGGGCGCCAGGAGTCTCACGGCCGATGGTACGGTTGCCTGGGATGGGGGTTCCTGTGAGAGCAGCGGTCGTGGTGCTTGTCTCGCTGCTGGCGTGCGCGCTGCCCGCGCCTTCCGCGCAGGCCGTGTCGGTGAGCGTCCTCGGGCCCCGGGAGACGGTCTTCAACTACGACACGATGCGCTGCGCCGACTTCGACTGGCCGGACATCCCGGTGCGCGCGTTCCGGGACTCGCTCGGGCGCATCCAGCTCGTGACGGGGCAGGGCAGCCTCCCCAACAACCGCATGATCGGGCCGGACTTCGACCACCTCGTGCGCGACTGCACGCCGATCCTCACCAACTCCAACAACCCGCTCCCCTCCGAGTACGACGACGCGGAGTGGATCGCCGGCACGTACACCCCTGACGGCCAGCAGGTCTACGCGCTCGTGCACAGCGAGTACCACGGGCTTGCGCACCCCGGCTACTGCGGCGACGACTTCATCGAGTGCCGCTTCAACACGATCACCTCCGCGGTGTCGAACGACGGCGGCAACTCGTACACGCAGCCCGCGCCGCCGGGGCAGCTGGTCGCGTCGATGCCCTACCGGTCCGTTCCCGGCGACGGGCGCTACGGCTTCTTCTCGCCGAGCAACATCGTCCAGAAGGACGGCTTCTTCTACGACATGATCCTCGTGTCGGCCACGTACCGGGAGCAGACGTCCGGCGTGTGCCTGATGCGCACGCAGAACCTCGGGGACCCGAAGTCGTGGCGCGCGTGGGACGGCGAGGGCTTCAACGTGCGGTTCATCGACCCCTACCGGGACTCGGCGCTGGCGGTGTCCCGCCACGTGTGCGCGGCTGTGTCGCCGTCCGAGCTGGGCCAGCTGAACCGCAGCGTGGTGTGGAGCACGTTCCTGAACAAATGGGTGGTCGTCGGGACGGAGTTCAAGTACGAGCCGAGCTTCAACCAGACCGTCCGCGGCTTCTACTTCTCGACCTCCGACGACCTGATCAACTGGACCGACCGCCAGCTGTTGATGGAGACCAAGGCCGCGGCCGCCTGGCAGTGCGGCGATCCCGACCCCGCGGCGTACCCGTCGTTCATCGACCCGAACAGCACCGACCGCAACTTCAGCACGATCGGCCAGAACGCACAGGTCTACTTCGTCACGTCGCGGCGTGAGAACTGCATGACGACCTCGAAGCGCGACGTGATGCGCGTGCCGATCCAGTTCTCGCCATGAGGCGCCCGGCTGACACGCGGCTGTGGGCGCTCGCCGTTGCGCTGGCGGTGGCATGCGTGGCAGTTTTCGCGGGCGGGGCGAGCGCGAGCCACAACGCGATCGAGCAGGTGTCACTCGGGCCCGCCGGGGGGAACGCATTCGACCCCGCGCAGTGGGCCGGCGCGTCCGCGGACGGCACGCGGGTGCTGGTGCGCACGGTCGAGCCGCTCGTGTCCGCCGACACGGACGCCGAGTTCGACATCTACGAGCGCACGGCGGCCGGCGGCACCACCCTGGTGTCGACGGGCCCGGCGGGCGGGAACATGCTCGGAGCCGACGCCCAGTACAAGGGCGCGTCCGCCGACGACAGCCGGGTGTTCTTCGAGACGTTCGAGCCGCTCGTGTCGTCAGACACCGACGACTGCGAGGCCGCCGATCCCCAGCCGAACCCGTGCACCGACGTGTACGAGTATTCGAACGGATCCACCACACTGGTCTCGGCGGGTGGGAACGACGGGTTCGCCGCGCACTACAGGGGCGCCTCGGAGGACGGCACCCGCGTCTTCTTCTCCACTTCGGAGCAGCTCTCGGGCGCGGACACCGACGACGTGGGCGACCTGTACGAGCGGCACGCGGGCACGACCACGCTCCTGTCCACCGGCAGCGCGGGCGGCAACGGGAGCTTCGGGGCCCGGTTCAGGGGCGCCTCGGCCGACGGTACGCGCGTGTTCTTTACCACGAAGGAGCAGCTCGTGGCGGGCGACACCGACAGCGCCGGCGACGTCTACGAGCGCGCGGGCGGGGTCACGACGCTGCTGTCGACCGGGCCGGCCGGCGGGAACGGCGCGCAGGACGCGTCGTTCCGGGGAGCGTCGAACGACGGCAGCCGCGTGCTGATCGAGACCTCCGAGCAGCTCGTCGCGTCCGACACCGACAGCGCGATCGACGTGTACGAGCGCGCCGCCGGCACGACCACGCTGCTGTCCACCGGACCGGCCGGCGGGAACGGCGCGCAGGACGCGCTGGTAAAGGCCTGGTCCGCGGGCGGGACGCGCGTGTTCTTCCAGACCGCGGAGCAGCTCGTCGGCTCCGACACCGACAGCGCGCTCGATGTGTACGAGCGCGCGAGCGGCTCCACCTCCCTCCTCTCCACCGGGCCGTCCGGCGGGAACGGGCCCGTCGATGCCCTGCTCCAGGACGTCAGCGACGACGGCTCCCGGGTGGTGATCGGGACCGCCGAAGGGCTGGTCGGCTCCGACACCGACGGGCGCATCGACCTGTACGAGCGCGCCGCCGGCTCCACCACGCTGCTGTCCACCGGGCCCGCCGGCGGCAACGGCTCCTTCGACGCCTTCTTCAGCGCGGCTTCGACGGACGGCGGGCGCGTCTTCTTCGAGACCGCGGAGCAGCTCGCGAGCGACTCGGACGCGTTCCCCGACGTGTACGAGCGCGAGGCGGGCACCACGACCCGCCTGTCGTTCGGGACCGGGGGCGGCAACGGCGCGCAGACCGCCGTGTTCACCGGCGCGTCGGACGACGGCTATCGCGTGTGGTTCGCGTCGGCCGAGCAGCTCGCGAGCACCGACACCGACGCGGGCACGGACATCTTCGAGGTGCGCCCGACGGCGTCCTACGCGCGCCCCAAGGGCGCGACGCCGATCAAGGTCCCGCTGGTCGTCGCCTACGACCAGTGCACCGCCCCGAACCGCCTGCACGGGCCGCCCGCATTCGGCGGCGGCGCTCCCAACCCGTCGTGCAACCCGGCGCAGCCGGCGTCCGACTTCCTGACGGTCGGCACGGCCGACTCGAACGGCCAGCCGGCGAAGTCGAGCGGGTTCGTGCGCTTCGACGCGGTGGTGGGCAACCCGGCGACGACGACGGACGAGGCCGACGTCGCGTTGGCGCTGGATCTCACCGACGTGCGCGTGCAGGGCACGCTCGCCGACTACACCGGCGAGCTCCAGGTGAACGTGACGCTGCGCATGATCGACAAGTACAACGGCGCGACGCCCGTCGACGCAGCGACGGTGAGCGGCTTCACCGCTTCGTTCCCCGCGACGTGCACGGGTACTCCCGACACGACGGTCGGCGCGACCTGCGCCGCCGCCACGTCGGCGGACGCGCTCGTGCCCGGCGCGGCGGTCGAGGGCGTGCGGACGATCTGGCAGCTGGGTCAGGTCGAGGTGCTCGACGGAGGAGCGGACGGCACCGCCGCGACCACGCCCAACACGCCGTTCATGCGCCAGGGAATCTTCATTCCGTAGGCACCAGCCGGGAGCGGAGAGGGTGGGATTCGAACCCACGTGGGAGGCATGAACCCCCCAAACCGCTTAGCAGGCGGCTGCCTTCAGCCTCTCGGCCACCTCTCCAAACGGGCCGCCGTCGGCGACCTGCGGCCATTGTAGGCGCGGCCTTCGGCGAACCCGAGCCGCCCGCGTCGATGGCTCACGCGTAGTGCACGCCCTCCTCGCCGGGCTCGTCCACCGTCTGGTCGCACGTGGGGCAATACCACGCGCGCCTCGAGCGCGGTCCCGCACGCGGGATGGACGACGACCGGCTCGGCCTCGGAGTGGCGCGCGCCCCAGTCGGCCAGCGACCGCAGGGCCCCGGCCAGCTCGCGGCCGGGCGCGGTCAGCTCGTACACGTATCGACGCGGCCGCTCCGAGTAGGGCTGCGCGACCGCGAGGCCGTCCTGCTCGAGGCGCCGCAGGCGGTTGCTGAGGATGTTGGGAGCGATCCCCTCGATCTGCTCCTGGAGCTCGTTGAAGCGCAGCGGGCCCGCGAGCAAGGCCTCCACCACGAGCAGCGTCCAGCGGTCGCCGACCGCGGCGAGCGCCTCGGCCAGCGGCGAGCGCTCGTGCCCCGCCTGCTCTGTTCGGGGGTCCGTTCGCTCCATCGCGGCAGATCGTAGCCCCGTGTGGGGCGCTGGTAGGGTAGTCACTTGCAACTTGCTAGTTACCCTATACGAGTCACAGGAAGGGCAAGAGGAATGAGCACCATCACCGATTTTCAACAGGCGATCGGCCAGGCGGTGGAGCGCGTCGGCCCGGCCGTCGTGGGCTTCGGCCGCGGATGGGGGCGCGGGAGCGGCGTGGTCGTCGCCCCCGGGCGCGTCCTCACGGCCGCGCACAACCTGCGCGCCGAGGAGGTCACCGTGAACCTGCGGGGCGGCGCGGCGCGAGACCGGCCGCGTCGTGGGCATCGACCCCGACCTCGACATCGCCGCGGTCGCCGTCGAGACGGGCGACGTCGAGCCCGTCGAGTGGGACCCGTCCGCGCCCGCGCCGCACATCGGCACCCCCGTGATCGCGCTCGGCGACCCCGGCGGGCGCGGGCTGCGCGCCACGCCCGGCTTCGTCGCGGCCGAGGGCCGCGAGATCCGCGGGCCGCGCGGTCGCGCGATCGCCGGCTGCATCGAGCACACCGCGCCGCTGCCGCGGGGCTCCGGAGGAGGGCCGCTGGTCGACCTCGAGGGACGCATGCTGGGCCTGAACGCGGTCCGCCTCGACGGCGGCCTGATCGTCGCGATCCCGGCCGGCGAGCACCTCGCCGAGCGCGCCGAGCGGCTGTGGAGCGGCAACAGCGTGCGCCCGGTGCGCCTGGGCGTGGCGATCGCGCCGCCGCGCGTCGCGCGGCGCCTGCGCCGCTCCGTGGGCCTGCCCCAGCGCGACGGGCTGCTGGTCCGCTCCGTGTCCGATGACAGCGCGGCCGCGGCCGCCGGCATCGAGCGCGGCGACCTGATCGTGACGGCCGCGGGGCAACCGCTCGCAGGAGTCGACGCCCTCTACGCGGCGCTCGACTCCCTCGCGCCGGGCGACCGGCTCGACCTCGGTGTCGTGCGCGGGACCGACGAGCGCGACGTCGCCGTCACGTTCGACCGCGAGCCGGAGGAGGCGACCGCATGAGTGTCACCGTGAACGATCGCGAGCGCGTGGAGCAGGAGCTGGCCGCGCGCGAGCTGGAAGCGCTCGACGCCTACTCGCGCACGGTCGCGGGCGTCGCCGAGCGGCTCGCCCCGTCGGTCGCGAACCTGCGCGTGACGCGGGTGACGCGCCGCGGGCGGATGCCCGTGGGCGCCGGCAGCGGAGTCGTGCTGACCCCCGACGGGTTCGTCCTGACCTCCGCCCACGTGATCGCGGGCCGCGGCCGCCAGGGCCGGGCCGCGTTCGTGGACGGACGCGAGTTCTCCTTCGAGATCGCGGGGCGCGACGCCCTGTCCGACCTCGCGGTGGTGCGCACCGAAGCGCGCGACCTCGTGCCCGCGACGCTCGGCGACGCCGAGCGCCTGCGCGTCGGCCAGCTCGTCGTGGCGATCGGCAACCCCCACGGCTTCGCCGGATCCGTGACGGCGGGTGTGGTGTCCGCGCTCGGCCGCTCGCTGCCGGCCCGTGAGGGCAGCACGATGCGCATCATCGACAACGTGATCCAGACCGATGCCGCGCTCAACCCCGGCAACTCCGGAGGCGCGCTCGTGAACGGGCTGGGAGAGGTCGTCGGGGTGAACACCGCCGTCGCCGGCGTCGGCCTCGGCCTCGCGGTCCCGATCAACTCGGCGACCCGCGGCATCGTCGCCGCGCTGATGTCGGAGGGACGCGTGCGTCGTGCCTATCTCGGGATCGCGGGCGGCCCCCGGCCGCTGCCGCCGCGGGCCCGCACGGAGCTCGGGCGCAGCGCGGCCGTGGAGGTCGTCGAGGTGATGCCCGACAGCCCCGCGGACCGCGCCGGCCTGCGGGCCGAGGACATGATCGTGTCGCTTGCCGGCGAGCCCGTGGCCGACGTGGTCGACGTGCAGCGCCTGATGGACGCCGAACTGATCGGCAGCCGGCTCGAGGCCCTCGTGCTGCGGGGCGGGCGCACGCTCAAGCTCGAGATCGTCCCGGTGGAGCTGAGCGACCGGACGTCCTGAGCCGTACGATCAGCGCCCGTGGGGCGGCAGGTCAGGTGGATCGACGACGCGCGTGCGCTGGACGAGATCGGTCCCGCGTGGGACGCGCTCGCCGCGCTCGATCCCATGCCGTTCAGCCTGCGGGCCTGGTACGGCGCCTGGTGGGAGGCATACGGGAACGGTCGCGAGCTGCGCGTGTGCACCGTGTGGGACGCGGACGACCTGGTTGCCCTGTGGCCGCTGTGCACGCGGCCGGGGCGGCTCGAGTCGATGGGAAACATCGAGAGCTCCGTGTGCCGGCCGCTGGCGCGCGATGCGGACGCGCTCGCGCAGGCGGCCGCGGCCGCGGCCGCCGAGCGCTACGACCTGCTGGAGGTGAAGCGCCTGCCGGAGGGCGACCCCGCCATCGAGGCGCTGAGCCACGCCGCGCGCGACGCCGGTCGCCTGCACCTGGTCGAGCCCGACATCACCTCCCCGATCGTCGACACGTCGGGGACGCTCGCGGACTACCGCAAAGCGACGAAGTCGAAGTGGCACAAGAACATGTGGCGGCTGTACCGCAAGCTGGTGCGCGAGCACGACGCCGTGCTGCGCCTGGTCGAGCCTCCCGCGGATCTCGAGACCGAGCTGCGCGAGGGCTTCGAGGTCGAGTCCAGCGGATGGAAGGCGCAGGAGGGCTCCGCGATCCTCTCCCGGCCGGAGAACCAGGAGTTCTACCGGCAGCTGGCGACCCGGTTCCACGAGCGCGGGGAGCTGCGCACCTCGTCGGTGGCGATCGGCGGCCGGATGATCGCGTGGGACTTCGGCATCCTGCACCGCAACCGCCTGTACAGCCCCAAGAGCGGATATGTGGAGGAGTTCCGGCCGCTCGCCCCCGGCCTCGTGCTGGAGCTGGCGACGATCGAGCGCTGCTTCGAGACGGGCATCGAGGCGCACGAGCTGCTGGGGACGAACGAGCCCTACAAGCTCAGGTTCTCCACCAGCGAGCGCCGGCACCAGGTTTTCCGCGCATTTCCACGTCGTCCCAAGCCGGCTGTGCGCTACGCCTGGAGGCGATTCGCCCCTCGCGGGCTGCGGCAGGCCTATGCCGATCGGCGGGCATCCCGCCCCGGCCGCGATGGCCTCTGATCAGGCCGCGACTTCCACGCGCCGTAAGTAGTAGTGTCGGGGCCTCCGGCCGCCCCCGGGCGATGGCAGTCAGCGGCGCGGCCGGCACTCGTGGATTGGCATAGCCCGGCCGGCTGAAGAGTCAGGGGCCGGGCACAGGAGGGATGCATTGCTCCACCCCGTTTCGCTTCGGCCATCGCTGCTTCCGATCGTCGTATCGGCCGCTGCGCTGCTCGCCTTCCGGGGACAGCCGCGCGAGGTCGGCGACGTCTCCGCGCACCCGCGGTTCAGGACGGTCGACGAGGAGACCGGGCTGAAGGCGTTCATCGGCGTGAAGGTCGAGGCATCCTCCCCCGACGTGCTGCTGAGGATCGTCGAGACGCTGGCGGATTGGGTGAAGACCGCCAAGAGCGATGCCATGGACGCGCGCATCACCGGCGAATGGGACGTCGTGCACGACATCGAGCTGATCGTCGGCGACGACGCGATGCACCTGACCGCCGCCGAGTTCGCGCAGTACGTGCACGACCTGCGCTACCGGGAGCTGGGGCCGCGCGAGCGCCGGATCGTCGGCGGCCCGTAACCGCTCGCCCAATCGATCGGCCGGAGCGGAGGGGGTGGGATTCGAACCCACGGTCCCGGTTAACCCGGGACAGCGGTTTTCAAGACCGCCGCATTCGTCCGCTCTGCCACCCCTCCGGGGGTTCCGAGCGCCAAGGATAAGCCCGGCGCCATGCAAGAAATCATGGACTCTGCGCCAAAAAGCTGCTTCCATGTGGGCCCGCTGCCGATAGATGGCACGTGCAGTCAGCGTTCTGCCGAGCACGACGATCTACCCAACCTCCGAGGGCCGTGGCAGTGAGGGCTATCCTTAAAGTGCCCCGGGTTACCTCCAAACGGATTTGATCGACTCCATCCAGACACAGACTGACTGGCTGGTCCCGTCGGGCGAGCAGCAGGGACTGCGCCGCTACGTGCAGACCATCCGGGAGCGGTTCAAGCTGATCGTCCTCACGGTGCTCGTCACGACGCTGGCCGCCGTGCTGTACGTGGGCACCGCCGAGAAGACCTACGAGGCGCAGGCCAGGATCCTCGTCACCCCGGTGCCGCGCGACAACCCCACCCTCACGGGCCTCAGCCCGATCACGGCGTCCAGCGACCCGACCCGTGACGTCTCGACGGCGTCCAGCCTGGTCATGAACATCGACGTGGCCCGGCGGGCGAAGGAGAACCTCCAGACCGACCGCACCGCCCGCTCGCTGCTGAAGGACGTGACGGCGGAGCCGCTCGCGCAGAGCAACCTGGTGATCGTGACAGCGAAAGGCCCGAGCGCGGTGTCGGCCCAGAATCTCGCCAACACCTTCGCCGACGCGGCCGTCGATGACCGCACCGACAAGTTCACGGAGGCGGTCGACAAGCGGATCAAGGCGATCGAGCCACGGGTCAGGACCATCCGCGAGCTCCCGGGCCAGGCACCCGACCCGCTGCGCACCGAGCTCAGCGACCTACGCACGCTGCGCGCCGGGCGGCGACCCGACGATGCGCGTCGACACGCGCGCCGACAAGCCCACCTCGCCTTCGTGGCCGAAGACCAAGCTCAGCATCATCGCCGGCGTCATGGCCGGCCTCGTACTGGGCGTCGGCGGCGCGTTTGCCGCCCAGACGCTCGACCCCCGGCTGCGCCGCGAGGAGCAGCTGCGCGCGCTCTACCGCCTGCCCGTCCTGGCGCGGATCCCCGAGGAGAGCCGCGGCCGCGGCCGCGAGGTCGTAGCGCCCGCATCAGCTTTCGCCCGCGGGCGTGGAGGCGTTCAGGACGCTGCGCGCAACGCTCAGCGCACCGCGCTCGTCCGGCGGGCGCACGCGCGCCGTGATGATCACGGGCGCCGGGCCCGCCGAGGGCAAGACCACAACCGCGCTCAACCTCGCGGCGTCCTTCGCGCTCGCCGGCAAGCGCGTGATCCTGATCGAGGCCGACCTCCGCCGCCCCAAGATCGGCGGCGCCCTGCGCGTGCGCGCCACGCGCGGCATCGCGAGCGTGCTGATCGACGGCCTCCCCCTGAACGAGGCGCTGCTCACGACCGAGGCCTACGGCGAGAACCTCAAGCTGCTGCTCGTCGACCGCGCCGGCGAGTGGATGGCGGACCAGTTCTCGCTGCCCGCCGCGCAGGACCTGGTCGAGGACGCCAAGGACATGGCCGACGTCGTGATCATCGACTCGCCGCCGCTGACCGAGGTGATCGACGCGCTGCCCCTCGTGCAGATGACCGACGACGTCGTCGTGGTCGTCCGGCTCGGGCGCACGCACATCAACAAGCTCACGCGCCTCGGCGAGCTGCTCGGCCAGTACAGCATCAAGCCCGCGGGCTTCGCACTGGTCGGCGTCAGTCCCACGAGCGAGTACGGCTACTACACCGAGCGGCCTGTGCGGATGCCGGAAGAGACGCGGCCCGCCGCGCTCAGCCGCTAGCCGCGTCCCATGTCTTCGGTTCGCGGACTGCCGGCGGGCGTCCTGGGGCGCAGGCCGGTGGGCGCTCCGCTGCGCTTGCGCGGCACGCCCGACCTGCCCGACTGGGCGTGGTACGGCATCCTGCTCGGCCTCGCGGTGCTGATGGGGATCATTGCCGGCATCAACCCGAAGGTCGCGATCGCGGGCGCGTTCGGGCTCGCATTCGTGGCGCTGGTGCTCGTGGACCTCACCTTCGGGTTGTGCATGTTCACGTTCCTGTCGTTCCTCGAGCTGTTGCTGAACAGCACTTCTCTCAGCTTCCTGAAGGTCGCGGGCTTCCTCCTGCTGCTCTCGTGGGTCGCGACGATCTCGACGTCGCGCGAGAAGGACAAGAGCTTCATCGCGGCGCATCCCCAGTTCACCTTCGTGCTGATCGCGTTCCTCGCATGGGCGACGCTCAGCTCCTACTGGGCCGAGTTTCCCGGGCGCGCCTACGACACCTCGTGGCGGTACTTCCAGAACATGATCCTGTTCCTGATCGTGTATACGGCGATCCGCCGGCGCGAGCACGTGAAGTGGCTGGGCTGGGCGTGGCTCGCAGGCGCGACCTGCGCGACGGTGCCCGCGCTGCTCAACCCTCCCCAGGCCGAGGCGGAGCTCACGACGCGAATAGCGGGCACGATCGGCGACCCGAACGAGCTCGCGGCGCTGCTCGTGGCAGGAACGGCGTTCGCGGTCGCCCTGAGCGTCGTCTCGAAGGGAAACCCGCTGGCGCGGGTTGCCGCGCTGGGAGCGGTGTTCCTGTTCCTGTTCGGCATCTTCTACACGGTGTCGCGCGGCGGCATGATCGCGCTCGCCGTCGCGATCGTGGCGGCGGCGCTGATGTCCGGGCGATACCGCCTACAGGCGACGATCGTCGGCGTGCTGACAGCGCTGTTCGTGGTCGTGTACTTCTCCTCGATCGCGGGGGTCGATGCGCGCGATCGCATCACGACCGTGCAGGGCGGGAGCGGCCGCACCGACATCTGGAAGGTCGGCTGGCGCATGGTCGAGGACAAGCCGGTGACCGGTGTCGGCTCGGGGAACTTCCCCACTTCCTCGATCCACTATCTGCTGGTGAAGCCGGGGGCGATCGAACGTGACGAGTTCATCATCGACACGCCCAAGGTCGCCCACAACTCGTACCTGCAGGTCCTCGCCGAGCTTGGAATCGTGGGGCTCGTGCTGTTCCTCTCGATCATCGGATTCGCGATCTGGTGCGCCCTGAAGGCGGCGCAGTGGTTCGGCCGCGCCGGCGACCAGCAGATGGAGATCGTCGCCCGCGCGATGGTGGTCGCGCTGGTGGGAATCCTGGCCGCGGACTTCTTCATCACCGAGCAGTACGGCAAGCAACTGTGGCTGCTGCTGGGCCTCGGCCCGGCGCTGCTGGGCGTGGCGCGGCGCACCTATCCGGCCGCCGAGCCGGAACCCGGCAGGGGCAAACACAAGCCGCGCGCCTTGCCGGCCCGGTGGTAGGAGCGGCGGGACGATGGCGATCCTCACACGACTGATCGGCGCGCTCAACTCGGCGGGACGGCCGGGGCGGGAGCTCGGCGTGCGGCTCGACATGCTGCGCTCGACCGGAGTGCGGTACGCGCTCCAGCGCCGCCGCGAGGAGGAGCGCCTGACGGAGCTCGCCTCCGACCCCGGCAAGTCCGCCTACCGCGTGATCTGGCAGGAGGCGGCCGACGCGGTCGGCGCCGAGCTGTCCGTGATCACGGGTGAGTTCTTCGAGCTGCGCTCGAACGGCGCCCACGCCCGCGTGTGGCGCCACTGGGTGCCGCTCGACGACGCGGTCACGCTGCGGCTCGCTTTGGACAAGTTGGCTGTACACAAGATGTTGGACGCGGCCGGCCTGCCGCTGCCCGAGCACCACGAGTTCGACGCGTCGCGGCTGGACGGCGCCCGTGACTTCCTCGACCGTGCGGACACCCCGTGCGTGGTGAAGCCCACCGGCGGCGCCTCGGGCTCCGGCACCACGACGGGCGTGCGCACGCCCGACCAGCTGCTGCGGGCGCGCCTGCGCGGCGCGCGCGTGGGCAGGCGCCTGCTGATCGAACGCCAGGCAGAGGGCGACATGTACCGCTTCCTGTTCTGCGACGGCGAGCTGCTGGACGCGGTGCGCCGCCGGCCGCCGCGCGTGACCGGCGACGGGCGCAGCACGATCCGCGAGCTGATCGCGGCCGAGAACGCGACTCGGCTCGACCCGGACCACCCCGTCTCGATGCCGATCCTGCGGGTCGACCTGGACTGCCTGTTCTCCCTGGAGGCGGCGGGATTGTCGCTGCGGTCGGTCCTCCCGGAGGGTCACACGGTGGCCGTCAAGACCGTCACCAGCCAGAACCGGATCGAGGACAACGAGACCGTGCGCGAGCCCGTGGCGCCCGAATTGGTGGACGAGGCGCGGCGCGCCGCCGCGCAAGTGGGGGTGCGCTTGGCGGGGGTGGACTTAATAACTACGGATTTGAGCCGATCACTAAAGGAGTCAGGCGGCGTGATAATCGAGGTCAACGGGACTCCGGGGCTTCATTACCATTACCAGGTCGCTGACGAAGGAAATGCCACCCGCGTAGCGGTCCCCATCCTCCGGAGACTGCTCGAAGAGTCAAGGAGAGAACTCGAGCATGAAGGTATTTGACTTCGACCCCGCCGAGTACAGCGATCACTACGCCGAGCACGGCTGGGTCCACATAAAGAATGGGCAGCACCCCGATTTCCTCGCGGCGCTGAAGCAGTTCATCGACCAGGAGTTCGGCGCGAACAAGGTCGAGGGCGCCACGATCGGCGGGAACAAGCAGCAGGCGCTTTACGACTTCCCGTCCGGGACGAACTTCCCCGGCGAGCTGTTCGACTCGGTTGCCGCGGTGTGCAACCTCAACCGCGAGACCATGACCCTGTCTGAGCGGCACATCAAGGCGTACGACGACGACGTGCCGGCTGAGCCGGCGCCGCACAAGGACCGGTTCGCGTCGCAGGTCTCGATGGGCCTGTCGATCACGATCCCGGAGGGCTCCTACCTGGTGCTCTACCCGCACACCGACCGCGGCCGGACGCCGTTCAACATCTCGACGCACATGCGCAAGGAGCTGCCGCTCGAGGAGCGGCCCGAGAACATCGTGAAGGGCGCCGAGCGCGTCGAGATCCACGACGCAGACGGCGACGTGGTGATGTTCGAGGGCTCCGCGATCTGGCACGTGCGCCACAACGCGGCCAACGCCCGCAACCTGTACCTGAAGCTGAACGACTTCAACTCGGACCCGCTCGGCGAGGACCCCTCGACCGACCGGCGCCGTGAGGAGACGATGAAGCTGGTGCAGAACGGCAACGGGCAGCTGGTCACCGCGAAGCCGGTGCTGGCGCGGCGCTTCGAGTCCGTCACCGAGCAGTTCAGCCGCCTGTGGGACCACACCCGCGTGGCGGAGGTGTGGGACGCCCCTCCCGTGCCGCTGGAGGACGTGGACCTCAAGGTCCTGCAGAACCTCAACGGCCAGTCGGTCCAGGGTGTCGCCGAGCGCCTCCAGGAAGACGGCGTGCAGCCCGAGCAGGTGCAGGCCGCGGTCAAGCGCCTCGCCGAGCGCGGCGTGCTCGACCTCATCTCCTAAGACGGACCCGCGGAGCTCCCGGAATTCGCGGCTGGCGAATTCCGTATTTCTTCGAGTACGCGGCAGTCTGGGGGGCAACCCGCCCCTCAGGCTGCCGGGTGGCCTGTCGCCGCTGAGGCCCGGGCGACCCTGAGCACAAGCAACTCCCGACGCGCTCACCCGGAACTTCTGCGATTCACGTCCGACGGGTGGACGCGGAATGCGAAAGTTCGCGGCGCCGGCGCTAAGTCGCCGTTCTGCAAACCGCGGCGGGCGCGGCGGCGGCCCAGCAGGCCGCGTACGCGGCTCACGACCCGCAGGCAGTTGACGAGCGCGGGGCGCATGTCGGAGGCGCTGCCCACCGGGTAGTGGTGGCGGCCCGTCACGCTGCGTGCCCAGGCGCGAAGCGTGATCTGTCCATGGCGGCGGTATGCGAGCATCGCCCGCAGGTCGCGCATCGGGTACCACATCGTGAGATCCGTCTTGTAGCCCTCGATCTGGGGCAGCGGCCGGTCCATCAGCTTGTTGTAGACGAACAGCGGCAGGTCGGCGCCGGCCGCGCGCAGCAGCCCGGTGGCCGCCGTGAAGCGGTGGTTGCACTCGATCAGCTTCAGCCGCCCGTCGCGCGCGTCGCGCTTGAACTCGACGTTGCCGAGGCCGCGCAGTCCCACGCCCTCGAAGAAGCGCAGGCCGAGCTCGGCCGCCTCCGGGTCCCACGTGGTGGTGTGGAAGCAGCCCGACCCGAACCAGATCGGGTACTGCCGCAGCTTGCGCTTGGTCACGTGCATCAGCGGCCGGCCCTGCTCGTCGATGTAGCTGTAGTAGGAGAAGAACTGGTCGTCCGCGCCGGGGATGATCTCGGTCACGATCATCTCGATCCCGAGGCCGACGGTCCGCGCCAGCGAGGCGCGCAGGTCGTCGTCGGACTCCACCACGAACGCCTTCATGCCGGGGAAGTGCCGTACGAACTCATGTGAGTGGACCGGCTTCAGCGCGCACGGATAGGAGACTCGCTCGAGCGCCACCGCGATGTCCTGCTCCGAGTGGACCTTGAAGCTGAGCGGCGCCTCGATCCCGAGCCCCTCGCACAGCCGGTAGGTCTCGTGCTTGTCGAGCATCGCGAGCAGCACGTCGTCGTCCGCCTCGAACGGCACGAGCCCGAGGTCGAGCAGCATGTCGCGGTTGCGGGCGATCAGCTCGATGCCCTCGTCCTCCGCCGGCAGCACGACGGAACCGACGGGTGCGCTGCGCAGCCACTCGAGCCACCGCTCCTGCATGCCGGGCTCACGGCCGAGGGGAACGAACGTCGTGCAGCGCCGCGAGTGCCGCACGGGGTCTGACCGGCTCCCCAGCGCATAGACCGGGATGCCCGCGGCGCCGAGGCTCCGTGCGACCGGCAGCGCCGTGCCGCCGCCGCCGAGGATGACGACCGGCGGGCTGGTGGCCGAGAGCAGGGGATTCCGGCGCGGACGAGCGCGGCCGATATGTCGTGGTGCAACCTTGGCCATGAGCGTTCCTTGCTCCCCGCTTCCGCCGTGAAGCCAGCCGCCGGGGCGGCTAGTGCTTCGCGGGCTGACGGACCTCTACGCCGTTCGCCTCGAGCATCGCGTCGACCCAGTCGTTGTTGAAGTCGCCGCGCGCCACGGCGGACACGTAGTCCGACTCCTTGGCGGCCTTCGAGTCGAGTCGCATGAGCAGCTCGTCGGAGATGTCCCGCGGCACGATCACGACGCCGTTCAGGTCGGCGACGACCACGTCACCGGGGTTCACGACGATCCCGCCGCAGGAGATCGGGTAGCCGATCTCGCCCGGGCCGCGGTGCAGCGGTCCCTTCGGCGTCACGTCCCGCGCGAACACGGGGAAGTCCCCGAGGCGCTTGATGGCCGGCAGGTCGCGGATCAGGCCGTCCACGATGAAGCCCGCGACGCCGCGGTGCCGGGCCTTGGTGCAGACCAGGTCGCCGAGCACGGCAGTCAAAGAGGAGGAGCTCGTGTCCACGACGATCACGTCACCCGGCTGGGCGATGTCGAGCGCCTTGTGGACCATCAGGTTGTCCCCGGGGTAGACCTTGACCGTGCAGGCCGGGCCCACCAGTCGCAGGTCCGGGTCGGTCATGTTCCTGATCTCCGGCTCCATCGCGTAGAGCCTGTTCATCAGGTCGGAGATGTCGGGCGTCTGATGCCGGCTCAAGCCCGACACCGTCTCCGGGTCAGGGCGTTCGATCTCGTACCGCAGACGAAATCCCGGCCCTGGGTGCATCTCGGCTGACTGCGGCTTACCAACCATGTTGAAACCTCCGTCGCTTGACGCCTATGCGTCTTACTTCGCCATTGGCGCACGAACACTTGAGCGCACGGGGCTATGGGCGGTCAGATCCGTGCGGGGTGGCCTCTGAGGACGCCGTCCCTGCGCCCCGATCAGAGTAGAGGATTCCCCCGTATCGGGCCGTAACTTGTGACCCGTGACCCACAAGGTGACGCTGATTCCGGGCGATGGCATCGGCCCCGAGGTATGCGAGGCGGCCAGGCGCGCCCTCGAGGCCACGGGCGTCGCATTCGAGTGGGACATCCAGGAGCTGGGAGCCGAGTCCTATGCTCGCGAGGGGCCTGCGCTGCTGGAGCGGGCGATCGCCTCGGTGAGGGCGCGCGGACTGGCCCTCAAGGGACCCACCTCCACGCCGGCCGGGAAGGGGTTCCGGTCGGTCAACATCGCCCTGCGCAACGAGCTCGATCTATACGCCGGCATCCGGCCGGCGAAGCACTACGCGGGCGTGCGGACGCCGTTCCCCGGCACGGACGTGGTGGTGATCCGGATGAACCTCGAGGACCTCTACGCGGGGATCGAGTTCCGCCACGACGAGGAGGCCGCCGCGGAGCTGCGCCGGCTCGTGCGGGATACGCGCGGCGTGGAGCTGTCGCCGCAGGCGGGCATCTCGCTGAAGCCGCTGTCGGGACCCGCAGCCGCCCGCGTCGCGCGCCGTGCCTTCGAGTACGCGCGCGCAAACGGGCGGCGCAAGGTCACCGCCGTGCACAAGGCGACGGTCATGCGGCACACGGACGGAGTGTTCCTGGAGGCCTGCCGCGAGGTGGCGACCGGCTATCCCGACGTCGAGTTCGACGACCGCCTCGTGGACAACGTCTGCCACCAGCTCGTGGCCCATCCCGAGGACTGCGACGTGCTGCTCTCGCCGATCATGTACGGCGACATCCTCTCCGACGTGGCCGCCGGCCTCGTCGGCGGCCTCGGGATGGCGCCGGGAGCGAACGTCGGCGACACGGCGGCCGTGTTCGAGGCGGTGCACGGCTCCGCGCCCCGGCACGGGGGCCGCGACCGCGCGAACCCGTTCGCGCTGATGCTGTCGGGCGTGATGCTGCTGCGCCACGTCGGCGAGGACGATGCGGCCGACCGCCTCGAGGGCGCGATCGCCGCGGTGATCGAGGAGGGAACGACCGTGACCTACGACCTGAAGCCGGCGCGCGACGACCCCACGGCGGCGGCGACGTCGGCGGTCGCCGCGGCGGTCATCGCGAAGCTTCGGCCCTGAGCCGCACGTACAGCTCCTCCAGCCTTCTCACCATCACGTCGATGTCGAACTCCGCGCGGCGGCGCTCCTGTGCGCGGTGCCCCATATCCGCGGCCTTTGCCGGGTCGCGCAGCAGCTCGCCGACCGCGGCGGCGAACGCGTCGGGGTCCTGCGGCTCCACCAGTCGGCCGTGCACGCCGTCGTCGATCAGGTCCGGCACGCCGCCGACGCGCGTCGCCACGATCGGCCTGGCGGCCTCCATGTACTCCATCACCGACAGGGGGCTGCCCTCGAAGTCGGACGTGCTGACCGCGACGTCGAGTGCCGCCAGCACGTCCGGCACGTCCGTGCGCACGCCCAGGAACATCACGGTGTCCTGGAGGCCAAGCTCCTGCGCGAGGTCCTCCAGCGCAAAGCGGCGGTCGCCCTCGCCCGCGATCAGCACGCGCAGGCCGGGGAACTCGTCCGCGAGCTTGCGGCTCGCGCGCAGCAGCACGTCCAGCGCCTTCTGCGGGCGCAGCACGCTGACCGTGCCGATCACGGGCGCTTCCGCCGCGATCCCCAGCTCGGCCCGCACGTCCGCCCCGGTCGGCGGCGGCGGCGCCGGGATCCCGTTGGGCAGGAACATCACGTCGTCGGGATCGATCCCCTCGATCTCGATCATGCGGCGGCGGTCCTCGCGCGACACCGCGATGAACGCGGAGGAGCCGCGCGCGATCAGCTCGCGGTCGCCGAGCCTTCGCAGCGGCTGGCCCTCGAACGACCACGTGTGCTCGTGCGCGACGATCACCGGGACACGTGCCATGCGCCCGATCGCGGTGCCCCACATGTTGGAGCCGAACTTGTGCGCGTGCAGCACGTCGATGCGCTCGCGCCGCAGGAACCGGTAGAGCGGCCACCAGGCCCACACCTGGCGCGCGGACGTGCGCTTCAGCCCGATCACGCGGACGTTCGCGGCCTCCAGGTCCGCAAGCGCGTTCGCGACGTGGCGCTTCGAGATCGCGACGTCGAAGCGCCGGCTCGCGCAGAGCGTGCGGTCGAACCGCTCGGGGTCGAGTCGTGTCGTCGTCTGGATCGCGAGGCGCTCGGCGCCGCCGGTCCCCAGGCGGTCGACCAGCGTCACCACCCGCAACCGACCATCCGTGCCTGGGGGGGACATGCGCCAATATCATGCCTCAGCCCCCGGCGGCCGATCATCCCCTGGATGCTTGATTCGACCCCTCAGCCGAGCCGCAGTTACCCCGGTTTCTTCTCCAGCGCGCGCAGCTTCTCGCTGCCGGCCGGCGACCAGTTCGGGCCCGCCGGCGTGCGCGGCTACTACATCGACCTGCGCGTGAAGGCCGAGGCTCCGGTGTGGCCGCACGAGTCCCTCGGCCGCTTGGAGGATCGCCTGTGGGTGCGCGTGCACCAGTGGGGCCTCGGCGCCTACGAGCGCTACCTCGCGGGCGAGGGCGAGCAGTGGCTGCAGAACGCCATTGATGTCGGCGAATACGCCCTGTCGCAGCAGCTCGCCGGAGGCGAGCGTGATGGGCTCTGGCTCAACCGGCTCCCCTACACGAAGACCTTCCAGCTGGCGGCCGGGTGGCCGTCGGCGATGGCGCAGGGCGAGGGCGCCAGCCTGCTCACGCGCCTCTACCTGAAGACGCGCGACGAGCGCTACGCGGCGGGCGCGCGGCGGGCGGTGCGCGCGATGTCCCTACCCAGCGAGACGGGCGGCGTGCAGGCGATGCTGGACGGCAGCCCCTGGCCGGAGGAGTACCCGACCGCGCCGCCTTCGTACGTCCTGAACGGCGGGATGTTCGCGCTGTGGGGCTACTACGACGTGGGCGCCGGCCTGGGCGACGGCGAGGCGGCGCAGGCGTTCGAGCAGGGCGCCGGCATGCTCGCCCGCAACCTGCATCGCTGGGACACGGGGTACTGGTCGCGCTACGACCTCTTCCCCCACCCGGTCCTGAACGTCGCGAGCTCCTTCTACCACGCGCTCCACACGAGCCAGCTCGAGGCGATGAACGTGATCGCGCCGCGGCCGGAGTTCGCCGACACCGCGCGCCGGTTCGCCGCCTATGCCGACTCGCGCATGAGCCGCAACCATGCCTTTGCGCGCAAGGTGTTCTTCCGCCTCGCGGTGCCGCGCAACGAGTTCATGTCCAAGCGCATGCAGCGCCTGCGGACGCGAGCCGGCTCAGCTCCCACGTGAGCGACGTACTCGTCCTCTGCTATCACGCCGTCAGCCCCCGCTGGCCCGCCGACCTGTCGGTCACGCCGGAGGCCTTCGAGCGCCAGCTACAGCTGCTGGTGCGCCGCGGCTATCGCGGAGCCACCTTCCACGACGCCGTCACCTCCCCGTCCGACGGCCCCACGCTGGCGGTCACGTTCGACGACGCGTACCTCTCCGTGCTCGAGCTGGCAAAGCCGATCATGGACCGGCTCGGCCTGGTCGGCACGGTGTTCGTCCCCACCGACTATCCCGAGCGCGAGCGCCCGATGGCGTGGCAGGGCATCGACCAGTGGCTGGGAGGCGAGCACGAGCCCGAGCTGCGCCCGATGAGCTGGGCGCAGATGCGCGGCCTCGCCGAGAGCGGCTGGGAGATCGGCTCCCACACCTGCTCCCACCCCCGGCTGACCCAGCTCGACGAGGACACCCTCGACCGCGAGATGATCCTCTCCCGCAAGGCATGCGAGCAGAACATGGCCCGTCCGTGCATGACCATCGCGTATCCGTACGGCGACTACGACGAGCGCGTCGCGGCCGCGGCCGGGCGGGCGGGGTACCAGGCGGCCTGCACGCTCCCGGCGCGGTTTCACGAAGCACGACCGCTGGAGTGGCCGCGCGTCGGCGTCTACCACACCGACGACGACCGCCGCTTCCGGATGAAGGTGTCGCCGCTGCTGCGGCGCCTGCGCACGTCACGCGCATGGAGCGCGGTGGACGGCGCCCGCCGCCGCGTGCGCAAGCGCTAGCCCCGCGCGCGCTGCGTCACATTTCCCGTGCCGCTTTCCGGTCCGGAGGTCGCATAGCGACTTCAATCCAGGAAAGCGTCGGAGTCTTTGTCACGCTGTGCCGCTTTCCTGACCTGGGCGCCGAGATCCCGGCCGGCGACCTCCATGCCGCCGGCCGGGAGTTTCCTTCCCTGCCCTACTTTCCGATGCGCACGTGCAGCACGTTCGAGTGCCCGACGCCGGGCACGTAGG
Organism: uncultured Solirubrobacterales bacterium; assembly: GCA_963826005.1. Classification (GTDB taxonomy): domain Bacteria; phylum Actinomycetota; class Thermoleophilia; order Solirubrobacterales; family JBBDJG01; genus DASRIA01. The sequence goes on along the minus strand of CAWGVJ010000003.1, from coordinate 32,754 downwards.
CCCGCAGCTTCAGCCGCTTGTGCCGGTGCACGCGCGTGATGCCGAACCGGCGCGCCGCGCGCTTGCTCACCTTGCCGAGGTGCGGCGCGACCAGGTAGCGGCCGCTGCGCAGATGCATCACGCCCACGCGCCGCCACTTGCCGCCCACGCGCGCCTTCAGCACCGCGCGGGTGGACGCGGACGCCCGGGCGGCTGCCGAGACGATCCTCGCCCGCAGGTGCAGGCGCCCGCCCGGCCACACCTTCCTGGCGTTGGCGCGCAGCCTCACCGGACGCGGCTTGTGCTTCGTCGCCCTCTGTGGCTTCAGCGTCGTGGCGAAGTTCAGGCACGGGCTGCCCGGCTTCAGACGGAAGTCCTTGGCGCCCCGGTTGACGTAGCCAGGATCGATCACGAGGTTGTCGACGACCGGCACCGTCAGGCCCGGCTGGATTCCCCCGCCCTTGAGGCGGTCGCTCCAGAGGCAGTTGCGCCGCGCGACGTTGCCGCCGCCGCTCAGCTCCCAGTCCTCGATGTTGTAGCGGAGCGCCGGGTTCGAGATCACGTTGTTCTCGACCACGTTGTTCGCGGAGGTGCGCGTGAAGATCACGCCCTGTCCGTTCCCGTCGATCACGTTGCGGGCGACGTACGTGCCCTGTGCGTCGGGGAACAGCTGCACGCCGCGGTCGGCGTTGTCGTAGATCCAGTTCTCGATGATGCGCGCCCCGTCCGAGGCCTCCACGTAGATGCCGTGGTGGTGGTTGGTCGGTGGCATCTGGCCGCAGTTGTGGATGCGGTTGCGCTCGATCAGCGTGCCGCGGGCGCGGCCGAACTGGTCGCTGCCCGAGAATGAAGCAGATCGTCGTGTGATCGTTCGTGACGTCGTCGTCGCGGAACACCACGCCGTCGCCGTAGACGCTCGGGCTCGGCAGGTTGTCGGCGTTGCGCCCGTTCAGGTTCAGGCTCTGGATCACGACGTTGTTCGCTCCGTCGGTCACCTGTAGGCGGCCGACCACGGTGGCGCGTTCGCCCGGGTAGCTGGTCACGATGGTGGGCGCGCTCCCGCTGCCGCCCTTGTCGATCGTCACGTCACCCTGGTAGATGCCCGAACGCAGACAGCCCGTCTGGCCCGGGTGGAGAGAGTTGGCGAGATGCTCGACCGTCGCGTACGGCGCGGCGGCGGTTCCGGCATATGCGTCGGAACCGAGCGGCGAGCCGACCTTGTCGCACCCGGCTGCGCCGGCCTGCGTTGCTCCCATCCCCGACGCGGCCATCACGGCCGTTGTCAGGAGGATCGTGTACTTCGCACATTGCGTCTTGAGCTTCATCCTTGGGTTTCCCCCTCAGGTCGCTTGCGAGTGCTCCCATCGGCGGCCGCACGAAAGCCCCTTGAGGGCTGCAAGGCCCTGCTCAGGCACGTGGGAATTCGCACGATCCAGGCCAAAAAACGCCGCTTTCCAGGCCTAATGAGAGTCATCTGAGGTGGGAGCGGCGGCGCCGCGGGCAAAGCTGCCGCCCGCGGCGCCACGCGCCCTCACGCCGTGCGGGGGAGACCGGCTAGCGCCGGCCCTTCCCGGCCTTCTTCGCCCCCCTGCCTTTGGACTTCGCGCTCAGCGTGCTGCTGTGCACGCGCCGCACCGGAACGGTGTCGACGTCGAGCTGGCCCGGCACCGTCGTAGGCCCGGGCGGTGACCGTGTGCGCCCCGTATTCGAGGTTCCGCACGCGCCAGGTCTCCTGGTAGGGAGCCTTCGTGTCGCGGTCCACACGACGCTTGTCGACGTAGAAGTCGACCCGCGTCACGCGCTTGTCGTCCGTCGCGGACGCCGTCATCCGCAGTGTCTTGGCGAACTCGGCTCCGCTGGCGGGCGAGGTCACCTCCACGACCGGCGGAGCATCCAGGACCTCAGGCGCGGGTCCCGGCTCGGGGCCGGGGCCCGGCTGCGGACCTGGCTGCGGGCCGGGCGCGGGGCCCGGTGCCGGTCCTGGCTGCGGAGCCGGAGCCGGCGGTGGCGTTCCTCCCCCTGCCAGCAGCGCCGCACACGGGCTGCCTGCGCCGAGGCGGAAGTCCTTCGCCGTGCGATCGACGAACCCCGGATCGGCGACCAGGTTCTGCGTGGCCGTGAAGGCCGGGTTGACCTTCACGCCACCCTGGCGGCCGTACGAGTCGGTGCGCGTCGTCCACATGCAGTTCAGCCGGGCCACGTTGCCTGTGCCCGACAGCTCCCAGTCCTCGATGTTCCAGCGGAGCACCGAATTGGAGATCACGTTGTGCTCGACGACGTTCCCCGCCGACTGGCGCGAGAAGATGATCCCCTGTCCGTTACCGTCGATCACGTTGCGCGCGATGTACGTGCGCTGCGCGTCCGGGAACATCTGCACCCCGCGGTCGGAGTTGTCGTAGATCCAGTTGTCGATCACCTGGACGTCGTCCGAGGCCTCGATGTAGATCCCGTGTTCGTGGTTGTTGGCGGGCAGCCGTCCGCAGTCGTGAATCCGGTTGCGCTGGATCACGGTGCGCCGGGCACGTCCGTAGGTGTCCGACCCCAGCAGAAAGCAGATCGCCGTGTAGTGGTAGTTGGTGACGTCGTTGTCCCTGAACGTCACGTCGTCGCCGTAGACGCTCGGGCTCGGCAGGCTGTCCGAGTTGCGCCCGTCGAGGTCGAGCGATTCGACCGTGACGAAGTTCGCCGAGTCCTTCACCCGGAAGCGACCGCGCACGGTGGCGCGCTCGTCCGGGTAGCTGGACAGCGTGACCGGCGATCCTGCGCTGCCGCCGCCCGACATCGCGACGTCCTCCTGGTACACGCCGGCCCGCAGGCACCCGGTCTGTCCGGGCTGCAGCGAGTCGACCAACTTCTGGGCCGTCCGGAACGGGCTCCCTGCGCTGCCTGCCGCGGAGTCGGAGCCGGCCGGCGCGGCGACCCTGTCACACGATGTCGCGGCGGGGCTGTTCGCCACCACCGCGGCCACCACGACCGCCGCCGTGCTGAGCGCGCCGAGCGCCGTCCGCCCGCGCGCGTACTTCCTGCTCTTGCTTCCCAATGCCATTTCAGCCCTCCCTGGCTTGTTTTGCGCGCCCTCCCAGGCACGCCGGCATTCCCTATGCACTCGGAGACCCGCGCGCAGGCCTTGAGCCCGAAACGGCGCTCGCGTGGACAGGTGTGCGAAAGCGCCGTTGGGCGCCGCGGTACCCTGCGCCCACCTTTCCCGCGCCCCGTCAGGGATGCGGGCGATCCCGCCGATGTGAGCCAGTAATGCGTCCGGCCAGTCGATCCCCCGAGCCCCATGGGGGCGACACGATCAGGCGCAACACTGCGTTCGCGCTCGCTTCCCAGTTGGCGACCGCGAGCTTTACGGCAATCCTCACAATCTTCCTCGTGCGCGCGCTGGGCCCGGACGACTACGGGATCTTCGCGCTCGCGCTGAGCGTCGCATCGCTGGTCTTCCTGCCCGCGGACCTCGGGATCTCACAGTCCACGGCACGCTTCGTCGCGGAGCACCGCGGCGAGAACTCCCGCGTCGCGGAGGTACTGGCCGACGGGCTCAAGCTGAAGCTGATCTCCTCGGCAGTGCTGTGCGGCATCCTGTTCGCCCTCGCGGCGCCGATCTCCGACGCCTACGACACGCCACAGATGACCTGGCCGCTGCGCGGCATGGCGCTCGCGATCTTCGGCCAGAGCATGGTCGGCTACTACCGCACCAACTTCGAGGCGCTCGGGCGCGTGTCGCTCACGCTGCGCCTGATCTCGGCCGAGAGCGCGGTCGAGGCGGGCGCGAGCATCGCGCTCGTGCTGGCGGGCGCCGGGGTCACGGGCGCGGCCTTCGGCCGTGCGATCGGCTACCTGTTCGGCACCGTGTTCGCGTTCGTGATGATCGTCCGCTTCGTGGACCGGCGGGCGGTGTCGCTGCGTGGCAATCCGAGCGGGCGCCTGCGCGCCATCGCGGGCTACGCGGGCGCGCTGCTGCTGATCGACACGGTCTTCGCGGTGATCACGCAGATCGACAACCTGCTGATCGGCGCGATCCTGGGCACGACCGCCGTCGGCGTATTCCAGGCGCCGGCGAAGCTGATCACGTTCCTCCACTACCCGGGCCTGGCGCTCTCGGCCGGCGTGTCACCGCGGCTGTCGCGCGGCGGCGCAGGGCCGAACGTGGGCGCGTTCCAGGCGGGGATCCGCTACCTGATGATCCTGCAGGCCGCGATGGTCGTCCCGGTGATCGTGTGGGCGGGCCCGATCACGGACGTGGTCTTCGGCAGCGGGTTCGAGGAGTCCGCCGACGTGCTGAGGGCGCTGGGCCCCTACATCTACCTGTTCGGCCTCGCACCGCTCGTATCGGTCGGAGTCAACTACCTGGGGGAGGCGCGCCGCCGGATTCCGATCGCGATCGCCGCGCTCCTGGTGAACTTCGTCGTCTCGATCGTGCTCCTGAAGAAGATCGGCGTGGTGGGCAGCGCGATCGGCGCGGACGCCGCCTACCTGATCTACGTGCCGGCCCATTTCTGGATCTGCAAGCAGCTGATCGGGCTGCACGTGCGCCCGGTCGCGATCACCTTCCTGCGCACGGCCGTTGCCGCCGGCGCGATGGCCGCGGTGATGTACGGCTTCGGCACCGAGGATCTGACGCTGCTCCAGTGGTTCGCCGGCGGCGCCAGCGGCATCGCCACCTATTGTGTGGCGCTGGTGCTGACGGGCGAGGTCAATCGCGCTGAACTGTTGTCCATCAGGCATGCGCTCGCGCAGCGCGTGGGCTAGCGTGGATCGCGTGCGCCTGGTCCACCTCGCAGGCTACGGCGGCTCCTATCCGGGCTCCTTCATCCCGATGCTGCGCGCCGTGATGGGTGCGGCTGCGCGGCGCAACTGGGAATGTGAAGCGGTCTTCACGCCGATCTCGCGCGAGCGGGCGTGGCTGTCGGAGTTCGAGCAGGACTCGCTTCCCTACCGGTTCTCGCCGGAGGGCGCATCCCGCCGCGACCTGACAGGTTGGGTAGCGGACCTGCTCGCGGAGCGCGACGGGCCGGCGGTGCTGCACACGCACTTCACCCACTTCGATGTCGCCGCGGCGCTCGCCGGCGCCCGGCGCGACCGCACCGCCGTGATCTGGCACGTGCACACTCCGCACCTGCCCGGCGCGGCCGCCTTCGCCCGCAATTACGTCAAGTACGCGGTGTTCGGGCGCCGCACGGACCAGATCCTGTGCGTCAGCCCGGGCCTCCTGCGCACGACCAACCGCGCCGGCGCACCCTCGAAGAAGGTCGAGTTCCTCCACAACGCGGTGGACGTGGACCGCTTCCCCGTGCTGACGGACGCGCAGCGCCACGCGGCCCGCGACGAGTTCGGCCTCCCCGCGGGCCGGCCGCTGCTGGTCCACTTCGGCTGGGACTGGCTACGGAAGGGCGGCGATGTCTTCGAGGAGGCGCTGCTGCGCCTGCGCGACTCCGACGCCGAGCTCGCCGGCGTGACGGTGGGCGGCGGCGACGATGCGCGCGCCCTGGGGGAGCGACTCGGGCTCAGCGACAGGCTGACCGTGCTGGAGCCGACGGACAAGGTGCAGCAGATGTATGCGGCAGCCGACGTGTTCGTGGCGCCGAGCCGCGCGGAAGGCACCCCCTACTCGGTGCTGGAGGCGGTCTCCAGCGGCACGGCCGCGGTCGTCAGCGACATCCCCGGGCACGCGACCGTGGGCGCACACGCTCCCGCGTGCGTGATCGCGCCGCTCGACCCGGAGGCGATGGCGGCGGCGATCCGACGGCTCCTCGAGCGCGAACCGGCGCAGGTCGCGGCGGACTCGCTGGCCGGACACGCGTGGCTGCGGGAGAACCTGGGGCTCGGCCCGTGGGCCGAGGCCATGGTGGACCGCTACGAGCGCCTGCTCCGGGTCCCCTGACCTTTTCTCAGTCGCCCGCGGCAGCGCGCTCCAGGTAGGGCGCGATCCGCTCCGCCACCCGGTCCCAGGTATGCTGATCGACGACGGCGGCATGGCCCGCGCGGCCCATCCGCTCCGCCTCCGCGGGCCTGCTCAGCAGATCGATCAGCGCCCGCGCAAGCGGCTCGGGCTCGCCCGGCGGGACGACCAACCCGGTCACGCCGTCGACGATGATCTCGGGGATGCCGCCCGAGTCGGTGCCGACACATGGAAGGCCGTACCCCATCGCCTCGCGCAGCACGTTCGGATAGGGATCGAAGACCGACGGCAGCACGAACGCCGATGCCCGGCGGTACAGGTCCGCGAGCGCGTCCCGGCTCGACAGGTACCCGAGCCACCGCACCCCCGGCGGCAGCTCGGTGCCCGGGCCGCTCTTCGGGCCCACCACCCACAGCTCCGCCGCGGGTAGCTCGCGGGCCACGATGTCCCAGGCCTGGAGCAGGCTGGGGCCGCCCTTGCGCGCGAACTGGATGCCCACGAACAGCGCCGCCTGTGTGTCCCAGCTGCGGGGTGGAAGCTCCGGTTCGTAGATCGCGGTCCCGTACCCGACCCGGATGACTCGCTCGGGGTCACAGCCGTAGTCGGAGATCATCGCGTCGCGCACGAGACCGCTGGGCACGAACACGTAGCGCGCGTCGCGACAGGTCATCGCCTCGAGGTCTGCCCACCGCCGCGACTGCCGCGTCGACAGCGGGGCCCAGGCGGGAAAGTTGCGCTTGGTGAGCGAGTAGGTGTTGTCGGTGAACACCGTGTACGGGCGCGTCCTGTGGCGCGTGCCGGGAGCGAACAGCGTCTGCAGCTGGAAGATGACGTCATAGCGGCCGCTCCACGATCCGAGCTGCCGGTCGATGCTCTCGGTGCGCCGCCGGAAGCGCCATTTGCTGAACCCGGCGCGGGCGCGCCAACCGTCCCGCACCGGATAGAAGTGCGCGAGCTTGTTCACGTAATCGCCCAGCACGGGCACCGTCGGCTGGACGTTGCCGACCAGCTCGAACCGCCGGCCGAGCGCGTGGTAGATGGTCGCGAACCGCGCCGAGGTCTGCTCGTCCGGGGGGATTGCCTCGAGCGCCGCGCCGAGCACGCGCACGTCGCGCGCCGGCTCGCGAGACCGCGGAAACCGCCGCTCCCGCTCGGCAGGCTGAAACCTGCCCGTCCGCCCGGGCGCCGTGGTGGGAGTCTGGAGCGCAGCGTCGCGCGCGTCGCCCGGTGCGGGAGCCCCGGCTTCCATGGCAGGACCATATAGCCGCCTCGGCCGAGGCCGGCCGTCTCAGCTACCGCGGCTTTGGCCGTAGCCCGCCGAAAACTCGGTCTACGCGTCGAGGAACGCGACCACGCGGCCGCTCTCGGCCTCGAGCGTGTGCGCGCGCACGCGCTCCACGCCGGACTCGATCAGGTGGCCCCGCAGGGCCGCGTCGTCCGCCAGGCGCTTGAGCTGCTCGGCGGGAGCCGCGGCGTCCCCGGGCTCCACCAGCAAGGCAGACTGGCCGACCGCGGCCGGCACTCCGCCCACGGCGGTCGCGACCACCGGCAGGCCCGCCGCGAACGCCTCGAACAGCGTCTGCGGCAGCCCCTCGGTCCACGACACGTGCAGGAAGGCGTGGCTCGAGCGGTACACGTCCAGAAGGCCGTCGGTGATCGGCACGTACCCGAGCAGGTCGGCGTGGTCGGCGACGCCCAGCTCCTCGAGCCGCTTGCGCAGATCGCCCTCCATCGGGCCCTCGCCGCACACCAGCAGCCGGAAGCGCGGGTCCTGCTCGCGCAGGCGCGCCAGCACGTCCGCCAGCAGCAGCGGGTTCTTCTCGGTCTCGAGGCGGCTGACGGTCAGCACGCGCAGCTCGCCGCCGTTCCACACGCGGTGGGCGGCGTCATGCGGGTCCACGATCTGGTCCTCGCCGACGAGCGACACGGACAGCGTCAGCAGGCGGCATGCGTGGCGGTAGTTGTCCGCGAGCTGTGGTCCGACGACCACCACGGGGAAGACGCGCGACATCAGGCGGAAGGACCACTCGAGCACGTACGCGGCGCCCATCATCCAGCGCTTGCCGGGATGGCGGGTGCGCGTGTAAACGGGCATGTCCTGGCGCACGCCCAGGAAGACCTTCTTGCGCCGGGCCGCGGCCAGGAATGCGAACACGATCGCGAGCGGGTGCGGGCCGAACAGCCAGACGGCGTCGACATCGTCGAGCGACCGCCAGAAGGTCCGCAGCGAGGCCACCATCGCCTGCACGGCGGCGCGGGCATGGGCCTGGCTCTCGTAGTACGGGAGCGGCACGAAGTCGATCTCGTCCGGCACGCGGTAGTGGGAGCGCCCTGGCGTCGGGTTCAGGCGACCGAACAGGACCACGCGGTCCACCATCCCCGCGAGCCGCGTGATGAACGTGAAGAAGGCGCGCTCGGCGTAGTACGAGCCGCCCTCCCGCGAGTAGCTGTAGTCGGTATAGACGCCTAAGCGCATTTCGCCCTCGTCATCCGCGGCGCAGGCCGAGAATGCGCGCCACCGCCGCCCAAGGCGGGCCAAAAGCGGCGCATCCCCGCAAGAAGCCTGTTCCCCAAGATAGGTGCATGGTCGCAAAGACGGCGGCCAGCCCCGCCCCCTCCGCCGCGCCGTCCTTGCGCGCCGTGGGCGCGCTCGCGGCGATCACGGCCCCCGCCCAGGCCAGCACGGCGGCGCGGCACGCGAGGCGCAGGGGGCGCGGCGCCAGCACGGCGCCTGCGATCGCGATCACCAGCCCCGGAGGGAACACGGCGGAGCGGCGCATGCTCGCAGGGTGGTAGCGGCTGGTCTTCGCGCGGTAGAAGCCGTAGCGCCAGTACTGCTTGGCCAGGGACTTGACCGAGTCCCGCGGCGTGTACAGCGCGCCCAGCTCCGGCACGCACACGATCCGGCTGCCGCGCTCGAAGAAGCGTGCCGCCAGCTCGGAGTCCTGGTTGACGGGCCAGCCGTCGTCCCAGCCGCCGTACTCGTCCAGGGTCGTGCGGCGCCAGACCCCGGTGAACACGCCGGTGTCGATGTCCTTCTCCTCCTCCGCCTCCCACTTGCTCGAGCCGCCGGCGCCGAACCACGATGTGAGCGCGATCGCGACGCGCCGCGACCACTTGCCGGTGCCGTGCGGGATCTGCGGGCCGGTCACCCATTCGACGCCGTCGGCGCGCGCGAGCCGCTCGACGCCCTTGGCGACGTACTCCGTCGGGTACTGCGTGTGCGCGTCCATGCGCGCGACGTAGTCGCCGCGCGCGTTCTCGAGCCCGATGTTGAGCCCGAAGGTCGTGCGCCGCTGCGGGTTGTCCAGCACCCTGATGCGGTGGTCGTGGGCAGCCATCTCCTCGAGGATCGCCTTGGTGCGGTCCTCGGACGCGCCGTCCATGAAGAGGTACTCGATCTCGCCGTCGAAGCGCTGCGAGAGCATCGCCTCGACGCTCTCGCGGATGTGGCGCTCCTCGTTCAGCACGGGGATCAGGACGCTCACGTCCACCCGCCCGTTCGATTGCTGAGGCTCGAGGCTCACGGGTGAAGTATCGGACGTTAGCCGGTGGAACCGAAGGGGTTCACGGGCCGGTCGGGCGGCCGCTTGAGGGAGAACGGCACCGCCGTCTCGCCCGTGGACGCGATCCGTGCGCGCAGGCTCCCCGTCCGGATGCCCTTCAGCCGCACCTGGAAGATGCCGACGGAGTTCGGCCGCAGCCGGCGCACCTTGCGCCACTTGCCTTTGCGCTTGTGCTGGATCACGACCGGCGTGCGAACGCCGCCGGGAGTCCGGCCCCATACGCTCACGCGCTTGCGGACGCGGAAGGCGACGAACGGGAAGCGGAACGCCTCCAGCGACTGCGTCTTCGGCTTGTCGCACCCGATGCCGGCCGCGCAGCGGAACCACAGCCCGGACTGCACCGGGCCGGCGGGCGGGCCGTCGCGCAGCCGGTACCAGACGAACAGGCTCACGCCGGCGCTCCACGAGCGGTAGATGGCCTCTGAGACCCAGCGGGCATGCAAGGCGAGCGGCACGCCCTTGGGATCGTCGGGCGCCGTGTCCCACCCGAACTCCGTGACCCAGAACTTCGGCGCGCCGTGGGAGACGATCCGCCCGCGCCGCGCAGCCGTCTTCAGGAGCCTCTGCATGCGCGGCAGGTCGCCGAGCGAGACGCTGTCCGGAAGCCCCGCCTTGTGGGTCGGGTCGCCGGAGGTGTAAGGGTGGTGGCTCCACGCGTCGAGCTGCACGGGCGGCCCGCACCCGGGCACCACCTTCAGCTTCTCGTCGAGGCAGAGCAGCTCGCGCATGAACCGATAGGGGCCGACCGTGACGGCGCCGGCGCGGTTCAGCGTGAACGGGAAGAGGCCGCCCGCGACGACGATGTTGTCGGCGTGCGCGCGGTGCACTCCCGTCGCGAAGCGGTTCACCATCTCGCGATACAGGGCCGGCGAGTAGTCGCTGCCGTCGGCGTTGCGCTGCGGGAACAGGAAGAAGCTCGCGTTGGGCTCGTTCCAGGCCTCGAACATGCGCACGCGCGGCAGGCCCGCGACGGCGCCGCTGAAGCGGCGCGCGACCGCCTCCGCGAAAAGGCCGAACTGCACGGGGTCGGGGTTGCCGGTGCCGGCGGAGCCGTGCTTGTCGCGCTCCGCGAAGGGAGGAGCCTGCTCGATCGTGAGCAGCGGGTTGAGGCCCGTTGCGACCGCGGTGCGCACCTGGGTGTCCAAGGGCTCCCAGTCGTAGTTGGGGTCGTTCGGGTCCGCCGGGTTGAACGTGACCGGCGGAGCGTTCGGGGCGATGTCCTTCCAGGGGACCGTGATCTTCACGACGCCCGCGCCCGCCGCCTTCACGCGGTCGAAGTGCGTCTGCGTGAAGTCGAAGTCCTGCAGCCCGGTGACGAGCGGGCGCGCCGCCGATGCGGCGGCCGGCAGCGCGAGCGACACCGCGGCTGCGAGGAGCAGCGCGGCGCGCCGGAGGAAAGTCAGCATGCCGGGATTCACGTTCTGTCTACCGCGAGGATCCGTCGCGAGCCTGGTGGCGCAGGTCCTCGAACAGCTGGGATTTGACGTTCAGCGCCTCGGCCCGCCTGAGGCTGCGGCGCCCTTGGCGAATCAAACCAGCCTTGGTCTGGATGCGCGCCGCTACCAGCCAGATGCTCCAGTCACGGCGGTCGCGCTGGAGCGCATCCTTGACGTAGCGGTTGGCCTGGCCGAGGTCGTTCGCCTGCTCCTCGATCAGCGCGAGCTGCAGGTAGGGCGACGACGCCCACGGCTGGAGCGAGCGAGCGCCCTTCGCCGCGTTCACGGCCTCGGCCACGTCTCCGCGGTCGGCTGCGGCCTGACTCTGCTCGAGCCGCTGCTGCGCCAACATCGGCACCGCGATGCACATGATCGCCGCCAGCGACACCGCAACCGCCGCGGTGCGCAGCGCCCTCCTGCGCAGGTCACCGCGAGTACCGGAAGATGAACGCCGGCGCGGCTCGCCCTGCTCCGCGGACGTCGTCCCGAGCCCGACCAGCATCCCGAGCGCCACGACGGCGACCAGGCCGACGATCGTCAGCTCCCACATCCAGTCGATCGCCGCGGCCAGCACGAATGCGGCCAGCACACCCGTCAGCCCGGCGACCAGCGGCCGCGCGGGGCCGGCGCGCCGCAGCCGTGCGAGCGCAGCCGCGAACCCGGTGCCGAACGCGAGCACGATCAGCACGAATCCGACCACGCCCAGCTCGCCCAGCATCTCCAGCCACAGCGAGTGCGCGTCGCGCGCGAACAGCGGGAAGTCGGCGTGCGCGAGCCACCAGGACTGGTACGAGCCGGCGCCGCGGCCGAGCACGGGCTTGGTCTCCCACTCGTCGGCGGCGGCGGCCCACATCTGCCAGCGGCCCGTGCTGGCCGAGCTCAGCAGGTGGGAGCGCGTGAAGTCGCCTTCGGCGTACTTGGTCTCGCCCGGCGGCCGCTTGAAGTCCTCGAACTTGGAGGCCGGGTCGAACACGGCGATGCCCACGACGGCGACGAGGACAGCCGCGCCCGCGAGCGCGAGCTGACCCGCGCGCGGGATCCGCAGGTCCCGGTCGGCGAACCGGCACCAGGCCCAGTACAGGACCACGCAGCCGCCGGCGATCAGCGCCATCAGCAGCGCGGCGCTCCTGCCCTGGCCGGCCACGGCGGGCGCCGACAGCGGGCCGTTGACGAGGTCGTCGCGGGCAAGCAGCATCTCGATGGCCGCGAGCGAGCCGGCCGACCCGATCGCGATCGCCACCAGCGCGCTCGTCCGGCGCGACGTGAGCGCCAGGAACACGAGCACTCCGCAGGCGGCCGCGGCGGCGCCACCGCGCGACGAGGTCAGGTAGATCGTCGCGGCGATCGCGGGGACCGGCGCCAGCGCGAGGCCGCGCAGGATCGCGGGCCGGTCCGCCAGCGCGGCGCGTAGCAACAGGGGCAACGCCAGCCCGGCCAGGATCGCGAGCCCGTTCCAGTAGTTCACCGGATAGTGGAGCCGCGTCTGCACCGGGAAGAACGAGGGCGGCGCGCCGGGGCCGATGTCGCCCCACCAGAAGCGGCTCGCCAGCGCCAGCGCCACCACGCCCACGATGCCGAGCGCGAGCCCGTCGCTGACCGCGGCGGCGTGGCGCGCGCGCACGGCGACGGCGACCAGCCCGAACACTCCGAGGTACATCAGGACGCGCGTGAACTCGAGGAAGGCCTTCTCGTCGGAGTCGGCCCAGCCCGTCGAGAGCAAAGTCAGGACCGCGAGGCCCGCGAGCGCGGCGCCCGCGACGACGGTGGCGCGCGGCACCCGCGATGCGGGCCAGAACCGCAGCGCGATGCCCATGGCGAGCGCCCACCAGGCGACGATGCCGATCGCGGAGCGGTCGGTGAGCTGGTAGCTGCCGTCGTTGATGCCGAGCAGGAAGGTGGCCGCGCCGACGAGCAGCGTGACCGCGACGGCGACCGCCACCTCGCTCGTGCGCGAGGTGCGGGGCGGCCGGTCCGCGGGCCGCGGCGGGTCCGCGACGTCCCGGGCCTGCGCGGGCGTCCGGCTAGCCGGACTTGCTGTTCTTGTGGCGCTGATAGGCGACTGCTCCGACCATCAGGCCCGTGATCGCGATCAGCACGATCAGGAGCCAGAGCAGGTCTTCTCCACTGTTGCTCACGGCCTTGACGGAGGCTGTCGGTACGGCCGGCGAGTCGGTGGACCTGCTGTGGCTCTTATCGGCGCCACGGCTGTTTTTCTGAGGAGCGCCGAAGTCGCTCGAGGTCGCCGCGATCTCCAGGGCCGAGGCCTCGTTGCCGCCCTGCGCGCGCAGCTTTGCCGTGACGCCGGCGGAGAGCTTGTCGCGGCGGCCCTTGCGCGTCTTGGTGGCGTTCGGACCCTGCGGCGTCGGCAGCGTCTCGACGTACTGGTCGGCGGCGGAGAAGTCGCCGGGAGACTGGGCGTGCGCGGCTCCTGCCGGGATCATCAGAACCGCGGCCAGCACCACAGCGAACGCCGCGCTCGCGAGTGCGGCGAAGCGGTCCGGCACACGGCCGGCGGCGATGCGGGCACGTCGGGGCGTCAGTCCTCCCGCCAGCGCAGGAGCGAGCCAACAGTCATGACGGCGATCTTCATGTCGAGCCATAGGGACCAGTTCTCGATGTAGTAGTTGTCCCACTCGACCCGGTCGGCAAGCGAGGTATTGCCGCGCAGGCCGTGAACCTGGGCCCAGCCGGTGATGCCCGACTTCACCCGGTGACGGTCTCCGTACCTGTGGACGGCCTCCTCGAAGAGTCTCACGAAAGTGCCGAGCTCGGGCCGGGGCCCGATCAGCGACATGTCGCCGCGCAACACGTTCAGCAGCTGCGGCAGCTCGTCCAGCGAATACCGGCGCAGGATGCGGCCGATCGGAGTGCGCCGGTCCTCGTCGGCGGTCTCGACCTGGACCTCGGTCGCGGTCTCGGTCTCGGTCTGCGTAGCTGTCGCCGCCGCCGCCACCTCGGTCGCCGGCTCGGGCACCAGGACGTTGCCGCTCCCGTCGCCGTTCCCGTTGACGTGGCCGTTGCCGTTGCCGTTGGCGTGCACGACGCCGTTGCCGTTTCCGTTGCCGTAGCCGTTCGTCTTGTGGTCCGCGATCAGCGAGGTGGCGTTGTCGAGCGACTCGAAGACCCAGTGGCCGTGGTTGTGGCCGGACGCCTCGGGGCTGCCCTTCATCGTTCTGAACTTGAGCATGTCGAACTCCTGCCCGTCCAGGCCGATGCGGCGCTGGCGGAAGAAGATCGGGCGCCCGGACGTGATCAGCACGGCCGCCGCCAGGGTGATCAGGATCGGCGAGATCAGGATCACCGCGATGCCCGCGACGACGCGGTCGATCGCGTACTTGACCAGGAACTGCCAGCCCTTCGGGTCGATTGGCCGCATCTCGAGCAGCGGGAGGCCGCCGAGGTGCTCGACCGACACGCGCTCCACCGAGACCTCGAAGAGGCGCGGGACGAGCGTCGCGGGCACGCCCAGCTCGCGGCAGCGGCGAACCATGCTCAGCATCACCGCGTGCGGGGCCGTGGAGAAGGTGAAGACCACGTGTTGTACGCCGTGCTCCTCGATCACGCGCTCGAGGTCCCAGCTCGACCCGACCACCGGCAGCGTGGCGGTCTCGCCGTCGATGTCCAGCGGGTCGTTGTCGAGGAAGCCCACCGGGCGCAGGCCGAACTCGCGGCGGTCCAGCAGGCGCTTGGCGACCAGCTGGCCGACGCGGCCGGCGCCGACGATCAGCGTCGCGCGGCCGCCCTTGCCGCGGGAGATCGAACGGGCGCGGGCGATGAACAGGCCGGTGCGGCCCGCCGACAGGGCCACGGCGGCCAGGATCCAGGTCTGCGCCGTCTGCGCCGCCGTGTGCGGGTCGTTCTCGAGCACCACGCGCAGCGAGATCACCGCCATCGTCGCGACCGCGGTGGTCGACACGATGGAGCGGATCTCGTCGAGCAGATGCGAGCGCAGCCGCTCGCTGTACATGCCGCGCATGCCGAACAGCACCAGCACGAGCACGCCGAAGAAGGTCACCCATGAGATCGGGGCGGCCGGCTCGTTGGCCATGTGCGACATCACCTCGGTCGCCACACCGGCGACGACGAGCATGAAGAAGTCGATGAGGAGCGGGACGAGCTGGCGCCGGCGGGTTTGCAACCCGTGCCGCAAGGTGCCCATCGCAGAACCTCGCAGCAATCCGAGCCTCAGTGCCGAGCCGACTTCCTTGGTATATAGGTCGTTAGTTCCCATGACCACCTACAACGCCCGATCCTTCAAACGTTGAACCTGTTCGAAACTTGCTGAATTCCGTTCTGCAATGTCTCGTTGTCTTCGCCATGACAGCGAAGTGAGGAACCAGGTTTTCGGGCGGGGGTGATGCCCGGCTCCTCCGTGTTGCGACCGTCCTTAGCCAGCAGCCGTCATCGCCGGGGTAAGCCCCGACGCGGGCTGTAGGCCAAGACACGAATCAGCAGCACGACCTCCTTGCCTTCGTCCCCATTCCCGGGCCATCGTGGCCGGTAGCGGGTGCGGCGAAGCCCATTCTAGACAACGACTCCATTGGCGTCGAACCTTTTTTCATCCCAGGTTCGTTCTCGGCTCGAAACGCCGTGGGCCGTAGTACAGGTACGTCAACGTCTCGCGCCGGTTTCATCCCGGCGGCTCTCCCGCGGGGTTACTGGGAGCCGGAAACCTCGCTAGGTGCACCAAAAGATTGCAGCACGTCCGGCACACGGAACCCGCCGCCGGCCAGCTGATGGTTCTCCATGATGGCCACCAGCGTGCGGCCCACGGCCACCGCCGTCCCGTTCAGCGTGTGCACAGGCTGCGGCGATCCTCCCCCTGGCGGGCGAAATCGGCAGCGCAGGCGCCGTGCCTGGTAGTCGGTGGTGTTCGACGTCGACGTCAGCTCGCGGTAGCGGCCCTGGCCCGGCAACCACGCCTCGCAGTCGTACTTCTTCGCCGCGGACGCACCGAGATCGCCGACCGCGACATTCACGACCCGATAGGGGATCTCGAGCTCCTGCAGGATCTCTTCCTCGATCGCCAGCAGGCGCTCGTGCTCGTCGCGTGACGTCGAGGGCTCGACGAACGCGAACATCTCGACCTTGTCGAACTGGTGCACGCGGAAGATCCCGCGCGTGTCCTTGCCGGCCGCGCCGGCCTCGCGCCGGAAGCAGGTCGAAAAGCCCGCGTAACGCAGGGGAAGGTCGCCCGCGGACAGGATCTGGTCCGGGTGCAGCGCGGCGAGGCTCACCTCCGACGTCCCCACGAGGTACAGGTCGTCGCCCTCGATCTCGTAGATCTGCGCGCGGTCGGTGGGCAGGAAGCCGGTCCAGAACATGGGCTCCTCGCGCACCAGCACGGGCGGGATCACGGGCCGGAAGCCATGGCCGGCGGCCTTGCGCATCGCGTACTGCACGAGGGCCAGCTCGAGGAAGGCCAGATCGCCCTTCAGGTAGGCGAAGCGGGAGCCGGACACGCGGGCGGCGCTCTCCATGTCGATCAGGTCGAGCGCGGTCCCGATCTCGAGGTGGTCGCGCGGCTCGAACTCGAGTTGCGGCGGGTCCCCGACGACCCGCACGACGACGGCGTCCTCCTCGGTCGTGCCCTCGGGGGCGCTGGGGTCGGGGATGTTGGGGAGCTCGGCGAGCAGCTCGTCGATGCGGCGCTCGACCTGCGCCAGCTCCTGCTCGAGGCGCTTGATCTCCTCCGTGAGCGCGTTGGACTCGCCGACGGCGTCCTCGGCGTCCTCGCCCGCGCGCTTGGCCTGCGCGATCCGCTCGGACACCTTTTTCTTCGCGGCGCGGCGCTCCTCGACCTGGGGCAGCAGCGTGCGGCGCTGTGCGTCCAGCTCCAGCAGCTCGTCGATCTTTGCCGCGGCGCCACGGCGTGCAAGGGCGGCCTTGACGCCCTCTGGATCGCTGCGGATCAGTTTGAGGTCTAGCGTGGCCCCGGCCCGCGTCTACTTGTCGGAGCTGCTCTTGCTCTTGCCGCTCGAGCCGGTGCTCCCGCTCTGCCCGGTCGCCCCGGTGTCCGGGGTCAGGCCCGGCGGCCCCTTGGCGGACTTGCCGGCGTACTTGGAGACGAAATCGGCGACCGCCTGGGCCTCCGCACCGACGACGACGTTCTGCGGCATGATCGCGCCCGAGAACCCGCCGTTCCGGATCGCGTAGAGCACCTGGTCCTTGGTCTCGCGCCGGTTGTTCAGATTGGGGCCCGCGACGCGCTCCTCGGGGTTGCTGCCCTCGGTGCCCGCCGCCTCGAGGGTGTGACAGCCCGCGCACCGCTCGGCGAAGAGGGTCGCACCGGGCGTGTCGACCTGCTGGCCGTTGTCGCCGCACCCGGCGGTCGCCATGGCGCAGGCGGCGAGGGTGAGTGCGATAGCCGTCCGGGGGGCGAACATCGCGCGGATCATAGTTATTGGGGGGACGACCGTAGGTCGGCCCTCGTGAAGGGAAGGGGACCCGCAGGGCGAACTAGTGGGACGTCCGGCGCCGGCCGGGCAGACGGGCTCTCCGAGCTTCAACTGCCTCGAGTGCGGCCTCCACTATTCGAGAGGCGCGCTCGCACATGACGGCGGCGAATGGGTCGGTGCCGGACGGTCTTTCCCCAGCCGCGGCAGCAGGCCCTGCCCCTGAAGGGCGGGAATTGCTGCCACGGTGCGAAGATTCCCCGCCATGGCGGGCCCCATCGACCAGGACGAATTCCGCGACGCGTGCGGGCGATTCGCCACCGGGGTGTGCGTGGTGACCTCGCTCGGCACGGACGGCCCCAGCGGGATGACGGCCAACGCCGTCACGTCGCTGTCGCTCGAGCCGCCGCTGATGATCGTCTGCTTCGCGCTGACGTCGCGGACCCTCGTCGCGGTCGAGCACTCCCGCCGCTTCGGCGTGCAGTTTCTCGCTCATGACCAGGAGGAGCTGGCCGCGCGCTTCGCCTCCAAGGCCCCCGAGCACGAGAAGTTCGAGGGAGTCGCCTGGCGCGAGCGGGCCGGCGTGCCGTCCATCGACGGCTGCCTGGCCTGGATCGCGTGCGAGCTGCAGGCTCTCTACCCCGGCGGGGATCACCAGATCGGGGTGGGCGAGGTCGTCGACCTGTGGGAGGTTGCGGGAGACCCGCTGGTGTTCTTCCGCGGCGACTACTGGTCCCTGACCGGCCGCGAGGACGCGCCGCCCGAGGTCGACCGCGCGCTCGAGGGCCCGGGCTAAACGAAACCAGGTAGGTAAAGCAAGGGGGCGCGGGCGCTTCCGTTACAGCCCGGGGCGGTTCTTCACCGCGGCGTGGCGGTTCGTTCTGGGGCCCATGGGGGTGCGCGGGTTACAGGTCGCTGTACGACCACAATGTGTCGCGCCTGGAATGGCCCCCTACGGATGAGGAACAAGGCACACCGCTTACGGACCTCGGCGCCCCGCCGTAGTAACGACTTCGTGACGTGCCGCCCCCTACCCACCCGGTTTTAGGAGCAGCTTGGCCCCCGAGGGCCCTGGCTAGAACAGCGCGCCGGAGACCTGGGCCGCGCGCACCGCGAACGCCGCCACCAGCAGCGCGGCGATGCTCATGATCAGCATTTCGCGGCGCACGATGCGCATCGCGATCGTGCGCTGCTCCGGCGCCGGCAGGCCCTGGAAATCCACTCCCTCGGGGACCTCCCGCTGCGCGGCTCCGACCCGCATGCCCTCCGCGAACAGGTTCACGAGCAGCGGCGCGGTGCCGTACATGTAGTGGATGTCCTCCTTGGCCTCGTGCCCGGCGATCAGCAGCAGCGCGCCCAGCAGGACCTGCACGACCACCGATATCTGCGCCGCGCGCAGCACGTACCAGAACGAGACCGGCGTGCGGTTCAGCAGCGCCGCGCCCACTCCCCACAGCCCGACGACCGTGTTGAGGGTCAGCACGGCGACTCCGACGACGAGGTGAACCTCAGTCAAATGCGCCCGCCGGAGGGG
Source organism: uncultured Solirubrobacterales bacterium (assembly GCA_963826005.1). Classification (GTDB taxonomy): domain Bacteria; phylum Actinomycetota; class Thermoleophilia; order Solirubrobacterales; family JBBDJG01; genus DASRIA01. The sequence continues at coordinate 13,942 of CAWGVJ010000003.1, read as the reverse complement.
CCGAGATTGAGACGGAAAGCACTATGTAACACATTGTTACAAAGGTGGTATAACTCGATTCCAGTGCGGAATATCGTTCCCCCAGACCCGCGCCCGGAGAGGTAACGAGTGGTCGAGAGCTACCTACCGGTGCTGGTCTTCCTGGCGCTCGGCACGATCGTCGGTGTGGCGTTCACGACGCTCAACCGCGTTCTCGGTCCCAGCAACCCCACGCCGGTCAAGTCAGCACCCTACGAGTGCGGGCTCCCGTCCGACGTGCAGCGCGGCTTCCGCTTCGGGATCAGCTTCTACCTGATCGCGATGCTCTTCATCCTGTTCGACGTCGAGGTGATCTTCCTCTACCCGGTCGCCGTCCACCTGAAGGCGGCGGGCACGTTCGTGCTGACCGAGACCCTGATCTTCGTCGCGCTGCTCTCGGTCGCGTTCGTCTGGGTATGGCGCCGGGGAGCGCTCGAATGGAAATAAAAAGAGAAAAATTGCTCCCCTCGCAGGCTCGGGTCGCCTCTGCTGAGGGCCCAGCGCCCCTTGCCAAGCAGCATCGGGCGACCGAGATGCTGCGCGGCGTCGAGCGCGCGGGCACGGACCTCGACAAGTACGTGGAGGAGCGCGTCCTGACCACGACGCTCGAGAAGGCGCTCAACTGGGCGCGCGCCAACGCCCTCTTCCCCGCCACGTTCGGCCTGGCCTGCTGCGCGATCGAGATGATGTCGATCGTGACCGCGCGCTACGACAGCGCGCGCTTCGGAGCCGAGGTGTTCCGCGCCTCCCCGCGCCAGGCGGACATGCTGATCCTCTCCGGCCGCGTCTCGATCAAGATGGCCCCCGTCGTGCGCCGCATCTACGACCAGATGCTCGAGCCGAAGTGGGTGATCGCAATGGGCGCATGCTCTTCCAGCGCCGGCGTGTTCAACAACTACGCCCTGGTGCAGGGCGCGGACAAGTTCATGCCGGTCGACATCCACGTGCCCGGGTGCCCGCCCCGGCCGGAGGCCCTCCTGCACGGGATCATCAAGCTCCAGGCCAAGATCAAGGGCGATCCCACCCTCGGCTGGCGGGAGCGCTACGGCGCGCAGGGCACGGAGGAGCTGGGCGACGGACGCGAGCCGCACGGAGCCTGACCCCCCGCAACCGTGCCTGACGCCACCGGACTCGAGCTGATCGCACACGACCTGCGGGAGCAGGTCCCGGGCTCGGTCACCGCCACCGAGCACCATCGCGGCAGCGCGACCCTCGTGATCGATCCCGAGGCCGTGCTGGCTGTGCTGCGCTGGCTGCGCGAGACGCCGAACCAGGACTACCACTTCCTCTCCAGCGTGCACGGCTGCGACTACCTGCCGCGCGAGCCGCGCTTCGGGGTCCACTACGAGCTGCTCAACATGGAGCGGGTCGAGCGCCTGCGCGTGAAGGCGCTGCTGGCGGACCCGGGCGACGGCGAGCTGCCCGAGATCGACTCGGTCGTCGGCCTGTTCCCGACCGCCGACTTCCAGGAGCGCGAGATCTACGACATGTTCGGCGTGCGCTTCCGCGGCCACCCGGACCTGCGCCGCATCCTGATGCCGGAGGAGTACGAGGGGTTCCCCCAGCGCCGGGACTTCCCGATCGGCGGCGAGCCCGTGCTGTTCACGCACAACGAGCACGAGACGCCGCGGTGGTACGAGTGAGCGAGCCGGGGGGCAGCGTGCGACAACTGGCCACGGGCGTCACGGCCGAGTCGGCGAACGGCGCCGCGCCCCAGGAGGAGCTGCTGACGATCAACTTCGGGCCGCACCACCCCGCGACGCACGGGGTCCTGCGGCTGCTCGTGACCCTGCGCGGCGAGGAGGTGCTGGAGTCGCACCCCCACATCGGCTACGTGCACACCGGCATCGAGAAGTCCTGCGAGGACAAGTCCTACTGGAAGGTGATCCCGCTCGTCGAGCGCATGGACTACCTCGCCTACTACTTCAACGCGATGGCGTTCTGCATGTCGGTGGAGCGGCTGCTGGACGAGGAGGTCCCCGAGCGCGCGCAGTACCTGCGCGTGATCCACTGCGAGCTGAACCGCATCCACTCGCACCTGGTGTGGCTCGGCACGTCGGCGCTCGACCTCGGCGCGATCTCGATCTTCTGGTACTGCTTCCGCGAGCGCGACAAGATCCTCGACCTGTTCGAGTTCTCGTCCGGGCAGCGGATGCACACCCGCTACATCCAGGTCGGCGGGGTGGTCGACGACATCCCCGCGGGCTGGGCGGAGAAGGCGATGCGCTTCACCGTCGACATGGAGGAGCGCGTCGGGCAGTACGAGGCGATCCTCGACCGCAACGAGATCTTCCTGCAGCGCACGAAGGACGTCGGCATCGTGTCGCAGGAGCGGCTGCTCGACCTCGGCGTGACGGGACCGCTGCTGCGCGCCTCGGGCAATCCGTGGGACCTGCGCAAGGCATCGCCCTACTCCTCGTATGAAAAGTTCGACTTCAAGGTCCCCGTGGGCACGGTCGGCGACTGCTACGACCGCTACCGCGTACGCGTCGCCGAGATCCGCGAGTCCTGCGCGATCGTGCGGCAGGCGATCGAGGGCCTGCCGGAGGGCCCGTACATCACGACCAACCGGAAGGTGGCGCTGCCGCCCCGGCACGAGCTGGCGACGTCGATGGAGGCGCTGATCCACCACTTCAAGCTCGTCACCGAGGGCTTCCGCGTGCCGCCGGGCGAGGCCTACGTGCCGATCGAGAGCCCGCGCGGGGAGCTGGCCTGCTTCGTGCTCGCCGACGGCTCCGCGAAGCCCGCGCGCGTGCACATGCGCGACCCCTCCTTCGTGAACCTGCAGGCGCTGCGGGAGATGGTCGTGGGCGGCTACATCGCCGACATGATCACGAACCTCGCGATGCTCGATCCGATCCTCGGAGGCATCGACAGGTGAGCAAGTTCGACCACCTGCGCGGCGTACCGGGATCGCGCAGCAGGCTGGCCGCCCAGGTCTGGGAGGGTGCGCGCGTCGACGCCGACCCGGCCGAGGTCCCCGAGCCGAGCGACGTGCCGGTGCCCGCGGGGCTGCGCGCGACGATCGAGCACCACATGTCGAACTATCCGGACCGCCGTTCGGCGGTCCTGCCCGCCCTGGCCGCCGCGCAGCGCGAGCACGGCTGGCTGTCGCCCGAGGCGATCGTGCAGGTCGCCGTCGTGATGCGGTTCAGCCCGGCGTACCTGGAGTCGGTGGCGAGCTTCTACGACATGCTCGAGCTGGAGCCCGTCGGGCAGCACACGATCTACATGTGCACGAACCTGTCGTGCCAGATGCGCGGCGCTCAGGACGTGCTCGCCGCGCTGTCCGAGGCGACCGGGTCACCGGTGGGAGGGTCGAGCCCCGACGGCGTGTTCCGCCTGCGCGCCTTCGAGTGCCTGGGGGCATGCGACATCGCGCCGATGGCGTCGATCGAGGGCCATTACCGGGGACCGCTCACGGTCGCAGACGCGACCGTCGATCGCGGACGCATTTCCGACGCGGCGACGCCGCACGACTGCTCCCGGAAAAACTGCCGACCGCCGGTAAGCCGGCGGTCGGGAGGGATGAGGGACGGGCGCAGTGAGCTCCGGGATTCTCTTGAAGCACGTGGATGTTCCCGACCTCAACCGGCTCGAGGTGTACGAGCGCGTCGGGGGATACGCCGGGTTGCGCCGCGCGGTGACCGAGATGACCCCGGACCAGGTGCTGAAGGAGCTCGAGGCGAGCGGGCTGCGCGGCCGCGGCGGCGCGGGCTTCTCGATGGGCAAGAAGGCCGGCTTCCTGCCGCACGGCGACATCCAGAAGTACCTGTGCTGCAACGCGGACGAGTCGGAGCCCGGCACCTTCAAGGACCGCGAGCTGATCCACCGCAACCCGCACCAGCTGATCGAGGGGATCCTGATCGCCGCCTACGCCGCCGAGATCACGCACGCCTTCATCTACATCCGCGGCGAGTACGAGGAGGAGGCCGACATCCTCGACGCCGCCGTCACCGAGGCGTACTCGCGCGGCTACGTCGGCGAGAGCATCCTCGGCACCGGCTTCGGCTGCCCGCTGGTCGTGCACCGCGGCGCCGGCGCGTACATCTGCGGCGAGGAGACGGCGCTGCTCGACTCGCTCGAGGGCAAGCGCGGCAACCCGCGTCTGAAGCCGCCGTTCCCGGCCAACCAGGGCCTCTACCAGGGCCCGACGCTGATCAACAACGTCGAGACGCTGTCGAACGTGCCGCACATCGTCGTGAACGGCGCGGATTGGTTCCGCAAGTTCGGGACCGAGCGCTCCCCCGGCACGAAGGTGGTGTCGGTGTCCGGCTGCGTGCAGCGTCCCGGCAACTACGAGGTGGAGCTGGGCATCCCGGCGCGAGACATCATCTACGGGCTCGCGGGCGGGCCGCCCGACGGCCGGCGCGTGAAGGCCTGGTTTCCCGGCGGCTCCTCGGCGCCCGTGCTGACCGAGGCCGACCTGGACCTGCCCTACGACTTCGAGCACATGGCCGAGGCCGGGTCGATGCTCGGCTCCGGCGCGATCATCGTGGTCGACGACTCGGTGCCGATCGTGTCGGTCGCGCTGCGGCTCGCCGAGTTCTACCGCCACGAGTCGTGCGGCAAGTGCGTCCCGTGCCGGGAGGGAACGAACTGGACCGTGAAGATGCTCGAGCGCATCGACCGCGGCGAGGCGACGCCGATGGACCTCGACGTGATGGCGGACGTGCAGGGCAACATCATCGGGAACTGCCTGTGCGTGCTGGGCGACTCGATGGCGATGCCGGTTGGCTCGATGATCCTCAAATTCCGTGGGGAATTTGAGGATCACATGGAAAAGGCCGCCCTTCGGCGAGCCGAAGGGCGGGTGGGTGACGGGACGGGGTCACCGATATCCGTCTCCGGAGAGGCCGGGCTGGCGGTGCCCGCTACAGGCGAGGCTGCCTGATGTCGCAGGGCGACTGGATCACCTTTTCGATCGACGGGCGCGAGGTGCGGGCGCCCGAGGGCGAGTGGCTGCTCGATGCGGCCAAGCGCGGCGACGTCGACGTTCCCTACTTCTGCTACGAGCCCAAGCTCGGCGCGCCGGTCGGCGCATGCCGCATGTGCATGGTCGAGATCGAGGGGATGCCCAAGCTGCAGACCTCGTGCTCGACGCCCGTCAAGGACGGCATGGTCGTCTTCACGCAGACCGACCGGGTGAAGGGCGCGCAGAACGCGGTGGTCGAGTTCCTGCTGGTGAACCACCCGCTCGACTGCCCGGTGTGCGACAAGGGCGGGGAGTGCCCGCTGCAGGACATCTCCTACGGCTGGGGACCGGGGCGCAGCCGCTTCCAGGAGGACAAGCGGAACTTCCCGAAGCCGATCGCGCTCTCGCCGCTGATCGCGATCGACCGCGAGCGCTGCATCCTCTGCTACCGCTGCGTGCGCTTCTCGCAGGAGGTCGCCGAGGACGACCAGCTGATGTTCCTCGAGCGCGGCGACCACACCTTCGTCGCCAGCAAGAACGTCGAGCCCACCCGTCAAGTCCTCGACGGCGACGGGCTCCGTGAAGCAGCCGACCTCGCGCACTCGCAGCGCCCGCAGCCTCATCGGCGGGCCCCGGGCGAAAGCCGGTACAGGATCTCGAGGGCGCGCTCGGCGGCGGTGATGGTCCGCGCGTCCTCTCGCAGCGTCATCAACTTGCGTGCGACACGCTCCAATCCGCTTCCAGCGCCGAGCCGGCTCAAATCGTCGGCCTCAGGAAGAACAGCGAACGCCTCGAGGTCGAGATCGAGGTGGAACAGTCGCTCGCTGATGAGAGCGAGCCTGTCCGCAATCTCTCCATGCGCCGCAAGCCCCGCCGCTCCCCGCACCTCCAGGCGGACGAGAAGCCGGTCGAGCACGCCCCCCGTGGCGGCAAGGCCGCGCTCCAGGGCATCGATGTCGGCCGCCGTTCGCGGGCTAGTCTGCGTCTGCTGCCAGCGGTAAAGTCCCGTCGGGTGAGCCAAGACCTCGGGAGAGGACCGACCGGCCGCAATCGTCACGGCGAGTGCTTGACCGGAATTCGTTGCCAAGATAGCGGTCCGGCTCTGGCGTGCCCGCGTACCAGACGCCCTCCGCCACCTTCTTCGTGCCGTGCCAATCGCCCAGCGCCAGATAGGCAAGTCCGGCCGAGCGCAGGCGGAGGGGATCGATCCGGGCCGCTGCCTCCGAGCTGCTGCCGAACCCCTGCACGGAGCCATGGGCGAGGCCGATGCGGATCGGCTCCCCCGGGGTCTCGGCATGATCCATCCAGGCCGTCGGGTCGCCGGTCTCGGCGCGCGATTTGAGGGGCGCCGGCAGGACGACGACGCCAGGAGCGAGGGAGATCGGCCTTGCCTCACGGCAAAGCCGGACGTTCACGGGCAGGCCGCTGCGCAACAGGCGCTCGTAGAGACCGCCATACCGGTCCGGGTCGTGATTGCCCGGCAGCAACAGCCAGACGAGCGGCGCATGGGCCTTGAGGCGCTCGATCAGGCGCATCACGTCGCGCGCGGGAAGCGTCTCGCTGTCATAGACATCACCCGCAACGAGCACATGGGTCGCGCCGTGGCCGTGCGCGATGACCGCAATCCGATCAACCGCCGACAGGCGTGCATCGCGCAACACGCCCTGCTTCTCGGGCGGGAAGCCGCCAAAGGCCTTGCCGATCTGCCAGTCAGCCGTATGAACGAAGCGGATCATCGTGTCAGGCTGTAGTCGCTGAACGTGATGAAGGGAAGCCGTGCTGTCGATGGTGATCGCACGTGATTCGGGCCGGAGGGCGGGTCGTCCAGTGCGCTCTGTGTGGGTGACCGGCCCGTGGAGGTCCGTGACCCGTTCCGCAATCACCCCCACCGGCGCAAAAAATTTGCGCGTTTCGCCGCCGGACGCTCCGAAACGTTTCGCTAGGCGTCCGGGCCGCCACAGGAACGCATTTATTTTTCCTACATGATTGAGTGGATACTGTCCCGCCTGCATATTGGACCAATCAACTCTGGCGAACTGGCTGGGTTGGCGGAAGGGTGTTCGAGCATGCTCGCGGCGACCTTACACGAGGCAGACTTGGCGATGAGCCCAGCCGAATTGGCGGTGGCTCTGGCGGTCCGCTACCGTTCGCTCGCCGGCCGGGCCCTCTTGGCCGCCGTAATCGAGCGGGAACTCGAGGGTCGGATTGCGCTCGTTTCCTCCTTTGGCGCCGAATCGGCCGTCCTCCTGCATCTGGCTGCCGGGATCGACCGGGCCTTGCCCGTGCTGTTCCTGGAGACCGGCAAGCACTTCGCGGAAACTCTCGCCTATCGGGACCGGCTGATCGAGCAGCTCGGCTTGACCAATGTGGTGAATGTCCGCCCGGCCGCATCTCCGCTCGCGAAGGAGGATCCGGAAGGATATCTGCATCTCGCCGATCCCGACCGCTGCTGCGACCTGCGCAAGGTCCAGCCGCTCGCCAAGGCGCTCGGCCCTTATGCCGCCTGGATCTCGGGCCGCAAGCGCTACCAGGCGCAAACGCGCGAGACCCTACCTGCCATCGAGGCCGATGCCACGCACGTCAAAATCAATCCGATCGCCCATTGGGGCCCCTCCGAGATTGCCGGCTACATGGCGGCTCACGATCTGCCGGCCCATCCGCTGGTTGCGAAGGGCTATCTCTCGATTGGCTGCGCGCCCTGCACCGTGCCGGTGCGCGCAGGCGAGGATGCGCGGGCCGGTCGCTGGCGCGGCCAGGGCAAGATCGAGTGCGGCATCCATATCGTCGATGGCCAGGTTGTACGCGCTGCTGAGAGCTCAGTGGCCTGAGTGGTGCCGAGACCGCAGCCGTGACGGTGCCGTTTGCTCCATGTGCGCCTCTCGATAGCAAATTATTCTCGCTTGAGCCGCACTCAAAGCGGGCCGCTTCTTTTTCGACGCTTGGAGCCGCCCGCCAATAGAATTTGATCCTCCAAAGTGATAGTTTCCCAGGGCTCGCGGGCGTCCTCCCCACCCGCTCGAGCCAAAACCACCCAAAGAGGTGATCATGGGCACCGTCACGGTCGTCACGAAGGACGGCGAGCGTCAGAGCTACGACGCCGTCGAGGGCTGGCGGGTCATGGAGATCCTGCGCGAGCACGGCTTGCCGGTCGCCGGAACCTGCGACGGGGCCGCGGTCTGCGGCACCTGCCATATCCGGGTCGCCGGCGACTGGGCGAGCCGCATCGCCCGCGCCAACGACGACGAGGAGGCGACTCTCGACACGCTTCCGAATGCAGGCCCCGAACTCGCGCTTGTGCTGTCAGATCATCTATGAGGATGACCTCGACGGCCTCGAGGTGACGATTGCCGGCGAGGGTTTCGTCGATGGAGGCGGCATATGAGATATTTTCCGATCTTCCTCGACGTGGACAGGGCCGAGATCCTGATCGTCGGCGGCGGCGAGCAGGCGCTGCAGAAGCTGCGTCTCGTGCTCAAGACGACGGCGCGCATCACCGTCGTCGGCGAGGCCATCGCCGCCGAGATCGAGCGGCATGCCAGCGATGGCCGGGTTCACATCGAGCGGCGCGGGTTTGGCCGGGCTGACGCCGAGGGCAAGGCGCTCGCTTTCGTCGCTACCGGCCGGGCATTCGAGAATGGCCGTATCGCCGCCGTGCTTCGCGCCGCCAAGGTGCCGGTCAATGTCGTCGACGAGCCCGACGTCTCGACCTTCATTATGCCGGCGATCGTTGACCGCGATCCGGTGGTCGTCGCCATCGGCACCGAAGGCGCGGCCCCCGTCATAGCGCGCGAGATCAAGACCAAGCTCGAGGCCTGGTTGCCGTCCCGGCTGGGGGATGTCGCTGCCAAGGCTGCGACCTTGCGTGAGCGGATCGGCGCCCACATCCGCGATGGGACGACGCGCCGCCGCTTCTGGACGCGGCTCTTCTCGGGGCCGTTCCGCAGCGCCGTGCTCGCTGGCGATGCGGCCGGCGCCTCGGCGGCGGTGGAGGCGGGGATCGCCGCGGCCCACACGGACATCGCCGCCCGCACTGGGCGCGTGATCCTCATCGGCTGTGGGCCCGGCGACGCCGATCTTCTGACGCTGAAGGCCCAACAGGCCCTGCAAGACGCCGACGTTCTCGTCGTCGACCGCCTCGTCTCGCCAGCCGTGCTCGAGCATGCGCGTCGCGACGCGCTGCGCATCGACGCCGGCAAGACGCCGGGCGGACCTTCCGTCAGCCAGGACGAGATCAACCGCATCATCGTCCGCGAGGGTCTGAAGGGCCTGACGGTGGCCCGCCTCAAGGGCGGCGATGCCTTCATCTTCGGGCGCGCCGCCGAGGAGATGGCTGCCGCCCGTGCGGCCGGTCTCACCGTTGAGGTGATCCCTGGAATTACGGCGGCGCACGGCATTGCCGCCGCGATCGGCCTGCCGTTGACGCTGCGCGAGAAGGTCCGGCAATTCTCGGTGCTGACGGGCGCCACCGCGGACGGCTCCCTCGATCACGACTGGGCCTTGCTCGCACGCCCGGGCACCGCCGCCGCCGTCTACATGGGCGTCGGCGCGGCGCCCCTGATCGAGCGGCAGATGCTGGCGCACGGTGCCGATCCGGCCTTGCCCGTCGTCATCGTCGAAAACGGCACGCTCGCTACCGAGCGAATCATCGAGACCAGGATCGCGCATCTCTCGCGCGCCATCCGCGACCAAGGCATCGCGGGTCCCGCCGTCATCTATCTTGGGCTCGACTGGACCTCGGCGGGCCTGAGCCGGCCCGCGCGGGTCGTGCGCCATGTGCCCGACCGAGAAGAAGGGCGAGTGAAGCCGGGCATCGCCGAGCCCATCGGTGCGGAGGTTTGAAATGGCAGCAGCGAAGGAGATCCGCCAAGTGCTCACCGCCAATCATCTGAAAGGCGGGCATGTCGTCTTTCTCGGCGAGGGCGGCAGCTGGTCGGCCTGGATCGACGATGCCGTGGTTGCCCGCACCAAGGAGCGCGCTGCCGAGCTCGAAAGCAAGGGGGCCGAGCAGACCAAGCTCAATGTCGTCGTCGGCGCCTATCTGGTCGATGTCGTCGAAGAGAATGGCAAGCTTCGCGCGTCCCACATCCGCGAGCATCTGCGGACGCTCGGGCCCAGCGTGCGCACCGACCTCGGCAAACAGGCCGACGGCAAGGAGCCCGATGTCCGGCAGGGGCCGGCGTTCATTTGAGGGAGTAGGGAATTGGGAATACGGAGTAGGGAATGAAGACCCGGAGGTCGGGGCGATGCACCCCTACTCCCTATTCCCCACTCCCAATTCCCTTCTCAAGAATCGAACCAAGACCGCGAGCGCATCCAAATGTACCGCTACGACGAATTCGATCACCAGTTTGTCCGCGAGCGCACCGAGCAGTTCCGCGATCAGGTCGCGCGTCGCGTTTCCGGCGAGCTCAACCGAGGACGAGTTCCGGCCGCTCCGGCTGATGAACGGCCTCTATCTGCAGCTCCATGCCTACATGCTGCGGGTCGCCATTCCCTACGGCACGCTGTCGTCGAAGCAGATGCGCATGCTGGCCCACCTCGCGCGCAAAGTACGACAAGGGCTATGGCCATTTCACGACGCGGCAGAACATCCAGTACAACTGGCCCAAGCTCGAGGACGTGCCGGACATGCTGGCGGATCTCGCGAACGTCGAGATGCATGCCATCCAGACCTCCGGCAACTGCATCCGCAACGTCACGGCAGATCATTGGGCCGGAGTCGCAGCCGACGAGATCGAGGATCCACGCCCCTGGTGCGAGCTCATCCGCCAGTGGTCGACGCTGCACCCGGAGTTCTCGTACCTGCCGCGCAAGTTCAAGATTGCCGTGACCGGCGCCGAGGCGATCGCGCGGCGGTCGCCTTCCACGACATCGGCATCAAGCTGAAGCGAAACGGCAAAGGCGAGACCGGCTTCGAGGTTCTGGTCGGCGGCGGCATGGGCCGCACGCCGATGCTCGGCAAGGTCTGCAATCCCTTCGTGCCAAAAGATCGCCTGCTCGCCTACCTCGAAGCGGTCATGCGCGTCTACAATCTCTACGGCCGGCGCGACAACAAGTATAAGGCGCGCATCAAGATCCTGCTGCACGAGGAAGGTGATGCCGAGTTCCGCCGCATGGTAGAGGAGGAGTGCGCGCGGATCGACAGTCCGATGCATCTCGTGCCTGAGGCGGAGCTTCAGCGCATCCTCGCCTACTTCACCCCGCCGGCCTACGAGATGCTGCCGGAGGGTGACGCGCAGCTGCAGCACAACCTCGGATCCAATGCCGCGTTCAACCGCTGGCACGAGGTCAATGTCGCGCCGCACAAACGTCCGGGCTACGCCATCGTCAACCTCTCCTTGAAGCCGGACGGCGGCATTCCCGGCGATGCCACGGCCGACGAGATGCGCATCATCGCCGATCTCGCCGATCAGTTCTCGCTCGGCGAGATCCGGGTGAGCCACGCGCAAAATCTCGTGCTGCCGAACGTGCGCAAGCGGGACCTCGTGGCGTTGTGGCATGCGCTGGTGAAGGCCAAGCTCGCCACCGCCAATATCGGCCTCGTCTCCGACATCATTGCCTGCCCCGGCCTCGACTACTGCACGCTCGCCACCGCCCGCTCGATCCCGATCGCCCAGGCCCTGTCTACACGTTTTGCCGAGCCGGAGCGGCAGAAGCAGATCGGCGAGTTGAAGATCAAGATATCGGGTTGCATCAACGCGTGCGGACACCACCACGCCGGCCACATCGGCATCCTCGGCCTCGATAAGGCGGGCAAGGAATTCTATCAGGTGACGCTCGGCGGCTCCGAGGACGAGACGGCTTCGATCGGCCAGATCATGGGGCCGGGCTTCTCGGACACCGAGGTGATCGATGCGGTCGAGAAAATCGTCGACACCTATCTCGAGCGCCGCCTGGACGGCGAGACGTTCCTCGAGGCCTATCGCCGTCTCGGCGCGGCGCCCTTCAAGGAGGCGGTCTATGCCGCTCATTAAGAACGGCGCCTATGTCGAGGACGACTGGGTGCGCCTCGAGGGCGAGGCGCCGCTGCCCGACGGCGGCGATGTCATCGTCGACTGGAGCCGGCTCAAGGAGGACGCGACGGTCGCGGGCTTCAACGGCCGGTTGGGCGTCGCGTTCCCGAACACCGCTGATGCCAATGAGCTCGCGCCCTACCTCACGCGGCTGGCGCTTGTCACTTTGGAGTTCCCGAGCTTCACGGATGGCCGTGGCTTCAGCCAGGCCCGCGTGCTGCGGCGGCAAATGGGATTCAAGGGCGAGATCCGCGCGACCGGCAATCCCAAGGCCGACCAGGGCGCCTACCTCATCCGTTGCGGCGTCGATGCCTTCGAGGTGCGTGGCTCGCAGCCGCTCGAGACCTGGCAGAAGGCCGTCGCCTCGGTGACGCGGGTCTATCAGCGCCGGCCACTCAGGCGGGCGCCGGCGAGACGAAGGGGTAGTCTGTTGCTGTGGGCTGCGAAGCGGGTCGAAACCCAGATGTTTCCAGTCCAGCCGCTGGGCTTCGAGTTGCTGAGCCCAGCCTACGACCAAGCCGCCACCCTCACACGTAGCATTGGCTGCCGAGATAGCTGTCGAGCAGCCCGTTGTAGCGCTCGACGCGGGCCTGGGCCGCCGGCGACAGCTGCCGCCCGGCCTGCTGGGCCGCGATCTCGCCCTCGACGCCCTGACTGACGAGCTGGTTCATCTCGGCCTTCGTTGCCTTGCAATTCCCACTGGCGGCAAAGCCGGAGGACGGGCCTTGGGCACCACTGCTGCAGCCGGCGAGGAGGATCGTGCTCGCGAGGGCCAGAAGACATGAGCGAAGGGCCAGTCGGGTCATCGATACAGCCTTTCTGAAGGGTTGAGGCCTTTCTACAAGTCCACCCGGCGAAGACAATCAACCAAGGCGCCGTGCCGGCCGGTTCCAGGCCGCGTGTGACGCCCTTGCTACGGCCCGCCTCACGAGTTGGCCTCGATGAACTTCTTCGCCAGCGCCTTCTGGAGGACCAGCAGCTCCTGGACCGTGGCGGAGCCCGCAAAGGGGGCGTAGAGGTTGAGATAAACGATCTTGCCCTTGACGAAGGTGGTGGTGAAGACGCCTGCGATTTGCTTCTCGCCACCGACCTCGGCCTGCATGCGCTGGAACAGCGCCGAGTAGCAGCCGAACTCATCCTCGTCGACGACACCGAGCATCTTCTGCTCGTTGACCTTGATCCCCTCCATGATCACCTCGAGCCGGTTGCCGGCCTTGGCGATGATCGCCTCGTTCTCGGCTGGCGTTGCCGCCCGCATCTGCTTGCAGATCTCGGTGATCATCGCCCCCCGCGGGCATGTCGATCTCCTGGTTGAGCGTCTGCAGGAGCGTCATGTACTGGCCGAAGTGATCGAGCGTCGGATAGATGCCCGCGCGCCATCCCTTCAACTCGTCGCAGTTGGCAAAGCTCGCCACCAGCTCATTGGAGCCGGCGATGGCGCCGCGGATCGAGCTCATGATGCGCGCATCCGCCGGCTCGCCCGGATCGAGCTCGCAATGGCCGTCCGGCAGCACCAGCCCGACTTGCGTCTTGCCGATGGTGACCGTGATGCCGACCTTTGGCTCGTGCGTCGATTGGGGCTCGAGCGCGGCGCCGGGAAGCAGCACGATCTCGCCCTTGATCTGGTCGTAGTAGGCGGGCTCCTGCTTGTGCCCGACGAGCGCCGCCATCTCGATCACCTCGGACTGCACGCGCTTGGCGATGCTGACGTGCGAGAGGCCGGGCGTCTTCAGGATCGGCAGCAGCTTGCGCGTGAAGACGGAGTTCGGATCGCTGTCGTCGTCATTGAGCCGGTCGAGCGCGGTCTGCCCGAGGCCGGCCGAATAGAGAACGAAGACGCCCGAGGGAGCCTCGATGCGAGTGAGCCCGCGCGTCTGGCCCACGCTGCGCGTGCCGTCGGCCCCGGCGAAGGGATTGTCGCGGCAGGCATCCAGCACGACGAAGGAGACGGCGGCGCCGCGCGACTGGAAGCGGCGGATGACGAGCGATATTCGTT
>CAWGVJ010000002.1:0-342421 GCA_963826005.1 uncultured Solirubrobacterales bacterium | reverse complement strand
GTCGGGGCGCAGACGATCTCGTGCCGCTGCGATCGGGCCACGCGGACGACGACGACGGCGCCGTCGAGATCGCCGCCGCCTGGAGGCTTGCGACCAGGGCGCCGCGACGCGGCGCCCTGACCGTGTACCAGACGATGCCCCGGGCGCTGCCGCAGGACGGCACCGGCTCACTCTTCGAAACGGTGGCCCCGTTCGTCTTGCCCTCGATCGTCGCGGGCACCGACGGGATCGGGATCGCGTCGGCGAGCGTCGCGCCGGTCGCGCGCGGGGCGGATGCGGCGCCGGCCACGCAGAGCAGCGCTGCACCAACGGCAGCTGAGGCGAGAACGACGCGCAGACGGCAGGCCGCCGTCGCCGGAGACCTGTTCAGCGTGTAGAAGTGGATCCCGGGCGCGCCGCGGGCGAGCAGGTCGGCGCACTGCAGGGTCGCGTAGGCGACCCCGAGGTCCGCGACCGCGTCCTCGCCCTCCTTCGCGCGGCGCCTCCAGCTGCTCGTAGAGCCGGGGCGGGATCGTCGCGCCGCACATGCTCGTGAAGCGCTTGATCTGCTCGAAGTTCGTGATCGGCATGATGCCCGGGACGATCGGGCACGTGATGCCGCTCGCGCGGGCGCGATCGACGAACTCGAAGTAGTCCTCGTTGTCGAAGAACAGCTGCGTGATCAGGAAGCTCGCGCCGGCGCCGACCTTGTAGTTGAGGTTCGCCAGGTCCGTCTCGGAGTCCGGCGCGTCCGGGTGGGTCTCCGGGTAACAGGCGCCGGCGATGCAGAAGTCGTAGGACTCGGCGATCAGCGCGACCAGCTCCGACGCCGTACGACAGTCCGCCGGGCACCGGCTTGAACGCGGTCTCGCCCTTCGGCGGGTCTCCGCGCAGCGCGATGATGTTCTCGATCCCGGCGTCGCGCATCTCGTCGAGCACGTCGTGCAGCTCCTCGCGCGTGTGGCCCACGCACGTGAAGTGCGCCATCGCCTCGATGCCGAGCTCGTTCTTGATCCGCTTCACGATGTCGACGGTCAGGGCGCGCGTGCCGCCGCCCGCGCCGTACGTGACCGACACGTAGGTCGGGCTCGAGATCGCGCAGGGTCTCGACGGTCTCGAACAGCTTCTGCTCGCCCTCGGGAGTCTTGGGCGGGAAGAACTCGAACGAGAAGCTGGGCTGCTGCCTGTTGTTGAGGAGCTGATCAATCCGCATGTTGCGGAAATGGTAGAGGGGCGCGCTCTGGACAGATGTTCAGGTTTAGGCGCCGCGGCTTTCAGCGAGCCCCGGCCCGTGACGAATCAATAGGGCACGGAAACGGAATTCCGGACCTCTCGAGAGGCTCGCACCTCTCAGAGGAGCGGCACGGACGCCAAGCGGGGTCGGCTGTATACGCCGGCCTCGCTTTTTTCTACCGCCACCCGCCGATCCGCTTACGGATCGGCGGTATTCGTTCAGTCGAAGTCGAAGTCCTTCGGCGGGCGCTGCTCGAACCAGAGGCGGTCGTGCTCGGGCGTCTCCTCGAGGAACTCCGGCGTCTCCTCGAGAACGTCCTCCTCGGGGGGCTCCTTTCGCGGGGTCCTCCTGCAGGCGCCGCTCGTCGCGCACGGTGAGCGATTCGTCGGCGGGCACCTCGTCGGGCTCGAAGATCTCGTCGGCCGTGCCGGGGCGCTGTGAGGAGGGAAAGTCGGCCGGGTGCCATTCCTCCGTGCCGTGCTGGCCGTTCGGGGCCGGCTCGGCGGCGGCGAGGTCCTCGTCGACGAAGGGATCGGGTTCCGCGACAGGCGCGGGCTCGGCCGCGTCCGGCCCGGCCGGGGCAGGCCGGTTGCCCTTGCCGAAGGCCTCGGACTCCTTCTCCTTGATCTCGTCGTCGGAGGCGCCGAGGCGGCGCTTCAGCTCGAGGTGCTCCCGGATGGCGTCGTCGAGGCTGCCCATCGCACCCGTACCTTTGCAAATGTGGCGGGCGCTTGCCACGGTGCACGGCCTCGTTCATGGCGCCCGCCCGGAGCCAGGGCGGCCGAATCTATAATCGGAGGCACCCCGGGGCTATAGCTCAGTTTGGGAGAGCGCCTGGATCGCACCCAGGAGGTCGCCGGTTCGAGCCCGGCTAGCTCCATCCCCGCTGAAACCGCATCGCCAAGCGCAACCATCAATATCAGGGCCAATGAGGAAGCTGATCTACTCGATGTCAGTGTCCCTGGACGGCTTCATCGCGGGACCGGACGGTGACTTCAACTGGTCGGCGCCCGACGAGGAGCTGCACCGGTTCCACAATCAGCAGGTATCCGAGCTGGGCGCGCATCTCCTTGGGCGGCGGCTGTACGAGACGATGGTCTACTGGGAGACCGCCGAGCAGCAGCACTCGCTCGAGGATTTCGCGATCGAGTTCGCGCGGATCTGGAAGGCCCTGCCCAAGCTCGTGTTCTCGCACGCGCTCGACAGCGTGGAGGGCAACACACGGCTGGCCACCGGTGACGCCGGAGAAGAGGTCGCGAAGCTGAAGGAGCAACCCGGCAAGAACCTGGCCGTCGGCGGGGCCGGTCTTGCGTCCACCTTGATCGCGCTCGGCCTCGTCGACGAGTACCGGCTGTTCGTGTACCCGGTGGTGGTGGGCGGCGGCACGCCGTACTTCCCGGCCGGCGTCGACAGGATCGACCTGGAGCTCGTCGAGACGCGGACGTTCGGCTCGCGCGTCGTGTACCTGCGCTACGCGCGCGCCTGAGGCGAGGCCGGCTCAAGTCGCGCGCACCATCGTCCGATCCTGAAGTAATGCCCAACGATTTGGTAGTGGCCCCCGCGGGCGCACGCCGCTTGGTCACCCGCAGCGACTTCGACGGTCTCGTCTGCGCCGTCCTGCTGAAGGAGCTCGGGATCCTCGACGACATCCTGTTCGTCCACCCCAAGGACGTGCAGGACGGCAAGGTCGAGCTCACGGCCAACGACATCACCACGAACCTGCCGTACGTTCCCGAGGTCGCGCTCTCGTTCGACCACCACAGCTCGGAGGACCTCCGCGTCACCGAGGACGCCGGCAACCACGTCGCGATCCCGAGCGCGGACTCGGCCGCGCGCGTGGTCTACGAGTACTTCGGCGGCGCGCGAGCGCTTCCCCCGCGTGAGCGAGGAGATGATGGAGGCCGTCGACAAGGCCGACGCCGCGAAGTTCAACGAAAGCGAGATCCTCGATCCCCAGGGCTGGATCCTGCTCAGCTTCCTGATGGACCCGCGCACCGGGCTCGGCCGCTTCCGCGACTTCCGCATCTCCAACTACGAGCTGATGATGCAGCTGATCGACCTCTGCCTCGAGCACAGCGCCGAGGAGATCCTCGAGCATCCGGACGTCGCCGAGCGCGTCGACCTCTACCGCGAGCACGCCGAGGCGGCCAAGGAGCAGATCCTGCGCTGCTCGACGGTGCACGGGCGCGTCGTCGTGCTCGACCTCCGCGACGAGGAGGTCATCCACCCGACCAACCGCTTCATGGTCTACGCGCTCCATCCCCAGTGCACCATCTCGATGCACGTGCTCTGGGGCCTGCGCCGGCAGAACACCGTGTTCGCGATCGGCCACTCGATCATCGACCGCTCGTCGACATTCGACATCGGCGGGCTGATGCTCGCCTACGGCGGCGGCGGCCACGAGGCGGCCGGGACCTGCCAGATCGACAACGATCGCGCCGAGACGATCCTGGCCGAGATCGTCGCCACGATCGAGGCCGCCGAGCGCCAGCCGGCTCGCGCCTGACCGACGCTCCCCCGCGAGCGCTATCCCTCGCCCGCGGGCATCTCCGCCCAATGCTCGGACTCGAATGGGACCGATGCGGCCCGGAAGCTCGCGTAGCGGTCGGCCATGAATGCCGCGGGAGTCTCGAACGAAGCCTTGATCAGGTCGCGCGCGGCGGCGGCCTCGCCGATGGACATGCGCGCCGCGGCGTCGAGGATCTCGACTTGCGTCAACGCCGGTGCGTGGCGGTTCCTGGCGGCAAGTGCGGCCATCGCGACCGGAGCGCCGTCGACACAGAACGCACCGAAGCGCGAGGTGAAGAGGATCACGCGCTCGATCGGCTGCTCAGTGACGTCGGTCGTCAGCGTGATGCCCGTCAAGGCCCCGACCTTGTAGCTCAGCTCGGTCCACCAGAGAGCCGTGAACTGGACCGGGGTCAGGAAGAGCACCGCAACCCTCACCGCGGTGCCCGGGCTCGGGATCAGCGTCGCCGGCATCGAACTCCACACCGGTGGGTGCGCCGCCGCACCAACGTCGAAGCCCTCGAGATCACCGGCGAGGATCAGTGCCTCGCGATGGCCATCCGGAAGGTGGGCGAGCTTCAGGGCGAGCCGCTCCGGCGAGCCGTTGGCTCCGTACGCCAGGAGCGGGACCCGGTTGGCGGACTCGTCCACATATTCGCCGACGAGTTCTTTCCGGCGGCTCGCGTCGATGTCTGCGAGATCCTCGACGCCCTCGTCGGTGACGAGGCACGAACCCGGCGGACGCTCCCAGGGGTAGCCGATCGCCCGCTCGTAATGCTCGTCCTCCAGCTCTCGCGCGCCGATCGCCTCGAGCAGCCCGGCCAGGAACTCGAAGAACTCGTCATCCGACATTCCCTGCCGCTGCCGGAGCAGCGGCTCCGTGATCTCCGGCCAGCCCCCCATCCTCGCGAGTCTAAAGGGGTCGCCTCACTCCGGTGCGAGCAACGATGAGGAAGACGTTAGGATCGGCGCCGATGTCGCAGGAAGCCGTTGACTTGGTCACGCGAGGGTTGGGGCGGACGTACACAACTGACAACCTCGCAATCCACGTTGCCGATTTTCATCCGGACCTCGTCTATCACCCTCGCGCAGACGAGCCCGATCCGAGTCCGCACGTCGGTCGCGATGCGTATGCAGAGCTGATTCGCGGATTTCTCGAAGCGTTCTCCCAAATCACCTTTGAAGTGCAGGAGGTGATCGATGCCGGGGACCGCGTGATCGCCTCGACCGTGCTGCACGGACAGGTAGGCGGCGGAGCCGAGGTCACGGATGCCTACGTCTTCGTTTACGAGATTCGCGACGGCCTGATCGTCGAGGGCTGGGAGTACCACACGCTTCAAGAAGCGCTCGAAGCCGTCGGCATGTCAGAGCACCCCGCTTAATCCGGCACGGCTCGGGACTTTTATCCCCTATGGAGGCCAAAACTTCCGAGTCGTCGGAGATCTGGACGCTCGTCAGGCGCCAGCATGGGGTCGTCACGCGACAGCAGTTGCTTGAGCGCGGCCTGAGCGCCAAGGCGATCACACATCGGATTGCCCGTGGCCGACTGCATCGGGTGGGGCAAGGCGTGTACGCCGTCGGGCGGCTCGCAGCTAACTCGCTACGGCGTCTGGATGTCGGCCGTACTCAGCTGCGGTGACGAGGCGGCCCTCAGCCACGACGCTGCCGCGGCCCACTGGAGGTTGCGACATGACACCGGCCGCATCGAGGTCTCGACACGAGACGACAGGCGGCGTGCCGGGATCGTGGTCCATCAGCGAGCGAAGCTCGAGGTCGCGCACCACCACGGCATCCCCGTTACCCCACCTGTCTTCACGCTCGTCGACCTGGCGCGGCGATTGTCGCGGGACGAGCTGGAGACCGCGATCAACGAAGCCGACAAGCGCGACCTCGTCGACCCCGAGGCGCTGCGGTCGGCGCTCGACCGGTTCGATGGGCAGCCGGGCGTCGCGGTGCTGCGCGACACGCTGGACCGCCGCACCTTCACCGTCACCGACTCGGTGCTGGAACGCCACTTCCTGCCGATCGCCCGCCGGGCAGGTCTGTCGCGTCCGAAGACCGGGGAGATCGTGAACGGATACAAGGTCGACTTCTACTGGCCGGACCTGGGACTGGTCGTGGAGACGGACGGTCTGCGCTACCACCGCACCCCCGCGCAGCAGGCGAAAGACGCCGAGCGCGATCAGGTGCACACGGCGGCGGGCCTCACGCCGCTGCGCTTCCCACGGGCGCAGGTGATATTCGAGCCAAACGGCGTGCAGGAGACGCTGACCCAGGTCGCCCGGCGCCTTTGCGCGAAACTGTCCGCGTGACCGATCCCTCCCTCACGGGCCGCTGCCTCTGCGGCGGCGTGCGGTTCGAGCTGACGGCGCCTCCGCTGAGCGCCGGGTACTGCCACTGCACGCGTTGCCAGCGGCGCACCGGCTGCGGGGCGTCCGCGCAGGCTCGCGTGGACGGGCGCGCGTTCCGGCTGCTCCAGGGCGAGGAGCTGGTGAAGTGCTGGCGCCATCCCGACGGCGGCTGGGAGAAGTGCTTCTGCGGGGAGTGCGGGTCACACCTCTTCAGCCGCAACCCGCGCAACCCTGCACGGATGGCCATCCGCATGGGAGCCTTCGACACCGACCCCGGGATCAAGCCCACCTGGCGCCAGTTCGTGGCGTACGCGGCAACTTGGGAGCCGATCCCCGACGACGGCATCGAGCGCTTCGACGAGAGCTCGCAGCGGTATTAGCCGCCGGTAGATTCCCCACCGAGACGAAGGAGCAGGAATGGCAACCACCACGCTCGACACCGTGAACGTGAACGGCATGACGATCGCCTACCGCGAGCTCGGATCGGGCCCGCCGGTGGTGCTGCTGCACGGCTGGCCGACCTCGTCGTTCCTGTGGCGCAACGTGATGGTCCCGATCGCGCGCCGCAACCGCGTGGTCGCACCCGACCTGCCCGGCTTCGGCGCCTCGGACAAGCCGGTCGACGTGACATATGACTTCGAGCTGTTCGAGCAGACGATCGACGGGCTGCTCGCGGCGCTCGGCATCGAGGAGACAGGGCTTGCCGTCCACGACCTCGGCGGCCCGATTGGTCTGCACTGGGCGGTGAACAGGCCGGCGCGCGTGACGAAGCTCGCCCTGCTGAACACACTTGTGTACCCCGACTTCTCCGAGGCCGTGATGGCGTTCATCAAGGCGTGCAGCGAGCCGGAGCTGCGCGAGCAGCTGACGAGTCCGGCGGGCCTCGAGGCGGCGATGGGACTCGGGCTCGCGGACGAGGCCAACCTCACCGCCGAGGTGGTCGCCGGCGTGCGCGAGCCGTTCGGGGACGACAACTCCCGCCGCGCGCTCGCCGCGGCCGGCATCGGGCTCCCGGTCGAGGGCTTCGCCGAGATCGAGCGCAAGCTGCCCTCGCTGCGCATGCCCGTCCGGATCATCTACGGCGAGCGCGACCGGATCCTGCCGGACGTCGCGAAGACGATGGCGCGCGTGAAGAGCGACCTGCCGCAGGCGGAGGTCACGGCGCTACCGGACTGCGGACACTTCCTTCAGGAGGAGGCGCCCGACCGGATCGGCGAGGAGCTTGCGCGCTTCTTCGCCGACCAGCGGTAACGTCCGGCTAGCTGCCGGCCTTCTCGAGATCGATGTCGAAGATCAGGGCGGAGTTCGGCGGGATGTCGGGCGGGAAGCCCTGCGCGCCGTAGGCGAGGTCCGCCGGGATGATGAGCTTGCGGCGGCCGCCCACGCGCATCCCGACGACTCCCTGGTCCCAGCCCGGGATCACCTGACCGGCGCCCAGCGGGAACTGGAATCCCTGTCCCGGCTTGCTCCCGTTCCACGACGCGTCGAACTGCTTGCCGTTGTTGAACAGCACGCCGGCGTACTGCACGGACACCATGTCCCCGGTCTTCGCGCGCTTGCCCTTGCCGACGATCAGGTCCTGGACCACCAGCTTGCTCGGCGGGTCGCCGCTGCCCTTCGGCACCTTCGGCTTGCGGTCCGGGTTGGCCTCGCCGGCGGAGGGCTTGACCTTCTTCGCCTTCGGCGCGGCGGCCTCGGGCGGGGGCGTCGTCTGGGTGGGCGTAGTCTCCGTGGGCGTCGTCTGGGTCGCGACCGAGTCGGAGCTGCTGTTGTTGTCGTCACCGCAGCCGGCGGCGATCAGCGCGGTCGCGGCGAGCGCGGTCAGGAGCATGAGAAAGCGGGGGCGGGGCATCGTCACCATCTTGGTCGGAGGGGCGGGAAGTGTGCGACGGGCGCACACTATGACGAACCGGCTCCTCTAGGGTGCCGCCTCCATGGGACTGGACGACGACACCGCGCTGGAGCCGATCGGCGAGGGCGAGTACGAGGGCAGCATCGTGGAGCACTGGTGGACCCCGCGCGGCCCGCTGGGCGGATACGTGATGGCGATCGTCCACCGCGGGATGGAATTGGCCGTGGACGACCCGGGCCGCCAACCGCGCTCGCTCAACGTCTACTTCCTGCGACCGCCGCATGCCGGCCCGATCACGGTCCGCCCGTCGATCGAGCGGGTCGGCCGCTCTCTCACGACCGCCACCGCACGGTTGGAGCAGGACGGGAAGCTGATCGCGCTCGGAGTCGCGGCCTTCTCCGCGGCCTTCCCGGGACCGGAGCTGTCCGAGGCGCCGATGCCCGAGGTCGACCCGCCGGGCGAGCGTGCGACCACGATTGGAAACGTTCCCGGCACGACACCGCCGCCGTTCACGGGCCGGATGACGATGCAGCGCCGCTTCGGCGAACGCGCCTTCAGCGGTTCCGATCACGCCGAGACCGGCGGCTGGCTCGGCCTGCTCGAGGAGCGCCCGGTCGACGCGCGCACGTTGCTCGTGCTCGCGGACGCCTGGTTCCCGGCGCCGTGGAGCCGCCTGAAGGCGCTCGCGCCGGCCCCCACGATCGAGATGGGCGTGATGTTCCGCGCGCCGCTGCCGCTGCCCGACTCGCTGCTGCTCGGCAGGTTCCACACCCGGCTCGTGCGCGACGGGTTCTTCGACGAGCAGGGCGAGCTGTGGGCGCCCGACGGCACACTCGTCGCCCAGTCGCGCCAGCTCGCGCTGCTGATCGGCGCCGAGGCCTAAGGCTCCCGGGTCACTTCAGCAGGCGCGAGGAGTTACTTGAGCAGGCGCGATAAGCGCCGGTCTTTGTACAGCTTCCCGCCCGTCTGCTCCTCCGGGCAATACGTCATCACGTAGTCCTTGTAGATGCACCGCGGCCAGCGTGGCACCGCAGCGCGGGCATGCCTCGCCCTGGCGGCGGTGCACCTGCAGCGGCATCGGCGCCTTGTCCGGCACGGTGTCGCCGATCACCTGCTCGTAGTGCTCGAGCGCGCCGCCGAGCACCTGCTCGCAGGCCAGGCGCAACCGCTCGACGGCGTCCTCCTCCAGCTCGGACCCGCGCTGGAACGGAGACAGCCGGGCCGTCCACAGGATCTCGTCCACCCAGGAGCGCCCGATGCCGGCGATCACGCGCTGGTCGCGCAGCAGCTGATGCAGGGGGCGGGGCTCGTCGACAAGCTCGGCGAACGTGGCGAGGTCGGGCGCCGGCAGCGCCTCGGGGCCGAGCGTCGCCACCGCATCGTCGGATTCGACGGCGTCCGACGGCAGCAGCTTGGCCCACGCGCGCTGCTGGGTGCCGAACTCGCGCAGCCGCAGCTCGCGGTCGCCGTCGACCCGGATCAGCAGGCGCGAGGCCTTGTCGCGCAGCGATGCCCGCTTGTCCCACAGCTGCAGACGGCCCGCGGACATCAGGTGGATCAGCAGCGAGAGGTCGCCGATCTCCACGACCGGCATCTTGCCGACGCGCCGCACGCCGGTGATCGACCGGCCGGCGAGCGCGGACAGCGGCGGCTCGAAGGTCTTCATCGTCACCATGCCGGGCGCGAGCGCCGACTCGATCACGGCGCCCGCGAGCGCGCTGTTCAGGCGGCGGGCGGTGATCTCCACTTCGGGCAGCTCGGGCATCGGTCGAATGTAGTCAGTCGGCGTCGCCGACCAGCGGTACGAACCGCACCGGATCCAGATACGTGCGCTCGAGCGTTTCGCCGCTGCGGCGCAGCAGCAGCAGCCGCTGCTCGCGCCCGTCGATCGGGGCGACCAGCCGGCCGCCGTCGGCGAGCTGTTCCTCGAGCGCCGGGGGCAGGTCGTGCGACGCCGCGGCCACGTTGATCGCGTCGAACGGCGCCTGCTCGGGGAGGCCGTGCGACCCGTCGCCCACGACGACGTGCACGTTCTCGATCCCGGCCGCCGCGAGGTTGTGCCGTGCCTGCTCGGCGAGCTCGGCCTTGCGCTCGATGCTCCACACGTCGCGCGCGAGGTGCGCCAGGACCGCCGCGTGATAGCCGGAGCCCGTGCCGACGTCGAGCACCCGCTCGTCCCCGGCCAGCTGCAGCAGCTCGCACATCCGCGCGACCACCACCGGCTGCGAGATCGTCTGTCCGGCGCCGATCGGCAGGGCGGTGTTCTCCCAGGCGAATTTGGAGAGGGCTTCGGGGACGAACAGGTGCCGGGGGACGGCCGCAACCGCCGCCAGCACCCGTTCGTCCCGTATGTAAGGCCGGATCTGCTCTACGAGGCTCTCGGCCGAGGCGGGTGACCTGGCCATCGCCTCTCAGTCTAGGACCGGGCGCCCGCCGTCTGCCCCCGCTCCTCCTTCCATTCGTTTCGAGCGGTGCATCCGAATGTCGTCTGATGGGTACGATCCGGCCGAGAAGGAGTGATCCACCGCTGGTGACCGCACGTAAGGGGTTGCCGAGGCCGCGGAAATGCGGCGTATGCGACCCATTTGGAGGGGATCGGGGTGGACTTCGAGTTTCTTTTTCATCCGGTTGAGCAGATCGACGCCTGGCTGACCGGCCTGTTCAGCGGCGCATCGCTGCTGGTCGCGCTGGGGATCGCGGCCGCACTGGGGCTACGTCATGCCTCGGATCCGGACCACCTCGTGGCTGTCACCTCGCTCGTGGCGGCCGACGGCGGCGACAGGAAGGCGGCCACCCGGCTCGGTGTGTGGTGGGGCATCGGCCACGCCGGGACCCTGCTGCTGATCGGCCTGCCCCTGATCTTCTTCAAGTCCGCGCTGCCCGCGTGGCTCGAGTCGGCCGCCGAGAAAACGGTCGGAGTCGTGATCCTGCTGCTGGCGGCACGCGTGATCTTCAAATGGATGAAAGGCGATTACCGCGCGACCGCCCACGAGCACCATCACGCGCACGAACACACGCACGCGCATGAGCCGCCCGACGGCCACGACCGGCGCCGCCACCTGCGCCGGGGCGCGGGCGGGCATCCACACCGCCAGGTGCGCACGCCGCGCCAGGCGCTCGCGATCGGAACACTGCATGGCCTCGCCGGCACCGGCGCCGTCGTACTGCTGCTGATCGCCGCGCTGCCGACACAGCTCGAGGCAGCCGCGGCGCTCGCGCTGTTCGCGCCCATGTCGGTCCTCTCGATGGCGCTCTGCACGAGCCTCTTCGCGTGGGTGCTGACACGGCCGATCGTCGAGCCCGTGTACCGCACGGTCCTGATCCCGGCGCTTGGCCTGTTCGCGCTCTCGTTCGGCGCCTGGTACGCCGGGCTTACGTAGAGCCGCCGCGGCTGCGGCGGATGCGCCGCACGATCGGGACGACGTACCACAGCAGCGTGAAGGTGAGCGCCGTGGCGGCCGTCGCCACCGCCGTGGCCGCGCTGCCGTAGAGCAGGTCGGTGATCAGCCACACGACGCACGACATCGCGATCGCGAGGAACGCGAGGCCGGCGATCGCGAGCTTGTTCGCGAGGAACACGATGTGCGCCTTGTCCTGCTGGCGGAAGTTGATGCGGTGGTGTGCCGACGGCGCGATCAGGAGCACCGCGGCCGCGGCCGTCGCGAGCAGCGCCGCGTAGTAGACGTTCTCCTGCATTTGGGTAAGTGTTGTGAAGCGCTGGCTGAACGGCACCGTCAGCAGGAACGCGAACAGCACCTGCACGCCGGGCAGCGCAACCCGCAGCTCGTTCAGCAGCTCCAGCAGGTTGCGGTCGAGGCGCTCGTGCTCGCTCTCGTCGCGGTCGTAGCGGTCGCCGTGTGCCATCGAGGGCAGCGTATTCGTCACACCTGGCTCATGACCCCCCTGTCCGCCCGCGAACAGGTCTCTTGGCCTGCTGCCGGGATGTGACATGCTTGGTCGCGTGAAGGGGGAGGAGACCGCCCGTCAGGGACCGGTCGCGCTCGTTGAGCGTCTGTTCGATGCGTTTGCCGCGCGCGACACGGACACGCTGCTCGAGTTGATGGCGCCGGAGATCGAGTTCTTCGGGCCGACGGCGACCGTGCTCAACGAGGGCAAGTGCTACCGCGGTCACGACGGAATGCGGCGCTACTTCCAGGACGCCGACCAGCTCTGGAGCCACCTCGAGATCGAGCCCGCCAGATACCGGGAGGTCGGCAACCACGTGGTCGTGATGGGACGCGTCCGAGCCAGTGCCCGCGACGGCCTCGAGCTGGACACCCCGGCCGCCTGGGTGTGGCGGGTGGAGCACGGCAAGATCGCCTGGGGCTGCGTCTACGGCGACCGCACCACGATGCCCCGCTCGCTGCAGGAAGGCGCGGAGGGTGCTCCTGCGGCGCGGATCCTGCCCGGGCGCCTCACTCACACGAGCTGACCGCCCCCGGGCCGCGCGAGCAGCCCATCGCGCGAAGGTGACTTCGCACCAGGAAAACCCCGCTACGGCTGGTACTTTCAACACGCAGTGGAGGAAAGGCTCGACCTCATGACCCAGCGCCGCTCCAAGGCGTTCTGGCTGGCCCTCGCGCTCGGGGTGGCAGTGGCCCTGTTCGTGCTCGATGCCGTCGCTGCCGACCGCGCCGACCTGATCGGCCTGTTCGCGGTGCCACCGTTCATCGCGGCGTTCGGGGTCGGACGGCGCCCCACGGCCGCCGTAGCGGCGTTGGCCGTAGCGTTCTCCCTGCTGGCCGGATGGAGCGATGACTTCTTCGGGTCCTTCGAGCACCTGCTGAGGACGGGACTGGTGGCGATGGCCTCGCTGCTGGCCGTGCGCGTGGCGACGATCAGGGAGCGGGCGGAGCTGAGCTCGCGGCTGGACAGCGCGGTGGCGCGCGCGCTCGCCGAGACGAGCACATCGGGCAATGCCGGGGCGCGCGTGCTGGCGGGCGTCGCGGAGGCGCTCGAGTGGGACGCGGCGGCGCTGTGGGAGGTGGACAGCACCGGCACGCTGCGCTGCACCGCCACCTGGCAGGCCCCGGACGGGCGGCTGAGCCGGTTCGACGAGTTCGTCGCCGATCTCCACCTCGAGTCCGGCATCGGGCTTCCGGGGCGGGTGCTGGCAAGCGGCGAGCCGGTCTGGATCGACGACATCAGGCAGGACACCGGCCTGCCGGAAGCGCAGGCGGCCGGTGGAATCGGCGTACGGTCGGTCACCGCGTTCCCGATCATGGGCGAGCGCGGGGCGCGCGCGGTGGTGGTGCTCTTCTCCCGCCGGCGCAAGCCCGCCGACTCCGGCCTGATGAAGGGGATGGCGACCGCCGGCCGCTACATCGGGCAGCACCTCTACCGGCGCCGGATCGAGGAGGCCGTGCGCCGCGCGGAGGCACTGCGCGGAGCCGTGCTCGAGTCCGCTCTCGACTGCGTGATCACCATGAACCACGAGGGACGCATCGTGGAGTTCAACCCGGCCGCGGAGCGCACCTTCGGCTACCAGCGGGCGGACGTCGTCGGCCGGCTGGTGAGCGAGACCCTGCTCCCCGAGCGGCTGCGCAGCGACCACCGCGACGGGCTCGCGCGCTACGTCGAGACCGGCGAGAGCAAGATCCTCGGCAAGCGCATGGAGCTGACCGGGCTGCGCTCGGACGGCACGGAGTTCCCGGTCGAGATCTCGATCGTGCGAATCGGCGACGGAGGAGCCGCCGATGTTCGCCGGGTATCTGCGCGACGTCACCGAGGCGCGGCGCGGCCAGGAGAGCACGCGCCGGCTGGCGGCGATCGTCGAGCACTCGAGCGACGCGGTCGTGGGTGTCGGGATGGACGGCCGGATCCTGGCGTGGAACCCGGGTGCCGAGCTCCTCTACGGCTACTCGGCCCAGGAGGCGCTCGGCATGTCCATCGCGGACACCGCTCCACCCGACCGCGCCGACGAGGCGAACTACCTGGTGCGCCAGCTCATCGAGGGCCGCGCGATCACCAACCATCGCACCGTGCGCCGGCGAAAGGACGGCGAGCTCGTCGACGTCGCCCTCACGCTCTCGCCGATCCGCAACGACACCGGCGAGGTGATCGGGATGGCGGGGATCATCCGCGACATCTCCGAGGAGCTCGAGATCGAGCGCGAGCGCGTGCGGCTGCTCGAGCAGGAGACCAAGGCGCGGCGGCGCGCCGAGGAGCTCGAGCGCCGGGCCTCGTTCCTGGTCGAGCTCCACACCGCGCTCGACAGCTCGCTCGACTACGAGGTGGTGCTGAAGCGACTGGCGCGCATCACCGTGCCGCGCCTGGCCGACTGGTGCGTGATCCACATGGAGGGGGACGGCGGCAGGCTCGAGCGCCTCGCCGTCGCCCACGCAGACCCGAAGCGGGAGCGCTTCGCCTGGGACCTCGAAGACCGCTATCCGACAAACCCGGACGACACGCAGGGAGTGCCCGAAGTGCTGCGCACCGGCAAGCCGGAGCTGCACCACGAGATCACCGACGAGATGGCCGAGCAGGACGCGCGCGACCCTGAGCACCTCGCGATGATCCGCGGGATCGGGCTGCGCTCGGCGATGCTCGTGCCGCTGCGCGCGCGAGGGCAGACGCTGGGAGTGGTGACGCTCGCGTCGGCCGAGTCCGAGCGCCTGTACACCCAGGACGACCTCGACTTCGCCACCGCGATGGTCCGCCGCGCGGCGCTGTCGGTCGACAACGCACGGCTGCACAGCGAGCTGACCGAGCGCAGCCACGAGCTCGAGTTCCTCGCGGAGGCAAGCGCCGAGCTGGACCGCACGCTCGACCTCGACGAGACCCTGCAGCGGCTCGCCGACCTGACCGTGCCGTTCCTCGGCGACGGCTGCATGGTCGACCTGCTCGAGGAGAACGGGACGATCCGGCGGGTCGCGAGCGCATCGTCTGACGAAGCGGCGAAGCACGCGCTGGAGCGCCTGAAGGAGGAGCGCATCGACCTCGACAGCGCGCACCCCATCGCGACGGCGATCCGTGCCGGGACCCTGCAGCGAGTCGACGACATCGACCACGACATGCACCAGTCGTGGACCTCGGACCAGTCCTACCTGGACGCCGTGCAGGGCTGGCCGGGGCGCTCCGCCGTGGTCGCGCCGATGGTCGCGCGCGGGCGCACGCTGGGAGCCATCGCCCTGTCCTCGTTCACCGAGCGCACGTTCGACGACGACGACGTGCGCGTGATTCGCGAGCTCGCGCGGCGGGCGTCGTTCGCGGTCGACAACGCACGCCTCTTCGGTGAGAGCAGCTACATCGCGTCCAAGTTGCAGCAGAGCCTGCTGCCGCCGCACCTCCCGGAGATCCCCGGGGTCGAGATCGCCGCGCGCTTCCGCCCGGCGGGAGAGGCGAACGAGGTCGGCGGAGACTTCTACGACATCTTCGTGCGCGGGGACGACGAATGGGCCATCACGATCGGTGACGTGTGCGGCAAGGGCGCCGACGCGGCGGCCGTCACCTCGCTCGCGCGGCACACGCTGCGCGCGACCGCCATGCGGGGCGACGATCCGCCCGACGAGCTGCTGCGCTCGCTGAACAGCACGATGCTGGCCGAGGGCCCGCTCGCGTACCAGTTCTGCACCGTCGCGCTGGCGAGCTTCAGCGCCGGCGACGGCGACGGCTCGACGCGGGCGTCGGTGTCGAGCGGCGGCCACCCGCTCCCGATCGTGCTGCGGTCGGACGGCACGGTCGAGGCGTTCGGCGAGCCGGGGACGCTGCTGGGCGTGGTGCCGGAGCCCGACCTCGTTTCCACCGAGACCGAGCTGCACCGGGGCGACACCGTGATCTTCTACACCGACGGCATCACCGAGGCGCGCACGCCGGACGGCATGATCGGGTTCCACGGGCTGCTGGCGGCGGTGCGCGACTGCGCCGGGTGCGCCGCTGCCGAGGTGGCCGAGCGCATCGAGCAGAGCCTGCTCGACATCCAGACCACCGAGCTGCGCGACGACGTCGCGCTGGTGGTCGCCCAGATCGCCGCCGGCAGCGGCGACGGGCAGCCTCCAGGACGCCACCGTCCTGAGCGCGCGCGACTTCGGCTAGGCCACTAGAGGCCGGTCGTGGCCATCGGCTCCTCCGGGGGGAGCGGCTTCGGCTCCTCCGGATGCGGCAGCGCGCGGCCCTCGGTGAGGCTCTCGTGGCGGTGCTCAGCTCCGCCCGCCAGCTTCTCGAGGATGGCGATCCGCTCCTCCGGCGGGGGGTGGGTGGAGAAGAGCTTGGAGGTACGCCCCCTGGCGCCCAGCGGCGCCATGATCATCATGTGCGCGATCGCCGGGTTGCCCAGGGCCCGTGAGGGCTTGGTGTCGCCCGAGATCACGCGCAGCGCGGACGCGAGGCCCTGCGGGTAGCGCGTCAGCTCCGCCGCCGACGCGTCCGCGACGTACTCCCGGCGGCGGCTGATCGCGACCTGGATCAGGAACGCCGCGATCGGCGCGAGGATCAGCGACACGAGCACCAGCACCAGGACGATGATGTTGGCGGCGCCGCCCCCGCGATCGCGGTCGCCGCCGCCGAAGAACAGCGCGCGCGTGAAGATCCACGCGAGCATGGCGATGGACCCGGCGAGCACCGCGGCCCAGGTCATCAGGCGCACGTCGTAGTTGCGGATGTGGCTGAGCTCGTGCGCGAGCACGCCCTCCAGCTCCTCCTCGTCGAGGCGCTCGAGCAGGCCGGTCGTGACGGCCACGATCGCCTGCTTGGGAGTGCGCCCGGCCGCGAACGCGTTGGGCGAGTCGTCCGGCACGATGTAGACCCGCGGCATCGGCAGCCCCGCGGTGATCGCGAGGTTCTCGACGATGCGCCACAGCTCCGGCGCCTCCTCCTTGCGCTCGATCCGGCGCGCCCCGGTGACGAGGGTGATGAGGTCGTCCGCCATGTACAGGTTGATGATCAGCATGAAGATCGCGATCGCGACCGCGATCACCAAGCGCGGCCGGGCCGAACCACAGCGACAGCACGTAGCCGAGGGCGCCGTAGAGGACCAGGAAGCCGACCAGCAGCGCCAGCGACTTCCGCTTGTTCGATGCGATCTGCTTGTACATCCCAACCGGCGCCGTACGCCTGCTACGCCGGCGCGGCGCCGAACGAGACCGACGGGACCTCGCGCTCCGCCGGGTCCTCCAGCTCGAAGAACTCGCGCTCCTTGGCGTTCGCGAAGCCCGCGATGATGCTCGAGGGGAACTGCTGGACCTTCGTGTTCAGGTCGCGCACGGTCATGTTGTAGAAGCGCCGCGATGCCTGGATCTTGTCCTCGGTGTCGGTGAGCTCGTTCTGCAGCTCGAGGAAGTTCGTGCTGGCCTTCAGGTCCGGGTAGTTCTCGGCTACCGCGAACAACTGGCGCAAAGCGCCGGTCAACTGGTTCTCCGCCTGGGCCTGGGCCTCCGGGCCGTGCGCCGAAACCGCGTTGCTGCGCGCGGCGGTCACGTTCTCGAACACCTGGCGCTCGTGGGCGGCGTATCCCTTGACCGTCTCCACCAGGTTGGGAATCAGGTCGTGCCGGCGCTTGAGCTGCACGTCGATGTCGGAGAAGGCCTCCTCGGCCTGGTTGCGCAGCCGTATCAGCCGGTTGAACGTCACGACCGCGTACAGCACGAGCAGCACGACCAAGACGATGAGCACGATGAGTGCTATGGACATGTCCTACCTCTCATTGGGGGGTGCCGAAAAGGGTAGTCGGTCGGCGGTCAGGGAAGCGCAACCGAAGCCGCGGTGACTTTTCCCGACAGTGTGAGGAAAAACGACCGCGCTTTAGGCTGGCGCCGAGCGGCCCAACCACAGGAGGCGAAATGAACTCTGGCGAGCCCGTTGGAACGATCCAGGCGCTGTGGCGGTTCCCCGTGAAGTCGATGCTGGGCGAGGAGCTCGACGCCACGGACTTGACCCAGGACGGGAGTCGCCGGCGACCGCGCTTATGCGATCGTCGACAAGGAAACGGGCAAGGTCGCGAGCGCGAAGCACCCCAAGCTGTGGCCGAACATGTTCGCGTGCCGGGCCGCGTTCGTCGAGCCGCCGCGCGCGGACGACGACCTCCCACCGGTGCGGATCGAACTCGCCGACGGCCGCTCGGTCCTGAGCGACGCGGGCGACGTCGACGCCATCCTGTCGGACTTCTTCGGCCGCGACGTGGAACTCGCGCGAGCCGCGGAGAACGGCTACACGATCGATCAGTACCACCCTGACGAGGAGAACTACGACCCCGAGGGACACCGCGACGAGGTCGTCGAGGCGCAGCTCGGTGCCGCGTTCTTCAACGAACGAGGACTGCCCTCGGTAGTTCCCGAAGGCTCGTTCTTCGACCTCTTCCCGTTCAGCGTCCTCACGACTTCAACCCTGGACCAGCTCGAAGAGCTCGAGCCGCAAAGCCGCTTCGACGCCCGCCGGTTTCGCATGAACATGATCGTCGACACCCCAGCGAGTGGCTTCGTCGAGAACGAGTGGGTCGGACGCATGGTGTCGATCGGGGACGAGGTGAGGCTGGCGGTTGCACTGCCGGATCCTCGTTGCTGCATGCCAAGCCTTGCGCAGGAGGACCTGCCGCGGGACCCGCAGATCCTCAAGGCCCTTGCCAAACACAACAGGCTCGACGTCGGAGGCGCGCTGTACCCGTGCGCCGGCGTCTACGCAGTCGCGGAAACGGCGGGCACGGTCCGCAAAGGTGACAGCGTCAGCCTGAGCTAAGCGGTCTTGACTTCGTGCACGAGCTTCGTGACCGAGTCCTTCGCGTCGCCGAACAGCATCACGGTGTTGTCGCCGTAGTAGAGCTCGTTCTCGATCCCGGCGAAGCCGGGGTTCATGCTGCGCTTCAGCACCACGACCTGGTGCGCCTTGTCCACGTCGAGGATCGGCATGCCGTAGATCGGGCTGCTCTTGTCCTCGCGCGCCGCCGGGTTCGTGACGTCGTTCGCGCCGATCACGAGCGCCACGTCCGTCGGCGGGAACTCGGGGTTGATCTCGTCCATCTCCTTGAGCGCCGTCGTAGGGCACGTCGGCCTCGGCGAGCAGCACGTTCATGTGCCCGGGCATCCGGCCCGCCACCGGGTGGATCGCGTAGCTGCACCTCGACGCCGCGCTTCTCCAGCTCGTCGGCCAGCTCGCGCACGCGTGTGCTGCGCCTGCGCGACCGCGAGCCCGTAGCCCGGCACGACGATCACCTTGTCGGCGTAGGCGAGCATCGTGGCCACGTCCGTCGGCGGTCGCCTCCTTCACGGGGCGCGTCTCGGCCTCTCCGGCCGGACCAGCCGCCACACGCCGAGCCGAACGCACTGAACAGCACGTTCGACAGGGAGCGGTTCATCGCCCGGCCCATCAGGATCGTCAGCAGCGTTCCCGAGGAGCCCACCAGCGAGCCCGCGACGATCAGCGCGCTGTTGTCGAGCACGAAGCCGGCGCCCGCCGCCGACAGGCCGGTGAACGCGTTCAGCATCGAGATCACGACCGGCATGTCCGCGCCGCCCACGGGGATGATCAGCAGGACTCCGAACAGCAGCGACAGGCACAGCATCAGCACGAACAGGCCCTCGCTCTCCTGCCCGGTCGCGAGGTACACGACCAGGACGACGATGGCGAGCAGGATGCCGCCGTTGATGAACTGGTTGCCGGGGAACACGATCGGGCGACCGGTCATCAGCTCCTGCAGCTTCGCGAAGGCGATCATGGAGCCGGCGAAGCTGACCGCGCCGATCACGCACGACAGCAGCGTCGGGATCAGCGTCTCGAGCGGGATCTCCCCGGGCAGCGGGATCAGGTCGTGGTACTCCGACAGCGCGACCATCGCGACCGCGCCGCCGCCGACGCCGTTGAACAGCGCCACCATCTGCGGCATCGCGGTCATCTTCACCGCGCGCGCCGAGACCACGCCGATCACGGCGCCGATCGCGATCCCGACGACGATCAGCCCGTAGTTCTCGATCTCCGGGTTGAGCAGCGTCGCGACGACCGCGATGAACATGCCGATCGCGGCGGTGATGTTGCCCCGGCGCGCGGTGCGCGGGTGGCTCAGCCCGCGGATGCCGAGGATGAACAGCACGGACGCCACCAGATAGGCGGAGTTGATGAAGTCGTGGTCGCGGAGGAAGCTGCCGAGGATCAACCGTCGTCCTTCGGCTTCGGCTTACGTTCGCCCCGGCCCTTGAACATCTCGAGCATCCGGTCGGTCACGAGGAACCCACCGACGATGTTGATCGTGCCGAACACGACCGCGACCGTGCCGGCGATCTTCACGAGCGTGTCAGCGCCCTCGGCGCCAACCACGATCAGGCCGCCGAGCAGCACGATGCCGTGGATCGCGTTCGTGCCCGACATCAGCGGCGTGTGCAGCATCGTCGGTACCTTCGAGATCACCTCGAAACCGACGAACACGGCGAGCACGAAGATCGTGATTTCGGTGATCAGGTCGATGCCGGGGCTCCCATCGCTTCCTTGACGCGTTCGTTGACGATCTGGCCGTCGTGCGTGATCGCGGCGCCGGCCGTGATCTCGTCCTCGAAGTCGAGCGCGAGGTTGCCCTCGGGCGCGAGGTGCATGAGCAGGTTCACGACGTTGTTCCCGTACAGCAGGCTCGCGTGGTAGGGCATCTGACTGGGGAGGTTGAGCGTGCCGTCGATCGTGACGCCGTCCTTCACGACCACCTGCCCGGGCTCGGTCAGCTCGGCGTTGCCGCCCGTCTCGGCGGCCATGTCCACGACCACGGAGCCGGGCTTCATCGCGCGCACCATCTCCGCGCTGACGAGCTTCGGCGCCGGCCGGCCGGGCACGGCGGCGGTCGTGATCAGGATGTCCGCCGCGGCGACACGGTCGGCGAGCAACTCCTGCTGGCGGCGCTGCACGTCCGCGGACACCTCCTTCGCGTACTCGCCGGAGCCCGAGCCCTCACCTTCCTGCTGCACCTCGATCTGGACGAACTTGGCGCCCAAACTCTCCACCTCTTCCTTGACCGCGGGCCGCACGTCGTAGGCCTCGACCACCGCGCCGAGGCGCTTCGACGTGGCGATCGCCTGCAAACCCGCCACACCGGCGCCCAGCACCAGCACGCGGGCGGGCTTGGCCGTGCCCGCAGCGGTGATCAGCATCGGCAGGAACTTGCCGAGCGAGCGAGCGCCCGCGAGCGTCGCGCGGTAGCCGGCGACCACCGCCTGCGAAGACAGCGCGTCCATCGCCTGCGCGCGGGTCGTGCGCGGGATCGACTCCATCGCGAAGCTCGTGACGCGCGCGTCGGCCAGGCGGCGCACCAGATCGGGGCTGTTCAGCGGCGACAGGAAGCCGATCAGGACCTTGCCCGCACCGGGCGTCTGGTCCGGCCCCGGCGCCGCGACCCGCAGGATCGCGTCGGCGCCCGCCACGGCGCTCGCGTCGCCGAGCGTCGCGCCCGCCTCCTCGTACTCGGAGTCGGTGACGTTCGCCTCGCTGCCCGCGCCGCGCTCGACCACGACGTCGAAGCCCGCGTCGGCGAGCTTCTTCACGGAGTCGGGAACCAGCGCCACGCGGCGCTCGCCCGGCTTCGTTTCTTTCGGTACGCCGACTTTCACGTGTAGAGAAAGAAAGCGCCGATGCGAGGTGGCAGGCGCCTCTCAGGGCGCTGGACTCTAGCCGAAGCCGTGCTGGCGCCGCAGCTTGGCTAG
Organism: uncultured Solirubrobacterales bacterium; assembly: GCA_963826005.1. Classification (GTDB taxonomy): domain Bacteria; phylum Actinomycetota; class Thermoleophilia; order Solirubrobacterales; family JBBDJG01; genus DASRIA01. The sequence goes on along the minus strand of CAWGVJ010000002.1, from coordinate 320,890 downwards.
CGCACGTCCGTGGAGCCGTCGCCGGTGGGCGAAACGGGCCCGACGGGCTGGATCGGCTCGCGGGTGGCGCCGGGCCGGGGGCGCGGCCGGGGGCGCTCGCGCGCAGGGCCGTCGCCCGGCTTGCGCGTCGGCACGGGGCGCGCGGGGCGCGCGTCTGGCAGCGGGCGCACCGGCTTGGCGGGCTCCTGCGTCTGCGGATACGAGCCTGGCTTCTGCGGATAGACCTGTGGCGGCCGGGCGGTGCCGTCGGCCGGCTTGCGGACGCCGGGCGGGAACCGCGTGCCGGACGGCGGCTGGTCAGTGCGCTTGCCTGACGGCGGGGCGCCGGGCTGCTGGGCGCCGGCTCCCGGAACGGCCGCGGGCGGCTGCGCGGCGTTCGCGTCCGCGGGCGCGGGCTGAGCCGGTGGGGCGCTCTGCACCGCTTGCTGCGTGATCGGGGGGCGCGAATCACGCGTCACGTGTGCAATCTGTGCCGTGGTGGCCAGGCCACCGGCGGCCGCGGTCGTCACCGCGAGGGTGGCGGCCGCTCCCTTCAAGAGGGTGGCGGGGACTCCGAGCTTTGCCGCGAGACCCGCGCCGGCGCCGGCGGTGCTCACGGTTCCGGTGCTCGCAGCCACGCCCGCGCCGGCAGTAGCTCCGGTCGCCGCTCCCGTGGCGGCCGCGAACGCGCTCGCGGCACCGAGCTTCAGCACGCCCGTGGGCATGACCGGCAACACGACCGCGAGGGCCGCGCGCTGGCGCTTGACCTCGGCGCCGAACAGCCGGCAGGCATCGCACTCGGCGAGGTGGCGGCGCAGCACGCTGCGGCGCAGCGAGCCGCCGCGCAGCACGCTCAGCTGGCTCTGCACCTCTTCGCATTGCAGCTCGCGCGCCTGCCGGCCCAGCATCAGCGACGTGCGTGCCTGGAACACGAGCGACTTCACCTTGTTGTGACCGCAGCCCAGGATCTCGGCTACCTGCGCGTGTGAGTTGTCGTGCAGCTCGGCCAGCACCAGCGCCTCGCGCTGGTCGGTCGGCAGCGCCGCCAGGTCCTGCAGCATGGCGCGCAGGTCCGCGCGGCCGGCGACCTCGTCGGACAGGCCGACGAGCGACGGCTCCTCGCCGCCCAGCTCCTCCGTCGGCCGGCGCGTGCGCAGCATGCTGAGACACTGGTTCCGGGCGATCCGGTAGAGCCACGGGCGCGCGTGCAGCTCGCGCTCGTCGTCGCGCGCCAGCGCGCGGTATGCGTTGGCGAACGCCTGCTGGACCGCCTCCTCGGCCTCGTGATGCGAGCCGAGCACGTGGCGGCAGTAGGAGAGGAGCGGCCGGTGGTAGCGCTCCCACAGCGCCGTGAACGCGTCCTGGCTGCCGTCCCGCACGCCGGCGACGAGGCTCTCGTCGGAGGCCAGCTGCAGCCGCCCGGGCGAGGCCGGGGGCCCGGTGCTGGGCCTGGCGCCCGGGGGCCTTTTGCTGGCGGCCCGGGCCCTTTTGCCGGCGCCCGGGGGCCGTTTGCTCGCGCCCGGGGGCCGCTGCGTGAGTCCGATGGCCTCCATGAGGTCATCATCGACCGGGCTGCCGGATCTTGAAGAACTTCCGCATCTGGTCGATGAACGTTCAAAGAGCCCGCAGGTTGGGGAGTTCCACGGCTTGGCGGCGTCCACCGCTACTAGACTCCGGAGCCCGATGCCCACTTTCGTCCATGCCGGCCAGCGCCTCGCCTACGAGGTGCACGGAGAGGGCCCCCGCAACATCGTCCTGCTGCCGGGCCTGCTGCTGCCGAGCCGCATGCACGAGCCGCTGGCGCGCGACCTCGCGAACCGCGGCAACCGCGTGATCACGCTCGACCTGCTCGGGCACGGCGAGTCGGACAAGCCGCGCGACATGTGGCGCTACTCGATCCCGATCTTCGCCCGCGAGGTGGTCGCGCTGCTGGACCACATGGAGCTGGACGAGGCGGTGGTCGGCGGCACGTCACTCGGTGCCAACACCACACTCGAGGTCGCATCGCTCGCGCCCACCCGCCTGCGGGGCATGGTGATCGAGATGCCGGTGCTCGACAACGCGCTGCTCGGGTGCGCGATCGCCTTCACCCCACTCTTGATCGGGCTCACGTTCGGCGCGCCGATCGCCGGGCCCGTCGCGTCGGTGATGCGGCGCGTGCCACGCGTGTTCGGGCACTACCCCGACGTCTTCCTCGACGTGCTGAGCCGCGAGCCAAGACCCTCGTCCGCGATCCTGCAGGGCATCTTCTTCGGGCGCACCGCACCGCCGCGCGAGGAGCGCAAGACCTTCGAGGCGCCCTCGATCGTGCTCGGGCACCCGCGCGATGCGATCCATCCGTTCTCCGACGCGAAGATGCTGGCGGAGGAGCTGCCCAACGGCCGGCTGCTGGAGGCCAACTCGCTGTACGAGCTGCGCATGCGGCCGCGCCGTCTGACCGGCGAGATCGCCGCGTTCCTCGACGAGTGCTGGAAGCCGCGCCCGCGCGCGGCAGCAGCGACGCCGGCGCGCCGCTAGCTGACCGCGGCCGGCGCGCGGCGGCCGGAATCTTCCTGCGCAGCACCTCGCGCGCGGCGCGCTCGCCTGACTGGAGGGCGCCGTCGATGTAGCCGTTCCACTTGGTCGCGGTCTCGGTGCCGGCCCAGTGGATCGGCCCGATCGGCTCGCGCAGCGCCGGCCCGAACGCGGTCAGCACCCCGGGCGGCGTGTAGCCCTCGTAGCAGCCGCGGCTCCATTCCTCCTCGGCCCAGCTCTTCTCGATGAAGTCCTCCGGCCGCCCAGCGCGCGGGCCCAGCAGCTGGACGAGGTTGGCGAGCACCGCGGCGCGGCGCTCGTGCGCGGGCACGCGGCCGAACGACCGCGCGTGGTCGCCCTCGAGGAAGCCGACGAGGATGCCCGGCGCGCCCGACTGTGGAGAGTTGTCGACCGTCAGGCTGAGCGGGCCCGAGCCGCTGACGGTGCTGCCGCTCATTCCCTCCGCGCGCCAGAACGGCTCGTCGTAGACCGCGAAGCACTTGATCACCGCGCCCATCGGCACGCGCTGCGTGAGCTGGTCGCGGTAACCCGGCAGCGGCGGGTCGTACGCGATGCGCCCGGCCAGCGTGACCGGGACCGCGACGATCGCGCGCTGCGCACGGACGCTTGTGCCGTCGGCCGTCAGCTGCACGCCGTCCGCCGACCACTCGATCCGGCGCACCGGTGCGCCCAGCACCACCTGGTCTCCGAGGCCTTCCGCGACGCGCGTGGCGAGCGTGCCCGCGCCCTCGACGAAGCGGTCCTGCTGCGCGCCGCCGTCGGTGTCGAGCAGCAGGTCGAAGTTGCCCGCCGACCCGATGTAGAAGAGGAGGTGCAGCAGCGACACGTCCGCGGGCATCGCGGCCCAGACGGCCTTCACCGCGATCTCCATCATCTCGCGGCCGGTCCGGCGTCGCCATGTTGTGGCGCATCCACGACCACACGGTCTGGCTGTCCCACTGCTTCGCCTTCGGAGCGTTCCACGGCGCGTCGAGCGGCACCTTCTTCGCCATCCGGTCGAGCCGCGCCATCGCCTGCCCGACATCGGCCATCACGTGTGGGCCGCAGCTTCGGGATCGTGCCGGTGTAGCGGGTCAGCCGGCCGCCCAGCTCGACGCACGTTCTCGCCGGCGGTCCACGTCGGGAAGGTGGCGGCGCCAGTTCGCGCGCGCCAGCGCGTAGAGCGCGGTCCTGCGTGGGGCCGACCCACTGGCCGCCGACGTCGATCCAGACGCCGTCGCCGATCTGCCGGGACTCCAGGCGGCCGCCGGCGCGGTCGCGGGCCTCCAGCACCACGAAGGAGCGGCCGGCCCGCTGCAGCTCGAGCGCCGCCGAGAGGCCGGCCATGCCGGCGCCCACGATCGCCACGTCCACGTCGATCGAGCCGTTCCGCGCCATCGGGCGAACCCTATCCCTCCTGGGACGCGCAAACGGCGTACTGCGCAGGATTTCCAGGGCGCGTGGATAATCTTGACCCGTGTCCAGCAGGAAGGAAGAAAAAGAGGCGCGTCGCGCCGAGCGGCTCGCGCGCGAGCGCCGAGGAGCCGGAGCAGGCCCATCGCAGGCGCGATGTACTCGATCGTCGTGGGCGGCGCGCTGGCCGTCGCGGCGATCGCGGCCGTGGTCGTGGTGGCGGCCGCCGGAGGCGGTTCGGGCGGCATGGACACGGCCGGTGGCCTCCCGTCCGCCAAGCAGCAGTTCGCGGGTGGCATCGATCCGCCGCCCCAGCAGGTGACCGATCTGGACCAGGCGGCAAAGGCGGCCGGCTGCGTGCTGAAGAACCCTGTGATCGAAGGCCGCACCCACATCCCGCCGGACACGAAGGTCACGTACAAGACCAACCCGCCGACATCAGGGAACCACGACCCGCAGCCCGCCGACGACGGCGTCTACAGCAAACCCATGTCGGCGCTCGAGACGAGGCACTTCGTCCACACGCTGGAGCACGGCCGGATCGAGCTCCAGTACGACCCCACGCTCCCCAAGCACCGGCTGGACCAGCTGGGCGGTCTGTTCAACGAGGACCCGTACCACATGGTGCTGCTCCCGAACCGCAAGATGCCCTACGAGATCGGGGCGACGCGCGTGGGGACACCTGATCGGCTGCGAGAAGGTCACCGACGCCACCTTCGACGCGCTGCGCGCATTCCGCGACCGCTACCGCGACCAGGGCCCCGAGCAGGTTCCGTAACGCTCCCGGTGCCGGCCCGGGCAGCCGAGCGCAACCCGCCCGCGACCGCCGTGTTCGTGACCCAGTAGGGGATGAGGCGCAAGAAGGCGACAGCTCTGGCCGTACTCGCGGGGATCCTCGCGGCCGCGTGGTCCGTCGCGGCCGCGCCCGCGGCCGGCGCGATTCGTGCCCGACCCGGTCGAGTTCGAGCGGACCGTGCCCGCACCGGTCGACGTGGGAGGTCCGCCGCCGGTGCGCGCGGCGCGGCGGTCGGTGTCGCATGTCGTGCGTCCCGGCAAGCGCTTCAACCTGGTCGGCATGAGCTGGCGACGGCGGCCGCATCGACTCGCTCAGCTTACGGGTGCGCCGCAACGGCGGGGACTGGAGCCGCTGGACCGCGGTGAGCGCGGGCTCCGACGACGCGCCCGACGCCGGATCGCCCGAGGCGCGCCACGCGGCAGCTCAGCTCGGACCCGCTGTGGGCGGGACAGGCCGACGCGGTGCAGCTCGGCTCTTACCGGCGGACGGCACGTGCGTGACCTGCGACTGCATTTCGTCAACACGACCGGGACCGCGACGCCCGCCGCGCGGCTGCGCACGCGTGACGGGCGCGCGTGCACAGCCGGAAGCAGGCCGACACCTCCCAACCGGCGATCGTGCCGCGGGAGCAATGGGCGAGCGACAAGTGCCCACCGCGCGCCGACCCCGTCTACGGCCAGGTGAACTTCGCGTTCATCCATCACACGGTCAGCGCCAACGACTACGGCCCGGAGGACTCCGCCGCGATGGTGCTCGCGATCTGCCGCTACCACCGCAACGGCAACGGGTGGAACGACATCGGCTACAACTTCCTCGTCGACCGCTACGGCACCATCTTCGAGGGACGCGCGGGCGGCATCGCCGAGGCGGTTGTCGGCGCGCAGGCGCAGGGCTACAACTCCACCTCGACCGGCGTCGCGAGCCTCGGCACGTTCAGCAACGACGGGCAGACTCCCGCCGGCCTCGGCTGCGATCGCGCGCCTGCTGAGCTGGAAGCTCGCGGTGCACGGCGTGCCGCCCACCGGCACGGTCGAGGTCGTCTCCCAGGGCGGCTCGACGAACCGGTTCCCGGCCGGGTCGCGGCACGTCTTCAACCGGATCTCGGGCCATCGCGACGGGAACACGACCGCCTGCCCGGGGGACGGCCTGTATGCGCAGCTTCCGGATCTGCGCGCGATGGTGGACCCGGGGCCGCCGCGCGCCGCCACGCAGACGACCGCCGCGCGCGAGCGCCGCAACATCACCTTCGGGTCGAAGGCCGTCCTGCGCATGTCGGTGGGCGCCGGTGGAGTACCCGCCGGCACACCGGTGTCGCCGCTCGGCGGGCGGCGCATCGATATCCAGGTGCTGGGGCGCCTCGGCTGGCGCACCAACCATTCGGTGAAGACCGACGCCTTGGGCAAGGCGGAGACGAGGATGCGGCTGTCGCTCAACCGCCGCGTGCGCGCACGCTTCGAGGGCGAGCCGGGACTGCTGCCCTCGAGCTCGCCCAGCCTGCAGGTCGGCGTGCGGCCGGTGGTGACGGCAGCGGCCGACGTCGCCGGCAAGCGCGTGCGCGTGACCGGCACGGTGCGGCCGAAGAAGGCCGCCGCGATCCTGACGCTGAAGCGGCGCACGTCGAGCGGGCGGCTGGTGCGCGTGTCGCGCCGGACCGTGCAGCTGCATGGAGGCAATCTGCTCACGAACCTGCGCCTCACGCGCCCCGCGGCCTACCGCCTGCGGCTCTCGGTCCTGAGCGACGCGCGCAACCTGTCCGCGCGCTCGGACGTGGTCGAGTTCCGGGTGCAGTAGCTACTCGTCCGGGGGTGGGCGCCAGCCGCCCGTCTCGCCGCGGTAGAGGCCCTTCCCGGTGAACAGCATGCGCGCCGTGCGCGCGAGGATGCGCAGGTCGAGGCGCAGCGACCAGTGCTCGATGTACCAGAGGTCGAGCTCGATGCGCTCGTGCCAGGGGAGCGCCGCGCGGCCGCTGCACCTGCGCCCACCCGGTGATGCCGGGCGCGACCGCGAGCCGCCCGCGCTGGCGCGGCGTGTACTGCGCCACCTGCGACTGCACGGTCGGGCGCGGGCCGACGATGCTCATGTCGCCGTTCAGCACGTTCACGAGGTTCGGCAGCTCGTCCAGCGACCAGCGCCGCAGCAGCGCGCCGGCGCGCGTGATGCGCGGATCGCCCTCGTCGACCGCGAGGCCCGCGCCCATCTGCTCCGCGCCCGTCACCATCGTGCGCAGCTTGAGGAGGTCGAACTCCGCGCCGCCCTTGCCCGACGCGGCGCTGGCGGTAGATCACGGGCCCGCGGCTCGAGAGCTTGATCGCGGCGGCGGCGAGCAGCGAGGAAGGGCGCCGCGAGCAGCAGCAGCAGGCCGGCGATCGCCACGTCGAGCACGCGCTTCACCACGCGGCTCACGACGGGCGCTCCCGCTCGCGTTCCCAGGTCGCCGGGGTGCCGCGCAGCAGCGCGTCCCACAGGCCGGCCGCCAGCGACATCGTCATCAGCACGTAGTAGCGGCACAGCGCCAGGATGCGCGAGCGGGGCCTGAGCGGGGCCAGCCCCCCGGCCCCGATCACCGCGAGCTGGACCGCGAGCGTGACCGTGTAGATCCAGCCCTCGCCGAGCAGTAGGACGTTCGCGACCAGCGCGATCCCGTGCAGGAACGGGGTCGCGTAGCGCAGCGGCGCGGTGCGAGAGGATCTCGAACGCGTACGTGAGCCCGTAGCCGCGCGGGCTCAGCATGCCGCCCCAGAGGACGGTGGGCCAGGCGTGGCTCATCATCCGCCGCTTGCGCCGGAACTCACCCTCGATCGACGGCGACCGGCCGCTCGACCGCCCGCGCGGCGGGCTCGTACACGGCCTTCCACCCTTTCTTGACCATGTTGAACGGGAAACGAGAGGTCGTGGCTCGTGCGCGGGTCGAGCCGCATGTACGCAGCGCGCCGCACCGCGTAGATCGCGCCGTTACCGGCGGTCACCGAGCCGAGGCGGCTCTCGAGCCCGCGCACCCAGTTCTCGTAGCGCCAGTACGCGCCCTCCTGGTTCGCCCCGTCCGGCGCAGAGATAGCGAAAGCTGGCCGCACACGTAGCCCACCGCGCGGGTCCGCGAACGGGCGCACCAGCGCACGCAGCGCATCGGGATCCCAGAACGTGTTGGCGTCGGAGAACGCAAGGATCTCGCCGGTCGCCTCATCGACGGCGGCGTCCTGGGTCGGCACCTTGCCCCGGCGCGGCAGGTCCAGCACCGTCGCGACGTCCGCGGCTGCGATCCCACCGTTTCGTCGGTCGACCCGTCCGACGCGACGATCAGCTCCAACTGTCCCGGGTACTCGAGCGCGAGCATGTTGCGCACCTTCTCCTCGATCACGTCGCCCTCGTCGTGGGCCGCGACGATCAGGCTGACGCTCGGGGTTCGGCGACTCGGTTCGGGTTTCGGCCTGCCGCGAACGCAGCGCCGCGAGCGCGCGCAGCAGCAGCGGGTAGCCGACGTGCGTGTACACGATCAGCGCGATCGCCACCCAGAAGATCACCGCCGTGATCGTCATGCCGCTCGCTCCTCCAGCAGCTTGCGGTACAGCTCCTCGGTGAGCGCGGCCGCGCGCTCCCAGGAGTGATCGCCGGCCGCGAGCGCGAGCGCCGCCTGCGACAGCTCCCGCCGCGCCGGCGCGTCGTCGAGCAGGCCGGTGAGTCCAGAGCGCAGCGACTCCACGCTGCCGGGCTCGACCAGCCGCGCGGCGCCGCGCTCCGCGATCTCGGGGAAGCCGCCGACCGCGCTCAGCAGCAGCGGCGTGCCGAACGCGAGTGCCGTGTACAGCACTCCCGACTGCTCGATCTCGCGGTAGGGCAGCACGGCCACGTCCGCGCGCCGGAAGTACGCGGGCACGTCCGCGTCGGGCACGAACCGTGGCACGAACCGCACGCGCTCGGCGATGCCCAGCTCGCGCGCGCGGCGCTCGAGCGGCGCGAGTGACATGCGCGGCATCCCGACGACCAGCAGCACGACGTCGTCGGGCGTGCCGGCCAGCGCTTCCACCAGCAGGTCGACTCCCTTGTACGGGCGCACGCAGGCCGAAGAAGAGCACGACGCGCCGGTCCTCCAGCCCGACGAGCGCGGGCGGTGGCGGTCCCTCGGGCATGCGCGCGAGGTGGGCGAACGCGCCGTGCGGGATCACGTGCACGCGCGCGGCCGGCACCTGCGCCTCCTCGACGACCCGCCGCGCCCCCGCCTGCGAGTGCACGACCACCGCGTCGACCGCACGCAGCACGGCCGGCATGCCGCCCCGCGCGCCCGTTCGCACCTCGCGCGGCGTCACGTCGTGGGCGGTGAGGACGACCGGCCGGGGGAACCTCCGCAGCAGCACCCGGTCGAGGTTCGGTATCGGCAGCCACTGGAAGTGGACGACGTCGCTGCGCTCCGCCCTCACCCGGCGCGCGAGCCGCGCCATGTCGAGCGGATGCTGCAGCGCCTTGGCCGCGGCGCTGCCCGGCGCGACCCGGTAGAAGCACTCCGCCCGCCGGTAGCCGCGCGGCGCGGGCACCGCTCCGAACCGGAAATGGGCGGTGGCGAGGGTCACGTCGAGCCCCCGGTCCGCGAGCGCCTCGCACAGCGCGTGGTCGTAGGGCGGCGTGTAGGCGGGCGGGTCGGCGACCGTCACGCGCATCGGCGGGGATTATGTTGGCGGCGCCGAGGCGCGATGCCCTTCAGGGCAGCTCCCGAGGATCTCTCGATCTGCATCGTCAGCACCGACGCCCGCGAGGACCTGCTGCGGTGCCTCGACTCGGTTTTCGCCCATCCACCGGGCGTTTCGTTCGAGGTCCTGGTGCTCGACAACGCCTCGCGCGACGGCACCGCCGCGGCCGTGCGGGAGCGGTTCGGGGAGTCGGTGGAGCTGATCCCGCTGGACCGGCGCCGCGGGAAGGCCGAGAACGACTCGGAGCTGATGGCCCGCAGCCGCGGGCGCTGGCTGCTGCTCCTGAACGAGGACTCCGAGCTGACCCCGGGCGCCGCCAACACGCTGCGGGCGAGGCTCTCGGCTGCGCCGCGGGCGGGCGTGGCCGGCGCGCGCATCGTCAACCGCGCCGGGGAGCAGCAGCCGTCGGCGTGGCGCCTGCCGGGCGTCGCCAGTGCGCTGGCCGGTGCGCTATTCCTGCACAACCGCGTGACCGTGCAGAGCACGGGCGATGAGGTACGGGAGGTCGGCTGGGTGCAGTCGGCCGGCATGATGGTCCGGCGCGACGCGTACGAGCAGGTCGGCGCGATGGACCCCGATTTCTTCGTGTACTCGGACGAGGTCGACTGGCAGCAGCGCGCCCATGAGGCGGGGTGGTCCGTGCTGTACGTGCCCGAGTCCACGATCGTCCACGGCGAGCAGCTCTCGCACGGCGCGGGCGCGCGCCGGCGGATCGTCGAGTTCTCGCGCAACCGCGACCGCTACATGCGAAAGCACCACGGCGGCGGCGGCCGCGGCGATCGTGCGCGTGCTGACCGCGTTCACCTATCTGCTGCGCGCGCTGGCCGCCGTGATCCTGCCGGGCCACAGCCCCCGCCGGTACTGGTGGCACGCCTACCATTCCCTGCTCCCCGCCCGTGGCAAGGGATTGAGGGAGGCCGCTGACGCGTACAACCAAGAAGAGCAAGCAAAGGCGGCCCGAGGAGGCGAACCGTGAAAACTCATACCGTCTACCGCACCTTCCAGACCTCCCAGCGGCGCGAGTGGGTGCGGATCACCGACGACGTGCAGGAGGCCGTCGACGAGGCCGGCATCGCGGAGGGCATGGCCCTCGTGTCGGCGATGCACATCACCGCGGGCGTGTGGGTCAACGACGACGAGCCGGGAATCCTCGAGGACACGCTCGAATGGCTCGACAAGCTCGCACCCCCGTCGTGGAAGCCGCCCGCGAACGACGTCGCGCGCGAGCTGTCGCCGGACCCCGGCGACTTCCGCCATCACCGCGGCGGCGAGGACAACGGCGACGCGCACTGGAAGAACCTGCTGGTCCACCACCAGGTCGTCCTGCCGGTGACCGACGGCCGGCTCGACCTGGGCCCGTGGCAGCAGGTCTTCTACGCGGAGTTCGACGGCGCGCCGGCGCAAGCGCCTGATCATCAAGGTGCTGGGCGAATAGCGCCCGTGAAGGCGCCGAGCTCGCGCACATAGCTCACGAAGCGCGGGACGCCGCGCACCCGCCGGCCCTGCGCCGCGACCAGGAAACCGGCGCTCTCGTACAGCCGCCGCGCCGGCGCGTTCGCCACCTCGGTCTCGAGGCAGACGCGGATCAGGCCGAGGCGCCGCGCCTCGTCCGCGGCCGCGCCGAGCAGCGCACGGGCGACGCCCTGGCGCCTGAACTCCGGGGCCGTGGCGAGCGCGTCGACGTACAGCGCCTCGTGCGCCGACTCCGGTATCGCGCGCTGCATGCGGTAGACGAACGCGAGCAGCAGCGGGCGGCGCAGCAACGACGCCCGGCGCAGGCCCAGCCGCACGTCGGCGCGCCCGCGCGCGGCTCCCTCCCAATTGGGGTAGCAGCCGATCACTCCCGCGGGCGTCGAATCCACCTCGGCGACGCGCACGACCTCCGCGCTGCCGCTGTGGCCCGGGCTGTCGAACGCCTCGGCGATCAGCTGCAGCGCGCGCTCGCGGCCGCCCGCGAAGCGGTCGTGCAGCTGCGGGTTGACCGCATACAGGAGCGGCGCGAGCGCCGGCGCCTCGCCGGCGCGGGCGGGCCGCACGTGAATGTTCACGCGCCGGGTCCGCCAAGCACGTCGCCGACCGCTTCGCCCACGGCCACCTCCGCGATGCCCGGCTCGCTCAGCACCGTGTGCCGCTCGGGTCGCATCGAGGGAGCGGCGCGCACCACGGCGGCGATCTCCTCGGCCGGCAGCCCGAACCCGGCCGCCGCGTCGCCCAGGCCGGCGGCGCGCATGAAGTCGCGCAGGCCGCGCCAGTCGCCGCCCTGCAGCCGCGTCGCGAGCAGCGCCCCGAAGGCCACCTGCTCCCCGTGCTGCGCCGTTCCGGGGTGCAGCGAGTCGAGCGCATGGCTGATCAGGTGCTCCGACCCCGAGCACGGGCGCGACGAGCCCGCGATCTCCATCGCGAGGCCGCTCAGCACGAGGCCGCGCAGCAGGCGGTGCAGGAACTCGGCCGGGGGCGGGCCGTCGTCCAGCGCCACGGGCGCCGGCGCGTAGACCAGGTCGAAGGCGCTCTGCGAGCAGCAGCGCGGCGAAGTCGTCCACCTCCTCCCCGCCGGCCGCGGCCGCGAGGTGCCAGTCGTGCAGCGCGCAGGGTTGGCGAGCAGGTCGCCGAGGCCCGCGCGCGTGCGCGCCGCCGGCGCCGCGGCGACCACGGCCAGATCGACGGCGACCGCGATCGGCAACCGCCCGGGCCCGCTGCGCAGGCGCCCGCCGGCGTCGCGGATCACGCTCACCGGGGAAGCGATGCCGTCCGCCGTGAGCTGCGTCGGCACGACGATCAGCGGCAGCTCGGCCACCGCGCACGCGGACTTGGCGACGTCGATCGTCTTGCCCCCTCCCACCGCCACGACGGCATCGGCCTCGCGCAGCGCGGGCGCCGCGGCGACCCGTGCGACCTCGGACTCGGTGTTGGCCTCGACGCCGACGGGAGCGTCGCCGGCCCGCGGCAGCGCGGCGGCCAGCTCGCGCGCGACCCCGGCGGTGAAGGTCGTCCCGCTGACCACCGCGAGCCGGTCGAAGTCGAGGCCGGCGGCGAGCTCCTCGAGCGCGGCGGCCAGCTCCTGCTGACCACTGACGGCGCGCAGGTAGCGCGGCAGCTCCATGTAGCGCCGCCACACCGCGAGGCCGTGACGGCGCGGCGCGGCCTCGGGCGGCCCCTCGGCCCTCACGCGACGCGAGCGAGCACCTCGTCGCGCGCCTGCGCGAGGTCCTCGTGGTCGTCGATCTCGATCCAGGCGAGCCCGTCGACGGGGACGAGCCCCACCGGCACGCTGCGCGCGAGCTCCTGGATCGCGTCCTCGTAGTACACGTCGAGCGGGCCCTCGCGCACGAAGCGCTCGAGCGCGTCGGCCAGAGCCGGGCCGTGCGCGGGGTCGATCCGGGCGAGGCCGATGTACTCGGGATGCGGGCCCACCGGCGCGTCCTTGCTGAGACGCCTCGAGCCGGCCGTCGCCGGCCACCGCCTTCATCGACTCGGCGTCGACGCCGTGGTCGGCCGCACACAGCACACATGATCCGGTGGCACTCACCAGCGCCCGCGCGATCGCGTCGCCGAACAGCACGTCGCAGTTGACGATGTAGCACCCGCGGCTCACGACGTCGCGCGCGCACCACAGCGAATAGATGTTGCCGTGCTCCACGTACAGCGGGTTGACCCGCTCGGAGGAGATCAGGTCGCCGAGGGCGTCGAGCGCTTCACGCGCGTGACCGGTGACGGCCACCACCTCCTCGACCCCCGCGCCGCGCAGGCTCGACAGCGCGCGCTCCGCGAGCGAGACGCCGCCGACGTCGAGCATCGCCTTCGGCGCCGCGTCGGTGAGCGGGCGCAGGCGCCGGCCCTCGCCGGCCGCGAGGTAGACAACGGGAATGACCAGCCGTCATGGCTGGCGCAAAGTATCGGGCATGCCCGTCCCGCCCATTCGAGAGCTGGAGGCGATCTGCGGCGGCGAGGGGCGGGATCCCGGCGCGGCGCGCGACTTCCGCAACGCCTACGCCGCGGTGATCCGCAAGCTGTCGATCCGGATCACCTGGCTGCTCCTGCACACGCGCATGAGCGCCAACACGGTCACCGATCATCGGAATCCTGATCGGCGTCGCGGGCGCCCTGATGCTCGCCTCGAACCGAGTTCTGGGTGCTGTGTCGGGGGCCTCGTGCTGCTGCAGCTGTCGTTCGTGGTCGACTTCTCCGACGGCGAGATCGCGCGCTACCGCGCGCAGGTGCAGGGCACGCCCACCAACGCCGGCGGCGCCTACCTCGACTGGCTCGGCCACTACTACGTGCCCGCGATCGCGATCGGCGCGTCGCGTGGGGCGCGTACACCCAGAGCGGTCACGACGCCTGGCTGCTGCTGGCCGCGCTGATGGCGATCCTGAGCGTCGTGCGCGTGCCCTACTCGGCGCGCGACCACGTGCTGCTGGGCCTGTACCGGGACCGCCCCGAGCTGCGCGGATCGCCCGAGTTCCTGCGCGCCGTGCTCGCGCGCCAGGGCGGCGACCCGGAGCTGCTCGACCTCGAGGCGCGCCTACGAGCAGCGGCGCGCCGGGCGCCGGCGGAACGCGGCTTCCTGTGGCGACGCTGGACCAACCTCGGGCAGGTGCTCGTGTTCCCCGGCTTCGTCAACCTGCTCGACCTGCTTCGTGGCGCTCGACCTCCTCCTCGGCGGGCTCGACGGCGAGTACCCGGTGATCCAGCACGTGACCGGCCGCGAGCGTGCTCGTCGCCCTACTCGGCGTCGTGCACCTCGTCCATCAGCTCCGTGCGGCTGCGCAGGGCTTCGAGGTCCTGCGGCGCCTGCGCTGAGCGACTCAGCGCAGTCGGCGCACGCGGGCGCGGCATCACACGCAGCTGCTCGCAGCTCGGCCGGGTGGAAGAAGCCGGTCACGTACAGCAGCGCCCAGAAGACCGGCACCAGCGCCGCCCGCGACACGAACCCGACCGCGCCCGAGTCGGGCAGCAGCAGCTCCCCGCGCGGCGAACAGCGCGGCGGCCAGCCCGACGATGCGCGCAATCCGCGCCCACTCGAACGGCCGAGCGGGAACACCCGGCGCGTGACGAGCTACATGAGGCCGACCATCACGACGTACGAGGCGACCAGCGCGATTCCGGCTCCCACGATGCCGTACGGCGGGATCAGCAGCAGGTTCAGGCCGAGGTTGGCCGCGAGCGCCGCGCCCGTGACCGGGAAGTTGTATTCCGTGCGGCCGATGCGCCCGACCGCCACGGACGAGCACGAGGTAGAGCGCGTAGAGCGTGACGCCGGTGGCGACCAGCGGGATGGCCTGGTAGGAATCGAAGAACTCCGGCGCCGCCAGCGCGCGCACGACCCAGCGCGCCTCCAGCGACAGCGCCAGCACGACCGTGAACGACACCAGCACGTAGTAGGTGACGATCAGCGACGTAGGTGCGGCGCGCGTCGTCGTCGTCGCGGATCGAGTAGGCGAGCGGCGGCCACGCGAGGTTGAAGCCGCGGACCAGCACCGTCACCACCTGGCTGAACTTGACCGCGAGCGAGTAGAGGCCGGCCGCCGCCAGTCCGGCCACCCGCGCCAGCACGACGCGGTCCATGAAGTTCGAGCGCGTACAGCGACAGCTCGGCGGGCATCGTCGGCAGCCCGAAGCGCAGCATCGGCCGCAGCACGGCGTCGCGGAGCGGGACCGGCGCGCAGGCGCGCGCGCTGCACGTAGAACAGGACCGGCAGGATCACCGCGAGCGAGGCGCCGAAGTTGCCGAGCAGCAGGCCGCGCGCGCCCTCGTCGCGCCGACCACGAGCCAGACGGTCAGGCCGATCGTCAGCAGCGACGTTCGCAGATGCTGGCGGTGAAGAAGCGCCGCCGCGCGCTCGTCCAGCCGGAACAGCGCCATCAGCAGCTCGTAGTTGCTGAACACCCACAGACCGCCGATCGCGATCCGCATCAGCTCGCGTGTCGCGGTGGCCGAGCAGCAGCTCCGACAGCGGCCCGGCGAACGGCAGCGCGACCAGCGCGCCGACGGTGGTCGTCGACGAGCAGGAAGGCCGCCGCGGTGCAGCGACCACTCGTCGCGGCGGCGCTCCTCCCTCCCGCTGTAGTAGAAGCGCAGCAGCGCCTCGATGATCCCCAGGCGCAGCACGATGCTGGCAGCGACCACGAATGCCAGCAGCACCTCTGCGGCGCCGTAGTCCGCGCGGTCAGGTGGCGCGTGTAGATCGGCAGCAGCGCGACCGCGAACAGCTTCGAGATGACGCTCGAGGCGGTGTAGGCACGCGCCGGTCCGGACCAGCCGCTCGAGGTACGCGCCCAGTGGCTCAGACTGGAGCCGGCTCCGCGGTGCTGGGGCTCCGAGCCGCGCGCACGACGACCAGCCGGGCGCTGCGGGCAACGCGCCAGCCCGACCGCCAGTATCACCCAGGTGAACGGGTCCTCGAGGAACGCCGCGTAGACCATCGTGTGCAGCACGCAGCGCGACAGAACATCGCGGCCAGCGCCGCGCGGGCGACCACGCCGCCGGCGCCGGCCGCGCGGCCGCGCTGCCATCCGGTTCCCGAACAGCGTGAAAGCGCGCGCCACCAGACCGCCGTGTAGGCGACCAGGCCGATCAGCCCCTGCTCCGCTGCCACCGTCACCGGCATCGTGTGCGATGCCGATACGGCCTGCTGCTGGTTGCCCTTCCGCTCGCGCCGGAAGGCCCGCCCGAACGCGCCCGAGCCGTAACCCTGCACCGGCCGGTTGGCGAACAGGTCGATGCCGCCCTGGATCAGGTCCGAGCGGCCGCTCGTGACCTTGTTCAGGCCCGCGGAGTTGCCCAGGTCGATCTTCAGCGTGCTCTGGAATGCGAGCGCGAAGATCACCGCCGCGACGCGAGCCCGATCGCGGCCGCCGCGGCGGTGCGGCGCACGTCCCACCGCAGTGCGGCAAGCACGATCAGGCCCGGCAGGAGGGCCGCGAAGCTGGACTGCGAGAACGTCAGCACGAGCCCGCCCCACAGCACGGCCAGCACGACGCCGAGCGCGAATCGCGACGCCGGGGCGGCGGCTCCAGAGCATGAACCGCCGTGGTGCCAAGCATCACCAGCACCAGGAAGCGCCCGTAGATGTTCGGGTCCCAGAAGACCGAGTTGACGCGGAAGTACGACTCGAACTGGTTCGCGGCGATCACCTTCGGATTCCAGAGCAGCTCGCGCCGGCCGTACTCCCAGAAGCCGATCGCGCACGAAGACGAGCGACAGCGCGACCGCCACGCCGAGGCAGGGACGAGCACGATCTCGCGGGTCCAGCGCACCTCGCGTCAGCAGCGCGAACAGGAGCGCGAACGGCACGAAGAAGAAGACGACCTGCTCGAGCGCCGTGTCGAAGTCCTTCGAGTACAGCGCCTGGAGCGCGTACAGCACCACAACGCGGCGAGCGCGCAGCGACAGCGCCCTGGCGCGGGTCCGTCCCCGTCGGGCGCGGCGCGGTCGCGCAGCCGCGCCATGCGAAGGCGACGCAGCCCCGGCGATGACCAGCGTACAGCGGCACGAGCAGGTTGGTGGTGCGTGCCGGCCGCCTCGATCGGCACGCGGAACGGGAGCACCGCGACCACGACCAGCGGCAGCGCGTCCGGGCGGCGCACGAGACAGACGCCGCAGCAGGCCGACGGTCAGCACGGCGACCGCGATCAGGCCGGCGAACTCGGGCACGGTTGTCGCTGATCGAGCGGAACTGATCCGTGTCCGCGATGTGGCTGACCAGGATCACGGCGGCGAGCACGAGCGCCAGCAGCATCCAGGAGCGGCGCCGGGGGTCGCGGTCGAGCAGGACGCCCGCCGCCGCAAGCGCCGCGAGCACGACTCCGGCCTTGGGCGCGGCGGTGCCTACCGCGAGAGCAGGACCCATAGCCTGCGCATTATCCGTTCGGCGGCGGGCGAGGTGCGCAGCGCGCGGCCGAACCCGTCGATGCCGACCCGCGCCACGATTCCGCCGTCCTTGCCGATAGACGACCACGGCCTGGCGATCCGCGCCCGTGCCGGCCGACGCCAGCAGGCGCGCCCGCAGCGGCAGGCGCAGCGATTCCTCGAGCGGGCCGAACGGGCCGAACGAGCGCGGGAACACCGCGCGAAGAAGCCCGACGTGGTCGCTCAGGACCGCGACCGGCACCGCCTCCGGCTCCGGCCGCAGGCGCTCGCCGAACAGCGCCGCCCGGGCGTTGTCGCGCGGCCGTACGAGTTCGTCGCCGGCCGTCCGCACGCTCCCTCGAAGCCGCCGGTGCCGAGCCAGGCGATCCGGCCGCCGCCTCGCACGTAGGAGCGCAACAGCGCCCTCGGTGCCGGCCGGGACGAAGCGCGGCGGGCCCGCGAACAGCACGCCCGTGTAGCGGTCGAGCGGCGCCTGCGGGCGCCAGGTCCGTGGTGATGTCGTAGCGCAGGTGCTCGCGGTCGAGAAAGCGAGCAACGCCGACTCGTCCCCGGCGAACCCGGACGGCAGGCCCGTGCGCGCATACGGGCGGCGCACGCTCACGCGCGCGTCCTCGGGCAGCACGTCGGGATAGCCGTCCCCGTTGGCCTCGACCTGGTTGCGCGCCTGCCAGGTGGTCTGCGGGAGCAGCACGAGCACGCGCTCGCGGCGGCGGCTCTCGCACCGCGAACGGCGTCGCGTAGCGATGCGTGCCGACCCGCACGGTCAGCATCGCGACGCCGGAGCGCCCGCGGGAGCGCGCACGCGTCAGCGTCCCGGCATCGATCGGTGCCGCGGGCGAGAGGCCGGCCGACGCCCAGCCGGCGCACGCTCCAGCGATACCGCCGGCCGTCCGCCGACACCGTGAACCGCGCGACGCCGCCGGCGGCCACGATGGCCGGGCCGCGCGCGGACACGTAGCTGACGGCCAGGCCCGGGTGACCGCGCACTGCGCCGCGGCGCGGGCGGCACGCGCCGCGGGCCGACGTTGCCGGCCGCGTCCTGGGCGCGCACGACGAGCAGGTACGCGCCGGTGGGCGCCGGGCCGCCGCCGGTCACGCGGCCGTCCCAGCGAGCGGTCGACTCGCCGCGCGGGATGTCGCGCCTGGCCACGATCCGCGGGCGCGGGAGATCGGTGCGGAAGACGAGCAGCCGCGCGCGCCGGGTCGGGCCCGCGAACCGCGCCGTCGCCGAGTTGCCCCGCCGACGCCGTCGGGCGAGATCGAGTCCGGCGACACGGACTTGACGACGGGCTTGGGCGGCACCGTGTCGAGGAAGAGCTTGCGCGACGAGGTGACGGTGCGGCCCTGGTGGCGCAGCCCGACCCGCAGGTGAGTACTCGCCGTCGGGCGCGACCCGGCCCGCGGCGTTGTGCCCGTCCCAGCGAAACCGGTGGCGCCGCCCGCGGACGAGCGGGACGTCCTCGGCGAGCGTCAGCACCTCGTCGCCGTCGCGCGTGACCACCGACACCGTCACGTCGTCGGAGCGGCGCAGGCGGAACGAGAACAGCGCGACGTCGAAGCGCCCGTCGCCGTTCGGCGAGAAGCTGCGCCGGAAGGTGACCTGCTCGACCACCGGCGCCGCGCGCTTCAGCCGGGTCGTGACGAAGAACGCAGCGAACGTCGCGACCACGAGCGCCGCGAAGACGAGCACCGGCACCGCTGCCGGCCGCACCAGCCGGCTCACGCTACGACCGTCCCGCCACGAACCGGTCGATCTGCTGCAGATCGACCGTCCTTTATTGCCGATCGGCGCCGACAAGCACGACCACGTCGAACGAGCCGGCGATCTCCTGGTTGACCGAATCGACCGGGCCGGTCTTGTCGATGCCGAGCCGGTTGGCGACGGCCCTGGCCGCGCGGGCCTGGCCGGGCCGATAGAGCACCTCCGAGTCGGTCTGGTCGATCGCGTGCCGCGTTGCCGGTCGTTCCGGGCGTGAAGCCGCCCGCGTTCGCCTCGTCGGCCACCTGCGCCGCGAGGCCCTGCACCGTCGTCCCGTTCAGCACGGCGACGGTCACCTGGGAGGGGTCGACGTTGATCGGCGCGGCGCTGGTTGTCCCCGCGTTTCTTGTCGGTGCGGCTCTGCGCCTGGTCGGAGCTGGTGCTCGCCCCCGTCGTGCCGCCGTCGTCGCCGGTCAGCTGGACCACGGCGAAGGCCGCTCCACCGGCGACGAGCAGCGCCGCCGCGCCGCATGGCGATGTAGCGCGCATACGGGATGTGCACGTTGCGGATGCGCTCGCGCAGCGGTTTTCGCTTGCGCGGGCGCGGCTCGCCTGCGCGAACGGCGTGGCGGGCAGCGAGTGCTGCGCCGCGGGTGTCGCGGGAGCCACCTCGGTCGCCGGTCACCGGCTGCTCCAGGGCGCGCTCGGGCGCGCGGCCGGCCCAGTCGCGCAGCCGCCGCACGTCGCGCGCCTGCGAGAAATACAGCAGCGCGAGCACCGCCAGGCCCAGGAAGGCTGCCAGCCCGACGTACGAGCCTACGCGCTCGACGCAGATCCACGGCGTCAGCGAAGAACCACTAGGGAGTCAGTGCCTTCACGTCCGTGCCGGCGTCCTCCTCGGTCTCGCGACCGGAGTTCCCGTACGCCTCGCGCACGAGCTCAGCGAGCGTGCTGGGCGAGGAACGGCTCGTCGCCCTGCTCCACCAGCCGCTCGATTCGCTCGAACACCGACTCGACCCATTCGGGATCGAGCGGCGGGCGCTCGGCCCTCAGGATACGGTCGGCCTCGGTCGGGACCGCCCGCTCGTCGTCGAGTGGAACAGCTCCTCGCGCAGCTTCTCGCCGGGCCGCGGGCCGACGATCTCGATCGAGATACCTCGTCCGGCGTCCTGGCCGGAGAGCCTGATCATGTTGCGCGCGAGGTCGATGATCTTCACCTGCTCGCCCATCTCGAGCACGATAGGTCTCGCCCCCGCTGGCGAGGTCGCCGGCCCGGATGATGAGCTGCACCGACTCGGGGATCGTCATGAAGTAGCGCTCCATCTCGGGGTGGGTGACGGTCACCGGGCCGCCCTGCGCGATCTGCCTGCGGAAGAGCGGCACCACGCTGCCGCTCGAGCCGAGCACGTTGCCGAACCGCACGCGAGCAGAACACCGTGCCGGGATGCCGGTGGCCCAGCGCCTCGATGACCCACTCCGCCATCGCCTTGGAGGCCCCGAGCGCGGTCTGCGGGATTGACCGCCTTGTCGGTCGAGACCAGCACGAACGCGCCGTCCCGACCGCGGCCGCCGCGGTCGCGGCACACGCGGGTGCCGATCGCGTTGTTGCGCACCGCCTCGAGCGGGTTCTCCTCGATCAGCGAGACGTGCTTGTAGGCGGCCGCGTGGAACACGACGTCGGGCCGGAAGCGCTGCATCACGTACTCGCATCCGGTCCGGCTCCTTGCAGTCCGCCAGGATCGACTCGCACGCCGGTGAAGTGGCGGTCCCGGATCAGCTCGCGCTCGATCTCGAAGAGGTTGTCCTCGGCGTGGTCGAGCAGCACGAGCAGCCGCGGGCGCACGCGCGCGATCTGGCGGCACAGCTCCGAGCCGATCGAACCGCCCGCGCCGGTCACGAGCACGATGCGGTCGCGCAGGTAGGCGCCCGCCTCCTCGATCTCGACGCTCACCGGCTCGCGGCCGAGCACGTCCTCGACCCGCACCTCGCGCACCTGGCGCATCAGGTCGACGGAGCCGGCGATCAGCTCGAACACGCCGGGCAGCGTGCGCACCGGGATGTCGCGGTCGCGGCACGCGCGCACCACGCGTCTCGCGCAGCGACCCCGGGCGCCGAGGGGATCGCGATGATCACCTCGTCGGGCTCGACCTCGTCGAGCAGCCGCTCGAGCTCGGTGGTGGTGCCCAGCACCTTCAGCTCGTGGATGCGCATGCCGCGCTTGCGCGGGTCGTCGTCGACGAAGCCGATCGGGGTCTGGCGCAGCGACTGGCGTGCGCTGCATCTCGCGCGCGACCAGCTGGCCGCCCTCGCCGGCGCCGACGATCAGCACCTCCTGGCCCTTGGGCAGCATCGCGCCGCGCGGCGGGCGCTCGACGAGCTGCGGACGACGAGCCGCACGCCGCCGATCAGGGCGAGCGTCAAGCAGCACGTCCATCACGGCGATCGAGCGCGGCAGGTCGTTGTCCGTCGGCGACCACACGTACAGCACGCCGACCATCACGAGGCTCGCCACGACGACGGCCTTGCAGGATCGACTCGAAGTCGCGCAGGCCCGACGTAGCGCCACCACTTCTCGTAGAGGCCGAAGGCGGCGAAGATCAGCACCTTGCCGATCGACGACGAACGCGATCGTCTTCCACAGCAGGTCGCTGTAGCGCTCGCGGGATCCCGTGGTCGAACCGCAGCGCGTACGCGAGCCAGTAGGCGAGCGCGACCAGGCCCGCGTCGACGAGCAGCTGGAAAAGGCGATGCCGGTAGACGGGGTCGTTCACGGCCTTCCGCATCTGCCGCAGTTTACGGGCTGAGAGCGGCGTACCGTGCGCGCTGCCGAGCCCGCATGACCGCCCTGTTTGCAGCGCTGTTTGCGCTAACGGCGGACTGCCGCCAGGGCGTCCGCGACCGCCGTGGCCGTCCCCGGACCGAGCGTCGGGCCCATCGGCAGGGCGAGGTTCGTGACGCGCCGCCTGCTCCGTTCCGGGCAGGTCGGAGGCCGGCGGCCCAGGCTGCCATCGCGGGCTGGCGGTGGACCGGCACCCGGTAATTGGAGCGCGACTGCGATGCCGGCGTCGGCGAGCCGCGCGCGCGAGCTGCGTCGGGCTCGCGCCGCGCGCGGTCACGAACAGGTGATGGACGGGCTCCTCGCCATCCGCGGGGCGCGGGCAGCGCCACGACGTCCGCCGAGGCCCGGCGTCGGCATACGCGGCGGCCAGCTCGCGGCGGCGCTCGTTCCAGCCGTCGAGGCGCGTCAGGACCGTGCGCAGCACCGCGGCCTGGATCGCGTCGAGGCGCGAGTTCCACCCGACCGCCTCGAAGCTCGACTTGTCGCGCGACCCGTGGAAGCGCAGCAGCCGCGCGCGCTCCGCGACCGCCGGGTCGTCGGTCACGATCGCGCCGCCGTCGCCGAAGCAGAACAGGTTCTTGGAGGGGAAGAAGCTGAAGGTGCGCGACGTTCGCCGAGCGATCCCGCGCGCTTCCCGCGCAGGCGCGCGCCCGCGGCCTGTGCCGCGTCCTCGAGCACCGCGATCCCGCGCGCCGGCAAGCCGCTCGCGCAGCGCGTCGACCGGTGCCATGCGGCCGAACAGGTCGACGGCGATCACCGCGCGGGTGTGCGGCGTGAGCGCCGCGCTCCACCGTCTCGGGGGTGACGCAGAACGTCTCCGGATCGATGTCGCAGAACACGGGCCGCGCGCCGGTGTGGGGAATCGCCTCGGCGCTCGCGTAGAAGGTGAACGAAGGCACGACCACGTCGTCGCCGGGCCCGACGCCCAGGCAGCTGAGCGCGATCGTGAGCGCGTCGGTGCCGTTCGCGACGCCGACCACGTGCTGCACCCCGAGGTACTCGGCGAACTCGCGCTCGAAGGCTTCCACCTCCGGCCCGAAGATGAAGCGCCCGGACTCGACCACGCGGCGCAATCGCGGCCTCGGCCTCGGGACGCACCTCGCGCAGCAGCTCGGCGGTGTCGAACAGGGGAATGCCCACGGCCCTTCACGCTACCCTGTCAACGAGCAGTCACGGACGATCGTAACAGTCGCATGTCCGGATACGCTCCTCGTACACAGCCTCGCTGACCCAGCCGATCGTCGACTTCGCGACGAACGTGATCGGCGACCTCGGCCTGGCCGGGATCTTCGTCCTGATGCTGCTCGACAGCGCCTGCATCCCCACCTCGAGCGAGGCGATCATGCTGTTCGCCGGCTTCGAGGTCTCGGACGGGCGCTTCACGATGTTGGAAATCGTGATCGCGGGAGTCGCCGGCAACCTGGTGGGCTCGTGGATCGCGTACGGGGTCGGCTACTTCGGCCGCGTCGAGCTGCTGGAGAAGCCACGGCAAGTGGCTGCACATCACCCCGAAGCACCTCGCTTGGGCGGACCGCTGGTTCGAGCGCTACGGCGGCGCCGACCGTGTTCTTCACGCGGATGATGCCGGTGATCCGGACGTTCATCTCGCTGCCGGCCGGGGTCGCGCGGATGCCGTTCTGGCGGTTCACGGTGCTGAGCGTCCTGCGGGATCATCCCGTGGGTGCTGGCGTTCGGCGCTGATGGGTAACGCGGTCGGAGACAACTGGGACGAGTGGCAGAAGAACCTGCACTACGTCGACTACGCGATCGTCGCGGCGATCGTCGCCGGGATCGTCTACCTGCTCTGGCGCCGGCGGCGCGGCGCCGCGCGCGACCCGAGGCTGATCCCGCCGCAGACGCCCGTCACTGATCGACTCCGAGGGAGCAACCTTCCGCTCGCGCGAGGCGGTGGTGCTCGGAGCGGTCCAGGGGCCCAGCGGAGCTGCTGCCCGTCTCCAGCTCCGGCCATCTCGTGCTCGTGCCGGCGCTGATGCGGCTGGCAGCTACGGCGAGCTTGATCCGGAGCTGCGCAAGTCGTTCGAGGTGGCGCTGCACGCCGGCGGCGCGCTCGCCCTGCTGATCGGCCTGCGGCGCGAGGTGCGCGAGTACGTGCGTTCGTTCGGCCCGCGCAACGCTCGCGACGCTGGCGCTGTCGTTCGCGCCCGCCGCGGCCGCCGCGTACCTGTTCGAGCGCCCGATCGAGCAACGACTCGAGCCGATCCGGTCCCCGGTGGCCGTTGCCCTGCTGGCCGGATCCGCCGCGATGGCGCTCGCGGACGGCGCGCCCGAGGAGCGCGAGCGCGACCAGGCGGGCCCGCTCGACGCGCTCGCGATCGGATTCGCGCAGGCCTTCGCGCTCGCCCCCGGCATATCGCGCAACGGGGCGACGCTGACCGCCGCGCGGCTGCGCGCTTCCGGCGCGCGGACGCGAACGTGATCTCCCGCCAGATCGCGCTGCCGGTGATCCTCGGCGCCGCCGCCCTCAAGGGTGCGCGGCTGGCGCGCCGCGGAGTGCCGCCGGAGATCGCGCCGCGGCATGGTCGCCGGCGCGGCCACCGCGTTCGTCTCGACCCTGCTCTCGCTGCGGCTGATCACGATGCTCGAGCGCAGCCGGTCGCTGCGCCCGTACGCCGCCTATCGCGCCGCCGTCGGCGCGGGCGCGCTGCCGTCGCGCTCGCGCGGAGGCGGTCGCATGAGCGACTCGTACGCGCGCGCCGGCGTGGACACGGGCGAGGCCCGCGGCGGCGTGCAGCGCGCTGGTCTCCGCGCTGGCGCGCATCGACACCGGGCGGCCCAGCCGCTCGATCGTCCCGTCGGGCCACTACGCGAGCGTGCTCGCGCTGGACGAGCTGACCGCAGTCGCGATCTGCACCGACGGCGTCGGCACCAAGCTGATCGTCGCCGAGGCGATGAACCGCTTCGACACGGTGGGCATCGACTGCGTCGCGATGAACGTCAACGACCTCGTCTGCGTCGGCGCGGAGCCGATCGCGCTGGTCGACTACGTGGCCGTCGAGCAGGCCGACGAGGCGATGCTCGCCGCGCTCGGCGAGGGCCTGCGCGAGGGCGCGTCGCAGGCGGCCGTCGAGATCCCCGGCGGCGAGCTCGCGCAGGTGCCCGAGATGCTCCGCGGCCATCCTTCGCCGCGCGGGCTCGACCTGGTCGGGACCGCGATCGGCGTCGTGCAGCGCGACGCGGATCGTCGACGGGCGAGCGGATCGCGCCGGGCGACGTGGTGATCGGCGTCCCGTCGAGCGGCCTGCACTCCAACGGCTACTCCGCTCGCGCGCCGGGCGCTGCTCGAGCAGCGGCGGGCTGACGCTCGACGAGCTCGCCGCCGGAGCTGGGCCGCCCGCTCGCCGACGAGCTGCTCGAGCCCACGCGCGATCTACGTGCGCGCCGCGCTGGACCTGCTGCGCTCCGAGGTCCCGGTCCACGGCCTTGCCCACATCACCGGCGACGGCCTGCTGAACCTGCTGCGCCTGAATCCCGACGTCGGCTTCGACGTCGACGCGCCGCTCGAACCGCAGCCGCATCTTCGGCCTGATCGCAGCGCTGCGGCGACGTGCCCGACGCGGAGATGTGGGAGGTGTTCAACATGGGCACCGGCCTGTGCTGCATCGTGGACGGCAGCGACGCGGCCGCGGCCGCTGAGATCCTGGGCCGGCCGCCACCCGGGCACGCGCGTGATCGGCGAGGTCACCGACAGCGCCGGGATCGTGCGCCTGCCGAGCGTCGGCCTGGTCGGCGACAGACCGGCTTCCGCCGCGGCTTGCATCGCGAACACCTGCGGCGGGGCCCACCTGGCTAGGCCGCCTCCCACAGGTGGCCGGTCAGCACCGGCACCGCGCGCACCTTCCAGGCCTCCGCCAGGCCCCACAGCTCGGCCGCGGCGCGCGGGCCGGGCAGTTCGCACAGCACCTCGACCTCGCGGGTCGTGAGGCGGCCGAAGCGCGCGAGCGCCTGCTCGACGCTCAGCCGACGGTCGGCCGAAGCGGCTCCGCTCCGCACGCGACAGCAGCCTCGCGGTAGGCGTCATACGGCGCCGCGCCGCTCACCAACCGCCGTTCGCCGGCGCCTTTGAACACCGCGGTCGGCAGTGGCACCCCGCTCCCGTACCCACCGAAGAACGGCCTTCCGAGTCACCACCTCGCCGGCCACAGGCCGGCGGTCGCGTCGAGGTCCGCGCCGAACGCCTCCACGATCGCGTGCGAGCGCAGCGAGAGGCGAAACCGCTCCACGTCGAGGCCGACGGCGCGCGCCTCCTCGACCAGGGCCTCGGCGTCGTCCAGCTGGCGCCGCTCGCAGAGGATCGCCTCCCGCAACCGCCGCAAGTACGCGTAGCCGCCGTCCGGGGCCTGCTCCGGCGCCGCCTTCACCGCCATGCAGGCCGGATAGGTCGATCCGCAGCGGGCCATCCGTCCACAGCAGCGGGTCCAGGGGCGCCCCGGTCTGCTCGCTGACACCTCAGCCACTCCGCGATCCGCTGCGGCGCCGGGCATCGGCGTCACGAGCCAGATCCCGCGCCAGGCCACCCATCACGAAGATCCACCGCAGCCCTTCCCCGAACTCGGTCATCAGCTTGCGAATTTCGGGCTCGGCCCCCCAGGACCAGGGACATGCCGGGTCGGTGTGGTAACTAACGGTGACCATCGCGCGCAAAATACCGGGGCGGCCGAATCGCCCCGAGCGGCCAGGGAGATGGACCTACCCAACCGTCAACCTCTATGTCACCAATCGGAATGACCGTCATCGGCAGCCGCCTCAACGGCCGCTACCGGATCGAGGACCGGATCGGATCCGGAGGGATGTCGACGGTCTACCGGGCGTTCGACGAGACCCTCGAGCGGATCGTGGCGATCAAGATCCTGCACGGGCACATCTCCGAGGACGAGCCGTCGCTCGAGCGATTCCGCCGCGAGGCGCGCACCGTCGCGCAGCTCTCCCATCCGCACGTCGTGATGGTGATCGACGCGGGCGAGGACGACGGCCACCCCTACATCGTCTTCGAGCACGTGCGCGGCGAGACGCTCAAGGACCGCATCAAGCGGGAGGGGCCGCTGCCCGTCGCGGAGGCGGTCGCGTACGCGATCGAGATCGGGCGCGGGCTGCAGGCGGCCCACGAGCGCAGCCTCGTGCACCGCGACGTGAAGCCGCAGAACGTGTTGATCGACGACGAGGGGCGCGCGAAGGTCACCGACTTCGGCATCGCGCTCGGGCTCGAGAGCAACCAGCTGACCGGCGCCGGCAAGGTGATCGGCACGACCGACTACGTGTCGCCCGAGCAGGCGATGGGTCAGGAGGTCACGGGCCAGTCCGACGTCTACTCGCTCGGCATCGTGCTGTACGAGATGCTCACGGGAGCGGTCCCCTTCTCGGGCGACAGCCACGTGAGCGTCGCGATGAAGCACATTCACGAGGGGCTGCCCGACGTCCGCGGCAAGCGCCCCGAGGTCTCGGCCGCGCTCGCGTCGCTGGTCGAGCGCGCGACCGCCAAGGACCCGCGCGCCCGCTACGCGTCGATGGCCGACTTCGTGCGCGACCTCGAGGAGGTGCTGTCCTACGAGAGCGCGCGCTCGGGCGGCGCCACGGGAGAGGCGACGGCCATCCTCAGCCAGCTCCCCGAGGCGGTGTCCGGACGGCGTACGCGCCGGCGCGCGGATCCTGCTGGCGGTCGCGTACGTGCTGATCGCGGCCGCGGTCGCCATCTTGGCGGCGCTGCTGATCAACGGCGAGGACCAGCAGAGCGAGCCGCCCGGGCAGGGCAGTCTCAGCGCGATCCAGCTCGGCGAGCGCGACGCGTTCGCCTACGACCCGCCGCCGGGCGACGACTCCGAGCGCAGCGCGGCGGTGCCCCTTGCGCTCGACGGCGACCCGACCACGGCGTGGGAGACCGAGCGCTACGACACCCCGGACTTCGGCAACATCAAGAAGGGCGTGGGCCTGTACCTCGACGCGGGCCGCCCGATCGTCGCGCGCGGCATCAGGCTCGTGACCCCCAAGGACGGATGGGACGTGCGCTTCTACGTGGCGCGCGACCGGGTTCCGGACAACCTCGCCGGGTGGACCCTCGTGGGCGGCGGCACGATGGACTCCAGCCGCAAGACGTTCCGGCCTCGACACGGCCGGCAAGCCGGCGCGCTACTACCTGGTGTGGATCACGAGCCTCACGGAGGGAGCGACGGGGCGGCTCGAGCGCAGCCATCTCCGAGGTGGAGCTGCTCGGTAGATGTTCTTGCGACGCCAACGGCGCAGCACAGGACTTAGGTGGGCGAAGCCCCGATGTTCAGAGTGTGCGCGCTCGCGCTGGCGCTCGATCGCGTAGCCGAGCAACCGGTCCAGCAGCTCCTCGTACGGCACGCCTGACGCGTCGAACAGCCGCGCGAACACGCTCGTGTTCGTGAAGCCGGGCATCGTGTTCAGCTCGTTCAGCAGCACCTGGCCCTCGTCGGTCACGAAGAAGTCGACGCGCGCGAGGCCCGCGCACGACGAGCGCAGGAACGCCTCCTGCGCGATGCGGCGCACGCGTTCGCGCTGCGCCGGCGAGATCGGAGCGGGCACGACCAGCTCCATGCCGCCCGCCGTGTACTTCGACTCGTAGTCGTACCACTCGCCGTGCGCGATCACCTGGCCCGGCTCCGAGACGACCGGCTCGTCGTTGCCGATCACCGAGCACTCCACCTCGATGCCGACCGCGGCGGCCTCGACGATCGCCGACGGGGTCGTGCGCGAGCGCGTCCTCGATCGCCGGCGACCAGCTCGTCGCCGGCTCGGACACCTTCGAGATCCCGACGC
Organism: uncultured Solirubrobacterales bacterium; assembly: GCA_963826005.1. Classification (GTDB taxonomy): domain Bacteria; phylum Actinomycetota; class Thermoleophilia; order Solirubrobacterales; family JBBDJG01; genus DASRIA01. The sequence continues at coordinate 292,309 of CAWGVJ010000002.1, read as the reverse complement.
TCGACCCGAGGCGCGCCGGCTTCACGAACACCGGCAGCCCCAGCCCCCGCAGCGCATCCAGCACGGCCTCGCGGCGGCTGCTCCCAGTCGCGCTTCGCGCACGGCCTCGTAGCGCACCTGCGGCATCCCCGCGTGCGCCATCAGGTCCTTGAACACCACCTTGTGCATGCACACCGCGGAGCCGAGCACGCCCGCGCCCACGTAGGGAACGTCCGCGGTGTCCAGCAGTCCCTGGACCGTGCCGTCCTCGCCGAACGGCCCGTGCAGCACCGGGAAGACCACGTCGGCGTCGAGCAACCCCTGGCCGGGTGACACCGAGACCGTCCTGCCTGAAACCCGCCGATCTGCTTGCAGATCGGCGGCATTTGTTTCCCGCCATATCCCGTCGCGGCCGATCACCACCGTGCGCGCGTCGTGGCCCGCGCGCGCGAGGCCGTCCAGCACCGAGCGGCCGGAGTCGAGCGACACGGGATGCTCGCTCGAGCGCCCGCCCGCGAGCACCACGACCTTCACGGGGTGGGCGTCGTAGTCGTGGTCAGCGCGCCCACGGTGATGGTCACCGTCGCGCTCTCGCGCCGCTCCGCCTTGCCGCTTGGGGACTGCGAGAGCACCGTGCCGTCCTCGTCCGGCTGATCGGTCGGCCGCGTGCGCACGCTCACGTTGAACCCGGCGTCCTGCAGCTCCGCCTCGGCCTCGCCCTGCGTGAGCCCGGTCACGTCGGGCACCTCGCGCACCTTGCCGTCGGACACGAAGATCGTCACGGACGAGCCCTCGTCCACGCGCTGGCCGCTCGCCGGCTCTGGTCGACCACGGTGTCGGCCGGCTCGCTCGAGGAGCGCTCGCGGACGATCGGGCTGAGACCCTCCTCGCGCAGTCGCGCGACCGCGCTCTCCTGGTCCTCGCCGATGACGTTCGGCACGACCACCTCGCCCGGGCCGGAGCTGACGAACAGCGTCACGGAGGAGTTGCGCTCGGTCAGGCGGCCGGGGCCCGGGTCGGTCCGGATCACGCGTGCCCTCCGGGACCTTGGTCGAGCTCTCCTTCTCGACGGTCGGCCGCAGGTCCGCGTTCCGCACGCGGCGGCGCGCGTCCGTCTCGTCCAGTCCCACCACCTCCGGCACCTTCACCGTCGACGGGCCGTTGGAGACGAACAGGGTGACGATCGAGTCCTTGTCGACCTTCTGCCCCGGGTTGGGCGACTGCTCGAACACGAAGTCGCGTGGCGCCTGGTCCGCGCGGCGCTTCACCTCCACGCCCAGGCCGGCACGGTCGAGGCGCTGCGACGCCTGCTCGAGCGTCTGCCCGACGACCGGCGGCACCACGACCTTGTCGGCCGAGCTGAGGAGCAGAACGGCTCCCACGACGATCGCCGCGACCGCCGCCAGCACTCCCGCCCAGACCCACGGGTTGCGGCCGCGCTCGTCGTCGGGTGGCTCACCGCTCGCCGGGGGCGGCGGCACCTCGTCGTCGGGCGGCGGTGGGACCGCGACGGCGGCGGTGGCGGCGCGCTTGCCGGCCGCGCGGGGACGACGCCCACCGGGGCGTACACGGCGGTGCTCTCGGTGTCCACCGGTCCCTGGCGCAGGCGCACCTCGACCGCCTCGAGCGCCTTGATGAAGGAGTCCGCGTCCGGGTATCGCTCGGCCGCGTCCTTGGAGAGCGCCTTCAGCACCACGGCCTCGAGCTCGGGTGGGATCGAGGGCTCGAACTCCCGCGGGGAGGGCGCGGGCTGGTTCACGTGCTGCAGCGCGACGGCCACCGGGCTGTCGCCGGCGAAGGGTGCGCGACCCGTGAGCAGCTCGAACAGCACGACACCGACCGAGTACAGGTCGGACTCCTCGGTCACCGGCCGGCCCTGCGCCTGCTCGGGCGACAGGTACTGCGCGGTGCCCATGATCGCGCCCACCTCGGTGATGTCGGAGGCGCCCGCGCGCGCGATGCCGAAGTCGGTGACCTTCACGTTCTCCTCGTCGTCGAGGATCACGTTGTGCGGCTTCAGGTCGCGGTGGATCACGTTGCGGCGGTGGGCGAACCGCGTCGCCACGAGGATCTGCTTCGTGATCGCGATCGCGCGCGCCGGGTCGAGCGGCGCCTCGCGCGTGATCACCTGCTTGAGCGATTCGCCCTCGCAGTACTCCATCGCGATGTAGTACGTGTCGTCGTACTCGCCGCGGTCGTACACGCCCACGACGTTCGGATGCTGGAGCCCGGCCGCGGACGAGGCCTCGCGCCGGAAGCGCTCGACGAACTCCTGGTCCTGCGCAAAGCGCGAATGCAGCAGCTTGACCGCCACCTTGCGGCCGAGGTGCATGTCCTCCGCGCAGTAGACGTCGGCCATCCCGCCCGCGCCGATCTTCTCGAGCACGCGGTAGCGCGAGTCGATGATCGTGTCGGCCTGCAGCTCAGCCATTGATCTCCCTCATAGGCCCTCCCGCAGCAGCGACTGCATCACCTGCTTGGCGATCGGCGCCGCCACCGTCCCGCCCTGGCCCGTCGTCTGCTCCACCGTCACGGCGATCGCCACGCGCGGGTTCTTGACCGGCGCGAAGCCGATGAACCACGCCTGGTTGATGGGGCCGCCCCGCTCCGCGGTACCGGTCTTGCCCGCCACGTCGATGCCTTCGAGCGCGGCCGCCGTGCCGGTTCCCTCCTTCACCACGTTGGTCATCATCAGCGCCAGCTGCGCCGAGGTGCTGCGCTTCATCACGTCGCTCTGCTCGCTCGGCTTGACCTCGCGCACGACCCGGCCGTCACGATCCTTCACCGTGCGCACCAGGTGGGGGCGCATCAGGCTCCCGCCGTTCGCGACCGCCGCCGCGACCAGGGCCATCTGCAGCGGGGTCACCTGCAGGCGCTCCTGGCCGATCGCGACGCGCCCGATGTCGATCGCGTCCGCGGGACCGAGCAGCCGGCCGTTGCGCCCGTACACGCCGCTGGCGCGCATCTCGTCGCGGGGCAGGTCGATCAGCGGCTTGCGGTCGAACCCGTAGCGCCTCATGTACTCGTACAGCGTGGCCTTGCCGAGCTTCTCGCCCACCTCGGCCCACACGGTATTGACGGAGTTGGTGAGCGCGGTGGTGAGCGTGATGGGGCCGAAGTCCTCGTCGCCGAAGTTCGACAGCGGGACGCCGCCGATGCGCTTCGGCGACTTCCCGTCCACGACCGAGGTCGGCGTGTACTTGCCGGAGTCGATCGCGGCCGTCGCGGTCACCACCTTGAAGGTGGAGCCGGGCGGGTACCCGCTCTGGACCGCGCGGTCCAGCAGCGGCGAGCGCGGCGCCTGCCGCAGGTCGCCGAAGCGGTTCGGTATCTCGTTCGGGTCGTAGCTGGGGATGCTCACCAGCACGCGCACGCGGCCGGTGCGCGGGTCGAGCGCCACGACCGACCCGGCGCGGCCGGCGAGCCCGGCGCGCGCCACCTGCTGCGCCTGCGGGTCGAGGTTCGTGAAGACGTCGTCGCCCTCGCGCTCGCGGCCGCGCACCTCGTCGAGCAGCGACACGAACTCGTCGGTCTTGCCGGTCAGGTCGTCGTTGTACTCACGCTCCAAGGCCACGCGCCCACGCTCCACGAAGCTGTAACCCACGGGGTGCCCGAACAGGCCGCCCTCGGGATAGATGCCGCTCGTAGAACCGGGGGAGCTCCCCACGGCGCGGTTGCGCGCCAGCACCGTCCCGTCGCGCGCGACGATCAGGCCGCGCCGGATCTGCTGCTCCTCCAGCAGCGGGCGCTTGTTCGCGCGGTTGGCCTCCAGCTCGTCCGCCTGGAACACCGACCAGTAGGTCGTGAAGGCGATCAGCACGGCGAACAGGCCCGTGACGAGGCCGAACAGGTTGCGGATGCGCGCGTTCACGCCGGGACCCTCATCGCTCCACCACCGGGCTGCGCCGCGCACGCGGCGCGCGCGCCTGCTCGGACACCATCAGCAGCAGCGCGAGCAGCACGAAGTTCGCGACGATCGAGCTGCCGCCGTAGCTCACGAACGGCAGGGTCACTCCCGTCAGCGGGATCACCCGCGTCACGCCTCCCACGATCACGAACGCCTGTAGCGCGAACACCGCGGTGAGCCCGGCGGCCAGCAGCTTCGAGAAGCCGTCCTCCGACAGCACGGCGACGCGGAACCCGCGCTCGGCGAACAGGAGGTACGCGAGCACGACGCCGGTGGCCCCGAACAGGCCCAGCTCGTTGGCGATCACGGCATAGATCAGGTCCGTGTCGGGCGCCGGCGGGATCTGCGCCCCGCCCGGGAGGTTCAGCAGCGCCTTCCCCAGGCCTTCTCCGAACAACCCTCCGTCCGCCTGCGAGAACAGCGACTGCGCGATCTGGAAACCCGATCCCTCCGCGTCCTTCCAGGGGTCGAGCCAGATGTCGATGCGCTCCTGCACGTGTCCCACCGTGTGCGCGAAGAACCAGGCGCCCACGACGAACAGCACGAGGCCGGCGAACACGAACGAGGCCCGGCCGGTCGACACGTACAGCACCGCGAGGAACGCCCCGAAGAACATCAGCGAGCTGCCGAGGTCGCGGATCACGACGAGCATCAGCATCGAAGCGCCCCACACGACGAGCAGCGGGCCGAAGTGCTTGAGCCGCGGGATCGTCAGCCCGAGCAGGCGGCGCGACGACGCCACCATCGCCTCCCCGCGCTCGTTCAGGTAGCTCGCGAGGAAGACGACGATGCAGAGCTTCGCGAACTCCGTGGGCTGGAAGCTGAGCGGCCCGATGTCGACGCCGAGGTAGGCGCCGTTCACCTGCGCGCCGATGCCCGGCAGGCGGGGCAGCATCAGCATCCCGATGCCGACCGCCGCGATGATGTAGCGGTAGCGCTCCAGCGCCCGCACGTCGCGCAACAGCAGCACGGTCAGGGCGAACAGCGCGATTCCCGCCACGAACCAGCCGGCCTGCTGGCGCGCGAGCGTTTCGTCGATCCGGTAGATGACCACCAGTCCGACGGCCGCCAGCAGCGCGCACAGCGGGAACAGGTACGGATCCGCGTGCGGAAGCGTGGCGCGGATGAACAGGTGGACCACGAGGCACAGCGCGAGGAAGATCGCGCCGTAGGTGAGGCTCGCGTTGCCGACCTCCGACTGCCTCGCCGCGAACACGGCGGTGAACCCGGCCGTGATCAGCAGCGAGACGGGGATCAGCCCCATCAGCTCGCGGTTGCGGGCGGTCACTCGTTGCCCCTCTCGAGCCGCCGCACGATGTCGGCCGCATCGTCGCGCGAGCGCAGCTGGTGGTCCAGGATCCGGCGGCGCTGCTGCGCCGTGAGCGTGCGCGCCGGCACGGCGCTGACGTAGACCGGGTCGAAGAGGTCGATCCCGAACGGCAGCTCGTAGGGCACGCCGCGATACAGCGTCACGAGGCCGCGGTCGTCCTGGCCGACGAAGTAGACCTGCCGCAGCCCAACGTACGCGCCCACGCTCAATCCCGCGAGCACGGCAAGGACGAGCAGCGTCGCGACGACGCGCTTGAAGGTGACCCGGCGCTTGCGCTCCGGCGGCCGGCTCGGCGGCTGGTGGCGGCAGCGGTGGCGGTGGCGCCACCTCGACCTCATGCGTGTCCGTGTCCCGCTCCACGGCCGGAGCGCCCAGCATCGTCTCCTCCACCCCGGGCCCGTCGGCGTCCTCCTCGTCTCCGCCCAGGCGGAACAGCACCACGGTGATGTTGTCGCGGCCGCCCATCTCGTTGGCCTCGGCCACGAGCCGGTCGGCGGCCGTGCGGAGGGAGTCGCTCCCGGCGATGATCTCCTGCACGCGCTCCTGCCGCACCATGCTGGTGAGGCCGTCGCTGCACAGCAGGAACAGGTCGCCGCTGCGCGCCTGGTGCGTGTGGACGTCGAGCTGCACGTCCGGCTCCACGCCCAGCGCCCGCGTCACGACGGACCGCTGGGGATGCTCCTCCGCCTCCTCGCTGGTCAGCCTGCCCTGGCGGCGCAGCTCCTCGACGAGCGAGTGATCGCGGGTGATCTGGCGCAGCTGCCCTTCGCGCAGCAGATACGCGCGGCTGTCGCCGACGTGCACGATCGTGACCTCGTCGTCCGCGACGAGCGCGCCGGTCAGGGTCGTGCCCATGCCGCGCAGGCTCGAGTCGCCCTCGCCCATGTCGAAGATGCGGCGGTTCGCCGCCTTCGCCACGCGCGCCAGCTGCTGCTCCGCGCTGCCGTCGCCGGTGCGCTCGTCGAACGCCTCTGCCGCGATGCGCGACGCGACCTCTCCCGCCTGCGCGCCGCCCATCCCGTCCGCGATCGCGAAGGCGGGTGCGCGCGCGTAGTACGAGTCCTCGTTGGCGCGGCGCTGCCGGCCGGCATCGGTCCGCGCCGCCTCGTCGATGATTCTCAGCACGGATATGGGGCGGCCAATCTGTAAGCAGATTGGCCGGTTTGCCGAGGGATGGGGTTTGCGTTCTTCATTGCTCGAACCGGAACTCCGTGTCGCCGATGCGGATGCGGTCGCTCGGCCGCAGCACCTGCTGGGCGCCGAGCCGCCGGCCGTTCACATATGTGCCGTTGGTCGAGTTCATGTCCTCGATGTAGACGGCGCCCTCCCGGTCGTACAGCCGCGCGTGGCGGCCCGAGGCGAACGTGTCCTCGATGCAGATGTCGTTGGTCGCCGCCCGCCCGATGCCGAGGGCCGGGCCGACCCCGTACTCGGCGCCGCTCGCGAGCCCCGCGCCGCGCTCGACGACCAAGCGCCCGGAGTACGGCCGGGCGTGGTTCGCCCCGGCGCGCTCGTCGGCTCCATACGAGTCCGCGGCCGGCCGCCCCAGGTCACGGAGCGCGCTGCGCGCCACCCACAGCAGGAACAAGTAGAGCACGCCGAGGAAGGCGAATTGGAGCAGGACCTCGAGGGGATCGGACACCGGGCTCAGTCCAGGTCGAACCGCATGCGCGAGGTCCCGGCCACGATCTCGTCGCCGGGCTCCAGCCGCGCGCTCGGGACCCGGCGCCCGTTCACCTCGATGCCGTTCGTCGACTCGAGGTCGACGGCGTACCAGTCCGCGCCGCGCTGCTGCAGCTCGAAGTGCCGGCGCGAGACGTTGGGGTCCTCGAGCACGAAGTCGCACCGGCGGCTGCGGCCCACGACCGCACGCGACTGGTCGAGGACGAAGGTCTTGCCGTTCAGCGTGATCAGCGCACGCGCCGTCGGGCGCTCCGGGACCGGCTCCGCGATCGCCTGGCGCACCTTCGTGGCGGAGTACACCATCGTCGAGCCCAGGTCGCCCTGCGACGCCTCCTCCTCCTCCGACTGCGGAGGCTTCACCAGCCGTGCCTGGATCCCGAACTCGCCCATCCGCAGCCGCTTGTCGGTCTCGAACGAGACCTTGGGCCGCGTCAGCAGCGCGAGGCTCTCGCGGGCCGCGTGCTCGAGCAGGTGGGAGGCCAGCTCCTCCAGCAGCGCGGGCTCGTAACCCTCGAACTGGCGGCGGTCCTCCCGTGACAGGAAGACGATGTACTCGTTCGGCACGTAGGTGCGCGAGACCGACACCGCCTTGTAGGACTCCATCTCCTTCGCCAGCCGGCGGGCCAGCTCGACCGGCTGCACGCGGGCCCGGAAGGCACGGTTGAACACGCCCTCCACGAGGCCTTCCAGCTTCGATTCCACTGTTCTCAGGACGCCCAAGCTCAATCGCCTTTCGGACCGCCCGCGGGGTGGGCAGCGCGGGGAAATGCTACGGAAGACGTCCCGCGCCACGGGACACCCCCCCGCATGGGGCCTGCCACGAGGCCGTTGGGGGCGCCGACCGGCCGCTCCGCTCGTCATACTCTTCGCTCGAAAGCGGCCTTAAAGCGTCAGCGCAAGAGGAGAGCAGCTCAACTTGTCGTCATCGCAAGGACGGCGGCCCGCCCGCCCAAGGAGGGCCCGGGGGGACTCGGGCTCGACCGATTCCCAGACGCTGATGGTGCGGCGCACCATCGCACTGGGCGGCGCCATCTTGCTCGTGATCCTGCTGGTCGTGGGGATCAACGGCTGCCTGGACAGCCGCAAGGACCGGGCGTTCAAGGACTACGCCTCCGACACGCGGGCGATCGTGCGTGGCTCCGACGACCTGTCGCAGAGCCTGTTCGACCTGCTCTCGAGCCCGCAGAACGCCGACGCGCTCGACGTCCAGACCCAGGTGAACGCGAAGCGCGCCGACGCCGAGCAGCTGGTCCAGCGCGCGAAGGACACCGATCACCCCGACGACCTCAACGAGGCGAACGGCTGGCTGGTCGAGGCCCTGCAGTTCAGAGCCGACGCGCTCGAGAAGATCGCGGTCGCGCTGCCGGAGGCGCTCGGCGGCGACCGCGGCTCGAGCGATGCGATCAACGCGATCGCAGGCCAGATGCAGGCGCTGCTCGCCAGCGACGTGATCTACCTGCAGCGCACGATTCCCGGGCTCGCCGCCGCGTACAAGAAACGTGACATCAACGAGCGCTTCCCGACCGACCGCTTCCTGCCCGACCTCGGCTGGCTCGACCCCGACACGGTCCAGACGAGGCTCGGCCGGATCTCCAGCACCTCCAGCAAGGCCGCGACTCCGGGCCTGCACGGCACCGGCATCCAGGGCGTCACGGTCAAGCCGGCGGATGTGGCTCTCAACGAGAGCGGCATCAATCGCGTGCCCGTCAGCGACAAGCTCACCTTCGACGTCAAGATCCAGAACCAGGGCGAGTCCGAGGAGACCGACGTGAAGGTCTCGGTCTCCGATCTCGGACGGCAAGCGGATCAACGTCGACCAGACCATCCCGCGGATCGCCGCGGGGGCGGAGGAGACGGTCAGCATCCCGCTCCCGGAGGCTCCCAGCACCGAGTCCGTCAGCACCGTGACGGTCGCCGTCGAGCCCGTTCCCGGCGAAGGCACGAAGGAAAACAACCGCATCCAGTACCAGGTGGCCTTCACAGCGCAATGAACAGCCGGATTTCCTTAGCCGGAAATCCGGGTGGCGACGGGACGGCCGGAAATCCGGGTGGTGGCGGGTTCCGAGGGCCGGGTTATCCTTCCCGCGTGCCAGATGACCTGACTACGGCTGCCGGCATCGCAGCGCTGGTGGCGGGCGGGGTCGCCCTGCTGGCGCTCCTGCTGGTGCTCGTTCTGTGGATGAAGCTGCGCCGCGTGCGCACGGCCCAGACCACGGTGCTCGGGACCAGCGGCGAGCGCGACCTCGTCACGCACGCCGAGAACATCGAGATCGGGTTCGCGCAGCTGCAGTCCCTGGTGGAGGAGACGTTCCGTCGCGTCGAGCAGCGGCTCGAGCAGGACGAGGGGCGCATCCAGCGCAGCATCAGCAAGACCGCGGTGGTGCGCTACGACGCGTACGGCGAGATGAGCGGGCGCCAGTCGAGCTCGATGGCGCTGCTCGACGACACCGGAACGGGCGTCGTGCTGTCCTCGATCCTGCATCGCGACCAGGCCCGCATGTACGTGAAGGGCGTGCGCGAAGGACGCGGCGAGCTGGAGCTCTCGCCCGAGGAGGACGAGGCGATTCGTGCAGCGCTCGGCGAGGCCGTCGTCGCCGAGACGCACCGCTGACCCGGTGAGAGTCGCGTTCCTGGGCCCGGAGGGCACCTTCTCCGAAGAGGCGCTGCTCGCCGCGGGCAATGGGGCGCGGATCGAGCCCGTCCCCATGCCGACCATCTACGAGTGCGTGATGGCGGTCGCCGACGGCAGGTGCGAGCGGGCGCTCGTGCCGATCGAGAACTCGCTGGAGGGATCCGTCAACGCCACGCTCGACGCACTCGTGTTCGAGACCGACGAGGTGCACATCGTCGGCGAGGTCGTCCACCCGATCACACACACCCTGATCGCGAAGACGCGGCTCCCGCTGGAACGCATCGAGCGAGTGCTGTCCCACCCCCAGGCCAGCGCCCAGTGCGCGCAGTTCCTGCGGGAGCGGCTGAGCCACGCCGAGGTGATGGGCGCCCAGTCCACCGCGGACGCGGTGCGGATCGTGGCCGAGAGCGATCAGCCGTGGGCCGCGCTCGGCAACCACATCTCGGCTCAGCTGTACGACTGCGAGGTGCTGGCCGAAAGCGTCGAGGACACTCCCGAGAACGAGACGCGTTTCGTCTGGCTGGCACGATCGTCCCGCCACAAACCGGCCGATCTGCTTACAGATCGGCCGCCTTCGTTCGATCGGCCGCGTTCGTTCAAGACGTCGATCGTCTTCTGGGGACTGCCCGATCACCCCGGCGCGCTCGTGGACGTCCTGCGGGAGTTCGCAACGCGCGCGATCAACCTCAGCAAGATCGAGTCGCGGCCCCGCAAGCAGGGCCTCGGCCGCTACGTGTTCTTCGCGGACCTCGAAGGCCACGCGGAAGATCCACCTGTCGTGGAGGCGCTCGCGGCGATCGGGTCGACGGTCGAGACGCTGCGCGTGCTCGGCTGCTATCCGAGCGCCTGAGAGGCGGCTCCAGGGGTCCGGTTACACTTTCCGCAGCGCAGTGGAAGCCGCGACCGCCAGAGTCACACCGGCGGGGCCCAGAGGGCAAGGCCGGGAGACGGACAGGGAGTGTGAGCCAGCCGGGAACCTGGCAGGCGTAACCGCGGGTGCGCCGCGGCGGTCGGACGGCGGCCGGGTGCTGGTGCTGAACGCATCGTACGAGCCGCTCAACGTGTGCACCGTGCGCAGGGCGGTGGTGCTCGTCCTGAAGGAGAAGGCGGAGCTCGTCGAGAAGAGCGAGCGGGCCGTGCGCTCCGAGAGCGTCACGCTGCCGCACCCGGTGGTGATCCGCCTCGTGACCTACGTGCGCGTGCCGCGCGATCAGCGCCGCCGGCGCATCACCCGCCGCGCCGTGTTCGCGCGCGACTCGTGGACGTGCCAGTACTGCGGCACCGACGCCCACCTGACGGTGGACCACGTCATCCCGCGCAGCCGCGGCGGCCCCAGCGACTGGGAGAACATCGTCACGTCATGCGCACCGTGCAACCGGCGCAAGGGCAACCGCACGCCGGTAGAGACCGGGATGCACCCGCGTCACGCGCCGCGGGCGCCGGGCCCCACCATCTTCATCCGCGTCGCCGCGCCGGTCATCCCGACCGCGTGGCAGCAGTATTTGCTCTAGCGCCTAGCTCGGCTCAGGGGTCGCCGTTGCCCTCGGGCTCTTCGAGCTCGGGCCCATCCTCGGGTTCGAACTCGAGCTCCGGTGACGCGCCGTTCTCGTCGCCGGCCGAGGCGCCGATGTCGGCGTCGCTCTCCTGCACGAGCGCCACGGCGCTGACGGTGTCGTCGCCGCGCAGGTTCATGACCTTCACGCCCTGCGTGGAGCGGCCCATCTTCGAGATGCCGCGCACGCTCGTGCGCTGCACCATCCCGCTCTGGGAGATGAACACCAGCTCCTGGTGCTCGCGCACGATCAGCGCGCCGGCGAGCGCGCCCTTGCGCTCGGTCATCTGGATCGTCTTGACGCCCTTCGTGCCGCGGCCCTTCACCGGGTAGTCGCTGATCGGGCTGCGCTTGCCGAAGCCGTTCTCCGTCACGACGAACAGCTCGGTGTCGTCGCGCGCGACGTCCATGGCGAGCACCGCGTTGTCCTTCTCGGACACGTTCATGCCGCGCACGCCCGAGGTGTCGCGGCCCATCGGCCGCACCCGCGTCTCGTTGAAGCGCGCCGCGTAACCGGAGCGCGACACCATGATGATGTCGTCCTCGCCGCTCGTGCCGCGCACGTCGACGAGCGAGTCGCCGTCGCGCAGCTTGATCGCGATGATCCCGTCGCGCGCGGATCGGGGTGTTGTAGGCGGTCAGCTCGGTCTTCTTGATGAGGCCGTTGCGCGTGCCGAACACGACGTACTTGTGCTCGGAGAAGTCGCGCGTCGGGATCACGGCGCGGACCCGCTCGCCGTCCCTCAGGGGCAGGAGGTTGATCAGGGCACGGCCCTTGGCGGTGCGTGCCCCCTCGGGCAGCTCGTACACCTTCAGGCGGTACACCTTCCCCGCCGTGGTGAAGAACAGCAGGAAGTCGTGCGTCGAGCAGATGCGCAGGTGCTCGATGTAGTCGTCCTCCTTGGTCTCCATCCCGATCACGCCGATGCCGCCGCGGTGCTGCTTGCGGTAGGTCGAGAGCGGGAGGCGCTTGATGTAGCCGGAGCGCGTGATCGAGATCACCATCTGCTCCTCGGCGATCATGTCCTCGAGGTCGACCTCGCCCTCGGCCGCGATGATCTCGCTGCGCCGCGAGTCGCCGTAGATCTCCTTGATCTCGAGCAGCTCCTCCTTGATCAGCCCGTACAGCCGGTCCTCCTCGCCGAGGATGGCGCGCAGCTCCTTGATGCGCTCCATCAGGTCCGCGTGCTCGGACTTGATCTTGTCGGTCTCGAGCGCGGTCAGGCGCTGGAGGCGCATGTCGAGGATCGCCTGCGCCTGCTCGGGCGACAGCTCGAACTCCTCGATCAGGCCCGCACGCGCCTGCTCGGGATCGGGCGACGACCGGATCAGCTTGATCACCGCGTCGATGTTCGACAGCGCGATCAGCAGGCCCTCGAGGATGTGTGCGCGGCGCTCGGCGCGCTCCAGCTGGTCCTTGGTGCGCCGGGTCACGACCTCCTTCTGATGGAGGACGTAGTACCGGATCACCTCGCGCAGGTCGAGCGTGCGGGGCACGCCGTCCGCGAGCGCCACCATGTTGACGCCGAACGTCTGCTGCAGCGATGTGTGCTTGTAGAGCTTGTTGAGCACGACCTCCGGAATCGCGTCGCGCTTCAGCTCGATCACGAGCCGCATGCCCGAGCGGTCGGTCTCGTCGCGCAGGTCGCTGATCTCGGCGATCTTCTTGTCGTGCACGAGGCTGGCGATCTTCTTGATCAGCCCACCGTCACCACCCTTCTTCACCATGAAGGGGAGCTCGGTGACGATGATCGCCTCCTTGCCGCCGCGCAGCGGCTCGACGTGCGCGCGACCGCGCATCACGACCCGGCCGCGGCCGGTCTCGTACGCATCCTTGATCCCCTCGCGGCCGACGATGTAGCCGCCGGTCGGGAAGTCGGGGCCCTTGATGTGCTTCATCAGGCCGGCGACCTCGATGGCCGGGTCCTCGATGTACGCCACGACCGCGTCGATCGTCTCGCGCAGGTTGTGCGGCGGGATGTTGGTGGCCATTCCGACCGCTATGCCAGCGGAGCCGTTCACGAGCAGGTTCGGGAAGCGCGCCGGCAGGATCAGCGGCTCCTGCCGCGACTCGTCGTAGTTGGGGGTGAAGTCGACGGTGTTCGCGTCGATGTCGCGCAGCATCTCCGTCGCGAGGCGCGCGAGGCGCGCCTCGGTGTACCGCATCGCGGCCGGCGGGTCGTCGTCGATCGAGCCGAAGTTGCCCTGTCCGTCGACGAGCGGATACCGCAGCGCGAAGTCCTGTGCCATGCGCGCGAGCGTGTCGTAGATCGCGGAGTCGCCGTGGGGGTGGAAGTTGCCCATCACGTCGCCGACGACGCGCGCGCACTTGCGATAGGCGCGCGTCGGCTGCAGCCCGGCCTCGTGCATCGCGAACAGGACGCGGCGGTGGACCGGCTTGAGGCCGTCGCGCACGTCCGGCAGCGCCCGGCCGACGATCACGCTCATCGCGTAATCCATGTAGGAGGAGCGCATCTCCTCCCGCAGGCCGCGGGGCTCGACGTTGCCTGTCAGTGCATCAAGTGTCGCCATCAGGCACCTGCAAACCTTCCCTGACTGTGTCCTCGCGTGCTCGGCTGCACTCACGTAGCTACCGCTACGCTCGCTTGCCTGCGCCGCTGCGTCCTTGTCAGGCTCGTTCGAGCCTGACCGGTAGCTAAACATCTAGGAACTGCACGTCCCTTGCGTGCTTCTCGATGAACGCTCTACGCGGCTCGACCTGGTCGCCCATCAGCATCGAGAAGAGCTCGTCGGCCGCGTAGGCGTCGTCGATCGTCACCTGCATCAGTGTCCGTGTCTCGGGGTCCATCGTCGTCTCGCGCAGCTGATCGGCGTTCATCTCGCCGAGGCCCTTGAACCGCTGCAGCCGCACCCCGCGCTTGGCGAGCGCCAGGACCTTCGTGCGGAGGTCCTCGAAGGACAGCGCCTCCGCATCGTCCTCGCCCAGCTTCAGCTTGAACGGCGGAGTGCCGGCCAGGTTCTGGAGCTCCTGGTGCACGCGCACGAGCTGCTTGTACTCGCGCGAGCCGAAGATCGCGCTGCCCAGCGCATGCGTCGTCGCGAGCCCGCTCTTGCGCTCGATGACCTTGATCCGGATCGAGCCGTCGCCGTTCTGCGACAGCACCTCGGTGTCGTAGGGCTCGCCCTCCGGCGCCTTCTTCTTCAGCACCGCGACGACCTTCGCCACGTCGGTCAGCCCCTGGTCCAGCACCGCGGACTCCTCCAGGAACGTGATCACGTCATGGCCGTGCTCGGCGCGCAGCGCCGAGGCCCAGCCTTCGTACTCCTTCACGAGCCTGGTGAGCCGCTGCCACCGCTGCTGGGTGAGGTTGAACTCCGCGCCCGTGTGGTCGAAGATCGCCATGCGCTCGAGCTTGTCGCGCAGCAGCACCTCCTCGAGCTCGGACTCCTTCTCGATGTACTGCTCCTTGCTGCCGGTCTTCAGCCGGTACAGCGGCGGCTTGGCGATGTAGACGTGCCCGGCATCGAACAGGCCCTGCATCTCACGGAACAGGAACGTCAGCACCAGCGTGCGGATGTGCGCGCCGTCGACATCGGCGTCCGTCATCAGGATCACCTTGTGGTAGCGCAGGTTCTCGGGGTCGTACTCCTCGCGGATGCCGGTGCCGATCGCGGTCACGAGCGCCTGGATCTCCTCGTTCGAGAGCACCTTGTCGATGCGGTTCTTCTCGACGTTGATGATCTTGCCGCGCAGCGGGAGCACGGCCTGCGTGTTGCGGTCGCGGGCCTGCTTGCCGCTGCCGCCGGCGGAGTCGCCCTCGACGATGAACAGCTCGGCGAGTGCCGGGTCCTTCACGGAGCAGTCCGCGAGCTTGCCCGGCAGGGTCGAGTTCTCGAGCGCCGACTTGCGGCGCGTCAGGTCCCGTGCCTTGCGGGCCGCATCGCGAGCGCGCGCGGCGGCGATGGCCTTGCCGATGATCTGGTTCGCCTCGGCCGGGTTCTCCTCCAGGAACTCGCCCAGCTTGCGGTTCACGGTTGACTCGACGAAGCCCTTCATCCCCGGGTTCCCCAGCTTCCCCTTCGTCTGCCCCTCGAACTGCGGGTCGTGCAGCTTCACCGACACGATCGCGGTCAGCCCCTCGCGCACGTCCTCGCCGCTGAGCGACTCGTCCTTCTCCTTCAGGAGGCCCTTCTTGCGGGCGTAGTCGTTGAGCGTGCGGGTGAGCGCCGAGCGGAATCCCGACAGGTGCGTGCCGCCCTCGGCGGTGTTGATGTTGTTGGCGAAGCTGAAGATCGACTCCTGATACGAGGAGTTCCACTGCATTGCGATCTCGCTCTGGCCTTCCTCTTCGGACTCGCCCTCGAAGTAGACGACCTTGCGGTGGATCGGATCCTTGTTCTGGTTGAGGTAGGCGACGAAGTCGCGGATGCCGCCTTCGTACTGGAACTCGACGCGATCGCCGGAGCCGCGCTCGTCGATCAGCTCGATGCGCAGGCCCTTCGTGAGGAAGGCGGTCTCGCGCATGCGCTGCGCGATCGTCTCGAAGTCGAACGAGATCTCCTCGAAGATCTCGAGGTCCGGCAGGAAGGTGATCGTGGTGCCCTTCTCCTTGGTGGGCTCGCCCTTCACGAGCTGTCCCTGGGGCGCACCGCGCTCGTACGTCTGTGTCCACACGTGGCCGTCGCGCCTGATCACGAGGTCGAGGCGCTCGGACAGCGCGTTGACGACGGAGACGCCGACGCCGTGCAGGCCGCCGGAGACCTTGTAGCCCCCGCCGTCGCCGAACTTGCCGCCGGCGTGGAGGACCGTCAGGACGACCTCTGCCGCGGGGCGCTGCTCCTTCTCGTGCAGGTCCACCGGAATGCCGCGGCCGTTGTCGGAGACGGTCACGCTGTTGTCCGGGTGGAGGCGGATCTCGACCGAGTCGCAATGCCCGGCGAGAGCCTCGTCGACCGAGTTGTCGACGACCTCGTAGACCAGGTGGTGCAGACCGCGCTCGCCCGTCGAGCCGATGTACATGCCGGGACGCTTGCGAACCGCCTCGAGGCCCTCGAGCACCGTGATGTCCGAGGCCTTGTAGGAGGACCCGCCCTTCTTGCCCTGCTGCTTGGCAGGCGTCTTGGGCTTTGGCGTCGCGGCGTCCTGCGCCGCGGCGGTGGAGCCATCTTCAGGCGTGGTCCTGTCAGACCCGTTTTTCGGCACTAACGTTCCTCCTGCTGGAGCGGCAACGGCCGCATTGATGAACGCCCATTCATGAGCGCGCACGCGCCTCGGTCAGCTGCGGTGTGCGCGCGGCGGCGAGCGCATAAAAACCTGCTCCGAATTTTAGCAGGTTGAGGTGCCAGATCTGGCGCTCTAGTCGTGGAAATTTCCCTCTGTAATGCGGAAAAACGCGCACCAGGGTGACCCGGAACCCGCGGGGGCGCGCGAGCCGCATCGGAGACTCTAGAGGGGCGCCTAGACGCCTCGGCGCGGGACCCTCAGGCGCCCACGACGAAGCGGATCTCGCGCACCTGGCTGCCGGCCGCGCGGGCCTGGTTGAGGCGCTCCAGCAGCTGCTGGGACATCATCGAAAGCTCGGCCGCCCAGACCCCGGACTCGCAGCGCACGGTGACCACGCCCCCTCGCTCGGAGACCGGCTCGCAGTGCCGTGCCACCTCCGCGCCGGCCGCCTGGACCCACCCGTCCTGCACGCCCGCAAGCACCGTCGCGGGCGCCAGCCTCTGCTTCACGCCGGGCAGGACGTCGGCGAGCGGGCGGGGGCGCCGGCTCACGCGATCTCCTCCGCACGCTCCAGCTCGTCGTCCACCGCGGGCGGCCGCACGGACAGCCAGGCGACGTCCACCCCGGCCGGCACCGTGCGCCGGTCGGCCGTCGAGATGAGGGTCTGACCGCGATCGGAGAGCGTGGCCAGCAGCCGGTCGCGTCGTTCCGGGTCGAGCTCGCTCAAGACGTCGTCGAGCAGCATCACCGGGCTCGTGTCACGTGCGTTCCTGAGCACGTCGCGTTCTGCGAGCAGCAGCGAGAGCAGCCCCAGCCGCTGCTGTCCCTGCGATCCGTAACGGCGCAGGTCGCGGCCCGCGGCGTGCAGGACGAGATCGTCGCGATGCGGGCCGTGCATCGTGAAGCCGCGGTCGAGATCGGCGTCGAGGCGCTCACGCAGCTCGTCCTCGAGCTCCGCGGCCGTGTGCGCGTTGCTGCGCGGCCGGTATGCAATCGAGACGGGGCCCGCCAGGCCCAGCTCTGCCGCACGCTGCACGAATGGGCCGCTCAGCGCCTCGACCAGCTCGCGCCGGTGCTCCATCAACTCCAGGCCGTGGCGGGCCAGCTCGCGGTCCCACACGTGCAGCGAATCGGGCCCCGCGGCGCGGGCGCGCACGCGGCCGAGCAACGCGTTGCGCTGGGCCAGCGCCTTGGCGTACGCCGCGCGGGTCGCACGGCGGGCCGGCCACACCGTGGCGGTGAGGTCGTCCAGGCGCGCGCGCCGGCCGCCGGCCGGACCCTTCACGAGCTCGAGGTGGTCCGGGGCGAACACGCACGCGAAGAAGGGTGGATCGCCGGCCTGCGGGTGCGTCACGCGAGTGCCGTCCCGGCGCACCGTCTTCGGCCCGCTCGACTGCAGCACGACGTCGGTGGTGTGGTCCGCGCCGGCGGCCTGCACGTGGAGATGGACGCGCGCCGTCTTTGCGCCGAACCGGATCAGCTCGCGCTCGTTCGACGTCCTGAAGGAACGGCCCATGCACCCGACGTGCACCGCCTCCACGAGATTCGTCTTGCCGGCGCCGACCGGGCCCTCGAGCACCGTGATGCCGTCGCTCAGGTCGAGCTCGGCGCGCTCGTGGCTGCGGAAGTCGCGGACCTCGAGGCGCGAGACGTGCAAGGACCTACACGTTCAGGCGCACGGGCATGATGAGGTAGAGGAACTCGTCCTCCTCACCCTCGCCCGCGGCTTCGATCAGACCTGGGCGGAGCGCGCTGATCAGGCGCAGGCGCACCTCTTTGGCGCCCACGCTCTCCAGGCCGTCTTGCAGGAACTGTGGGTTGAACCCGATCTCGAGCGCGTCGCCCTCGTAGTTGACGGGGACCGACTCCGACGCCTCGCCGACATCGGGTGTCTGCGCGGACAGCGTCACCGAGCCCTGCTCGAAGCGCAGCCGCAGCGGTGCGTTGCGCTGCGCCATCAGGCTCACGCGCCGCACCACCCCGAGCAGCTCCGACTTCTCCACCACGACGTCGTGCTCATAGGACTCGGGCAGCAGCTGGCGATAGTTCGGGAATTGACCATCGATCAGACGCGACGACAGCGTCACGCGGCCGGACTCGAACACGACCTGGTTGTCCTTGGTGACGATCGCGACCGACTCCGGCTGGGTCTCCGCCACCACGCGGCCGAGCTCCTGCAGCGCCCGCGCGGGCACGTTCGCCTCGAAGGCGCTGCCGTCCATCCCGGGCACGGTCGACTCCTTCACGCTCAGCCGGTACGAGTCGGTCGCGACCATCCGCAGCGTCCCGTCCTCGAGCGAAACCAGGATCCCTGTGAGCACGGGTCGCGTCTCGTCACGTGAGGCGGCTTTCGCGACGCGCTCGATGGTCGCCGCGAGGGCGCCGGCGTCGAGTTGCACCGCGGTCTCGCCGGCGGTGGAAGGAAGCTTCGGGAAGTCGGCCGCGGGCAGCGTGCGCACCGAGAACGAGGCGCGCTGGGACGTGACCTTGACGACGCCCTGGTCCGAGGCGGCCTCGATCGAGACGGTGTCGCCGTCCGCGACGCGCACGATGTCCAGGAGCAACCGCGCCGGCAGGAGCAGTGTGCCTTCCTGTTCGACCTTGGCCGGGATGCTCGACTGGAGCGCGAGCTCCGTGTCGGTCGCGGAGAGGCCGAGGCTCTCGCCGGACGCGTTCAGCATCACACCGCCGAGGGCGGGGATGGCGGAGCGGGTTGCGGCAGCACGGGTCACGAGCTGGAGCTCGGAGAGGAACGGTTGCCTTTCGACGGAAAACTTCATTCA
Source organism: uncultured Solirubrobacterales bacterium (assembly GCA_963826005.1). GTDB lineage: Bacteria > Actinomycetota > Thermoleophilia > Solirubrobacterales > JBBDJG01 > DASRIA01. Next base: position 273,258 of record CAWGVJ010000002.1, on the reverse strand, counting down.
GGCGACCCCTATAGGTATGAAAGGGAGTAGAGGTGTGGATTCTCTGGTTGAACCCTGCGGGAGGACGCAAAGAGGGGCGTTGTCTCCTGTGGGGCTGGCTGTGAGGTGATTGTGCGGGACACGGGTCTCAGGCGTCCTTCAGCTCGCGGACGAGTTCATCCACAAGCTTCCTTGTGGATGAGTCGACGAGCAGCTGCCGCTGGACCTTGCGATGGGCATGGAGGACCGTGGTGTGGTCGCGGCCTCCGAAACGCAGTGCAATCGCAGGCAGGGAGTGGTCGGTGAGCTCGCGGCACAGGTACATGGCGACCTGGCGAGCATAGACAACCTGACGGTTGCGCCTGGCCGAGGCAAGGGAGTCCGGCTCGACCTGCAGAGCGCGTGAGGTGCGGTCCTGGATCCGCTCGATGGAGAGGGTGGCGGCGGATGCCTCGGTGATCTGGGGGGCGATCGCGGCCAGCACCTGCTCGGCCAGCTCGATGGTCAGAGGCTGCTGGGTCAAGGATGCGTATGCACGCGCGCGGACCAGCGCGCTCTCGAGCGAGCGCACGCTGCCGGCGACCCGCTGGGCGAGCAGGTCCAGCACTCCGCTGGCGGTCAGCGCGGCCGCCTCGGGACCGGCCAGCCGCCGGAGGATGGCGCGCCGCACAGCCTGGCCCGGCGGCGCGAGCTCGACCAGGAGCCCGCCCTCGAACCGTCCCTTCAGCGGAGCGTGCAGCAGGGGCATGGCGGCCGGCGGCCGGTCGGCGGAGAGCACGACCTGTGCGCCGGCGTTGAGCGCGGCCTCGATCGTGTAGAGGAACTCCTCCGCGGTGCGCTCCTTGTTCTCGAGGAACTGGACGTCGTCGAGCAGCAGCACGTCCACGGAGCGATAGCGCTGCTTGAAGGTCGGGATCCGGTTGTGCTGGAGCGCCGCCAGGAACTGGCTGGTGAAGGTCTCGGCGTTGGCGTAGCGCACGGTCAGCCCGCTCACGCACAGCGATACGTAGTTCCCGATCGCCTGGAGCAGGTGTGTCTTGCCCACCCCGGGTGGCCCGCAGATGAACAGCGGGTTGTAGACCTGCCCGGGGAGCTCGGCGACCGCCAGCGAGGCAGCATGCGCAAAGCGGTTCGCTGCACCGATCACGAACGCGTCGAACGTATAGCTCGGCTTGAGGTCGAGGTGTCCGGCATCGGCCGCGGGCAGACCGTCGCCGGCGATCAGCTCGATGCGGGTAACCGCGGGGTGTGCGGCGGCGGCCTCGTCGAGCAGGTCCCCGAAGCGCCGCCGGACCCACTCGCGCGCCGTCGCCGACGCCTTCAGGTAGAGGACGCCGTCCTGGACCCCCGCCGGCGAAAGCGGCTCGATCCACACTCGATACACCTCGGGCGGGAGTGCGCCGCGCAGGGTGTCATCGACGTGGCGCCATATCTCCTCGACCCGATCTTCCACGCGTCCTCGCGACGACTTCGAAGGGACTCCGCGCGGTTGTGGAGGGCTACCGTCCTGCCCCGCGGAGCGCGCGATTCTAGCCGCGCTCCGGAGAGCTTCCTCCGGGGCCCGGGAGCCATCAAGGAGCCTTCGCGCATTACGCGTCCAAAAGATGTGCGCCGCGCTGTGGGGCGCCGGAACGCTTCGCGGGAACATGTCGCACGGGAGGTGCGACGGTGCCGCCGGAACCGGGCGAGGGAGGCCTTATACTGAGCGCCCGTGCGCGGTTCCCGCCGGATCCGCGCCGTCACTCTGCCTCTCCGATGAAGCGAACGTACCAGCCCAAGAAGCGCAAGCGCGCGCGAACGCACGGATTCCGTGCTCGTATGCGCACGCGCGCCGGCCGCATCACCATCAAGCGCCGGCGCAGGAAGGGACGTTCGCGCCTGACGGTCTGAGGCGCGACCCGTGGCGATGAACGAACGCCGGGGCGGCATGCGACACAGGCGTCCTCGGCTGACCCGCAGCGCCGACTTCGATCGCGTGTACCGTCGCGGGCGTTCCGCCGCGACACGCTCGTTCGTGCTGTACGCATTCCCGTCGGCCGCCGTCGACGACGAGGACCGGCCGGACACCGAGCCGGCGGTGCGGCTGGGCGTCTCCGTGGGCCGCAAGGTGGGCGGCGCCGTCGATCGCAACCGCGTCAAGCGTGTGTTGCGCGAGGCCTTCTGGGCGCTCGACCAGCAGCTGCCCGAGGGGCACGACTTCGTGATCGTCGCGCGCGCCGGCGCCGCCGATGTCGCGGATGCGGGGATGGACGGAGTGCGCGACGAGTTGGCGGAGTTGCTCGGGCGCCTCGAGAGCCGCCCCGCGGAGCGCGAGGCCTGAGGTGGCGACCTCGCCGGCAGCGCGGGCGCTGACCGCTCCGATCCGCTTGTACCAGCGCGTGATCTCACCTGCGCTGCCGCGCAGGTGCAAGTACGAGCCGACGTGCTCGGCCTACGCGGCGGAGGCGATTCGCACGTATGGCCCGCTGCGCGGGATCGTGCTGGCCGTGTGGCGGGTGCTCCGCTGCAACCCCTTCAGCCACGGCGGGTATGACCCCGTCAGCGCACAGCGCCTGTTCCGATGAGTCTCGTTATCGCCAACTTCTTGACGACCGGGCCCCTGGTCGACGCCGCCGACTGGTTGATCACGTCTCTGCACGACGACGTCGGGCTGACCTGGGGGTGGTCGATCGTCGGGCTGACCGTGATCGTGCGGTCGCTGATGATCCCGCTCACGATGAAGCAGATCCGCTCGATGAACGCGCTGCGCGTGCTGCAGCCGCAGATCAAGGAGATCCAGGCGAAGTACAAGGACGACAAGCAGCGCCAGCAGCAGGAGATGATGAAGTTCTACCGGGACAACAAGGTCAACCCGTTCGCCTCGTGCCTCCCCCTGTTACTGCAGCTACCGGTCTTCCTGGCGCTCTTCTACCTGCTGAAGGGCGCCGAGTTCAAGGCGCAGGTGCTGGCCTCGCCCGATCAGGGTTTCCTCTTCATCGACAACATCACCGAACCGGCGACGGGTGCGGTGCTCGTGGTGTTGATGGTGCTGTTCATCGGGTCGCAGATGGCGTCCACGCTGGTGATGTCCGCGACGGCCGACAAGACGCAGCAGCGCATCATGCTGCTGCTGCCGCTCGTCTTTGCGGCGCTGGTCCCGAATTTCCCGGCCGGCCTGCTCATCTACTGGATCACGACGAACTTCTGGACCCTGGGGCAGTCGCTGGTCGTGCGCCGGTTCTCGCCCCCGCCGGCCGTCGCGGTCGGGGGTCCGCGACCTGCGGCAGCGCTCGTCGACGGCGGCGGAAGGTCCGCGCCGGTAGCTCCGCAACGCCCACCACCACCCCCTCCCCGCAGGAAGAAGCGCCGCCGGCGTTGAGGCTGGAACTTGGCTGACGACTCGCACGAGCCGAGCGCGGGGCAGGCCGAGGCCGAGGGGTCGAGCATGGGCGCCGCGAAGTGGGCGGCGATGAAGGAGCTCGAGCACAGCTATCCGGGCATCTCCGTGGAGCACGTCCGGTTCGAGGTGGTCGAGGAGCGCGAGGAGCGGGACGGCGGCCCGCTGACGCGGGTGTTGGCGACGGCTGACCTGGAGCTGTGGCGGGCGGCGGAGGCGGAGTTCGAGTGGCCCGAAGACCCGATCGAGCGCGTGCGCGAGATCCTGCGGCGGGTCGTGTCGGCCCTGGGCCTGCGGGCCAGCGTCGACATCACGGAGCGCGACGACGAGATCTGGGCCGAGGTGAGCGGGACCGAGCTGGGGCTCTTGATCGGCAAGCACGGGCAGACGCTCGACGCGCTCCAGTCGGTCTGCACGCAGGCCGCGTTCCGCGGCAGCGAGGACCGGCGGCCCGTCGTGGTGGACGCCGCCGGCTATCGCGAGCGCCGCGACGGAGTGCTGAAGCGGCAGGCGGACCGCGGGGTCTCGGACGCGCTGCGATATGGACGCGCGATCGAGCTGGACACGATGGGATCGCAGGAGCGCAAGGTCGTCCACAACTACCTGAAGGATCGCGTCGAGGTGGACACCCATTCCGAGGGCGAGGAGCCCTTCCGCAGGATCGTGATCACCCCGCTGCGCCCCGGCCCGAGCGGCTAGCGCGTAAAACGTGAAACGCGGAGCGGAGGAGGGGGCGGCGGCCCCGCGCCTGGAAGCTGTCGCACGTGAATGGTCCCTGGACTCGGACGCGCAGGCCCGGCTCTCCACCCTGCTGACGCTCGTGCGCGATGACCCGCGTGCGGCCACTTCCGTCCGCGACCCGGACGCGGCCGCGTTCGTGCACGTGGCGGACAGCCTCAGCGCCCTGCCCTACCTCGACGATCTGGCGGCCCGCCGGGACGGGGTTGCGCGGATGGCGGACATCGGCAGCGGCGCCGGGTTTCCCGGCCTGCCGCTGGCGATCGCGCGCCCGGGCGTGGCGTTCGACCTGATCGAATCCGTGCGCCGCAAGTGCGAGTTCATGGAGTCCGCGGCGCGGCGCCTGGGCCTCGACCGCGTGAGGGTCGTCAACTCCCGCGCCGAGGACTGGGCCCGCGGCGAGGCCCGGGAACGCTACGAGGGCGTGCTGGCCAGGGCGCTCGCGCCGCTGGCCGTCCTGGTCGAGTATGCGGCCCCGCTGCTGGCGCCCGGCGGCGGGCTGATCGCATGGAAGGGAGAGCGTGACCCGGCGGAGGAGCAGGCCGGGGAGCAGGCCGCCGCCGGCGTCGGGCTGGAGCTCGCCGGCGTCGAACGTGTCCACCCGTTTCCGGCCAGCCGGTCCCACAATCTCCACCTCTACGAGAAGGTGAGGCTGACGCCGCTCGAGTTCCCGCGGCGCGCCGGAGCCGCCCGCAAGCACCCCTTGGCCTGAAGCGCCATGGGAGGTGGTTCGGACCCGAACCATCAGTCCGCGCGAACACCGCGGGCCGGAAGTTCGGGGCCGAACGGTCAGCCGGCTCGTGAGGATCGCAGCAGGAACGAACGGTTCGGCGCCGAACTGAACGCCCAGGAGCGGGGGCAGGCAGGCGGCCGCTACGACCGCGGACGCCTGTATCTTCGGCCTCGTGGCGATGGCGACTGTATATGCGGTGGCAAATCAGAAGGGCGGCGTGGGGAAGACCACGACCGCCGTCAATCTCGCGGCCTGTGTCGCCGAGGCGGGCTGCCGCACGCTGCTGGTCGACCTCGACCCGCAGTGCAACGCGACGGTGGCGCTCGGACTGCCGAAGGACCGCGACGTCAATACGTACACCTGCCTGCTGGACGGCACATCGGTCGAGGAGGCCGCCATGCCGTCCGCGATCGGCTCGCTCGACGTGGTGCCCTCCACGCCGGACCTGGCGGGCGCGACCGTCGAGTTGCCGCGCATGGATTCCTCCGAGCAGCGGCTGCGCGAGATGCTGCAGCCCGCGCGCGATCGCTACGAGCAGATCGTGCTCGACTGCCCGCCGTCGCTGGGGCCGCTGTCGGTGAACGCGCTGGTCGCCGCGGACCGCGTGATCGTCCCGGTGCAGGCCGAGTACCTCGCGCTCGAGGGGCTCGCGCAGTTCCTCGACACGCTCGGTCTGATCCAGCGCGAGCTGAACCCCCGGCTCGAGGTGGCGGGCATGCTGCTGACGATGTACGACAGCCGTACGCGACTCGCCCAGGACGTCGAGAACGAGCTGCGCCGCCACTTCCAGGGGCTGGTCCTGCGCACCGTCATACCGCGTAACGTGCGCATCAGCGAGGCGCCCAGCTACGGGCGGCCCGTGATCCATCACGATCCGCACTGCGCCGGAACGGATGCTTACTTCGAGCTTGCCAAGGAGGTCGTCGGTCGTGGTTGAGAGAGGTATCGGACGAGGACTCGCGGCGATCCTGCCGGCCAGCACCGGTGACGACGAGACGCTGCACCGCATCCCGCTCGACCTGATCGCTCCGAACCCACAGCAGCCGCGCCGGTCGTTCGACGACCAGGAGCTGCGCGAGCTGGCCGACTCGCTGCGCGAGCACGGCGTGCTGCAGCCGATCCTCGTGCGGCCGCTGCCCGGTGGTCGCTACGAGCTCGTCGCGGGCGAGCGGCGCTGGCGTGCCGCGCGCCTCGCGGAGCTCGACCGGATACCCGCTGTCGTTCGCACCGCCGAGCAGAGCGAGCGCCTCGAGCTGGCGCTGATCGAGAACATGGCGCGCGAGGATCTCAACCCGGTCGATGCCGCGCGCGCCTGCGCGGCGCTCGCGGACGAGTTCAGCCTGAACAAGGAGGAGGTCGGCCGCCGCGTCGGCAAGAGCCGCGTCGCGATCTCGAACCTGATCCGCCTGCTCGAGCTGCCGGACGAGGTGCTCACGATGCTGGAGTCGGGCGAGCTGTCCGAGGGCCACGGACGCGCGGTGCTGCAGGCACCCGACCATCACGCGCGCCGACGGGTGGCGCGTGAGGCGCGCGACCGCGGGCTGTCGGTCCGGCAGACGGAGGAGCTGGCGCGCGGCGGCAAGGCGCGCGGTGCTTCCAAGCGGGCGGCAAGACTGCAGAGCGCCGACGCGCTCGAGGCGTCGCGCGAGGCGGAGGAGATGCTGTCCGCCCTGTTCGGCCGCGAGGTGCGCGTGCGCATGGGCCGCCGTGGCGGCGCGGTCGAGATCCCGTTCGACGACATCGCCGAGCTGAGCGAGATCGCACGCCGCATCTCCGGCCGCATGGCCGCCTGACCGTCTGACTACGATCGGGGCATGGCCCCTGCGGACGAGCGGCACAAGGTGCTCGAGGGGCGCGACGGGTTCCTCTTCCTCACGCAGGACACGAATGACCTGCTGGCGCAGCACGCGGGCACGCTGCGGTTCACCGACGCGCAGCTCGAGCAGTGGCGCGCGGTGCTGGAGGGGCGCATCGAGCGCGCGGCGGCGGTCGGAGCGCCCTACGTCTTCGCGGTGGCCCCGAACACGCATTCCGTCTACCCGGAGAACCTGCCGCCGGGGGTCGTGACCGCACCGCACCGCCCGGTGCACCAGCTGATCGAGCATCTCGCGCAAACAGGGTCGCCGGCCCGGGTGCTCTACCCGGACGAGCTGCTGGCGGCGCACAAGTCCGAGCGGCAGATGTTCCTGCGCGTCGACACGCACTGGACCGACCGTGGGGCGTTCCTCGTCTACCGGTCGCTGGTCGAGCCCCTCGTAGACGAGGTGCCGATGCGCGTGCTCGACGACGACGACATCTTCTTCACGCAGAGATCGATCACGGGCGATCTCGGGAGCAAGCTCGAGCCGCCGCGCAGCGAAATCGCGGAGGTCGCGCGCGTCGCCGGCCACGCGTCGTACTCCGCCTACGACAACTGCGTGGAGGGCACCGGGTCCGTGATCGTGACGCACTGCGAGACGGCGCCGCCGGCGACCTGTGTGCTGCTGGGTGACTCGTACTCGTACGCGCTCCTGCGGTTCCTGCCCGAGACGTTTCGCCGGCTCGTGTTCGTGCAGCGGCCGGCGATGCCGCCCGGCCTGCTCGAGCGCGAGCGGCCGGACGTCGTGATCTCGGTGACGGCGGAGCGCTTCCTGCTGCGGGTCCCGGACGACGAGCACGCGGTGTCGCAGCGCGAGGTGGAGCGGCAGAAGCGCGCCGCCGGCCGGGTGCGCCCGCCGCAGGCGCCGTTCGGAAGGGGCGCCGACTTCGCGTTGCCGGCGCAGGTCGAGGGCATCCGGTCACGGATGATCGCGGCCGGTGCGCTGCGCGACGCGACGGTCGTGTCGCTGATGGCCTACGCCGCGGCCAGCCCGGCCGACGTGATGGCCCTCCGCTGGCGCGACGTGAAGGACGGCTTCGTCGAGCTGGCGGTGGAGGGCGGCGAGCGTCGCACCCGGCGCGTGCCGCTGTGGGACTCCGTGGCCCACGACCTGGAGCGCTGGAGAAGCGCGACAGGCGCCGGTGGCGACGACCCCGTGTTCGCGCACCCGGATGCGAACTGGAGAATCCGCGACTGGGGCAGCTGGCGCGCGCAGTGCTACGTGCCCGCCGTGACCGCCGTGGGACTGCGGCGGCTGCGCCCATGGAGTCTTCACAACACGTACGTGCACCTGCGACTCGCGGAAGGAGCAGAGCCCGCGCAGGTCACCGAGGAGACCGGCACCGCGACCACCCCGCTCGCGGTTGCGCGTGCACGCGCGGCGCTCGCCGGCGGCGAGCCACCGGCCTCCGCCGACGCATGGATCCGCGCCGCGCGCGCGGCCGCGGAAGCCCCGGGGAGCCCATCGGGCGTTAGCTAGAATCGCGAGCGTTCGGCCCAACGGGCGATTAGCTCAGTCGGTCAGAGCGCCTCTCTGATAAGGAGGAGGTCCCTGGTTCGAGTCCAGGATCGCCCATCTCTGGAAACCCGCATCACGGTGCGGGTTTTGTGCTGTCTCTGCCATCACGAAAAGTCGTCGGCGGTGACTGGGCCGACGCACCCGACGCAGGGGCCGGGCTCGACATGCGCGGCGAGTTCCGTCAGGTCCGCCCGAGTTACGGATTCGACTGCTGCCAAGTGCCGCATCGGATCGACATCGTGGTCGCCGTACTCCATGATCAACTCCACCGCGTGATCCGCTCGCGCCCGCGTGGATTCGAAGCCGAGCGCCGCAGAACCGCCGGTGTACGACCGAGCCCTGGCCGACTCTTCGTCGGAAGGTCCGCTCTTGGCGAGGTCGCTGATGATCGTCTCGATGCCTTGGTAGACCTCGGTGAGGTCGGTCGCGCGAACGCTGCAACTGACCGATAGGAACGACGCGTTGTCGAGGCCCCACAGGACTCCGTCGATCCAGTAGCAGAGACCGCGCTGCTCGCGAAGCTCCTCGTACAAGCGGGATCCCATGGGGCCGCCGAGCAGGTCTGAGTACACCTCGGCGATCGCTCGGTCGCGCGTGCGGCTGAGGTCGACTCCCGGCACGGCATAGGCAAGACGAAGGTGAACCATGTCGCTGTCGCGCTCCTCGATTTCCACCCGCCGCTGGAACGGTCCGATCGGTGGCGGTGGCGACGACGCGGCGCGCACGGGGATTCGGAGCAGAAGCTCCTCGAGGCGTTCCCGATCGAGATGCTCGAGGTTGCCGGCGACCGTCACGAGGCCGCCCGCAGGGTCCCATTGGCGTTCGCGAAACGAGAGCACCTGATCGTGGGTGAGGCGCTCGACGTCAGGGGCGTTGCCGGCGATGCTGGTCGCAAGGCGGTGGCCATGGAAAAGCGCCGCCGTCATCTGGTCGTCGGCGCGCTCTTCGGGATCCTCGTTGGCGTCGGCGATCTCCCGGAGGATCACCGCGCGCTCCAACTCCAGATGCGCTTCGTCGAGCAGTGCCCGTCCGCATACGTCGGTCAGCAGGTCGATCGTTGCCATCGCCGACTCGGCCCGGACGACGGACGCGAACTCCAAGTAACCAGGAGCCGCAGCCCCGTCGAGCTCGGTGCCCAGACGCTCGGCAGCTCTGTTCAGCTCTGTGGCGGTGGGGTGGTTCTCGGACCCCTTGAACACCATGTGTTCGAGCAGGTGGGCAACGCCGATTTCATGTGCCGCCTCGTGGCGAGCGCCGGCCGGGAACGCAATCGCGATCGTCGTGGCCAGCCGCCCAGCCATCGGCATCTCGACCAACGGCATGCCGTTGGCAAGAATCGTTTCGGTCGTGTCGTCGCTCCGGTCCACACGCCAGAGCGTACGTACCGTTAGAAAGCCCTGCACACGCGAGGCTTTTCGATGCCCGGTACGATCGAAGTCGTGGGGGCACGAGAGCACGCCGACGATCGTGCAGCCGGCGAGCTGGGCGCGTTCGACCTCGAATGGATGAGCGACGACTGGGCCGACCTGACCGGCGGCCGCATCGTGTACGACGCCAAGTTCCTCGAAGGGCGCGACGGCTTCATGTTCATGGCCGACGACACCAACAGCGTGATCGCGCAACACCGCGGGCTGTTACGGCTCGACGAAGCCAAGCTCGAAGGCTGGCGCGCGGTGCTCGAACGCCGTACGCAGTTGCTGGCCCAACACGGCGGCGCGCATCTCGTGATGGTGGTGCCGAACAACCACTCGGTGTATCCGGAGAAGCTGCCCGCGGGAATCGAGGCGGCACGCGAGCGGCCCGTGCACCAGTTGATGGCGCACCTCGAGCAGAGCGGTTCGCCGGTGCGCATCATCTATCCGCTGGACGAGCTGGTCGCCGCCAAGCCGGAGCGGCTCGTCTGCTCTCGGGTCGACAGCCACTGGACCGACTACGGTGCCTTCCTCGCCTTCACGCGGCTGATGAAGGAAGCGCAGGCCCTCGTTCCCACCCGCGTGATCGATCGGGACGACGTGCTGTTCAGCGACATCAAGGTGAACGGAGACCTCGGCGGCAAGCTGGAACCGGCGCGCGAGGCGACCCAGCCTTTCGGGCGCATGCGGTATCGCAGCGCGCGCCTGGTCTACGACAACTGCGTCGAGGGAACCGGATCCCTGGCGATCACCGAATGCGACTCCGCGCCGCCCACCACCTGCCTGTTGCTGGGCGACTCGTATTCGGACTTTCTCCTCCGGTACATGGCCGAGTGCTGGCGGCGGCTCGTGTTCGCGCACGCACCGACGCTCGACCGCGCGGTCGTCGACGCCGTGCGACCGGATCTCGGCGTGACGGTGATCGCGGAGCGTTTCCTGATCGCCGTGCCGGACGACGAGCACGGCCGGTCGCTGCGCGACCGCGAGGAGCGCAAGCGCCGGAGCGGTCGCATCCGCCACCCGCTGCTGCACTGGAGCTGGCCGACGCTGGTATCGCCGGGCCCGGTGGAGCGGATGCGCGCGCGTTTGCTCGCGGAGGGCCGCGTCCGCGACGTGGCGCTGATCGGAGTGATGGCCTACGCGGGCCTGCGCCCCGCCGAGGCGATGGCGCTGCGGTGGTCGGCCGTCGCCGGCGACTCGATCGTCGTGGAGCCGCTGCCGCGCATGCGTGAGGCCGGAAGCAAGCCGCGGCGGGTACCCCTGTGGCGCCCGCTCGCCGCAGACCTCGAGGCCTGGCGCGCCGAGTCGGGCGTAGCCGGCGACCAGCTCGTCTTCTCGGCTCCGGGGAAGCCCTGGACCGTCGATCTGCGCCACTGGCGGGACCACACCTATCCGGAGATCGCCCGGGACGCGGGCATCAGGAGCACGAGCCCGAGCTTCCTGCGCCACGTCTTCTGCGTGCTGCTGATCAACGCCGGGGTCTCGGGCGGAGGAGGTGGCGGAGCTGACCGACGCGGACATGGCGGATCTGACCAAGACGTTCCGGGACCTGCTCGAGGACGCGAAGCACGTCAAGCCGCTCCCGGCGGAGCAGGCAATCGCGGAAGCACGGGACGCGGCGTCCGCCTGAACCGGTGGGACCCTTCCGGATTGAGGTAGGGCATTCCTATAATGGGCGGCCCAGCCGTCGTCGCGAAGGGTGAGGAAAGGTCAGGAGTGGCCGAATTGCAGGAAATGGTCATTTACGGTGTCAGCTTCGACATGGTGGGCAAGCAGCCCATCGTGCTGCTGAAGACCATCGATGGGAACAAGTTCCTGCCGATCTGGATCGGGCACCCCGAGGCGGCGGCCATCCTGATGAAGCTTCAGGGCGCGACGACGCCGCGGCCGATGACCCACGACCTGATCAGCGAGATGATCGGCGAGCTGGACGCACAGTGCACCCGCGTGTCGGTCACGGAGCTGAAGGACAACACCTTCTACGCGTCGATCACGCTGCGGGTCAACGGCCAGGAGATCGAGATCGACTCGCGGCCGTCGGACGCGCTCGCCGTGGCGGTGCGCACGTCCGCCCCGATCTTCGCCGCCGAGGACGTGATCCAGGAGAGCGCGATCGAGTTCGAGCAGGAGGCGGAGGACACCGAAGAGGTCGTGGACAAGTTCAAGGAGTTCCTGGACGAGGTCACGCCCGAGGACTTCGCGCAGGGTTCTGGCTAACCCGGTCCCGCCACAGACCAGCCGATCTGCTTACAGATCGGCTGCTATGTTCGAACAGGCGGGGCGCGGCACGCGCCACGGCCTGTTCAAGCATCTTCTGCACCAGCTGTTCGAACTTGATGCCGGCGGCCTCGGCCGCCTGCGGGAGCAGGCTCGTTTCGGTCAGTCCCGGGATCGCCTGTGCCTCGAGCACCTGCAGGTCGCCGTCGTCGCCGAGGATCATGTCGACGCGCGCGAACCCGTAGCACCCGAGCAGCCGGAACACCGACACGGCGAGGTCCTGCGCCTGCGCCGCGACCGCCTCGGGAATCTCGGCGGGACACACGAAGTCGGTCTTGCCGATCTCGTACCGTGCCTCGAAGTCGTAGAAGTACTCCTGCTTGGGCTTTGCCTCGACCACCGGCAGCGCGCGCACCTCGCCCTCGTCCTCGAGGAGCGACACCGCCAGCTCGCGGCCCTCGACGTGGCGCTCGAGCAGGACGCGGTCGTCGTAGCTGAACGCCGCGATCAGGGCCTCCGGGACGTCGGCGGCCGAGCGCGCGAACTTGATGCCGAGCGCCGAGCCCTGGGCCGCGGGCTTGACCACGACCGGAAACCCGAGGCGCTCCTCGATCGCGGGCAGCGCGTCGCCGGCGCCGAGCTCCTTGAAAGCGATCTCGCTGAAGGCGAAGAAGTCCGGCGTGGGCAGGCCTTCCTCGACGAGCATGTGCTTCGTCAGCACCTTGTCCATGCAGCGCATGCAGCCGAGCACGCCGGACCCCGTATAGGGCATGCCGACGATCTCCAGCAGCTCCTGCACCGTGCCGTCCTCGCCGCCGCGGCCGTGCAGCGCGACGAACGCGACGTCCGCATCGCTGGCGCGCAGGTCCTCGACGAGCGACCGGCCGACGTCGATCGGCGTGAACTCCATGCCGAGTCGCTCGAGCGCGTCCTCGACCCGGGCCGCGGAGCGCAGCGACACCTGGCGCTCGAGCGACGGGCCGCCCTTGAGCAGCGCGACGCGTCGCGCCGTCACGAGCCCTGCGCGCGCCGCTCGCCGCCGCGCCGCGGCAGCTCGACGACGTCGGCCATAGGAACATCAGGCGGACGATCTGCGGGCAGATCGTCCGGTTCCTGGCGGGCCGCTCGTTCCGTGCTCCCGGCGAAGGTCGAGAACAGCGAGATCTGCTCGTCGACGACCTTGCCGATGCGGCGCACGCCCTCGACGATGCCGTCGACGTCCGCGCCGGAGAAGTTGAGGCGCATGGAGCTGCCGCCGCGCCCGTCGACGTACGCGGCCGACCCGGGCACGAACGCGACGTGCTCCTCCCTCAGCGCTTTCGCGAGCAGGTCGCCGGTGTCGATGAACTCGGGCAGCGTCGCCCAGATGAACAGGCCGCCGCTCGGCTGCGTCCACTCCGCCTCGCGCGGGAAGAACTCGGCCAGCGCGTCGAGCATCGCATCGCGGCGCTGCCGGTACACGGCGCACAGGTCCTGCACGTAGTGGCGCCAGCGACCCTCCTCGAAGTACACGTCCACGAACTGTTGCGTGAGGGACGAGGTGCACAGGTCGGCGGCCTGCTTGCCGAGCTTGATCTTCGAGAGCACCGGGCCCGGGGCCGTCACCCATCCGAGCCTGATGCCGGGGGAGAGGATCTTCGAGAACGTGCCGAGGTAGATGACGTACTTGCCGCCGTCGAGCGCGTACAGCGGGGGCAGCGGCTCGCCCTCGTAGCGCAGCAGGCCGTAGGGGTTGTCCTCCAGCACCAGCAGCTCCCGCTCGTGCGCGATCTCGACGAGCCGGCTGCGACGGGGCGCGGACAGTGTGACCCCGGCGGGGTTCTGGAAGGTCGGGACCGTGTAGATGAACTTCGGCCGGCGGCGCTCCTTGTCGAGCCGCTCGAGCGTCTCCTCGAGCAGGTCGACCCGCATCCCGTCGGAGTCCATCTCGATCTGGATCACGTCCGCCTCGTAGCTCGAGAACGTCGGCACTGCGCCGGGATAGGTCGGCGCCTCGCAGATCACCACGTCGCCCGGGTCGATCAGCGTCTTCGTGACGAGGTCGATCACCTGCTGGCCGCCGGTCGTCACGACGATGTCGTCGGGGTCCGCGCGCATTCCCTCCGCGGCCATCACCTCGACGATCCGTTCCTTGGTCTGCTGGAACCCCTCCGTGGGGCCGTACTGGAGCGCGCCCGCGCATGACTCACGCGCGATCCGGTTCATGATCGCCGCGAACGTCTCGGGCGGGAAGGAGGACGTGTCGGGCAACCCGCCGGCCAGGGATATGACCTCCGGGCGCGCCGTGATCTCCATCAGATCCCGCATCGCGGAGGAGCGCATGTGCCGCGTACGCCGTGCAAACAGGCCGGCGTAGCGCTCGATCTCGTGGCTGGTGGTCGGCCTGTCGTTCACGTGCGAGTGCTTCGTCCCCTCGAACGGCGAACCTGTAGGTGCTCGGCGCTATGCATAGTCTGCTCCGGCCACATGCCCGCTTGACACTTCCGACAGTGGAACATAGAGGATAGACATGGACCTGTTCCTGGCCATATCGACGGGGGTCGGCACATCGCTCGCGACCGGCATCCGGGCGCTGCTGGTGCCCCTGTTCGTGGGTGTGATGGCGCGCCTCAATGTGGGCATCGACTTCGAGCACACCGGATTCGAGTGGCTCGAGGCGCCGTGGTGGCTCGCGTTGCTGCTGGTGGCTGATCGCGGCGGCATGGTTGCTCGACCGCTCCGACGTCGAGGTCCCCGAGGGTGTCTGGGCCGTTGTCGCGATGGGACTCGGAGGGATGATGTTCGCAGGTGCGCTGGAGGACGAGAACTACTTCGGTACCACCGGGATCGTGCCAGGCATGATCTGTGCGTTGCTTGGTTTCCTGGCGGCCCGCGCGTTCTTCGGCGGTGCGGCCCAGCGGCTCGAGGCGCGCAGCGAGAGCGCCGGCACGATCAGGATGCTCGGTGACCTCTCCGCGATCGCGCTCGCGGCGCTGGCGGTGCTCGTTCCTCCCGTGTCGTACCTCGCCGTCGCATTCTGCATCTGGGTGCTGCTCGCCCGCCGCCGCCGCGAGGGCCAGAAGTACGAAGGCCTCCGAATCTTGCGTTGACGAAGTTCGTTCTGATATTCGTCGACGCGCTCAAGCCCGCGATGCTCGAGCGCGCGGTGGCGGAGGGGCGCGCGCCGGGGTTCGCGGAGATCCTGCGGCGGGGCACGTACTACCCCGACTGCGTAAGCGTCTTCCCCTCCGTCACGCCCGCCGCCTCCGCATCGATCACGACCGGCACGATGCCGGACGCGCACGGCGTTCCCTCCATCTGCTGGTACCACCGCGGCGAGCGGCGCTACGTCGACTACGGCTCGTCGGGCGCGGCCGTGCGCACGTTCGGCGTCCTGCGTGCGCTCACCGACACGGTCTACAACATGAACTTCGACCATCTACACCGGCAGCGCCTGACGGTGTTCGAGCAGCTCGACGACATCGGCGTGCGCACGGCGTGCACGCCGTTCCTGATCTTCCGCGGCCGCACCCGTCACGAGCTCGGGGCGCAGGGGTTGCTGCGCCGCGTCGCGCAGGCAGCCAACTTCAAGCACCCGGTGTACGGCCCGTCCGAGCTGTTCTACGGCGAGCTCTACTCCTCGCAGGAGGTCGACTGCCGCCCGACGCTCGCGCGGCCCGGCACGCGCGACCCCTACTCGGGGTGCGTCGGCGCCTACATCGAGCGTCACGACCTGTACGACTTCCTGCTGTTCTCGCTGCCCGACAACGATCACCACTCGCACCGGTTCGGGCCGCAGGCGACGGTCGAGTCGATCGCACGGGCGGACCGCCACCTGGCGGAGCTCACGGAGCCGGCCGGCGGCATCGAGAAATTCCTGGACGACCGCGCGGTGATCCTGATGTCCGATCACGCTCAGATCTCGGTGTCGGAGCCGATCGACCTGGCGGCGGCGCTGTCGGACTGGCGCGTGCTGCAGCCGAACGACCCGCTCGCCGAGCGCGCCGAGCTGGCGGTCGCGCCGGGCGCGCGGTCCGCGATGGTCTACACGATCGGCGGGGAGGAGTTCCGGGCGCGGTCGTTCGGGCGGTTGCTGAAGCGAATGCAGGGCATCGAGGGCGTGGAGGTCCTGGCCTGGAAGGACGGTGACCAGGCCTGCGTGTGGACCGAGCACGGCGAGCTGCGCTTCTCCCCGGGCGGCGCGACGCGCGACCTGCGGGGCGAGGGCTGGGACGTCGACGGGCGGCTCGAGACGCTCGAGCTCGAGGCGCGCGACGGAGTCCTCGAGAGCCGCACCTACCCGGGCGCGCTGCGGCGGATCTGGTCCGCGCTGTGGTGCGCCGGCGCGGGGGACGTCCTCGTGTCGGCCGCCCGCGGCTACGAGTTCACCGACTGGGGCGGGGCGAGTCACGCCGGCGGCGGCAGCCACGGGTCGCTGCGCCGCGGCGACTCGCTCGCGACGCTCGCGTTCGTGAACTGCGGTCCCGATGCGGATCCCTCCGGCGAGTGGCCCGCGCAATGGTCGATCACCGACGTCGCTCCCGTCGTGATGTCTCACTTCGCACAGCGCACTTGATCCGCCGCCGGGTGATCGTCCGCGGGCACGTGCAGGGAGTGTTCTTCCGCGACTCGGTGCGCCGCCTCGCCGCGCAGCGCGATGTCGCGGGGTGGGTGCGCAATCGACCCGATGGAAGCGTGGAGGCGGTGTTCGAGGGCGACGCGGACGGCGTCGCGGCGCTGGTCGAGTTCTGCCGGACGGGACCGCGGGGAGCGCACGTCGAATCCCTCGACGTGGCGGACGAAGAGCCGCGCGGCGAGCACGGCTTCGCCGCCGGCTGAGCGGCCCACCGGCTGAGCGCACCGGCCGGTCGGCTATCTTGGGGGCGGTGCAGCGAGAAGCCCCGCTTGCGGCCCGCGATCACGCTCTGCGCGTTGGCCGCGGCCTCAGAAAGCCCGACAACTGGGTCCAGCTCGTCAAGTTCTCCGCCGTCGGCGCGAGCGGCTATGTCGTCAACCTGGCGGTGTACACGACGCTCGTCAAGGGCCTGGGCGTGCAGTACATCCTGGCCGCGTTGCTCGCCTTCTGCGCCGCGGTGACCAACAACTTCCTCTGGAACCGCCATTGGACGTTCAGGGCGACCGACGGTCACATGGGCTTCCAGGCCGCGCGCTTCTTCACCGTGAGCCTGCTCGCCCTGGGCGTCAACCTGGTCGTGCTCGAGGTGCTCGTCAGCTTCGGCGACGTCGACAAGGTCCTCGCCCAGGCGATCGCGATCCTCGTGGCGACCCCGCTCAACTTCATCGGCAACAAGCTGTGGAGCTTCGGCAAGCCGGCGCCGCGGCGCTCGCCGTAGCGCTCGCCTCCGCGCTCCTCGCGCTCACCGCCGTACCTGCCTCCGCGCAGGAGGCCGAGCGAGCCCCAGAGCCAGGCCGTGCGCCCGGGCGCGACCCTCACCCGGCCGTCCAACCCGCAGCTGCCTCCGCGTGACCATTTCCTGAACGCCGTGCAGGCCGCGCGGATCGCGGCGCGCGATCCGAAGCTGCGGGAGGAGCTGCGCAAGCACGACCGCGTGCGCCGGGAGACGTTCGCGAAAGGCCCGGGACGCTGGCAGGTGAGCTGGTTCGACGACGGCGACGAGGTCGCGCAGGTGATCGTCGACGAGCGCGAGGGCCGCGCGATCGAGGTGTGGACGGGCCCGCAGGTGGCGTGGCAGATGGCGCGCGGGCTGGACGGCGCGTTCGGCCGCAAGGTGAACGCGCCGTGGGTGTGGATCCCGATGATGCTGGCGTTCTTCATACCCTTCTTCGACCCGCGCCGGCCGCTGCGTCTGGTGCACCTGGACCTGCTCGTCCTGCTGTCCTTCTCGCTGTCGCACGTGTTCTTCAACCGCGGCGAGATCTTCACGTCGGTCCCGCTCGTGTACCCGGTGCTCGCGTACCTGCTGGTGCGCATGCTGATGCTGGCGCGCTCATACGGGGCATCGCGGGAGCGCGAGCCGCGGGCCCTGCCCTTCCTGCTCGTCCCCGCCACCTGGCTGGTGCTCGGCCTGATCTTCCTGATCGGGTTTCGCGTCGGCCTGAACCTCACGAACTCCAACGTGATCGACGTCGGCTACTCGGGCGTGATCGGAGCCGATCGGATCACCGACGGGGACGACCTGTACGGCAACTTCCCGAAGGACGACCCCTCGGGGGACACCTACGGGCCCGTCAACTACTACGCCTACACGCCGTTCGAGGAGGTGTTCCCGTGGTCGGGCACGTGGGACGACCTGCCCGCCGCGCACGCCGCGGCGCTGGCGTTCGACCTGCTCACGATGCTCGCCCTGTTCTTCGCCGGCCGCATGTTGCGGGCGGGTCCCGAAGGGCGCACGCTCGGCCTGGTCTTCGCCTATGCGTGGGCAGCGTTCCCGTACACGCTGTTCGCGCTCAGCTCGAATGCGAACGACTCGTTGATCGCCCTGCTCGTGACGGTGGCCTTCCTCGCGCTGGCACATCCCCGTGCCAGAGGCGCCGCGCTCGCGCTGGCGGCGTCGGCCAAGTTCGCGCCGCTCGCGCTCGCGCCGTTGTGGGCGAGCTACTCGCGCGGCCGCCTGCGCGACGCGATCGCCTTCTCGCTCGCGTTCGGGGCGGTGATCGTGCTGGCGTTCGCGTTCGTCGTCCCGGATGGCGGCGTGCGCGAGCTGTACGACCGCACGGTCGGCTTCCAGCTCGGCCGCGACTCGCCGTTCAGCGTGTGGGGGCAGGAGGAAGGGCTGGGCTGGCTCCACGACCTGGTGAAGGCCGGGACCGTGCTGCTTGCCGCCGCCGTCGCGCTCGTCCCGCGGAGGAAGACGGCGGTGCAGGTGGCCGCGCTCGGAGCCGCGGTGCTGATCGCCGTGCAGATCGGCCTCTCACACTGGTTCTACCTCTACATCGTGTGGTGGCTGCCGCTGGCGCTGATCGCGCTTCTGAGTACGGAGCGGCCGTCCCGCACCCAACCCGTCAGCCGGCTTACCGGCTGACGGCTATTTCTCGGCCGCCGGCACAAGTATCTGCTCGAGCGACTTAGCGAGGCCGTTGCCGGCGGTCTCGATCAGCACGCTCATCACCCACACGTCGTCGGTCGCGGTGTCGAACTTGACCGGCATCTGCGTCATGAAGCGCTCCAGGATCTGCTCCTTCTTCACGCCGATCACACCGCCGCGCGCGCCCGTCATCCCGACGTCGGAGATGAACGCCGTCCCGCCGGGCAGCACGCGGCCGTCCGCGGTCGGGACATGGGTGTGGGTGCCGACGACCGCGAGCACGCGGCCGTCGAGGTGCCAGCCCATCGCGACCTTCTCGCTGGTCGCCTCGGCGTGGAAGTCGACGAACACGTAGTCGGCCTCGTCCGCGAGCTGCGCGAGCACGCGGTTGACCACGTGAAAGGGGGAGTACGCCGCCTGCATGAAGACGTTGCCGCTGAGGTTCACGACTCCCCAGCGCACGCCGTTCTTCTCCACCACCGTGTGGCCGCGGCCGGGGTTCGTCTCCAGATAGTTGGCCGGCCGCACGATCCGGTCGCTCGTGTCGAGCAGCTCGTACGCGTCACGGTGCCTGTAGACGTGGTTCCCCGTGGTCAGCACGTCGATGCCGGCGGCGAACAGCTTGTCCGCGGTGCGCGGCGTGATGCCGAGCCCGCCGGCGACGTTCTCGCCGTTGGCGATCACCAGGTCGGGCGCGTGGCGCTCGATCAGCGAGGGCAGCGTGTTCGTGACGGCGGACCGACCCGGTTCCCCGACGATGTCGCCGAGGAACAGCACGCGCTTGCCTGACATGCGACGTATATACCGGATCGGCCGTTAACCTCGCAGGATGCTTTCCTCTCCGCCCGTCGTGCTCGCAGCGGAGGGATTGCGCAAGAGCTACGGCGCGCGCGAGGCGCTGAAGGACGTCTCGCTCGACGCGAAGGCCGGCGAGCGCGTGGCGTGCATCGGCCCCAACGGCGCCGGCAAGACCACCCTGCTGACGATCCTGGCGGGCATCCAGAAAGCGGATGCCGGCACGGTGCAGGGCGCGACCAGTGCGGGCTGGGTGCCGCAGACGCCCGCCGTGTACGACAAGCTCACGGTGGCGGAGAACCTGCGGCTCTTCGCCCGGCTCGAGCACGTCGAGGACCCGGAGGCAGCGGTCGCGCGAATGCTCGCGCAGACCGGCCTGGGTGAACGCGCCGGCGACCAGGTCGCGCGGCTGTCGGGCGGCAACCGGCAGCGGCTGAACGTCGCCATCGGCCTCCTGTCGTCCCCGCCCGTGCTCCTGCTCGACGAACCCAGCGCGGCGCTCGACCCGCGCCAGCGCGAGCGCCTGTGGGAGTACCTCGGCGGCCTGTCGGCCGACGGGACCACGGTGCTCTATGCGACGCACACGCTGTCGGAGGCCGAGCGCTACGCCGACCGCGTGCTGGTCCTGGCCGACGGTGAGGCGCTGTTCTGGGGTCCCCCGCAGGAGCTGCAGGAACGGGTCGCCGGGCGGGGCGACCTCGAGTCCGCGTTCCTCTCGTTCCTCTCCGAGCAAGGTCACTAGCCACCTTGCGCACGCTGCTCGCCAAGGACCTGCGGATCCTCCGGCGCTCTCCGCTCCTGCTGTGCCTGCTGCTCCTCTACCCGCTGGTGGTGGCGCTGCTGATCGGGCTGACGCTCAGCCGCGGATCGGAGAAGCCGCGCGTCGCGATCGTGAACGAGGTGCCGCGCGGGGAGTCGCTCGACGTCGGCACCGGGCCGCTGCGCCTGGGGATCTCGGGAGCGCAGGTGCGCGACCACATCGAGCCGGTGCACGCGTCGTCGCGGGAGGAGGCCGAGCAGCTCGTGCGCGACGGCGACGTGGTCGGGGCGCTGATCATCCCGGAGGACACCTTCCGCCAGATCGAGTCGCGAGTCGAGCAGCCCAGGCTCGAGGTGATCGTGAGCGAGGAGGACCCGATCAAGGCGCGGATCGTCGACGACGCGATCGCGGCCGCCCTGGCGGAGGCCAACCGCCAGGTCGCGCGCGCGCTGACGCGCGCCAACCTGCGCTACCTCGACCTGCTGCTGAACGGCGGCGACGTGACCGTGTTCGGCGACAAGTTCAACGTGCTCGGCCTGCGCCGGATCGGGAAGTCGGTGGAGGCCGCGCGGCGCGCGCTTCCGCGCGGCTCCCGCGAGCGCCGCGACCTCGACAGGGTGGTGCGCTTCACCCAGGTCGCGCAGGCGAACTTCGGGCTGTCGAGCCAAGTCCTGCAGGCCCTCAGCGAGCCGATCCGCGTCGACAAGGAGGTGGTGAGCGCCGCGCGCGTACCGCTCACGACGTTCGCGGCCGCGGTGGCCGTGGCCGTGTCGCTGATGTTCGTGACCGTGCTGCTGGCCTCGGGGGCGCTCGCGCTCGAACGCGACCAGAACACGTTCGGCCGGCTCGTGCGCGGACCGGTGTCGCGCACGGCGCTGCTCGTCGAGAAGGGGCTGTTCGCGGTCGCCGGCGCCCTGCCGGTGACGCTCGTGATGCTGCTGGCGGTGGCCGTCTTCGCGACGGTCGAGTGGGACCGCTTCCACCTGTGGGTGCTCGCGGTCGCGGTCGCGGCGGTTGCGTTCGCGGCCATGGGCACGCTGATCGGGGCCATCGCGCGTGAGGTCCAGTCCGCATCGCTGCTGGCCTTCACGCTGCTGCTGCCCGTCGCCTTTCTCGCGCTCGTGCCGTCCGGCGCCGTCAGCCCCGCGGTCCACGACGTGATCGCAGGCGGTGTCGTTCGCTGTTTCCCTTCGACGCGACCGTCGACGCGATGCGGTCCGCGCTGTACGGGAGCGGCGACCTCGCCGGCCCGCTCCTGCACCTGGCGGCGCTGGCAATCGCCTTCGGGCTCGCATCCCGGGTCGCAATCCGGCGGTTCGGGTAGGCGGGTCCCAGGCTGCTGGATATCCTGTCCCGGCATGTCTTTTCCCGCCACGCGGCTCAGAAGGCTGCGCCGCACGAGCGCATTGCGCGGCTTGGTCCGCGAGACCGAGCTGTCGGTCGGCCATCTCGTCTACCCGCTGTTCGTGACCCACGGCCGCGACCGGCGTGAGCCGGTCGAGTCGATGCCGGGGGTCGAGCGGCTCACGATCTCCCACCTCGAGGAGGAGGCCGGCGAGATCGCCGCGCTCGGGATTCCGGCGGTGCTGCTGTTCGGCATCCCCGCCGACAAGGACGACGCGGCGACCGGCGCATACGACGACGAGGGCATCGTCCAGCTCGCGGTCCGCGGCCTGAAGCAGGCGCAGCCGGACCTCACCGTGATCACGGACGTCTGCCTGTGCGAGTACACGTCGCACGGGCATTGCGGCGTCGTGCGCGCCGACGGAGAGGTGGACAACGACGTGACGCTCGAGCTGCTCGCCAAGACCGCGATCTCGCACGCGGCGGCGGGCGCCGACGCCGTCGCGCCGTCCGACATGATGGACGGCCGCGTGGGGGCGATCCGGTCACAGCTCGACAGCGAGGGGCACAGCTCGGTGCCGATCCTCGCGTACAGCGCCAAGTTCGCGTCCGCCTTCTACGGCCCGTTCCGGGAGGCGGCGGACTCGACTCCGGCGTTCGGAGACCGCCGCGGCTACCAGATGGATCCCGCCAACGCCCGCGAGGCGGTGCGCGAGGCGAAGATCGACGTCGCGGAGGGAGCCGACATGGTGATGGTCAAGCCCGCGCTTCCGTACCTCGACGTGATCCGCCAGGTGCGCGACGCCGTCGACGTACCGGTCGCCGCCTACAACGTGTCCGGCGAGTACGCCGCCCTGAAGGCGGCCGCGGAGCGCGGCTGGCTGGACGAGCGCGCGTCGGTGCTCGAGTCGCTGACCGCGATCCGGCGCGCCGGCGCCGACGTGATCGTGACCTACCACGCAAAGGATGTGGCACGCTGGCTTCAGGATTGACACGCGCGGTTCCCAAGCTCCGCTCTCGCACCGAGGGCGCGGCCGTGCCGCTCGACGAGACCGACAAGCGCCTGCTGAACTCATTGCAGTCGCGCTTCCCGCTCAGCCCGCGCCCGTTCGAGGCGGTCGCGCGCGATGCCGAGCTGCCGGAGGACGAGGCGATGGAGCGCACGCGGCGCCTGCTGCGCGAGCGCATCATCAGGGAGATCACGCCGATCTTCGACACGACCGCGCTCGGCTACAGCTCGATGCTGGTCGCCGCGCGGGTCGACGCCGATCACCCGCAGAGGGCGGCCGCCGTGATCAACGAGCACCCGGGCGTGTCCCACAACTACCTGCGCAACCACGACTTCAACCTGTGGTTCACGATCGCGACCGCGCCCGACTCGAAGCTCGGCCTGGACGGCACGCTCGACGTGCTGAAGGAGCGCGCCGGGGCCGAGTCGATCCGCAAGCTGCCGACGCTCACGATGTTCAAGATCAACATGAACCTCGAGATGGAGGGCGACACCGCGCAGCTGGCCGCGCCGGTCGAGGCGGTCGAGCCGCGCCCGCGCGACCCGGTGCCGTTCGACGACTTCGACGTGGCCGTGATCCGGGCGCTGCAGGGACCGATGGAGGTGCGCTCCGACGCCTACGCGCCGGCCGCCGCGCAGCTGGGCATCCCCGTCGAGCGGATGCTCGCGCACCTCGAGGGCATGATCGAGCGCAAGCTGCTGCGCCGCGTGGCCGCGATCCTGTTCCACCGCCGGGCGGGCTTCTCCGCCAACGGGATGGGCGTCTGGAAGGTGCCGCAGGACCAGATCGCCGAGATCGGGCCGCAGATGGCGGCGGTGCGCGGCGTGTCGCACTGCTACCGGCGCCCGACCTACCCGGACTGGCCGTACAGCGTCTTCACGATGGCGCACGGGCGCTCGAAGGAGGAGTGCGACGCCGTCCTCGACGGGGTCGCGGGCGTGTGCGGGCTCGGCGGCGACGATCGCGCCACCCTGTACTCGTCGACGGAGTACAAGAAGGTGCGGCTCCACTACTTCACTCCCGACTATGCGGAGTGGGAGAAGCGAATAGGGGCCGCGAATAGCTAGGGAGACGGCCGCCGACACGCGCTCACACCATCTGTTCGCGCGCGCCAAGGAGGTCATTCCGGGCGGCGTCAACAGCCCGGTGCGGGCGATGGGCGCGGTCGGCCGCGAGCCGCTCTTCATACGGTCCGGGGCGGGTGCCGAGATCGAGGACGTCGACGGCAACCGCTACGTCGACTACGTCTGCTCGTGGGGCCCGCTGATCCTCGGGCACGCGCACCCGGCGGTGGTGGAGGCGGTGCAGCGCGCGGCCGCGCGCGGCACGAGCTTCGGCGCCCCCACCGAGGCGGAGGTCGAGCTGGCGGCCGAGGTCGTCGAGCGCGTCCCGTCGGCCGAGATGGTGCGCCTCGTCTCGTCGGGCACCGAGGCGACGATGACGGCGGTCCGCCTGGCGCGCGCGGCCACCGGGCCGCGACAAGATCGTCAAGTTCGCCGGGCACTACCACGGGCACGTCGACGGCCTGCTGGCCGAGTCCGGCTCGGGACTTGCGACGCAGGGCATCCCCGCGTCGCCCGGAGTCACCGCGGCGCAGGCGGCGGACACGATCGTCGTCCCGTGGAACGACGACGGAAGCGCGTGCGGTCTGTCGGTCGACGACGACGTCGCCGCGATCCTCGCGGAGCCCATCGCGGCGAACATGGGGTTGGTTCCACCGCGCAAGGGGTTTCTCGAGTTGCTGCGTGACGCTGTCCGACGCGGCGGGCGCGCTGCTCGTCTTCGACGAGGTGATCACCGGCTTTCGCGTCGCGCGCGGAGGAGCGCAGGACCTGCTCGGCGTACAGCCTGACCTGACGATCCTCGGAAAGGTGCTGGGCGGCGGGCCTGCCGCTCGCGGCCGTCGCGGGGCCGCGCGCGCTGATGGAGCACCTCGCGCCGGTCGGCGAGACGTACCAGGCAGGCACGCTGTCCGGCAATCCGCTCGCGACCGCGGCCGGGCTCGCCACGCTCAGCCAGCTCGATGAGGGCGCGTACGCGCGGCTTGCGCGAGACCACCGCACGCCTGTCGGAAGGGCTGCGCGCGGATGGAGTGCAGCGTGACGAGCGAGGCCGGCCTGCTGACCGTGTTCTTCGCGGAGCAGCCCGTCACCGACTACCGGTCCGCGCGGGCCGCCGACAACGAGGCCTTCGCGCGTTTCTGGACCGCGATGCTCGAACGTGGCATCTACCTGCCTCCGTCCCCGTACGAAGCGTGGTTCCCGTCGCTGGCCCACACGCGACGAACAGGTCGACCGCACGATCGACGCGGCGCGCGAGTCGTTCGAGATCGCGGGCGTGGAGTGAGGGAGACGGTGCTCACCGGGCGCACGCTGGCGCGCCTGCGCGAGGTCGTGTCCGCGGAGGGCGAGGCCATCGCGCCGGCTCTGCGCGAGGCGCCGGGGGAGGACACGCTGGGCCCGCTGGTCCAGGCGGCCGCGGCCGATCGCACGGACCCGTTCGAGTACGCGCTGGTGGTCGAGAGCGTGCTCGAGGGTTACCTCCTGCACTTCGGCCGCACGCGGCTGCTCGACACCGCGGACGAGGACCTGCGGCTGCTCGCCGGCGACTACATGTATGCGCTCGGGCTCAGCCGCCTCGCGCGGCTCGGCGACCTCCCGGCAGTGCGCGCGCTCGCGGACCTGATCACGCTCAGCGCCCGCCACCGCGCCGCCGGGGCGGACGACGACGACCTGCTGACGGGCCTGTGGGCGCTCAGCGCGCTGGCCGTCGGCGGGGGGCCCTGGGATCGCTACGAGCAGGCAATTGCCGCTGCGCGCGAGGGCCGGGCCGAGCCGGCGGAGCTGCTTGGGGAGGTCGCGCGCCGGTCCGCCGAGACGGGCATCGAGCTTGAAGCGCGGCACGCCCTGATAGCGTTCGGTTGCGTGGCGTCGCAGGAGCCACAAACCTAGTAACAGCGGCAACTTTCCTCTCTCGATGGCTGATCGCACGGAGACCGAACGCCGGCCCGACAGGGGGGCGAACGGCGTTCCCGGTTCTCGCAACGGCGCTCCCAACGGCCCGGAGCCGCTGCCGAAGGCCAAGCCGCCCGGCTACTTCGAGGGCGAGACGATGACGCGGCGGGCGCTCTTCACCGGCGGCGCGCATGGCGGCCGGGGGCATCGCGACCGCTGCGATCGTGCTGCCGGCGATCGGGTTCGCGCTCGGGCCCGTCTTCGAGGAGGCGGACTTCCCCTGGCAGCCCATCGGACCGCCGAGCGACTTCAGTCGCGGACAACTACACGCCGCGTCACGTTCACGCTGATGAGCGGTGTCGGCGAGGCCGGCAAGACGATCGCCTACGTGCGCAAGCGCAACGTCGGCCATCGACGGCAGCGACTATCCGGACGAGTTCGTCGCGATCTCCACGCGCTGCGCGCACCTCGGCTGCCCGGTGCGCTGGGTGAGCCCCGCGCAGCGGTTCGTGTGCCCGTGCCACGGCGGCGTGTACAACGCGCTCGGGCGAGGTCGAGGGCGGCCCGCCCGTGCGACCGCTCGACCGCTTCCACACGCGAGTGGAGAACGGCCAGGTCGAGCTGGGACCGCGCTTCAGCGTCAACTCGGAGCTGAAGCGGTTCTCGCCGCGCGACCCGGGCGAGCCGCTGGACGGCCTGTGGCAGTACCTGTACCCGAAGCGGTTCACGGTGCCGTCTCCCTGATGGCGATCCGGATTCCCAAGCCCCCGCTGCCCGGCCGCCGCAAGCCTCCGCCTCCGCAGGAGCGTCCCGACAACGACGTCACGGTCAAGGATCAGGCCGCCGAGGTCGGCACCGGGATCGTCGGCTGGGTCGACGAGCGCACGGGCGTCGGCGGGCTCGCCAAGGGCATGCTGTTCCGCAAGGTCCCGAAGGGGACCAACTGGTTCTACACGCTGGGCTCCGCGACCATGTTCGCGTTCCTGTCGCAGGCGGTCACCGGCGTGGTCCTCGCGATGTACTACGACCCGGATCCCTCGCGCGCCTACGACAGCGTGCAGCACATCACCAACGACGTGTTCCTCGGCAGCCTCGTGCGCGGCATGCACCGCTGGGGAGCGACGGTGATGATCGTCCTGATCTTCCTGCACCTGGGGCGCGTGTTCTTCTTCGGCGCGTACAAGTACCCGCGCGAGCTCAACTGGGTGATCGGCGTCGTGCTGCTGGTGATGACGCTGATGATGGGACTCACGGGTTACCTGCTGCCGTTCGACCAGCGCTCGTTCTGGGCGACGGTCGTGGCCGTGAACCTGAACGGGACGGCGCCGGTGCTCGGCCCGTACCTGGCCGACTTCCTACGTGCCGGCCCGGAGTTCGGCGCCACGACCCTGACCCGGTTCTATGCGCTGCACATGCTCCTGATACCGGGCCTGATCGCCGCCCTGATCGCGCATCCACCTGTATCTGGTGGTGAAGCTCGGCACGACCGCGCCGCCGTGGCTGAAGGCGAAGCTGCCGGAGCCGCTCGAGAAGGAAAAGGTCTAGCCGCTTGGACGCGCGCGACAAAGAGCAGTACCTGCGCGAGTACCAGATCCTGAAGTCGCAGGGGAAGCCGTTCTTCCCCTACGCCGTGCTGAAGGACTCGGCCATGGCCGTGATCGTGCTGGCCGTGATCATCGCGATGTCGCTGATCCTGGGCTCCGGGGAGCTTTCGAACAAGGCGGACCCGACCACCGTCACCTACACACCGCGCCCGGAGTGGTACTTCTTCTTCCTGTTCGAGCTGCTGCGCGTGATCAAGCCGCCGGACCTCGTCATCCTGGCGACCGTCGGCATCCCGACGATCTGCCTGGTCCTGCTGCTCCTGCTGCCGTTCTACGACCGCAACCCCGAGCGGCGCCCGGAGCGGCGCCCGATCGCCACCACCGCGGCGATCGCGACGATGGCGGCGATGGCCTACCTCACGTACCTCGGCGCGCACGCGGAGGCGCCCGACAAGATCAAGATGGATGTGCCGGTCGCCCTGGAGGCCGGCCAGAACGTCGCCAACCAATCGGGCTGCGGCGCCTGCCACAAGTTCGGCGAGGCGGGGAACCCCGGCCCCGGGCCGAACCTCAGCCACGTCGGCGCGACGGCTCCCGGCGGCGGCGATCGAGCGCACGCTGATCAACCCCACGGCGCCCATGCCGTCCTATCGGAACCTACCGCCGAAGAAGTTCGACGCGCTCGTCGAGTACCTGTCCGCACTGAGGTAACGGCAAATCACGGCGACAGGCCGCGAGGCTCAGGTCCGGTCGATGTTCGATCGCATCGCGGATCGGTACGACCTCATGAACTCGGTCATGACGGCCGGCATGCACCACCGCTGGCGCGAGCGCGCTGCCGACCTCGCGTGCGTCGGCCCGGGCGGCAGCGCGCTCGATGTGTGCTGCGGCACCGGTGACCTCGCCCTCGAGCTGGCCGGCCGGGTCGAGGCCTCGCGGGCGTGTCGTGGGCCTCGACTTCTCCGCCCCGATGCTGGAGCTGGCGCAGGCCAAGTCTCAGGAGGCCGGGGCGCCGGTTGCGTGGGTGCAGGGGAACGCGCTCGAGCTTCCCTTCGACGCAGGCGAGTTCGATGCGGCCACCGTGGGATTCGGCGCGCGCAACGTCGTGGACCTCGAACGCGGCGTCGGCGAGATGGCACGCGTGGTGCGCCCGGGTGGGAGGGTGGTGATCCTCGAGATCACGACGCCGCGCCGTCCCCCGCTGAGCTGGTTCTATGCCGTGTGGTTCGACCGGGTCGTGCCGCTGCTGGGCGCCGCCGCCGGGGACCACGACGCCTACACGTACCTGCCCGACTCGGTGCGCCGGTTCCCGCCTGCCGACGAGCTCGCCGCTCTGATGTACGGCGCCGGACTGCGCGACGTGCGCTACCTGCTGCTGGCGGGCGGCATCATCGCGATCCATTCGGGATCGGTGATGGCATGAGCACGGTGGACGAGGTGATCCTGCTCGGGGGGGAGCGGATGCCCGCGCTGATGGAGCGCGCCGAGGGCCTGCTGGCCGAGACCAGTGCGGGCGGCGGCCCCGACCTGCACGCGCCCGCGTCCGACACGCTCGCGGCCGGCGGCAAGCGGCTGCGCCCGTTGCTCGTGCTCATCTGCGGAGGCGCGAAGGACGAGCAGGAGCTCGTGCGCGCGGCGGCCGCCGTGGAGCTGATCCACATGGCGACCCTCGTGCACGACGACGTCGTCGACGACGCGCTGCTGCGCCGCGGGCGCCCGACCGTGTTCGCGCGCGACGGCCGCGAGACCGCGACCGCGACCGGCGACTTCCTGTTCTCGCGCTCGTTCGCCTTGCTGGCCGCGAACGGCGACCCCGAGCAGGTGCGAGCGCTCTCGGACGCATGTCTCGCGCTTGCCCGCGGCGAGCTCGCGCAGCGCCACGATGCCTACCGGCTGGACGTGGACGAGCAGCGCTACGCGCAGCGCTGCGAGCTCAAGACCGCCAGCCTGTTTGCCGCCGCCTGCCGGCTCGGCGCGCTCGCGGCGCGACGTCCAGCGCAGGAGGCGACGGCCCTCGGGTCGTACGGCCGCCGGCTCGGTCTGGCCTTCCAGATGCTCGACGACGTGCTCGACGTGAGCGGTCCGGAGGAACGCACGGGCAAGCACCGCGGCACCGACCTGCTCGACGGCACGGTCACGCTGCCGCTGATCCTCGCGCACCTCGGCCTGTCGGACCTGCGCACGGTCACGTCGCGGGAGGAAGCGGAGGCGTTGTGCGACCGCATCGCGGCGACCGGCGCGCTCGAGGAGACGCGCACGCGCGCAGCGAGCCTGGTCGCGCGAGGCGAAGGATGCGTTGCGCGGAGCAGTAGAGCCCGGCCTCGAGCGCTCCCTGACCGACGTGGCGGACCGCATCGCCGACCGGTACGCGTAACTGCCGCCCACTGCGAACCCTAAATAGGGACCGCCGGCCCTATTGGACCGGCGGCAGGGGGAGGGTGATTGCGGGAGGAAGTCCTAGAAGTCTTCGGGGAGGATGTGATCCTCGACCAGGGCCTTGGAGAACCGCTCGATCTCTTCTTCCATGTTGGCCCGGATAAGCCTCTTCAGGTCGTCGACGAGATTGTCGGTCCCGCGGTCCAGCTCCTCGTCGAAACGCTCGACCGTGTCCTGGTCGTAAGTGCCCGTGTGCAGCCACTCGCAGTTGGGACACCGCAGGGTGACCTCCCAGCGCATCCGGTCCACCTCGCTCCACTGAGTGGGGTAGACCAGCACGGAGTCGCAGTCGGGGCAGAGGTGGAGCTCCTCGGTGCGGCACGGCGTTGCGGCCTTGGCGACGTGGTCGTCGAAGTAGACGACCTCGATCGTCTTGCCGCTGGGCAGCGCGACGCGCTTTACCCGGTGATTCTGCTGGCCGCCTGAGGTCTCCATCTCCATGGCGCACATATCGGCGGTAGGAGCCGCAAGCTTTAGGACTCTTCTGGGCGGGCTAGACTCCCCGGCGCCGTGGTGCTCAGCGACCGCACGATCAAGGCGGAGATATCCGCCGGCCGGATCGTGATCGACCCCTATGACGAGGGGCTAATCCAGCCTTCGAGCATCGACGTCCGCGTGGACGACAAGTTCCGCGTATTCCACAACGCGCGGTACCCGTACATCGACGTCCGGCAGGAGATGGACGGCCTCACGGAGCTCGTGCAGGTGTCCAAGGAGGAGCCGTTCATCCTGCACCCTGGCGAGTTCGTCCTGGGTCAGACCCTCGAATCCATCGCGCTTCCGGACGACATCGTGGCGCGGCTCGAGGGCAAGAGCTCGCTGGGCCGGCTGGGCCTCTTGATCCACTCGACCGCCGGGTTCGTCGATCCCTCCTTCGAGGGGAACCTGACCCTCGAGCTGTCCAACGTCGCGAACCTCCCGATCACCATCTACTACGGGATGCCGATCGGCCAGATCTCATTCATGCGGATGGACGGCCCGGTGGAGACCCCGTACGGGGCCAAGGAAGCGGGCTCCAAGTACCAGGGCCAGGCGGAACCGACCCCGTCCCGCTTTTACCGCAACTTCGAGTAGCGGCCCTCGACGGCGCTACCATGTGGCCATGCCCTTCGGCATCGGAACCATGGAGATCGTCCTGATCCTGATCGTTGCTCTGATCGTGTTCGGGCCCAAGCGTCTCCCGGAGCTCGGCCGCTCGATGGGCCGCGGCATCCGTGAGTTCAAGAACTCGGTCACCAGCGACAAGGACGATGATGACGACGCCGACGTCCGCGAGCTCGAGGGCTCACGCGACGGCGCCGCGGAGCGTCCGCTGGAGGGTGAGGTCGTCCACGACCGCAGGTCGTAGCTCGACCTTCGCCGCCCGCTAGCCAGCGGATCATGGCCAGGATCAAGCCGGTAAGCCACGAGGACCGGCTCACGCTCATCGAGCATCTCGACGAGCTGCGGACGCGGATCATCATCTCGGTGCTCGCGTTCGCGGTGGGCTTCGCGTTGTGCTTCTGGCAGGACGATCAGCTCTTCGACGTGCTGAACTCGCCGCTGCCGGAAGGCTTCAAGCCGATCACGTTCGGAGTGACGGAGCCGTTCCTGACGACGATCACGATCGCCGCATACGGGGGCCTGGCGCTGGCGCTCCCGGTGATCCTCTACCAGGTCTACGCGTTCGTGCTGCCGGCGTTCAGCCCGAACGAGCGCCGCGTCGCATTGCCGATCCTGCTGATGGTCCCCGTCCTGTTCGCCGCGGGCGTCGCGTTCGGGTACTTCGTGATCCTGGACCGCGCGGTGGACTTCCTCCTGAGCTTCAACGACAACCAGTTCAACGTCCAGGTGCGGGCGCGCGACTACTACAGCTTCGTGGCGCTGATGTTGCTCGCCATGGGCCTCATGTTCGAGGTCCCGCTGGCCATCCTCGCGGTCACGCGGCTCGGGATCGTGACACCCGCCCAACTGCGCGCGTGGCGTCGCTACGCTTATTTCGCCTGCGTGGTCGTGGCCGCGCTGCTGCCGACGGTGGACCCCGTCTCCATGATCATCGAGACGGTACCGCTGATCGTGCTGTTCGAGTTGAGTATCGTCCTGGCGTCTCTGTTCGGTCGATCTGGGCAGCGCGCGCCCGCGGAGCCGTCGGCCGAAGGATCTCCCTGATTCGTCCTGAAACATGAGGAACTCGAATGCTCTTTGACCTGAAAGGAAAGCGGAAGAAGCTCGTCCAGGTCGTGTACGTGGGCCTCGCGATCCTGTTCGGCGGCGGCCTCGTGCTCTTCGGCGTGGGCGGCAACGTCAGCGGAGGCCTGATCGACGCGTTCCGCGGCGGCGGGAGCAGCGACACCACCAGCGCGTTCGACGACGTGGTGAACCGCGCCGAGCGCCGCGCCGCACGCAACCCGGACGACCCGAATGCCTGGGTCGCCGTCGTGCGCGCGCAGTTCAACCTCGCGTCCTCGCCCGCAGGCTCGGACGCGTCGACGGGCGCGCTCACCGACCGCGGGCAGCAGGCGGTGGTCGAGGTCTCGCAGGCGTGGAAGCGATACGAGCGGCTGAAGCCGAAGAAGGTCGATCCCAGCGCCGCCGCCTTTGCCGCGCTCGCCTACGGCGCGCTGCAGGACTACGACAAGGCGGTCAGCATCCAGGAGGCCGCGCTGAAGTCACGGCCCAGCCCGAACGGGTACTTCCAGCTCGCCGACTTCGCCTACCGGGCGGACCAGGTGGAGAAGGGCGACCAAGCGGCCAGGGAGGCGGTGCAGCGCTCGCCGTCGGACCAGCGCAACACGGTCCGCTCCCTGATCAAGGACCTGAAGAAGCAGGGAAAGAAGATCGCGAAGGCGGTCGACGAAGCCAAGAAGGCCCAGCGCCAGGCGGCCAAGCAGGGCAAGGACCAGCCGGCCGGGAACGAACTTCGGGCCGCTGCCCGGCCAGGCCGCCGGCGGCGCCCAGCCCACGCCGTAGCCCACAGCGCCCGCTCCTGACGCGTACCTATAATCGCCCGTTCCCGGGCCGTTAGCTCAACTGGCAGAGCAGGGGACTCTTAATCCCAAGGTTGAAGGTTCGAGTCCTTCACGGCCCACTTGAAAAGCCCCGCATCCGTGGGGCTTTGGGCTTGAAGGGATCGGCGTGGCTCCGATTCTTGTCCCAACTTTGTCCCGGTACCCTGGTCCGCGGCCGTCGCGGGGTTGCCGAGCATGCGCCTGACGCGTACGGAACCTGCCATTTGGCGACGGCCCCGTTCGCGTCCGGCGTGCCGACGGTGCGATCCGGCGCCGACTGCACCGGCGGATTGCACGAGCCGAAGGTCAGCGGCGGTCCGTGCGCGCGGTTCGGCGCGGTGCACTGGTCGAACGCCGGACCAGCGACACGCGCAGCGGCGTGGCGCCCTTCGGGCGCGGGGAGCCCGGCGATCGTGCCCGTCACCGGCTGCCAATCGGGGTCGGTCTCGTCCCCGGTCGTGTGCGTGATGGTCGTAAGGCCGGTTCCGTCCGGATTCACTCGGCTGCAGCTCGAGGCAGCCGCCGCACGCCCCGTCGCGACCCGCGAACACCAGCTTCTGTGGCGTCCGGCGACCATTCCACACCGAAGGCGTCGGGCACGAGGACGGTTCTGCCGGTCCCGTCCGGGCTGATGGTCGCGACGCTGTAGTCGTTGAGGCCGTCGAGATAGGCGAGCTGGTCGGCGGAAGGAGACCACCCACCGCGCCATTGGTCCGCGCTCGACCCGCCCGCGATGCCGGAGACGCCGCCTCCGATCACCGAGACCTTGTACAGCTCCCGGTCGGAAGTGGGGCCGTCGAAGTTGGTGACGGCGACGTAGTCGCCCCGCGGCGAATAGGAGATGTCATCCAGGCGGGAGCCGTCGAGTCGGCCTGCGAATGCAGATACCGGGGCTGAGCTGCCGTCGATCTCGGCATCGACGATCACGTAGATGAGCAGGGACAGTCGGAGTCGTAGTAGGGCGCGATGAACGCGACCCTCCGTCCGTTGGGCGAGGCGTCGAGAACGCCCACGGGTCCCGTACCCTGCACGTCGTTGCTGCCGTCCGCATCCATGATGCGAACCTCGGCACTCGTGCCGAAGCCTCGTGTGTAGGCGATCCGCGTTCCTTTGGAGACCACTGCGGGTCGTACGAGGAAGACCGTCGTCAGCTGCGTCTCGTTCGTCCCGTCCGGGTCGATCGTCCAGATCTGGCCGTCGCGGCTGAAGGCGATCTTTCCGTTGGTCCCGGGGTAGGCGGCAACCGCCGGGGCGCAGGACACCAGCAGGAACAGCACCGCACCGACCACTGCCGACGCGGCGCGCACGGTCGCATTCCGGCTCCTCTCGCCCCCCACTCCTGGGCCGAGTCTACCCCGGGAGCGCATTCGTTGCCCGCTTTTTCGTCCCGCTGCTTCGGCTGCGGCCGCCCGCCGTCTGTCAGTCTGCGGCTGCAGCGCCCGCGCGCGGTCGCGTAGCTCCTCCTCGAAGCGGATCAGCTTGCCATCGCGGTAGGTGAGCAGCGCGCAGCGCTCGGCGTCGTGACCTTCACGCCGCTGCCCTTGCCGCGTATGTGCAGCGTGCCGACCACGATCACCTCGTCGCCGCGGTCGATCACCTCTTCGACCACGAGGTGGAACTCGTCGAAGTTCTCGGCGTTGTCGGCGAAGGACTCGCGGAGGCCGTCATGGCCGTCGTAGGCGCCCTGCACCGGGGCGCGCATCGGGATGAACTCGAGGTCGGGGTGGGCGTCCGGCAGCACGGATTCGAGGTCTCCAGTGCTGAAGGCCTCAGCGCCCCGTTTCGCCGTTTCGACGTACGTCTCGGCCACGCGGGCAAGTATCGCCGACCAACAAACTGCTGCACCTGGGACGTTTCCGGCTCCGGTGGCCGCCACCGGTGCCCGGTCTGCAAGGATGCACCGCTGTTCGGCTCATGGAGGCTGCGCCCCCGCGCGGCCGCGAAGGATCGCTGAGCCATGGTTCTGCTGCGGAGACATCCCACTCCGGTCCGCGCGCTCGCCCTCCCGCGCGTCTGTGCGCCTGCGCGCTCGGCCTGTCGTGCTTGCCGCCTTCGCCCCGGCGCAGGCATCCGCCTGCGACCGCGTGGCCGCGCCCGGCGGATCCGACAGCGCCGCCGGCACCGTCGGTGCGCCGTACGCGACGTTCCAGAAGCTCGCCCACTCGCTCGGACCCGGCCAGACCGGCTGCCTGCGCGGCGGCACCTACCGGGAGAACGTGGAGGTCAACGCGAACGGCGCGCCGGGCGCTCCGATCACGATCCAGAGCTACCCGCGGGAGTGGGCCACCTTCCTGGGCCGCCTCACGACCGACAAGAGCAGCTCGTATCTCACCTTCCAGAGCATGACCTTCGACGGCTCGGCCGCCCCCAGCGACGGCAGCGAGCTGAAGCCGAGCCCGACGGTCCACGGCGAGAGCATCTCGTTCATCGGGAACGAGGTCACGAACCGCCACACCGCGATCTGCTTCGCGGTCGGCAACGAGCAGTATGGACGCGCGCCCCATGTCGTGATCCGCCGCAACCGGATCCACGACTGCGGGCAGCTGCCGCCGACGAACCACCAGCACGGCATCTACCTGCACTCGCCGTGCTGCGCACAGGTCACCGACAACTGGGTCTACGACAACGCCGACACCGGGATCCAGATGTTCCCGGACGCGGACGGCAACTACATCGCACGCAACGTGGTCTACGGCAACGGCGACAACATCAGCTTCGGCGGCGACACGAAGGACGGCGGCTGCGCGTCGTCCGACGACAACATCGTGGAGCGCAACGTGCTGTCACACCCGCGCGTGAAGGAGAACGTTGGCTCGTGGTCGGGGTGCGGCAAGCACGGCACCGGCAACGTCCTGCGCGAGAACTGCATCTGGCCGCCGACCTTCCAGAAGGCGGGCGTGGGCTTCAGCCTCGTGAACAACCTCTATGTCGAGCCGGCGTACGTGAACGCGGCGGCCAAGGACTTCCGCATCGCCGCGGGGACGCCGTGCGCGCCGCTCGTCACCGATCCTGGTGTCGGGCACACCGGCGGCGGTTCGAGCAAGGGCGGAAAGCGCGCGCTGGTCCTCCAGAGCAGCCGCCGCTCCGTGCGCATCGGCGGGCGGTTCGTGCTGTCCGGGACGCTCGCGGGCGCGAGATCCGGGCAGCGTGTGCGGATCCAGGTGCGGCGGCGCAGCCGCTGGGTGAAGGTGCGGGCCGCGCGCGTCAAGAGCGGCGGTCGCTTCCGCGCGGTCCTGCGGCTGCGGCTGCGCCGGCGGCCCGTCGCGCGGCTGCAGCTGGGCGCAGCCGGCCTGCCCCGGAACGCGCGCACGCTCCGCCTGCGGGCGACCGCCACCGCGGTGGGCTCGTCAGCGGTCGTGGTCCTGCGGATCCGGCACTAGACCGGAAGCTCTAGCGCTGCAGCTTGAAGCCGCCGTGCCCGTTGCCCTCGATCGGACCGGCGATCGCGGTGTCTCCCAGCCGCCGCCGCTGCTCCAGCTCGCGCCCTACGCGGTCCTCCCAGCCCTCCTCGCCGCAGTAGAGGTGGAAGACATGCCGCGCGGCGGCCAGCGCCCGCGCGGCGACCGAGTCGTCGGGCTCCTGCGGGTCTTCCGCACGAGCCACCGCCCAGGCCACGCCATACGTGAAGCCCCAGTCGCCGAGGTCCAGCTCGAGGTCGGACATGCGCGCGGCCTCCTCCCCGTCCGCGGCGAGCGGGCTCAGGAGCCCGTCGTGGGCGACGTCGTTCTGAAGCGCGCGGCTGACGGCGTGGACGAGATCCTCGCCGCGTGCGTGCACGCCGGCGTGGGTCACGTCGAGCGCGAAATCGTCGCCGTCAGCCTGCGCGATCCAGAGCGCGTTCAAGCGCACGCCCAGCAGCACCACGACGTTCGAGACCCACAGCCCACCGAGGAACACGGCCGTGGTCAGGACGGTCCCGCCCGTGTCTCCGAGCGAGTCGAAGTGCGCGATGCAGAGGGCAAGCGCGGCGTTCGCGAGCAGCCAGGTGACGGCCGAGAGGGCCGCGCCGGCGCCGAGGGCGGCGATGCCCGTCACCCGCAGGTTGGGGGTCACGTAGTAGAGCATGCTGAACATGGTCAGCCAGACGAGCAGGACGATCCCAGAGCCGATCGTGCCGTAGGTGTCCTCGAACGTCCCGAAGCTCGCGAGGTACAACGCGAACCCCGTGAAGGCGAACGCCCATGCCACCGTGGCGAGCACCTGGCTCGAGCGCACGGAGCTGGACGCGAGCACCCGCGGGTCGCTGAAGGCCGACCGCTGGAGCGCCGCGAACGCGGCAAACGAGATCAGCAGCAGCAGCGGCCACTTCACGATGTCCGAGACGACGACGGCGTCGTCCGAGATCCCGGCGACATCGCCGATCGCGTGCGCGACGCGTGCCCGTCGCGACCACGCACAGCCCCGTCACGACGAGCGCCTCGGCCACGAGGACGCGGGCCAGCACGCGCAGCTGGCCGCGCGCGGGGAGGCGCCTTCCCTGGTCGTGCGTCAGCGGCCTGGCCGCCAAACGGAAGGCGCGCAGGTAGATCGACGAAATCGCCGCGGTCGCCACCGTGCCCCCGACCAGCAGCAGCATGGCCAGCTGATTGTCAGCGACCAGGTCCTCGACCGGTCCCTGCAACGCGTCCGCGAGCGACGTGCCGCCAACCGTGCGGATCACGTCGAGCACGGCGTCGCTCGTCTGCGGGTCGTTCCCCAGCAGGCCGAGCAGGCCGAGCAGGCCGGCGAGGGCGCCGAGCACGCACAACGCGGCATAGAGGGTCAGCGCGGAAGCTCTGTCCGGCAGGCCGCCGGCGATCAGATCGCGCAGCGCGCCGCGCGCGTTCACGCGCATGCTGCCGCCCGCGCGCACGCGCGTTCCACGGCCCTCATCTGTCGCTCCGTCTATCGCTCGGCCATCCATTGCCGCCATCCCGGGGCTTCCCGCCGGCTTCGGGGGAAGCCGAACTTCCGAATACTTCACATGGTGCCGTTGGCAAATGCAAACTTTTGGCCTCCAAAAAGCCGCTATTTGCCAATAACAAAGGCTCTAGTTACGCTTGCTGCCCGCAGGGGAACTGCGGCATGCCACAAAAAGGACAAGCTGTTGGAGGACGCCACGGTGCAGGCTGACGCGCCGGATCGCGAGCCGCAATCCTCCGGATCGCACGGAGAGCCCCACGCCGGATTGAGCCAGATGGCCGGCGGCTCTGCGCACTCCATAATTGAGGACATCCGGCTCCTCGGCGCGAAAGCTCAGGCGGTCCTGTTCGATGCGCTGCTCCCGGGAGAGCAGCCACAGGTCGTGATTCCCGGCGCGGCGGGCTCGGCCATCGCGGGCACGGGTGAACGGGTCATCGTGATCAAGTCGGGTGCGCGCGGCGGGGCGCTGATGGGAGCGCGCGCGAAGGCCTTCGAATACGAGAGTGTCATCGGAATAAGGCTCGACACCGAGACCTCTCCGGCGGTGGTCGCCGTCGATGCGCCGGTCAAGATCGCGTCCTGCCGCGTCTACTGGGCCGACAGTCGCGACAACCCCTGGAAGGCGCGTAACGCGATCGCGGTGGACCACCCCCACACGGCCGCCGCGGCCGGGGTCAGCGCGCTCCGGGGCCTGCTCGAGGCCTACCGGGACCGTCACCCGCGCCTGGCGGCAAACGCCGCGTTCGAGGATCGCGGGGCCATGGTGATGGAGGCGCTGCCAAAGACGCGCCGGACGTCACGCGCTCCCGCCCCGGCGGTGGACGAAGAAGGCGCGGAAGAGGAGGGCGCGGTCGTATCCCCGCTGCCCGGCCTTCCGGGCCTCGGCGAGCGGTGCCCCCACTGCCGCGCCGAGCTGCGTTCGGGCTGGCACTACTGCCCGGGTTGTGGGGCGCCCTCGGAGAGCGCGACCGCGCGTCCGTAGGACCGGCTCCCAGAACCGACTCCCGGTGCAGGGGGTTCCTCTAGGATTGGCGGCCACGGCGCAACATCCGCGCCCGTTGGGGGGTTCCATCATCTGATGAAGAGACTTATCGCTGCCATAGCCACGCTCGCCATCCTGGTCACGGCCGCGATCGCCCAGGCCGTGGTCGTGCAGGAGTTCAGCTTCCAGGTCAAGGACATCAGGAGCTTCGGCGCGTACACGGTCGTCTTCAACTCCCGCAGCTACGAGCCGAGCGGCGGAATTCCCGACGAGCTGAAGGAGAACTACCTGCGTCTGCCCGCGGGCGCGACGGTGCCGAAGGTCTTCCGCAACAAGCGGTTCTACTGCGACGCGAAGAAGCTGGTCGACCAGGTGCGCATGGACAAGGGCAGTGGCCGCTTCACGCCCTTCATGAACAACCTGCTGAAGGGCAAGAAGACGATCCCGAAGAACGACAAGGACCTGATCAAGACGTGCCGCTTCGCGCGGATCGGGACGGGCCGGGTCTTGGTGGACGCAAGGCCCTTCGAGGAACGGCCGATTCCCGCCGACCTGATGATGTTCTGGGCCAAGCCGGCTCCCGGCGCCGTCGCCGCCTTCGCGATCGTCGGCATCCCCGACGAGACGGTGCCGGTCGTGAAGGAGAACCCCACAGTGCGCGAGACGGTGCCGGTGATCAACGCGAACTTCTTCAGCGAGAAGACGCCCGACGGCCTCTTCGACTACAAGCTCGTGCTGCCCACGGGGCCGATCAACGGGATCCGCATCTCCGTGGCGGAGGTCAAAGTCACGACCACGGGCATGACCTACACGAAGAAGATCAAGAAGTGCACGAAGAAACGCGGCGGCAAGTGCGTGAAGCGCAAGACCACCCTGAAGCGCACCTTCTGGTTCACCCAGCCTCCCTGCCCGGCCAGCGGCAAGCTCAGCTTCGAGGCGTTCTACGGATACGACACGGCTCCCGACCAGCTGAAGCGGTCGGAGATCCCGTGCCCGAACTTCCGCAACTAGCCGTCCGGCAAGCCTGAACGCCGTGATGCCGACGCTCGGTCTCTTCGCGACCAACATGGGCGCCTGCGCCACCGCCGGCGGCGCGGCGCGGATCGGGCCCCTCGCCGAGGAGCTCGGCTACGACTCGCTGTGGATGGGCGAGCACGTCGTCGCCCCCAGCCCGCGGGTGCCTCCGTCACCGCAGGAGCCCGACTACCCGATCCTCGACCCGCTGGTGGCGCTCGGCTTCATGGCGGCGGCGACCCGGCGCGTGCTGCTGGCGACCGGGATCGTGATCCTGCCTCAGCGCAACCCGGTCGTGCTCGCCAAGCAGCTCGCGACGCTCGACGTCCTCAGCGGCGGCCGGCTGGTGTTCGGCATGGGCGTCGGCTACCTCGAGCCGGAGATGCGCGCGATCGGGGTGCCCATGGACGGGCGCGGAGCGCGCGCCGACGAGTACCTGCAGGCGATGCGCTCGCTGTGGGAGGACGATGCTCCCGCGTTCGCGGGGCGCCACGTCGAGTTCTCCGGCGTCGATGCGCATCCGCGCCCGGTGCAGCGACCGATCCCCGTCGTGGTCGGCGGGCACAGCCCAGTCGCGCATCGCCGCGCCGTGCGGCACGCGGCGGGGTGGTACGGATTCATGCTGGATCGCGCCGCGGTCGCGGAGCAGGTCGCCTCCCTGCGGCGGGAGGCCGAGGCGGCGGAACGCGATCTCGCAGGCTTCACGATCACGGTCAGCCCGGCCGAGCGGCTCGACCCGGAGGTCGTGCGCGGCTACGCGGCCCTCGGTGTCGACCGCCTGGTGCTGGTCCCGCGCCAGGACCTTTCGCTGGACGAGCTCGAGAAGCGCGTGCGGCGCAACGCTCCGGAGCAGGTCGGCGCCGAGCCGTCAGGCTAGGCGGCTAGTGCGTCGAGAAGCGCGGTAGCACCCGGTCGAGCCACGGCGGGACCGCCCAGGTGCGCTCGCCGAACATGCGGATCAGCGCCGGCAGCAGTATCAACCGCACGACCGACGCGTCCAGCACGACGGCCACCGTCAGCCCGATCCCGAACTGGCGCGTGTTCGTGACCGGCGAGACGGCGAACGCGAGGAACACGAAGGTCATCACCGCGGCTGCACCCGTGATGATCGTGGCGGTCTTCTCGAGGCCGTAGCGGATCGCGCCCTCGGTCGTTCCCGTCAGCGCGCGTCCCTCGACGAGCCGGCTCAGCAGGAACACCTCGTAGTCGATCGAGAGGCCGAAGATGATCGCGAAGATGCCGCTCAGCGCGATCGCGTCGAGGTAGCCCGGTCCGCCGAGCGGCGGCGGGTCGGTCTGGAAGCAGAGGATCAGCACTCCCACGGCCGCCCCGACGGTGACGAGGTTCAGCAGCACCGCCACGAGCGCCAGTATCGGTGCGCGGAAGAGCACCAGCAGCACCAGGAACGTCACGACGACCAGCACGAGCACCAGCAGCGGGAAGCGGGCCGAGGTCGCCTGGTCGAAGTCGTCCAGCAGCACGGCGGGGCCGCCCACGACCTCCTTCGCGCCCATGTCCTTTGCCGTCTTCTCCGCGAGGTCCTCGAGCACCGGCCGCAGCGCGGCGGTGTCCTGGTCGAACGCACCCTTCTTCGGCACCACGATCACGCGCGCCGTGTTCCCGCCGCGCGCGGTGTTGATCGCGAACGACGCGTTGGCCTGCGACTGCGGTCGCGCTCCCTCGATGCCCGCGAGCACGAAGTAGCCAGAGGTGGCCGCGCGGTTGACGTTGGTGCCCTGGCGGCGCAGCGCCCGAGTCTGCGCGTCGCTGGCGCGCCGCACCGCGACGACCGCGTCGAGCAGGCGGTTGATCCCGCGGGCGATCCGCTCGCTGCCGTTTGCGGCCGCGTCGATGCCCGTGGCCAGCTCACCCGAGCCCGCGAGCAGCTGGTCGAGTCCGGTGCTGAGCGCCGAGGTGCCGAGGCTGAGGTCGCCGGTCGCCGCGGCGAGCTGGGCCGCGCCGGTCGCCGTCTGGGCGATCCCGGCATCGAGCTGGCCGCTGCCCCGCGCGATCCGTCTCAAGCCGGCGACGAGGCGGTCCATGCCCCGCGTGATCTGGCGCATCGCCACAGAGTTCGCCTCGAACTCCGTCGCGTAGCTGTCGATGTTCGTCTTCAGCGGCCCGAGTGCGGCGAGCGCCCGCTGCACGTCGGCCAGCGCGCGTTGCACCGCCGGGTCCGCGGCCGCCGCCGGGCCGGCGCTGCCGAGGTTGCGCAGCGCCGACTGGACCGCGGACTGCGACGTGTTGACCGGATCGATCAGCTTGGCCTCGGCTTGATCGTTCTGCTCGTTGATGACGCGTGCGAGCTCGTCGATCGCGTCCTGCAACTCGCGCGCGCCCTTGCTCGCGCGCCGCGACGCCTTCGTGAGGCGCTTGGACCCGGCCTCCGTCTCCGCGACGCCGTTCGCGAGGCGCTGTGTCTGCGGCACGGCATCGGCGGTGCCCTGCGCGATCTGGTTCGACCCGCCGGCCGCGTCGCCGAGGCCGTTGTTCAGCGCGGTGGCGCCGGCGGCACCCCGCTCCAGGCCGCGGTTCAGCAGGCCCGTCGCGAACAGCAGCCGCTCGAGCCCGCCCTCCAGCCGGTTCAGCTGCCGGCCCCCCGAGGCGATCTGGCGGGTGAGGCTGCGCAGCACCTCCGTGCGCTCGAGCAGCGACGCCGGGCCGAGCACCGCCTCGATGCCGGGCTGGGCCGCAGCCTGCTGCTGGAACCGCTTGAGGGCGCGCAACCGCGCCTCCGTCGTGATCGGACCCTGCGTCTGGAAGTCGACCTCGAACGGCGTCGCCCATCCCGCGCCGCGGTCGCGCTGGAAGGCCTCGAAGCTCTTCCGCGTCGCGTTGTCGGGGGGCAGGTTCTGGACGTTGGGCGGCCCGGTATTGAGCGCGAGCGCCGGCGCCGTCAGCAGCAGCAGGGGGAACATCGTGAGCAGCACCGCGACCAGCGGCTTGCGCGACATGCGCTCGGACAGCCGCACCCAAGGGTTCTCGCGGCGGGCGGACCACAGCTGCCAGCGGTCCACGTTCTCGCCGAGCACAGCGAGGCTGGCGGGAATCGCGAAGAGGCCGATCACGACGGCCAGCACGCACGCCACCACCACGCCCAGGGTCGCGGACTCGAGCAGCGAGCCGGGCGCGATGAACAACGCTCCCAGCATGCCGACGGCGAGCGCGGTGCCCGCGAAGATCACGGTGCGGCCGGCTCTCAGCACCGACTGCTCGACCGCCTCCTCCACGCTGCGTCCGGCGGCCAGCTCCTCGCGAAAGCGCGAGACGATCAGCAGCGAGTAGTCGACGCCGAGCGCCAGCCCGATCATCGTCAGCATGTTCAGCGCCAGGGCATCGAGCTGGAACGCCTCGTTGAGGCCGCCCATGATCGCCATGCCGATGCGCGTCACGAACAACCCGCAGAGCAACGGGATCATGGCCGCCACCGGTGAGCGGAAGACGAGCAGCAGCAGCACGATCAGGATCGGGAACGCGATCTTCTCGCCCTGGTCGAGCGAGTCGAGCGAGGCCTCGTTGATCGCACGCACGAGGGGTGCGCGGCCCGAGACCTCGGTCTCGACGGGTGGCCGGACCTTGTCGAGCTCGCGTTCGACCGCCGGGATGGTCTCGTCCGAGATCTCCTCGGCCGGCCTGTTCACCTGCAGCGTCAGCAGCGCCTGGCCCGGCGGTTCCGCGAGGCGCGGGTCGCCCCCGATGGCGAACGGGCT
This sequence comes from uncultured Solirubrobacterales bacterium, assembly GCA_963826005.1. Classification (GTDB taxonomy): domain Bacteria; phylum Actinomycetota; class Thermoleophilia; order Solirubrobacterales; family JBBDJG01; genus DASRIA01. The sequence continues at coordinate 230,002 of CAWGVJ010000002.1, read as the reverse complement.
GAGCACGGTCACGTCCGGGATGCGCTCGAGGCGGCGCACCAGCGCGCGCGCCTCGCGCTCGAGGGCGCGCTCCTGCGAGGGCGGCGCCTTCAGCAGGATCGCCATGCTGATCGTGCCGCCGAACTGCTGCTCGCTCAGCTTCGCGGCGCGGTCGGCCTCCGTGCCCGGGATCTGGAGCTGGGTCTCGTGGAGGTTGTCGCGCGCGTTACCCGCGAGAAACAGCGCAACAACAAAAGCGCCTACCCAGAAGATCAGGATAGGCACCGGTCGGCGTATCGCGAGGCGGGCGATAAGCCTCATCTAGACCCCTTGGACGGTCATCCGCCTTCTTTATACCGGGCGCCATCGAACCGGCCTCCCCGGTCGGTGGTGCGACGGGGGGCCGTGCCGCTCGAGCGACGGACGCTCGCGGGCTAGCGTGACATCTGGTAGTTCAGGTACCTGAAGATGTGGCGAGCCAGGCTGAAGCTCGTCTTCACGGTCCCCTGAGCAAACTCCCGCATCTACACCCCTTACCCCAAGTCCTTGCGGCATCCTACAGCGAATGCGCGTATTGACGCTAGTGGGGAACCGGCCGCAGTTCGTCAAGGCGGCGGCCGTCTCGGCGCACCTGCGCGCCCACCACGACGAGGTGCTCGTGCACTCGGGCCAGCACTACGACGACGAGCTGTCGGCGGTGTTCTTCCGCGAGCTTGCGCTGCCGGCGCCCGACCGCGAGCTGGGTATCGGCTCCGGCACCGCCGAGGAGCAGGTGGCGGGCATGATGCACTCGCTCGAGCCCGTGCTGGGCGACGTGCGGCCGGACCTGGTGCTCGTCTACGGAGACACGAACACCACCCTCGCGGGCGCGCTCTCGTGCGCGCGGCTGGACCTGCCGCTCGCGCACGTGGAGTCCGGGATGCGCTCGTTCGACCACTCGATGCCGGAGGAGCGCAACCGCGTGCTCACCGATCACCTCAGCGATCTGTTGCTTTGTTCGACGCCCACGGCGGTCGAGAACCTCGCCCGGGAGGGAGTCGACGGCGGGGTCGACCTGGTCGGTGACGTGATGGCGGACGTGACGCTGATGACCGCGCCGATCGCAGCGCGCGAGTCCGACGCGCTCGCGCGCTGCGGGGTGAGGCCGCGCGAGTACGTGCTCGTGACCGCGCACCGCGCCGGCAACGTCGACGATCCCGCGGAGCTGGAGCGGCTCGTCGAGGTGCTGGAGGCGCTGCCGCTCCCCGCCCTGTTCCCCGTGCATCCCCGCACGGACAGCAGGCTGGAGGCTGCCGGCTTGCGCGACCGGCTCGAGCGACGGGACGGCCTACAGCTCCTGCCGCCGCTCGGGTACCTCGACTTCCTCGAGCTGCTGCGCCACTCGGCCGCGGTGCTGACCGACTCCGGCGGTGTCCAGAAGGAGGCCTACCTGCTCGAGGTGCCGTGCCTCACGCTGCGGGAGGCGACGGAGTGGACGGAGACGGTCGCGCTCGGCTGGAACCGGCTGGTGGGCCTCGATCGCCGAGCGGGTCCTCGCGGCGCTCGCCGACCTGCAGCCGCCCGCCTCGCATCCCGACCTGTACGGCGGCGGTCAGGCCGGAGAGGCGGTCGTGGCCGCAATTGGCGGTGGGCGAGGACGGAGCGGCTGAGCGCATCTAGAGGCCGCGGACTCGCTCACTACACTCCGCCTCGTGAACGCGCAGCGGAAAGCCACTGCGTCGGCGTGGTGGGCCTCGGCTACGTGGGCCTGCCCCTGGCGCTCGCATTCACGCAGGCGGGCAGCCGCGTGGTGGGCCTCGACTCCGACTCGCGCCGGGTCGAGGCGATCCGGACCGCCCAGAGCTACGTCGAGGACGTGCCGGACGCGGACCTCGAGCGGGCGGTGTCGACCGGTCTCCTGACGGCGAGCACCAACTACGACGACCTCGCCCAGGCGGACGCGATCACGATCTGCGTCCCGACCCCGCTGGACGAGAACCGCCAGCCTGACCTGCGACCCCTGATCGACGCCGGCACCGCCCTGTCGCGCGTGCTGCGCAAGGGCCAGCTCGTCGTGCTCGAGTCCACCACGTATCCGGGCACCACCCGCGAGCGGCTGGTCCCGATGCTGGAGGAGTCCGGCCTCGCGGCCGGGCGCGACTTCCACGTGGCGTTCTCGCCGGAGCGCGTTGACCCGGGGCGCTCCGACTACACGCTGCGCAACACCGTGAAGGTGATCGGGGGCGTCACCGACGGCTGCGCCCAGGCCGCGCGGGAGCTGTACGAGCGCGTCTGCGACGAGGTGCTGGTGGTCTCCAGCCCCGAGGCCGCGGAGCTGTCGCAAGCTCCTCGAGAACATCTTCCGCTCGGTCAACATCGCGCTCGTCAACGAGCTGGCGGTGCTGTGCGACCGCATGGGCATCGACATCTGGGAGGTCGTCGACGCCGCCGCGACCAAGCCGTTCGGCTTCATGCGCTTCGACCCGGGCCCGGGCATGGGCGGGCACTGCCTCCCGGTCGACCCGTTCTACCTCGCGTGGAAGGCGCGCGAGTACGACTTCTACACGGAGTTCATCGAGCTCGCCGGGAAGATCAACCAGAGCATGCCGTACTTCTGCGTGGACAAGATCGAGCGCACGCTGAACTCGCAGAGCAAGGCGGTGCAACGGCTCGCGCATCGTCCTGCTCGGTGTCGCGTACAAGCCGAGCGTCGGCGACCTGCGCGAGTCGCCCGCACTGAAGATCCTGAAGCTGCTGTCCGAGAGCGGCGGCGACCTGGCCTACCACGACCCGCACGTGCCGAGCCTGCCGAGGCGGGCCTCTCCTCCGTGCCGCTCGACGACGCGCTCGACGGCGCCGACCTGGTCGTGATCGTGACCGCGCACCCGGAGGTCGACTACCGGTGACGTGGTCGCGGAGTCGCGCCTCGTGCTCGACTTCCGCGGCGTCACGCGCGACATCCAGTCGGCGAACCTGGTCCGTCTCTAGTGAGCTGGTGACCCGCTTGAGCGACCGGCCCGTATCCGTCGGCGTCGTCGGCCTCGGCTACTGGGGGCCGAACCTCGCGCGCAACTTCGCGGCGCTCGACGGGTGCGAGCTGCGCTGGTGCTGCGACGCCGACCCGGACAGCGCCGCGCAGGCGCCGCGGCCGGCACCCGCGTCACGACGACCTCGACGAGCTGCTGTCCGATCCCGACGCCTCGACGCGATCGTGCTCGCGACCGACGTGCCGTCGCACGCGCGCCTCGCGATCGAGGCGCTGCGTGGCCGGCAAGCACTGCTTCGTCGAGAAGCCGCTGGCGCAGTCGCTGCCGACGCCGAGGCGGCCGCCGTCGCCGAGGAGGCCGTCGCGAGCGGCCGCGTGCTGATGGTCGGCCACCTGCTCGAGTACCACCCCGGTGTCGCGAAGCTGAAGGACATCGTCGACTCCGGTGAGCTCGGCGACGTGCGCTACGTGTACTCGCAACCGGCTGAACCTCGGCAAGCTGCGCGACCGAGGAGAACGCGCTCTGGAGCCTCGGCGCCCACGACATATCCGTGCTCCTCGCATCTGTTCGACGGCGAGGAGCCCGACGAGGCGGTCGCGCACGGCCGAGTCGTTACATGCGGCGAGGGCGTCGAGGACGTCGTCTTCTGTTACCTGCGCTTTCCCTCGGGCCTGCGTCGCGCACATGCACCTCTCGTGGCTCGACCCGCACAAGGAGCGGCGGTTCACGGTGGTGGGTCGAGAAGCGGATGGCGACCTTCGACGACATGGCGCTGGAGCGCAAGGTGACGATCTACGACAAGGGCTTCGACCAGGACTTCCGCAACTACGGGGAGTACATCACGCGGTCCGGGCGACGTCGGTCAGCCCGCAGATCTCGAACGAGGAGCCGCTTGCGAATCGAATGCCGCCACTTCCTCGAGTGCGTGCGCGACGGGAGCCGAGCCCGCGCTCGGGCGCGGCGTCCGGGCTGCGCGCCGTGCGGGTGCTGGAGGCGCTGCAACGCTCGCTCGACGCGGACGGGGCGCCGCAGAAGCTGCAGGCCGCCGGGCCGGTTGCGTGAAGGTCTGCGTCCATCCGTCGGACCTCGCGCCCGGCCTGATGCTCGGGCACGACGTGACGCTCGGCGAGGAGCTTCAGCTGGGCGCCTGGGTGGTCGTGCACAGCGGCACCGAGATCGGCGACCGCTGCGAGATCCAGGACGGTGCGGTGCTCGGCAAGCGCCCGCGCCTGGGCGCCCGCTCGACCGCGCCGCGGGACGAGCTGGCGCCGCTCCAGCTCGGTGACGGCGCCGTCGTGTGCGCCGGCGCGGTCGTGTACGCGGGCGCGCGGTCGGGCGCCGGTGCGATCGTCGGCGACCAGGCGCAGGTGCGCGAGCGCGTGACCGTCGGCGACGGCGCGGTCGTCGGTCGCGGGTGCGGTGTCGACAACGACGTCACGATCGGGCCGGGCGTCCGGATCCAGTCGAACTGCTACCTCGCGGCCGGCGCGGTGATCGAGCGTGACGCGTTCCTCGGGCCCGGAGTGGTGACGACGAACGACGACGCCATGGGCCGCCGACCGCCCGGCGAGCCGCTGCGCGGACCGACCGTGCGCCGGGCCGCGCGCGTGGGCGGAGGCGTCGTGCTCACGCCCGGCATCGAGGTCGGCGAAGAGGCCTTCATCGCGGCGGGAGCGGTCGTGACCCGCGACGTGCCCGCGCGCGCCGTCGTGATGGGCGTGCCGGCGCGTCAGGTGCGCGAGGTACCGGGGTCCGACCTGCTGGCCGGGGAGGAGTAGGCCGGTGGTCGACCGCCTGCGCAGACTCGACCGCCTCGAGCAGCGCACGATGCTGATGGGCGCGATCGCGCTCACGACCGTCGGCGCCGTCGTGGCCGGAGAGGTCGGCAAGCTGTGGCGCCGGCGGGTGGTCGCGGAGGAGCCCGAGACCGCACCCGCCGTGATCCAGAAGGGCGCGCGGGCGGCGCTCGACACGGTCGAGGTGGCGCGGCAGGGCTACCGGCAGGCGCCCGCGGGGGAGTCCGCCATGTTCAACCTGCTGATCTCGTTCGTGATCTCCTCGAGCGTCGTGCGGCTGACCACGCTGGGCGTGCGCCGCGGGGTGCCGCTGCTGTTCAACGTGCGCATCGGGCGGCGCCACATCCACCACTTCGTGCCCGGGATCCTGCTCGCCTTCGCCTCCGGCAGCGCGGCGCTGTTCGCGAGCGACCCGAAGGTGCGCGAGTCGCTCGCCATCCCGCTCGGCGTCGGGATCGGGCTGACGTTCGACGAGTCGGCGCTGCTGCTCGACCTCGAGGACGTCTACTGGTCGCGCCAGGGACTGGTCGGCGTCCAGATCACGCTCGCGACGGCATCGCTGATGGCGGCCGGCATGCTCGCGCTGCGCATCCTGCGCCGCGGCGAGCGCGAGCTGGAGGAGCGCCGCCAGCTGCCGCCCCCCGTGCGCGACCCGTTTCCGGTCTAGGTCCATGAGCGTGGAATTGCGCGAGCAGTACCTCGACCTGCTGAAGCTCACTCTCACCGGCCTCGCGGAGGCTCAGCCGACGGCGCACAGGGTCCGCAAGGACGGCTCCGTGCGCGTCGTGCCCGCGGACCTCGCCGAGCGCGAAGTGGGGGAGGACTGGCCCGAGAACGGGCTCACGATGGTCGGCATGAAGCGGCTCGAGAACGTGCAGGCGTGCATCGAGGACGTGCTTGCGCAGGACGTCCCGGGTGACCTCATCGAGACCGGCGTGTGGCGGGGCGGCACCTCGATGTTCATGCGCGCCATCCTGAAGGCCCACGGCGATCACCGAGCGCACCGTGTTCGTGGCGGACTCCTTCGAGGGCCTGCCGGCGCCGGACCCGGACCAGTACCCGGCGGACTCGAAGTCGATGCTGCACGACGCTGGACTTACCTCGCCGTACCGCTGGAGACGGTCCAGGAGCACTTCGGGCGATACGGCCTGCTCGACGACCAGGTCCGGTTCGTGAAGGGATGGTTCCGCGACACGATGCCGACCTTGTCCGACCATCAGTGGTCCGTGATCCGCCTGGACGGCGACATGTACGAATCGACGATCACGGTCCTCGAGAACCTCTATCCGAACCTCTCGCCGGGCGGGTACCTGATCGTCGACGACTACGGCTCACTGCCGCACTGCCAGAGGGCGATCACCGACTACCGCGCAGCCAACGGCATCGACGACGAGATCCACATCATCGATCTGGACCGGCGCCTACTGGCGCAAGACCTAGGTGACGTCAGTACGACCGGCCGCGCGCTTGCGGGCGGTCTCGCGCCGGCCCGCCGCCTGTAGCTGCGTCAGGGCCAGCAGGCGCCCGTGCTCGATCCGGCGGCACTGCTCCTTCAGCCACTCGGGCGAGTCCAGCTCGGAGATTCGCTCGCGGAGCGCCGGGCGTGCGTCCAGCTGGCGCTCGTCGTAGAGCACGCCGAGCCCGAAGAACCCGATCACGCTCGTGAAGGTGACCGGCGCTTCGACTTCGGAGAGGAAGTCGTTGACCGCCGTCATCACTCCGTTGCGCGGGCCGCCCGCCGCAAGGGCCGTGTGGGACCCGGCGTTGAGGCCGCCACCCTCGACCAGGTCGGGTTGGCCCATCGCGACGCCGCCGTTGCCCATGGGCTGGCGGTGCTCCTCCGGGATGGTGTCGGGGAAGTAGTACATGTCCCGCTCCGCATACGGAAAGTCGACGTCGTGCATGAGGGTCAGCGGGAGACGGCCGTCCTTCCGCGGCCGCCAGGCGGGCGATCGTCGTCAGCTCGTTGTAGACCGTGTACCAGTTGTGGTCGCCGTCGATCAGCACGGCGTCGGCGCCGCGATCTCCGGGAGCGCTTCGAGGCTGAGGGCGCGGTGGAACACGAAGCGCTCGCCGAATTCCCGCTGCAGCCCCTCGAGGTCGAAGTCCTCGTGCGGAGCCGGGTCGATCGCGTGCACGCTCGCACCACGCTCCTGCGTGGTGCGCAGCGAGAGCTTCGTGATTGCGCCGCGGTAGACGCCGATCTCGACCACGACATCCGGCTCGGCCGCGGCAAGCATCGGCGCGATCACGGGACCATGGCCGAACATACTCGAATGGTATAGACGGCCTCGTGCTTCCGGGCAACGCTTGCAGTGCGTCTAGTACCGTCCATCGTCGTGTCTCAGGAGAACAGTTGATCGACGGCAAGTCGAGCGTGGCGTCGCTGAAGGACGCCTATGCGTCCCTCGAGCGGGACGGTGTCCAAGCTTTCGAGAGCGTCCTCGCCCCAGAGGTCGAGTTCCTCGGCACGCCGAACTCCGTAGCGCTCGTCACCTCACCTCGTGAGCAGGTGCTTTCCCGCATGGGCGAGCTCGGCTGGCCCGACTGGCGCATGGAGCCGCAGGACTTCGTCGAGTTCGGCGACCGGATCGTCGTGCCGCTGCGGCAGGTGCGGCGCCAACCGGAGGAGGGCGCCCGCAACGAGCGCGAGCGCGCGCACTACTGGCGGATCGGGCCGGCCGGGGCCGAGCGCCTCGAGGAGCATGTCCGGCGCGCCGACGCCGTGAACGCGGCCGTCGGCTACTTCGCGCTGCTGGAGCGCCTCCATGAGCGGCTGCGCCCACGCACCTACGTCGAGATCGGCGTCCACCTCGGCCGCTCGCTCGGGCGCGTGCTGCCGGACACGCGGAGCATCGGCATCGACCCGGAGCCGATCGTCGCAGATCCCGCCGTCGAGGAGGCATCCACCATCTTCCGCATGACGAGCGACGAGTTCTTCGCCACGAAGGACCTACACGCGGAGCTCGGCGGCCTGCCCGTGGACTTCGCCTTCATCGACGGCATGCACCTGTTCGAGTTCGCGCTGCGCGACTTCACCAACCTCGAGCGCTTTTGCACCGAGCGAACCGTGATCCTCGTGCACGACTGCTTCCCCGCACAGCGGGCTCACGCCTCGCGCGAGCGCACCACCGTCGCGTGGAGCGGCGATGTGTGGAAGCTGGTGCCCTGCCTGCGCGAGCAGCGGCCGGACCTGCGCGTGGCCGCGGTCGACATCCGGCCCGCAGGGATGGGCATCATCACCAACCTCGACTCCAAGTCCACAGTCCTCGCCGACTCGTATGACGAGATCGCCGCGCGGTACCTCGCGCTCGACTTCGACTGGGTGGAGGAGAACAAGGCCGAGCGGCTCGCGCGGATCGATCACGACTGGGACGTCATCGAACCGCTGCTGCCTCCGCCGTTCCGCGACTAGACGACTCTTCGCGTTCCTATAATCGGCCCGATGCACTACCTGGCGGCCTGCGCCATCTATCTCAACGAGGCGCCCTACCTCCAGGAGTGGATCGAGTTCCACCGCCTCGTCGGCGTCGAGAAGTTCTACCTCTACGACCACCTGAGTACGGACGAGCACGCCGCGGTGCTGAAGCCGTACGTGGATGAAGGCACGGTGGAGGTCAAAGAGTGGCCGGACGAGCCGGGACAACCCAGCGCGTTCCGGAACTGTCTCGAGGAGCATCAGGACGACGCGCGGTGGGTCGCTTTCATCGACCTCGACGAGTTCCTGTTCTCGCCGGCTCACGTTCCGCTGCCGGAGGTGCTCGAGGCGTACGAGCAGTGGCCCGGCGTGGTTGCGAACTGGGCGATGTTCGGTCCCTCCGATCACGAGCGAAGGCCCGACGGGCTCGTGATCGAGAACTACCGGCGCCGCGCGGCGGACGACCACCCGATGAACCACATGGTGAAGAGCATCGTCGACCCGCGGCGCGCGGTCCGCATCTGCGGAGGCGTGAACTCCCACTGCTTCGATTACAAGGACGGTTTCGCGGTCGACGAGCAGTTCCGGCCGCTGGAGAAGACCCCACGGTCGCAGACGGAGTCGGTCTCATGGTCGCGCCTGCGCGTCAACCACTACTACATGAAGTCGCGGGAGCAGTGGAACGCAAAGCTTCAGGTGGTGAGCCCGCAGAGCGGCAAGCTGCGCGGCGACCTGGGCGACTACGAGCGGCTGGCGCGGGCGTACTCGGAGGTGCCCGACGAGGTGATCACGGCCTACGCTCCGGCGCTCAAGACCGCACTGAATAGTCGAGATTCGCTCAGCCGCAAATCTCGGTCGGTCGTAGGACGACCCCAGCGTCGCTCAGGCGACCGCGCGCAGGGGCTGCACGCCGTCGGCCCAGATCACCTGGTCGCGGCCGGGCCCGACGCCGATCAGTTTGATCTGGACGCCGACGAACTCCGACACGAAGTCGAGATAGTCGCGCGCCTCGCGCGGCAGGTCCGCCATCGTGCGGCAGCCGCTGATGTCGCCGTCGAACCCGGGCAGCTCCTCGCTCACCGCCTCGGCGCTGTGCAGGATCGACTGGTGATACGGGAACTCGTCGAACACCGCGCCCTCTCCGTGCCGGTAGCTCGTGCACACACGCAGCGGATCGATGCCCGAGAGCACGTCGAGCTTCGTGACCACCAGCCCGGTGAGCCCGTTGATCCGCGCGGCGTAGCGCAGCGCGACCAGGTCGAGCCAGCCGCAGCGCCGCTGGCGGCCGGTGGTGGTCCCGTACTCGTGGCCGCGCTCGAGCAGATGGCGGCCGATGTCGTCCTCCAACTCGGTCGGGAACGGGCCCTCGCCGACGCGGGTCGCGTAGGCCTTCACGACTCCCCACACGTCGTCGATTGCCTTCGGCCCGACACCCGCGCCCACGCAGGCAGAGCCGGCCACGGGGTTCGATGACGTCACGAACGGATACGTGCCGTGGTCGATGTCGAGCATCGTGCCCTGCGCGCCCTCGAACACGACGGTCCCGCCCTCCTCGAGCGTGTGGTGACAGAGCAACGCGGTGTCGGTGATGTACGGCTCGCAGCCGGTGCCCGTAGGTGACGTACTCCTCGGTCATGGTGTGCAGGTCGAGCGCGGGATCCTTCGCGTGCGGGCGCAGCGCGTGCCGCTTGGGCTCGAGCGCGGCCATGATCTTCTTGCGCAGGATCGCCTCGTCGAGCAGGTCCTGCACGCGGATGCCGAGGCGCGCGGCCTTGTCCCCGTAAGCAGGGCCCGATGCCCCGCCGCGTGGTGCCGATCCGCAGCTTGCCGAGCCGCGCCTCGCCGGCGTGGTCGAGCAGCACGTGGTACGGCATGATCAGGTGCAGCGTTGGCGGAGATCTTGAGCCCGCTCATGTCGACGTCGCGCCGCTTGAGTCCCTCGATCTCCTCGAGCAGCACCCGCGGGTCGATCACCACCCCGTTGCCGATCGCGCACGTCTTGCCCGGATAGAGGATGCCCGATGGGATCAGGTGGAACTTGAAACTCCTCGTCGCCGCGCACGATCGTGTGCCCGGCGTTGTTGCCGCCCTGGAAGCGGATCACGAGGTCGGCCTGCTCCGCGAGCAGGTCGGTGACCTTCCCCTTTCCTTCATCGCCCCACTGGGCGCCGACGACGACTAATCCAGGCATTTCCGTGTCAGTTTAAGCGGCCGGTCAGCCGGTCGCGGCGCGTCCGGGATCCCAGGCGATGCGGCGGTCCTCGCCGAACAGCGGCAGCGGGTCGCCGCACATCTCGACGATGCGCGACACGGTCCGCGCGCCGATCTGCTCCTCCAGGTCGGGAACGCTCAGGTTCGTGGTCACGAGGAGGGAGCGCTGCTGCTCGTAGCGCTCGTTGACGAGCGAGTAGAGCTGCTCCAGTACCCAGTCGGTGCGCTTCTCGGTGCCGAGGTCCTCGAGGTGCAGCAGGTCGACCGCCACGAGCCGGTTGAAGAAGTCCATGTAGGAGCGCTCGCCGGGATCGCGGTCGTAGGTGTCCCGGATCTCGGCGAGCAGATGCGGACCGAGTAGATCGCGACCGAGTGCGCGGCGTCGATCGTGGCCTTGGCGACCAGCATCGCGAGGGTGGTCTTGCCGGTCCCCACGTCGCCCATGAACCACAGGCCGCGGCCGGCCGCGAGGTTGTCCTCGATGCTGCGCACGAACGACTGCACGGGACGCACGACGTCGGGGCTGAGGGTGGTGACCGGAGCACGGTCGAACGAGACTCCCCGGTACTTGCGCGGATCGCCGACGACCCGCCCAGCGAACGGGCGCGCCGCACGCGCGCCGCGCGGCACTCGCACGCGACTGCGTCGCCGCCGGCGTCCAGCACGAAGCCGTCGCCGCCACAGCGTGGGCAGACCCATTCGTCGACGGTCCCAGGGCGCTGACTCATTCCCAAGCCGGGTCCGATTCCGGCGCAGTCTCGGCCGGAGCCGCATCTTCGAGCGGCGGACCCTCGCCGGCGGGCTGTACGACCGGACGCTCCATGCGCGCAATGTTCGCGAACTTCGGGAACCGCGACAGGAACGAAAGCTCCACGTGCGTGCCGGCGGGACCGTTGCGGTGCTTGGCGATGTGTATCTCGGCGGTGCCCTGCTTCTCGGTCGTCTCGGGGTTGTAGTACTCGTCGCGATAGATGAACATCACCAAATCTGCATCCTGCTCTATTTGACCGCTTTCACGCAGGTCCGACAGCAGCGGGCGCTTGTCCGGGCGCTGCTCGGGCGAGCGGTTCAGCTGCGAGACGGCGATCACGGGCACGTCGAGCTCGCGGGCGAGGATCTTCAGCCCCCGGCTCATCTGGCCGACCTGCTCGACGCGGCTGTCGCCGGCCGGTCGGCGCGCATCAGCTGGAGGTAGTCGACGATCACGAGGCCGAGGCCGCCGCGGCCCTGGTTGATCTCCTTGGCGTGCAGGCGGCGTGCCTTGGCGCGCAGCTCCATGATGTCGAGGTCGGAGGAGTCGTCGATCCACAACGGCGCCGCTCCAGTGCCTGGCACGCTTTCAGCACCTTCGGCCAGTCGTTCTTCGCGACGCCGCCCTTGCGCAGCTTGTCGCCCGGGATCCGAGCCTGGCTCGCGACGAAGCGCTGCGCCAGCTCGGTGACCGACATCTCGAGCGAGAACAGCGCGACCGGCTTGCCGCTCTTGAGCGCCACGTTCTCGGCGATGTTCGTGACCAGCGCGCTCTTGCCCATCGAGGGCCGCGCTGCGAGCACGATCAGGTTCGACTTCTGGAACCCGCCGGTGATGTCGTCGAGGTCGCGGAAGCCGGACGGCGCCCCGGTGATCGAGAGGCCCTCGCGGGAGAGCTGCTCGAGCTTGTCGATCTCCTCGTCCATGATCTCGCCGACCGAGCGGAAGTCGCCCGTCGACTCGCCGTGCGCGACGTCGAACAGCATCCGCTCCGAGTCCTCGACGACCTGGTGCGCCTCGCCGAGGCGGTCGGCGACACGCGCCTCGATGCTGTGGGCGACGCCGAGCAGCCGGCGCAGCGTGGCCTCGTCCTTGACGATCTTCGCGTAGTGGCGGGCGTTGCCGGCGGCGGGCACGACAGCCGCGAGCTGGTGCACGTAGGGCTTGTCGCCCGCCTTCTGGAGATCGCCGCGCTTCTCGAGCTCGGCGCGACACGGTCAGCGGGTCGATCGCCTCGTTCTTGTCGTTCAGCGCGAGGATCGCCTCGTAGATCACCCGGTGCGAGTCGCGGTAGAAGTCGTGCGGGCGCAGGCGTGCCTCGACCAGCACTGTGGAGATCGCCGCCGGCGCCACGAGCATCGCCCCGAGCACGGACTCCTCCGCCTCGAGGTTCTGCGGCGGGATCGTCCCGTTACGGCCGGTGTGCGGGGCTACCGCCAAGGCCGCGGTGTAGAGCTCGGATGCAGTCGCGGGGAGGCGGGCGTCACTTCGCGTCCACGACCATCGTCTTCACCGATGTCGTGACGCCGGGCGAGACCTCGATCTCGACCATGTGCGTGCCCAGCTCCCTGATCGGCTCGTCGAGACGCACCTTGCGGTGGTCGAGGCGCAGGCCGCGGGCCTGCTGGACGGCGTCCACGATCTCCTTCGCGGTCACGGAGCCGAACAGCTTGCCGTCGTCTCCCGCGCGGTGTGAGATCGTCAGTACCGTCTTGGCGAGCAGCGCCGCCGTCTCCTGCGAGCGCTCCTCCTGCTCGCGGGCGGCGTTCTCGACCCGCTCGCGCTCGCGCCGCGCGGCGGCGATCGACGCATCGGTCGCGGTCTGCGCGAGGCGCTTGGGGGCGAGGTAGTTGCGCAGGTAGCCGGGCGAGACGTCCACCACGGAACCGGCCTCGCCAAGGCCCTCCACGTCCTTCAGGAGGATCGCCTGGGCCATGCCGGCCTGCTAACGCTCGCTGACGTACGGAAGCAGCGCCAGCTCGCGGGCCCGCTTGACCGCGTTCGCGAGCTGGTTCTGATGGCGCCGGCAGGCGCCCGTGATCCGCCGCGACCGGATCTTGCCCTTGTCGGACAGGTAGCGGCGCAACGACTGGAAGTCCTTGTAGTCGATGTGCTGCACCTTGTCGCGGCAGAACGCACAACTCTTCCGGCGTCCGGGAGAGAACGTCTTCGTCGTCTGGCGTCTGTTGTTACTGCGCTTCGCCACTCGTGCTCACCTATTCGTTTCGAGCCGGGTCTCGCAACGCCGGCGCCCCGCCTAGAACGGGATGTCGTCGTCCGCGCCACCGCCGCTCGCCACGCCGGACGGTTGAAGGTCCGAGGTGTCGGGGGCCAGGTCGGAGCTCGACCGCGCCGTTGCCCTGGGGCGCATCGCGAGAACCCAGGAACTGCACCGAGTCGGCAATGATATCCACCGTCTGGCGCTTCCCGCCTTCTTTGTCCTCCCACTCGCGCCAGTTGAGGCGTCCGTCGACGGCGACGGGGCGGCCCTTTGCCAGGTACTGAGCGCAATTCTCGCCCTGCGCACCCCACACGGTGACGTCGAAGTAGTTGGGCTTGTCGACCCAGTTCCCGGACTCGTCCTTGCGGCGGCTGTTGACGGCGACGCGCAGGCTGCAGACGGATGTCCCACCGGAGGTGGAGCGCAGCTCGGGGTCGCGCGTGAGGTTGCCGGTGATCACGACTCGATTGATGTTGGTTGCTGCCATCAGTGTTTCTCCTCTCTTACACAGACGACATGACAGTGTAAGTCGAGGCGCGGAGATACTCGCCCCCCGGAGGAGCGAAAGAATCCGCAAACTAGAGAGTGGGCGGCTAGGCCGGCTCGGCCGCCGGCGGCTCGCCCTCGGCCGGCTCGGGCGCAGCCTCCGCCACCTCCGCCGCGGCCTCGGGCGCGACCGGTGCGCTCGGCGGCGCCTCTGCGGCAGCAGGCGCCTCGACCGTTGGCGCCGCCGGTGCTTCCGCGGGAGCCTCGGCCGGCGCCTCCGCCGCAGGCTCGGCCTGCCCGGCGTCGTCGGAGCGGGAGTCGGACGGCCGGCGGTCACCGCGGTCACCGCGGTCACCACGGTCGCGACCCTCGCGACCCTCGCGCCGGCCGCTCTCGAACGTGGTCTGCGGCGGCGCCTCGGGCGTCTGCTCCGGCGCCTCGCCGGGAAGCCTGATCGTGCGGAAGCGCAGTACGGCGTCGTCGATCGACAGGCTGCGGTCGAGGCTCGTGAGCACGTCCGCGGACGCCTCGAACTGGAACAGGTGGTACTGGGCCTCGGCGCGGTGGTCGATCTCGTAGGCGAGGCGGCGCATGCCCCAGTCGGCGTCGCCCTTGAGCGTGGCGTCGCCGGACTGGATCTGGCCGCGTGATCTGCTCGATCAGCTGCGCGCGCCGCTCCTCCGGAGCCTCCGGGTCGAGCAGGACCATCAGGTCATAGTTGGGTTTGTCGGCCATGTGCAGGGAAGAACGCGTAGCGGCAGGCGGCGGCGGACTATAGCAGCGGATCGCGGGTCTTCCGGCCGCGTGGTGGGGCGAGAGTCGCGCTCGCCAAACCCTTACCGCGACGTGGACCGCCGCCGACTCGCCGAGCGCATCCGCTGGGGCAACATCGCGCGCCTCGGGTTCGTCGTGGCCGCGGGCGGCGCCCTCTTGTGGGCCACCGGCCGACGGCGACGGGCCGGCGCGGCTGCCACCGGACGTGGGCGTCGTGCGGCCGCCCCCGCCCGTGGCCCCGGCACGGGCGCTCCCGGCACGTCGGCCCGGACGCGCGACCGCCGCCCGGCCGCACCGTCGGCGCAAGCACGCTCGCCGCCCGCGGCGACGGCGACTCGTGCCGGCACCGTCGCGCCGCGGCGCCGGTCACCGTCGTCCCTGCCGCTCCCCTGCCCGTGCACGCCGCCGGCCGCAGCGCCGCGCCCTCGCCGGAGTTTGGGCCGTGACCTCAGGAGCCGGTCGTCGCGGCGTCGCGCCGCCGACCGCTCTCTTCTGCTCGATGTCGGCGAGCTGGTCGTCGATCCAGTCCGCCGGGGTGCGCGACTCGATGATGTGCCGCAGCAGCCGCATGCGGCGCTCGCGCTCCTCGGGCGTCGCGGTCAGCGCCTGGTACATCGCGTCCGCCTGCTGCTGCACGTCGAACGGGTTCACCGACAGCGCGCACGCGCCGAGCTCCTCGTGGGCGCCGGTGTTCTCGGACAGGATCACCATGCCGTCGCGCGTGTTGACGAGCGGGCCCTCCTTCGCGACGAGGTTCATGCCGTCCCACATCGCGTTCACGAGCAGCAGGTCGAAGTGCTTGTAGAGGGCGACGGCCTCCTCGAAGTCGTCGCGCAGCCGCAGGTCGATCGGCATCCAGTCCGTGGTCCCGTGGCGGTGGTTGATGACCGCGACGAGCGCCTCGATCTTCTCCAGGTACTCGACGTACTCCGGCACGTCCTGGCGCGACGGCTGCAGGTGCGCGATGAACGTCACGTTCTCGCGGAACTCCGGGTGCTGCTCCAGGAAGATGTCGAACGCGGTGAACCCGCGCAGCACGTTCTTCGACAGGTCCGCACGGTCGACGCGCAGGATCATGTGCTCGCGGCGGCGGCGCAGGATCTCGCCCTCGTGCTGGGCGACGCCCGCGCTCGAGGCGGCCTCCTCGAACGACTCGCGGTCGATCGCGAGCGGATAGGGACGCACCCAGGTCTCGTGTCCGTCCTGGTGGATCACGGCGCCGCGCTGGAAGTCCGTGCGCATGTCCATCAGCTCACGGCAGCACTGCAGGAAGTTGTTGCAGTACGAGCGCGTGTGGAAGCCGATGATGTCGTTGGACAGAAGCCCCTCGAAGATCTCGCGCCGCACGTCCGCGGGCAGGACCCGCCACGCGTCCGGCGCGGTCCACGGGATGTGCACGAAGTGGTGGAGGAACACGTCCGGGCGCTCGCGGCGGATCAGGGCCGGCGCGGTGTAGAGGTGGTAGTCGTGCACCATCACGAGCGGCTCCTCGGTGCCCGCGATCGCCTCCAGCGCGGCCCGCGCGAGGTCCTCGTTGACGCGCTTGTAGCCCGAGTTCCACGCCTCGCGCTCGATCAGGCGGAAGTCCGGCACGTTCGAGAGGTCCCACAGGTAGTGCTGGATGAACCACAGCATCGGGTTGGCGATCACGTTGTAGAACGCGTCGTAGGCCTCGGGGTCCGACGAGACGAGCCGGATCTTGTACGTGGTGCCGTCCATCTCGACGTCGAAGCCCTGGTCGCCGTGCGCGGCGCTGACCTCGACGTCCTCGTCGGTCATCGCCGAGGCGATCCAGAGCGCGTCGCGATGGCGCAGCAGCCCGGTGAGCGCGGTCACGAGCCCGCCGCCGCCGCGGCGCGGTACCAGCTGACCGGACTCGTCGAGCTCGAACGTCGCGGGGCCGCGATTGGAGAGCAGGACGAGCCGGCGCTCCATGTCAGCCATTGGTGGCCCGTCTCACGACCTCTCACCGTACACGGCGAGCGGTGGGGTCAGGCCAAGTCGTTGAAGATCCGCAGCCAGTCCCGCAACAGCCGCGGCATCAGGAAATGGGTGCGGACGTATTCCTTCCCCGCGCGGCCGAGCCGCTTGCCGAGCTCCGGGTCGGACAGGATCTGCATGCACGCGCTCGCGGCCTCCTCGGGGCTGTTCACGAGGTAGCCCGTCTTGCTGTCCTCGATCTGGAGCGGGATGCCGCCCACGTTGCCGGCCACCGTCGGCCGCGCCTTCCACAGCGCCTCGGAGACGGTCAGGCCGAAGCCCTCGCGGATCGACTTCTGCATCACGATGTCGGCCTGCGACTGGAAGGCGTTGACCTCGATCGCGCCGACGTTGTTGAGGTTGTTGAGGATCTTGATGTCCTCGTCGCCCTGCGCGTGCTCGTGCGTCATCTGGAAGAAGTCCCAGCCCTCGGGGTCGTCGGTCGCCATCGAGCCGACCAGCGCGAGCTGCAGTCCCTCGACTTCCTCCTTCAGCTGCCGGTAGCAGTCGATCACGCCCAGCGGGTCCTTCCAGGGGTCGAACCGTGACACCTGGCAGAGCAGCGGGCGGTCCACGTCGACGCCGAACTGGTCGCACACGAACGCCGCGTCCTCGGGGGACAGCGCCATGTTCTTGGGAGACAGCGGGTCGATCGCCGGCGGCAGGATCTCGACCTTGCCGTCGACGCCCCTGGGCACGTAGTCCTGCAGGTGGAACACCTTGCAGTCGTAGGGCTCCACCATCGGGACCATCTTCTCCATCACGTCCATGTTGGGCGTCGAGAGATCGATGTGGCAGCGCCAGATCCAGCGGCCCGGGTGACCGTTGTTGTAGCCGCGCAGCGCGGCGGGCTGCGGGTCGTGGACGATGATGTAGTCGTAGTCGCCGTCCATCTCGCTCGCGTTGAGCTTGTTGTAGCGGTGGAAGATCTCCCAGTCTTCCTTGGTGAGCCCGTGCGGGTTGCCCTGGAGGGCGTTGTGCATGAGCTTCGTGACGTTGAAGAACTCCTCGCGCCCGAGGATGATGTGCCAGTCGGCCTCGAGGCCGGCGTCCCGCATCAGCGGGACCAGCGCGTAGAGGATCTCGGACACGCCGCCGCCCATCGCGGTGGCGCTGAGGTGGAGGACCCGCTTGCCCTTGAGGGGCCCCGCCAGCTCGGTGATCTCCTCGACCAGGGTGCGCCCGATCAGGTGTCTGTAATCGCCTAGCGCCTTGTGGCCGACGCTGACCGGTTGTAGCAAGGTATCTCTCTCTTTAGAGGGGGGACGGGGAGATGGATACGGCCAGAATGAGGCGCCCAGCCGCGACGATTATCACAGCATCAATGCTTGTCTATTCGGGTGGGGATACCCGGTCTGCGACTCTCGCAACTCACGTGCCAGTCCTGAGTTGTGCGAATCCGCGCTCCAGCACCTCCAGCACGCTCGCGTGGAGCGCCGGGTTGGCCGCCGCCACGCACGACATCTGGAAGTCGTGGCCGGAGCCCAGCAGGGGCCGCGCCGCCAGGGGCTCCCCGTAGGCGTCGGTCACGACCGCGCCCGCCTCCTCCAGGCAGAGGACCGCGGCCGCGAGGTCGTACGGGGAGTTGTTCAGCACTGCGCCGCCGCCCACTTCCATGAATCTCTCCCGCAGCGCGGGGGCCTCCTCGATCATGCGGGACCCGACGTCCACGTAGGAGTCGAGCTGCCCGGTGAGGATGCGGGTCATGTCGAAGGTCGCCGAGCCCAGGTCGAACACGGCCCCGCCCACCGAGGAGGTGTCGATCAGCTCCGCGAGCACCGCGATCAGGGGGACGGCCGGGCGCCCGCGGAAGCCGAGGGTCCAGAACATCCTGGAAAGGTCGGTGTTCGGGCTGAGGTTGGCCGCCAGCCCGCCGCCGCGCTCGGCCACGAACAGGCCGTCGGTCTTGATCTCGGCCACGCAGGCGGCGGACACGTCGCCCATCGTCGGGTTGCCGTCGCCCAGCGGGGCGGCCGCCACGGATACGCAGCAGCACTCGAGGCCCGCCATCGCCGGCCGCGTCCCGTCGATCGGGTCGATCAACGAGCACCGGGATTTCCTGAGGCGGAAATCCCGGGTGCTCCGTGGGTTCTGCGTTCGGCAGGACCAGGCCGCGGTCTTCCGAGTAGTAGGCGACTCCCGGGGCGTGCTCCGCCAGGAACGCCTCCACCCACGCCTCCGCCTCCTCGTCGATCGCGAACGTGACGTCCCCGCCGGCGCCCGCCTGCACGTGCTCACGATGGGCGTGCGAGCCGAGGAAGGGCTGGACGTGGGCCCGCAGCCCGCGCGCCAGCTCTATGAGGAGTTCAGCGGTTGGAGACCTTGTCGGGACGCTCACCGAGTGTCACCCGCGCGGTGCGCCGCTCGGTGCCGCGGTAGAGCTCCAGCGAGACGGTGTCGCCGGGCTCGAAGTGGGTGATCTGCTCACTGAAATCATTCTCGCGCGTGACCCGGCGGCCGTTCACCTTGGTGATGACGTCGCCCCCGAGCTTCACGAGCGATGCCTGGAAGCGGATCTCTTTCCCACCGCCCTTGATGCCGGCCTGCGCGGCGGGGCCGCCCTTGACCACGTCCGCGATCAGCGCGCCCTCGTCGACCGGCACATTCAGCTTCTCGGCGAGCTGCGGATAGAGGTTCTGGGAGGTGATCCCGATGTAGGCGTAGCGAGCCTTGCCGCCGTCTCGTAGCTGCTCGATGGAGCGGCGCACCCCGTCCACCGAGATCGCGAAGCCGACCCCGACGCTGCCGCCCCCGGACGAACGGATCTGCGAGTTGATGCCGATCACCCGCCCTTGCGCGTCGAGCAGCGGCCCGCCGGAGTTCCCGCGGTTGATGGCCGCATCGGTCTGGATCGCGTCCGAGATGGAGAAGTCGGTGAGCGCCTCGATCGTCCGGTTCATCGCCGAGACGACCCCGATCGAGAGCGAACCCTGCTCCCCGAACGGGCTGCCGATCGCAACCACCGGCTCGCCCACACGCACGTTCGCGAGGTGGCCGAGCGACAGCGGCACGAGCTTGAGGCCCTTCGGGTCGACCTTGATGACGCCCACGTCCGCGTTGCCGTCGTAGCCGACGATGTCCGCCTCGACCTGGTTGCCGTCCTCGAACTGGACGTAGACCTGCTTCGCCTTGGTCAGGTTGCTGCCGGTGCCGTTCGTGATCACGTGGGCGTTCGTCGCGATGTAGCCCTGGTCGTCGAGCACGAACCCGCTGCCCTGCCCGGCGCCGCCTCCCTCGAGAATGTCCGAGAGGCTGTCCGACTTCGAGAAGAGCGATGTGATCGTCACGACGCCGGGCGAGAGGCGGTCGTAGATCGTCGTCGGGTCGAAGCGGTTCTTGCCGCCGAGGCCCTCCACGACCTGTACGCGGGTGCGTTCCACCGTCGAGGTGCCGCCGCTCGTCTCGTCTCCGCCGCCGCACCCGGCGATCACTCCGCCCACGAGGGCGAACGCCGTCAGCAGCCCGAGGGCGGCCCGGCGCATCACGCGCCCACCTCGGCGGGTGGAGGCTGCGTGGCCGCGGGCGCCTGCACCGGCCGCTCGCGCTCTCCGGCGAGCGGCAGCGTGAGCGTGAAGGTCGTCGTACCCGGTCGCGAGGTGACCGCGAGGCCGCCGCGCATGCGCTGCGCCAGCTCACGCCCGATGGCGAGCCCGAGCCCCGAGCCCGAGGCCGAGTCGCTGTGGAAGCGCTCGAAGACGGCCTCCAGGTCGCGGCGCCGGATGCCGGGCCCGTCGTCGGTCACCAGCAGCTGCGCCGTCTCTGGGCTTCCGGGCTCGGATCCGCGGCGCGCGGAGATCGTCACGCGGGTTCCCTCCGGCGTGTGGACAAGCGCGTTGTCGATCAGCACGCGGACGATCTGGGCCACGCGCTCCGGGTCGCAGAGGGCCTCGATGTCGACCTGCGACTCCCGGTCGGCGACCTCGATCTCCGCGTCTTTGCGCGCGGCGGCGGCCGCGAACTCACCCGCCACCTGGTTGGCGAGCGTGCGCAGGGGCACGGGCTCCAGCTCGAGGTCGATCGAGCCGGCGTCGAGGCGCGACAGGTCGAGGAGGTCGGTGGTGAGCTTCTGCAGGCGGTCGACCTGCTCGCGCATCGTGGTCAGGAACTCGGCGTGGGTCTCCTCGTCGAGGTCCTCGTCCTGCAGCAGCTCGACAAACCCGCCCAGCGAGAAGATCGGGGTACGCAGCTCGTGCGAGGCGTTCGCGATGAACTCCTTGCGGGCGGTGTCGAGGCGCGCGAGGCGGTTCTGCATCTCGTTGAACGCGCGCGCGAGCTGGCCCAGCTCGTCGTCGGAGTCGATCGGGATGTGCTCGGAGAAGTTGCCGGCCGCGACCTCGCGGGCGCCGCGCTCGAGGCGCTTCACGCGGCGTGCGAGTGCGTTCGCGGCGAGGTAGCCGGTCGCCGTCGCGAGCAGCAGCGCGAGCAGGCCGGCGATCAGGATCTGGCGCTGGATCAGGCTCACGTTCTCATCCACCTCGTCCAGCGGCTGGGAGAACACGACGACCCAGGACGGGCGGCCCTGGTAGAGCAGCGGCCGCGCGACCTGGGCGAGCTTCGCCCCGCCCTCGGCCCGGGTCGTGGTCTGCGCGCTCCCGGTACGGGCGGCCTTCAGCACGGTCGCGCTCGACGGCTCGACGCCCTTGTCGACGCGGCGGGAGTCGGAGATCACGTACGGCGGCGACTCCTCCTCCGGCGGCACGCCGCCCAGGCTTGGCTGGCGCTCGTCGCGCGGGATGCCGAGCAGCGTCACGCGCGTTCCTGTCTCCTCGCTGATCCCGCGGGTGATGCGGTCCAGCTCGGCGGCCGTCACCTCGCGTGCGATCGCTCCCTGGAGCGAGCGCGAGTAGGCGGAGGAGTCACGCTCGAGCGCGTCGGTCTTCTGCTGCGTCAGCGTCGACTCGAGCTGCGGCACGACGTAGAAGTAGAAGACCAGGATCGCGCCGGCCGTGATGGAGAAGAACAAGAACGTGAGCCTGTTCTTGATGGAGCTGTGCCAGATGCGGTGCCACATGAATATCTAGGCGGCTGCGCCGCCACCTAAAGTCAACTGCTTCGCGCCTGCGGCGCTCGCCCGAGTCATATCCAGGCGGCTGCGCCGCCACCTAAAGTCAAGTGCTTCGCGCCTGCGGCGCTCGCTCGAGTCATTCGTCCTTGAACCTGTAGCCGACGCCGCGCACCGTCAGCAGATACTCGGGAACCTTGGGGTCGCGCTCGAGCTTCTCGCGCAGGTGGCGGATGTGCACGTCGATGGTGCGCTGGTCCCGGAACGCGGAGTCGCCCCAGATGCGGTCGAGCAGCATGTCGCGCGTGTACACGCGCCCGGGATGGGCGGCGAGCACGGCCAGGATCTCGAATTCGACATAGGTGAGCTGCACCGGCTCGCCGCGCAGCTCGACCGTGCGCTTGGCGAAATCGATGCGCAGGTCGCCCCGCTCCAGCGGCTCCTCGTCGCCGTCCAGGTCGGCGCCCATCCCGGCGCGCCTCAGCGCGGCCTTCACCCGGCTGCGGAACTCGCGCATCGAGAAGGGCTTGGTGATGTAGTCGTCGGCCCCCAGCTCGAGGCCCAGCACCTTGTCGATCTCCTCGGCCTTGGCGGTGAGCATGATGATCGGCACCGAGCTCTTCGCGCGCAGCTGCCGGCACACCTCCAGCCCGTCGACCTTGGGCAGCATGATGTCCAGCACCACCAGGTCGAACGGCTGCCGGTCGAACTCGTTCAGCGCCTCCTGGCCGTCCCGCGCCGGGACGACCTCGTAGCCGTCCTTCTCCAGGGGATAGCTGAGAAGCTTCTGGACCGGCTGCTCGTCGTCCACGAGCAGTATGCGTGCCGTCGTCGAATTCATGGCGTACCTGGTGATTCTAGGCGGCGCGGGCATGGTGCCCTACCGCTTCGACCGCTGCTATACACAGAGCGACTTGGTCGATCCGCGCATCTACAGGGCGTCGTTCGTGCTTTCCCTGCTGGCGCTCGTCGTGGTGATGTTCTCCCTCGAGGCGCGCCCGCGGCCGCACGTTGCCGATCTCGCGCCGGATGCGTTCAGCGGCACGGACGCGTACCGGCAGACGGAGCGGCTCGTCGCGCGCTACCCGAACCGCCGCGCAGGCAGCCCCGGCGACGCCGCCCTCGGGGACTTCGTCGAGCGCCGTTTTCGCGAGCTCGGCATGGAGACGTCGCGCCAGTCGTTCTTCACCGACGTGGACGGCCACGGCGATGCCGAGCTGTCCAACGTGATCGGGCGGCTGCGCGGACGCTCGGACCGCCAGGTCGTGATCCTCGCCCACCGCGACTCCGCCGGCCGCCCGGGCGCCGCCTCGGCATCCGGCACGGCCGTGCTGCTCGAGCTGGCACAGGCGCTCGACGCGCTCGATCGCCGCCGGACCATCGTGTTCGTGTCGGCCGACGGCGGCACCGATGGCCTGGCGGGAGCGCGCCGTTTCGCGGAGCGCTATGCCGACCGGCAGAAGGTCGAGGCGGCGCTGGTGCTCGATGACGTCGGCGCGGTTGGTCCGCAACGGCCGTACCTGATCCCGTGGTCGACCGGATCGAGCCGCGCGTCGCTGGCGGTGGTGCGCAGTGTCGATGCGGCGCTCGTGCAGGAGACCGGCACGGGCGGCGGCTCGGAGTCGTGGCTCGGCCAGTTCGTGCATCTGGCGTGGCCGCTGACCTTGCGCGAGCAGGGCCCGCTCCTGCGCGAGGGCATCGACGCGGTCACGATCACGACGCGCGCGGAGCTGCCGCGCGGCAAGGGCCCGGACACGCTCGCGGGCATCTCCGAGAACCGGTTGACGCGGTTCGGGCGTGCGGCCTTTGCGAGCGTCCTCGCGTTCGACTCCCCCGGCTACCGGGGCAAGCCGCCGTCGCGCTACCTCACGGCAGGTCGCAACGTCATCCCGGGTTGGTCGCTCGCGCTGTTCGCCGTCGGGCTGATCCTGCCCGCCGTGATCACCGGCGTGGACGCCGTCGCGCGGGCGAGGCGCCGCGGCGCTCCGGTCGGCCCGTGGCTGCGCTGGTCGCTGGCGACCGCGCTGCCGTTCGCCGTCACCGCGGTGGGAGCACTGTGCTTCGAGCTGGTCGGGTGGCTGCCCGGCTCGATCGAGGAGGCGGTCTCGCCGGCGACGCGCCCGACCCTCGGCGAGGCGCTCGGCCCGCTGATCGCGCTCGCAGTCCTGTTCGCGATGTCGTGGGTCGTGCTGCGCCGCATCGCACTGGGCGACGTGCGGCCGCGGCGCTTGTCGCGGGAGGGAGCGGCCGCGGCTCTCGCGCTGCTGCTGTCGCTCGAGGTCCTGGTCGTGTGCGCGGTCAATCCGTTCACCGCCCTGCTGCTCGTACCGGCGGCGCACCTGTGCCTGCTCGCGGCGCTGTCCGAGACTCCGCGCCGCACGCTGCTGGCGGCCACCATGGTCGCGGGCGCACTCGCTCTGCCGGTGCTCGCGATGCTGTACTACGGCGCGCGCTTCGACCTCGGCCTGTCACTGCACAGCTATGTGCTGATGGTCGTATCGACATTTTCCGGGTCGGTCTCCAGCGTGATCCTGGGCTCGCTGATCGCCGGCAGCCTCACCTCGAGCGCGCTGCTCGCCGTCAGCGGCGGCGATCAGCGGACGGCGCCCGCGGTGACGGTCCGGGGCCCGGTGACCTATGCCGGGCCGGGATCGCTGGGGGGGACCGAGTCCGCCCTGCGGCAATAGGCGATCGCTGATTCCAAATGCCGAGTTTGCGAAGGGACGTGGACGCCAGTTGTATCCCGCGCCTCACAGCGGGAGTCGATACCTACCGCGATCCACCTGATGCGGCCATCGATCAAAGAGCGGCAGGACGTCAACCACACGCTCGTCAAGCGCGCGGTGAAGTGCAACAGCTACACGGTCGATCCCCAGCGGGTCGCGACCGCGCTGATCGTCAAGCTCGTTCAGGAGAGCCTGGCGCCGCACCCGCCCGCGAGAAGTGGTCCCAGCCGCGCAGACGACGCGACCGGCCCGCTTCGTCAAGCAGCCTGACCGCGTCATCATCGGTGCGCTCGGCCGCCTCCAGGATGCGGCCGATCCAGCTCACCGCTGAGCCGGCCGCCGCTGCGGCCCGCTCGATCTCGTCCTTGACGCCCGGCGGCGCGGCGAACAGCAGCTCGTAGTCGTCGCCCGCCGCCGCGGCCAGCTCCAGCGGGTCGAGGCCGAGGTCCTGTGCGATCTCGGCGACGCCCTCCTCCAGCGGGAGGTCGGCGAGGCGGACCTCCGCAGACACGCCGCTGCACTCGCAGATGCGCGCGACGTCGGAGGCGATCCCGTCGCTCACGTCCAGCATCGCCTGGACGCCCGCGGCGGCCAGCGCGCGGCCCGCGGCGATCAGGGGCATCGGACGCAGATGGCGCTCGAGCAGGCGCTCGCCGGCCTCGACATCGCGTGCGTGGTGCTTGCGCTCGAGCAGCAGCAGGCCGGTACCGGAGCCGCCGAGCGTGCCCGTCACTCCGAGCAGGTCGCCGGGGCGGGCCCCGTCGCGGCGCACGAGCTCCTGCTCCGCGTCGACGTAGCCGACGACCGTCACGACCACGAACAGCTCATCCGCCCTGCTGACGTCGCCGCCGCAGATCGTCACGCCGAACGACGCGGCCAGCGCATCCGCGCCCTCGGACAGCTCGAGCACCTCGCGCTCGCCGAGATGGCCGGGAAGCCCGAGCGCGATGTAGGCCTCGCCGGGCGCGGCGCCCATCGCGGCGATGTCGGAGAGCGACGCCGCCATGCACTTGTGCCCGAGGTCGCGCAGCGACGTCGTCACGAGCCGGAAGTGCACGCCCTCGACGAACGAGTCGATCGACGTGACGCTCACGCCGCCGCCCGGCAGCACCGCGGCGGCATCGTCACCCGACCAGACGACCACGCGGTCGCTGCGCGGCTCCAGCCGCGCGCGCATCTTGGCGATCAGGTCGAACTCCTTCATCAATAAGGAGAGAACGGTTCGAGCGGCACCGCGATCACCATCATGTAAGCGCACAGGGCGATGCTCGCCACCAGCAGCCGGCGGTCCCCGCCGAGGGCGGCCAGCGGCAGCAGCCAGATCGCGTACCAGGGGACGAGCCACGCGGTCGTCAGCAGCACGCCGAGGGTCGCCCACCCGGCCGGCGCGATCCACCCTCCGGGCACGGCGCGCCTGCGCCACGCGGCGCGCAGCAGCAGCACGACCGCGACCACGAGCAGCAGGCCGAGCACGCCGCGCGTGAAGTCGACGATGTCGGCAGCCGATCCGCCCGTCAGCGACGCGATCCCGTCGGCGGTTCGCTGCGGGATGCTCCAGCGGCTCGTGCGGTCCTGGTTGTCGCCCAGCAGCGCGAACGCCTCCAGCGCGTTGTCGCCGAACGCGAGCACCGCGACGGCGACGGCGAGCAAAGCTCCTGCCGCGGCTCCCGCAAGCAGCGCGATCCGGCGGCGCGCCCCGATCAGCATGAACGGGCCGAGCACCGCGGCGGACACCTTCACCGCCCCCGACGCGGCGGTGAGGCCGCCCGCGAGCGCCTCGCGTGCGCCCAGCAGCGCCGCGACGCCGCCCATCCACAGCAGCACCGTGAGCGCGTCGTTGTGTGCTCCGGCCACCACGTGGACCAGCACCAGCGGGTTCAGCCCGACCACCAGCGCGGGCAGCCGCGGGTCGCGCCCGAGGCGCCGCGCGCACCACCAGACCAGTCCCA
This sequence comes from uncultured Solirubrobacterales bacterium, assembly GCA_963826005.1. GTDB lineage: Bacteria > Actinomycetota > Thermoleophilia > Solirubrobacterales > JBBDJG01 > DASRIA01. Next base: position 203,744 of record CAWGVJ010000002.1, on the reverse strand, counting down.
CGATCGCGAGGCTCGCGAGCGCGGCAACCGCCTTCAGGGTCCAGAACGCGGCCGGCACGCCGACCTTCGCGAGCGGGAAGGTCGCGACCGTGAACAGCGGCCCGTAGACGCTCGTGAAGTTCTTCGAGCCGGCGAACGGATAGACCGCGTCGCCGGGGACATCGCTCGGGCTGTGCGTGTACGGGTCGAGGCCGTGGACCACGTCGAGCCGCGCGTAGGAGATGTAGCTGAACACGTCCTGGGAGAGCAGCGGCGGCGCGAGCAGGAAGAGCGCGTGGGCCGCCACGATCGCGGCGACCACCGCGCGCGTGCCGAGCCGGCGTGCGTACGCCAGCACCGCGCAGTAGGCCAGCAGGGCGAGCCACAGCCCGGCGTAGAAGAGCGGCCCGCCCAGGCGCCCGTTCGCGAACGCCGCGCCGAGCGGCTCGAACGGTCCCAGCAGCCAGTCGGGGGAGCCGCCGCTGGTCGCGAGCACCACGTTGGAGCCGCGTGCAGACCACAGCACCGCAAGCGCCACATAGGCGAGGAGCAGCAGCCCGAGGGCCGCCAGCGCGCGTCCGTCGCTAGCGCGTGCCGCCGGTGCCGTCGCCGGGCGACCCGCCGCCACCCTGGCCGTTTCCGGATCCGCCATCGGAGGGAGGGCTCCCGTTGGGCTCCCCATAGAGACGCGGATCGTAGCCCTGGTAGCCGCCACCCGTGGAGTCGCCGTAGTCGTACTGCGTGCCGCCCTCGCTGTATTGGGCGCCGCCCTTGGAGTACTTGCCGAAGAACGGCGACCAGGTGATCGTGCTCTTGGGGCGCGGGAAGTCGCTGCAGTCGTGTCCCTTCGCGACCTGCATGAACTTGTTCCAGATCATCGCCGGGAACGTCCCGCCCGCCACCGAGATGCCGTGCACGCTGCGCATCTCCTTGAGCGCGTCCGGATAGCCGACCCACACGGCCGTCGTCAGGTGGGGCGTGAAGCCGTCGAACCAGGCGTCGTTGAAGTTGTCGGTGGTCCCGGTCTTGCCGGCTGCCGGGCAGCCGATGTTGGCGCGCGTGCCGGTGCCCTGCAGCACGTTCTGCTTGAGGATCTTCGTGACCTCGTAGGCGACCGCGTCCGAGAACACGCGCTCGCGCTTGGGCCGGCCCAGGTCCTCGACGTTCCCGTCCGGGAACCTCACTTTCAGGATCGCGATCGGCTTGTTGCGGATCCCGCCGGACGCGAGCGTCGAGTACGCGTTCGCCATCTCGAGCGGGGACACGCCGCGCTTGAGGCCGCCGAGGCCCTCGGCCGGATAGCCGTCCAGCTTCGTCGTGATCCCCATCTCCTTGGCGGTGTCGGCCACGCTCTGCGGGCCGAGGTCGAGGTCGAGCTGCGCAAAGACGGTGTTGTCCGACTTCAGCGTCGCGCGCGTGATGTTCATCGCTGCCGCTGTAGCTCTGGTCGTAGGTCTGCACCTTCCACGGGCCGTAGTCGCGCGTGTTGAGGTTGAGCGGGCGCGAGACGTAGCTGGTCGAGTCGGGATTCACCCCGCGTTTGATGGCGGTCGTCAGCACGAACGTCTTGAATGCGGAGCCGGGCTGGCGGTGGCCCTGCGCGGCGAGGTTGTACTGGTTGTGCTTGTACGTCGAGCTCGACGCCATCGCCTTGATGTAGCCGGTGCGCGGGTCGATCGCGACCACGGCCGAGCTGGGGTCGCCGGGGTAGTTGAGCGTCGAGTCGATCGCTTCGCGGCCCGCCTTCTGCAGCTTCGGGTCGATCGTCGTGTACACGCGCAGCCCGCCCTTGCGCACGGTGTTCACGCCGAACTTGTCGATCAGCTGCTGCTTCACGTAGTCGAAGAAGAACGGCTCGCGGATCTTGATGTAGAGGTCTCCGCGGCGCACGCCCAGCTCGGACCGCTTCGCCTGCGCCGCGCGCGCCTTCGAGATGTAGCCCAGCTCGGCCATCTTCTTCAGCACCCCGTTGCGCCGCTCGAGCGCGTCGCGCGGGTTCTGGAAGGGGTTCAGCCGGCTGGGGGACTGCGGCAGCCCCGCGAGGAGCGCCGACTCCTCGAGCGTGAGGTACTTGGCGGGCTTGGCGAAGAAGGTCTGCGCCGCGGCCTGCACCCCGACGGCGGTCTGGCCGTCGACCGTCCCGTAGGGCACCGAGTTCAGGTAGCTCTGGAGGATCCAGCGCTTCGAGTGCTTGCCCTCGAGCTCCTCGGCCAGCCGCGCCTCCCTGATCTTGCGCTGGAGCGTGCGCTCGCGGCCCACGTAGAGGTTGCGCACGAGCTGCATGGTGATGGTCGAGCCGCCCTCCACCGCCTTGCCCGCCTCGAGGTTCTTGAACGCGGCGCGCACGATGCCCTCGTAGTCGATGCCGCCGTGCTGGTAGAAGCGCTCGTCCTCGATCGCGATCGTGGCCGCCTGCATGGACTCCGGGATCCGCTGCAGCGGGATCGGCGTCCGGATCTCGTCGGACTGGATGAACCCGAGCAGCCGGCCGTCGGCGGCGAACACGGCCGAGCTCGTGCCCTGGTCGATCGGCTTCAGCGACTCCAGCGCCGGCGCCGAGGCCGCCACCGAGAGCACGTAGCCGGCCGCCGACAGGGCGGCGATCGCGGCGATCACCACGAGCACGAGCAGAGCAAGCAGAGCCTTGCTCGGTTTGCGGCTGCGGCGTTGGCGCTGTCGCGCGCGGTAGGTCAAGTCAGATCGATACGGCGCACGCTGGGTTTCGGATCAGGCGCCGACGTCCCTGCCAGGGAGCGAGCAACCGAGTATAGACCTGCAAAATCCATGGTCCCGCAGACGGTAGACTCGGCCTCGTGGCGGTGGACGAGAGGGTCACTTTCTGTCGCATCTGCGAGCCGTTGTGCGGCATGGTCGCGACGGTCGAGAACGGCCGCCTCACGCAGCTGCGCCCCGACCGCGACCATCCGCTCTCCCAGGGCTACGCGTGCCCGAAGGGCATCGCGATGGCCGACGTGCAGAACGACCCCGACCGCGTCGTGTATCCGCTGAAGCGGGTCGGCGGCCCGGGCGAGTTCGAGCGTGTCACCTGGGAGGAGGCGATGAGCGACATCGCCGCGCGCCTGAAGCGGATCATCGGCGCCCACGGCCCGCAGTCGGTCGGCTGGTACATGGGCAACCCCGGCGCGTTCAGCTACAGCCACACGCTGTGGGTCAAGGGCTTCCTCGACGGGCTCGGCAGCGCGCACTACTACTCCGCCGGCTCGCAGGACGTCAACAACCGCTTCGCCGCATCGGCGCTCCTGTACGGGTCGCCGCTGCTCGTGCCGATCCCCGACCTCAACCGCACCGACTTCCTGCTTCATGGTCGGCGCCAACCCGCTCGTCTCGCACGGCTCGGTGCTGTCGGCGCCGCGTGTGCGCGAGCAGCTGAACGCGGTCGTCGACCGTGGAGGGCGCGTGGTCGTCGTCGACCCGCGCCGCTCGGAGACGGCGCGCCACTACGAGCACGTCGCGATCCGTCCCGACGCCGACGCCTGGCTGCTCCTCTCGATGCTGCACGTGATCTTCGCCGAGGGCCTCGAGGACCGCGCCGCGATCGAGCGCGGCGTGCGCGGAGTGGAGGCGCTGGCCGGGCAGGCGCGGCGTTTCGACCCCGAGCGCACCGAGTCTGCCACCGGCGTGCCCGCCGAGACGGTCCGCGAGGTGGCGCGCGCGTTCGCGACGGCGCCGAGCGCCGCCGCGCTACGGGCGCACCGGCTCCTGCCTGGGCCGCTTCGGGACGCTGGTCGCCTACCTGCTCGACGCGCTCAACGCGGTCACCGGCAACCTCGACCGGCCCGGCGGCGCGGTCTTCGGCCGCCCGCCCATCGCGCTCGACGAGGTCGCCGAGAAAGCCGGCCTCGCGACGTACGGCAAGGAGCACTCGCGCATCGGCGGGTTCCCGGACGTGATCGGCAACCTCCCGGCGACGCTCATCCCGAAGGAGATCACGACTCCCGGCGACCGGCAGCTCCGCGCATTCTTCGTGTCCGCCGGCAACCCGGTGCTGTCGGTGCCCGACGGCGACGCGCTGGAGGCGGCGTTCGAGCAGCTCGACCTGCTGGTATCGCTCGACTTCTACGTGAGCGACACGAGCCGGCATGCCGACTACGTGCTGCCGGCGACGACCTTCCTCGAGCGCGAGGACGTGCCGATCGCGTTCCTGGGCTTCTTCAGCACGCCGTTCATCCAGATCACCGAAGCGGTGGTGCCGCCGCGCGGCGAAGCGCGCCAGGAGTGGCGGATCATCGACGACCTCTCGCGGCGGATCGGCATCGCGCCCTACTCGTTGAAGCCGCTGCGCACGCTTGCGCGCCTCGGATGGCGCATATCGCCGCGGCGGCTGGTCGACGCGCTGCTGCGCACGGGCCCGGCCGGCGACTGGTTCGGCCTGCGGCGCTCCGGCCTGTCGCTCAAGAAGGTGGGCCGCTCGCCGCACGGCATCGTGCTCGGCGACCACATCGCCACCGGTGCGCTGGGCGACCGCGTACGCCACCGCGACCGGCGCGTGAACGTGGGCGACCCGACCGCGCTCGGCGAGGTCGAGCGGCTCGAGTCCGCGAACGGCGCCGGGCCGCGGTTCCCGCTCAGCCTGATCGGCCTGCGCGAGCTGCGCTCGCACAACTCCTGGATGCACAACTCGCCGCTGCTGATGCGCGGCGGGCGCACGCACGCGCTGCGCATCCACCCCGAGGACGCGGCCGCAGCCGCTCTCACCGACGGGGACATGGCCCGCATCACGTCGGAGTCCGGTTCGGTGCAGGCGCCGGTGATGGTCACGGACGAGATGCGGCCCGGCACCGTCGCGCTGCCGCACGGCTGGGGTCACCGCGGCGGGTGGAAGCTCGCCAACAAGGCCGGTGGTGCGAACGTGAACCAGCTGACTCCGTCGGATCCCGAGCACCTCGAGCGGCTCGCCGGGATGTCGCACCTGAACGGGATTCCGGTGCGGGTCGACGCCATCGGCGCGGCCACCGTGCAGAGCACCGCCAAGGCCGAGCCGGCCCCCGCCGCCGTCTGACCCCCGTGGGGCACACCAGCGCAGGGCCCGTCCCGGGCCGGTACGAGGCCGTGCTGTTCGACGCGCTCGGCACGCTGGTCGAGCTCGAGTCGCCGTGGCCGCTGCTCCAGGGCGCGCTGTCCTCATACGGGATCGAGATCGGACTCGAGCAGGCCAGGCAGGCGATGCTCGCGGAGATGTCCTACTACCGCGCACATCACATGGACGGCCATGACGACTCGTCGCTGGCCGACCTGCGCGGGCGCTGCGCAGCGGTGCTCCAGAGAGCATCTCCCGTCGGCCGTCGCGCCGACTGCCGACCGACGACCTGGTGGAGGTGCTGCTGCAGCTCGATCCGGTTTCGGCCCTACACCGGATGCCGCGCCTGCCCTGGGGCGGCTGCGGCTGCTCGGGTTTCGCTGCGCCATCGTGTCGAACTGGGACGTCTCGCTGCGCGGGATCCTCGGGGAGATCGGGCTCAGCGGGCTCGTCGACCACGTGGTCGTGTCGGCCGAGGCAGGCGTCGCCAAGCCCGCACCCGGCATCTTCGAGCTGGCGCTGCGGCGGCTGCAATGCTCCGCGAAGCGAGCCGTGGTCGTGGGCGACTCGCCCGAGACCGACATCGCCGGCGCGCAGCACGCCGGAGTGCGGGCCGTGCTGATCGATCGCGCCGCGGCGGCGGATGTCGAGGACGGCGCGGAGCGCATCTTCACCCTCGACAATCTGGAAGATCTGCTGACGTGACCGACGCATACGAGAGCCCGCTTCCCTCCCGGGGACCGGTGCCCCCGCCTCCGGGGGAGCGGCTGCCGGGAATGGAGGACTCCGTTCCGCTCGAGCGGCGCCTGACCGCGGCGAAGGGCCTGCTCGGGCTGCTCGCCGCAACCGCCGCGACGCTCGTGTTCGCGACGCTCGTGGCCGGCATCTTCGCCGCGTTCGGCAACGACGACTCGGACAACCACGCGTTTCAGTTCATCGCGACCTTCGGCGGCGACGCGGCGCTCGTGCTGACCGCGTACTTCATGACCGCGGACCTCGGGCGTCCCACGCCGGCGACCTTCGGCTTCCGGCGGTTCCACCCGTCGGCCTACGGATGGGTGCTGGTCGCGTTCGTCGCCTACCTGGCGCTGGCGGCCCTGTACACCGTGCTGGTCAACCCGCCCACCGAGGACCTACCCGAGCAGCTCGGCGCGGACGAGAGCGTGGCGCTCGCGGTGGTGACGGGAGCGTTCGTCGTGATCGTGGCGCCGTTCGCGGAGGAGTTCTTCTTCCGCGGGTTCCTGTATCAGGCGCTGCGCAACAGCTGGGGGACGACGCTGGGTGTCGCTCGGCAGCGCCGCCATCTTCAGCCGGCATCCACTTCGCGCCGGACAAGTTCGTGCCGCTGTTCTTCCTCGGCATCGCGCTCGCGATGCTGTTCGAGAAGACCGGCTCGATCTGGCCGTGCATCATGCTGCACGCGCTCAACAACTCGATCGCGTTCGCCGTGTCGTTCTGAGCGCTAGCGGGTGGCGACGGCCGTCGGGCGGCTGCGCTTGCGCGCGCCGTTGGAGCGGCGGTAGCGGTCCAGCACCCGCGTCGCGTGCTCGTAGCCCTGGAGGATCAGGCGCGGCCACTTGCGGCGGTCGATGAAGAGGTCGTAGAAGCGCCAGCCGTGGACCTCGGTGAAGTCGACCGGGTCGATCAGGATCAGCTTGCGGCCCAGCCGGCGGGCGCTGCGGCGCGCGAGCTCGAGGTGCCCGGCGTAGCTGATCTGCCGGCTCGCGGTCATGAAGCCCATCGTGCGCTCGGTCCAGCCGGAGATGTCCTCGCCCTCGAACCCGCGGGGCAGGATCGTGTTGACGCCGATGACCACGTCGAGGCGCTCGTGCTCGAGCAGCGGCTCGGCGGGGAACACGTCGACCACGCCGCCGTCCGCGTACAGGTGGCCGTCGACCCGCACCGACTCGACCAGCAGCGGCAGCGCGATCGCGATCCGCACCAGCTCCGCGATGGTCAGGTCGGGAGTGAGCTTGGAGCCGAACGTCTCCAGCCGGTTGAGGTCGATGTTGTAGACCTCGGAGTAGATCGGGATCGGCGACTCCCCGAGCGTCATGTGCCACAGCTGGCGGTCGAACAGCTTCTCGATCGCCTCTCCCTTGGCGAGTCCCGTGAACCCGCGCATCGCCGCCATCGCGAAGCGCGGCAGCCGCGTCCACTGGATGTCGAGGTAGTCCTCGGGCTGCCAGTTGAGCGACTGGTTCACCATCTCCTGGGCGGACAGGCCGGAGGCCATCATCGATCCCCACAGCGCCGAGCCCGAGCACACGGAGATCGCCTGCGGCTCGATGCCGGCCTCCTCCATCGCGCGCGCGACGCCGACGGCCGCGACACACGCGCCGCTCCCGCCGGACAGCAGCAGTCCCACGCGCTTGTTGCGCAGCGACGGGATCGGCCGCGCCTTGAACGGAGGGAAGATCTTCGTCTGCGCCTTCTGCGGGCGATCGACGAGCGGCAGCGGCAGCAGGGCGCGGCGCGCCGTGCGGGCTGCGTCGAGGTTCGAGACGAACCGGGTGCCGAGCGCGCGCACGTCGTCGAGCCGGGAGACTTGCTGCTTGAGATTGAAGGGGTCCAGCGAATCCAGCGGCGAGGGCATGGTGAACTCCCGGTGGGGGGCAGCGGCGGCACTAGGATAGCGGCGCCTTGACCCCCCGCGAGCGCCTACTCGACGCTTTGCGTAGCCACGGCCTCGTGCTGGGGGAGGTCACGCTTGCCAGCGGGCGCACCGCCCAGTACTACGTGGACGCACGGCGGGCGCTCCTGACCATCGCGGGCTTCCGGGCGGCGGGCGAGCTGGTCGCGGCGGAGGCCGAGCGCCTGGGCGCCGCCGCCGTGGGCGGACCCACCCTCGGCGCTGACCCGATCGCCTGCTCGGTGCTGTGCGCGTCGGACCGGCTGAAGGCGTTCTTCGTGCGCAAGGAACGCAAGGAGCACGGCCTGCAGCGCTGGATCGAGGGGCCGCCGATCGATCCCGGCGAGCGCGCGCTGGTGGTCGAGGACGTCGTCACCTCCGGCGGCTCGCTGATCACCGCGATCGAGCGGCTGCGCGAGGAGGGGGTCGAGCTGGCGGGCGCGCTCACGGTCGTCGACCGGCTCGCCGGGGGCGCGGAGGCGATCGAGCAGGCGCTCGGGCCCGGCGTGCCCTACGTCTCGCTGTTCACGATCGACGACGTCTATCCGGACCGCCCCGACCGCTGACCCCGGGGGTGAGACACATCATGGGCGTAGAGCGACAGAAAAGCCGCGCACCCTAGTCCTCGACGAGGTTCAGCGGCGGCCACACGTCCGGCCGCAGGTAGGGCATGTCGCGCGGCGCCAGCACCTCGCCGACCTCGCGCTTCTTCCTCACGAGCACGCGCGTGGGCGTGAAGGGCTGGTCGAACGGCACGCGGACGAGCGTGCGCTCCCCCAGCGCTGTCACGACGGCGTCCGGCCGCTCGGCCTCGATCAGCTCGAAGTCGAGCGTCGAGCGGTGGGAGAAGGAGACGCGCCCGAAGGTCTCGGCCAGGAAGGGCAGCATCATGTAACACATCGAGTCGCCGACCACCACGCAGGTGCCCGGCGCATCCGCGCACTCGTACACGAGCGTGCGCCCGGTGTTGAAGATGCGGTTGTCCGACACCAGCCGGGCGCGCGGGTCGCGCACGTGCATGAAGACGTGCTCGGCCTCGACCGCGGGCTCGACGTGCCGGCCCAGGTCGCCGTGAGCCGTGTCGCGCGCGACCTCGAGGTCGTCGTGCGTCAGCCGGCGGAGGTCGAGGTCGAGCCCCGGGGCGAGCTCGTCCAGCAACCGCTCGTAGCCGCGGAAGGCGCCCGGATCGGTCCAGTGGGTGTCGTTGCGCGCGAACGGCGCCTCGCGCTGCTTCATGGCGAGCAGCTCCGCCTCCGGATAGAGGATTCGCGTGGGCGAGCCCCGCTCCGAGAGGTGGTCGAGCAATTGGCGTACGGGCCGGTCCGGGATGGTCTCGAAGCCCTTGGGAAGCATCTCCGGGTAGATCGACGCCACGTTGGGCACGATCACGACCACGTAAGGGGCGCCCTGCCGCTCGATCCACGCGGTGCGCGTGTCGAGCACCACGCGCCACTGCGTCAGTTGGTTGGCGTCGAGCCTGATCTCACCGGACTGCTGGCCCATGACGCGGTTCGTGTCCCGGTGCAGGAAGAGCCAGCCGTCCTTGCCGTGCACGACCTTCCCCCGCGGGCTGCGGTAGCTGCTGTGCAGCGAAGGTGAGACAGCCATGAGCGTGATTCTCGCGGAATCGGTGTCGATCGACAACCGAAACCGGGCAAGTAGGCGCCCCGAGCAGGATTCGAACCTGCGGCCTACTCCTTAGGAGGGAGTCGCTCTGTCCTGCTGAGCTATCGGGGCTCGTGCACCTGCTGCACGTGGGTAGATTCTAGGCGTGGCGGTGGCTCCCCCCAAGACGATCGACGGGATCGCCTATCGCGAGGAACTGCCCGCCGGCGGCGGCGGATCGGCTCCCGCCGCCCTCTTCCTGCACGGCTACCCGACCTCCTCGTACCTGTGGAGAAACGTGCTGCCCGCGGCCGCCGCGGCCGGCTACCGGGCGATCGCCCCGGACCTGCCGGGGTTCGGCGACTCCCCGGCGGACCCGCCCGGCACCTGGGAGCGCCAGATCGAGCACGTCGAGCGCTTCCGGCAGGCGCTCGGGCTCGAGCGGGTGGTGCTCGGGGTGCACGACTGGGGCGGCCTGATCGGCCTGCGCTGGGCCTGCGACCACCCGGACGCCGTGAGCGCGCTGGTGATCACGGACACCGGCTTCTTCCCGGACGGGCGCTGGCACGGAATGGCCAAGGCGCTGCGCACGGAGGGCGAGGGCGAGCAGCTGCTCGCGAACCTGAACCGCGACCTGTTCGGAATGGGGATGCGCCAGATCAGCCCCGCGATCCCGGACGAGGCGGTCGACGAGTTCTGGAAGGCCTACGGCGACGAGGACCGGCGGCGCTGCCACCTCGACCTGTACCGCTCGGGCGACTTCTCGAAGATCCAGCCCTACGACGGCAAGGTCGGCGCGTTGGGCGTCCCGGCCGTGATCGTGTGGGGCGCGAAGGACGAGTTTGCGCCGGTGGGCGGCGCGTATCGCTTCCGCAAGCAGCTCCCCGACGCGCGGTTCGTCGTGCTGGATGACGCGGGCCACTTCGTGATGGAGGACGACCCGGCCCGCGTCGCGGCCGAGGTGCGCGGATTTCTGGAGTCCGTGTAGCGCACCGGCGTCCCGGGCCGACCGGCGCTCTACACTCGTTTCGATGGAGATTCGCCCACTGGGCGAATCGAGGAGAGGTTTGATTCGCCCCTCCGCGAATCATCCGAAGTAGGAATGCCAAATCAGCAACCCCTTTTGCCTTGAGCACGGGCGCCGTAGACCTGTCGCGCGGCGGGCCGAGCCAGGATCTGCCGCAGCTCACCGAGGGCGCGACCGGCGCGATCGCGGCCCGCTCGCCGTTCGAGCTGTTCTGGCGCCGGCTGAGGAAGGACAAGGTCGCCCTTGCCGCCGGCGTGTTCGTCGTGCTGCTGGTCTGGGCCGCGGTCCTCGCGCCGCTGATCGTGAAGCTGGTCGGCGCCACCGGACCGAACGTCCAGAACACGAAGGCGCTCGACTCGTTCGGGACGCCGACCGGCCCCAGCGCGGACCACATCTTCGGTGTCGACACCCTCGGCCGGGACGTCTTCTCGCGCGTGCTCTACGGCGCGCGGGTATCGCTGCAGGTGGCGATCATCGCCACTGCGATCTCGGTCGCCATCGGCGTCATCACGGGCATGATCGCCGGGTACTACCGCAGCTGGGCGGACACGGGCCTCTCCCGCCTCGTGGACGTGCTGCTCGCCTTCCCGATCCTGCTGTTCGGGATCGGCCTCGCATCGGCCTGCTCGCAGGGCGACGGATGCGTGGGCGGCCTGATCAAGCCGGGCCTGTCAGTGGTGATCTTCGTGATCGCCTTTGTCAACTGGACCTACATCTACCGCATCATCAGGGGCCAGGTGCTGTCTTTGCGGGAGAAGGAGTTCGTGGACGCGGCGCGCTCGCTGGGGGCCTCGAACCGGCGCATCCTGTTTCGCGAGATCCTGCCCAACCTCGTTGCGCCGATCATCGTCTACAGCACGCTGATCATTCCCCAGAACATCCTGTTCGAGGCCGCGCTGTCGTTCCTCGGGGTCGGCATCCAGCCGCCCGACGCCAGCTGGGGCGACATGCTTGCGCGCGCAACGGAGATCTTCGACACGGCGTGGTGGTTCATGTTCTTCCCCGGTGCGGCGCTGCTATTGACCGTTTTGGCCTTCAACCTGCTGGGTGACGGTCTGCATGACGCGCTCAACCCGCGGGCAGGAAAGTGACCCGTTTCGCGGTAACAAGCAAGTAGGACACAAGCGACGATTCACACGATTGGAGAGGACATGACAACCAGGCTCATCAAACCTGCGATCCTGCTCGCCGTCGCCGGGCTCGGCGCTGGTTGCGAGCCTCCTGCGGCAGCAGCGAAAGCGGCGCGCAGGCGGGGGGCACGCTGAATGTCCTCGACACGGCCGGCGGCGTCGACAGCCTCGACCCCGGCTACTGGTACTACCAGACCGACTACCAAGAGCTCGGTCAACACCGTGCAGCGGCAGTTGTACGGCTGGAAGCCCTCCGAGACGCACGCCGACCCCCGACCTGGCCACGGCCCTGCCGAAGGTCTCGAACGGCGGCAAGACGGTCACGGTCACGATCAAGGACGGCATCAAGTACAGCCCACCGCTCCAGACTCAGACCGTCAAGGCGGCGGACGTCAAGTACGCGCTCGAGCGCTGCTTCCTGCCCCAGGTGGGCAACGGCTACGCGAACGCCTACTACAGCGACCTCGAAGGCCTCAAGGCGTACCAGGACGGGAAGGCCGACGAGATCTCCGGGCTCAAGACGCCCGACGACTTGACGCTCGTGATCAACCTTTCAAAGCCGTCCGGCGACATCGCGAACGGAAGCGCGCTCGGCATGCCCTGCACCGTGCCCGTGCCGAAGGACTACGCCCAGAAGTACGACAAGGGCAAGCAGTCGACGTACGGGCAGCACCAGGTCTTCACCGGCCCCTACATGATCGAGAACGACGGCAAGGGCAAGATCACCGGCTACGAGCCGAGCAAGAAGCTCGTGATGGTGCGCAACCCGAGCTGGGACAAGTCGACCGACTTCAAGCCGGCCTACTTCGACAAGATCAACGAGACGTGCTGCACGGACGCCACCGTCGCGGCCCGCAAGACGCTCTCCGGCCAGGGTTACCTGAGCGGGGACTACGCCGCGCCGCCGATGGCGGTGCTGAAGCAGGCGCTGTCGTCGCGCAAGGACCAGATCTCGGTCGAGCCGAGCGGCGGTAACCGCTACATCTCGCTCAACACGACCGTAAAGCCGCTCGACAACGTCAACGTACGGCGCGCGATCAGCGCGGTGATCGACCGGACCGCGCTGCGGCAGACCCGCGGCGGCCCGACCCTCGGCACGATCGCCACGCACTTCCTCCCGCCGGGCATCGCCGGCTTCGATGAGGCGGGCGGCGAGAAGGGCCCCGGCTTCGACTTCTCGTCGAGCCCGACCTCGAACGTCGCGCTGGCGAAGTCGTACATGAAGAAGGCCGGCTACGCCAACGGCAAGTACGACGGTCCGGCGCTGCTGACGATCGCCGACAACGAGTCGCCGGCGAAGGAGACCGCGGAGGCGTTCCAGGAGCAGGTCAAGAAGATCGGCCTGAAGCTGCAGTTCCGCGAGGTCCCGCACGCGACGATGCAGACGAAGTTCTGTCAGGTGCCGTCCTCCAACACGGCCATCTGCCCGAACCTCGGCTGGGGGGCGGACTTCTTCGCCGCGCAGAGCTTCTTCGTGCCGCTGTTCTACGGACCGAACATCGTGCAGTCGGGCAACGTCAACACCGCCGAGGTGAACGATCCGAAGCTCAACGACCAGATCGACAAGGCACGGCAGATCACCAGTGCCGGACCGGCGGCGCAGGCCTGGGGCGACCTCGACAAGGAAGTGACCAGCCAGCAGTACTTCATCCCGTGGCTGTGGGACAACAACGTCGGGCTCCAGTCGAGCAACATGAACGGAGTCAGCAGCGCGTTCAACTCGGGCGCCTTCGACTTCACGTTCAGCTCGTTCAAGTAGCAGGAGCCAGATGACCATTTCGAGGCCCCGGCGTCCATGCGTCGGGGCCTCGCGTGTCCACGAGGTGAGGAAGGACCGGTAGAGCGAGATGGTGCGCTACATCATCCGGCGCCTGCTGTGGGTCGTCGTCCTACTGGTGCTCGTCAGTTTTCTGACGTTCATCATCTTCTACTTGCTGCCCTCGGCCGACCCCGCGCAGCTGCGCGCCGGCCGTCAGCCGAACCCGCAGCTCGTCGAGCAGATCCGCCAGAACCTCGGGCTCGACAACCCCTGGTACCAGCAGTACTGGCGACTACATGAAGGACCTGGTGCTGCACTTCGACCTGGGCTACAGCTACCAGAACAACTATCCCGTCAAGGACCTGATCTTCGACCGCCTGCCGGCGATCGATCTCGGTGGCCATCGGCGCGGCCGTGATCTGGCTCATCCTCGGGATCTCCATCGGAGTCATCTCGGCGGTGAGGAGCAGGACTGCGCTGGACAGGATCACGATGGGGCTGGCGCTGGTAGGCGATCTCGGCGCCTGTGTACTGGCTCGGCCTCGTCGCGCTCTACCTGTTCTCGAACGACATCGGCAAGTTCCAGTCTTCTTCATGGGCTCGGGCACCTACGTGCCGTTCTCGCAGGACCCGTGGATCTGGTTCGGCTCGCTGATCATGCCGTGGTTCGTGCTCGCAGCCGCGTTCGCCGCCTTCTACGCGCGCCTCCTGCGCTGGCAGCATGATCGAGGTGATGTCCGAGGACTACATCCGCACGGCGCGCGCGAAGGGGCTGCCCGAGCGGCGGGTGATCTACCGCCACGGCCTGCGCAGCGCGATCACGCCGGTCGTCACCGCCGCCGGCCTCGACATCGGGATCCTGCTCGGGCGGCACGATCCTGGTCGAGACGGTCTTCAACATCCCCGGCGTCGGCAGGCTCGCCTTCGACTCGATCCAGAACGCCGACCTGCCGATGATCCAGGGCACGGTGCTGCTCGGCGCCTTCTTCATCATCTTTGCCAACCTGGTCGTCGACGTCCTGCTATGCGTTCCTCGATCCGCGGGTGCGCTACTGATGGCGCCGCTGCTCGACGTGCGCGACCTGCGCGTGCAGTTCTCGACCGAGGACGGCATCGTCAAGGCCGTCGACGGGGTCTCGTTCGCGGTCGAGGCCGGCAAGACCCTCGGCGTCGTCGGCGAGTCGGGGTCCGGCAAGAGCGTGTCGATGCTCACCGTGATGGGCCTCACGCGGGCGTCGAACGCGATCATCTCCGGGTCGGTCGCGCTTCGACGGGCGTGACCTGCTCACGGCCTCCAACGAAGAGCTGCGGACAGGTGCGGGGCGACGACATCGCGATGATCTTCCAGGACCCGCTCTCGTCGCTGCATCCGTTCTACAAGGTGGGCACCCAGATCGTCGAGGCGATCCAGGCGCACCGCGACATCTCGAAGGCCGCCGGCGCGCCATCGCGCCGTCGAGCTGCTCGGCCTGGTCGGCATTCCCGATCCGCGCCAGCGCGTCGACTCCTACCCGCACGAGCTTCTCGGGCGGCATGCGCCAGCGCGCGATGATCGCGATGGCGCTCGTCGAACGAGCCGCAAGCTGCTGATCGCCGACGAGCCCACGACCGCGCTCGACGTGACCGTGCAGGCGCAGATCCTCGCAGCTGATCGCGCGCCTGCAGCGCGAGCTCGGCATGGCCGTGGTGCTGATCACCCACGACCTCGGGCGTGGTGGCCGAGGTGACCGACCGCATCGTCGTGATGTACGCGGGCAGGATCGTCGAGGCAGGCCGCCACAGAGGACATCTTCCGCGCACCCGAGCACCCCTACACCTGGGGCCTGCTGCGAGTCGATCCCGCGGCTCGACCGCGCCGCGCGACGAGCCGCTGATCCCGATCGCCGGGCCTGCCGCCGAGCCTGATCACGCTTCCCAGCGGCTGCTCGTTCCATCCCCGCTGCCCGTACGTGCGCGAGCGCCATCGCCGGGTCGAGCCCGAGCTCGAGCCGCTGCCCGACGATCCCACGCATCAGGTCGCGTGCCTGCTCGAGAGCGAGACGCGCAAGCGCCTCTGGGGCGAGCTGCAGGCCGGAAAGGAGCCCCAGCGAGGCGCGCGCCGACGGTCGGCTGGAGGAGGAGCTCGCATGAGCGAGGCGCTGGTCGAGGTGCGCGATCTCGTCAAGCACTTCCCGCTCACGCGCGGGATCGTGTTCCAGAGACAGGTGGGCGCCGTGCACGCGGTGGACGGCGTCTCCTTCGACGTGCTGCGCGGCGAGACGCTCGGCATCGTCGGGGAGACCGGCTGCGGCAAGACGCACCACCGCGCGCCTGATCATGCGGCTGCTCGAGCCGACCAGCGGCACGATCCGCTTCGAAGGCGACGACGTCACCCACCTGCGCGGCGCGCGCTGAAGCCGCTGCGGCGCGAGATGCAGATGATCTTCCAGGACCCCTACTCCTCGCTCAACCCGCGCAAGACGGTGGGCGTCGATCATCGGCCGAGCCGTTCGCGATCCACGGCTCGAGAGGGGCAAGGGAGACGCGCAGGCGCGCGGTGCAGGAGCTGATGGAGCAGGTGGGCCTCAACCCCGAGCACTACAACCGCTACCCGCACGAGTTCTCCGGCGGCCAGCGCCAGCGCATCGGCGTGGCGCGCGCGCTGGCGCTGAAGCCGAAGCTGATCATCGCGGACGAGCCCGTCTCCGCCCTCGACGTCTCGATCCAGGCGCAGATCCTCAACCTGCTGCGCGACCTGCAGAGGGACCTCGGCCTGACGCTCGTCCTGATCGCGCACGACCTGTCGGTCGTGAAGCACATGTGCGACCGCGTGGCCGTGATGTACCTCGGCAAGATCGTCGAGCTCGCCGACAGCGACGCGCTCTACGACGCACCCGCGCCATCCGTACACCGGCGCGCTGCTGTCGGCGGTGCCGGTGCCCGAGCCGCGGTCCTGGCCGCCGCGCGTCGCCGCAGATGCCCGGCCGGCGACGTCCCGAGCCCCACCAACCCGCCGCCGGCCTGCCGCTTCCACCCGCGCTGCCCGAAGGCGCAGGAGATCTGCCGCACGCGAGGAGCCGCTGCTGGAGTCCAAGGGCGGCGGCGGACGATCGCGGCCTGCCACTTCCCGCTCACGCAGGATGAGGTGGCGGAGCGGGTCGCGACCGCGGGCGGTCGGCGGTAGAGCTAGTCCGTCCGGACGATCAGCACGCTGCAGGAAGCGTGGTGAGAGATCTTGTCGGGCACGCTTCCCAGCAGGAACCGGCGCGTGCCGTGCATGCCCTTGCTGCCGACCACGATCAGGCCGGCGCCCTGCTCTGCGGCCACGTCGAGGATCGCCTCGGCCGGGTCTCCTCTGCGCGCATAGCACTCCGCCTCGATACCCGCGGC
The DNA here is from genome assembly GCA_963826005.1 of uncultured Solirubrobacterales bacterium. Lineage (GTDB taxonomy): Bacteria > Actinomycetota > Thermoleophilia > Solirubrobacterales > JBBDJG01 > DASRIA01. The sequence continues at coordinate 187,205 of CAWGVJ010000002.1, read as the reverse complement.
GTGCGCGGCGCCGGCGGCCTGCTCGAGCATGGCGTCGACCTCAATGGTGGGGCTGACCGCCCCGCCGGCGAGCTCGGGATCGGTCTCATGGCCCGATACGCGAACTCCCGAGAGTGGTTGGTACGCGCTCACGACGTGCACGCGCGCACCGAGGCTCTTCGCCAGGTCGAGCGCCTCGCGCATCGCCACAGCGGCGGTGGGCGACCCGTCGGTCCCCACGACGATCGCCTCGATCATCGGCTCACCGGCCGACGCTGTTCCACCCTGTGCCTCGCGCGATCATGGGCAAGGCGAGGAAATCTACTCCCCGGGGCCAATCGAGCAGCGGTTTCGCCGGTCCGGCCCGGGTGCCGTCCCTCTGCCGCATGACGCCGTGTCAATACGTATTATGAGGATGAGTTCGCCGGGGGTTCAGTCCCAACTGCTAGGAGAGACATGGAAGCTGCTGCGTCGAAGGGCCGGCGCGCGGAGCCGCGCCGCCGGATCAGCGGTGACGAACGTCGCGAGAGCATCCTTCAGCTGACGTCCCGAGCGTTCGCGGAACGTGGCTATGACGGCGTGCGAACCGCCGAGCTGGCCGAGAGCGCCGGGGTCTCCGAGGCTCTCATCTACCAGCACTTCCGCACCAAGGCGGAGCTGTACCGCGCTGCCGTCGACCGCAGCGCAGACATCTTCAACGAGCGGCTCGGACCCGCCGTCGCGAACGGGGGGCCGGTCGAGCAGCGGCTCGAGCGCGGCATCGACGCGTTCCTGGGCTTCGTGGCCGAGCCCGGCAACGCCTGGACCGTACTGACGCTGAACGTCAGCGACCCGGAGCTCGCGGACTATCAGCGGCAGCTGCGGGGACGTGCCACCGGAGCCCTCGCCGACCTGCTCGCGGGCGACCCGCGCGCGGCGGGCTCGGGCCTCGACCGCAAGGAGCTCGAGCAGCTCGCGGAGATCATCGCGGGCGGTGCCGAGGCGCTTGCCACCTGGTGGTCTCAGAACCCCAAGGCCGAGCGAGCCGAGCTCGTCTCTCTGCTGACGGGATTCGTGTGGAGTGGGTTCGAGCGGCTGGTGGACTCGAACTCCACCCGCGCGGCCTAGCGGCCGCGCCTCTCTTCGCCGGCCCCGTCGAGACGCTGTCAGCTTTGCGAAAGCGTCGGCGCGTCGGCGCCGGGGGCGTGCTCGGCGACCACGCGCGGCTCCGGCTCGGGACGCCAGTCGACCGACCGCAACAGCGGGACGGCTACGACCAGCACGCCGAGGGCGCCGAGCCCGGCGGCGACGAAGCTCGCCCGGGGGCTGAGCAGCTCCGCGATCGCGCCGCCGAGGATGAACCCGAACCCGGGCATGATGCGCCCGATCGATTCGAGCAGCCCCACGACCCGGGCCTGGAAGCGGCTGGCCGTCAGCTCCTGGATCGCGCTCATCAGCGCCACCCATTGCACGCCGTTCCCGAGTCCGCCGACGGCCGCGGCCGCACATGCCACGGGCAGGGTCCCGGCGGCCGCCATGCCGAGGTATGCGCCGCCGATCATGGCGGTGCTGACCAGCAGCTGCACCTGGATCGCGACCCGTCGCGCCACCGCGACGAAGACGAGGCTGCCCGCCACCATGCCGATGCCCCAGGAGGAAAGCAGCGCCCCGTAGCCCGAGTCCCCGGCATCGAGCGTCTCCTTCACATAGACGATCTCGATCGGGAGCACGAGCGTGAAGAACACGAACGCGAGGCCCTGCATCGCCATCAGCCGCAGCAGCACGGCCCGGTCGCGCACGTACGCGAGGCCCTCACGCAGCCGGCTGACCCAGGGCTGCGCCTCGCCGCGCACCTGTGGCAGCGACGTGGTCGCGGCCAGCATGGCCGCCACCACCACGAAGGAGCCCGCGTCGATCAGCAGCGCGGTCTGGACCCCCAGCGCCGCGACCACGAGGCCGGCGATCGCGGGCCCCGCCGCACCCGCGATGGTGAAGCCCACGTTGATGATCGCGTTGCCCTCGCGCAGCTGCCCGGACGGCGTCAGCACCGCCGCGGCGGAGGCCCGCGTGAAGGTGCGCGCCGCGATCGCGAGCGTCCCGTCCACGATCGCGAGCGCGATCACCAGCGCGAGCGAGAAGCTGTCGGTCGTGAACGCCAGCGCGACGAACACCAGCGCCTCGCCCAGGTAGAGCAACGGCAGGACCCGGCGGGTGCCCACCACCTCGAGGCGCGCGATCACGCCCTGCCCGATCAGCGAGGGCAGGAAGACCATGCCCAGGAACAGGCCGGCGGTGGCCAGCGGGCTGCCGGTCTCGTCGTAGACGAGCACGGCCAGCGCGATCTCGCCCACCCAGTTGCCCAGCTCGTTGACGGTGTAGGCGGCCGCCAGCTGCCGGAACCCCGGCAGCCGTAGTGGTCGGAGCGACTTCCTCATCGCGGCTTGGAGCGATCTCCCCCAGTCCCAGAATGCGCCGAAATCCGAGTGGAAGCTAACCGCTGGTGCCGATGTCTGCATCCGGCGGGTGGCTCAAGCCCGCCCCGCGCGTGGGCCGATAGCTGTCCCAGGCAGGTCAAAACCTGGAGGTTCCCCCTGCACGGACGCCGACGGCCAACTCTCATCTTCATCACGCTCGAGTGCGTGGCGCTCGGCGCTGCCGCCGTGGTGGCGGTGCTGGCCAGCGGGGACGCGAACTGGGACATCGCCCTGTTCGCCTCCCTGCTCGTCTTCTCGATCGCCAGCGACCTGTTCGCGGCCACGACGTCCGCCGCGAAGATCTCGGGCAGCTTCCTGTCGCTGGTCCTCGCGATGGTGTTCCTCGGCGGCACGCCCGCCTGCCTGATCGGCGTCGCCACGATTCTCGTGGGCTGGCTGCGCTGGCGCGACTCGTGGTCCGGGCTGCTCAACAACCTCGTCGCGTACGCGTGGTTCCCGCTGTTGGGCGGAATCGTCTTCACCGAGGTCTCCGAACGGGCGAACCTGGGCGAGAGCGACGGCTTCTTCTACCTGCTGACGTTCGTCGTCTTCGTGCTCGCGCTGGCGGTGAACTTCCTGATCATCGCGGTCAACATCAGGCACGCGGAGGGCACGACCATCCGCGAGCTGGTGCGCAAGCTCGTCATTCCGGTGCTGTCGTCCGAGGTGTTCGCCGCGCTGCTGGCGGTCGGCGTCACGTACCTGTACATCCATGTGGGGCTCGCCTCGATCGCGCTCGTCGGCCTCGTCCTGTTCACGTTCCAGCGGCTGCTCGGCCAGCTGCTGCTCTCCGAGCAGCGCGCGGAGGAACTGGAGAAGCGCGGACAGCAGCTGACCGACCGCACCAAGCAGCTCGCCACACTCCAGGTGGGCGTGCTGTCCGCGCTGTTGCGCACGCTCGACCTGCGGGACCGCATGACCGCGCGCCATTCCGCGGCAGTCGCCCGCTACGCGCGCGAGATCGCGATCGCGGCCGGGTTCTCGAAGGACGAGCAGGACCTCGTCCACACCGCCGGGCTGCTGCACGACATCGGCAAGTTCATCTTCCCCGACCGCATCCTCAAGGGCGACACGAAGCTCAACGACGACGACTGGAAGATCATCAAGATGCACCCGTACCAGGGTGCGCGCGTCGTCGCGCAGATGGAGGGCTACGGCCCCGTCAGCGAGATCATCCTCGCCCATCACGAGCGCATCGACGGCAAGGGCTATCCGCGTGGCCTGCGCGGCAACGACATCCCCGCGCTGTCCCGCATGATCTCGGTGGCCGACACGTACGACGTGATGACCGCGCGCGATTCCTACCGCACGCCGATCTCCTCGTTCGAGGCGATCCAGGAGCTGCGTCGCGTGTCGGGCGTGCAGCTCGATGGCGAGTACGTGGAGATCTTCATCCGCATCCTCGCGGGCAAGGACGTCCGCTTCCGCCACGGCGAGGACGCCGACTTCGACGCCGAGCTGGGCCTCGACAAGCGCATCGAGGACTACTCGCTCCCGGTCGACGAGCAGATCACCGAGGTGGACGGCACGCCTTCCGAGGAGGCCGCGGAGCTCGCCGAGCGCGACGCGGCCACGGCCGACGGCAAGTAGCTAGAGCGGCGCCCAGCTCCTGGGCCGCCCGCTCGGGCGGCACGATGTTCACGTACTGGCCCGTGCCGAGCTCGAAGCCGGCGAGCCGCGTCAGCCGCGGCACCACGTCGACGTGCCAGTGGAAGTGGTCGGCCCCGCGCGGCGCGGTCCGGACCCACAGGTTGAGCGGCGGCGGCGCCGCCGAGCTTGGCGCTCAGCTTCTGCAGGCCCTCGCGCAGGAGGTCGAGCGCCGCCGGGTCCGAGTCCGCGAAGCTGCGTTCGTGGTGGCGCGGCACGAGCTGCAGCTCGTAGGGCCCGCGCGACGCAAACGGGGCGAGCAGCACCGCGTGGTCGTCCACGGCGACGACGCGCTCGCGGCGGCGCACCTCCTCCTTCAGCAGATCGCACAGCAGGCAGCCGCCCATCGTGCGCGTGTTGTGTGCCGTGAAGTGCTCGCGCTCGCGCGCGACCGTCGCGGGCACGCTGTCGAGCGCGTACAGCTGCGCATGCGAGTGCTCCAGCGACGCACCGGCGGCATGGCCCTCGTTGACCATCAGGTGCACGTAGGCGGCGCCGGCGTGCGCGGCGGACCGCTGCCGCCAGCCCTCGATCGCATGGCGGAACTGCTCCGGGCCGAGCGCCGTCATGGACGCGACGTGCTCCGGCGAGTGGACGATCACCTCGTGGTGGCCCGTCGCCGGTAGCGAGACCAGCAGGTCGGGATCGCCCCGCGTGCTCTCGGGCGGCTCGCCGGCGGCGTCGCCGGCGGCCGGCTCCAGCAGCGGGTACTTGTTGGGCACGGCGCGCACGACCCACCCGGGCGAGTCAGGAAGCCCGCCGCCCGGTCGCAGCGCGAATGTCTCCGGCGGCGTCCAGCTCTCGTGCCCTTCGCACAGCGGGCATTCCTCGCGCGCCGCGTCGTGCGTCTCGGACGACTCGAAGCTGAACGGGCGGTCCGCCCGGGCCGGGGCCAGCACCGTCCGCAGACCCGTGAGCGGGTCGATTCGTAGCTCGGGAGTTGCCACTCAGGTCGGCGGCTTGCCCTTGCCCATGGTCTCCAGGAACGGCGTGATGATGTCGATCGGCAGCGGGAAGATGGTGGTCGTGTTGTGCTCGGAGCCGATCTCGAGCAGCGTCTGCAGGTAGCGAAGCTGGATCGCTGACCGGCTCCGCGCCGATCACCGCCGCGGCCTGGGCGAGCTTGTCCGCGGCCTGGAACTCGCCCTCGGCGGAGATGATCTTCGCGCGGCGCTCGCGCTCGGCCTCGGCCTGGCGGGCCATCGCGCGCTGCATCGTCTGCGGGATCTCGACGTCCTTGATCTCGACCGTCGTGACCTTGATCCCCCACGGCTCGGTCTGCTCGTCGATGATGCGCTGCAGCTCGTCGTTGAGCCGGTCGCGCTCGGAGAGCAGGGTGTCCAGCTCGGCGCGGCCGAGCACGGCGCGCAGCGTTGTCTGCGCGATCTGCGAGGTCGCGGACAGGTAGTTCTCCACCTGCACGATGGAGTCGCTGGCGTTCACCACCTTGAAGTAGCAGACGGCATTCACCGAGGCGGGCACGTTGTCGCGCGTGATCACCTCCTGCGGGGGGACGTTGAGCGTCACCGTGCGCAGGTCGACCCGCACCATCTTGTCGATGATCGGGATCAGGAAGATCAGGCCCGGACCCTTCTGGTCGATCAGGCGCCCGAGGCGGAAGATCACGCCGCCGCTCGTACTCGCGCAGCACCCGGATCGACGTCGCGAGCAGGATCACTGCGAAGAAGACGAGGATGCCGATTATGGTCAGCGCGACGGCCACGGGGCGGCACCTAATCTAGACCGTCTGGCGATAGATCGGGGGTTACGGTCAGGGTGAGGCCGTTCACGTCCTGCACGACGACCTCCTGCCCGGGTTCCAGCGGCTGATCGCTGCGCACCCGCCACAGCGCCCCCTGCACGAACACGTGGTCGGAGCGAGCGCACCTCGCCGCGCGCGCCGATCAGCTCCTCCGCGCCGGTGTGGACCCCGCGATGGCGCGCCTGCGACCGCCTTGCTCGCGATCCACACGAAGAAGCTCCCCAGCAGCGCGGCGGTGAAGATCACGATCGGGACGGAGATGTCGAACGCCTCGTTGTCGGTGTCGAACAGCAGCAGCCCGCCGAATGCGAGCGCCACCACCCCGCTGACGCGCCAAGCGCTCCATGGCTGACGATGAACGCCTCCGCGACGAACAGGCCGAAGGCGAGCAGGATCAGCATCAGGCCGGCGACGTTGATGGGCAGCTGCGCGAGCCCGAAGAACGCCAGGATCAGCGACACGGCGCCGAGCGTGCCGGGCAGGATCATGCCCGGGTTGAACAGCTCGATGCCGAGCAGGATCCCTCCGAGCGTGAGCAGCAGGAAGACCGTGTTCGGGTTGACGAGCAGCTCCAGCGCCCGGAACTTGAACGGCACGTCGCGCGTTCTCGACGTGCGCTCCGGTGGTCTCGAGTCGCTGCGCCTTCGGCCCCTTCACGCGAAAGCCGTCGAGCTCGCGCAGCAGCGCCTGCTGGTCGGAGGCGACGACGTCGACCAGGTTGCGCCGCTGCGCCTCGGTCGCCGTCACGTTCACCGCCTTGTGCACCATCTGTGCGGCGAGGTCGCCGTTGCGGCCGTGGCCCTCGGCGAGCGCGCGCGCGTATGCCGCCGCGTCGTTTCGGACCTTGCGGCCCAGGACCTTGTCCTGGTCGCCCGCCGCCGAGCGAGATCGGCGTCGCCGAGCCGATGTTCGTCTCCGGCGCCATCGCCGCGACGTCCGCCGCCTCGGTGATGAACATGCCCGGCGGAGGCCGCGCGCGCTCCGTCCGGCGAGACGTAGACCACCACCGGCATCGGCGCCGCGATGATGTCCTTGACGATCTCCCGGGTCGAGTCGTCCAGGCCGCCGGGCGTGTCGAGCCGGAAGATGACGAGGTAGGCGTTCGCCTTCTTCGCGTCCTTCAGCGCCTCGTCCACCCACGCCGCGGAGGCCGGGTTGACCGTCAGGTCGAAGGCAAAGGACTGGACAAGCGGCCCCTGCGCGGCCGGCTGGTCCTGACCCGAGGCGAGCCCCGCCAGCAGCACGAAGGCCGCCGCCGCGACTGCGAGTGCGCTTGTGCGCATGACACCAGGATTATCCCCCGGCGCCCCTAGGGCCTATCCCGGATTGGCCCTTGCGGGCCGCCGCGATCGCGTACTCGCGTATGTCGTCGGCCAGCGCCGCCTCCGACGCATAGCCGCCCGGCTTCGTGTAGATCTTCTCGCCCTGGCGGTCGTAGAACGTCGTGATCGGGAAGTTCTGCGGCAGTCCCAGCAGCTGGGCGATGTCGCTGTCCGGGTCGAGGAAGCTCGGGTAGGGGACCGGGATGTCCTTCAGGAACTTCTGGGCCGGCTCTTTCGCGTCCTCGGAGTTGACGGCCAGGAAGGCCACCTGCTTGCCGTGCTTCGTGACCTGCTTCTGGAAGAACGGGAACTCGTGCCGGCACGGGCCGCACCACGAGGCCCACTTGTTCACGACGACCGGATAGCCGCGCAGCGCGGCGAGCTGGCGCCGGAAGCCGTCGCTCCCGCCGCCGACCAGCTGGGCCGGACGCCGGTAGAGGCGCGCGAGCGGGGCCGGCGCGCCCGCGAGCGCCCGCGTGAAGTCCGCCTGGGTCGCTGCGCTCTTGGGTTCCTCGGAGCCGCACCCCGCAGCCGCCAGGACGGCAGCGAGGGCACAGACGAGCGTGAGTGTCGGTCGTGCCTTCACGGTGAGGAGGAGTCAAGGGTTCGGGCGGCATGCACAGAAGCGCCCAGCCCGCCACAGGAGCCGAAAATACCGCACGGAAACGAGCCCGGCGCCATGGGAGGCGGACATCCGGCGCCCGCGCTGCTTTAATACGTCTGTACCGTGCCTGTGGGTAGGGGGCTGAGGACGAAGGTCAGTCCGCCCCAGGCCATGGAGACTGCCGTCGGGATCAACACTCGGCGACGGCAACCAGGGACAGAGCGTTGCAGCCGCCGTCGGTTGTGTGACGGCGTCCACCACCAACGAGCCTCGATATGGCTGACACCACTGAAGTGGCCGAGAAGGTCGCGCGTCTTCCATCGCGCGAGCAGCTTGAGCGCGTGGAGAAGTTCACGCGCGAGCCGTTCGCACCCGATCCGGACGCCCTGCGCCCCGGGGCGGCCCGCCGCCGTGCCCTGGACGCGGCGCTCGCCGAGATCGACAGCGGCCGCGACGAGCCGAGCATCGAGTGGCGCCAGCAGTACTCGCTCTTGCTGGGGCTCGAGCGCCTCCTCGCGGACGACGAGCCGAAGCTCGTCGACGGCACCGTGCTGTCGGCCCACCAGGTGGATGCGCTGTCGGGAACGCTGACCGCGCTGATCGCCGAGGCCGAGCGCCAGAACGGCAACGGCGCCGCGCTGCTCGAGGACCTCGAGGACCTCGGTGAGGAAGACGAGGACGAAGAGATCGACGACGACGACGAGGTCGGCGACGACGAGGATGAGGACGAGGACGAGGACGCAGAGCCCCAGGACTGGGACGAATCGGCCTCGGAGAACGGGAGTGCCTCATTCGACGACGACGAGCAGCTGCCCGAGCAGGAGGAGGACCCGGGCGCGGCCCGCCGCTTCTGGTTCGAGCACGCCACCGGCGCCGGCAAGACCGTCGCCGCCCTCGGCTTCGTCGAGGGATCGCGCACCGGCGGCACGCTGATCCTCACCCACAGGCGCAATCTCGTGGAGCAGTTCCTGGGTGAGCTGAAGGACCGCGGCTACTCCAGCCGCATCGCGCCGCCGCTGCTGCGCGGCCAGGACCGCGGCGACGGCCCCGTGACCGTGGAGACCTACCAGTGGTTCGTGCGCAACGCGGGCAACGTCTCGGACGCGTACACGATCGTGATCTGCGACGAGGCGCACACCGCGCTGGGCGAGAAGACCAGCGCGTCGATCCGCAAGTGGCTCGGCCCTGTCTTCATCGGCATGACGGCGACCGGCGCGCTGATCGCGCGGCACGTCACCGACCTCTTCCCGACCCAGACCAGCCGCTTCGACCTCGCCCAGGCCGCGCGCCGCGGTGTGATCGCGCCGCTGCGCTGCGTTCGCATACCGCCTGCCAGCGGCGTCCGCACGCTTGCCAACGTGCCGCTGCGAAAAGGCGAGGTGGACCAGGACTTCGACCAGGAAGAGCTGGCTGCGCTGCTCGACCAGGGTCCGTTCAACGCCGCCGTCGCGGATCTCTACCGCGTGCGCTTCAAGCATCTGCCCGGCATCGTGTACAGCGCGGGCGTGAAGCACGCCCACAACGTCGCGAAGGCGTTCAAGGACGCCGGCATGAAGGCCGAGGCGGTTTCTGGTGAGACGCCCAAGCGCGAGCTGGCGCGCATCCTGGCCGCGTTCGAGCGGGGCGAGATCGACGTGCTCGTGAACGCGATGCTGCTGGCCGAGGGCTGGAACTCCCCGCGTGCGACCGTCTGCATGCACCTCGCGCCGACCGCTTCGAAGCGCGTCTACCAGCAGCGCGTCGGTCGCGTCACCCGCCGCCATCCGGGCAAGGAGGCGGGCATCGTCGTCGACTTCGTGCACCCGGCCACCACACATGACGAGCCGATCGTGACCCTGCACAAGCTGCTCGACCGCGACGTCTACCGCGGCGGCGCGATCGTCGTCGGCCCGGTGCGCCGCGGCCGCGGCCGCCGCCTGCGGGTGGAGCGCCGCATCGTGCCCGTGACGAGCGATCCCGAGCGCCGGCTGCGCGTATTCGAGCGGGAGCTGTGGCGGATCGCCGTCGAGTACCTGTATCCGGACGAGCAGCACGCCTGGGCGGCGCTCGCCGGCGCGCGCGTCGCCGCCAACGGCTGGCGCCGCGCGAAGACCACGATCCACCACGACGCCGGCGGAGAGCTGCGCCGCCGCTTCCTCTTGAGCTGCATCCAGCGCAACCGCAACGCGCAGCTGCGCCAGCGCGCGCTGGCCGAGATCGCGGTGCGCCGCGACCCCGAGGGCTTCGACCATGCCGTCGACATCGTCGGCACCTGGTCGCGCGAGGAGCGCCGCGAGGGCGCCCGCATCCTCCTGCAGGCGCTGGCCGAGCGCCGCATCGGCCGCCGCGACCAGGCGCAGGCCTGGCTGTGGCGCCTGGCCGAGTACTCCCGCGAGGTGCACGAGGAGTACGCGGTGCAGCGCTGGCCGGAGACCAAGCGCCTGCTCGGGCTGCTCGTCAACTCATCCGGGCCGGCGCACGGGCGCAACGCCCGCCGCCTCGTGCACGCCGCGCGCAAGCACGACCGCCGCCTCGCAGCCGCGCTGCTGGCGGCCGCGCTGGCGCACACGCCCGAGGCGGAGGAGGTCCTGCGCGGTGCGCGCAACCGGATGGCCCGCAAGCCTTCGGCGCTCGCCCGCGAGCTGGTCCGCAACTTCCCGAAGGGCAAGCGCCGCGGCAAGAAGCAGCGCGACGGCCGCGACTCCTCCAGGCGCGCGGCGGCAAAGGCCGCCAACGGCAAGGCCGAGACCGCCGAGGAGCTCGCACCCGACGACCTCGAAGAGCTCGAAGTCGGCGAAGTAGAGGACTCGGAAGCAGCCGCCTAAGCGCCGCTCGGGCGCTCCAGGTGGACTTCGCCGGCGTCGAGGTGGATCGGTTCGAGTCGCCGGTGAACACGACCAGTGCGCCGTCGTCGTCGATTCCGCGCGCCTCCCCGGTCATCCGTTGCGAGTCGCGCGTCCAAGCGATCGGCTTTCCGTAGAGCGCGTCACGCTCGCGAAAGGCAGTCGTTACCCGACCTGGTTTACCGAGCTCATCTATCCAGGCAGCAAGGCGGTCAAGCAGGAAGTCGAGCACCGGCTCGCGCGGAACTGCCCCGCCCGTCGCGATCCGCAGCGACGTCGCGGTCTCACGCAACGCGCCGGGGAAGTCCTCCAGCGCCGTGTCCACGTTCAGCCCGATCCCGACGATCGCCCAGCCTTCCTGCGGGCGCGCCTCGATCAGGATCCCGGCCACCTTGCGTCCGTCGATCCAGACGTCGTTGGGCCACTTCACCTCGCACCGCACGGGCGCCGCTCGCTCACATGCTTCGCAGACCGCCAGCGCGACCGCCAGCGGCAGCAGCTCCATGCGCGAGGCCTCCATCCTTGCCAACACAGACAGCGTGAGCGCGCGCCCGGGCGGCGCGGTCCAAGTGCGACCCTGCCGCCCGCGGCCCGCAGTCTGACGCTCTGCGATCACGACCGTGCCATGTGGTGCGCCGGCCAGCGCCAGCTCCCGCCCGCGGTCGTTGGTCGAGGCGATCTCGTCGATGTACACGAGCGGTCCCGCCAAGGGCGCTGCCGGGCTGCGGCTTCAGTGGTCGTCGCACGGCTGGAGCATCAGCTCCGCGTCGGCGCCCACGCCCAGCGCGCCGGCCGCGCGGCCCTGGTTCACGGCGATCGCCATGCGCCCCGAGGAGTCCTCGATGATCACCGCCTGGCCGGCGCCGACGTCGCCGAACGTGCGGGCGTAGACGGCCTCGCCGGTGCGCCGCCGCGAGAGCACCTCCAGCCGTTCGCCCGGCTCGAACCCGGCCGCCCGCATGTCGGCGGCGCGCAGGTTCAGCTGCAGGTTGCCGAAGCGATCGACGGCGAGCACGCGCGTGCGGATGCGCTCCTCGGACACCTCGGGGGCAGGTAGGTCGAGCTGCTCCAGCGAGCCCGGATCGATCGGCTTTCCCGCCTCCTCCAGCGCCGCGCCGAGCGCGAGGTGCGCTGCGACGGGCGAGAACAGGTCACGGCCGTGGAAGGTGGCCGAGACCGGCTCCAGGCGGTGCGGGCTCTGCGCGATGTCGACGGCAGCCACCACTCCGCCGCACGCCTGCGCGGCCGGCCAGAGCAGGCCGTTGTCGGGACCGACGAACAGGTTCCCGTCGCTCGCGCGCAGCGCCACGGGCCGGCGTTCGCCGCCGACGCCGGGGTCGACGACCGCGATGTGCACGCCCTGGGGCAAGTACGGGATCGCGTTCTGCAGCGCCAGCGCGCCGATCCGCACCTCGTGCCGCGGCACCTCGTGCGTGAGGTCGATCACGACGGCGCCCGGTGCGATCCGCTGCACGACGCCGTGGCACACGCCGACGTACTCGTCGCCGTGGCCGTAGTCGGAGAGGAAGGAGATCGGCAGCATTCAGGTGGCCACTGGCGCGAGCGCGTCTCCCAGCAGCGCCTGCACGAGGCCGCCGACGTCGTGGCGCTGCGCTTCGACGTGCACCTCGAGGCCGTGCTCGCGGGCGGTCTCGCTCGTGATCGGACCGATGGAGACCACACGGGGACCGCGCGGGAATCGCTCGACTCCGCCGATCGACTCCAACAGGAACCGGACCGTGGACGAGCTCGTGAAGGTGATGTAGTCCGCGCCCGCGAGCTGCTCCAGCCGGGTCATGTCGAGGTGCTCGCGGACGGTGTCGTAGAGCGCCACGACCTCCACCTCCGCGCCGGCGTCCCGCAGCTGGTCCGGCAGCACGTCGCGCGCCTCGGCGGCCCGTGCGACCAGCACGTGCTTGCCGCGCACTCCCGCCGCGATCAGGTCGGCGGCCAGCGACTCCGCGATCGAGCGCTCCGGCACCACGTCGGCCACGACGCCCCCGGCCCGCAGCGCCGCCGCCGTGCCCGGCCCGATCGCGGCAACCGTCACGCCCGCCGAGCGCACGCGCGTCGAGGCCCTCGTCCTGCAGCCCGGCGTGCAGCTGCGCTGCTCCATTCGGGCTGGTCACACACAGCACCTCGAACTCCTTCGCGGCCAGCCGCCGCAACGTGCGCCGCACGTCTGCGGAGTCGATGCGCGGCTCGATCCTGATGGCCGGGACCTCGACGATCTCGGCGCCGAGCCGCTCCAGGTCGGCCGCCAGCCCGCTGGCCTGCGCGCGCGCCCGGGTGACCGCCACCCGCTTACCGTGCAGCGGCGCCCGCTCGAACCAGGTGAGGCGATCCCGCATGGCCGCGACCCTGCCGACCACCGTCACCGCCGGCGGCCGCACGTGCGCATCGCGTGCGCGCTCGGCGATGTCCGCGAGCGTCCCCGACACGGTGCGCTGGCGCGGCAGGGTGCCGCGCTCCACGACGGCTGCGGGCTCGCCGGCATCGCGGCCGTGGCGCTGCAGCTCGGCGGCGAGCGCCGGCAAGGACGCCACGCCCATGTAGAAGACGAGCGTGCCGGGGAAGGCGGCAAGCGCGGCCCAGTCGATCGCGCTGTCGGGCTTGTCGGGGTCCTCGTGCGCCGGTCACGAATGCCACGGCGGAGGATTGGTCGCGATGCGTGACCGGGATGCCCGCGTACGCGGGCGCCGCGACGCCGGCGGTCACGCCGGGCACGACCTCGAACGGAACGCCGGCCTCGGCGCAGCGCCTCCGCCTCCTCGCCGCCGCGGCCGAAGACGAACGGGTCGCCGCCCTTCAGGCGCACGACGGTGCGGCCCTCCTTGCCGTGCTCCACCAGCAGCCGGTTGATTTCCGCCTGGGTCATGGTGTGGCCGCCCGGCTCCTTGCCCACGTACACGACGCTGCGCGTCCGCGCGGCGCGCGATCGAGCAGCTGCGTCGAGACCAGCCGGTCGTACAGGATCACGTCGGCGCGCGCGATCAGCTCCGTGCGCGCGCACGGTGACGAGGCCGGGGTCGCCCGGCCCCGCGCCGACGAGGTACACGATCCCTGTGTCCGGGCTCATGCGCCGAGCGTACCGGCAGCCCGGCGCAGCAGCTCTCCCGCGCCCGCCGCCAGCATTCGCTGCCCCAGCTCCGACCCGACTGTGGCCGGGTCGGACGAGGAGCCCTCCAGCCGGTCGGTGATCCACTCGCTGCCGTCGGGCAGGCCGGCATAGGCGTGCACCGTCGATGCGCTCGCCCACGATGCGCGCGTGTGCGCCGACCGGGGTGTGGCAGCTCGTGTCGAGCGTCTCCACCACGGCCCGTTCCGCGTCGAGGCGGGCACGCGCCGCGGCGTCGGCGATCGGCTCCAGCAGGGCCCGCGTGTCGTCCCCGCTGCGCGTCTCGAGCGCCAGCAGTCCCTGGCCCGGGGCAGGGACGAACGTGTCCGGGTCGAGCGCGGCTCCGGCCTCGCCCTCGCGGCCCAGGCGCCGCAGCCCGGCCAGCGCGAGCAGGGCGGCGTCGCATTCACCGTCGGCGAGCTTGCGCAGCCGCGTGTCGACGTTGCCGCGCAGCGGCACGACCTCGACGTCCGCGCGCAGCGCGAGGAGCTGCGAGCGCCGGCGCAGGCTCGAGGTCCCGACGCGCGCGCCGGCGGGCAGCGCGTCGATCGACCGCGCGCCCACGAGCGCGTCGTGCGCGTCCTCGCCCGGGTGGCACGGCCGCGATCTCGAGGCCCGCGGGCAGCTGCCCGGGCACGTCCTTCGCGCTGTGCACCGCGAGGTCGACCTGTCCGGCGAGCAGCGCCTCCTCGATCTCCTTCACGAACCGCGACTTGTCGTCGGGCCCGCCGCCGCGGTCGCCGCTCGTGGTGATCGTGACCAGCTCGGGCTCGAGCCCGGCATGCGCTGCGCGCAGCAGGTCCGCGACGTGGCGCGCCTGGACCAGCGCCAAGGCGCTGCCGCGCGTGCCGATACGCAGTGTCTTCAGCGCCTCTGGCGCCGTCGCCTGGACCGGATCGGAGTCACGTCGGCACGGCCCTTCGCCCTGCGGGCGGAGTCCTCGGCGCGTGCGTCGAACGCGGAGCGCTCCTCCGTGTCCAGGCCGAACAGCTCGCGCAGGGCCTGCACGTAGGCGTAGGTGCGCTGGTCCTCGCCGCGCTCCTTCAGGTCGAGCGTGGGCTGGTGCAGCAGCCGCTTCACGATCGCCGCGGCGACCAGCTCGAGGCGCTCGCGATCCGCTTCGCTCAGCGACTCCCAGCGGCCGCTGTTCTCGGCCAGCACCTGGCGGGCGATCTCCTCGCCGCGCTCGTGCATCGCCGTGATCGTCGGCACCACGTCGAGCGTGCCGAGCCAGCGCTGGAAGCGCTCCAGCTCGTGCTCGAGCAGTGCCTCCGCGCGGCGCGCCTCGGCCTCGCGGCCGGACAGCTTGCGCTCGACCATGCGCTGCAGGTCGTCGATGTCGCGCAGGTAGACGCCGTCGATCTCGCGGACGGCCGGATCGATGTCGCGCGGCACCGCGATGTCGATCAGGAGCAGCGGCCGCTCGTTGCGCGCCTCGCGGGTCGACATCACGGCCTCGAGCTCCGCCCGCTCGACGATGTGGTGGGGCGAGCCGGTCGAGGAGACGACGATGTCGGCGCGCGCGAGCTCCGCCGGGAGCGACTCGAACCGCACGGCGTGCCCGCCGAAGCGGTGCGCGAGGCCGATGGCGCGGTCGTAGTGGCGGTTCGCGACGAACACGGACGACACGCCCTGCTCGGTCAGCGCGCGCGCCGTCAGCTCGCCGGTCTCGCCGGCTCCGATCACGACCACGCGCAACCCGCGCAGGTCACCGAGCGCCTCCTGTGCGAGCTGGACCGCGACCGAGCTGACCGAGACGGCGCTGCCGGCGATCGCGGTCTCGGTGCGCACGCGCTTGCCGGCGGCGAGCGCCTCGCGGAACAGCCGGTTCATGAAGGCGCTGGTCGTGTTCTCCGCGAGCGCCAGCTCGTAGGCGCGCTTCACCTGGCCCTGGATCTCCGCCTCCCCGACGATCATCGCGTCGAGGCCCGCGGTCACCCGGAACAGGTGCCGGGTGGCGTCGGCGTTGCGCAGGGAGTAGAGGTGCGAGACGAGTTCGGTCGGGCGGATGTCGGCCTGGCGGGCGAGGATCCCGAGCGCGGTGGTCTCCGCCTCCACGTCGTCGCCGACCATCATGTAGAGCTCGGTGCGGTTGCAGGTGGAAAGCGCGACGGCCTCGTGGATGTCCTCCGCCGAGACCAGCTCCCGGAGCACGCTCACGGCCCGGCCCTCCGGCAGTGCCACGCGCTCGCGCAGCTCGACCGGCGCCGTCTTGTGCGAGACGCCGATCACGAGCAGGCCGCTCACGACGTACTCCCGTTCGCGGCATTCTCGATCACGAGCGGCTGGAAGCGCAGCTTGCACTCCGGCTGCGCGGCCTCGAGCATCGCGCGGTGCTGCGCGGGCGTCGTATAGCCCGGCCCCTCGTCGATGCACGTCTGGACCCAGGCCTCGATGCGCTCCACGTCGCCCGCTCTCACCAGGTCCATGAAGTCGGAGTAGACCATGCGCTCGAACAGGACCTTGCGGTCGTCCGGGCTCGGGTACATCGCCTTCAGCTCCTCGCGCAGGGAGCCGAGCAGCTCCAGCGCGACCGCGTACTCGTCGCCGTAGCACTGCGCCAGCGAGATGCGGATGCGCCGCGCCATCGCGGGGCTCGCACCGCCGGTCGACACCGCGATGGCGAGGTCGCCGTGGCGCACGATCGAGGGCAGGATGAAGTTGCACAGGTGCGTCACGTCCACGACGTTGCAGAGCATCTGACGCGCCTCGGCGTCCTCGAACACGCGCACGTTGGTGTCGTTGTGCTCGGTGGCCGCGATCACGAGGAACGTGTCGTCGAGGTCGCTGCTCTCATAGGCGCGCTCCTCCAGCGCGATGCGGCCCTCGCGCGCCCAGTCGCGCACGCGGTCGGTCGCGGTCAGCGAGACGACGGTCACCTGCGCGCCCCCGTTCAGCAGTCCTTCGATCTTGCCCTCGCCGACCTTGCCCGCGCCCACCACGACGGCGCGCCGGCCCGCGATGTCGAGGATCGCCGGGTAGTAGGGGCGCGTGTTCCAGCGGCGGCCGCGCGTGCCCCAGCGGACGACGAGATCGCGCACGCGCTCCAGCGGGCCGGCCAGTTTGTTGCCCGTGCCCAGCATCTACGAGCGCCGCTTCAACCGCTGCTCGGCGAGTTGGGTGAGCTCCTGCAGCTCGCGCTCGATGCGCTGCAGCCTGCTCCCCATGATCGCGACGTAGATGAGGATCAGGGTCACGAAGACCCCGTAGGCGCCGGCGACGTACTTACCGGCCTCGTCCAGCGGCAGGGCGGGCATGTTCCGCCTAGTCCGGCTTCGCCGGGACAGTCACGATCGGAGGCGGTGCGGCGCCCGAGGGGGATGCGTCCTCCTCGAGCAGCCTGCGCAGCCGGCGCAACTGCCCACGGGCGTGCTTGGAGGTCAGCTCGAGCTTCACGAGGGTCACGTATAGCAGCGACATCCCGGCAAGCGCGATCAGGAAGGTGAGGCGCATCTCTCCTGGCATGTCGCCGGCCGTCTGGTTCAGCACGCGCGGGTGCACGAGGTTGTCGGCAAGCCGCACCGCGATGAAGTTGACCGGCACGAACGCGCCCGCCGTGATCGCGAACACCGACGCGTAGCGCGCCCGGCGGTGCAGCGTCCTCGATCGAGTAGCGCAGCGGGTAGTACGTCACGTACAGCAGGAACACGATCAGGAAGCTGACGAGGGTGGGCTCGTCCCACACCCACCACTTGCCCCAGCTGGCCTTCGCCCAGATCGCGCCCGTGAGCAGGACGGCCACGCCGAAGATGACGCTCATGTGGATCGCGACGTAGGAGCGGTGGTCCCAGCGCTCGTCGCGGGTGCGCAGGTGCATCGCGCCGAGCAGGCCCGCCACGCACGAACCCGGTCAGCGCGACGATCGCCATCGGGACGTGCACGTAGAAGATCTTCTGGACGAAGCCCTGGTCCGCGTCGTTCGGTGCGTAGAAGAAGACAAGCGCCATAGCCGTCGCGAGCACCGCCGTCGAGGCGAGCGCGAAGCCTCGTAGGCCCCTGCCGAAAAGCGTCGAGTCCAGGTCAATCCTCCATGAGGAAGTCGAATACTGCGTAGGCCAGCAACCCGAAGATCAGATCATAGAGGGCGAGCACTGCCAGCCATTTCCCTAGCCCCGAGGTATCGAAGGGAACTGAGAGCAGCGGCTTGGTGGCGGCCGCGGCCCCGATCATGACCGGGACGGTCAGCGGGAGCAGCAGCAGAGGCAGGAGCAGGTCCCGCGCTCGCGTGTGGACCGCGATCGAGGCCAGCAGCGCTCCCACCACCGCGAGTCCCACGTCGGCCAGCGCGGCCACGAGCAGCAGTCGCGGCAGGGCCTCCCAGAAACCGTCCCCGAGGAAGAACAGGGCGAACACCGGCAGCGCGATCAGCTCCAGCGCCAACAGGTAGGCGAACAGCGCGCCGGCCTTGGCGATCAGCAGCGAGGTGCGCTCGATCGGGGCCATCAGGATGCCGTCGAAGCCGCCCTGCTCGCGCTCGGCCACGAACAGGCGGTTGATGCCGAGGATCGCCGCGAACAGGAGCGTCACCCACAGCACGCCCGCGGCCAGCTCGCCCTCGAGGCGATCGCGGTCGAGCCCGAAGTGGAAGATCACGAAGGTCGTCGTCGCGAACAGCGCCATCGACGGGACGGACTCCTTGGTGCGCAGCTCGACGACCAGGTCCTTGCGCAGGATGGTGGTGACCGCTCTCATGCGGCCCCGCTGTAGACGGTGCGCAGGTCGGCGGCGGCGACCTGGTGCGCGGGCGCGTCGGTCACGACGTACCCGTCGCGCAGCGCGAGCACGCGGTCGGCCTCGGCGAGGCCGTGCTCGAGGTCGTGCGTGACCAGCACGCGGGTCATGCCGGTGCGCGGGCCGATCAGGTCGTCGACCATCGCGGTCGCCTCCGGGTCGAGGTGCGCGCGCGGCTCGTCGAGCAACAGCAGGCGAGGAGCGTGCAGTACGGCTCGGCAGATCGCGAGGCGCTGCGCCATCCCGCGCGAGAGGTTGCGCACCGGGTCGTCCGCGCGCCGCGACATGCCGGTCACCTCGAGCAGGTGCGCGATCCGCGTCGCCGGCTCCGGCACGTCGTAGAGGCGGGCGTAGAAGAGGAGGTTCTCGCGCGCCCGACAGGTCGCGATAGAGCAGCGGGTCGTGCGACGAGGAAGCCGACGAGCGGCCGCACGCGGTGGGCCTCGCGCGGGAGGTCGGACCCGAGCACGCGCACGGTTCCGTCGTGCGGGACGAGCAGCGTGGCGAGCATCCGCAGCAGGGTCGTCTTGCCCGCGCCGTTCGGTCCGAAGACCGCGAGCGTGCATCCGGCGGCGAGGCTGGTGCTGACTTCCCGCAGGGCCTCGCGCTCGCCGTAGCGGCGCACGGCGTCGCGCAGCAGGATCGCCTCGTCGACTCCACTGGTGTGCGGATCGCCGGCGGCCTCGACGGCCTGCTCAACGGCCATGGCCGTGCTCGTCCTTGGCGCGGGTCAGGAGCGCGATCGCGTGGGGGATCGCCGGCCCGATCTCCTCGCCGACCTCGCGAATGCTCTTGGGGCTGCCGGGGAAGTTGACGATCAGCGTGCGCTTGCGGATCCCGGCGACCGCGCGGGAGAGCATCCAGTTCGGGGTGTGCGGGCGCGACGCGGCGCGCATCGCCTCGGCGATTCCCGGCGCCTCGCGGTCGATCACGGAGCGGGTCGCCTCGGGCGTGACGTCATCGGGTGAGAAGCCGGTGCCGCCGGTGGTGAGGACAAGGTCGCAGTCCTCGCTGTCCGCATAGTGGCGCAGGGCCCACTCGATCTTCGCCTGGTCGTCGGGAACGACCTCGGCCCCGGCGATCTCAGCCCCGAGTTCGCGCGCGAGATCGACGAGCGCCGGTCCGCTCTCGTCCACTCCCTGCCCCTGACTCAGAGAGGTGCTGATGGTGATGATCGCGGCGCGCATCCGCAGCCACAGGTTACGTACCCCGCGACCAATCCTCCTTGCCGCCCGTCTTCTGCAAGAGGGCGACCTCCTCGATCACGACCCCACGCTCGAGGCCCTTGACCATGTCATAGGCCGCCAGGGCGGCGACGGTGCAGGCCGTAAGCGCCTCCATCTCGACGCCCGTCCGGGCGGTCGTGCGGGCCTCGGCCGTGAAGGTGATCGTGCCGGTGGAGGCGTCGATCTCCGCCTCGACGTCGACGAACGAGAGCGGGAGCGGGTGGGCCAGCGGGATCAGCTCGTCCGTGCGCTTGGCGGCCTGGATGCCGGCGATGCGAGCGGTGCCGAGCACGTCTCCCTTGGGGGCGTCGCCACGCTCGACGATCGCAGCGGTCTCGGGGGTCATGCGGACGGTCGCGCGGGCGACGGCGCGCCGGTCGCTCTCCTGCTTGCCGCCGACGTCGACCATCCGCGCCCGCCCGGAGGAATCGAGATGGCTCAGCTTTGAGTGGTCCGCCATTGCGAGAAACGTAACGCGTCAGGGCGGCCGGGCGGAGGAGAGGCGCCGGCGTCGGCCCCGCCCGGACGGCTCACGCCGCCGGACGGACCCTGCCCTAAGGAGTGGTCGATTTGTATCCCTGTGAGGGACAAAATCGACCACTCCTCGGCGCCAGCCGCCTAGGTTTGCGATAAACGCCAACCATTCGGAAGTTGTGTCCCCTATAGGGGCCAGACTTCCCAGTCAACGCGCTCTCCCTGTCGATGGCATCGATCCATCGACTGAGGACTTTGTCGGTCTAGCAACCAAGCCGCCCATTCGATGCGATGTCCTGTCTTGTGGAGCGATGTGTTGCCCACACTGCGCGCTTCCATCATTTGTCTACCTGCATGAATACGGCGTTAGAGGATTGCCGTAGCGCGTCATCCTCAGACAAGTGACCCGACTGCGACCGTTCCTTCTAACTGCCGCTCTCAGCCTTGTCGCAGCCTTGAGTCTCGACATCACAGTGTCGGGTGCCGCCACTCCTCGTGCGAGCGTAAAGGCCTGTTACAAGAAGAAGACTGGATCCGTTCGGGTGACGACAGGTCGAAAGACTTGCAAGCATGGAGAGCGGCGCATCTCTTGGAATCAGAAAGGGCTCCGGGGAGGCCGGGGACCGGCAGGCCCGGCTGGACCGATTGGAGCCACTGGAGGTACCGGTCAGTCAGGCGCTGGAGTGGCAGGCCCGGCTGGACCGATCGGCCCTGACGGCGCGACCGGTCCGACTGGCGCGACCGGACCGACCGGCGCGACCGGACCGACTGGCCCGTCGAACTCGACCGAAGCTCGCAACCTCGGCCCTGTGTCGATCTCCGGTACAGATGGCGGCTCCGCTAATTCGCTCGTAACCGTCACTGGCGTACCGGCGGGCAACTACCTCTTGATCGCGCGCACTCAACTCAACTCGGTCTCGACGACCGCGTCCGAGATCGTGTGCGAGAGTCTCATTCGGCGGCAAGTCATCTCAAGCGATTTCGAACGTGGGCACGAGCGCTGGGAACTCCGCACACGATGTGGTCACCGTGACGTTCAACGTGACCGCCGCGACTGTTGGAAACGCCAATCTCAGCTGCTATCGGGACACGCTGACAGGAACTGCCCCGACGGCTAGCGGTGCCTACATCGAGCTGCTCCAAGTCGGAACCGCGACGTCGCAGATCGTCAGCGGCTGATCACCTTCGCATCGAGCGCCGCACCACCCGCAAGAGCGGTAGCGCGCCTTCGCGCAGGGCCTCGGCGCGTTGGCCGTCGCGGCCGTAGAGCATCCGTGCTGATGCGCGGATCGCCTTTCCCAGCACCTCGTCGTATGGGTGCCACCAGGCGTCGCGCATGCGGGACGGCTCCCAGGACACGAGCTTGATGTTCACGCACTCGTAGAACCCGAACTTGGAATGGGAGCGGCCGAGGCCGGACTCCTTCACGCCTCCCCACGAGCACTGGCACGCTCCGTGCGAATACGAGTGGTCGTTGATCCACACCATGCCGGACTGGATCTCGCGGGCGATGCGCTCGCCCTTCTCGCGGTCGAGTGTCCACACCGACGCGCCCAGTCCGAACCGGGAGTCGTTCGCCAGGTCGATGGCCTCCTGCTCGGTGTCCACCGTCACGATCGGCAGCACGGGACCGAAGATCTCCTCGCGCATGATCCGCATCTCGTGCGTCACGCCGGTCAGCACGATCGGCGCGATGAAGTGCCCGGACAGGCCGGTCACCTCGAGCGGCCCCCCACATCTGCGCTCCGCACCCGCAGCCACCGCGTCATCGACCAGCTCCATCACCACGTCGAACTGCTCCTTCGACACCATCGGGCCGATCTCGGTCGTCCAGTCGATTGGGTTCCCCACCCGCAACCGGCTCGCTTCGCGCACGACGCCCTCGATGAAGCGGTCGGCCACGTCGCGCAGCACGTAGGTGCGCTCGATCCCCGAACAGGTCTGCCCCGCATTCGAGAACCCGCCCCAAACGGCGCCCGAAACAGCATGCGGGAGGTGCGCGTCCGAGCACACGATCTGCGGGTCCTTCCCTCCCAGCTCGAGCACGCACCCCTTCAGCCGGCGGGCGCACTCCTCGCCGACGCCGCGGCCCACCTCGACGGACCCGGTGAAGAAGATCTTCCCGGCCGACGACTCGACGAGCGCCTGGCCGACCGCGCCGCCGCCGTGCACCGTCCGCACCAGCCCCTCGGGCAGCCCGGCGCGCTCGAACACCTCCTGGATGCGCTGCCCGATCAGCGGTGTCAGCGAGGCGGGCTTCAGCACGACTCCGTTCCCCGCCATCAGCGCGATCGCGACCTCGCCGAAGCGGGATCGACCACGGGTAGTTCCAGGGCGCGATCACCCCGACCACCCCGATCGGCTCGTACACGAACCTGCTCTTCTTCTGCTTGAGCAACAGCTGCGGAGTCGGGATCCGCTCGTCGCCGAGGATGCGCGGCCCGTTGTCGGCGCACCAGTGCAGCGCGTCGATCGTCGGCAGCAGCTCCATCGTGAAGGACTCCAGCCGTGGCTTGCCCTGCTCGCGGGAGATCAGGTTCGCGATCTCGTCCGAGGCGTCGAGCACCACCTGCGCCGCTCGCCGCAGGTACCGCGCGCGGTCGGCCAGCGACAGCTGCGCCCAGAACGGCTGCACGCCCGCGACGTCGTCGACGACGGACTGCACCTGGTCCGGAGTGATCGTCGGCACCGAGCCGACGAACTCACCCGTCGCCGGGTTGAAGGAGTCGAGCTGCCCCGGGGAAGCGCCGTTGCCGGAGGAGCCTGCCTTGGAGTCGGTGCCCGTCGTGACGGCCATGATGCTGTTCTCCTGGTGAGCGGTCGCGGGCGATTCTACTCCGCGCCCACGGCCCTCCGCCGGCGATCAGCGGGCGCGCAGGATGAAGACGCGGCTCGAGATCCGCGCGTTGCCGCGCTGGTCGACCTCGGTGATGACGACCTTGGCCTTGAACCGCTTCAGCCGGCGCGCGAGCTTCATCTTGCGCTTGGGGAAGTGCACCTTGATCCGGCGCTTCTTGTTCGCGCCGATCGAGAAACGGGTGGAGCCGAGGCGCTCCAGCTTCTGACGCCTGCGGTTTACCGGCTCCGCCGTGGTGATCGTCATGCGGCCCGTGCACTTCTTTGTGCCGGCGCACTGGAGGCCGATCGACACGACCCCGCGGCGCGACATCTTCACCGGCCGCCCGGAGATCAGCACGAGCGACTCGATGATGATGCGGCGCGGCTGCACGGGTGGCGACGGCCGGCTCCGCCACCGCCTCCACCACCGGCCGCGACCTCCACCGTGAACGTGAACGGAGTCGTGGTCGAGTTGCCCGCCGCGTCGGTCCCCCTCACCGAAAGGACGTACGTGCCGTTCGGCAGAGCGGGCGTCGTGTAGGGCGAGGTGCACGGCTCCGGGTTCCCCTGATCGATCCAGCATTCGAAGCCGACGGACGTCGTCGTCGGACGAGAGGTCGAAGGTCGGCGTGGCGCTCGCGCTCGTCTGCGGACCCGTGACGTTCACCTGCGGCGCCGTGGTGTCGACGGTGAAGGCGCGCGTGGCCCACGGCCCCGGCCCGAGGTTCGGGTCGTCGTAGGCGCGCACCTGCAGGGTGTAGGCGCCCTCCGTGAGTCCGCTCTCGTCATGTGGCGAGGGACAGTCGAGAGTTTGGCTTGCGACGGGCCCGTCGAGGACGCACTCGTAGTGGTCCACTGCCTCGTCGGCGATGAAGGAGAAGGTGGGAGAATGTCTGGTTCGTCAGCCCCTCCGGCCCGCTGCCGATCTGGGTGGACGGCGAGACGTTGTTCCCACAGATTCCGGTGACGGAATCGCCGGGGTCAGACTGCACGGCATCCTCCCCGTCGCAAAGGACCGAGTCCGGTCCCGCGCCGCGCACGTTGATCGAGTCTCCCGAAGCAGGCACATCGACCCCCGCGAGGTCGCCCTCGATGCGGTCCGGCCCCTCGCCGCCGGTCAGCACGTCCGCGCCGGCGCGGCCGAAGATCTGCGACGGCACCGTGATGTCGAGCACCACCTCGTCATCCATGTTGCCGACGTTGACGCGCACGGAGTTGGCTCCGATGCAAGTCGCCGTGTTTGCGTCGACCGCCGTGCAATTGGCAGCGGGCGTCAGCGCAACACTGTCCGCGACGGTGAACGAGCCGGCCGACTGCGGTCACAGTCACATTGTTCGTCTCGTTTAGCGCCGCGTTGTAGAGCAGCTCTCCACCGGCCACCGAGACGACGGATCCCATGGCCGGTCCCGCGGCGAGCAAGCCGAGGCATAGCAAAGCGCCCAGGACTGCTCCCAGGCTCGCTGCCCTCACCCGAACATGCGAAAGCGCAGCCGATCCCTGCCTGCTGCGAGTACATCCCATCGGCTGCTCTGAGCCTAGTGGCTATGCCCCGGATTTGCGCTGTTTCCGCCAAATTGCAGCAAGCCGCTCCCGCAGCTTTGCCTCGAACCCGCGCTCCGTGGGCTCGTAGTAGTGGCGGTCCTCCATCCCCTCGGGCAGCAGCGTCTGGTCCGACACGCCGCGCAGGGAGGTCGTGCGGGTACACGTAGCCGACGCCTCTGCCCAGGTCCTTCGCGCCCGGATAGTGCGCGTCCTGCAGGTACGGAGGCGGGTCCGCGGCTCCATCGCGCCGCACGTCCGCCCGCGCGCGGGCGATCGCGGTGGTGCTCGCGTTCGACTTCGGCGCGAGCGCCAGGTAGGCCGCCGCCTGGCTGAGGTTGAGCGCGCACTCCGGCATCCCGACGTGCTCCACGGCCTGGGCCGCCGCGACGGCGACGACCAGCGCCTGCGGATCCGCATTCCCGATGTCCTCGGAGGCGAGCACGATCATGCGGCGCGCGATGAAGCGCGCGTCCTCGCCGCCCTCGAGCATCACCGCGAGGTAGTAGATGGAGGCGTCGACGTCCGAGCCGCGCGTCGCCTTGATCCACGCGGAGATGTAGTCGTAGTGCTTGTCCCCGCCCTTGTCGTAGAGGACCGCCTTCTTCTGCATCGCGTCCTCGGCCAGCTCGACCGTCACCGGCTGGCCCAGCCGCCGCGCGGTGTCGCTCGCAAGCTCGAGCGCGTTGTAGGCGGCGCGCGCGTCTCCGCCCGAGCGCGCGGCCAGGAACTCGATCGCCTCGTCGCGGACCTCCGGCGGATCGGGAACACCGCGCTCGGGGTCGCGCAGCGCCCGGCGCAGCAGCTCCGCGACCTGCTCGGCCGCGAGCGGCCGCAGTTCATATATCTGTGAGCGCGAGAGCAGCGCCGAGTTGACCTCGAAGTACGGGTTCTCGGTGGTTGCCCCGATCAGGATCACGAGCCCTTCCTCGACCGCGGGCAGCAGCGTGTCCTGCTGTGCCTTGTTGAAGCGATGGATCTCATCGAGGAAGAACAGCGAGCCGGTGCCGGAGCCCCGCCGCCGCTCCTGCGCGCGCTCGATCACGGCCCGCACCTCGGCGCGGCCGGCGTTCACCGCGCTCGCCTCCTCGAACGCCGCGCCCGCGTGCGTGGCGGCGATCCGCGCGAGCGTCGTCTTACCGCTCCCCGGCGGGCCGTACAGGATCATCGAGTGCGGCTCGCCGCTCTCGATCGCGGCGCGCAGCGCCGAGCCGGGGCCGAGCACGTGCTCCTGCCCGATAAAGTCGCCGAGGTCTCGCGGGCGCATGCGCGCCGCGAGCGGTTCGTCCTCGTGCGGGACCGACGTGCGCCGTGGCGCGCTGTCGTCGGTGTCAAAGAGCCTCTCCAACGCCCCCAGTATCCCCAATGGAATACGCACTGCTCGCTGTCTGGTGCTTTGCGGTCGCCCTGGCCGGCGGCCTGGTCGGTCTCGTGCTCGGCAACATCCGCCTGCCGGCGGTGCTCCTGCTCGCCTCCTCGCCGGGGTCCGGGACGGGGGCGAACATCGGGATCAGCGCGGTCGCGGCGGCCACCGCGTCGATCGCGCACGTGCGCGCCGGGCGGGTCAACTGGCGCCTGTTCCGGTGGATGGCTCCGCCCTCGATCGTGGGGGCGCTGCTGGGCGGCTACGTCTCGGGAGTGCTGCCGGGCGACGTGTTGCTGTTCGCGATCGCCGCCGTGCTGCTCTACAGCGCCGTCGAGCTGCTGCGCAAGCCGATGGCGAAGCCGCGCCCAGAAGGGCACGAAGGGGGACTCGACATCCCGGCCGCTGTCCTCACCGGCCTCGTGATCGGCATCCTGGGCGGGATCGTCGGCCTGATCCTCGGCTCGCTGCGGATGCCCGCGCTCGTGAAGATCGTCGGCGAGGTGCCCGCCCGCGCGGTCGGCACCAACGTCACGATCGGCTTCTGCGTGGGCGTCGCCGGTGTGATCGGCCACCTGCCGTCCGACCCGCCCGACTGGGGCGTGCTGGCCGTGGGAGCGGCGGCCTCCATCCCCGGCGCGCTGCTCGGGTCGCGGCTCACGGGCCGGCTGTCCGACGAGGCCCTGCTGAAGGCGATCGGCTACATCCTGCTGGTCGCCGCCGCCGCCATGGTGGCGGACGCGCTGACGTAGCATTGCCGGTGTGACCCACCACGACGACCTGCATGCCTTCACCGGCAACGGTGCGGGGCCGGAGGAGCCGCCGGCGAAGGTGAGGCTGGGCGGCATGGCGCTGCGCAACGGACTGCTCGTCCACGGGCCCGACCACTGGGCGGTCGCGCTGCGCTCGAAGGACGGCCGCCTGCGCGTCGAGTCCGGCGAGAAGCCGCGCCTGCGCGGGCCGATCGCCGACTTGCCCGGGATCCGCGGCATCGCGCGCCTCGGGGAGGCCTTTGCGCTGCTGCCCGTGATCAAACGGCGGGTCCCGGAGGTGCAGCTCCCCTTCCAGGACGCGAAGGTGATCGCCGCGATGGTCGGCTCGTCGCTGCTCACCGCGGGCGCCCGGCGCCTGGGCCGCCGCGGCGCGGGCAACGAGCTGATGGTCGCGGCGCTCGGCATGGTGCCGACGGCGTTCGCCCTGCGCGACTCCCAGCTCGCCGCCTACCACGGCGTCGAGCACAAGGCGATCGCCGGCTATGAGCAGGACACCGACGCCGCGCTGGTCGCCAAGGAGCACGACCGCTGCGGCTCCAACCTGGTCGCTCCCATGATCCTGTCGACGATCGCGGGCAATCTGCTGGTGCGCTCCGTGCTCGGCCTGCGCGGCCCGGTCGCGGGCACAGCGGTGACCCTTGCCGGCGTCGCGATCTCGGTGGAGATGTTCGCCTGGTCGGAGCGAAACCACGACACTGCGCTGGCCCACGCCTTTCGCAGGCCGGGCTACGAGATCCAGCGTCTGTTCGCCACGCGCGAGCCGACGACCGAGCAGCTCGAGGTCGGCCGCGCCGCACTGATCGAAATCCTCCGGTGCGAGGCTCCTTGACGAAGCGCTCCAGGAGTGGACAAATTTCCTAGCAATCCCCGCGCATCGCGTTTACGCTGAATGCGAGCCGCACCCCCTGTGGCTCCCTTGGTGGATTCGCACCTCCCGGGTGCATGATGGATTGGAGCAAGGATGCTTCCGCTCGCAGCAGCAGGCATGTCGTTTCAGGACAAGCTGGAGTCCTGGCTGCTCACCTGGATGCCGATCATCCTGATGGGCGCGCTCGTCTACCTGATCTGGCGCAGCCTGAAGATGATGCCGCGGACGAAGCCGCAGCAGGTCAAGCCCGAGTCCTCGGGCGGAGTGAGCTGGGATGACGTGGCCGGCTGCGACGAGGCCAAGCACGAGCTGCGCGAGGTCGTCGAGTTCCTGCGCGATCCCGACCGCTTCAACAAGCTGGGCGCGAGTGTTCCGCGGGGAATCCTGCTGCACGGCCCGCCCGGCACCGGCAAGACCCTGCTGGCGAAGGCTGTCGCCAAGGAGTCAGGCGCGCACTTCTTCAGCCAGTCGGCGAGCTCTTTCGTCGAAATGTTCGCGGGCCTCGGGGCCGCGCGGATCCGGCGGCTGTTCCAGATCGCGAAGGACCACGCCCCGGCGATCATCTTCATCGACGAGATCGACGCGGTCGGCCTCAAGCGCGGCTTCGACATCTCGCGCGAGAAGGACCAGACCCTCAACCAGCTGCTGGTCGAGATGGACGGCTTCTCGGACAGGCGAGACGTGATCGTGATCGCGGCCTCGAACCGGATCGACGGCCTCGACCCAGCGCTGCTGCGGGCGGGCCGCTTCGACCGCCAGATCCTGGTGTCGCCGCCCGATCTCGACGGCCGTGAGCAGATCCTGAAGGTGCACAGCCGCAAGATGCCCGTGGCGGACGTGGACCTGGGACAGGTCGCCCGCCGCACGTCCGGGCTGACCGGCGCCGACCTCGCGAACCTCTGCAACGAGGCCGCGATCTTCGCCGGCCGCGAGGGCCGCGACATGATCCTCCAGGAAGACTTCGACGACGCGCTGGAGCGCGTGGTCGCCGGTCTTCAGACGCGGCGCGTGATCCAGCCGCGCGAGAAGCAGATCATCGCCTACCACGAGGCCGGTCACGCCCTGATCGCGGAGCTGCTCCCCTCCGTGCCGAAGGTGCACAAGATCTCGATCGTGCCGCGCGGCCAGGCGCTGGGCTACACGCTCAACTTGCCCGAGGAGGACCGCTACCTGATGTCCAAGGAGGACCTGCTCGACTACATGAAGATGCTCCTCGGAGGCTACGTCTCCGAGCAGCTCGTGTTCGACCGTGTCACGACCGGCGCCTCCGACGACCTGCGCCGCGTCGCCGAGGTCAGCCGCTCCATGATCGAGCAGTACGGCATGGGCAACAAGCTGCTGGCGCACCTCGACGGCACGGGCGGCGACAAGACCTCGCAGGCGATGCTCCAGGCGCGCGACGACGAGCAGCAGCTGCTGATCGACGAGGCGCAGTTCGAGGCCCGCATGCTGGTCACCGAGAACCGCGAGCTGCTCGACCGGATCGCGCAGAGGCTGCTCGAGAAGGAGTCGATCGACCGCGACCAGCTCGTGGAGCTGGTCAGCGGCGTGCACGGCGCACCCCGTCACGAGGTCTTCGGCGAAGACGACGTGCTGGAGGCGATCGTGAGCATGCCCTCGGTCGACATGCACCCCGAGGCCGCGGTCGACTACCAGGAGTTCGTGCTCGACACCGACGACTCGGCGCTGCCGCGTGCGCGCCGCAAGAGCGTCCCGCCCCCCAGCTCCCAGCCGAGCACGCCCCAGCACGGCTAGCCGCCATCCGCGGGGGCCGCTGAGCCTCCGGCCGCCTTCACTACACTGCGGCCCATGTTCGAGTCGATCGATCATGTGGGCGTGGCCGTCGCGGACCTCGATGCGGCGGTGACGCTCTACTCCGACACGTTCGGGATGCCGGTCCAGCACCGCGAGACGGTGACCGAGCAGGGCGTCGAGGCCGTGCTCCTGGGCGTGGGCGAGTCGCATGTCGAGCTGCTCGCTCCGCTCGGCGACGAGACGCCGGTGGGCAAGTTCCTCGCCAAGAAGGGCCCTGGCATCCACCACACCGCCTATCGCTGCGCCGACGTCGCGCAGGCCATCGAGCAATGCCGCTCGCGCGGCCTGCGGCTGATCGACGAGGCCCCGCGCCGCGGCATCCGCGACAGCCTCGTGGCCTTCATCCACCCCGCCTCCACCGGCGGCGTGCTCACCGAGCTGGTGCAGCCGGCCGAGGGAGCGCACTGACCGTGGCGCGCGATGCGGGCGACATGCGACGGGTCGAGGTCGGGTTCTCGGGCGGGCAGGTGATCCTCATGCGCCTCGCCGACAAGGCCTACGACCAGCTGCGCCGCGCCGTGCAGAACGACACGCGCTGGTACGAGGTGGAGACGATGGACGGAATGGTCGCCCTCGACCTCAGCCAGGTCCAGTTCCTCAAGCTCGAGGCCCCCGACCACAAGGTCGGGTTCTCGGGTCTCTAGTCGCCGTGCGGCCGCTGCGGACAGCCCTGCTGCTGGGCGCGGTCGGGACTCTGGCAGCCGCGCTGTGGTGGCGCCGCAATCCCTCGGCATGTCCGTACAACCAGCGCTTCTGGGTGCAGGCGCCGCATCCGTTCATCACCCGCGCGCGCCTGCTCGAGGCGCTTGCCCTGGCACCGGACGAGCGCGTGCTCGAGATCGGGCCGGGCACCGGCTACTACACCTTCGACATGGCGGCGGCCGTGCCCGCGGGGCAGGTCGACGTCTTCGACGTCCAGCAGGAGATGCTCGATCACGTGATGCGCGCGGCCGCCGAGCGCGGCGTGACCAACGTGCGGCCCACGCTGGGCGACGCTCAGGACCTGCCCTACGACGACGACGCGTTCGACGCGGCGGTGCTCGTCACCGTGCTCGGCGAGATCCCCGACCAGGAGCAGGCGCTGCGCGAGCTCGCGCGCGTGCTGCGCCCCGGCGGGCGGCTCGTCGTCGGCGAGCTGTTCGGCGACCCGCACATGGTCACGTCGGGCAAGCTGCGCGACCGCGCGCGCGGCGCGGGACTCGGCTTCGACCGGCGGCTGGGCAACCCGCTCGCCTTCTTCGAGCGCTTCGAGACGCCGCCCACCGAGTCGACGGTCTGACCCTGGGCGACCTGGACCGCCGCGCGCTCGTGCTGCTGCGCACGCGCATGCGCACGCCGGCGCTCGACCGGCTTGCCGCCGGGTATGCGCGCACCGGGGAGTCCGGCGGGTTGTGGATCGCGCTCGCGCTGGCGGGTGCGGCCGGCGACCCGGAGCGCCGGCCGCGGTGGCTCGCCGCTGCCGGGACGGTGCCGCTGACGCTCGGGCTCAACTACGCGCTGAAGCGCGCGTTCCGGCGTGAGCGCCCGCAGATCGACGGCCTCGCCCCGTTCGGGCGCGTGCCGCGGTCGCGCTCGTTCCCGTCGGCCCACGCCGCCACCTCGTTCGCCGGTGCGGTGCGGATCGGCGCGCTCGTCCCGCAATGGCGCGGCCCGTTGCTGGCAGCCGCCGCGCTGATGGCGTTCACGCGCCCCTACCTCGGGGTGCACTATCCCTCCGACGTCGTCGCAGGGGCGGCGGTGGGGACGCTGATCGGCCTGGCGCTGGAGGCGGCGCAGTGAAGGTCGGGATCGTGGGACTGCCGAACGCGGGCAAGTCGACACTGTTCAACGCGCTCGGCCGCGCGTCGGCCGAGGCGGCGGAGTACCCCTTCACGACCGTCGAGCCGAACGTCGCGGTCGTGCCGGTGCCGGACACGCGCCTCGACCGTGTCGGCGACCTGCTGGGGATCGACCGCCGCGTGCCCGAGCACCTCGAGGTCGTGGACATCGCCGGCCTGGTCCGCGGCGCGCATCAGGGGGAGGGGCTCGGCAACCGCTTCCTCGGCCACATCCGCGACGTCGACGCGATCGTGCACGTGGTGCGCGCGTTCGAGCATCCGCAGGTCGCGCATCCGCACGGCGCGGTCGATCCGCTCGACGATCTCGCCGCGGTCGAGGCCGAGCTGATGCTCGCGGACCTCGAGAGCGCCGAGCGCCGCCTCGAGTCCGCGGCCAAGGCCGCGCGCGGCGGCGACAAGGCGGCCGCCGAGGAGCAGGCGCTGCTGGAACACGCGATCGCGGAGCTGTCCGCCGGGCGCGCGGCGCCGGTGGAGGCCGGGCTCCTGACCTCCAAGCCGGCGCTGGTGGTGGCGAACGTTGGGGAGGGCGAAGAGCTGCCGCAGGCGCTGGCCGCGCGCGGTGCGCTGGCCGTCTGCGCCCGCGACGAGGCGGAACTGGCGGAGCTCGAGCCTGCCGAGGCCGGCGCCATGCGCGCGGAGCTCGGCATCGAGGAGGGAGCGCTCGAGCAGGTGGTGCGCGAGGCCTACCGGCTGCTCGGCCTGATCACGTTCTTCACCGCGGTCGGCGGCAACGAGATCCGCGCGCGCAGCCTGCCCCAGGGCAGCACCGCGCACGAGGCAGCGGGGCGGGTCCACACCGACATGCAGCGCGGGTTCGTGCGGGCCGAGGTGATCCCGTGGGACGAGCTGATCGAGGCGGGCTCCTTCGCCGCCGCGCGCGAAGCCGGGCGGCTGCGCACCGAGGGCCGCGACTACGTCGTCGCCGACGGCGACGTGGTCACGATCAAGTTCACGCCGTAGCGGACGGTCAGCCGATCGCGGGCGGAACGACGCGCAGCTCGGGCCCGGTGGCCCAGCCGGCCTTCACGCGGTAGATGCCCGCGGTGCCGACGTGGACGCGGTATGCGCCGTCGATCACCGGGAAGATGCCGATCTTCTGCCAGTCGCCCCCGTCCTTGCGCTCGAGCGTGACGGAGTCGAGCTTCGCCCCGTCCACCGTTCCGTAGAGGGCGACGACCGGCCGGGCGCCGCGCAGCGTGCGGGCCTCTTCGCCGCCGGATCGCTTGGTGCGCACCCGGCGCACGAAGAACCATGTGTCGCGCAGGCCCAGGCGGGCGCGGATCTGCGGTCCCGTCACGACCGTGCTGCCGCGCGTGCCCTTGACCTTCGCCTTCACGACGCGCGGCGACACTCCGCGCTCGAGCACCTTGAAGCTCTTCAGCCGGCCCTTGACCCAGCTGCCGAGCTTGCCCGCGAGGCCGGAGCGCGAGTAGGTGTACGGGCCCCAGCGGTGATAGGGCGAGGAGTCGTCGTAGGGATCCTTGACGCCCTTCAGCCAGGGCTTCGGGGAGCCGCCGGTGAACACGTTCTCGACGTTCTCGGTGTAGCCGCCGGAAGTGGAGAAGAAGAAGGTGGTGGCGATCTCGCCGTTGTAGGTGACGACCTGCCCTCCGGTGGCCGCGACCGCGGCGTTCGACGAGGGCGTCTCGGCGAGGTACCCGCGGTACATCTGGCTGCGCGTGTCCGCGTACTGGTCGAACCCTCTGCCGTTCACGTTCGACGCGAGCGCGTACGAGCGCGCGGCGACCGCCTGCGCCTCGAGCGCCGCGGCCGGCCAGGCCGAGGGGCTCTCGCCGGGCACGACACCGAGCAGGTAACTCTCCAGCCCGACGGCGTTGACGGCGTTCAGCCCCGAGCCCGACGCGGTGCGGACCTCGAGCGCGTCGCGATACAGGCCGTCGGGCACGCCGTTGTCAGCCCGACCGAGCAGGCGGACGTGCTTGCCGCCGACGACGCGCATCACGCCGTCGAAGATCTCCAGCTGGCGTCCCGACGCGCTGCGCAGTATCGACGTTGTTGCCGTCGCGAGTCGCCTTGTAGACCTTGTCCTCGGTGAGGCCGCGATCGCCGGCCTGCGTGGCATGGCGGAAAAAGATGGTGGGCTTGTTCGCCTGCAGGAGCACGCGTACGTCCCCGCCGGTCACGCTCCCGAGCTTCGTGTCCCGGTAGTAGTGGTCGATGATGTCGCGGTAGCTCGCGCCATGCTTGCGCGTAGCCGTACGCGCCCCACTGGCTCATGCCGATCCCGTGGCCCCAGCCGGCTCCGCGCACGGACCAGCGCTCCGCTGCGCCGGCCCCTGCCGGCCAGGCAGCGGCCACGATCAGAACGGTCAGTGTGACGGCACGCTTGAACATTCGTGTTCGAGTCTTACTAACGCGGGCACCAGCCCTAAGTCGCGCTGGGCGCCCGAGGATAAGCGCCAGTATCGCCACCCTGCCGGGTCCCTGCGCTGATCCTCGACGTCAATCCTCTAGATTGACCATCGACATGCGTGCCGATCCCTTGAGTCCCACCCGGGTGCGAGCGGCATGGCGGTAGCGGCGCAACCGCGTGAGCAGGCCGTCGTCGACGGCGTGCCAAAGCGCCTGTTCATCGGCGGGAAATGGGTTGACGCCGCGGGTGGCGGGACGCTCCCGGTCGAGGACCCCTCCACCGGGGAGACCATCACCGAGGTCGCCGACGCCACGCCCGACGACGCGCTCGCGGCGCTGGCCGCCGCGCACGACCAGCAGGCGGCCTGGCGCGAGCACCCGCCGCGCGAGCGTGGCGAGATCCTGCGGCGCGCCTACGAGGCGATGGTCGAGCGCGCCGACGACCTCGCGCTGCTGATGACGCTCGAGATGGGCAAGCCCATCGCCGAGTCGAAGGCCGAGGTGACGTACGCCGCCGAGTTCTTCCGCTGGTTCGCGGAGCAGGCGGTGCGCATCGACGGGCGCTTCCAGATCGCTCCCACCGGGCAGGGGCGCCTGCTCGTGATGAAGCAGCCGGTCGGCCCCTGCTACCTGATCACTCCCTGGAACTTCCCCGCCGCGATGGCGACGCGCAAGATCGGGCCGGCGGTCGCGGCCGGCTGCACGATGGTGCTGAAGCCGGCGAGCGCCACGCCGCTGAGCGCGCTCGCGGTCGCGCAGATCCTCGACGAGGCCGGCCTGCCCGGCGGCGTGCTGAACGTGATCACCAGCTCGAGCTCGAGCGCGGTGTCGAAGCCGATCATCTCCGACTTCCGGTTGCGCAAGCTGAGCTTCACGGGCTCGACCGAGATCGGCCGCAAGCTGATGGAGCAGGCGTCCGAGCAGATCCTGCGCGTCTCGATGGAGCTGGGCGGCAACGCGCCCTTCATCGTCTTCGACGACGCCGACCTGGACGCGGCGATCGAGGGCGCGCTGATCGCGAAGATGCGCAACATCGGCGAGGCGTGCACCGCCGCCAACCGCTTCTACGTCGCGGACTCGCTGTACGACCGGTTCGTCGACGGCCTCGCGGAGCGGATGGGATCGCTGAAGGTCGGGCGCGGCACGGAGGAGGACGTGAAGGTCGGCCCGCTGATCAACGAGGAGCAGCGCTCCAAGGTGCGCGAGCTGGTCGATGACGCGACCGCGAAGGGGGCGAAAGTCGTCGTAGGGGACGCGCCCCCGGACGGCCCCGGCTACTACTACCCGCCGACCGTCCTGCGCGACATCCCCGACGACGCCCGCCTGCTGAAGGAAGAGATCTTCGGGCCGGTGGCGCCGGTCAAGCGCTGCTCGGACGAGGACGAGGCGATCCGCTCCGCCAACGACACGGAGTACGGGCTCGTCGCATACCTCTACACGCGCGACCTCGGCCGCGCGATGCGCGTGACGGAGCAGCTCGAGTACGGGATGATCGGCCTCAACCAGGGCATGGTCTCCAACCCCGCGGCCCCGTTCGGGGGCATCAAGCACTCCGGGGTCGGCCGCGAGGGCGGCTACGAGGGCATCGAGGAGTACCTCGAGACGAAGTACTGCGCCGTCTCGTACTGAGCGGCTCAGGGCGGTTCTCGTCGGCCTTAGGGCACGAGCACGAGCTTTCCCGTCGCCGCCGAGCGCTCGAGCAGTTCGTGAGCGCGACGAGCGTCAGTCGAGCGGCAGGCGCTCGGCCACGACCGGGTGGATCTCGCCACGACGAAGCAGCTCGAGCAGCGCGAGGAAGTCCTCCCGGAACCAATCCTGGTGGTGGATGCGCAGCTTCTGGATCCGGTAGGCGAGCACCCGCCGGCGGGGCGAGAGCAGACCCCAGAGCGCGACGCTCGCGGTCGCCGCGTACCACTCGATCACCGCCGGCCAGTTCTTGCGCCCGTGCGCGAGCGTTGCGTGGCGGCCGTACACGACAAGCCTTCCGCCGGGCCGCAGCGCGCGGAAGGAGCGAAGCGACACCGCGCCACCGATCCCGTCGAGCGCGACGTCCACACCGTCGCCGGTCAGCTCACGCACCCGAGCCAGGAAGTCCTCGTTGCGATAGTCGATCGCCACCGCGCCGAGCCGCTCGACCGCGGCGCGGTCGCGAGCTGAAGCGGTCCCGTAGAGGCGAAGCCCGGCCAGCGCTCCGAGCTCGAGGACCGCGGTGCCCACCCTGCCGGCCGCGCCGTGCACGAGCACCGTCTCCCCGCTCTTCGCCATCGCCGCGCGGTGAAGCAGCTGGTAGGCGGTCATGTAGGGGAAGACGAGGCTCACGACCTCCGCCGGGTCGAGGTCCTCGGGCACCTCGACCGCGTACGCCTCCGGCACGCAGACGCGCTCCGCGTCGGCGCCCCACAGCGTCAGCGCGCCGATGCGGTCTCCCTCGCGCAGCCTCGAGCAGCCCGGGCCGAGCTCCTCGACGACGCCGACGAGCTCGTAGCCGGGCGTGAACGGCGGCTTCGGCCCGCCGAGATACGTGCCGGCGCGCAGCTGGGCATCGGTGAACGACACGCCCGCGGCCAGAACCCTGACGCGGACCTCGCCCGGACCCGGTCGGGGATCGTCGTCCTCCACCACCCTCACGACCTCGGGCCCGCCGAAGTGATCGACGACGACGCGCTTCATCCGGTCGCCAGTCCCCATGTTCCCGGTTTCCATTGCGACCTTCCTTCCCGCAGGTAGTGCAGTTCGCTGCGAAGCGTCCCGCAGTCCGGTGGCCCCGCCATCGGCCTGCAGTACTGATCGCCCGTCAGTGTTTTCGAGAAGGCGTACTGAGCGCCGCGGCGCCCTACGTCTCGACGGCGAAGATCCGCCACGGTCCGGGCACGCCTTTGAGGTCGTGTTCCCCGCGGTCGGTCAGCGTCTGGCCCGAGCCGACGATGAGGTCGCGGACGGTGCTGCTGACGAGCACCTCGCCCGGTGCGGCGAGGCTGCTGACGCGCGCGCCGATGTGCACCGCGAGGCCGCCGACGTCGTCATCGGCGAGCAGCTCGCATTCGCCGGTGTGCAGGCCGGCGCGAATCTCCAGGTCGAGGTCACGGACCCGGTCGCGGATCGCGGTCGCGCTGCTGATCGCGCGGCTGGGACCGTCGAACACGGCGAGCGCGCCGTCGCCGAGTGACTTCACGAACCGCCCGCGGTGGCGCTCCACCTCCTCGCGCACCAGGCCGTCGTGGCGCTCCAGCAGCGACCGCCAAGCGCCATCGCCCAGCTCGGCGGCACGCTCGGTCGAGCCGACGATGTCGGTGAACAGCACCGTCGCGAGCACGCGGTCGCTGACGACCGGCCGCCGCACGCCGGTCAGGAAATGCTGGATCTCGTCGGCGACGGCGTCCTCCGCGCCGAACCAGAACGGCCCCTCCCCGGGAAACTCCGCATAGCGGGCGTTCGGGATGTGCTCGGCGACGTAGCGCGAGTGGCGCTCGTCGAGGTACGTCTCGTGCTCGGGGCGCAGCACCAGCGTCGGGCACTGCACGCTGGGAAGCACGTCACGCACATCCGTCTCGCCGATCATCGCCAGCGACGCGGCAGCGGCAGCAGGACTCATCGCCAGACGCTGTAAGCGCGCCATCAGACTTCGCAGCCGCTCGTCCTGACCGGCAACAAGGACAGCCAACGGGTTTGCGGGCGAGTCGGTGCCCCAGGACTCGACGATGGCTTGAACGATTGCAGCGCGCTCCTCGACGCTCGGCGCCCACTCGTATCCCGGTCCTGCCACCAGGCGGGGCTGCGGCGACACCAGGACGAGTGCCCGCACCAGGTCCGGATGGGAGGCCGCGAACAGCGCCGTCAAGCCGCAGCCCTCGAGATACGAGATCAGCACCGGCTGCTCGGAGCCGACCGCGTCGATCACTGCCCGGACGTCATCGATCTGCTCCTCCAGCGGCGTCGCGCCGGCAATCCCATCGGACATCCCGCTCCCGCGCCGCTCGAACAGGATCAGCCGGGAAAACGACGAGAGCCGCTCGAAGAAGCGCGCGAAGGACGGCAGCTCCCAGAACAGCTCGATGTTCGACAGGTACGACGAAACCAGCACGACGTCGAGCGGGCCCTCGCCCACCACCTGGTAGGCGATCTGCAGATCGCCGCTGCGCGCGTAACGAGTCTCCGGAACGTCCACCGGGCCACCTTATCCATGGACCCGTATCCCGGAGCACAGCGGCATCGCCGCGCTCCCGCTCAGGACGAAATGCGGAACCTGGCTACGACGGCAGCCCGGGCAGGCGCACGAGCTCGACGACGCTGTATGCGATCAGCACGCCGCCGATCGCGATCAGGAAGTAGCGCGCCCCCCGCACGGGGAAGTGGCCGCTGATCCCGATGATGAACAGGACCGACGCGAGGATCACCGTGACGCGCACGTAGCGGTCCGAGTCGCTCCCCGCCCGGCTCGCCGCCTCGAATTGCGCGTGTGCCTGCTTGCTCAGCCTGCGGGCCTGAGCCTCCTGGGGAATCTGGTACTGCGGCATGAGCATTGGGTCGCGGCGCGCATCGCGGGTTGGTGAGCGGATGGGTCGCGAGCCAGGCCTTGAACGCCTCGCGATACGCGGGTCGCAGCCGCTTCACGGCCAGACGGAACGCCCGGCGGTCCTTCGTTATGTACGCCGTGAATGCCGCGTCGAACGCGACCGAGTCGAACGTGCGTAGCTGGAGCGCGTCCTGCTTGGCAGTGTCGGCCTTGGCCTGGGTCTCCTGGGAGGCCGCGAGCAGGTCCGACGACTTCGTGCTCCACTCCGCCGCGCAATAGCCCGACCAGGCCGCCACCAGCGCGACGAGGGACAGCATCACCGCCTCGATGATCACAAGCCGGTCGTGTCCGTGGGATGCATGCCCGTGATCGCCGTGATGGCGCCTATGCTCCGCCAGCTCTTGGCCGACGTCCGCGGTCGGAATATCCGGCATCAGCTGATGATCTCTGCCGACTGCCCGCGGTGGCGCGCGTACATCTGCGCCACCCATTCCCCACCGGGCCGCGCGGAGAGCTCCTCACGCAGGTCCATGAGCGGCGGCGTGAGCGTGGGCGGCGCGTATGGTCGCTCAGGCGGCGCGAGCACCGGGGTGAACAGCGACGCCGCCGCCAGATCGGCGACGGTGAATCCCTCTCCCACCAGATAGCCGGACGGCTGTAACTCGGACTCCAGCCGGTCCATCGCGGCAACGATGCCCTCACGGCCCTGCTCGGCGCTCTCGTCGGTGATGTCGTAGTCGCGGCGCACGGCCGTGCGGGCGACCGGGGCCGTCGCCCGCAGCACTCGCTCGCGCACCGGGTGCGGGCTGGTGAAGATCGACGCGGCGACGGCATCGGTATCGGGCAGGGTGTGGTGCCAGAGGAACCGTCTCAGGGCCGGGGCGAGCTGCTCGTCGAACCAGTCCTCGAGCTCCAGGGCACGGGCGCGCTCTCCGGGATCGGCGGGATACAGCGGTGGATCTGGTGTGTGTTCTTCGAGGGCGGCGATGATCGCCGTCGAATCCCCGATGCGGCGTCCGTCGAGATTGAGCACGGGCAGGCGACGTTGTGCGCCCCGGGTGAGCACCATTGCGCGCAAGCCGTGCAGCCCGGGGATCGGGACGCGGCGCTGATGCGGGATGCCCTTGAAGTCGAGGGCCCAGCGCGCCTTCTCGCTGTAGTGCGAAAGCTCGATGTGCCAGAGGACGACGGTCACGCAACTCCAAGCC
Source organism: uncultured Solirubrobacterales bacterium (assembly GCA_963826005.1). Lineage (GTDB taxonomy): Bacteria > Actinomycetota > Thermoleophilia > Solirubrobacterales > JBBDJG01 > DASRIA01. The sequence goes on along the minus strand of CAWGVJ010000002.1, from coordinate 147,939 downwards.
TACGCTCAATAGGCTGTAGGTAGTGACCCGCAACAGGAGGAAGGCATGACCGTGGCTGAGGAGCTCTGGGGCGCGGAGACGCGCAAGGCAGTCGAGAACTTTCCCGTGTCGGGGGAGCGGGTGCCGGTGCCGGTGATCCGCTGGCTCGGTCGCATCAAGGCCGCCGCCGCTCGCGTCAACGCCGAGTTGGGGCTGCTCGACGCCGACATCGCCGAGCGCGTCGCCGTCGCCGCCGACGAGGTTGCCGCAGGCGATCACGACGACCAGTTCCCCATCGACGTCTTCCAGACCGGGTCCGGGACCTCGTCGAACATGAACGCGAACGAGGTGATCGCCAACCTCGCGGAGGGAGGCGTGCACCCGAACGACCACGTCAACTTCGGCCAGTCCTCCAACGACGTGTTCCCGTCGGCCGTGCACCTGGCCGCGCTGGGCGAGGTGCGCGCGCACCTGCTCCCCGCGCTCGAGCGGCTGGAGGCGTCGCTCCAGGCCAAGTCGGACGAGTTCGCCGACATCGTGAAGACGGGCCGCACGCACCTGATGGATGCGGTGCCGGTCACGCTCGGGCAGGAGTTCGGCGGCTACGCCGCGCAGGTCCGCCTGGGGCGCCACCGCATCGAGGACGCGCTGCCGCGCGTCGCGCAGATCCCGCTGGGCGGCACGGCCACGGGCACCGGGCTGAACACGCACCCGGAGTTCGCCGCGCGGGTGCGCGAGCGGCTTGCGCGCGACACGGGCCTCGAGATCCGCCCGCCCGAGCACCCCTTCGAGGCGCAGGGCAATCGCGACGCGCTGGTCGAGCTGTCGGCCATGCTGAAGGTGCTCGCGGTTTCGCTCACCAAGATCGCGAACGACATCGCCTGGATGGGCTCGGGCCCGCGCACCGGCCTCGCGGAGTTGTTCCTCCCGGAGCTGCAGAAGGGCAGCTCGATCATGCCGGGCAAGGTCAACCCCGTGATTCCCGAGGTCGTGCTCCAGGTGTGCGCTGCAGGTGATCGGCAACGATACGGCCATCACGGTCGCGGGCACGCAGGGCAACTTCGAGCTGAACGTGCGCGTGCCGCTGATCGCGCGCAACCTGCTCGACCAGATCAAGCTGCTGTCGAGCGCCGTGACGTTGTTCGCCGAGAAGTGCATCGACGGCATCGAGGCGAACCGCGAGATGACGCAGCGCCACGCCGAGGCCAGCCTGATCACCTCCACGGCGCTCACCCCGCACATCGGGTACGACCGCACCGGCGAGATCGTGAAGGAGGCGGCCGCGTCGGGCAGGACCTGGGCCGAGGTGGCGCGGGAGCAGGGCGTGGACGAGGCGATCCTCAAAGAGGCGCTCGACCTCCTCAAGATGGCGAAGGGAAACCTGGGCTAGCCGGGGATCTCGCTCAGAGAGACTCGGTGCGCCGGCCGCCGGTCGGCTCAGACTTGCGCGACAGGAGCGCCATGTCGGCGTGCAGCAGGAGCAGCTCCTTGTCGGGGCCGTCGTCGGGGAACTGGCCGACGCCGTACGACACTCCCACCGGCACGTCCATGGACCGCAGCAGTTTCGCGATGCGCCCCCCGATGATCGCCGCGTCGTTCGCGGTCGACTCGGGGAGGACCAGCCCGAACTCGTCCCCGCCGATGCGGCACGTGATGTCGGTGGAGCGGCTTGCCTCGGCGATCGCGCGGGCAACCTTGCGCAGCACCTTGTCGCCCTCGGCATGTCCGGACTCGTCGTTCACGAGCTTGAAGCCGTCGAGGTCGAGCAGCAGCACGCTGAAGCCCTGACCGGCTCTCTCCGAGCGCTCGATCTCGCGCTCGACCGCTTCGTGGAACTCGCGGTGGTTGAGCAGCTCGGTCAGCGGGTCCTGCCGCGCGAGCCGCTCGAGCCGGTCGACGAGGCGTGCGTTGGAGAGTGCGGAAGCCGCCTGCGCAGCGTAGGACTGGATCACGACCGAATCGTGCGGCAGGAACGCACGTGGTCCGTGCCCGAGCGCAACCAGCGCGCCCAGGGTCTCTGCCTTGAAGAACAGCGGGGCGGCACACAGCGAGCCGACCGGCATGCGCTTGTCGTGCGCCAGCTCCGCGAGGCTGTCGATCGTCGACAGCTCGTCGATCGTGAGCGGCGCCTTGAACACGCGTGGCGTCCGCTCGGCCCACTGCTCGAGTGCGTTGAGCAGGTCACGCGGCAGGCCTGAGCTGCTCGCCTGGCAGCGGCCGATCTCATCCCGCACCAGGAGCGCGAACTCCTTGCCTCCCACCGCGGCCTTGGCGTTGGCGGTGATCTTGTCGAGCACCTCCTCGATGCGCAGCTCCGACACGAGGTCCCGCAGCGAGGCGGACAGCCGGTTGGCCGACTCGACCTGCTCGTCGAGCTGGAACCTGAGGCTGCGTGCCCTCCGGCGGAGCTTCGAGTGATGAAGGTACGAAAACGCCGACGCTGTGATCGCTGGAACCGCAACCGCGGCCGGCACGAGCACCGGGGCGAGGACCGCGGCGGGCAGCACCGTGGCCGTGGTGAGCGCTCCGACGACCACAACGGGGACCTTCCACCCGGCGGATGACTCCCACGTGATGTCATAGACGCACGCGTCCGCGCCCTCGACGGCACAGTGGTCGTGCTCGATCTCCGCCGGCGCCATGCCGAACATCTCCGGCACGCACGACAGCAGGCCGCGGTTGTACTGGCAGTCGAGCAGGTGATAGCCGACCCCTGAGACGTCGGTGTAGCGCAGCTGGACCTCGTCGGGCCCCTTGTCGAGCACGTCCCATGTGTGCGCCCAGGTGAACTTGCCCGACGCCCTCACGATGTTCGCGTACACGAGCCGCGGCGTGCCGAAGGCACGCAGCGCGAGCTTCACCCCGGGGGCGACGTTGAGCTGCAGCGCGGCGGCGCCGATGTGGAGCGCCACGTCCGGGTCGTCCAACACCTCGGCAGCCGCTTCGAACAGGCGGATCTTCGTCGCGAAGTCGAACCAGAAGTTCTCGTCGCGCAGCTGCTCCTCGCAGTCCAGCAGGTCGGCTCGCTGGAGCAGGGCGTCGACCGCCGAGCGGCCGCCTTCGCGCTCCACGTAGGCAAGGATCAGGCGCGAGGTGAGACCACTGGTCTGGTGACCCTCGGTTGAGTGCTTGGTCGTGGCGTCCTTGCCTTGTGTGATGGAAGCATCGGTCGGCTGCCCCCATTCGGGCTGTACCACCGCGATCTATCGACAAATTGGCGGCCTCGCTTGAAGGAGAGGGTCAGGGCTTCGTCCGGGGCGCCGCTTAGCGTCATCACCACAGTGGGCGACCTCTCGACCCTGCTCCAGGACCCGCTCGCGCACCGCGCGCTCGATGCGCTCGTGCGGGCCGAGACGCGCGTCACGCGCAAGCTCGGCCACGACCTCGAGCGCCGCGGGCTCTCGCCGACGGCCTTCGCGATGCTGGTCGTGATCGAGTCTGCCGGCGGGGAGCTGGGCCTGCGCGTGCTGCGTCAGCGCCTGGGCCTGAGCAAGGCGAACGCCTCCGAGGTCACCTCGGCGCTGGAGCAGCGCGGCCTGATCCGGCGCCAGACCGACCCCCGCGACCGCCGGGCGCTGACCATCACCCTGACGCCGCCGGGGCGGGCCCTGGTCGACGATCTGTTCCCCGATCACGCCCGGCGCGTGCGGGACACCTTCACCGTCCTCGACGACGGTGAGAAGCGCGAGCTGGCTCGCCTGTGCCGCAAGCTCGAGCGCGCCGCCTGAGAAGGACGCCTACCCGGTCGGCGGCCTGCCGACGACCGAACTGTTTCTAGAATCATCCGCCATGCCGCGTTACCTCCCGGTGGACACGAACCAGAGCTTCCCTGAGCTCGAGGAGCAGGTGCTCGAGCGCTGGAAGCGCGACGACGTCTTCCACGAGACGCTCCGCCGCCGTGAGGGCGCGCCGCTCTACGTGTTCTACGAGGGGCCGCCCACGGCCAACGGCAGGCCCGGCTCCCACCACGTCCTCTCGCGGGTCTTCAAGGACATCTTCCCGCGCTACAAGACGATGCGCGGCTACCACGTGCCCCGCAAGGCCGGCTGGGACTGCCACGGGCTCCCGGTCGAGCTGGAGGTGGAGCGCCAGCTCGGCATCCACTCCAAGCACGAGATCGAGGCGATGGGCATCGCGGAGTTCAACCAGAAGTGCCGGGAGTCGGTCTTCTCCTATGTGGAGGACTGGAACCGCCTCACGGAGCGGATCGCCTTCTGGATCGACCTCGACGACGCCTACGTCACGCTCGCGCAACGAGTACATCGAGTCCGTCTGGTGGGCGCTGCGCCAGATCTGGGACAACGACCTGCTGTACGAGGGCTACAAGGTCGTGCCCTACTGCCCGCGCTGCGGCACCGCGCTGTCGTCGCACGAGGTCGCGCTCGGCTACCACGACGTGGTCGATCCCTCCATCTACGTGCGCTTCCCGGTCGCGCATCCCGAGGGCCCGCTGCGCGACGACGACGCGCTGCTCATCTGGACCACGACGCCGTGGACGCTCGTGTCGAACGCCGCCGTCGCGATCGACCCGGACCTGACCTACGTGCGCGCGCGCCAGGACGGCCAGGTCTACGTCCTCGCCGAGGCGCGCGTCGAGCCCGTGCTGGGGGAGGGAGCCGAGGTGCTCGAGCGCTTCGCCGGCCGCGAGATCGAGGGCACGGCGTACGACCCGCCCTTCCCCTTCATCGCCGGGTCCGAGTACGGCGGCCGCGGCCACACGGTGCTGGCGGCGGACTTCGTGTCGGCCGACGACGGCACCGGCCTCGTGCACACCGCGATCGCGTTCGGCGAGGACGACTTCCGCCTCGGCGAGCAGTACGGCCTGAACGTGATCAACCCCGTGCGCGCCGACGGCACCTACGACCAGCGCATCGGCCCGTACGAGGGCCGCTTCGTGAAGGACGCGGACCCCGACCTGATCGCAGACCTCGAGTCGCGCGGGCTGATCTACCGCGCCGAGCAGTACGAGCACGCCTATCCGCACTGCTGGCGCTGCGACACGCCGCTGCTCTACTACGCGAAGCGCGAGTGGTACGTCCGCACGACCGCGCGCCGCGACGAGCTGCTCCGCGTGAACGAGTCGATCGACTGGTACCCGTTCCACATCAAGCACGGGCGCTTCGGCAAGTGGCTGGAGAACAACGTCGACTGGGCCCTGTCGCGCGAGCGCTACTGGGGCACGCCGCTACCGGTGTGGCGGTGCGAGGACGAGCACGTCCGCTGCATCGGGTCGATCGCCGAGCTGCGCGAGCTGGCCGGCGACGGCGTCCCTGATGACCTGCATCGGCCCTACATCGACGAGGTCACGTTTCCCTGCCCGGACTGCGGCAAGGAGATGCGCCGCGTGCCCGAGGTGATCGACGCCTGGTTCGACTCCGGCGCGATGCCGTTCGCGCAGTTCCACTACCCCTTCGAGAACGAGGAGCTGTTCAAGCAGCGCTTCCCCGCCGACTTCATCTGCGAGGCGCTCGACCAGACGCGCGGCTGGTTCTACTCGCTGCTGGCCGAGGCGACGCTGCTGTTCGACACGACCAGCTACCGCAACGTGCTCTGCCTGGGTCTGATCCTCGATCCCGAGGGCCAGAAGATGTCGAAGAGCCGCGGCAACGTGGTCGCTCCCTGGGACGTGATCGACCGCCACGGCGCGGACGCCTTCCGCTGGTACTACTTCACCTCCCAGCAGCCGTGGTCGGGCTACCGTTTCTCGGTCGAGACGGTCGGTGAGAGCGTGCGCAAGTTCCTGCTGACACTCTGGAACACGTACGGCTTCTACGTCCTGTACGCGAACGCCGAGGAGTTCGACCACGGCGTCAGCGCGCTGGAGCCCGGCGCCCGTCCGGCGCTCGACCGCTGGGTCCTCTCGCGCCTGCAGGGCACGACGAGCGAGGTGCGCGAGAAGCTCGATGCCTACGACACGACCTCCGCCGGCCGCGCGATCGCCACGTTCGTCGACGATCTCTCGAACTGGTACGTGCGCCGCTCGCGCAGGCGGTTCTGGCGGTCCGGCGAGGAGAGCGACGCGGACACGGTGTCCGCCTACCTGACGCTGCACCACGCGCTGGTCACGGTGTCGCAGCTGCTCGCCCCGTTCACGCCGTTCGTGGCGGACGAGATCTACCGCAACCTCGACGGCGCCGAGATGTCCGTGCACCTGTGCGACTTCCCCGAGCCGGACGAGACGCTGATCGACCGGGAGCTGGAGTTCGACATGGCCGTCGCCCGCCGCACCGTCGAGCTTGGGAGGGCGGCGCGCAGCCAGGCCAAGGTGAAGGTGCGCCAGCCGCTGCGCGAGGCCGTCGTGGTCGCCGACCCGCGCGAGCGGGCCGCGATCGAGCGGCTCGAGGACCAGGTGCTGGACGAGCTGAACGTGAAGGGGGTCTCCTACGTCGAGGAGGCGGAGGAGCTGGCCTCATACGAGGCGAAGCCCAACTTCAGGCAGCTCGGGCCGCGCTTCGGCTCGCGCATGCCCGCGGCCGCGAAGGCGGTGGAGCAGCTCGACCCGGGTGTGGCCGCGGCCGCATTCGATCGCGGCGACACCGTCACGATCGAGGTGGACGGCAAGGAGGAGCGGCTCGGGCCCGACGATCTTTCACTGGTGATGCTCCCCCGCGAGGGGTATCAGCTCGAGCGCCAGGCCAACTACGCGGTCGCGCTGAAGCTCGACCTCGACGACGAGCTGCTCCGGGAGGGCGCCGCGCGCGAGGTGGTGCACGCGATCCAGAACGCGCGCAAGGGTGCCGGACTACAGGTCGAGGACCGCATCGACCTGACGCTCACCGGCGACGACGCGCTGATCGACGCGGTGCGCCAGCACGCGGACTACGTCGCCGGCGAGACGCTGGCCGCGAACCTGGCCTTCGACGGCGCGACGGCCGAGGGCGCCCACACCGAGACGGCCCGCATCGACGGCTCCGAGCTGGGCATCGCCCTGCGCCGCGCGGGCTGAGCGTTTCGAAATCGGGTTAAGCCGGCTCGAGCTCCAGCTCGGCCTCGATGCGCGCCTTCGGCTGCGCCCCGATCAGCTTCTTCACCATCGCCCCGTCCTTGAACAGGATCATCGTCGGGATCGAGAGCACCTCGTACTTCACCGCGGTCTGCTGGTTCTCGTCCACGTTGAGCTTCACGACCCGCAGGTCCTCGCGCTCGTTGTGGATCTCCTCCAGCACCGGGGAGACGGCCCGGCACGGACCGCACCACGGAGCCCAGAAGTCCACCAGCACGGCGGTTTCGGCTTCCAGTACCTCTACGTCGAACGTTCCGTCGGTCACGTCGGTGATCTGACCAGCCACGATGCTCCTTTCTCCTCCAGGACCGGGGTCCTGATCAAAGCCTGTTTCGAACAAGTCTAGACACCCGATACTTCATTACGTATAGCGAGCTCGGCCGCCCCTCAGCCGGGGGACCATCCACATAGCCTCGAGCACGATCCGGCGGGACATCTTGCTCTGGCCCACGCGCCGGTCCGTGAACACGATCGGGATCTCCCGCACCCGGAACCCGCGCTGGATCGCCCGATAGGTGAGCTCCACCTGGAAGGCGTAGCCCTGGGAGCGCACGCGGTCGAGGTCGAGCGCCTCCAGCACCTCCCGGCGGAAGAGCTTGAACCCGCCCGTCAGGTCCTGCACGTCGAGCCCGAGCACGACCCGGGCGTACCAGCACCCGCCGCGGCTCACGAGCCGCCGCCCCTTGCCCCAGTTGCGCACCTCCCCGCCCGGCACGTAGCGCGAGCCCAGCACCAGGTCGGCATCGCGTGCGGCCTCCAGCATCGCGGGCAGGTGGGCGGGGTCGTGGGACAGGTCGGCGTCCATCTCGGCCACCAGCGCGGCGCCCTCGGCGAGGGCCACCCGGAAGCCCGCCATGTAGGCCTGCCCGAGCCCCTCCTTGCGGGGTCGGTGCAGGACCCGCACCGCCGGGTCGCGCCCCGCGATCCTGTCGGCCACCTCCCCGGTGCCGTCGGGGGAGGAGTCGTCCACGATCAGGACCCGGTGATCGGGCGCCACGGGATCGAGCGCGGCGCGAACCCCGGCCACGACCGGCTCCAGGTTCTCGCGCTCGTTGTAGGTGGGCAGGACGATCCACACCGGGCCGGGCGGCCAGTCTCGGGGCATCGCGGCAGTATCGCCAGTCTCACTGGACGGCGCACTAACGTGTCTGCGATGAAGAACGCCGAGATCGCAGCGGCCATGGACGAGCTGGCGGACCTGTACGAGCTGGACGGCGCGGTGATCTACCGCGTGGTCGCCTACCGGGAGGCCGCCAAGTCCATCCGCGAATCCCCCGTGTCGGTGGCCCAGCTCGCGCTCGAGGGGCGCGCGACGGAGCTGCAGAACGTCGGCAAGACGCTCCAGGAGAAGATCCAGGCGCTGGTCGAGACCGGGCGACATCCCCGCCGCCCAGAAGCTGCGCGCGAAGTTCCCCGGCGAGCTGGTCCGGTTCACCCAGCTCCCCGGCCTGGGGGCGAAGACGGCGCGCAAGATCTACGACGAGCTCGGCATCTCGACGCTCGCGGACCTGCGCGAGGCGGCCGAGTCCGAGCGCCTGCGCACGATCGCGGGACTCGGCCCCAAGGCCGAGGAGAACATCGCAAAGGCGCTCGCCAAGCACGTCGAGGACGGCCCCGCCCAGCGGCTGCTGCTGTCGGCCGTGCTGGTGATCGGCGAGAAGATCGTCGAGCACCTGCGCAAGCACCCGTCGGCGGACCGCGTCGAGATCGCGGGCAGCGCGCGCCGGATGACCGACACGTGCAAGGACCTCGACATCATCGCCACGGCGCACGACCCCGCGGCGCTGACGCGTGCCTTCTGCGAGATGGAGCTGCTGAGCGACGTCGGGGGCAGCGGCGAGGCCGGCGCGCGCGGCGTCACCCACAACGGCCTGCAGATCGACTTCCGCGTCGTCGAGCCCGACCAGTTCGGCAACGTGCTCCAGCACCTCACCGGGTCCAAGCAGCACAACGTCGCGCTGCGCGAGTACGCGGTGCGCCGCGGGATGCACGTGAGCGAGTACGGCGTCGAGGAGGACGAGACGGGCAAGACGCATCGCTGCCCCACCGAGGAGGGCGTCTACAAGGTGCTGGGGCTGCCCTACATCGAGCCGGAGCTGCGCGAGGGCCGCGGCGAACTGAAGGCCGCGATCGCGGGGGAGCTGCCGCAGCTCGTCACCGAGGCCGACCTCAAGGGAGACCTGCACGCCCATACGACGCTCTCGGACGGGCGCAGCACGCTCCAGGACATGGCGAAGGCCGCGCAGAAGCGCGGCTACAAGTACCTCGCCGTCACCGATCACTCCGCCTCGCACGGGTTCGGCAACGACGTGCAGGCGGACGAGTTGCTGCGGCAGGTCGAGCGCGTCCGCGCCCTGAACGAGCAGCTGAACGGCTTCACGGTGCTGGCCGGCACCGAGGTGAACATCAACACCGACGGGTCGCTGGACTATCCGGACGAGGTGCTGGAGGAGCTGGACTGGGTCGTGGCCTCGGTGCACACGTCGTTCCGCATGGCCGAGGAGAAGATGACGCAGCGCATGATGGCCGCGATGGACCATCCGCTGGTGGACGTCATCGGCCACCCGACGGGACGCAAGATCCTGCGGCGCGAGCCGTACGCGGTGAACGTCGAGCAGCTCGTCGCGCACGCGGCCGAGACCCGCACGATGCTCGAGATCAACGCCAACCCGGACCGGCGCGACCTGAACGACCTCAACGCGCGCCTGGCGGGCGAGGCGGGCGTGCCGATCCTGATCGACTCGGACGCCCACAGCACCCGTACGCTGAGCGTGATCCGCTACGGCGTCGCGACCGCGCGCCGCGCATGGCTCACGAAGGAGCACGTCGCGAACACCCGCACGTGGCCGCAGCTCGACAAGCTGCGCAAGCGCGGCCGCCGCAAGGCGGCTACGGCACGGCGCCGTTGACCGACGTCACACGTCGCAGCCCCGGGGTGCGCACCAGCTCGATCGCTCCGAACGGGGACGAAGGCACGACGTAGTAGCGCACGCCGTCGCGCTCCTCGATCGCGGTGACGGCCCGCTCCTGTTTGCGCCAGGCCAGCGCGACCAGGACGGCGCCGCCGGCCACAACGGCCGAGAACTGCGGGAAAAGCCAGGAGAGCCCCGCCGCGAGCAACGCGGACACGGCCAGCAGCCACAGGCGGTTGAGCAGCACGGCTCCGGGCCGGATCTCGGGCAGCGTGGTCGATGTGCGCGCGTCGGCCAGCAGGCGGCCGATTGCGCGAGTCGTTTCGTCGCGGCGGCCGAGCCAGGCTCCGATCAGCGCGGCGACGATCCACCACGCGACCGCGAAGATGATCGTGGGTGTGTCGTCCTTCGTCGCCGCCACCAGGATCGTGACGAACGCGAGCGCGGTTGCCTCGGCCGCCGCGAGCAGCACGGTCGATTTCAGGAAGTCGGTGTAGAGCACAGCGCCTCCAGGACTTCCAGATAACCGTTCGTGCCGTCGACGACCAGGTCAGCCTCCTCCACGACCGCGGCCGGGCCCTCGGCGGACTTCACGCCGACGCGCACCGCTCCCTCCAGCGTGCCGTCGTCGACCAGCGCCCGCAGGCGCCGGAACGCATCGAGGTCGGTCGCGTCGTCGCCCGCGAAGAGCGCGAGCCGGAGATCGCGCCCCGCCAGCGCGGCGGCGACGGCGGTGCCCTTGTCGACGGCGTCGGTCGGCCTGATCTCCAGCACCTTGCGGCCCCAATGCGGGTGCAGCCCCTCGTCGCGGGCGGCGCTCGCGATCTGCTCCAGCGCCGCGCGGGCGGCCTGCTCGTCAGGCGCGCGGCGGTAATGGAACGACCAGATCGCGTCCTTGTCCTCGAGCGTCACTCCGAGCCGCTCGAGCTCCTTGTCGTGGTGATGCGCGGCGAATTCGTGCACGCGCTCCGCCATGGGCCGCAGCGCGGGATCCAGCTGGGGGGCCTGCGCCCCCGGGTCGAGCCGCTCGAGCCCGTGGTTGCCGAAGTAGGTGAGCGCGTCGACGCCCACCATCCTGCGCGCCTCGGCGGCGCGGCGGCCCGACACGCACGCGACCAGCCCGTAGCGGCGCGCAAGCTGCTCCAGCACCTGACGTGTGCGCTGCGGCACGGCGGCATCTTGGGGTCGCGGCACGATCGGCGCGAGCGTGCCGTCGATGTCGCAGAGGATCGCCGAGCGTTGCGGCTGCTCGCGCAGCGGAGCAAGCAGCTGCTCGGCAGTGGCCGTGCGGGGAGGCGGCGTCATGCCGCTCTAGTATCCCCGACCATGTCCGGGCAACCCCCGAGCGAGTCCGGGCCGCGCCTCCTCAAGCTTGCCGTCATCGCCACATTGGCGGGAGCGTTCAGCGGGCTGTTCGGGGTGGGCGGCGGGACCGTGATCGTGCCGCTGCTGGTGGTGTGGTTCGCCTACCCCGAGCACGCCGCGACCGGCACGTCGCTCGCCGCCATCGTGCTGATCGGGCTGTTCGCCGCGATCGCGCAAGGGGCGTACGGCAACGTTGACCTCGCGAAGGGCATCCTGATCGGCGTGCCCGCGGTGGGGGGAGTGATCGCCGGCACGGCGCTCCAGCAACGTCTGTCCGGGAAGGCCGTCTCGCTGCTGTTCGCCGCCGTGCTCGTCGCCGTCGCGATCAAGCTGCTGATCGGTTGAACGAGCTCGCCGCCATCCTGCTGGGCTTCATGGCCGGCGCCGTGGCGGGCCTGGTCGGCGTCGGCGGCGGCATCCTGTTCGTTCCGACGCTCGCGATCTTCCTGGACCAGTCCCAGCTCGAGGCGGAGGCCACGTCGCTCGTCGCGATCGTGCTGGTCGCGATCGTCGGCTCCTGGCGCCAGTACGGCTACGGCAACGTGCGCATCCATGACGCGCTCGTGATCGGTTTGCTGTCGCCGCTCGGCGTGGTGGGCGGTACGGTCCTCGCCAACAGCGTCTCGGAGCGCACGCTGGAGGTCGGCTTCGCCTGCCTGGCCCTGTTCTTCGCGGCCCAGCTCGTGCGCCGCGCGCTCAGGGACGAAGCAGCCGACGAAACACCGTGAGCGCGCGCTCGATGTCGTCCGCGCTGACGTCCAGGTGCGTGACCGCGCGCAGCCGCCGCGGGCCGAGCGGCGCGAGCTGCACTCCCTCTTCGTAGAGGTCGCCGCACAGGCCGAACGCATCGGTCACGCCGAACACGACGATGTTCGTCTCGACGCGCGTCACGTCGATGTCGACTCCCGGCAGCTCCGCGAGGCCCTCGGCGAGCCGGCGCGCGTGCGCGTGGTCTTCCGCGAGGCGCGCCACGTTGTGGTCGAGCGCGTACAGGCCGGCGGCGGCCAGGATCCCCGCCTGGCGCATCGCGCCGCCCATCATCTGCTTGTAGCGCCAGGCCTCGTCGATCAGCTCGCGGGACGCGGCCAGCACGGCGCCCACGGGCGCGCCCAGGCCCTTCGTGAAGTCGACCCATGCGGTGTCGAAGCCGCCCGCGAAGCCGGCGGCCGGCACCCGCTGGCAACCGCGGCGTTCATCAGGCGCGCACCGTCCAGGTGCGTGCGCAGGTCGTGGCGGGCCGCGACGTCGAGGATCGCGCGGATGTCGTCGAGCGGCCACACGCGCCCGCCGCCGACGTTCGTGGTCTGCTCGACCGACACCAGGCGCGAGCGCGGGCCGTAGCGGTCGCCCGCGGGCCGCACGGCTCCCTCCACCTGGGCCGCCGTGAAGATGCCGCCGTCGCCGTCGAGGACGTTCAGCATCCCTCCCGACAGCGCCGCGGGTCCGCCCGCCTCGTACGACACCGGATGTGAGGTGCGATCGAGGATCGCCTCGTCGCCGCCGGGCCGCAGGTGCAGGCGGAAGGCGATCGCGTTGCACATCGTGCCCGACGGCAGGAACAGCGCGGCCTCGTGGCCGAGCAGCTCCGCGACGCGCTCCTGCAGCGCGTTCACGGTGGGGTCCGCCAAGCGCTGCTCGTCCCCGACCTCGGCGTGCGCCATCGCCTGGCGCATCGCCTCGCTCGGCTGCGTCTGGGTGTCGCTGAAGAGGTTGACGACCGGGGCGCTCACGACTCGCCCAGCGCCTCCGCCACGACCTGTTGCAGTCCCCGCCTGCGCCCCTCGATGCCGAAGCGCTCGAGCACACGCCGGCGTGCGTGGCGGCGCGCGCCTTCATCCATGACGAGCGCCTGCTCGATCCCCTCGGCCAGGTGCTCGGGGTCGGCGTCCTCGACCAGCACCCCGGCGTCGCCCACCACCTCCGGCAGCGCGCCCGCCCGCGTCGTGACCGGGATGTCGCCGGCGAGCATCGCCTCCGCCACCGACATGCCGAAGCCCTCGTGCGCGGAGGCCTGCACGTACACGGATGCGCGCCGCATGTGCTCGTTCAGCACCTCCTGCTCGACCCACCCCGTGAGGGTCACGTTGGGCGGCGCCTGCTCGCGCAGCTCGTCCGCTCCGGCGTCGTCCCAGCGCCCGGCCAGCACGAACGAGACGTCGGGCAGGTGCGCCGCGGCCTGGACGAAGGAGCGCAGCCCCTTGCGCTCGAGGTTGGCCCGGTCCACGATCCCGACCGTGAGCGCGACCCGCTCGCGCTCGCCGTCCGGGAGGTCGCCGAACGGGTCGGGCACGCCGTGGTAGACGACCGTGACCCGCGCGGGGTCGAGGCCGACGGTGGCGGCGGCCTCCTCCCGGCTGTAATACGAGTTCGTCACGAGCCGCGTCGCGAGGCGCATCACCCAGCCGCTCACGCGGCGCATCGCTCCGCGCTGCTGGAGCCCGTAACCGATATCGGGCATGCGGGCCGTGTCGAAGCCGCCGATCACGACCACGGTCGGCTTGCGCATCAGCCGTGCCAGCGCCACGGGCAGGAAGGTGTGCCAGGACGCGAACCACCCGAAGACGAGGTCGCTGCGCGCCACCTCGCGCACGAGCTTGGGGAGGTTGACAACCGGACCCTCTTGGCGCCACTGAGTCACGGCCCAGCGCTCCTCCAGCAGCGCCTGGTCGATGGCGATGAAGCTCGCCTCGCGGCTGAAGACGAACAGGATCCGCTTCAAGCGGGCGACCTTAGCACCGTCCCTGGGAGCCCCGGGGCCGCTCGTGGTACCGCCGCGCATTCTCCTGCGGCATCTGTACAGTTACGCACCGCATGCGTCTTCGATGGACATGGGTCATCTGCGCCGCCCTCGCCGGGGCACTGCTGTTCGCCGGCTGCGGCGGCGGCGACAACAATGAAAGCGGCGGCCTCTCCAGCCAGGAGAAGCTGCTCGTGCTCCAGGCCCGGGGCGACATCGGCGGCTTCTGCTCGCTGTACCAGACCGAGCCCAGCGACCTGTTCGACCGCAGCTTCGAGGTGATGCTCACGGCCGTCCGGGATCTCTCCCGCGTCTACCGCGAGAATCCCGACGCCACCATCGACATCCCGGTCGAGAAGAGGAAGCTCACGCTGACGCAGGTGATGGAGGAACAGGTCAAGGCTCTCAAGAAGTGCGGCAAGGACGGCCGCCAGCAGGCCGGGGTCCTAGAAGCGGCCCAGCAGCAGGCGCAGAGCCAAGCAGTAGCGGCGCCGCCTTAGCCCTGGATCTGCTCGCGGGCCCGGCGCCGCAGCTCTTCGCGTAGCGCCTTGCGGCGGGCGTCCGTGCGTGCCTGCTGCACGCGCTGCGCCGAGAGCGCGCGTCTTCTTCGTGAGCGGAGTGCTCTGGGCCTCGGTCCACTGCTTTGGCGGCCAGGCTCCGAAGAGGAAGGTCTCGGTGTCGTTGTTGCCGCTCTCGTCGCGGCCGTCCAGGATCACCTGATAGTAGCCCGCCTTCGGAAAGGCGTGGGTGACCTCGGGCTTGGTGCTGGACGTGCCGTCGTCGAACCGCCAGCGGTAGCTCACGTCCCCGTCCGCGTGCTTCGCCGAGGCGCTGAAGCGCACCACGAGCGGAGTCGGGCCGGCGAAGTGGTCGACCTTGCCGGTCACGTTGAACTTGCCGCTGCCGCCGCTGTCATCGCTCCCGCATCCGGTGGCGGCGAGGGTGCCCGCGACCGCCAGGGCGATCAGGGCGAGTCGCGGAAGTCTGGTCCCGTCGAGCGGCAGCTTCATCAAGTGACTCCTACGAAAGGTCGTGGTAGGCGGATCAAAAAGGCGAGTCACAAAATAGCGAAAGGCCGGGAGCGGTTGCTCCACTCCCGGCCTTCGCCAGTCACGTTCGCTGATGCGAACGCTTCAACTCCGCGACCTAGGGAATGAAGATTCCCTGCGTCTCGAAGATGGTGTTCGGCGTGGTGCCGACAACGCCGTCAGGTCCACCATCGGTGATGGTGATCGCGGCGACACCGACGACGGCACGCTTGGTGTCCTTGACAGCACCGGGCACCGCGGCGTTAGCCGAGGTGGTCGCGGAGCATGTGTTGCCGATCGCCACACCCGTTCCCGCGGCAGGACATGTCGCAGGCGATCGGGTACGGAATGTCGAACACTGTTGCCGCGGTCCGGTCCGCCTCCCGGCGCGACGGCGTTCCAGTGGTCCGTGATCCGGATCGTGGCATTGCCCTGCATATCGCCGACATAGTCCGCTGGTCCGATGGTGTTTGCGGGACCGCATGCGATCTCAGGCGGGCATACAACGCACGTCCGTGATGCTCGACGTGATGACCACGTCGGAGTCCTCGGGCGGACCCGGGACACCAACGACCACTGAGAGCAACACGAAGCCGTTCGATTGCGCCGCGGCGCCGTTGTTGTCCGGCGTACCGAGCGTGGCGGCCGTCGAGGTCGCAACCGGCGGGACAGGACGGGAACGCCAGCGGCGGCCCGTGCGTGAGGCCGACCGCTCCCGTGCACGCAGTGTAGTTCGGCACCAGCGGCACGCGCAATGGCGTGGCACCCTGGGGACGAACGTGAGTAGCGCTGGCCATAGAGGCCACCACCATCATTGCGAGTGCGGCCGCAGCGAACGCCACCGGCAGCACCATCCTCTTCCTGATGGACATATAAAACGCCTCCCTCCCCTTCCGGGGTGGCTCGAGCTTCCCTGCTCCTAGATTTGTACTTACCGGCTCGCCGTGAACCTTGGGGCGAACCGTGGCCGACTCTAGCACAGAAATTGGGCTCTGGTTGCCAACTTTCTGGACCCTCCCGAGGCCCGAAACCAGCTCAGCTAAGCGAGGTTTTGCAGGCATTAGAAGGTGGGCGAGCGAGCTGTCGGAGGCACCGATTGGCGTCGTGTCAAACGCCGTTCGCAACACCCCTCTCGGTGCCCCTCCCAGCTCTTGTTCGAAGACGACCGGCGCACGACCTCCGACGCTGCTCTAACTTGCCTGTCGTCCGGTGACTGGGAAGCGCTGGACGGAAGGCCGCCGATCCGCGGACGTCGTCCAGCCGGCGAACGGGGACCGGCGGGGGGCGAGGAGGCCATCGCCATTGCACCGCGCGAATTACTTGCGCGCTTACCGGATCGAGGATCTATAGTCGTGCGCACACAACTGGACGCGTGTTGGACTGGGTTGTTGTCAGTCGACATGAAATGCCTCCAATTGAGTATGTTTCGTAGGGGCGCCTCGAAAGGGGCGCGGGAGAGGTTTCTTGGGAAGTGAGAGAGATTGAGGGACTCGTGGGCCTGAGCGGGTGCGCGAAAGCGCTCCGCATCGCCGTGGTTTCAGGGCTTGCGTTGCTCTTCGTGCTGCCGGGCAGCGCGTTCGCGGCATCGACGGCGGAGATCGCGACCGACGCCAGCGGCCCCTTCGTACGCGTCAACGGCGACGCTGCGGACGATGACATCAGGGTCACGCTCGCCGGCGGCAACTACACGGTCTCGGACACGACCGGCGGCGTCACGGCCGGCTCCGGCTGTACCCAGGCGGGCGCCGACGTCACGTGTCCGGCCACCGGCATCACGTGGACCGAGATCAACGGCGGCGAGGGTGGCGACACGCTGTTCGGAAGCGACGGGCGCGACCGCATCAACGGGGGGCCCGGTCCGGACAACCTCGACGGCGCCCGCGGCGACGACCTCTTCAACACCGGACAGGGCGGCATCGACTTCGCCACCTGCGCTGACGTCCCGCCGTTTCGGTGCGCGGACGACATCGGCCAGGGAGTCGAGCCTTCGACCGTGGGCTTCGACACCGTTACCTATGCCGACCGCACCGCGCCCGTCGAGGTGAACCTCGGGACCACCATGCCCACCGCCAACGTCGCGAAAGACGCCGACGGCACGTTCGACGGGCTGAACGGCATCGAAGGCGTGGTCGGCGGCCTGGCCAGCGACGAGATCATCGGCGGGCTGTTCGGGGAGACCCTGAACGGAGGCCCCGGCAACGCCCCCGATCTGATCTGCGGGGGGCTCGGCAAGGACACCGTCGACTACTCCGACAAGACGGCGCCCGTGAGCGTGTCACTCGACGGGTCGCTGCCCACCGATCCCGACATCGTGTCGGGCGACCCGCTGCACGCGATCAGCGCCCGCCGCGACTGCCGCCCGACGATCAAGGACTTCAACGGTCCCAGGAACGGGCAGGTGTGCACGCCCATCAACACCCATCCTTCATGCCCGGCCGACCTGCACCGCGACTGCGTCGAAAACGACGGCGTCGCGGGCGAGCACGACTGCGTCGGCGAGGACGTCGAGCGGATCGTGGGCTCGCCGCAGGACGACATCCTGATCGGCAACAACCCCGACGCGCTGTACGGGCTGGGCCCACGTGCCGAGCCCTCCGGCGAGAACGTGATCAACGGCGGCGGCGGTAACGACCTGATGGACGGCGGCCTGGGTCCTGACACCTACATCGGCGGCGCCGGACTCGACGCCGTCTCCTACGAGGGCCGAAACGACGACATCGCTGCCTCGCTCGACGGCGCGGCGAACGACGGGTCCGCGCTGGACCGCTATGCGCCCAGCGGCATGACCGACGAGATCACGGGCGACGTGGAGGACCTGATCGGCGGAAGCGGGAACGACCTGCTCAAGGGAGACGGCAGCGGCAACGTGTTGCTGGGCGGGCCGGGCGACGACCTGATCCAGGGCCACGGCGGCGAGGACAACCTCGGCGGCGACGCGGGCAACGACACCCTCGAGGGCGGCGAGGCCGGCGACCGCATGGAAGGTGGCCCGGACAACGACCTTCTCTTCGGCGGCTTCGGCAACGACGCCTACGACGGCGGCGACGGCACCGACACCGCGGACTTCTCCGACTCCACCACGCCCGTCAGCGTGACGATCAACGGTGCGGCCGATGACGGCCGCGCGTCCGAGGGCGACAATGTCGGCGGCACGATCGAGAGCCTGATCGGCGGCATCGACGATGACAACTTGAACGCGAACGACGGTGACGGCACCCTGAAAGGCGGCGGCGGCAACGACACCCTGAACGGCGGCCTCGGCGCCGACGTGCTGATCGGCGGCACCGGGGTGGACACGGCGGCTTACGGTGGGCACCCCGGTCCCGTCAACGTGAACCTCGCAATACCGGGCGATGACGGGATGGCGGACGAGGGCGACGATGTGACCGCGGACGTCGAGGGCATCGGTGGATCGTCATTCGACGACGTGCTGAGCGGCGACGGCAAGCTGAACACCATCAACGGCGGTGCGGGCAACGACCGCATCTCCGGTGCGGAGGGAGACGACTTCCTTGCGGGCGGCCTGGGGAACGACACCATCAACGGCGACGTCGGCGACGACATCCTCGACGGCGCCGAGGGTGACGACACGCTGAACGGCACCGCCGGCAACGACACGCTGAAGGGCTTCACGGGAGCCGACGTGCTCGACGGCGGGACCGGCGCGGACACGATGTCCGGCGGCGGCGGCGTCGACGTTGTGTCCTATGCGAGCCGCAGCGCCGACGTGAGCGTCGACCTTCTGGGAACCCCCGACGACGGCGAGAAGGGCGAGAACGACCAGGTGCGGACCGACGTCGAGAGCGCGCGCACCGGCTCGGGCGACGACAAGATCGACATCGTGGACGGTGCGGCCGGCGCCGCCACGTGCGGCGGGGGAACGGACGTGGTCAAAGCAGACGCCGACGACGAAATCGGCGCGGGCTGCGAGGCGGGCGGCGTGACGCAGTCGTCGGTGTGCAAGCCCGCCACGAAGACGGCGAAGGTGTCGAAGAGCGGCACGGTGAGCGTGCCCATGAAGTGTGGGTTCAACGCGCGCGGGACCTTGCAGCTGAAGAGCGCCGGCAAGCTCAAGACGGGCAAGGGCAAGGCGCGCAAGCTGAGCCTGGGCAAGAAGTCCTTCACCGGCAAGGCAGGCAAGTCGGTCATGGTCAAGGTGAAGATCTCCAAGAGCGCCCGCAAGGCGCTCAAGGGCAAGAAGCTGCTGAAGGCCGAGGCCCTCCTGTCGGTACGTCGCGACGGGACCAGCTCGGCGATGCGCACCAACAAGACGAAGCTGACCCTGCGGGTGTCGCGGAAGTGAGGAGCCAGGGGATGAAGCCGCGTCTGATCACGGTTGCGCTGCTGTGCACGATGTTCCTCGCTGCGATGTGGGGTGCGGTCGCGCGCGCACAGACCCCCGGGTCGCTGGACACCAACCTCGAGATCACCGAGTTCCGGATGGACCCGGTCAGCACGCCGCACGGCTATCCCCCAACTCAGGCGGGCGGCAATGCGGACGTGAGCCTGTTCTTCAGGTTCTGTGGCCCGGGCATCGCGATCACCGACGTCACGACCGGATCGGTTGCCGGAAACTTCTTCGTCAGCACGGCGCCCGCCCCTCACAACTTGCCGGTCACGTCGGGGGCATTCACCAAGGTGAAGATCAGGGGCTACCGCGGATCGCTTGCGGGCGTGAACGGAATGTGGAATGCCGCCCTGGTGACCTCGGCCGGCGGGGTTGTCGACCCGCTCAGATTCGAGCTGGTGGGCCCGCGCCTGCAAGGGCCCGCCGGGGACGACGCGTTCGCCTCGGGGGCGCACGCCCAGATGGCGGGCCTGTATGGATGCACCGGGGACCAGGTCACGGGCCGCCTCGCGCGGTTCAAGCTGGAGCTTCCCCCCGGTTTCCTGGGGAACCCCACCGCGCTCGAGACCTGCCCGACGTTCCTCTTCATCGCGTCATCGTGCTCCGACCGCTCGATCCTGGGCGCATCGGTGAGCGAGACCCGGATCGAGAGCGGCGGTCCCGAGCAGACGCCCAACCCGATTCCGACGCCGGTCTACAACGTCGCGACGCTCGGCTTGGAACCGGCCCGCTTGGGGACTCAACAGCTCGGCTCCGAACCGACCGGCCCGTTCGCGATCAAGATCGACCTGCGCACGGACGGGGACTACGGCATCGACTCCGCGCTGATCGACATCCCCAAGAACCTGGGTGGACCACAGGCGCTCGTGATGCAGATCGACACCGTGCTCTGCGCACAGGTGCCGTGCAGGGCAACGAACTCCAGCGACCCCCACACCGTCGTGCCGCTGCCACCGACGCGCCCGTTCTTCCGCAACCCGACGTCGTGCAAGCCGGCGACGGCCAAGCTCGACGGCCAGCTCGTGGTCGCCCACGCCCGTAAACGCCACCGCGACGGACAGCTTCACCCCGACGGGCTGCGACGCAGAGCCGTTCGACCCCAGCGTGTCCGTGACGCCCACGGAGACGGACCAGTCGGGAGCCGCGGGTAGCCACACGGTCAGTATCGAATACCCGGAATACACCGACGATCCGATCTGGCAGTCCAGCCTCCTGGACTCGGACATCAAGCTGCCCGAGGGCATGGTGCTGAACCCCGCCGGCGGCTATGGGCTCGAGGCCTGCTCGTTCGAACAGTTCGGCGTCGATCCCGTCACCGGCAAGCAGGACCGGGCGCCGTCGCGGTGCCCCGAGGGCTCCCAGATCGGAACGGTCGGCGTGACGAGCCCGGCGATCGCCGGTCAGCTCGGCGGGAAGGCGTTCTTCGGTCCCGTTGGTCCTCCCGGGCGGCCCTGCATCCCAGGTCCGGACGATCCCACTTGTCCCGCCGACGCGAAGCCGTGGAAGTTGTTCCTGCTGATCGAGGGCGTGGGCCTGCGCGTCAAGCTGGCCGGCGACGTGACCGTTTCTCCGAGCGGTCAGGTGAGCAACATCTTCAAGAACAACCCCGAGACGCCGTTCACCCACCTGGACGTGAACCTGCGCGGCAACGGGCGCGCGATCCTGAGGAACCCGGACGACTGCGGCACCTTCAACGGTGCAGCCAAGCTGGTTGGCTGGAACAACTTCGATCCGACCCCCAAAGACCCGCCACCGAGTTACGCGGTCAGCAACAGCACGCCGTCGATCACGACGACCGGGTGCGCGCCTGACCCGCGGCCGTTCAACCCGGTGGTCGAGGTTGCCGAGGGCATCCCGAAGACGGCCGGCGCGAACTCGATTTCGCGAATCGTCTTCTCGCGGCCGGACGGCGACCAGAACCTCAAGAGCCTGAACCTTTCGCTGCCCGCGGGCGCGGCCGGCAGCCTCGCGGCGGCGCCGCAGTGCCCGCTCGCGCAGGCCCGGGCCGGTGACTGTCCGGAGTCCACGCGGATCGGCACGATCCGCAACACGGTGGGTGTCGGCGACAGCCTGCTGACCGTGCCGGGCGAGATCTACCTGTCGGAGGCGATAGAGCCCGGTGACGCAGCCTCGATCGCGTTGCGAGTGCCGGCCAAGGTGGGCCCGATCGACCTCGGCCAGGTGGTGGTGATGAACCGCATCTACCTGCGCGAGTCCGACAGCGGCCTCGAGACGGTGTCCACGGAGATCCCGACGAAGCTCGAGGGAGTGCCGCTGCCTATCAAGCGGGTCGAGATCCTGGTCGATCGCCAGGGCTTCTTCCTCAACCCGACCGGATGCGAGCCGCGGAACCTGACGGCCACTTTCTTTGGCGACGAGGGCGCACAGTCCTCCTCGACCATCGCGCTCGACGCCACGCAGTGCGACGCGTTGTTCTTCGGGCCGAAGCTGCGCCTGGTCGCGGGCGCCGCGGGGCAGACCGACCAGTTCGACCACCCGCCCTTCCAGGCGATCGTGTCGCAGCGCGACAGCGAGGCGGACATCTCCAACGCGCGGGTCGTGCTGCCGGCGATCCTGCGGCCGAACGTTCCGTTCTTCAACGAGCCTGGCGCTCTGTGCAACGACTTCCAGGCGGCCACCGACTCGTGTCCCGCGAAGTCGAAGGTCGGTAACGCGCGCGCCTTCTCGCCGCTGCTGCCGTATCCGATCACCGGCCCTGTGCACATCGTCCAGGAGGTCGGCAACGTGCTGCCCAAGGTCTACGTCTTCCTGCGCGGCCCCACCGGGCTCGAGGTGCTGCTGAAGGCGCGCAACAGCTTCCTCCAGGGGCGCCGGATCATCAACACCTTCGAGTCGGTGCCCGACCTGCCGCAGTCCTACTTCGAGCTGAACCTGAACGGCGGCTCGGGCGGCATCCTCAACAACTTCGACGACCTCTGCAGCGCGAAGACCATCGACCGCGAGTTCGACGCCACCTTCACGTCGCACAGCGGCAAGAAGGTCACCACCAAGCCGCATCTCGAGATCCGCGGCTGTGAGGAGTCGGACCTGCGCGCTGCGTCGCTCACCAGCGGCACCGTGAAGGTCTCCAAGAAGGGCGTCGGCAAAATGAAGATCCGGTGCAAGCGCAAGAAGGCCTGCAAGGGACGCGTGACGCTGAAGGGCAAGGGCGTTACGTCAGCCGCGAACTTCAAGATCAGCGGGAAGAAGTCGAAGTCCGTCAAGCTGAAGTTCTCGAAGTCCGAGGTCAAGAAGATCCGCAAGGCCGGGCGACTTCCCACTGCTGCGCTGCTGAAGATCGGCGACGCAAACGCCGACAAGGGCCGCGTCACGCTGCAGTCCGCTGGGTAGTACGCGCGCTGGAGACTAGCTACTCGGCCGGCAGCAGTCCGCGCTCGAGCAGGAGCGCCATCACGCGCTCGGCGCTCTCCTCGGGCGGCTCGTGCTCGGTGTCGAGGACCAGATCGGCGTCCTCGGGCTCCTCGTAGGGGTCGTTCACGCCGGTGAGGTTGGTGATCTCCCCGCGCCGCGCCTTCTCGTAGAGTCCCTTGTAGTCGCGCGCCGCGCAGGCGTCGACCGAAGCGTGGCACCAGACCTCCACGAACGACTGGATCTCCTCGCGGGCCAGCTCGCGGTCCTCGCGGTAGGGCGAGATCGCGGCCACGATCACGGCGACGCGGTTGCGAGTCAGCAGCTTGCTGACGAAGGCGATGCGCCTGATGTTCTCCGTGCGGTCCGCTCGCGAGAAGCCGAGGTCCTTGCACAGGCCCTCGCGCACGACGTCCCCGTCGAGGACCTCGATGTGGTCCACGCCGAGCGCGCGCAGCCGCCCGGCGACGAGGCCGGCGACGGTGCTCTTGCCCGACCTGGGCAGGCCGGTGAGCCACAAAGTGAATCCTCCGTGTTCCATTTAGATGCGCAACCCTAACGTTCGGAGGCGCCGTCCGACGCCATGCCGGTGAAGGAACGCAGCGTGACGCCCTCGCGGTCGAGCGCCGCGCGCACGCGTGGGTCGCACAGGATCTCGACCTCCTGCGCCCGCTCGCGGTCGTAGGTCGAGCCGCTGTCGCCGCCCAGCCCGGGGTGGCACGCGAGCTCCGTGACCCCCGGCGGCAGCCCCTCGATGATCTCGACGAGCGCGGGGACGGTGATCGCATCGGGGATCGGCGTCCCGTCCGTCGACTGCCCGTAGAGGTCGCCGCAGTAGACGACGCCGTTCGTGTAGTGGCGCAGGGGCACGTCGAGCCCGCGCGCCAAAGCCTTGAAGGACTGCACGACGGGATCCCAGCTGTGCACGTGCTGGTGCGAGTCGATGTGGCTGGGCTCCCTGCCGGTGAGGTCGCGGAAGGACTCGATCTGCCGGGTCACCTCCGCGATCACCGCAGCGGGGTCCTCGAGCGACACGACCTCGTACAGCGTGTCCCAATCACCCTCGTTGTACGTCCACTCGCCGAGGTCGACATGCAGCCCGAGGCTCAGGTCCGGAGCCTTGCGTGCATACTCGGCCGCTTCCGCCGCCGCGGGAAAGCGGACCATCAGGCTCGCGCTCGTGAGGATGCCCTGCTCGAACGCGCGCGCCACGCCGGCGTTGACTCCCGGGCTGAGGCCGAAGTCGTCGGCGTTGACGATCAGCACGCGTGCGGCCATCACTTCACCGGGGTGCGCAGCAGCACCCCGTCCTGGCCGGCCGCAGGGCTGCCGGGCTCGTAGTCGACGATCTCGAGCCCGCTCGTGAGCGTGTCGCGCACGTAGGCCTGTGGGTGGTAGACCGCGCACGCATTGGAGCCGGCGCGCTCGGGTTTGGTCACGACCAGCTCGCCGGCCTCGAACGGCTCGCGCAGCCGCTCCCATGCCGGAAGGCTGCGCAGCCGCTGCTCCCCCATGACCGTGATCAGCAGCAGGCCGCCTGGCCGGACCACCCGTGCCAGCTCCCGCATCCACGGCACCTGCAGCGGCTCGTCGAGGTGCGTGAAGATCGAGATGGAGTAGAGGAAGTCGAAGGCGTCGTGGTCGTACGGCAGCGGCGGGTCGGCGTCGTTCGCACCGAACTCGCCGAACGTCAGGTGCTCGGCGCACCAGCGCACGAGGTGCGGGTTGTAGTCGCTGCCGTGCACGTTGCCGGGCACGTCCTTCAGGTACCGGGTCACGCGGCCGCAGCCACAGCCGAAGTCCATCAGCGCGCCCATGTCGTCGATCGCGGCGCCGTTGCGGGCGAGCATGTCGCGGATCCATCCGGCCGTTTCCGCCCCGGTGTTCTCGAAGCGCTGATAGAGCAGGTCGGGGTTGGCAGCGCGCCGGTAGAGCCCCTGCGTGATGCGGATCATGTCGGCGGGCGGGAGCGGCAGCCCGTCCGCGCCGGTGCGCCCGCCCGCGCCGTGCAGGGCGTAGACGGCGCAGGCGCCCTCCTCGCGATCCACGAGCCGGTAGTTGGCGTCCAGGTGCCGGGTGAGGCTGGGCTGCGCGGCGAGCCATTCGAAGGCGGAGGAGGCCACGATCAGGTACTCGCAGCCCTCGGCCCGCAGCGCCTCGAGCTGCTCGATCGCGTCGCCGTCCGGCGCGAGCGGCGCGACGACCCGCCGGCCGATGTCCTCCACTTCACGGCCCACGACCGCCACGGACGCGTCCCACGGCACCGCGAACCGCAGCACCTCGAGCACGCGCCGGTTCGTATCGGTCTGGCTCGTCGTCATGCCGCTCTCACTCTAGAGACGCAACTCGCGGACGATCCGCAGCGACTCGGCCAGCCAGTCGTGGCGGTGCTCGGCGGGCGGCTGCCACTCCGGGTCCCAGCCGAGCGCCTGGACGGCCAGATGCAGGCGGCAGCAGTCGAGCGCCGCGTCGAAGTCGGCGGGCAGCGCGGCGGCGCCCGGCCCGGCCTCGGCAGCCTCGCGGTACGCGCGGGCGAGCGCGGCCCGCTCCGCCGGCGTCCACTTGCCGATCGTGAGCGCGGCGAGGTCCAGCAGCCCGGGGCCGACGGCCGCGATCTCCCAGTCGATCGGGGCGACCCGGATCGCGCTCAAGGGGTCCTGGACGAGCACGTTGGAGGGGTAGAACTCGCCGTGGACGATCGTGGCGGGCAGCGCCGAGAGCCGCTCGACGACCGGCTCGTAGCGCTCGGACAGGTCGACCACGATCGCTCTCGTCTCCTCGCTCCACGGCGTCCCCGGACGCTCGGCGAACTCGCGCGCGCGGCCGATCCAGGTGCGGAACAGGTCGGGCCCGTAGTGCAGCAGCGAAGGCGGAGGCGCCGCGGCGGCGGGCGCGAGCGCGGCGTGCATGCGCGCGAGCCAGCGGGCCGTCTCCTCCCACACCTCGAACTCGCCGATCTGCCACAGCACGGGCCCGGCGACGTTCTCGATGAACAGCCAGTGGCGATCGCGCGCGGGGTCGACCGCGGCGCCGTAGTAGGCGGGCGTTCCCAGCGCGGCGCCGTCCAGCACGTCGCGGTAGACCTCGACCTCGCGTTGGGGATCGTGCAGGAAGGCCGGCTTCACGCGCTGAGCGCTCTCGTCGAGGCAGGCGCGGGAGAGGTCCTTGAACATGATGCGCAGCGCCCGGCCGTCCGCGAGGGTGACGTCCAGCTCCTCGAGCGCAAAGCTCGTGCGGTACTCGCAGGGGCGCCGCTCGAGCGCCGTGATGGCGACCGGCGCGCGCTCGTGCGCGCCCAGCGCCTCCTCGAGCGCGGCGCGCAGCTCGGCTTCTGCGATCACCTTCATGGGGCGGCTCCCACCCGCTCGAGGAAATTCGCGAGCACCTTGCGGGAGTCGAGATGCTGCTCGGCGATGTCGCGCGCGGCGCGCGCATGCCGGTCGTAGTCCGCGCGCACGTCCTCGACCGCGGCGAGCGCGTCGTCCTCGGTGGCGAACGACAAAAGCCCCTCTCCCGTCGGCAGGAACGCCCCGAAGCCCGTGTCCTGCGCCACCACCGGCTTGCCCGAGGCCAGGTAGCAGGCGCTGCGGTCGCTGAACCAGCCGCAGCGCGAGAGCACATAGCCGCTCTTCGCGATGCCGAGCTCGGCCAGCGACCCGGCGATGAAGTCCCTGTAGGCGTCCGGGTCCGCCGCCACCGTCGCGGGCGCCACGATCTGCCAGCCGTTGCGGTCGAGCGCCTCGATGTCGGGCGTCTCGCCGGGGTGCACGTCGAGCGCGAGCAGGAACTCCGCGTCGGTGCGCGCGGCGAGGCCCATGTAACCGCGCATCGAGTGCGCCTTCTGCCCGTAGTGCACGCCCTCGTGCTCGACCGAGCCGTAGCCGCGCCAGTTGCCGATCGTCGTGATGTGCTCGCCGCCCGCGCTGACGGGCCAGTGTGCGAGCACGACCGGCGGGACGGTCGGGATCCAGTCGATGCCGGACGTCGGGACCGTGCAGGTGGCGCCGCCGATCGCCTGGCCCACGGTCACGAAGCGGTCGTGACCCCCGAAGTGCATGTCGATGCCCTGCGCGTGCCAGAGCTGGTTGAAGGCGGGGTCGAGATCGAGGTAGACCTTCACGCGCGCGGCGCCCATCAGGTTCTCGTCGGTCAGGATGCCCGAGATGTTGATCAGCACGTCCGCGTCGCGGGCGAACGCTCGCAACGCCTCGTAGGCGAGGCCGGCCGTGCGCTCCGTGCCGGCTGCGAGCAGCGCCCAGCTGTCCTCCAGCCCGAAGCGCTCGGCGACCGCCCGCATGTAGGCGGTGTTGTCGGAGTCCTCGAGCGCGGCGCCTGGATCGACCTCCTCTACGAACACGACCTCGTGGCCGAGCTCGCGAAAGCCGAGCAGGTATTGCAGGACGGCCCAGGTTGCCCCGCCATGATGGGGAACCGCGGCGATCATGCCGCTGACCACTATGCGCAGCCGCTCGTCGCTCACTTCGAGAAGCGGATCGGGACCCGCACGAGGTCGCGGTTGTCGGTCTGGACGCAGTCGCTGTAGTGGAAGCGGGTGAAGTAGAGGTACGGCGTCCGGCCGCTCGTGTCGAAGTTCCGCGAGGACGAGGCCGGGTCGAGCACGGACGGGTAGGAGACGGGCGCCGTGTCGCCGCACTGGAACGACCGTGTGAGCTCCGCCCGGCGGATCAGCTTGCGCTGCGACCAGTGCACGAGGTCGTCCGAGAGCGAGTAGAAGAAGCCCGTCGCCCTGCCGCCCTTGACCACGTCCTCGGAGGTGCCGACCAGCAGCCACTTGCCGAAGTACTCGTTGTAGGTGAGGCTGTCGACCATCGTTCCGATCTGCGGAGTCGACACCGGCGTGCACACGTGGTCAGTCGGGTCGAAGCCGCGGTCCGTGTATGGGTTGACGAAGCTCACGTCGAAGTGCGCTCCGCCCCACGCGCGCCAGGAACGCGGGTCTTCCGGCGTCTGTGTGCGCATCACACACGTGCCGGAGGGCTGTGCGCGGTATTGCTCGGCTCGAATCATCGCGTAGTGATATCCGTCGCTGCGGTTGAGCACCAAGTTGCTGGGTGCGAAGTAGCCGTACGGGCCGGCGTCGGGCTCGTAGCCGTACGGGACGCTCGCGACCAGGTGGCCGGGCGGCGTGCCTGCATGCGAGAACGTACGACCGCCATTACGCGACACGGCCAGCGTGATCGAGTTGTACCAGCACTTCAGGTACACGCCGGACGGACAGCGGCCTGGATGGGTATTACCCTGGTACTCGTCGTGCACGAGCGAGTAGACCGTGCGGCCGTCGTCCGTGTACGGCGCCGCGAGCCACTCGTGATCGGCGTACTTGGACGGATCGGCATCGAAGCGGGAGGCCATCACGACGTTGCACGGATGCTCCAGCTGCCCTAGCTCGGGCCCGATGAACCGCCGGTTCACGAAGTGCGATGCGATCAGCACGACGCGACCGCGATCGTCCCTGAAGGCGCGGGCGGGCAGGTCGGGAAGGTCGTCGTCCGCGCACCGGTCGCTGTTCCAGCTGAACACGGTCTCCTCCGCGCCGGCCAGCTCCACGGGCGCGAGCCGGCTCGGGCCTACCGCCTGGTCGCCGTTCAGCAGCTCGAACGACAGCACCAAGGCAACCACGAACAGGCCGATCGCGCCCCCGAGCGCGAGTACCGCGAGCCCCAGCCCCCTCACCCGCCGAGTCCCGCCTCCTCCAGGAAGCGCGGCAGCACGCGGTCCGAGCCGAACCGCTCCTCCGCAAGCTCTCGCGCGGCCGCGCGGTGCGCCGGGTAGTCGGCCGCGATCCGCTCGGCGCCCGCGGCCGCCTCGTCGAGCGTGCGGAACGCGACCAGCCCCTCGCCGACCGGGTAATTGGCGCTGAAGCCGGTGTCCTGCAGCAGGGCGGGCCGGCCGGAGGCGAGGTACCGCACGCTGCGGTCGCTGAACCAGCCGCTGTTCGTGTCGACGTAGATGCCCTGGGCGACGGAGAACTCGGCGCCGGAGCCCTGCACGTAGCGGCGGAACTCCAGCGGCCCCCGCACCGACTCGGCCGGGCGCACGAGCCGCCAGCCATTCGCCTCCAGCGACTTGCGGTCGCGATCGTCCCCCGGGTAGATGTCGAGCGCGATCTCGAAGTCGAGCGGGACCCTCGTGGGCAGCTCCATCACCTTCCGGAACTCGTGCACCTTCAGCCCGTACATGTGGCCGTCGCGCTCGATCACGCCGAACGCGCCGCGCCACGCTCCGACCGTCGTGAACCGCCCCGGCCCGGCGTCATCGGAGAGCGGCCAGTCCGCGAGCACGACCGGCGGCGGCACGGGGCGCCAGTCGATGCCGCCCGTCGGGATGTCGCATCCGGGCCGCCCGATGTTCTCGCCCACGGTGAAGTAGGCGTCGTGGCCGGCGAGCCCGTCCCAGCCGTCGGCGTGCCAGAACTGCGTGAAACCGGGGTCGAGGTCGACGTATGCCCTGCGGCGCACGCGGCCGGTCAGCTCGGGCGCTCGCAGGTGGCCGCTGATGTTGATCAGCAGGTCCGCCTCGGCGGCGACGCCGGCGAGCTCGGCGAGCGGGGCGCCGCTCGATTCGCGGCCGCCCTCGTACAGCAGGGAGGCACGCTCCGTCAGCCCGAACTCGGCCATCACGGCGTCGAAGTAGCGGCGGTTCTCCGACTCGGCGAAGGGCGCGGGGTTCCCGGCCGCGTCGACGCAGGTGGCGGCGTCGATCTGCTCCACGAACCACACGTCCAGACCGAGCTGCTGGAGGCCGCGGATCCAGCTCAGCCGCACCCACGCTTCCCCGCCGTTGTGCAGCTTGTTGGCAACCGCCCCGCCGACTAGGACGGTGGCCATTCAGGCTTCCAGGCACCAAGCTGGGCGTCGCGCGAGCGCATCGCTCGGCCATTATCGCAACCGCCCGCGCCGCCCCCCGCCCGACACTCGACCTCGCAGAGGCCGCTACGCGGTGGCCCACAGCTCGTCGGTGCGGTCGAGGATCTCGAGGAAGGCGCGGCGCTCCACCAGCAGGTCGTGCGCGTCCGCGGTGGCGGCGCCGGCGCGCGCCATCCGCGCGCGGCGCGCCTCGTCGCCGAGCGCGCGCTCCGCGGCCGCCACGATCGCGTCCTCTTCGTAGGCCGGCCGGAAGGAGTTCTCGCCGTCCAGGCAGTAGGAGCGGTTGCCGATGCAGTCCGGGCACACGACCAGCGTGCCCGCCGCCATCGCCTCGACGGCGGGCAGGTAGAAACCCTCCTTGGGGTTCGGCACGAGCACCGAGACGCGCGCGCGGCCCATCAGGCCGACCAGCTCGGCGCGCGGGATGCGCGTATCCGCCAGCTGGACGTCGTGGCCCGCCGCCTGCAGGCGGCTCGCGATCGCGGCTCCCATCTCAGGCTGCTTGTTCGCGGCCACCAGCACGTCGAGGTCGCGTGGCGACGAGCCCGCGAGCCGCCGCACCTCCCCCACGTCGATCGCGTCGGGGATCGTGAACACGGGGCCGCGCACGCGCCCCGTGCCGAGGATCGCCCGCTCGACCTCCGCGCTGACGCAGATTCGGATCGCGCTGTGGCGCAGCAGCATGTGGCGCCCGAGCGAGTCGTCCTTGCACGCATGGCGCACGTGCTGGATCAGGTTGATGACCGGTTTGGAGTAACGGGGGCGCTGCTCCTCCGGGATCACGCGCCGCCAGTCCGTCCCGGAGAGGAACAGGACGTCGAAGTCCACGTCCTCATCGGGGCCCACCACGCATTCCTGCGCCTCCGTCCACGGATTGGTTGCGTCCCACACCGACTCGGCGCTGAAGCGCACGTGCGCCGTGTGGCTCCGTGAGGAGCGCACGTGGTTGAAGTAGTCCCAGACCTTGAGGTCGCCGCCGGTGAAGCGTTTGAAGTCCCGGTAGAACAGGACCCGAGCTATTTGACCGCCTCCACGAAGAGGCTCTCCTGCTCGCGGTTGTCGAGCTCCACGATCGCCGGGAAGGGACTGGCGGTGTGCTTGAACGAGACGTGGTCCACCTTGGTGAAGCCCGCCTTCTGCAGCTGTTCCTCGATGAACTCGTGCGTGAACAGGCTGCGCGAGTAGCCGTACCAGATCATCTGCGTCACGAACTTCGCGCTCACGCTCTTGGCGTCCTGGTCGGGCACCTTGAAGTACTCGGTGTCCTTGCGGTGGTAGGCGTCGATCCCCTTGTCGAGGTCCGGCAGCGCGAGCCGCAGCACACCGCCGGGCTTCAGGACGCGGCGCAGCTCCGTCAGCGCGGGCACGATCTCGGTGAACGGGATCTCGGGTAGGGAGTGGATCGAGACCGCGTAGTCGATGCTGTCGGTCTCGAGCGGCAGGCCGTCGCGGATGTCCGCGACGAGATCGATCCCGGGCTCGTCCTTGATGTCGGAGTTGATCCAGCCGGGCTCCGTCCACTCGCCGCAGCCCCAGTTGAGGCGCCGCACATCGCCCGCCGCCATGGCTGCCCTGCTCGGTCTGGGTCTGCTCGTGGGTCAAGGCGAAGAGCGTATCCCAAGCTCATCCAGGAGCCGCCGCAGGACCCTGTCCGAGTCGAAGTGCTCCTCCGCCAGCGCGCGGGCGGCCGCGGCGTGGCGACCGTAGTCGCCGGCCACCGCCTCGACTGCTGCCGCAGCGCCTCCTCCAGGTCGTCGAAGGCCAGCAGGCCCGCCCCGGCCGGGTAGAGCTCCGAGAAACCGGTCTCCTGCGCCACCACCGGCCTGCCCGCTGGCCAGGTAGCAGATGCTGCGATCGCTGACCCAGCCGCTGCGCGCTCGTCACGTACATGCCCTTGGCGACCATCAGCTCCGCCTTCGAGCCCTGCACGTAGTCCCGGTAGGCCCACGGGTCTCCGGCGGCCAGCATCGGGGTCCGCCAGCTGCCCAGCCGTCTCGCGTCAGCAGCTCGAGATCGGCCGTCTCGGCCTCGTGGATGTCGAGCGCCACCTCGAACGTGCTCGGTGGAGCGCCGCGGCAGCGCGGCGAAGCGGCGGAACTCGTGCACCCGCAGGCCGTAGGTGACGCCCTCGTAGTCGATCGGCGCGAACGGGCCGCGCCAGCTGGCGACGCGGGTGAAGCGTGCATCGCGCGCCGGCGCGGACTGCTCGGGCCACTCCTCCAGCACGACGGGCTGCGGAGTCGTGATCCAGTCGAGCCCGCACGTCGGCACCGTGCAGTCGGCCGCGCCGATCCGCTCGCCGATCGTCACGAACGCGTCGTGCCCGGCGAACATGTCGTGCAGGTCGAGCTCGCGCCACATCTGGCCGAAGCCCGGGTCGATGTCGAGGTAGACGCGCAGGCCCACGCGCTGCCATCACCTCCGGGTCGTCGACGAAGCCGTTCACGTTCAGCAGCAGCTCCGCGCCGTCCGCCGCGCGGTCGAGCGCAGCGCGGCTCATCCCGAGCGAGCGAGCCCCGTCGTCGAGCAACACGGCCCAGCGGTCCGCGAGGCCGAAGCGCTCCATCACCGCGGCGAGATACCGGACGTTCTCGCGACTCCTCCGGCGTGCACGGCCGGCCGCTCGCGTCGACGCACATGTCCGGCTCCAGCCGGTCCAGCGAGCAGCGACGTCGTAGCCGAGGCGCCGGAACCCGAGCAGGTACTGCAGGAAGACCCAGGTGTGCCCTCCACTGCCCGGGCGCTGCGCGACCGAGCCGCCGACCAGGATCGTGCTCATCTAGTAGTGACCACTAGCCCACGTAGCCGACTTCGGAGTAGCCGAAGTCGCCGAGGATGTCGCCGAACACCTCGTTGCACAGTTCGCGGAAGCGGTCGTCGCCGTCGCGCCGCCAGCGCCCGATCGACTCCTCCAGCCGCTCCGACGTGCGATGGTGGCTGAGCTCGTCGAAGGCCTCGGCGCCGACCGTCAGCAGCCGCTTCGCCTGCGCCGGTGACGCGTCCAGCTCGAGGTACTCGAGCATGCCCTTCGCGGTCTCCTCCGGCTGCAGGATCAGGTCCTCGTAGCGCACCAGGTGGGCGCGGTCCTTGCGGGTCACCCAGCTCATGCGCAGGTTGAGGGCCATCTCGCGCAGCTCCCCGCGCATGTACTCCTCGTCGGTGCGCCCCTCCGGGCGGCCGAACCCGGAGAACCCGCGCTTGCGGTCGAATGCCAGGATCGACGCCGCCATGTCCCGGAAGTCGCGCACCAGGAAGATCTCCTTCGCGTCCGGGTACAGCTCCCACATCAGCACCGGGATGTAGTTGGGCCACTGATGCTTCTCCGCGAAGTACTTGGGCGGGTCCTGTCCCTGCGCGCGGGCCACCGTCGTGTACCAGCTGTCGATGCTCGACTGGCAGAAGCGGGCCAGCGACTCGACGTACTCGCGGCCGAACCACTCCCGTGAAGCGGGCTCGTGGGTGATCTGGATGTCGTAGAACGGGTTGTAGCCGACTGCCCAGATCTCGTTGTGGAAGTGCTGGGGCCGGTACGAGTTGATCTCGTCGTGCGGCTGCGAGAGCACGCGCAGCATGTGCATCCAGTACTTCGCGAACGTCTGCTCGTAGGGGTGCTTCTCGTACACGACGACCTCGGGGTGGTGGCGCAGCATCCGCATCAGCCAGGTGGTCCCGCTGCGCCCGAGGCACGTCACCACGATCGGCCGGATCTGATGCTCGTAGCCGGTGCGCAGCGGCTCGTGGCGCACGCGCATGTGCGCCATCGGCGCACGGACGCCGTTCTCCAGCACCGCCTGGACCGTCAGCTCGAACTCCGGCCGCAGCCCGACGACGCCGAGCATCGCGTGGAAGTGCATGTCGAGCGCGGGGTCGACGTCCGGGAACGCCGGCGCGATGTCCGGCCGCGGGCCCCGCACCGGGTCGGTGCGGATCACGTGGTCGTGGTACACGCACTCGATCGCGGTCGCGCGCGCGTGGCGGCCGATCACCCAGCCCTTGATGTCGATCGTGAACAGGGGGCCGTTGTTGTACAGATGCCCGGCCGTCGCGTCGCGGGGCACCTCCACGAGCCAGCCGCGCAGGTGCTCCTCGGACTCCTCCGGCTCGATCAGCTCGAGCACCTCCCAGCGCCGCATCAGCGGGCCTCCCTCGCCGGCTGCGCTGCGACGACCTCGGGGAGCGCTCCGTACAGCTCCTGCTCGACAGTCGCCCAGCTTGGGTTGTTCAGGTACATGCGTGTGATCTGGGCCGGCGAGAACCAGTTCGCGACCTGGTGATCGTATTCGGCCATGTTCACCGGTCCGAGCGCCTCGACCTGCCTGCGCTCGGCGTCGCTCACCTCCCGGAAGGCGGACACGAAGTCCAGGAAATCGGCGCTCAGCGACTCCATCCGCAGCCAGTGATCCGGGTGGAACTTCCCCTCGCTCGTGTGGAGCAGCAGCCGGTCGTCCGGGAACGCGCTCTCGGCCAGCTCGTCGGGGCTGCCCATCGGCTGCGGCTCGTAGTCCGGGTAGATCCCCCAGCGCGCGACGTGCTGCGCGCGGCTCAGGACCCACGACGGCAGCCGGCGGAAGTTCATCGCCAGCACCTTTCCGCGGATCTCCTGCGCGCGCGACTCGAACTGCGCGTGCTTGTCGTTGGAGTCCTCCGGGTCGGCGAACAGCACCAGGTCCGGGAAGAGCTTGAACATCTCGAGCGTCGCGTCGCCGCCGGTCTTGGGCAGGTGCGCCCAGGCGAACTCCCTCCCGATCACCATGTCAGACCGCCGCTTCCTCGAGCGTGTAGCCGAAGGCCTGCAGCTCGGGCGCGAGCGCGCGCTCGCACGCGCGGCGGGCGGTCTCGCCGAGGTCGTCCTTCCAGCGCCCGATCGATGCGCGCGGGTCCGGCGTCGTGCGGTGCCACTCGGTCTCGGGCTCGCGCGCGAACAGCGCCTCGGCCATGGCGCTCACGTTGTCGCCGGCGTCCAGGCCGAGGTAGGCCAGCAGCGCGGCGATCGTCTCCTCCGGTGCGAGCACCAGGTCCTCGTAACGCACCAGGTGGGCGCGGTCCCGGCGCGCGGCCCAGGCGGCGGCGAGCGCCTGCACGCTGCCCTTGATCTGCTCCACCACGTACTGCGCGTCGTCGTCGAAGCGGTCGCGGCGAAATCCCTCGCGGCCCCGCTTCGCGTTGTAGGCGAACATCGACGCGACCATGTCGCGGAAGTCGCGCACGAGGACCACCTCGCGCGCGCGCGGGTACAGCTCCCACGCCATCGCGGGGATGCGGTCCGGCCGGAACTTCTCGGCGAAGTAGCGCGCGTCCGGGATGCCGGCGCCGGCCGCGACCTCCTTGTACAGGGCCTCGATCCGGCTCTGCGAGAAGGCGGCGATCTGCTGCACGGCCTCGACGTCCAGCCAGCGGGTCAGCGCCGCATCGCGCAGGCGGCGCGGCAGCGGCGGCGCGGTGCCCACCCACCACGTGCCCTCGATCGTGCCCTCCGGGTTGAGCTGGCGGCGGTAGCTGACCGGGTCGGTGAGGGTGCTCATCACGCCCAGCCAGTACGACGCGGCGCGCGGCTCGTGCTCGAACGGGCGGTAGGAGACGATGTCGGGATGCGTGCCGAGCACCTTCATCAGGATGGTGGAGCCGGTGCGCCCGAGCGTCGTGACCATCAGGGGATCGAGCGCGGGCTCGAAGCCCGTGCGCAGCGGCTCGCGGCGCCCGCGCAGGGTCGCCATGTTCACGCGGGTCTTGTCGTCGAGCCGCGCGCGCAGGAGGATCTCGAACTCCTGGTCGAGGTTGAGGGCGTTCACCGCGGTGAAGAACCCGGCCGCGCCGGTGTCCGCCGCCTGCGGGTAGTCGCCGGCCAGCTCGGGCCGCGGGATGCTGGTGGGAATCCGCCACAGCAGGCGCTCGCCGTCCTTCAGCTCGACCGAGGTGACCTTCGCGTCGCGCCCCAGCACCCAGCCGCGCAGGTCGAACCCGTACGCGTCCTGCGCCGTGCCCGCGGTGGGCGCGTCGAGGTGGAAGCCCCACAGGCGCTCCTCCCACCCCGGGTGCAGCTCGACGGCGGAGATCTCGCTCAGCGCCATGTCTCGTACCCGAACTCGGAGAGGGCCTCGGCGAACGCCGCGTCGCACGCGGAGCGCAGCTCCGGTCCGAGCTCGTGGCGCCAGCGCCCGATCGAGCCGGCGGGGCCGCCCGCTGCCGTCGCGTGGCCGGCCATGCCCGGTATCTCCTGTGACGCGTTCGAAAGCACTTCCTCGACCCTACTGCCGGACGCGTCGAGCCCGGCGTGATCGAGCACGCCGGCCAGCGTGCGCTCCGGCTCCGCGATCAGGTCCTCGTACCTGACGAGGTGGGCCTCTCCCGCCCGGCTGCGCCACTCGCGCAGCAGGCTCTCGACCGATGACGCCAGCACCTCCTCTACGTAAGCGGCCTCCCCACCCTCGCCTTCGAGGCCGAACGCGCTGGTGCCGCGCTTCTCGTTGAAGGCGCGGATCGAGCACAGCATGTCGCGGAAGTCGCGCACCAGGAAGACCTCGCGCGCATCGGGATACAGCTCGCGCAGAAGTTGTGGCACGTTGCCCTCGGGCAGGCACTTCTCGGTGAAGAACTCCGGGTGGCCGTCCCCGAGGGCGGCGACGCGGCGGTAGACGGCGTCGATGCGCTGCTGGGCGAAGGCGGCGAGGTCGGCGACGTGGCCGGACCCGAGCCAGTGCGCCAGCTCCGCGTCGGGCAGCAGCTCCGAGGTCATGCTCGCGCCCGCGCCCAGCCACCACGGCAGCGGGTGGTGCACCTCGCCCTCGACCTGCTGTGTGTAGGAGGAGGGCTCGGACAGGCTCGCGAGGATGTCGATCCAGTACGTCGCGGCGCGAGGCTCGAACGAGAACGGCCGGTATGCGGTCACTCCGGGATGCGCACCGAGCAGGTGGATCAGCCACGTCGAGCCGGTCCGCCCCAGCGTCGTGACGATCAGCGGGCGCAGCTCGGGGTCGTAGCTCGAGCGCAGCGGTTCCCTGTGACCGGCGATCGTCGCGAGCCGCATGTCGCCGCCCTCCAGCCGCGCCGTGACGTCGAGCTCGAACCGCGGCGGCAGCCGCAGCGTGCCGACGGCTCCGGAGAACCCCGCGTTCCATGCCCAGGGAACATCGGGGTGCGCATCCGCGACGTCCGGGCGCCGGTCGTGCACCGGCAGCTCCCAGCGCGCGTCGCGGCAGGTGACGCGCACCTGCGTGGCGGCCGCGCGGCGTCCCACGACCGAGCCGGTCACCGGCAGCGCCCATGTGTCGTGCCGGTCGCCGCGGCGCGGCGTCTCGAGCGCCGCCGAACGGGCGGCTTCGGCTGTCGACGTCGGCGAGCAGCACGTCGTCGATCGTGCAGAGCGTGGCTGTGGTCTCGCGGGCGGGAGGTGCGGTCATCGCCAGGGCTCGGCCACGGCCGAGTCCTTGCCGGGCTGCTGCTGCGGCCCGTGGTCCTTCGAGACTTCCTCGATGCGGTCGTTCCACCTGTGCGTGTGGAGCCAGACGTTGTAGTCGGCGGCGAGCTTGCGGCGCTCGGTGGTGTAGGACTGGGCCTCGAGGTGGTACAGCTCGGCGCCCGGCATGTACCAGTTCTGGCGGCCCAGCTCGATCAGGCGCAGGCACAGGTCGGAGTCCTCGTACCCGCCCTGCACGTAGGCGTGCGACAGGCCTCCGGCCTGCTCGTAGAGCTCGCGGTCGACCATCAGGCACGCGGCGGTCACCGCGGGCACGACGCGCGCGACGTTGGCCGCCGGGAAGTCGCGGTGCATCCCCTTGAAGTAGTGGTGGTTGCGCCACACGCCCGCGGCGGGGTCGCGGTAGAAGTACAGGCCGGCGTGCTGGATCGGAGTCGTCCTCGTAGAGCAGCTTGGGCCCGAGCGCGCCGATGTTCGGGCGTCGCCTCGTAGAACGTGGACATCTTGCCCAGCCATCCCGGCCGGTCCGGGATCACGTCGGAGTTCAGCAGCACGACACGGCGACCGCGCGCGACGGACACGCCGGCGTTGTTGGCGCCGGAGAAGCCGGCGTTCCGGGCCATCACCGCGATCCTGAGCGGCACCCTGTGCAGGGCGCTGAGGGCGTGAGCCGAGTCGAGCAGGTTGTCGGCGATCTCCGGGGAGTCGAGCACGTAGAGCAGGTCGGCGGCGGCCAGCTCGGGATCGTGCGCGAAGTGCGCGATCTGGTGCTCGACGAAGTCGATCCGCTTGTAGAGCGGCACGATCACCGTCAGCTCCGGCGACCGCGGATGGCCCTTGCCGATCTCCACGACGGTGTCGACCGCGACCCCCTGCGTGAGCCGTTCCTGGATCCGGGTCAGCGCCGGGTGGACGTGCTCGCGCACGAGCTCGTCCTCGCCGGGGCGCTCCGCGGTCATGTCGCTCAACAGGTGGGCCCGCACCCGCTCGATCCTGCGCTCGACCGCCGGCATCTGCACCTCGAGCGCGCCGCCGTCCGTAGTCCGCAGCTCCGCGACCCAGCCCTCGGCAAGATGGCTCGGAGACTCGAGCGACAGCAGCTTCATGAACCCGTGGCGCTCGTTCGCGACGTCGCCCGTGGCCGCGTACATCTCCTGCGTCTCGAGCCGCGCGTAGCGGTAGGCGCCGTCGAGCAGGTCCACGCGCAGGCCCTCGGGGCTGACCGCGACCAGGGACTCGAGCGTCCGGTCCGCGTCGTGGACCCAGCCCCGCACCCAGAACGAGTCGTGGTCGACCGCGAAGATCGAGTCGATCTGCACCGCCTGCGGCTCGTCGTAGCTCAAGGTCGTGCGCGGGAGCTGCTCCCGCAGCGCCTCGCGGATGTCGCCGAGCTGGCGCGCGAGGTTGAGCGCTCCCGGGCCGCGCAGGCCGTCCTCGGTGGCGGACAGGACGAAGTCGATCATGCGGCTGCGCTCCTGCGGATCGAGCGCGCCGAGCTGGTTGCGC
Organism: uncultured Solirubrobacterales bacterium; assembly: GCA_963826005.1. GTDB lineage: Bacteria > Actinomycetota > Thermoleophilia > Solirubrobacterales > JBBDJG01 > DASRIA01. The sequence goes on along the minus strand of CAWGVJ010000002.1, from coordinate 109,391 downwards.
ATCAGCGCACGCAGACCCCCGGCCCCGAGCGCGAGATCCGGCGCCCGGGCGGTCAGGCCCTCGCCCCCGGACCGGACGGTCACCTGCACGGCCTGGCCGGCGCCCTGAACTCCGGCGGGCACGCGGCCGACGACCAGCAGCCCTCCGCTCCCGTTCTCGCCGTAGGGCATCGCCGCCGTCTCGAGCGCGGTCTCACCGCCGGGCAGCGCGAGCGATGCCTCCACGTCCGCGCCCGTACCGTCGAGCGGCACGGCGAGCAGGATGGCCCGGTTGCCCAGCCAGGCGGCGTGAGCGGCATGCACGCCGGGCGTCACTCATTTGGCAAGCGCTCTGGGACGCGTCGCCCGCCGCTCGAGCTGCTCGCGGTACAGCGCGCGCAGGCTCGCGACGTGGCTGTCCATGTCGTAGACGTCGGGGACGTTCGCCCGCAGCGACTCCCACAGGCCCGGGGTGCCGACCGCGGTCTCCAGCACGCGCGCGAGGCTGCGCGGGTCGCCGGCGCGGAAGTGCAGGCCGTTGACGCCGTCCGCGACCTTCTCCGCCATGCCGCCGATGTCGCTGCAGATCACGGGCCGGTTGTGGAGGAAGGCCTCCTGGATCACCAGCGGCGAGTTCTCCCACCAGCGCGACGGCACGACCACCCAGTCGACCTCGGCCATCAGGCGCGGCAGGTCGGCATGCTCGTACCTGCCCGCCAGCGTCACGTTCCGCGGGCCCTGGTCGATGCCCTCGAGCAGCGCGGTCGAGCTCGTCCTGGAACGCGCTGCGGCTGCAGCTCCAGGTTCGCGCCGTGCAGCATCAGGTGCGCGTCCGACGTCGCGCTCTCCCAGCAGCGTCATCGCCTTCAGCAGCACGTCCACGCCCTTGAAGTAGTTGAGCTGGCCGAAGAACCCGATGCGGTTGCGCGCGCTCTGCCTGCGGGGGCACGTCGGGCACGATGTGATGCTCGCGGATGCGGCCGTAGTCCTCGAACCGGATGCGGTCCGCGCGGGATGCCCCAGTCGACGTAGCGCTCCAGCAGGAACTGGCTCGGCGCCAGGAACATGGTCCACGTGCGCGAGGTGCGACTTGATGAATCGCTCGCGCAGGAAGAACTCCTGCGGCGGGATCTCCGGGAAGCACTCGTTGCAGCGCCGCGGCGAGGCGTGCGTGCACAGCTCGCCGCTTGGTCCGCACCATCTGCCCGTCGCGGTGGCAGATCGGCAGGTACTCGTGCAGCGTGTAGAAGATCGGCACATCCGGGAGCAGGCGCCGGACCGCCGACACGACGTCGAAGCCGATGAAGAGCGTGTGCTGGAAATGGACGACGTCGGGCTTGTGTGCCTCGAGGAAGTCGGCGATGTACCGGGTGTAGAGGCCCTTGTCGCGCGACGTCATCGTGAAGAAGTCGAAGTCGCTCGTCTCCGTGAACAGGAAGTACTGGTTCGGGTCGTCGCCCGCCACGCTGAACGGCGCGCCCGGGTGAGACGGTGCGCGTCGGACGCGACGTTCGGGCCGATGCGCGCGACCAGCAGCGGCTCGAACTCGGTCGGACTCGCGCAGCGCCTCGTACAGCTCGAGCGCGTAGGCCTCCGCTCCGCCCGGGAACAGCGCCGGGTGGTTGTGGAGGACGTACAGGATCTTTGTCTTCTTCACGCGCGGAACCAGCGTCGTCGTGGGCCCGAGTCGCCGCCGGGCGCCGCCTTCCGGCGTGCGTGAGGGGACTCGTTCAGGTCATAGACCGTGCAGAGGTATCGCTGGCGCGCGACGCACAGGTAGCGCTGCTCCACCTGGTCCATGAACTCGGGGTGGTGAGCCAGCCAGGGCGTCTCGCGCGGCACGACCAGGAACTCGAGGCCGCGCCGGCGCAGGTCGTCGAGCTGGCCGAGCGCCATCTCCGGGTCCTCCATCGCGGCGAAGCTGCCGGACCGGTCCTGCGGGAAATGCCAGGTCTCCCGGCCGGCGAGCTGCATGACCCGCTCGTCGCCCGAGCTGAGCACGGCCACGGGCGTCACGGGCGGAAGGATGCTGTCCACGAACGACACGAGCTGGTCGACGTTCACGGCGAGGCGGCGCGCCGGGTCGGCGGCCGCCGCGGGCTCTGCCTCGGTCGTGCCGGGCGCGTCGCCGGTGTCCGCCGCGACCCGCTCGGCCTCCGGCTTCTCGGTCAGCTCGTAGATTGCGCACACGTCGTCGTCGCGCACCATGCAGCGGTACCGGTGCTCCAGATGCCGGTTCAGCTCCGGGTAGTGGTCGAGCCACCACAGCGAGGTCGCGGGGAACACGATGTAGCCCGCGCCGCGCTTGCGCAGGTCCTCCAGCTGGCGCACGGCGTCCTCGCTGTCGGTCGGGTAGTAGCCGGCGTAGCGACCGTCTTCCTGACGCGGGAAATGCCACCCCTTGCGCGAGCCGAGCGTGAGCATGTTCTCGTCGCCCTTGCTCACCATCAGCACGGTCTCGGAGGGTGGGACCACCGCCGTCACCATCGACGTCACCTGGTCCACGAGCCCGAAGTAGTCGGGGTAGCCGCGCGCGATCTGGAAGCTGGACGTCACAGGGCAACTGCTCCTGAAGAGAGCGTACTCATCGGGGCGCCGGCTCCAGCGCGTACAGCGCGCACTCGTCGCGTTCGGCGAGCCGCTGGTAGCGATCTTGCAGGTGCTGCGCGAAGCCCTCGTAGTGGTCGAGCCACCACGCCGAGGTGCTCGGCACCAGCAGATACTGCGCGCCGCGCGCGCGCAGCTCCTCGAGATGCGCCACGGCCTCGTCGGAGTCCTCCGGGTAGCTGCCGGCGTACGTGCCGTCCTGCTCCTGCGGGAAGTGCCAGGCGGTGCGGCTGCCGAGCGCGAGCGCCTCGTCGTCGCCGCGGCTGATGACCAGCACGGTCGCGTCCTGGGGGACGGACTCGTCGACCATGGCTTGGATATCGGCCAGGAGTTTGCGGTATCCGAGGATTTCGCTGGGCTCGAAACCGTTGCTTGCAGCGGCGAGGCGCTCCTGGAGCGCCAGGATCTCCATCTCCAGCGCGGTGGCCGCCCGGTCAGAGACCCTCATCGGAGACCCTAAAACCGTTTCTAGTCTCCGCTGAGGGTCTCTGACCGTGCGCTCCAGCTCGGCTATGTGGGCCATCAGCCGCACCACCTCCCTTAAGAGAGAGGAGATGTGGCGTTGCTGGGACTTCGATCAGAGACTGCTCTACCCCACCGGTCGTAAGCGTCGCGAGCTCCGGGGCCGCGGCGAGCCGATCGGGTACGTGTCGCGGTAGTGCAGGTTCAGCAGGCCGTCCTCGACGTAGTAGTGGACGTCGTCGCGTTGCACGCGGTCCGCCCAGCGTTCCTGGAAGAGGTTGAAGTTGTGCTGGACGTTCTGGGAGCCGCGGCCGCGGGAGGCGGACTCGAGGTGGGTGACGACGCTGCCGGGGCAGTAGTGGACCTCGGATCCGGCTTCGCGCAGGCGCAGGCACAGGTCGACGTCCTCGAGCGAGTTGCGGAAGCCGGGTCGAAGCCGCCCGCGCGCTCGAACGCCTCGCGCCGCACGAGCATGCACGCGGCGGTCACCGCCTGGAACGGCACGTGACTTGCTGGACCGCCGGGTGATCCGCCGGGAAGCCCGCGTACAGGTGGCGTGGGCGCCCGTCCTGGCAGACGACGACGCCGGCGTGCTGCACCGTGTCGTCGGGAAACAGCAGCTTCGCGCCGACCACGGCCGCGTCGGGATGCGCGTCGGCGTGCTCGACCAGCGCGTCGAGCCAGCCCGCGCGCGGGCTCCGTGTCGTTGTTCGAGGAACACGAGCAGCTCGCCGCGCGCGGCGGCGGCGCCGTCGTTGCAGGCGACGTCGCGAAGCCGCCGTTCTCCTCGCGGCGCAGCGAGCGCACCGTCGTCGGGCTGTCGCGACAGCAGCGCCGGCGTCTCGTCCGCGGACGCGTCGTCGACGACCACGATCTCGAAGGACGTGCGCGGCGGGTCGCCGAGAATCGCCTCGAGGCAGCGGCGCGTGAGCCCGGCCCGGTCGTGCACCGGGATCACGATCGAGCAGCGTGGGTCGCTCACGAGCTCGCGTCCGTTGAGCGCGAAGATGACGCACACGCCCTCTTCGCGAACGACGGTGTCGTAGCGGCGCTCGAGGTGCTCCTGGAGGCCTTCGTAGTGCTGCAGCCACCACAGGCCCGTGCGCGGGAAGACGATGAACTGCCCGCCCGATTCGCGCATCGCCTCGAGAGTGGCGACGGCCTCGCCGCTGTCCGCGGGGTGGTGCCCGGCCCAGCTGCCGTCCTGCGGTCTCCGGGAAGTGGCGTGTGTGCCGGCCGCCGAGCTGCAGCAGCTCCGGGTCGCCCTTGCTCACGACCAGCGACCGTCGCCTCGGCGGGCACGCCGCTCGGCGACGATCTCGCGGATGCGCTCGCGCAGGCCCTCGTACTCGGGATCGGGCCGGCGCCGGTACGGCTCCCACGGCTCGCCCCACTTCTCCTCGAAGCGGCGCTTGTTCTCCTCCAGGATCTCGCCGTACTGCCCGGTCGGGACGAGCTTGCCGAACGACGTCTCCCCGAAGTGGTGCACGAACGCGTCCTCCGCGCAGACCAGCCGGTATCCGGCCTCGCGCGCGCGCCGCGAGTAGTCGTCGTCCTCGAGCATGCCGACCTCGAAGCGCTGGTCGAGCGGCCCGATGCGCCGGAACACGTCCCTGCGCATGGCGAGGCAGAACATCGTGAGCGTGCCGATGTCGAAGAGCTGGCCCGCGTGGGTGCGGGCGCGTTCGGCGGAGAACTCGAGCAGCTCGCCCCAGGTCCGGTACGACACGGGGATCTCGGCCTCGTTGCCGATCCGGTTGGTGACCGCTCCGGCGAGGCCGATCTCCGGGTCGCGCAGCGGCGCGATCAGCCGCGGCAGCCAGCCCGGGGTCACGAGCGTGTCGTCGTTCAGCAGCACGAGCACGTCGCCGGCGGCCAGCGCCAGGCCCTGGTTGCAGGCCCGCGCGAACCCCGCGTTGCGCTCGTTCAGGACGAGCCGCACGTACGGGTTGCGCTGCGCCAGCTCGCGCAGGTACTCGGGCGTGCCGTCCTGCGAGCCGTTGTCGACGACGATCAGCTCGTAGCCCGGGTACTCGGTGCAGGCCAGCACGCTCTCCACGCACATGCGGGTGAAGAGCAGGTTGTCGTGCGCCGTCATGACGATGCTCACCTGCGTGCAACCGGGCCAGGGCTGCACCCTGCGCTCGGGGATCGCCCGCGCGGCGACGTGCGCCTCGGTGTCGGGGGCGAGCCGCGTGGGCCGGCGCGACACCGGTTCGAGGTCGAGGTCCGCGGGGAACGGGCCCGTCCCGTGGCGCGTGACCGCGTACCCGCGGCCGCCGCAGAGGTCCGACGCCGACGTCCTCCAGCAGGCGGCCCAGCACGACGTCGTGCGCGAAGTACTCGCGGGCGATCTCCTCGGCCGCGCGGCTGTGGCGCGCGGTAGTCCGAGTTGATCGCATCGACCGCCGCCAGGATCTCGTCCATCGAGGAGAACCCGAACAGCCCCTCGCCCGTCGGGAACACGTTCGAGAAGCCGGTGTCCTGGCTGATCACCGGGCGGCCCGCGGCGAGGTACGTGATGCTGCGGTCGCTGAACCATCCGGTTCTCAGCCGCACGTTCTGGTCCTTGGCGACGGTGAACTCGCCGCGCGAGCCGGTCACGTAGTCGCGGTATGCGTCGGTGTCGGTGGAGAAGTCGAGCGCGTGGCGGACCTTCCAGCCCTGCTCCTCCAGCATCTCCTTGTCGGCGGGCTCGTAGCTCGAGAGCGCGAGCTCGAACGGCTGGTCGGTGCGGCGCGGCAGGTCGACGAACTTCATGAACTCGTGGTGCTTGCTCCAGCTGTACGTCTCGCCGTCCAGCTCGATCTCACGCCACGGCTGGCGCCAGTTGCCGACCGTCGTGAAGCTCTCGCCCGGATTGCCGCGCCCGCTCCACAGGTCCATGATCACCGGCTGGCGGGTGGGGTGGAACGGGAACCGGTCCTGGGTCGGCAGCTTGCAGTCCGGGTTGCCGTAGTTCTCCGCGTAGGTGAAGAACGAGCAGTGCGGCTCGAGGAAGTCGAACGACGCCTGGAGTCCGTAGTGCAGCTCGGTCTGCAGCTGCACCGGGTCGGTCTCGAGGTACACGAGGCGGTCCGTCTCGTACAGCTCCGGCCGCGGCTCGGTGCCGCCGTGGAGGTTGATCAGGCAGAGGGCGTCGCCGTACAGGCGGTGCAGCTGCGTGGCGCTCATCCCGAAGCAGCGGTTGTCGTCGTGCAGCCCGTAGAACGCCCAGCGGTCGCCGAGCCCGAAGCGGCGCATCACCCGGTCCACGAATGCGGCGGCGCGGGCGGAGCTGTCGTCGGACTCGCGCTCCATCAGCATGCCGGGCGTGCGCGCGTGGGTCTCCACGTAGTAGGCCTCGTAGCCCAGCCGCTCGAATCCCAGCAGGTAGTGCAGGGTCTGCCAGACGACCCCGGCCACCGGGATCCTGGTCATCATTCCGAGGAGGACGACCTTTCTTGCTCATGGCGAGCGCCGCAGGCGCGAAGCAGAGGACTTTAGGTGGGCGCAGCCCAGATATTTCTTCATGGCGAGCGCCGCAGGCGCGAAGCAGAGGACTTTAGGTGGGCGCAGCCCTGATATTTCTTCATGGCGAGCGCCGCAGGCGCGAAGCAGAGGACTTTAGGTGGGCGAAGCCCTGGATATTTAGAGGCCGGGGTCATCGCCCGCCGGGAACGGCGGGGAGCCCGGATCGTCCGCATCGGGCCGGCCCTTCTCCCCGGCGCCGTTGCTCCCCTTGGCGCCGTTGTCCGGCACCGTGTTGCCTGTGTCCGATGTCGAACGCTCGGCCAGCGCGGCGCGGATGCGCTGGCGCACCGCGTCCGTGAGCGTCTCGATCACCTTGTCGGTGATGTCGTCCTCGCCTCCCTGCGTTTGCGCGGCGGACGCAGCGGCAGGAGTGGGCTCGGAAGCTGGTGCAGGAGATGGAGGTGGTGAGGCTGCGGGCGGCTCCGGTGGGGGTGGAGCCGCAGCGGCACGCCCGCCCGGTTGCGGGACGAGCGGCGCCCACAGCCCGCCGGACCGCGCGGGCTCGCCGGCATGGCCGTTGCCGCCGGCACCGTTCGTGTCCGCGCCGGCACCGTTGGCCGCCTGCTCCGGGTCCGGCTCGCCGTTCTCGGCGGTTCCCTCGTAGCGGGCCAGCGCCTCCGCGGTCGCGACCTCGGCGAGGATGTCCGAGACGCCCAGCGAGGAGTCGCCCGCGGCGAGCGCGTCCTGGGCATACTGGGCCTCGATCGCGGCTGCGCGGCCGGTCTGCGCCTCGTAGAGCTCGTAGTAGAGGCCCTTCTGGGCGAGCAGCTGCTCGTGCGAGCCCTGCTCCACCAGCATGCCGTGGTTCAGCACGAGGATCAGGTTGGCGTTGCGGATCGTGGACAGGCGGTGGGCGATCATGAACGAGGTGCGCCCCTCCATCAGGTTCTCGAGGGCGTCGAGGATCACCGACTCGGTCTTCGAGTCGATGGCCGAGGTGGGCTCGTCCAGGATCAGGACCGGTGAAGCCCGGATGAACGCACGGGCGACCGCGATCCGCTGGCGCTCGCCGCCGGAGAGCTGCGCGCCGCCCTCCCCCAGCGTCTGTCTCGTAGCCGTCCGGGAAGGAGGAGATGAAGTCGTGGCAGTTCGCCGCCTTCGCGGCCGCCACGATCTGGTCCATGGTCGCGTCGAGCCTGCCGTATCGGATGTTGTCGGCGATCGAGCCGGAGAACAGCAGCGGCGTCTGCATCACGAGGCTCATCTGGTCGCGCAGGCAATCGAGCGTCAGGTCCTTGGTGTCGTGGCCGTCGATCCTGATCGCGCCGTCCTCGGGGTCGTAGAAGCGCACGAGCAGGTTCATGAGCGTCGTCTTGCCGGCGCCGGTCGGACCCACGACAGCGACGCGGTCGCCGGCCTCGCACTTGAAGGAGATGTCCTTGAGGGTGTCCTGGCGGCCCTTGTAGGAGAAGCTCACGTTCTCGAACTCGATGGCGCCGCGCGAGCGTCCGATGTCGATCGCGTCCGGCTTCTCGACGACCTCGGGCTTCTCTTCGAGGATCGACATCGACGCGTTCAGGAACACCATGCTCTGATGCAGGTTCCCGATCGTCTCGCTGATGTTCGAGAGCGGCTGGTACACGGCCGCGATGTACGAGATCAGGACGATCATCTCGCCCAGGCTGATGTAGCCCTGGAGCACGTGGTAGGCGCCGAACCCGAGCACGATCGCCGTGCCCAGCGCGATCGCCGTGGCAACGCCGAGCGAGAACATCGTCTGGTGGACCGTCAGCCGCACGCGCGCGTCGACCGCGGTCCTGCCCTGCGTGGTGAAGCGGTAGTGCTCGAGCCGGCGGCGGCCGAACGAGACGATCACCCGCAGCATCGTCATCGCCTCGAAGACGATCGACAGGGATCGCAGCTCGAGGCTCTGCACGCGCTGGATGCGCGGCACGATGCGCGTGCCGTACAGCCCGATCGCCCAGTAGAGGAACGGGATGCAGATCAGCGACACGACCGTCACCTGCCAGTCGATCAGCAGCGCGATCACCAGCATGCCGATCAGCATCAGGATGCTCTCGAAGATGCGGCGGGAACGACATCACGATCGCGCCGAGCGACGTAGGCCTGGCTGTTGATCAGCCCCATCAGCATGCCGGTGTGGCGCTCGTCGTGATACGTCAGCGACAGCTGCGTGACGTGGTCGAACAGCTTGCTGCGCAGGTCGAGGACGATGTTCTGCTCGATCTTCGCGTTCACGTAGTCGCTGATCACGCGCACGCCGTGGTCCAGGACCGAGACGAGGAACCCGAAGGCGACGATGAACACCAGGAGCCGGTACGGGTCCGGGTTGTCGCCGAACAGCGGCTGCAGGACGCCCGGCGGCTGCTTGGTGTCGATCACGTTGTCGATGACGAGCGCCAGCGGCCACGGCTGGGCAAGGCCCACAGCGGCGCCGATGACCGTCAGTACCAGAGACAGGATTACGAGCTTCCGGTAGGGCCGCAGATAAGGGAGGACCTCCGGAAGAACTTTCCACTGGTCCCAGGCCCCGACTGCCTTCTTCTCTCGTCGTAGGAATGGGACTCTCACTACCGCAGTCTCACTCCTCTCGCTCCGGAACGTTGAGGCCCCCGTCCGTGAGGTTCAACGATGAGGGCATCGCGACGCCGTTGCGCCGCGAAAGCTCCGAGAGGCCGTTCGCCGGGACTCCGTTCGGCGAATGATGGACCTCCACGGCCGGGGCGAACCCGTTGCTTGCCACGCGCGGCTCCGGCCGCGCGGCGGGCTCCTCCATGCGCGGGGCGAACTCACGTCGCGCGTGCTCGACCTCCTCGGCGAGCGCGATGCGCAGGACACCGGCAGCGGTGGCGCAGTCCTGGATCGTCGACACGAGGATCAGCAGCGCGGCGGCGATCAGCACGGTCGCGGCGCTCCACACTCCTTCGAGCGCGGCGCCGGTCCCGAGCGCGGCGAAGATGAGCGCCACGCCCGCCCCGATGCGCGAGAACCGCGGCCACGAGCGGATGCGAACCTGCTGGCGGCCGGCACCGTGCTCCTCGACTGCGACGCGCAGTCGCATCGAGCCGAGCATGCCGCCGCGCACGTAGAGGTCCCAGCGCTCGTAGTCGCCGCCCGAGAAGACCACCCCGCCGATGCGGCGCAGCGCCTTGTCGAGGCGCGAGACCCGCTCGTCGGGAGCGCGCCACTGCTCGCTCCAGATGGCTGCGGGTGCGGGGCACCGGCATCCCGAGCCGGGGAGCGGAGCGCCGCCGCCAGGGCGACAGGCCGTTGCGCAGGCGCCCGCCGAGACGGGCGGCGGGCTGGAGCAGGTAGAGCAGGCCCGTGCGCAGGCGCATTCGGTAGCGGCCGAAGCCGTGACTTGCCCGCGGCGCAGACCGTGCCGTGCATGCCGCCCACCCCGGCCTTGAAGACGAGTGCGGCGATCGCCGCGATCAGCAGCGGCACGCGCCAGCAGCAGCGGCGACCACAGCGAGGCCGAGCGCGGACGCGCCCGCGAGGACGGCGATCACCAGGTACCACTCCGGCATCAGCGGAAGCGAGCCGAGGATCCCGGGCGCCGCCTGGTAGACGGACTGGAACAGGCCCGTGCCCCACGTGCCGTAGTAGATCTTCCAGCGGCCGCTGAGCAGCTTCGAGGGCGGAGCGCCGTAGACGCGGCCCGCCCAGGCGAGGTGGCCGACGCGGTTGTAGCGCTCGGGCCACTTGTGCTCCAGCAGCGCCTCCGCCTTGCCGTACTGGTACTGCTGCTTGAAGTACCCGTACATCGAGTCGCGGCGGTGGTGCCACACGACCGCGCCCGGGCTGAAGCCGACGGTCCAGCCCTGCTGCTGCAGGCGCCAGCAGATGTCCACGTCGTCGCCCGCGATGCAGAACTGCGGGTCGAACCCGCCGATCGCGAGCAGGCTCGACTTCCAGAAGGCCATGTTGCAGCCGGGGATGTGCTCGGCGATCTCGTCCGAGAGCAGCACGTGGATCGGGCCGCCCGGCGCGTTCGCGACGCACTCGGCGATCTCGCCGTCGCTCGGGCGGCGGGATGTTCGGTCCGCCGATCCCGGCGTGCGAGCTCTTCAGGAAAGCGGTCGCGAGATACGACAGCCAGTGCGGGTCGGGGCGCGCGTCGGCGTCCATGTAGGCGACGATCTCGCCGGTGGCGGCGTGCAGTCCCTCGTTGCGCGCGTTGGCGAGGCCCTGGTTCTCCGTGCTGATCAGCCGGAAGCCGTACTCCTCGGCGATCTCGTCGGTGCGGTCGGTCGAGCCGTCGTTGACGACGATCACCTCGTAGTCGGGATAGTTGAGCGCGCGCAGCCCGTCGAAGCAGCTGCGCAGCGTGTCCTCGCTGTTGTAGGCGCACACGACCACCGAGATCCGGGGCCAGTCGGGGTCGGTGCGGAAGGGAGTCTCGGAGAAGGCCTTGCCGACGGTCGCGAGCGCCGGCTTCGGCGAGCGGTCGCGGTCCACGAGGCCGAAGGCCCAGTCGTCGATGTCGGAGCCGCCGCGATGCCACTCGTCGGTCCACGAGAACACGAACATCCCCGCGCAGCCGGCGGCGAACGCGGTGCGCACCTGCCAGTCGAGCGCGCGCGCCTGGGCGCCCTCGGAGTTGCGCAGGGAGTCGAGCCCGGCCTCGGTGACGAGCAGCGGGCGGTCGCCCGCGATGTTCTGGAGCCGGGCGAGGTAGGACTCGAACTGGGGGCCCGACTCGAGGAACACGTTGAAGCAGACGAGGTCGATGAAGGGCAGCTGCAGGTACTCGGTGCTGGGGTAGTTGACGTACGTGACCATCGTGTCCGGGTCCTCGTGCTTGGCCGCGTCGTACAGCCTGCGCAGGAAGCGCTCGATCCGCCGCGCGGCCGTGCCAGCGCACGATCGAGGCGGGGATCTCGTTGCCGATCGCGTAGCAAAGCACCGCGGGATGCCCGGCGATCGCCCGGATCGAGTCCCGTACGGTCCGCTCGATCGCGCTCGCCCGGCCCCGATCGCCGAGGAAGGCGATGTGCTGCTCCCACGGGATGCCGGCCATCACCCACAGGCCATGCTCGAGGGCCAGGTCGAGCAGCCAGCGGGGCGGAACCGTGTAAGTCCGCACAGAGTTGACTCCGTGCGCCGCCATCTCGGCGAAGTCCTCGGCGACCGCCTCTGCGGGCGGAAAGTCGCTGCCCTCGTCGTCGGGACGGAAGGTCCCGTAGGTGACGCCTCGGACGTGGATCTTCCGATCCCCCTGGAAAATGGCTTTCCCATGGGCTTTGAGGCGATTGGAGGATGCTGACGAAGGAATGCCAGAGTCCCTTCGGCCTGCGTTCACGACTCGATGCCTATCGAGGTTGAAAATCCCTGCATCCCTCCCGCAACCCCAGATAACCGAGTCCCCGGAATCTCACTCGGAGGGGGCCTGGCTAGGGTAGCAATTACCCATTGTCAGAGCGTCCCCGCAAGTCGCCCGGAAGACGCCGTCCCTGCTGTAAGCCTGCTCCTCCGCGACCCCTTGGCCGCGCCGTGATTCATCGTACCGGCGTTCGCTGTGCGGCGCTACCCGTTGGGCCGCATTCGGACAAGTGTCCCGTGGGCCCCGCCGGGCCTCTTTGGGACGGTTCCGGCGGCCCCTTTTCGGGGGTCCGGATAAGCGGGATACTCCACCGATCGGGGCCATGACTAAGGAGAATGTCGACACGGTCCGCGCCGGGCTGGAGGCAGTCAACCGGCGCGACGTCGACGGCATGCTGGCTACCCTCCACGAGGACGCCGAGATGGTGCCGGCGAAGGGCGTGCTGGAGGGCACCGTCTATCGCGGCCACGACGGCCTGCGCCGCTGGGTCGACGAGATGGCGGAGGACTGGGAGGAATTCCGCATCGATCCCCACGAGGTGCGGGGCCTCGAGGGGGACCGCGTGCTGGTGCTGGGCCACGTCCAGGCCCGCGGCAAGAGCGGCGTGACGATGGATCAGCCCGCCGCGTGGATCTGTCGACTTCGCGGAAGGCAAGGTGACGCGCATCCATTTCTACGCCGACGCCGACGCCGCCCTGGCCGAAGAATGAAACCGGAAGATGAAACCGGAATCGCCTTAGCCGGCAATTCCGGAGCTCTAGGGCCGCAGCGCTGGCCCCCGGAGGTACGCGTTTGCCGTAGGGGCGCAAAGTCGCGTCACCGCGAAATTTTCATTTCACCCGTGCCAGCTCGGCGCGTAGGGCGGGGAGGTATTGGAGGATCGCGTCGTCCTCGACGCCGAAGCGGCGATCTTCGCGGATGCCCTGCCCGGCGCGGATGACCTCGGGCCGCAGCTCTCCTCCGCCGGCCCGCGGCCGGTGGAGCTTCGCGAAGCGCTCCTCCTCGGAGCGGGTGAAGTAGTGATTCACGCGCAGCACGTCGCAGGTGTCAGTGACCGAGTGCTGGGCTTCGAGCGGCTGCTCGGTCTCGTCCACGGGCGTGCCCTCGCGGTATTCGAAGTGGTGCGGGCCGAGGCCGCGGACCACGCGCCGCGGGTCGACGATGCTCTTCACGGCGGTCTTGCGGCCACCGGGGACCTCGATCCGGCGCGTGTAGCTCTCGAGCACCAGGCCCGGCGCCCGCGTCTCGTGTCCCGACGTGCCGAACGTGACCCGGTTGACCCCGACCCCGGGCCAGCGCTCGTAACGCGCGAGCACCTCGGGCAGCGGACGGCCCGTGGGCGAGAACAGGAACTCGTCGATGTCGATGAACGCGATCCAGCGCGAGTCCTCGCGGTGGCGCGCGATGCAATCGTCGTACGCCTGCACCTGACCCGGGAATGCGGGCCACTCGGTCAGCTCGACCGTGCCCTCGTCCACGTACGGCGCGAGCGCCTCGCGATGCTCGTCGTCCGAGCGGTTGTCGTACAGGAAGAAGCGCTCGACTCCCATCGCCCGGTGGAAGGCGACCCACTCCCGCAGGTACGGACCCTCCCATCGGTAGATGGCGCAGATGGACAGATATGGATTCGGCATTCGCGCGCGGGCCGACGGCGGCCCCGCGCGGGCAATCTTAGGAACCCGGCGTCACGAACGGCGACGTGTACACGTCGAGGCACGAGCTGCTGAGCCGCAGCCGGTAGTCGTGGGCCCCGTCGCGGTCGATGAAGTTCGGGTCCGCGATCACGTTCGCCGCGATCGCGAAGGCGGGCGTCGGCTGGATCCCTCCGTCGCGCCCATAGCTGTCCGACCGCGTGGTCCAGACGCAGTTCCGCCGCGCGACGTTGGACGTGCCCGTCAGCTCCCAGTCCTCGAGGTTCCAGCGCAGCCGGGAATGCGCGATCACGTTGTGCTCGACCACGTTGCCGGAAGACATGCGCGAGAAGATCACGCCCTGGCCGTTGCGGTCGATCACGTTGCGGGCCACGTAGCTGTCCTGGGCGTCCGGGTACAGCTGGACCCCGCGATCGGCGTTGTCGTAGATCCAGTTGTCCACGATCTGCGCGCCGTCGGAGGCCTCCACGTAGATGCCGTGCTCGTGGTTGTTGGCGGGCAGCCTGCCGCAGTTGTGGATGCGGTTGAACCTGATCAGGGTGCTGACCGCGCGGCCGTAGCTCGTTCGATCCGAGGATGAAGCAGATCGTCGTGTGGTTGTTGGTCACGTCGTTGCGGACGAAGCTCACGTCGTCGCCGTGGATCGTCGGACTCGGCAGGTTCTCCGCGTTGGTCCCGTCGAGGTCGAGCCGCGAGATCGTCACGAAGTTCGCGCTGTCCGTCACCACGAGGCGGCCCTTGACCGCGGCGCGCTCGCCCGGCCAGCTCGTGAGCGTCACGGGTGCGCCGGCGCGCCCTCCCCGGTCGATGCGCACGTTGCGGTCGTACGTGCCCCCGCGCAGGCAGCCCGTCTGTCCGGGCTGGAGCGCGTCGGCCAGCCGCTCGACGGTGCCGTAGGGGCTGGCCGCCGTGCCGGCGGCGCTGTCGGAGCCGGTGGTGGAAGCGACCTTGGTGCAGGTCACGGCGGGCTCCCTTCCGAAGAGCACGTGGCACGGGCTGTCCGGAAGCAGGCTGAAGTCCTTGCGCGGCGCGGTCGGCATAGAGCGGGTCGTCCACGAGGTTCGCGTCCAGGACGAACCCGGTGCGCAGGTCCGCGATGCCGCCGTCACCGTCGTCGCGGGCGCCGCCGGAGAAGCAGTTCGCGCGCACGACGTTGTCCGTGCCCGTGTCGCCCGCCCAGCTCGATTCGACGTTGTCGCGGAGCGCCGAGTTCGTGACGAGGTTCCGCTCCACCAGGTTGTCGTCGGACGTGGCACTCTCGTCCCCGGCGATCATCACGCCCTCGCCGTTGCCGTCGATCACGTTCGACGCCACGCGCGTGCCGTCGGCGTCGGGGAACAGCTGCACGCCGCGGTCGGCGTTGTCGTAGATCCGGTTGGCCGCGATCCGGGTCCCGGAGGCGTACGCCACGCTGATCCCGTTGTCGCGGTTGGTCGATGGCAGCCGCCCGCAGTCGTGGATGTCGTTCTCGCGCACGATCACGCCCGTTACCTTCCGCCCGGGGCTGCCGATCATCAGGCAGTCGGCCGTGTGGCCGTTCGTGATCTCGTTGTCCTCGATCAGGACGTCGCTCGCCGCGATCACCGGGCCGGACGCGCCCACGGCATTGCCTCCGGTCAGCTTCAGGTGGGCGATCTCGACGCTGGGAGCCGAGACCACCAGCCGGCCGGCGATCTCGGCCCGCTCGCCCGGGAAGCTCTGGAGGCGCACCGGCGCGGCCGGCGTGCCGCCGCGCGTGATGTTGACGTCGCCCCGGTAGGAGGCGCCGCGCAGACAGCCGGTCTCGCCCGGCTGCAGGGCGCCCGCCAGCCGGCCGACGGTCCGGAACGGCTGCAGCACGGTTCCGAGCGCGGTGTCCACGCCGGCGGGGGCGGCGACGCGATCGCAGGCCGGATCGGCTCCGGAGGCGCGGCCCGTGAGCGACGAGATCAGCAGCGCGGTCGCGACCGCGAACGCGGTCGCGAAAGCCAATGCCAGTGCGGTTGTCCTGTCTGCGCGCGCAGAGCGCACGCGACGGCGTGGTGCCATTGCGCCTCCCAATACGGCGATCCAGGCCGCGAGCGGCCTGTCCTCGGTTCGTGCCGGCATCCGCACCGCGATCCGGTGGGCGTAGCCTGCTGCTTCCCCTGCCTCGCCCGTGTCCTTCCAATCGGCTGTCTCCGGGGCGAGATCCCCATCCTAGGGCCTTGGGTCGTTCCCGGTACCAATTACCTCAGGAAGCTGACACCCAAACCCGGGATCGATGTCAGGCGCGCCTCAGCGGGCGCTTTACCAAGGCTTAACCCTTTTGCCGCCCGCCCCTTACGCACGCTTGGGCGGTAGTTGGAGGGCCTCTGTCGATGCTGTCCGGGCGGCGAACGACTCGTCGCGGAAGCGCCAGCAACAGCACAGGAGGCTTGAACATGCGGAAGTTCTGGATCATGGCGGCGACCGTGGCCCTGCTGGGCTTCGGCGCGGCAGTCGTGTCCGCTCAGGGCGGCTCGTCGGCGACCGACGACTCGACCACGACCGCGGAGACGACCACAACGCAGACGACGCCGACCACGGACGACAAGCCCGCGAAGAAGCACCGTGAGGACCGCGGCAAGAAGGCCGAGGCCGACGACGATGACGTCAGCGGCACGGTCACGACGCAGACCACCCCGGTCGCTCCCACGACGACGATGGCCACCACCCCCACGACGCCGACCACGCCGACGACGCCCAAGGGTGACGACGACGGCGACGACGACCACGGCGAGCAAGGGCGACGACGACGGCGCCAACGACGATGGTGAGCAGGGCGACGATCAGGGCGAGAACGACGACGGCGACCACGGCGGCGACGACGGTCCCGGGGACGACGCCGGCGACGACCACGGCGGGGAGAACTCAGGCCCCGGCGGCGGCGAGGACGACTGACCGGACAGTCCGGATGACGGCGACCGGGGCGGCGCACCGCCGCCCCGGTCTGCCGACAACGCCTGCGGCCGTCACTACGATCCTGTCCATGGCGTCAGGACGGCGCACGATCTTGATGGTCGAGGACGAGGTCGCCATCACGGAACCGCTCGCAGAGGCGCTGGCCCGGGAAGGTTGGGACAGTGCGGTTGCCGCGACGGCTGCCGACGGCCTCGAGCTCGCCGAGCAGCTGCGCCCGGAGCTGGTGCTGCTGGACGTGATGCTGCCGGACGGCTCCGGCTACGACGTCTGCCGGGAGCTGCGCACCCATTCGCAGGTGCCGATCATCATGCTGTCCGCGCGCGGCGAGGAGACCGACCGCGTCGTCGGCCTCGAAGTCGGCGCCGACGACTACGTCGTGAAGCCCTTCAGCGCGCGCGAGCTCGTGGCGCGCGTGCGCGCGGTGCTGCGGCGCGCGCATCGCGAGCCGCCAGCCCGAGGAGGAGCCGCTCGTGGTCGGCGGCCTCCGTCTCGATCCCGCCCGTCACGAGACCAGCCTCGAGGGTGAGCCGCTCGACCTGACGCGCAAGGAGTTCGAGGTGCTGCAGCTGCTGATGCGCAACGCCGGCGCGGTCGTCTCGCGCGAGCAGCTGATCGACGAGGTCTGGGACGTGAACTGGTTCGGGCCGACGAAGACACTCGACGTCCATGTCAGCGGGCTGCGCAAGAAGCTCGGCGACGATCCCGGCGCGCCGCGCTACCTGCACACGGTGCGCGGCGTCGGCTTCAGGTTCGCGAGCCCGGACGAGTTCGACGGTGCGCAGCCGGCATGACGCTCCGCGTCCGCCTGCTGGCCGCATTCGCATACGTGCTCGTGCTGGCAATCGTCGCGCTCGAGGTCCCGCTGGCGCTGAATCTCTCGCGGCGCGTGGACGCCGAGATCAAGAGCGAGGCGAGCTCCGGCGCACAGCTGGTCGCGGACAGCGCGGCCGGGCGGCTCGACCGCGACCAGGAGCTCCAGCGGCTGCTGCGCACGGCTGCAAGCGACCTCGGCGGCCGGGTGATCGTGACCGACCGCGCCGGGCGCCTGGTCGCCGACTCGGCCGGGACGGGCCTGCGGCGCTCCGACTACGCGAGCCGTCCGGAGATCGCCGCCGCGCTCGCCGGGCGCACGGCGCAGGGCACGCGCCACAGCGACTCCCTCGGCGAGGACCTCCTGTTCACCGCGGTGCCGCTGGTCCGCGACGGCCGCGCGGTGGGAGCCGTGCGAGTCACGCAGAGCGTCGCCGAGGTGCAGGACGAGGTCCGCAACGACATCGTCGCCCTGGTGGCGATCGGTGGAGCCGTGCTCCTCCTGGGACTCGCGGTCGCCTGGTTCCTGGCCGGCTCGATCGCCCGCCCGCTGCGCGGGCTCGCGGGCACCGCCCGCCGGATCGCGGCCGGCGATCTGGACGAGCGCGCGGAGGAGGAGGGCTCGCGGGAGCAGCGGGAGGTGGCCGGCGCGTTCAACGACATGACCGGCCGGCTCGCGCACGCGGTCGTCTCGCAACGTGACTTCGTGGCCAACGCCTCGCATCAGCTGCGGACTCCGCTGACCGGGCTGCAGCTGCGCCTCGAGGCCGCGGCCCTGAAGTCGCGCGACCCGCAGGTCGAGCGCGAGCTCGCGGCCGCCGAGCGCGAGACCGAGCGCCTCGCGAGCCTGCTCAGCGGCCTGCTGGCCCTGGCCCGCGAGCGCACGCGCCCGGCACCGGCGCCTCCGGTGCCGGTCGGCCCCGAGCTGGACGCCGCGGTGGAGCGGTGGGAAGGTCCGGCCGCGCTCAAGGATCAGCGGCTCGTCGTGGAGCAGGATCCCGCGGTCACGGTGCAGGCCGCGCGCGAGGACCTCGCGATCGTGATCGACAACCTGATCGAGAACGCGATCGAATACTCCCCCGCGGGCTCGCAGATCGAGCTCGAGGCACGCGTGGGCGGCACTCAGGCGTGCCTCGCCGTCAGCGACCACGGCCCGGGCCTGCGCACGGGCGAGGAGCAGCGCGCGTTCGAGCGCTTCTTCCGCGGCAGCGCGTCGGGATCGCACAGCTCCGGCTCCGGGCTGGGCCTGGCGATCGTGCGGGCACTCGCCGAGCGCTGGGGAGGGACCGTGTCGATCGCCAACCGCGAACACGGTGGAGCGCGGGCCGAGGTGTGGCTTCCGGCCGCGCCGGGCGAGCGCTCTTTACCGAGTCCGTGACCTCGAGTTGGACGAGGCCTTACCCGGCCGGGGCTAGCATCGCATCGTGTTCAGAAGGCGCTCAGCCCGCAACGTCGTGCTCGCAATCGCCGGCCTCGCGCTGGCGGTGATGGTCGGCCTCGCGGCCAACGCCGTGTCGGAGGACTCCATCGGCCTCTCCGCGGCGCCGCTGGGCACCCAGGAGGCGCTGGCGCCGCCGCAGGCAAGCGCGCCCGCCGGCCGACGTGCTGCGCACCGGCAGCGAGCGGCCCGGCACCGCGCGGCTGTGCGGGCGAGGCACAAACGCAGAGAGCGAGAGGCAGCGCAGCAGGCGGCGCCTCCGCCCGCGCCCGCGGCGGCTACAGCTCCGCCGCCCGCGCCGGCCGCTACTTCGACCGGGAGCGGTGACGACCACAGTGGCGGTGGCGACGACCAGCCGCGCGGCCGGGATCGCAGCAGCGGCTCCGACGATTCGTCCGAAGGCGACTCTGACGACCACAAGGGCTCCGGCGAGTCCGGGTCCGGCGACTCCGGCTCCGATGACTCCGGTTCGGACGAATCCGAGTCGGACGACTAGCACCACGCGGACTAGGGCGGTTATGATCGGCGCCGTGATGGACCGCGTCGGTTCTGCTTGCGCCGTTTCGCTGCGGATGATTCGGGGCTTGATCGCTTGCCTTCTCCTCGTGCTCGCGACATGGCTGCTGGCTGCGCCTAACGCCAAGGCCGCTGAGTGTCCGCCGATTCAGGACAAGCCGGACGCAATTCCCCACGTGGACTATGAGGGCGTGCAGCACCTGACTTACTGCTATGGGCCGGTCGCCGTCAAACCCGGCCAGAACATCATTCGCCTCAACCCGACGAACCTCTTCCCGCGGGAGCCGGGATACATCACCAGGTTCGACCCGGAGCTGATCTACGAGGATGGCACCGTCCCCCGCGTGGACATCCTGCACCTGCACCACGCGGTCTGGATCGTGAACTTCAACCCTCAATTCGCGACCGGAGAGGAAAAGTCGATTCTCCAGATGCCACCCGGCTTCGGGTGGCGGTCGCGCCCCACGGACAGCTGGCTGCTCAACGACATGATCCACGACCTGGTGGGGTCGCCCGCCAGCGTCTACATCGTCTGGCGACTCGATTTCGTGCCGGACACCTCTCCCGCCGCAGCTTCGATGCGCACGGTGCGCACACAGTGGATGGACGTTGCGGGGACACGGATCTATCCGGTCTTCGACGCCGAGCGGGCGATGGACCGGCGTGGTCGCTACACGTTCCCGGATGAGGCCACCGGCGCGAGCGTGAGCGACATCGGGCCGGCGGCGCAGTGGACCGTCGATCGCCCCAGCACTCTGATCAGCACGGTCGGCCACCTGCATCCGGGCGGCCTTTCCACCCAGCTGAGAGTTGAACGCAATGGGCAGAGCAACAGGCTCTTCACGTCGAAGGCCAATTACTACGAGCCGGCGGGCGCCGTCTCCTGGGACGTCGCGATGGGGACCACGCCGCAGGACTGGCGGGTCACACTCCAACCCGGAGACAAGGTGACCGTCCATGCCACCTATGACACGAAGAAGGCCGATTGGTACGAGGTCATGGGAATCATGCCCGTCGCGGTCTATGACGGGGTCGATGCCGGCGGCGTCGATGCGCTCAGCGGGAGGATCGACACCCCGGGAGTCCTGACGCATAGCCATCTGGACGAGAACCGCAACCACGGAGGCGAGGCGGTCAGCTACCTGGCTGACCCCCGTGCACTGCCGAGCGCCCCGACGCCGGCGGACCCCATCGGGATCGAGGCATACCAATATGAGCAGGGCGATCTGGGCGGATTTGCCGACGCGGCAAATCCCCCGACCGTTCTCGCGGGCAACTCGCTCACGTACGTGAACCACGACGCCGAGCCGGCGGAGAACGCCTTCCACACGCTCACCGCGTGCCGCGCACCGTGCAACCGTGCGACCGGCATCGCCTATCCGATCGCGAACGGGAGCGTCAGCTTCGACTCCGGCCAGCTCGGATTCAACTACGCAGGCTTCGGCGCGCCTGCCGCCGACCGCGACACGTGGTCGACGCCACCGGACCTGAAGCCCGGCACCTACACATACTTCTGCCGCGTCCACCCGTTCATGCGCGGCAGCTTCCGCGTGCTCAAGCGCCCCCACCGTCGCCACCACGGACGCCATCATCGTTGGCGCCGTGGCGATGATGATGGCGACTCAGACTGACCCGCAGTCTGAATGCGCCGCTCAAAACGCGGCCGGCCCACTCGAGAGCGGGCCGGCCTGGTGAAGCGGATCGTGGGGATCACCGCTTCCTACTTCGAATGACAGGTGCTTACTTCTTGCACTTCTGCGTGAAGGGCACCTTCAGCGTCTGACCGTTGGTGAAGTAGAACGTCCCGGTTCCCTTCCACGTGCCCTTGCACGTCTTGGGAGCGATGATCAGGTAGTACTTCTTCTTGCTCTTCGTGACCTTCTTGATCGGCGTCTTCGTCTTCACGGACACGACCGACGCGTCGGGCGCGCTCGGCAGCGTCTTGATCGGCGGGACGTTGAAGTCGAGCTGGTAATGGCCGCCCGGCTTGCTGATCTTGCCGACCGATACGAACGTCGGGCCGAGGTCCGGGAACACGTACACGAGGATGGTGTCCTTGCCGCCGACCTTCTCGCCGTTGAACAGCGTGAGCTTGCCGTTCACCGGGTCGGTCACGACCGGCTTCGCCATACCGACTCCGGCGCCCGTGCCGATCTTCGATCCGGAGGGACAGCCCTTCGGCCCCTTCGCCTGTAGCGCCGCGAGCTTGCAGCGCTTGAACTTGCCGGCGTCGAACTTCCCGCCCTTGTCGAACTTCATCACGATGCGGTTCATGATCGGAGGCTGCTCGGCCGCCGGGTCGCTGGACTTGATATCCACGGACAGAGCCGTCGGCTTGTTCGCCTTGTTCGGGCTCATGATGGCGGTGAACGTGACCGCGACGGCCCCGTATGCGGCGCCCGCCAAAGCGAGCGCGCCGGCACCGACGGTCAGCGCTGTGATCAGCCTTCTACGCACGTCGAATCCTCTCTGTAGGGGGCTCCCCACCCAATCTGAACCGGGCCGAAGGGCCGCGGTCCTTCTAGCGTTCCCCGGTTGCGAGGAGTTCAGATGTAGTGCCGGTTAAGGATTCGTTACGCGTGACCGCGTTAACATCCTGCTCCGGCGCCACAGTGTGGCCGACAGGTATGAGCACGATGGAAGAGCTATTGCCCCGGAAGGCACCGCCGCAGATCAGTCCTCAATGCCTGAGCGACTACTTCGAGGTGCTCACCAAGGCCGTGTTCAAGTCCGGGATCAGCTGGGGCGTGGTCGAGGCTCGGTGGGACGGACTGAAAGCGGCCTTCGAGGGCTTCGACCCGACGCGGGTGGCCACGTTCACCCCGGAGATGGTCGAGGGGCTGATGCGCGACGCGCGCATCATGCGCAACCGGGAGAAGATCGAGGCAACCGTCGTGAACGCCGCCGAGATCGTCTCGCTCGAGCGCGAGCACGGCGGCTTTCGCAGCTACCTCCGCTCGCGCGGCGATTTCGACGAGACCGTGAACGACCTCATGAGCCGGTTCCGGTGCCTCGGCGATGCGGGCGCCTACTTCTTCCTGCAGTCGGTGGGAGAGCAGGTGCCGTCGCACGAGGACTGGATCGCCGCGCGGCGCTGACGAACGAACCGGCGGAGCGGGCGCGCGGCTCCAAGACCGTCGGCACCACGACTCGCCAACCTCAAGCGGCTAGGCGTAGTTCCCAACCACCTTGTTCAAACGCGCGGATGCGCCTCGCGGGGCGCAAGCCCGGGCGTGGAAACCGGGTCGGGTAAGGGAGGACGGGACTGTCGGCTGCCTTTGCCACCGGGCTGGGCGGCGGAGTGTCACGAGACTTCGAAGAAAGGTCGCGGTCACGCGCGAAAGCCCTCCGTGTTGCGCATCGGCCGCCGAACTTTGGCACTCGCCATGCGTGAAAACGGAACTCAACTGCAGAAGTTCGTCGATCGGCGCCGGCCGACCCCGGCGCCCCATACGAATCAAGCGCAGACGGCTCTATCACGACCGAAGCGTGCGACGTTACGTCGCAACCGACGCGTCGCGCGAGCCCTTGCTCGTCCCGGGCGCTCCCCTTACCCACCCGATTTTCGAACCCGCCACCAGCCGCCCGCAACCGGAACAACGTGCGTAGGAACTACACCTAGGAGGCCACGACCGCAGCGCGACGTTCCGTTTCAGCCTCGCGCGTTTCTTCACCGTCGCGTGGGGGGTTCGCTGGGAGGCGAATTGGGGTGCGCGGGTTAGCGGTTGCTGTACGCCCACAATGTGTCGCACCTCGGATGGCCTGTTACGGCCGAGTCACAATCAGTACGGAAAGCGCGCCGTCTCACCACCTATGTGTGCTGGCTCCGTGACGACCTGCCCATACCTACCCGGTTCTCCAGAGCGCCGCTAGCCGCACGGCCGGCCATACGATGTGCCGCGATGATCGCTCTGGTCACCGGTGCGTCCAGCGGTATCGGCGAGGCGACCGCCCGGCGCCTCGCGCGTGAATCCGGCGCGCAGCTCGTGCTGGTCGCGCGACGCGAGGACCGCCTGCGGGCGCTCGCGGACGAGCTCGGCGGTGCGACCGTGGTCGCCGTCGACCTGCTCGACGACGATGCGCCCGCGCGCGTCGCGGCGGTCGTGGAGGAGCAGCACGGCCGGCTCGATCTGCTCGTCAACAACGCCGGTGCGGCCTGGCGCGGTGAGTTCGGCGATGTCGGCTGGGACAACGTGCGCCGCCACATGGAGCTCAACTTCGACGCGACCGTGCGGCTCACCGAGCAGCTGCTGCCGATCCTGCGCCGCTCGGCTCCGAGCGCGATCGTCAACGTCGCGAGCACCGCCGGCCGCGTCGCGCGCGGCAACTCCGGCGGCTACTCGGCGAGCAAGTTCGCGCTGTGCGGATGGAGCGACGCGCTGCACCTCGAGGAGCGCGCCCACGGCGTGCACGTGGGAATGGTGCTCCCCGGCTTCATCGTGACGGAGGGCTTTCCGCAGCGGGAGCTGATCGAGAGCGCACGCACGCGCTGGATGGTGTCCACCCCCGAGAAGGTCGCGGACGCGATCGTGCAGGTCGGGCCGGGCGGCAAGGCGGAGCGCTACGTGCCGCGCCCGTACGCAGCCGCCGCGGCGCTGCGCGCGCTGGCGCCGGGGCTCGTGCGCCGGGCGCTCGGCAGCGGCGCGTCGATCACGCCGGCTACCGGGGCGGACGCGCGGGAGGGATGAGGACCCGGGCCTCGAGCCCGGGATGCTCGGCCGTGTAGGCGGCCGCCGCGGCCGTGCCGATCTCGAGGCCGCGGCCGGCCGCGGCGAGGGCCACGATCGAGCCGCCGAACCCGCCGCCGGTGAGCCGTGCGCCGAGCGCGCCGCACTCGCGCATCAGGCCGGCGAGGCGGTCGACCTCCGGCGTGGAGACCTCGAACAGCCGGCGCTGTGATTCGTGGGACTCGTCGAGCAGCCGCCCGAGCGCGGCGCCGTCGTCCCGCCACATGGCGCCGGCGGCCGCGGCGACCCGCCAGTTCTCACTGGCGACGTGACGCGCGCGGCGATCGAGCGGGGCGGGCAGGTCGCCGATGCGCTCGTCGCCGGGATTGACGTCGCACAGCAGGTCGACTCCCATCAGCTCGGCCGCCTGCTCGCATTCCTCGCGGCGCCGGTTGTAGTCGCCGCTCGCGAGCGAATGCCGCTGGCCCGAGTCGATCACCACGAGCTCGCACCTGGCCGGCACCGGCACGGGCATTCGCACGAGGGACCGGCAGTCGATCAGCAGGGCCTGGTCGGTGGCGGCAAGGGCCGCGGCGAGCTGGTCCATCGGGCCGCTGCGCACGCCCACGAAGTCGTGCTCGGCCTGACGGCCGGCCGCGGCGATCTCGACGTCGCCCAGGTCGAGGTCGAACGCCTCGCGCAGCGCCCGGCCGCAGGCGACCTCCAGCGCGGCGCTGGACGACAGCCCCGCGCCGACGGGGACGTCGCTGAAGACGCGCAGCTCGAACCCGCCGATGCGATGGCCCCGCACCCCGAGGACCCGCGTCATCCCCGCGACGTAGTCGGCCCAGCTCCCGGTGGGGCGCTCGTGCCCGATGGCGAAAGCAGGCGCCTCGCCCTCCTGCTCGCTCCACGCGTGCACGTCGCTGCCGGCGGCCGGTGTCAGCTCCACGCGGGTGCGCTGGGGCGTCGCGACCGGCAGCACGAAGCCGCCGTTGTAGTCGGTGTGCTCGCCGATCAGGTTGACCCGCCCAGACGCCGAGGCCCGTACGCCTTCTATGCTCCCGCCGCGCATGAAGGTTGGGATCATCACCGGCACGGGCACATATGTGCTTCCCGGCTTCGAGTCAGGCTCGCGGGAGCCCGTCCGGACGCGGTTCGGCGAGGCGCTCGTGATGTCGGGCAGCGTGGGCGACGTCGAGGTCCTGCACATATCCCGCCACGGGGAGGGGCACCGGCTGCTGTCGAGCCAGGTCACGCACCGCGCCAACATCGCGGCGCTGCAGGACCTGGGCGCCGACTGCGTCCTGGCCGTGACCGTATGCGGCGCCGTCGACCCGTCCCTGCCGCTGGGCTCGCTGGTCGTGTTCGACGACCTGCACTTCCTCGCCAACCGCCTGCCGGACGGCTCCCTGTGCAGCTTCTACGACCAGCCCGGCGATCCGCTGCGCGGCCACTGGATCTACGAGGGCCCGTTTTCCGCGGACATGCGCGCGGTGCTGCTGGATGCGTGTCGCGCTGCGGACGTGCCGGCCCGCGACGGCGGCTGCTACGGGCACGTGGACGGCCCGCGCTTCAACACGCGCGCCGAGATCCGCTCACTCGCGGCCGCCGGCGTGAGCGCGGTCAGCCAGACCGCCGGCCCCGAGACGGTGCTGTGCGGCGAGGCGGAGCTGCCCTACGGGCTGCTCGGATACGCGACCGACTACGCGAACGGCGTGCAGGAGGAGCCGACTCCGGTCGCGGAGCTGTTGCGGTTGATCGACGCGAGCAAGGACGTATTCGCACGCGTGCTCGGGGCCGCCGTGCCGAAGCTCGCCGGCCGCACCCCGTCGCCCCCGGGCACCGTCTACCGCTTCGAGCAGTAGCGCGGGCGAATGGACCTGCGTGACCACATCCGCGACGTCCCCGACTTCCCCAAGCCCGGGATCGTGTTCAAGGACATCACCCCGCTGCTGGTGGAGCCGCGGGCGTTCGACGCGGCCGTGCGCGCGCTGGCGGACTACGCGCGCCCGCTCGAGGTCGAGCTGATCGTGGCGGCCGAGGCGCGCGGCTTCATCTTCGGCGGGGCGCTGGCGCGGGAGCTGGGCGTCGGGTTCGTCCCGGCGCGCAAGCCCGGCAAGCTCCCGCACGAGACGATCAGCGTGCAGTATGGGCTCGAGTACGGGCTGGACACGCTGGAGCTGCACGCCGACTCGCTCAGCGGCGGCACCCGCGTGCTGATCCACGACGACGTGCTCGCCACCGGCGGAACGGCAAAGGCCAAGATCGACCTCGTGGAGCAGCTCGGCGGGCGCGTCGCCGGCTGCGCGTTCGTGGTGGAGCTTGCGTTCCTCGAGCCGCGGCAGCTACTCGCCGGCTACGACGTGCACGCCCTGGTCAGCTACGAGTCCTAGCACCTGCTCGCCGTGGCGCTCGACGAAGGTCGGGCCCACGCCCTTGATCGCCGCCAGCTCGTCCAGCGTCGCCGGCTTCAGCGCCGCGATCGACTCGAGCGTGCTGTTGTGCGCGACGGTGTAGGCGGGCTTCCCGTCGCTGGCGCGCGTGCGCCATGCCTTCAGCGCATCCAGCAGCGGCTCGTCCGCGGCGGCCACCGGCTCCGTGGTGCGCACCTTCGGGCGCGCTCGTGCCGGGGTCAGCGACTCGGGGTCGGGCAGCCCCAGCGTCCCCGGATCGCAGACGTCGCAGCACCGCCCGGTGGGCGCGCCCGGCCGCGAGTCGCCGAAGTGGTCGAGCAGCGCGCGGCGCCTGCACGCGCGCGGCGGGCGAGACGAACGCCTCCACCGCCCGGTACGCGCGCCACCCGCGGTCGCGCGCGACCTTGCACACCGCGGCGATCCGGCCGAGGTCGGGCTCGCCGCCGAGCGTCACCTGCACGCGGCCGCCGGGCGCCGGCTCGAGCGCGCACAGGCCGGCTCGCTCCGCGATGCCGAGGGAGATGCGCTCCCGGTCGTCGCGCGGTATGTCGATCACGATGGCGTCGCCGTCGGCTGACGCTCTCAGCCGCTGCGCGTAGCGCAGCACCTCGTCCGGCTCGACGCGGTCACGCTCGATGAAGTTGATCAGGCGGCCGAGGTCCGCGCGCATCGCGAGCAGGATCGCGCGCGCCGGTGCGCCGTCGCGGCCCGCCCGCCCGGCCTCCTGGTAGTAGGCCTCGACGCTCTTCGGGATCGCCCAGTGCACCACCGAGCGCACGTCGGCCTTGTCCACTCCCATGCCGAACGCGTTCGTCGCGACGACCACGTCCGCGTCGCCCTCCATGAAGCGGTGCTGCGCCGCGGCGCGCTCGTCGGCGGCCATGCCGGCGTGGTAGCCGACCGCCTGCAGGCCGTCCGCGCGCAGCCGCTCGGTCACGTCCTCGACGTCGCGGCGCGTGCCGCAGTAGACGATCGACGGGCGGCTCGCCGGATCGGCGAGCGCCGCGGACAGCAGCATCTGCTT
Source organism: uncultured Solirubrobacterales bacterium (assembly GCA_963826005.1). Lineage (GTDB taxonomy): Bacteria > Actinomycetota > Thermoleophilia > Solirubrobacterales > JBBDJG01 > DASRIA01. Next base: position 82,098 of record CAWGVJ010000002.1, on the reverse strand, counting down.
GCGCGCCTTCGATCCCTTTCCCTCCAGCGGGACCACGTCGAACGACAGGTTGGGCCGGTCGAACCCCGAGCGCACGACGAACGGGTCGTGCAGGCCGAGCCGCGCGCGGATCTCCTCGGCCACCTGCTCGGTGGCCGTCGCGGTGCAGGCCATCACGGTCGGCGACCCGAGCCGGTCGATCGCGCCGCGCAGCCGCAGGTAGTCGGGGCGGAAGTCGTGGCCCCACTCGGACACGCAGTGGGCCTCGTCGACGACGAACAGGTCGACCGCGCGGGCCGACAGCGCCGCCAGGAACGCCGAGGACGCGAAGCGCTCGGGCGAGCAGAAGACGATCCGCGCCTCCCCGCCGCGCACCGCCTCCAGCGCCGCCGTGACGGCCGCGTCGTTCATGCCCGACGCGATCATCGCGGCCGGGTGGCCGCCCAGCAGCAGGCGCCGGTACTGATCCGCCATCAGGGCGATCAGCGGCGAGACGACCACGGTCAGGTTCGCGGAGGCGATCCCCGGGAGCTGGTAGCACAGGCTCTTGCCGCCGCCGGTGGGCATCACCACGAGGCTGTCGCGGCCGTCGAGCGCCGCCTGCACCGCGTCGCGCTGCCCCGGGCGGAACTCCGCGTACCCGAAGTGCGCGAGCAGCGCGTCCGGCTCGCGGGGACCGTCGTAGGCGTGCTGGGGCGGCGCGTCCACCGCGATCCGGTCGAGGCCCTTGAGGGCGAGCTGCGCCTCGCGCTCGTCGCGGCCCGCCTGCGCGGCGGCGAGGGTCTGCGCGGCATCGGCGGCCGCGGCGCGCGCATGCCCGTCGAGCCGGCGCCACAGGGCGCGCAGCTCCTTCAGCTCCTCCTCCACGGCGGCGGAGCTGCCGGCCTCGATGCGCGTGGCGAGCGCGAGCGCCCTGGAGCGGAAGTCGTCCATGGCGTCCAGCCTAGTGACCCTTCCAGAAGGGAACGATCAGGCGGCCAGCGTCCGCAGGAACTTGTCGATCGCGGCATGCGTCTGCCGCGGCTGCTCGATCTGCGGCAGGTGCCCGCAGTCCAGCTCCACGTGGCGGGCCGCCGGCAGCGCCTGCTCCACGTGCTTCATGAAGCCGGTCGACACGAGCGGGTCCTTGCGCCCCCATATGAAGAGCGATTCGGGGGAGAGCGTCTCGAGCTTGGTCCAGAAGCCGTTGTCACCATGCGGCTCGTCGAGATAGATGTGCCGGGCGGCGGCGTAGAAGGCGGCGCGCCCGCGCGCGGTCGTGAAGATGCGGACGAACTCGTCGATCGCGGGCGCGGCCCAGGGGCTGTCCCCGCCTGGGATCGCCCAGCGCATGAACGCGTCGACGACGCGCCGCGGGGCGATCTGGAACAGCCCCAGCTCCGGGCGCACGAAGCGCAGGAACGGGGCCCACGGGCGCTCGCGCAGCCAGGCCATCGCCGGCGTCATCAGCACGAGGCCGCCGGCGCGATCCGCGTGCCTGAACCCGAGCTCCATCGCGACACGGCCGCCGAGGCTGTGGCCGACGAAGTGGGCGCGCGGCAGCTCCAGGGCGTCCAGCAGCTTCGTGATCGCGTGGGCCTGGAAGGGCGGGCTGTAGGAGGCGGCCAGCGGCTTGCTCGAGTCGCCGAACCCGAGCATGTCGACGGCGATCACCCGGAAGGATCCAGAGAGGGCGGCCACGCTCGGCAGGAAGGAGGCCTTCGTGCCGCCGAGCCCGTGCAGCATCACGATCGGCTCGCCCGTGCCCGCCTCGAGCAGGGAGAACTCCCCGGCGTTCGTGCGGGCGCGGTGGAACCGGAACCGCCCCGGCCCCGTCGCTCCCGCGGTTGCCGCCAGGAAGCCCACACCGAGGTGAAGGTTGCGGCGCACCCGGAGTCGCCCCCTGCGAAAGGCATCCATGCCGGCCGCGACGTCGTCTTCGAGCAGGTTCCAGGTCGTCTCGTCCGCGGTCAGCACGGCGTCGGCCTGCCCCTTGCCCGGGCCGGCGAGGCGCGCGCCGTGCGGCTCGACGATCACGTCCCAGCTGTCGCCGTCGCTGACGGAGAGCCGCACGACCGCTCCGCTGCCGGGCAGGTCGAACGCCGTGGGATCGAACCGCGCGACCAGGGCCGCCACCGGCTGCGGTACCGCTCGACGGGCGCGAGATGGGGTTGCGGTTGCCATGACGCTGCTGTTTTACCCCGTTCCGGCCAAGTGAGGTTCCCTGAGAGGATCCGGCGGCTGGCGGACAGATACGGAGTGGAGGTGTTTCACTTGCGGCCGTGACCGACTCCGAGGCACTGGCCGCGGCGCTCGACTTCAAGCGCGCCCAGCTCATGAAGGCCGTTGAGCGGGTGGAGCCGATCGACGACGTGGACGGTGCACTTGCCATGTTCACGCCGTCGCTGCCTCGGGTGTGGGAACTGAACCTGGTCTTGGCCCCGCAGGAGGCGGACCGCGACACCATCGAACGGCTGCTGGCGGCGGCCGAGCGACTGCACAAAGCGGCGGGGCATCTCCATCGCAAGCTGCGCCTCAGCGGACCCGGTCCGGCCGACGATGCCCTCGAGGACGTCGCGCACGCGGCCGGGTGGAGCCTCGACCGCGAGCTCGTGATGGTCCGGCGGCGACCTCCGGACAGGGAGCCCACCGCGCACGTCGCCGTTCGGGAGATCACTGCGGACGAGATTGCGCCGGCCGAGGAGCAGTTCCTGATGGCAGAGCCGGACAGCCGGGATCCAGAGGTCCGCCGGCAGCTCATCGCTCAGCACGGGCACTGGGCGCGGGGCGCAACGGTCGCGCGCCGGATCGGGGTCGTCGAGGATGGGCGCGTGCTCGCGTGGTGCCGGTTGTACGACGATCACCGCGTCACCGAGATCGATGCAGTCGGCGTGCTACCGGACAGGCGGGGAAGCGGCCTGGGTCGTGCCCTGCTCGAAGGAGCGCTCGCCCGCGTGCCGCACGACCGCATGCTCTTCCTCTGTGCCGACGCCGAGGACTGGCCGAAGGAGCTCTACGTCCGGCTCGGGTTCGATGTGGTCGGCGAACGGTTGGGCGCGACGGCCCATCCTGCCCGCCCGTAGAAGCGGGCGAGCTGCGCCATCGCCGCCTCCTGCGCCGGGTAGTCGCGGTTCTCGATCACCTGGTTGTCGCGCGCGAACCGCGACCCGGGACGGGTGAGCATCGAGAAGCAATCCCTGAACCAGTCGTCGCGCTCCAGCCACCGGACCAGCTCCTGGCCGATGCAGACCAGGCCCGCCTCGCGGCAGTACTCGCCGAACAGGCGCGCGCTCATGCTCTTTCCGCGCCAGGTCGTGTTCTCGAAGGGCAGCTCCCCGGTGTCGGGGTCCACGTACTGCTCGAGGTTCGAGTGATGGAGGAACGCGACGCCGTCGGCGCCGAGCGTGCGCGCCAGCTCTCCGATGTAGGACTCCACGATGTAGGCGTCGCAGTGCACGAGGGAGTCGATGCTGATCGCGAAGTCGACCTCTCCGTCGCCCACCATCTCGAGCGTCAGCCCGTTGTTCTTGTGGAAGGTCGCGTGCTGCTGATCGGCGAAGCGCTCGCGGCACGCCTCCACGCAGTTGGCCGCGATGTCGACCCCGACCAGGCGGTCGCAAAGAGGGAGCAGGTAGTTGGTCCAGCGACCGTAACCGGGTGCGATCTCGAGGATCGTGCCCGCCGGGAGGAACTCGCGCAGGCGCGGGTAGAGCATGCCCGACCACTGGTACTCCGGACCACCCCAACCCCGCGACCATTCCTCGCCGCGCCTGGACCAGTCGTACTCGCTCCACACCCTCTCGTTCGAGTTGGCGTTCGCCATGGGCCAAGGGTAACCGTGGCCCCACGGAGCGGCGATGAAACCGCTGAGCGACTATGCTCTCGTGCGATGAGGGGGCGGCTTCCCGTGATGCTGATGTTCGCACTGGCGCTGGCAGCTGCGGCGTTGCTGGCCGCCGGGTGTGGGAGTAGCGACAAGCCGGACTACTGCTCGGATGTCAGCGATCTCCAGCAGTCGGTGGACCTCCTCAAGGACGTTCAACCCGAAGCCGGCGCGCTCTCCAACCTGCAGTCGGACCTTCAGGAGGTGCAGACCGACGCAGACGCGGTCGTGAGTTCGGCGAAGCAGGACTTCCCGAGCGAGACCAGCGCGCTGGAGTCATCCGTCTCGAGCCTTTCCACTGCGATCAAGCAGCTGCCCTCGGAGCCGACGGCCCAGGAGGTGGCCGCAGTCGTGCCGGACATCAGCAGCACCGTGACGGCTGCGAAGAACCTCTCGAGCGCCACCAAATCGGCCTGCGACTGAGCCACTGGTGCGTGGTCGGCGCGCGCTGTCGACGACGAGCGCGTAGGGCGCGCTGGCGCACTGGGTCGAGGCCGGCCTTCACCTTCAGCGAGCCCTTGTGACGCGTTCGAGTACCCGGCCTGCGAACGGCATCTTCGGAGTGCGCCAGACGTGTCGCTGCTCGAAGGGCCAGGCGTAGATCGGGTTGCCGTCGCGCACCAGCTCAAGCAGGCGTGGTTCGCCGAGCTCCTCGGCTGACCACTCGTACAGGCATTGCAGCCGCGGCACGATCACCGCGTAGTCGAGCATCCGGCCAAGACGCTGCTCGTCGGCGATATAGCGCTCCACGTCGAGCGCGAGCGGATAGCGGTCTGGCAGCACGCGGCGGAGTGAGAGGAAGACTCCGGCCATCCCGAGCCGGGGGTCGCCGAGCAGGCGGCCGAGCGGAGCGAACCGTCCGAGCGCCAGGCGCGGCGCCGCGGCGAGTGCGTGCGCGTACAGCACGCGCAGCAGCGCGACGTTCATGAAGAAGCGCTCCGGCGCGCCCTCCGCTTCGGCGAGGTTCCGGTGCTCCAGGTATCCGGCCACGATGCTCGCGTTGTGCGCTCGGTACCAGTTGCGCCCCGTCGGTCTCGCGCCGAACTCCAGCCAGAGCCGCACGGCCTGCGATGACGGCTCGCCGGCCAACCCACCGAGGAGCGCGACCGTTTCGCATCCGTCCCGCAGCAGTCGCTCGTTGACCGCCCGCCACCACACGCTGCCGGGCGGCGACGCGTCGAGCGGATTGAGCACACCGCGGCGCGCCTGCCAGCGCATGAACGACAACGCCGCCCGTCGGAACGGCAGGTGTCGCGGTGCGCGGCCCGTCGGCCCGTGGAACACCCGCGCCATCAACGCAAGACGCGCCGCCGGATCGTCGCGCACGGCCGCGACCTGCGCCCCAGCCGAGGCGAGCGCGCCTGCGTGGTGGCTCATCGCGAGTACGCGCTATTGCTGCAGGAAAACGCGGTTCCCACTCCCGTCCACTTCCAATTTATAGCGCACAGGGGGCTTGCAACAAGCCCCCTGTCGTGCCGCATAATCGCCGGCCGCAGGCCAGAACCTACGGAAATGGGAGGAGCGAAATGCGTGTGTTGTTTTCGACGGTCGCCACCGGCGTGACGCCGGCCGGAGTGTGGCGATGACCGAGCATGCGGTGGTGATCGCCGGAGGAGGTCCGACAGGGCTGATGTTGGCGGGCGAGTTGGCGTTGGCGGGCGTCGACGTCGCCATTGTCGAGCGGCGCGCCAGCCAGGACCTCGCCGGCTCGCGCGCGGGCGGTCTGCACTCACGCACCATCGAGGTGCTCGATCAGCGTGGAATCGCCGATCGGTTCCTCTCGGAGGGACAGGTGGCGCAGGTCGCGGCGTTCGCCGGGACCCCTTTGGACATCAGCGACTTTCCCACCCGGCACCCCTACGGGCTCGGGCTGTGGCAGAACCACATCGAGCGCATACTGGCCGGCTGGGTCGCCGAGCTGGAGGTGCCGATCCATCGCGAACGTGACGTGACGGGGTTCGCGCAGGACGACACCGGCGTCGACGTCGCGCTGTCCGACGGCACGTCGCTGCGGGCGGAGTATCTCGTCGGGTGCGACGGAGGACGCAGTGTGGTCCGCAAGAGCTGCCGGCATCGAGTTCCCCGGGTGGGATCCGACGACCAGCAACCTGATCGCCGAGGTCGAGCTGGCCGAGGAGCCGGAATGGGGCATCCACCGCGACGCCCTCGGCATCCATTCCTTCGGCAGGGTGGAGTACGAGATCCGCGACGGCGAGATCGTCTACAAGGATAGGGGCCCGTGCGGGTCATGGTGACCGAACAGCACGTCGGAGCCACCGACGAACCCACCCTGCGCGATCTCAGCGAGGCGCTGATCGCCGTATACGGGACCGATTACGGGATCCACAGTCCCACCTGGATCTCCAGGTTCACCGATATGGCTCGGCAGGCCGCGGCCTACCGCGACGGACGGGTGCTGCTGGCCGGCGACGCCGCACACGTGCATAACCCGGTGGGTGGACAGGGCCTCAACACCGGTGTGCAGGATGCGGTGAATCTGGGGTGGAAGCTGGCCCAGGTGGTCAACCAGACATCGCCGGAAAGCCTCCTGGACACCTACCATGCCGAGCGCCACCCGGTCGCCGCCCGCGTGCTGCGCAACACGATCGCGCAAGTCGCGCTTTTCCGCCCAGACGACCGCATCGAAGGCCTTGCGCGACACCATTTCCGAGCTCCTGAGCATGGACGAGCCCCGCAAACGATTCGCCGCGATGATGTCCGGTCTGGACATTCACTACGACCTCGGCGAGGGACACCCGCTGCTCGGACGCCGCATGCCCGATCTCGACCTGGTCACCGCCAACGGCCCGCTGCGGGTCTTCACCCTGCTGCACGATGCCCGGCCGGTGCTACTCAACCTCGGTGAGCCCGGCGGCTTCGACATCACTCCATGGGCAGATCGGGTTCAGTTGATCGACGCCAAGTACGTCGGTACGTGGGAGCTTCCGGCAATCGGGGCGGTCACTGCTCCCACCGCCGTGTTGATTCGGCCCGACGGATATGTGGCCTGGGTGGGAGACCTGACCCAGCTGGGGCTCGCTGACGCGCTAACCACCTGGTTCGGACCGCCTGCTGCGGCGTAGCTCATCCGGTTGGGAGCCCTTTGGCCCGGGGAACCGACGCCGCCCGGGGATACGGCGATACTGCGCGGCGATGTCGCAGGAGAACGTGGAGATCATCCGGCAGCGCTACGCGCATCTTGCCGCGACCGGTGACTACCTCCCGGAGATTCACGCGCCGGACTTCGTGTGGGACATGTCCAAGTTCCGCGGCTGGCCGGAGCAGCAAACCTACGAGGGCGTGGAGGGAGCCCGCGTGTTCCTCCGCGACTGGCTTGAGGCTTGGGATGATTGGCAGGTTGACGTGGAGGCGCTCCACGACGCAGGCGACAAGGTCGTGGCGATCGTGCGCCAGCGCGGCCGGTCGAAGTCAAGCGGGCTGAACGTGGATATGGCCTACGGCCAGGTCTTTACCATCCGCGATGGCAAGTTGGCGCGAATGGAAATGTATGCGGACCCCGCCGAGGCCCTCGAAGCCGTGGGGCTGTCGGAGCAGGATGCTCCCGCCGACGCCTGACTCCGCATACGGAGCGGCGATGGAATCGAACCATCCAAGCGTGGGGTTGCCACGCCCTGCCGGTCGTCACGCGCTTGCCTCCGCGCGCTGCCGTTCGATGTAGGCGTACATCAACTCCGCCGCCTCTTCCTCGGCGCCGGGCAGCAGGTGGCCATAGCGGTCGAGGGTGATCGTGATGCTGGCGTGGCCCATGTAGGCGCTGAGGGCCTTGACGTTCACGCCCGCGGAGTCGTCGTGCAGGTTGTTGTTCGTCATGGCGTTTCCTTTCGTGCTGGCTGCCCCGTTTCAGGACTCGGTTCAGGCGCGCGCCATGCGCTATGCGGCGGTCCTGAGTGCGTCAAGCCGGGTGCGCTTACCCTCCCTTGCCCGCAACATGCCTTCGGCGCGATACTGCACGGGCGATGTCGCAAGAGAACGTGGAGCTTGTTCAACGCTTCTATCAGCGGTACTTCGAGACGGGCGAGCCGCCCTGGGACGTGGTCGATGAGGAATGCGAGCTTCATGACCATGACGCCCCAGACCAGACAGGCGTATATCGGGGGCACGCGGGGGTTCGACGCTGGCTTGCCGACTGGGACGCGGCCTGGGCCGAGTGGAGCTTCGAGCTGGAGGAACTCATCGATGCGGGCGAGTACGTCGTCGCCGTCGTTCGCATGCACACGAAGGGGCTGGGCAGCGGCGTTGAACTCAACCGGCAGGACGCGGTCGTCTACCGGTGCCGGAACGACAAGATCATCCGTACCGATTACTTCAACAGCAAAGAGGAAGCCTTCGAAGCCGCTGGCCTCTCGGAGTAGGCGATGTCGCAGGAGAATGTGGATCGGTATGTGGAAGCCACCGAGGCGTTCAACAGGGGCGACGTCGAAGCATGGTTGGAGCAGTTCGACACGAAGGTCGTTTTCGAGCCGCAGATCTCCGAGATGGACGGTGTCTACGTGGGGCACGATGGCATCCGAGCCTTCATTACGAACATTGGTGATGTCTACGAGGGCTTCCAGGTCCGCCTTCACGACGTCCGCGATCTCGGAGAGCGAGTGCTGGCCCTGGGGACCGCCAGCTCGATCGGTAAGGGGAGCGGCATCGAGCAGGAGACGGCCTTGGCGATCGTGGTGAGCTTCCGAAACGGGCGGATAACCCACTTCAAGGACTACGGCGACAACGATCAGGCCCTCGAAGCCGTGGGGCTGTCGGAGCGAGACGCTCACGTCGACTCCTGAGGCTTGCCTCAGTTCCGCTGCGCCTCGGCCGTAGCTGCCGGATCGAGCACGCCCATGCTAGAAGACTTGGGGCCTTCCCGCCGTGAGAGAGGGTTAAATGAATGAGCGGCTCATCGCGAGCCGGAGTCCTTCGCCAAGCCAGCTCAGCGGGATCCAAGCTGGCACAGCGAGAAGGGCAACGATCGGACCACCGTGGTGCCATAACACGAGGCCAGCCGCGGGCAGGACGAGCAGCATCACTACACAAGAACACCCACAGCAAGAACTCTTCTGCTCTGGGCCCATCCTGCCGGACGACCCGACACCGATCACCGCAGCACCGATGAGTCCGAGTAATCCGAGGCCCGCGATTACGCCGCCTGCGTCAGAACTGAATATCGAAACGAGTAGACCAACGACGAAGACACCTCCAGAAAGCATGGCTAAGGCAATGGCATCGTCCTTGTTGCCCGGAACTGGAAGCTTTGAGCCGCAGTGGGGGCAAAGCGCTCCGGCAGGCCCGTAGTACGCCTTGCAGCCAGGGCAGAGAAAGCTCGCTGGTGTTCCGGTGCTAGGTGCGGGTGCTGGTGCTACTACCGGTTCCGTAGCTATGGGTGCCGCAGCAGGCACAGGGACGGCAGACCAGTCGATCGCAGTACCGCAGTTCTTGCAGAACCGGTCATCGCGGCTGATCTCGCGGGCACAGCTGGAGCACTTAAACTCCACGGCGGCGCGATGCTAATCACTCTTGTTGAGAAGCGCGTTCCGAGCCAGGGAGGAGCCCGTTCCTGATGGCCGAGGAACAGAAACGCATGGACTCCGCCGAGACACGGATGCTCATGGAGTTCTGGGACAAGAAGTTCGGTCGTCAGGGCACGCTCGTAAAGGAGTTCCCGGTTTCCGGTCGGCGTATCGGATGGAGTGCTTCTGCTCGACAAGAAGCCCGAGGATCACGTTCATATCCTTGATCGGGACGGACTTCGCATCGCGGCGCTCGATGAGCGTGTCGTCTGATCGAGGTAAAGAGAAGATTTGGGCGATCTCTTATGGGCCAGGCCGTCTTCGCCATAGACCTGGTGAAGCCGCTGGAGCCAGCGTCGATTCGGTCGATAGCCTTGTGCGAAAAGGATGACTCCGTACTGCGACCGATGCTGGAGAAGCACGGTGTCGAGGTGGAGGTGATCGAACCGCCGTTCGCTAGGAGCGTGAAGGACTTCCCCCCGGATATACGTGCGGATCTTCCGTAAGGCTCACGGCCGCTTGCCTCCCACTAAACCAGGGTAGTCAAGCCCGCGATCCCGCGCCACGGAGTCAGGGCCAGAATTGGGCACACATCGGGCACACATGACACCCAACAGGGACCTTTTCTGTCCATCCCTGACCACGCCCGTCCTCGTTGTCTGCGGTCTTGCCGCCCCTAAAGCACAGTGGCCATGCGGGTCTTGGCTCTACGGAGCGGCGATGGAATCGAACCATCCAGCGATGGGGTTGCCACCGCCTGCCGGTTTTGAAGACCGGATGGGCCACCAGACCCCTGCCGCTCCGTAATCGAGACTAGCTAGCGGCTCTCAGGTGCCGCGCGGAATATCACCCAAAAGAATGGCGCGCTTACGAGCCGATTGCATCCCGGCGACCGGACGTCAAGGGGCGTCGGCAGCGGCCCGATAGTTGGTTGGACGCCAGGTCTGGCGCGAAAGAGCCCCCCAATAGGAGGAAGGCACACATGTTGCGGAAGCTCCGTGAGCGCGGCACGGGCGAGAAGGGTTTTACCCTGATCGAGCTCCTGGTCGTGATCCTGATCATCGGCATCCTTGCTGCGATCGCCATCCCCTCGTTCCTGAACCAGCGGAGCAAGGGCAACGACGCCGAGGCGAAGTCCACGGCAGTCACGGCGGCCGAGGCTTTCGAGACCTGTGCGACCGACAACTTCGGTGCGTACACGGCCTGCTCGCTCGCGGCGCTGCGGTCGATCGAGCCCACGCTGAACGACGCAGGCTCGCGCCTGGCGGTCAGCTCGGGCTCCAACAGCTACCAGGTCATCGTCACGTCCAACCGTGACTCCAACGCGGCGACCTTCACCCTGTCCCGCGCTGCCGCCGGCACCTCGACTCGTACCTGTGCCACCGGGACGGCGAACAAGGGTGGCTGCTCGGCGACCAGCGGCGGCACCTGGTAGATCCAGGAAAGCTGCAAGCGTCGGTGAAGGGCGGGTCCGTGGGCCCGCCCTTTTGTCGACGGGAGACCGACGATGCCCGCACGGCTGCGAGCGGGTCCGCGCAGCGGAGTCAGGCGTGCAGCGAGGCCCGGATCAGCTCGGGAAAGACGTAGACCTCGAGCGAGACCGAGACGATCAGCGCCGGCACGGCGACCGCCACCGTCACGAACGTGGCCGCCAGCAGCTGGTCCCAGTCGCCGCGCCGGCTCGCCACGAGCCAGGCCGCCAGCGGGAGGAACAGGGCCGTCAGCTCGATCATCGCGTGCGGCAGCAGCAGGAGCAGGAGATGGCCGTTGGAGAAGCCGAACTGGGCCGCGGCCGTCGAGAGGATGCCGCCGAGGAAGTAGGCCTGCGTCGCGAGCGAGAACAGCGTGGCGCCCGCCACGAAGGTCATCGCGTACGGCCCGGCCTTCTCGTGGATCACGCGGGATATGCCGCTGCGCCGGCTGGCCGAGTAGGGCAGCGAGTTGAGCGCGATGAAGCCCGCGATGCAGGCGAACGCGTGCAGCGCCAGCACCAGCGAGTTGCGGAACAGGATCAGGCCGATGTCCTGGGGCTGCGGCGCGTGCCGCAGGCCGGGGATGTAGATGCCGCTCGGGTCCGGTGTCGAGATGCTCGCCACCAGATATACGGACAGGAGCAGCGCCAGGGCGACGGCCGCACTCAGGATCATCCACGGCCGCATGACGCGCCACGGGCTCTCGTTCCAGGTGCGGAGGGTCTGCTTCGTGGCGCCGACGCCCTGCAGGAATACGAGATCGTCGACGACTGCCATCTGCACCCTTATCGGCGCGGGCCGCGTTCCCCTCGACTCCAGCGCAGACCCCAACCGGGGGTGGGGCCGCGACCGCTACCGCCCGACGTCTCGTCAAGCTCGAAGTCTTCGGAGACTCCTCTCCGATCGGCTAGGTTTCGTCCATGGAGGTGATGCACTGGGACAGCCACCCGAAGCTGCGCAAGCCGGCCTTGGTCTGCTCGTTCAAGGGCTGGAACGACGCCGCCGAGTCGGCCACCACGGCCCTGTCGTTCGTGGCTTCGCGGTGGGGCGCCGAGCGCTTCGGGGCGATCGATCCCGAGGAGTTCTTCGACTTCCAGGTGGCGCGGCCGACCGTGCGGCTGACCGAGGGGGTCACGCGCGTGATCGAGTGGCCGGAGCTGGAGCTGTCGAGCGCCCGCCCGTCCGAAGGCGACCGCGATGTCGTCTTCCTGACAGGCGCGGAGCCGAACCTGCGCTGGAAGACCTTCTCGGCGGCGATCGTCGACGTCGCCCGCGAGCTGGGCGTGGAGATGGTGGTGTCCCTCGGCGCATTGCTCGCCGACGTGCCGCACACCCGGCCCGTGCAGATCACCGGCATCGCGGCCGACGCCGACCTGTCGAAGCGGCTCGGGTTCACGACCACGCGCTACGAGGGCCCGACCGGCATCGTCGGCGTCGTCCAGGACGCGTGCACGAAGGCCGGCCTGCTGGCCGCGAGCCTGTGGGCGCCGGTGCCGCACTACGTGGCGACGGTGCCGAGCCCGAAGGCGACGCTCGCGCTGCTCGGGCGGCTGCAGGAGCTGCTCGGCATCCCGATCGACATGACGGACCTCGAGGAGGCCGCCGTCGACTACGAGCGCCGTCTCGACGAGGCGGTCGCGAGCGAGCCCGAGGTGCGCATGCTGGTCGAGCGACTCGAGCGACAGGTGGACGACGACGAGATCTCCTTCCGCAACCTTCCCTCCGGCGACTCCATCGCCCGCGAGTTCGAGCGCTTCCTGCGCGAGCAGGGCGACGACAAATAGGCCGGATTTCCTAGCCGGAAATCCGGGTCTGCTCGGGATTGGCCGCGACAGCCACCGGCGTCGCGGACATACTTGTCGTGATGAGCCGAATCGCGTACGCCTTGCTCTGTGTCGCCCTCGCTTTGGCGGTCGGCACCGGCTGCGGTGACGACTCGTCCTCATCGTCATCGTCGACTGAGCAGAAGACCACCACGGAGGCGGCAAAGAGGGTGCCTGTACCCGCGTCGATGCGGACTGTCGAGTCCGCGTCGGAGGACATCATCGACCTCGCCCTTGCCGGAAAGCGGCAGGAAGTGGTGCAGAAGGCCAAGCGGCTCGATGCGGCGGCGCGCGGGCCGGCAAGCGCCGACTTCGCGAAGGTCGACGCGCAGAACGCCGCCACTGCACTCAAGGAGCGCTCCGCACGCGTTCTCAAGCTTGCCCCGTCGGCGCCGCTGCTCGATGTCGCCATCGCTTCCAACCAGGCCTTCCAGGTGGTCGCCGGGTTCCCGCAGTACGCCACGGACACCCCGTCGACCGTCGGTTTGCTCGACTACCTGGAGTTCCAGGCGAAGCTCATGTCCAAGGCACATGAGCTCGTTGAGCTGGAACGTGCGGTCATCTCTGTCAGGAGGAACTGGCGAACCCTACGCGGCGACGTGCCTGACGACGCAGCAGTTCGTCACTTCGACGCGCACGTCAAGGCTCTCGCGCGCCTCGGCGACAACGCGAACCCCGAGCAGACCCAGCGCGAGGCCCAGCACGGCCTCGACCTCGTGGACGAGCTCGAGGAGTCCTTCCAGAAATAGGCGGGGTCAGCGTTCTGCCGCGGGGCAGATCAGCTGGAAGTCGCAGATCGAGCAGGCGCTGAATGACGGCTTCGCCTCGAACTCCTGGTTGAGGATGCCGGTCGCCACCTCGGTCGCGGTGTCCGTGATGCGGATCACGTCCTCCTGCGACGGTTCCAGCGGCACCTTCTCGTCGTCCAGCAGGTAGTAGTAGCTCTGGCGTGACGAGTCGAGCTTCCACGATTCGCGCGCGCCGATCTGGTACAGCGAGAGCTGGATGTCGTCCTTCAGCTGCGACGCCGTGCGCGCCCGCCCGGTCTTGTAGTCGATCAGCTCGTAGGAGCCGTCCGGGTGGCGGTCCACGCGGTCGACGCGGCCGCGCAGCATGTGCGGCCCGATCCGGAAGGAGAAGTTGCGCTCGAACCACACCGGCGAACCCTGCTCGCCGGCGAACCGCTCGTGATAGCGCTCGAGCGCCACGACGGCCTTCTCGTGCAGCTGGCGCTCCTCGTTGGACTCGCCGAACCCGAGGCGCCGCCATCCCGTCTCGAACAGCATCATCAGCTTGTCCGGCGTCGGCTCGCGCAGCGACTCGATGCCCTCGATCGTCTCCTGGTTGGCGAGCTGGGAGTGGTAGCGCTCCAGCACCTGGTGGAAGAGGATCCCGAAGCGCTGCTGCAGGGTCTGCTCCTTCGGGATGTTGAAGACGCGCGCGAACTTGTAGCGGAGCGGGCAGGTCCGGTAGACGTCGATGTCGGTCGCGGACAGCATCAGCCCGCCGCCGCGGATCGGCAGGTAGGCCTCCAGCGACACGTCGGCGTGCTCGTCCACGATCCGCCGCCGGCGCAGGTTCTCGCGCTCGGTCTCGAGCAGCAGCTCGTCGAGGTTGGAGTCCTCGTAGGCCTGGCGCTGCTCGGCGCTGGCGGTCTGGGTGATCAGGGAGTTGATCTCGGCGATCGCCGCCGGCAGCTCCTCGGGGCGCGGATGGCGCTCGATCAGCGAGGCCAGCTTCAGCAGCTCCATGTAGCGGGCCATCGCGGCGGCCGTGTCGAGATGCGCGTCGAGCCGCATCTCGCCCATGCGGATCCCGACCTGCGCGACGCCGCCCAGCACCTCGTCGCGCAGCATGCGAAACGCGGCGTACAGGTCCTCGTGGATGCCGAGCAGCTCCTCCTGGCGCTCCTCCTCCTCGGCGCCGATCGCGGCGCGCGCCTCCTCGTAGAAGGAGGAAGGCTTCTGCTCGGTCTGGTCGCCGGCGCCGCCGACGCGCGGCCAGGAGAGCACCAGCCGCTTGCGCGCGCGCGTCATCGCCACGTACAGCAGCCGGCGCATCTCGGCCACGTGCGCCTCGGTGCTGGACTCTGGGAGATCTTCCTTCAGCAGCGCGTCGGGCACCAGCTCGCTCGAGCGGCGGCGACCCGGCATGCGGCTCTGCTGGACCCCCAGCACGTACACGCAGTCGAACTCGAGCCCCTTCGCGCCGTGCATGGTCATCACCTGCACCGAGTGCGGGTGGCCGTGGACGACCGCGTCGTCCTCGCGCAGCCCCGCGGCGGAGACGGCGCTCACGTACTCGGCGAAGTCGCGCGACGTGCGGCCGGGGCGGTGCCGCACCCAGGCGGCGGCGAGGTCCGCGAACTTGGCGATGTTCACCAGCCGCTCGAGCGACTCGGAGCTGGTGTTGAACAGGTGCTGCTTGCGCAGCCCGATGCGCTCGATCAGCCGGTGCACGAACAGGTCGGGGCGCATCTCGTCGAAAGCGACGCATGCGCTGCGGTGCAGCTTCAGGAACGTCTCGATGCGGCCGCGCGCCTCGGGTGGCACGTCGGGCGACTCGAGCGCGGCGCGCAGGCCCGTGATCATGTCGCTCTTGCGCCGCCGCGCGATCTGCGTGCAGCGCGCCAGGTCGACCGGGCCGAGCTCGACCGGGGGCCGCATCAGCGCCCGCACCACCGCACGGGAATCCTGCGGGTCGGCGAGCAGGCGCAGCCACGCGAGCAGGTCGCGCACCTCCGAGCGCTCGAAGAACCCGGCGCCGCCCACCAGCCGGTACGGAATTCCACGTTCCTCCAAAGCGGTCGCCATCAGCTGGCCCTCGTTGCGGACCGACCGGACCAGGACGGCGGTCTCCGCCGGGTCGATGCCGTCGGCCACCAGGCGCTCGATCTCGGCGGCCACCGCCTGCGCCTGCGCGCGCTCGTTCTCGCAGCGCCAGAACGACACCGGATCGAGGCCCAGCGCGGAGCGGTTGCGCGCCGCGCGGAGCTTCTTCGGCAGCCGGTGCTCGTTCGGCTCGACCACCGCGTGCGCGGCATCGAGGATCGCCTGGCTGGAGCGGTAGTTCGTCTCGAGCCTGACCACCTTGGCGTCGGGGAACGTCTGCTGGAAGTCGACGATGTTCTTGCGCGAGGCGCCCCGGAACCGGTAGATCGACTGGTCGTCGTCGCCGACCACGACCACGTTGCGGTGGTCGGCGACCAGCAGGCGCAGCAGCTCCTGCTGGGCGTAGTTGGTGTCCTGGTACTCGTCGACCAGCACCGCGCGGTAGCGCTCGGACACGCGGCGGCGGACGGCGGGGCGCTCCTCGAGCAGCCGGATCGCGCGCACGATCATCTCGCCGAAGTCCATCGCGCCCGACTCGTCGAGCAGGCGGTCGTGGTCCGCGTACAGGCGGGCGAACTCGGCCTCGCGCGCGCTCGAGTCGCGCTCGACCTCGTCCTCGCTGGAGGCCAGCGACTCCGCCCAGGCGAGGTACTCGGCGGCGGGCACCATCTCGTCCTTGAGCCGGTCGATCCGCTCGATCAGCTTGGCCAGGAACGGCGCCGGGTTGCCGCGCATGTCGTGGTGGCGCACGTCCAGGCTGTCGAGCCGCTCCATCATGAAGGCGAGCCGGTCGGCCGGCGTGGCGGCGTGGAAGAACGGGTCGAACCCCGCCTCCAGCGCCTCCTCCTGGAGCAGCCGCACGCAGAAGGCGTGGAACGTGGTGCACACGAGCTCCTCGTAGGGATTCTCGAGCAGCTCCTCGGCGCGCGAGCGCATCTCCTCCGCCGCCTTGCCGGAGAAGGTCAGCGCGAGCACGTTCTCCGGCGGGATGCCCTGCTCGGCCAGCCAGGCGATGCGGCGCGTGATCACGCGGGTCTTGCCGCTGCCGGCGCCGGCCAGCACGAGGAGGGGTCCGCCGGGGTGGGTGACCGCCTCGCGCTGTGCCGCGTTCAGGCCCTCGAGCAACCGTTCCGCCATCGCACTGATGGTAACCCGGTCATGCCATGCCGCGGTCTATCAGTGGCCCGCCGTGCCTCCCCGCAAAGGAAAAGGCGCTCTCTGCGGATTGGATCGGGCTCTGCCGCCGCGCCACCGAAGGCCTGCGGGAGGTGTTCGGCAAGCATCCGGCCACGGTCGACCGGGAGCCCGGGACGACGCGCGGGGCCGGCGGGGACCGCACCCTGGTGATCGACAGCGGGGCCGAGGACGTGGTGTTCGCCGAGCTGCAGGCGCTGCACGAGCAGGGTCACGACTTCACCGCGATCTCGGAGGAGCGCGGCACGGTGGTGTTCGGTGACGGAGCCGGCGGCGTGCGGGTGGTGATCGATCCGATCGACGGCTCGCTGAACGCGAAGCGCCTGATCCCCACGTACTCGCTGAGCATCGCCGTCGCGTCCGGCGACACGATGGAGGACGTCGAGTTCGGATACGTGTACGACTTCGGCACGGGCGAGGAGTTCACCGCGACGCGCGACGGCGGTGCCATGCTGAACGGCGAGGTGCTCGACACCGAGGTCGGCGGCGAGTCGCTGGAAGTGGTCGGCTTCGAGTCCGCGCGCCCCGAGTGGATCGCGCCCGTCGCGGCTCAGCTCGCGGGCAAGGTCTACCGGGTGCGCGTGGTGGGGACGATCGCCGTGTCGCTCTGTTATGTGGCGGCCGCGCGCTTCGACGGGATGCTCACGACGGACACGTGCCGCTCGGTCGACGCGGCGGCGGGGCAGCTGATCGCCCGCGAGGCCGGCGCGTTCGTCGACTTCCTCAAGCACGGCGGGATCGAGGCGCCGCTCGACCTCGACGCCCGCTACCGCCTGGTGGCGGCCCGCTCCCCGGAGCACCTGGAGACGCTGGTGCGCGCGGTCGCGGCCGGCCGGCCCGCTCGCCGATTAGTCGTTCGCTCCGACGGACCGCTAGATGTCCGCCAGCAGCTCCGCGAACTGTGCCGCGTTGCGCACTCCGTAGTCCGCGTAGCAGTTGTTCATCAGCACGTGGAGCTGCTTTGACTCGCCGGCCAGCTCGCGCGCGGGCGCGACCCACTTGCGCAGCTCGTCCTCGTCGTACAGATACTTGAAGCGCTCGGCGGCGCTGATGCCGCGCTTCTCCCAGTTCTCCGCGTTGTGGCCGTGGAAGCGGATCATCGCGAGGTCCGGCGAGGTCGCGGCCACGACCGGCGGCACCGAGGTCTTGAACCCCTGCGGCTCGTCGACCACCACGTACGTCGCGCCGATGTCGCGCAGCGTGTCGAGCGTGCGCTCCTGCTTGCCCTCCTTCATCCAGCCCGCGCCGCGGAACTCGATCGCCGGCTGCGCCGGGGAGCGCTCTGCCAGCTCGTGCAGGTACGCGACGTTGTCGCGGCTGGCCGCGAACCACTGCGGGAACTGGTAGAGGATCGCGCCCAGCTTGCCCGCGTCGGCCAGCGGCCGCAGGGCGCCGGCGAACATGTCCCACACGGCGTTCAGCGCATCGGGCGGCAGGTCGCGCGGGTACACGCGCGCCTTCGACGCCACGTCCGCGGGCAGCATCTCGCGGATCGGCTCCGGCAGCGACTTCGTGTTCACCGCGTGATGGGTCATCAGCCCGAACGCCTTCACGTTGAAGACGAAGTGGTCGGGTGTGCGCTGCGCCCACAGCTGCGCGTTGCGCTCCGAGGGCAGCGCGTAGAAGGTCGCGTCCACCTCCACCAGCGGGAAGTGCTCGGAGTAGTAGCGCAGCCGCTTCTCGGGATTGCCGGCGTCCGCCGGGTAGAACGCCTTCGACTTCAGGAGCGTCGGGTCGGTCCAGCTCGACGTGCCGTAGTAGACGTTGCCGACGGGCGCGCCGCCACGCCGTCAGGTAGCGAGAGCTTCGTACTCCCGGCGTGCCTCGGCGGGATCGGAGTAGATCCGGACCCACCGCACCTTGCCGTTGCGAAACCGGAAGACCTGTCCCCAGCTGATGCTGATCTCCACTCCGCTGCCCCTGCCGCGCAGCTTCGTAGTGCCTGTCGCAAGCACGCTGTCGCCCGTGGTATCGAAGTGCTCCGGGACCGGCTGCCACAGATCCCAGGCCTCGGCCAGATCGGAGACGAACTTCCTCAAGCCGTCGTGGCCGCGATAGGTCCGGCCCTCCACCTGACCCACGAGCGATATGAACTCGAGGTCCGGCTCGCAGTCGGACACCAGTGCCTCGGCGTCCCATCGCCCCAATGCCTCGTAGCCTCGGCGAACGATCTCGATTTGCTCGCTCATGCGCTCAGCACGAGCTTGCGCGGCCCGGAGCGGAAGCCGCGCTCGACCAGCAGCTCCTCGACTGCCGACCCGAGCAGGGGCTCTCCGTCCCAGCGCTCGACCGCGAGGCGCCGCAGCGGGCTACTCGGGAAGTGCGAGAGGGGGTGCGTCATCACTACCTATACGAGGGTATCGCCGCTAGGGCTTCAGCTTGTGGCCCGATCTGAACAGCCAGACCGACCATGTGAACAACGCCGCAGCCAGCGCAAACGTGACAGGCAGCGAGATCAGCGGCGACACGTCGCTCTGCCCCAGGAACCCGTGGCGGATCGCGTCGACCATGTAGAAGAGCGGGTTCGCGTGGGAGAGCTCGTGCCAGGGCGACGGCAGGATGTCGACGGAGTAGAAGACTCCCCCGACGAACGCGAGCGGGGCGATCACGAGGTTCTGCACGAACGAGTGGTGGTCCCAGGTCTGGGCGTAGATCCCGACGATCACCCCGAGCGAGGAGAACAGCAGGACCGCCGCCCAGCGCGGCCGGCACGAGCAGCAGCGGCTCGGCGATCGGGACGTCCAGCAGGGGCGCCGCGACCGCGGTCAGCGCGCCTCCGATCAGGAGCGCGCGCAGCACGCCGCCGATCGTGAGCCCGACGTCCATCTGCCACGGCATCATCGGCGCCGCCAGGACGTCGTCGATGTAGCGGTCGTTGCGCGCCTGGAAGATCGAGCTGGAGTTGTTCGCGTAGGCCGCGGTCAGCATCGCCATCGCGACGAGGCCGGGCAGGATGAAGACCTGGTACTCGAAGCCGCCCACGTCCTTGATGCGATTGCCGAGCGACAGCCCGAACACCACCACGAAGAGCAGCGAGGACACGACCGGTGCGACCACGGTCTGGCTCCACAGCCGCATCACGCGCAGGGCCTCGCGCGCCGCCAGCCAGAAGAGGCTGCGGTAGGACTGCCGGCGCAGCTCCGCGGGGGACGACGCGAACACGCGCGTGGCGCGGGCGGCGGCCTCCATCACAGCACCTCGACGTGGCCGGCGTCCGCGCCGATCGCCTTCATGTAGACCTCGTCGAGCGACGTCGCGTCGTAGCGCTCGCGCAGGCCGCTGGGCGTGTCGAGCGCCGCGATCCGGCCGTTCCTGATCAGCGCGATCTGCTCGCACAGCGCCTCGGCCTCCTCGAGGTAGTGCGTCGTGAGCAGGATCGTCGTGCCGCGCTCGTGCAGCAGGCGGATGTAGCGCCACAGCTCCATCCGCAGCTCGTAGTCGACGCCGGCCGTGGGCTCGTCGAGGATCACGAGGCGCGGCTCGTGCAGCAGCGCCCGCGCCAGCAGCAGCCGCCGCTTCATGCCGCCCGACAGGCGCGTCGTGCGCGTGTCGCGCTTGGCGCGCAGGTCGAAGACGTCGATCATCTCCTCGGCGCGCTGGGCCGCGTCGTCCCTGGCCAACCCGTAGTAGCCGCCGTGGTAGAGCAGCGACTCGTAGACCGTCAGGAACCGGTCGAGGTTCACGTCCTGCGGCGAGAGGCCGACCATCGTGCGGGCCGCGAGCCCCTCCAGCCCGGGATCGAGCGCCGGGTGGCCGAACACGTGGATCGACCCCGACGTGACCCGCACCAGCCCAGCGACCGAGTTGATCAGCGTCGTCTTGCCGGCGCCGTTCGGGCCGAGCAACCCGAAGAAGGCGCCGTCCGGAATGGTCAGGTCGAGCGCGTCGAGCGCGAGCGTCCCGTCGTCGTAGCGCTTGGTGAGGGCGCGAATTTCGAGTGCCGGGAGCATCGAGTGAGCGTAGCGGGCGCCCCGTCTCACGTCTGGCAGGTCGGACACCAGTAGGTCATGCGGTTCTCGTCCCACTGGCCCTTCACGAGGATGCGGCCGCCGCAGCGGCGACAGCCCTTACCGCCCTGCTCGAACACCTCGCCGCCCGCCAGGCGCCCGCCTCACAGGTTGCCGATGCCCGCCAGCGTGCGCTGGTCGAGGAGCGCGTCGGCGACCGGCCGCGTCGGGTCGTCGGCGCGGAGCCGCACGAGCTCCAGGATCGGCCCCCTGAACTGGACCACGGTGTGGACCCCGGTCTCGAGCACCAGCCACGCGGCCCGGGCCCGGCGGCCCACGTCGAACGGTCGCGCAGCCGGCCGGCGATCGAGAGGATGGTGTCTCCCTCGGGCATCTGACGGATCTTAGACGCCCTCGCGGGAGCAAATCCGCGTTTTGGCTCTACAGAGCCGATCGCTAAGGAGATATTTGCCTCGATCGGCGGCGAAATGTGTAACTTTCCGCCGCCTCCGGACAAACATGTGTTCGACCTGTTAGATTCTGGGTAGCTTAGATGTAAGCTTGTTACCCTAAACGCTCTCTGAGGAGGCGCAACCAGTATGGCAACGACCAATTCAAACGCTTCGCGTACGCAGCGCAGCGCCGCCGCCAAGCGCGGCCAGGCGACGCGCCGGCGGACGACCAGCAACACCGCTGCTGCGCGAGCTCAGCGCAGTGCAACAGGTAAGAGCGGCGAGGCGACGCGGCGCCGGCAGACGGCGCGCCGTCGCACCACCGCGGCCCAGCGGAACGTCCGCGCAGCTGCCTCGCAGCGGGTGGCGGCGGAGACCAAGCAGACCGAGAGTGTCCTGACCCAGGTCACCGGCGTCGCCGAGAGCGCGCTGCTGGTGCCCGTGGGCGCGGCGCTCGAGGTCCGGGACCGCGTCGTGGGCGCGATCCAGCCGTGGACCAGCCGTCCCAGCGCCGAGAAGGAGCTGAACCGCGTGCGCCGCGACGTACGCCGGTACGAGCGCCGCGGCACCGTCGCACGCAACCGCGTGCTGCGCGTGCTGCGCAAGCGCCGGAACGCGGCCAACCGCGTGGTGCGCAAGCGCCGCAACGAGGCTGCCCGCTTCCTGAGGCTGCAGCGCAACACCACGCAGCGCACGATCAAGACCAACGGCAAGCACGCCCAGGCCCGGACGGCCCGGTTCCGCTCGGAGCTGGAGAAGGCGGTCAAGCCGCAGGTCGACCGCGTGCAGAAGGAACTGCAGACGCAGACCAAGCAGGCACAGGGACCGCGTGCAGCAGTTCGTTTAAGGCTTTCGGCTGCGTTGCAGCCGACCGAGTTTCTGTCGGCCACATAAGACCCTCTGGGTCACGCCGGCAGAAAGCAACAAAGCAACCTCTCCTCCCTCAGCCGTCGGGCCCCCGTAAAACGGGGCCCGTCGGTCTTTATGCAGGAACATTCCGGATTTTCTGCAAGCAGAAAATCCGGGTTTGGCCAAGGGACGGCCGCGGCGGTGTCGCGTATTAGGACTGCCGGGCGTTCCTAAGCGCGACACGAGCGAATCCGGTACGTATCTACGGCCACTTTCTGACCTCCCGTTAGAGTTGATGCCTACCAATTGGAATCAGGTAACCGAGATGCCCACCCAGGAACAGGTAACTGAAGCCCTACGTTCGGTGATAGACCCCGAGCTGCGGCGGTCAATCGTCGAGCTGGACATGGTCCGCTCGATCGAGATCGACCCGCAGGGGGCCGTCAGCGTGATGGTGTCGCTCACGACGCCCGGCTGCCCGATCCGCAGCCACTTCGAGAACGCCGTGAGCGAGCAAGTGTCCGGCATCGAGGGCGTCACGTCGGTGGCCGTTTCCTTCGACATCCTGAGCGCCGACGAGAAGACCCAGCTCCAGCAGAAGCTCGGGCGCAACCGCCTGCCCCAGGGCGCGCTGGCCAAGGTGCGGAACGTGGTGTGCGTGGCGTCCGGCAAGGGCGGAGTGGGCAAGTCGACGGTGACCGCCAACCTCGCCGCCGCGCTGGCGATCGAGGGCCACACGGCGGGGGCGCTCGACGCCGACGTGTGGGGCTACAGCATGCCGCGCATGCTCGGCGTCCAGGGCAAGCCGCGCGTGTCGGAGGAGCGCAAGATCCTCCCGCTCGACGCGGCCGGCGGCGTGAAGGTCATGTCGATCGGGTTCTTCGTCGAGGAGAACGCCGCGGTCGTGTGGCGCGGGCCCATGCTGCACAAGGCGATTCAGCAGTTCCTCGAGGACGTCGACTGGGGCGAGCTCGACTACCTGTTGATCGACCTCCCACCCGGGACCGGCGACGTCTCGATGACGCTCGCGCAGCTGCTGCCCCAGGCCAAGATGCTGCTCGTCACCACTCCACAGCCCGCGGCGCAGAAGGTTGCCCACCGGGCGGCGGAGATGGCGAGCAAGTTCGACCTCGAGATCCTCGGCGTGGTCGAGAACATGTCCGGCTTCACGACGCCCGACGGCACCCGCCACACGATCTTCGGCGAGGGCGGAGGGCAGTTGCTGGCGGACGAGATCGAGGTTCCGCTGCTGGGCAAGATCCCGCTGCAGGAGGAGCTGCGCGTGCAGGCCGACGAGGGCGTGCCGCTCGTGGTCGAGGATCCCGACGCTCCGGCCGCGCAGGCGATCACGCACCTCGCGCGCGGCATCGTGGCCGCGACTCCGCGCGAGCTGCCGGTGGTTCAGATGCCGGCGATGGCCGCCGCGCCGGGCTTCGGCGGCAAAGAGCTGCCGGTTATTCAGTAGGCGGAGCGTTCAGCGACGCCACAGGACTTTAGGTGCGGGCGAAGCCCGCCTGATATTCAGTAACCGCCGCCGCTAGGAGCGGTGGCAGCGGACGCTGCCCTTGTGGATCGTGCCCTTGCCGATCGCGACGAACCGGAAGCGCGCGAGGCCCGGGCGCAGGTCGAGTCGCAGCGCTCCGAACTGGTCGTCCTCGTCCCACACCAGGCGTGGATCATTCTCGTTGCTCGCGTAGTGGTCGTGGCCGCCGGCCCCCGAGATCAGCTCGACGATGCCGTCGCGTGCCTTGAAGTGCTGGAGGTTGTGGTCGTGGCCGTTCAGCACGATCGCGGCGTGGCCCTTCACCGCGCGCCACAGCACGCCGGTGTCCTTCTGATCGCCGTGCTTGCCGGCGTTCAGGTACGGCCGGTGCCAGAACGCGATGCGGCAGTTCCCGCGCTTGCCGTTCAGCTGCGCCTCCAGCCACTCCCTCTGCGGCGTGCCCCTCCCCAGCCCGGACTCGGAGTTGAGGCTGATGAACTCCCAGCCGCCGGCCTTGAAGCGGTAGTAGTGCCGGTTGGTCGGAACGAGGGGGTTCGCCTTGCTCCAGTACGGGTCGTAGCCCGAATCGTGGTTGGGCCAGTCGTGGTTGCCCGGCGTGGGGTACGCGATCTTGTCGAACCGGCCGAACGCGGGGCGGTAGTTGCGGTCGAACTCCTCCGCAGAGCCCTCGTCGTACACGTCTCCGAGATACACCACGCGGTCCGGGCGGCCCTGCTCGATCAGGTCGCCCACCTGCATCGCGGCGTCGCCACCGTCGGCGCCGTCCCCGACGGCCCAGACCGTGGCCGGCCGCTTCGAGTCGGAGGCGGGTGGCTTCTTCGCGGGCTGGTCGGGCTGCGCCTTGGAGGCGCTGTCATCGCCCAGTCGCTCCACGGCAACGGCCCCGGCGACGGCCAACCCGACCGCCGACACGACCACCAGCAGCAGGATTACTCCGCGGCGCCTCATCCGGCTGCGCATGGTGGCACCGGCGCAAGCGGCCCGCGCCGCGCCGCGCTCACTGAGCGGGCTGCAGCTCGTTCTTCGGCGCGGGGCGCGCGGTCGCGCGCTCTGCGGCCGGGAGGCTGTCGGCCAGCAACGGCCGCAGCGCGACGAGCAGGGAGAAGGCGAACAGCAGTGAGCCCGTCATCTCGCCGAGCTCCTCCGGGATCATCGTCCACGGCAGCGGCTCGTTGAGAACCAGGTCGATGCCCTGTGAGATCACCCACGAGGCGGCACCGGCGACCCACAACAGGAGCGCGAGCTGGTTGGTGCGCATCTCCTTGATCGCCATGTACCAGGCCGCCACACCGACGACGACCACGGGCGCCAGGAAGGCCTGCCCCCAGATCCCGGTGACGTGCTGGAGCTCCTCGTGGAGCGCCGTCATCTCGTCGAGGCCCAGGTAGAGGAAGACGCCTGCGAGCGCCAGCCACCAGCGCCGCGCGTGCATGCTCTCCTGGCGGACCAGGCCGTTGAATATCGCCATCAGCGCCGCGCCCCACAGTGCGAGCCCGGAGAAGACCGAGGCGTAGTTCTGCTCCTTGTTCACGTCGAACACCCGGATGTAGTCGACGCTGTGCGAGATGGAGCCCATCACGCCGAGGACGAACACGCTGACGGCTGCGCCGATCACCAGCTTCACGGGATCGAGCCGGTAGACGAACTCGGCCAGCAATGCGAGGTCGCCCTTGCGGCCGGGCTCCACGGCATGTGCCGGGCTGTAGTCGTGCGCGTGGGTCATCAGCGACACCAGGAACAGCGCGCCGCCGGCCATCTCGAGCAGCTCTCCGATCGCGTAGGCGTGACCATCTCCGGCGCGGGCCGCGTCGAACAGGCAGGCCGCGAGGAAGGTGCCGACGCCGAGCAGGCAGAGCCCGCGGGCCTGCCGCGACTCGAAGTGGCGCCCCATCTCGACCCAGACGAGGGTCGCGACGGCGAGGAAGGGCAGATAGGAGGCGTTCCAGCCGACGCCGTGCTGGTTGGCCCAGGAGTGCACGCCGAGGATCTCCTCGACGCCGAACAGCGCGAACAGGACAGCGCTTGCCTTGAACCAGAAGCCCGCGCGGGAGCCGCGCGCGGCGGCGGCGGCGGAGAAGGCGATCCCCGCGGCGAGCAGGAGGAGGGCCCCGATCAGCATCGCCGAGAAACTGATCCGGTTGGCGACGTCCGAGTCGTTCAGGTCGAAGAACCGGAGGGAGCTGAATCCGCGTGCGTCGCCGAAGTCGAGCATCGCGAAGAGCGCCATGATGGCGCCACAGCCGATCAGTACGTGCCGGGGCTGGAAGCGGCGAGCAAGTTGAAGGCCGAGATCACTCATTCCGTTGAGCCTGGAGGTTGGGAATAGAGGCTGGTTCCCAGGTTAGAACAGAGATCGGAGGCGCGCACCATTTCCTTGCACAGGCTGACACGACTACCTATATAGACGCCGGGGGCGTCGGCTACTTGCGGTTCGCGAAGTACTCCGCGTTGAGCTGGATGTACTTGTCCCACTCCGAGGGCAGCTGGTCCTCGGCGAAGCAGGCGTCGACGGGGCACGCCTCGACGCACGCGTCGCAGTCGATGCATTCCTCCGGATCGATGTAGAGCATCTCAACGCCCTCGTAGTCCGGCTCCTCTGGAGTGGGGTGGATGCAATCGACGGGACAGACCTCCACACAGGAGTTGTCCTTTGTTCCGATGCATGGTTCAGCGATGACGTAGGTCATGTGCTCTCTTTCATGGCCTTTCGGTGGGTGCCGAGGAGACTGCCGTCGTCGACGGGCGCATATTCTTGCGAATTCGGTGGTCGGGCGAAAGTCAGCGGGCCACGAATGCCCCGCTAACCCGGTCCATGAGGCATTCGCAACTTTCGAGGTGATCCCAGCATGGTCGTTCTGACGGGAGCCACGGGCCTGGTGGGGTCGGCCCTGCTGCGGCGCCTGCTGGCCCAGGGTGAGCAGGTCCGGGTGCTGGTGCGCGACCCGCGCCGGCTCGGACCGGACCGCGTACGGGTGCAGATCACGCTCGGGGACCTCTCCAACCCGGTCGCGCTGCGCCAGCTCGTGCGGGGCGCGAGCGCGGTCGTGCACCTCGCGGCCACGATCCGCGATCAGCCCGCGGGCAGCATCGAGGAGCTGAACGGCCTCGCCACCGCCCGCCTCCTGCGCCATGCGGAGACGGCGGGCGTGGAGCGCTTCGTGTTCTTCGGGGCGATTGGCGCCACGCCCAGCTCGCGGACCCGCTTCTTCCGCGCGAAGGCGCTCGCCGAACGGGCTGTGATGGACTCGCCGCTGGACGCGACCGTGCTGTCGCCCTCGATCGTGTACGCGCCCGGGGACCGGTGGATCACGCTCCTGCGGCGGATGTCCCTGCTGCCCGTGATGCCGATCCTCGGGCAGCGGCGAGGCGTCCTACCAGCCGATCTGGGCCGAGGACGTCGCGGCCTGCGCGCACCGGGTGCTGCGCGAGGGCGCGCCGGGCGGGGCGCGACGGCTCGAGCTGGCCGGCCCGGAGATCCTCACCTACGAGGAGATCGTCCGGCTCGCCCTCTCGGCGTGGGACCGGGAGCGGCCGCTCGTGCACCTGCCGCTATGGATGGTGAGGCGCAGCCTGCGGCTGCTCGAGCGGATGTTCGGCCCATCCGTGTTCGCCACGTGGGAGGAGGCGGAGCTGATGGAGGTGCCGATGGTCGCCGCGGCCGGCACGCGGGACGCCCGCAACCTCGGGGTGGAGCCCAAGCGATGGCAGAGGTGCTGGGACTGGCGCGCGGCTACGTGACCGCGGTCGCCGCCGCGAGCGCCACGTAGGGCGCCGCGGGCTCAGCCCCCGCGCTGGTGGAAGTAGAACTCGGGGAACACGGCGCGCGCCACCTCGGCCGTCATCTGCTGGGCGACCTCGAGGTTCCCCGTGCGGACCGCGATGTCGTCGAGGGTGACGATGCCGACCAGCGACTCCCCGTCCATCACCGGGAGCCTGCGGATGCGGTGCCCGACCATCAGCCCGGCCGCCTCCTCCAGCGCCATGTCCGCCTCGCCGGTCACGACGGGCGAGGTCGCGCACTGCTCGGCGGCCGCGCCGCCGTCGCCGCGCCCGGCCAGCACGGTGATCGTGAGGTCGCGGTCGGTGACCATCCCCACGGGCCGGCCCGCCTCGTCCGCCAGCACCACCGATCCGACGTTGCGGTCCCGCATCAGCTCCGCCACCCGGTGCACCGGCGTCGCGGGGGAGGCGGTCACCACCTGCTCGGTCATGATGTCGCGCAGGAGCACGAGGAATACGTATCAGGTATTGGGCGCTGGGGTGCATAGAATCAAGCTGTGGCACCCCTCACCCCCGCCCAGGAGCGAACGCGCGAGCGCGTCGAGACGCTGATCGGCCTGATGGCCCCCGTGATGACGTTCGTGCTCGCGGCAGGCGACCGCATCTCCCGGATCGTGGCGCCGGAGGACCACGAGTATTACCCCGTCCGTCCGATGACGGACGAAGAAACTGGCCGGCATTCTGCGAGCAGGGAAGAAAGTGGCCGGGATTCTGCGAGCAGAATCCCGGGTCAGGCTCGGGACGAGTAGTCCTAGGATCTCAGCCGTAGTTCTTCCGGCGGAAGACGTCGCGTTTCAGCGAGTCGACCCGGTCCAGGAACAACACGCCGTCAAGGTGATCGATCTCGTGGAGCAGGCAGCGGGCCTCGAAGCCCTCCGTCTCGACCGTGACCGGCTCACCCGCGGGAGTCGTCGCCTCGATCACGATTGCGGCCGGCCTGCGCACGTTGGCGGTCAGGTCGGGGATGCTGAGGCAGCCCTCGCGCGCGACCTCCGCGCCGCGTGACCGCGCGACCACCGGGTTGACCAGCGCGAGCAGGCCGTGCGCGACCGTGGCGCGCCGGTGGCCGGTCACGTCGACCACCACGATCCGCACCGCCTCGTCGATCTGCGGGGCGGCCAGCCCGACGCAGCCCGTGTGCGCCGCCATCGTGTCGAGCAGGTCCGCCGCCACGCGCGTGGCCAGGGCGGGGTCGGTGACTGCCGCGGCCTCCCGCTTCAGCGCCGGGTGGGGGTAGCGCAGGACGTCACGGGCCGGCAGGGCGGGCCTCGTCTACAGGGCGTCCAGCTCGAGGGGGCGGAACGAGAGCTCCACGTGCTGGCCGCGGGCGGTGTCCGCGAGGCTCCGCTCGAGCTCGGCTGCGTCGGCGCTCGGAGGCACGGCCACCTCCAGCAGCATCGCGTAGACCGGTTCGCCGTCGGCTCCGCCGACAAGGCGGGTCTCGAGATCCGTGATGCTGATGCCGCGTTCGGCCAGCGCCTGCGAGACCCCGTGCACGATGCCCGGATGGTCGACCCCGTAGACGCTCACGATGTGGGATGGGAGCGGCTCGCCGGACGGGTCGATCCCGCGTGACCTCGCTGACGGAGAGCGCCTCCAGCCCGACGGCATCCTTCACTCCCGCCAGGTCGGCCGCCAGACGCTCCGAGTCGGCGCCGTCGGGGGTGGCGACGATCAGCGTCATCGTGAAATGGCCGCGCAGGATCGCCATCTGCGAGTCCTCGATGTTGCCCTCGTGGGTGAGGAGCGCCTCCGCCACGGCGGCGACGATGCCCGGCCTGTCCCGCCCGATGGCGGATACGGCGAAGTGGCGCATCGGCTCTAGGATACGGCGCCTCCGAATGTCTCCAGAGCAACTCTCCTCGGAACGCCGCCGTGGCCGGATCGCAGCCGTGGCCGCGATCGCATCGGGCCTCGCGTTCGCGGTCGGCGCGTTCTGGTACCAGGTGGTCAACGCGGACGCGCCCGACGGGAAGCACGACGCGGCGTCCTGCAGCTACTTCGACCGCCACAGCGGCGAGTACCTCGCAGCCTCGATCCTGCAGGTCGTCGGGATCCTGCTGTTGGTCGTGGTCGCGACGCACCTCTACCGTGCTGCCAAGGCCCGCAATCCCGACCAGGCGACGGTCGTGCTGGTGACCGGCGTCTACGGGCCCATCGCGTTCGCGATCAGCACCCTCGTGCGCGCCGTCACGCTGTCGATCCTGGCCGACGACTTCGCCGGACGGGCGGTGGCGGCGCAGACGGAGAAGGCCGCCGACGACCTGCTCAACACCCCGGCGCTGGTGGTTGCGACCGCCTTCGGCCTGACCGGCGTGCTGGCAATCGGTTTCTGGCTCGTGAAGGGGTCGCTGGACGCGATGCGCCTCGGGCTCCTGACGCGGTTCATGGGAGTGCTCGGGATCGCGCTCGGCCCAGCGCTCGTCCTGGGCTTCGGCCTGTTCGTGCTGCCGCTGTGGCTGCTCGCCCTGGGCGTGCTGTTCGCCGGCTACTGGCCGCGCGGAATGCCGCCGGCATGGAGGACCGGCAGGGCCGAGCCTTGGCAGGTCGCGTCCGATGCAGGCGATGTGGGCGTCGTGGAGGACATTCCGGAGCCGCCGGGAGCGGGCCGCAACGGCGAGGTCGAGGCGATCGGCCCGGGGGTGCGCAAGCCGGGAGCCGACCCCGAAGGGAAGGGCCACCTAACAGGCCACGGATGCGGCCGCGTCTCGCAACGGCGCTGGTGCTGGCGGGCCTGGGCGCCGCCGCACTGCGCGGCGTGTGGCGAGGCGCAGATCGATGCCGGCAAGGCCGAGGCGGCGATCAAGCGCGGCCTCACCCGGCAGACCGGGATCGAGATCCGGTCGGTCAGCTGCCCGGAGGACGTGAAGGTCGAGCGGGGCGGCAAGTTCCGGTGCGAGGCGGTCGCCCGGAACGGCGACCGGGCGCACGTGCTGGTCACCCAGCGCGACGACGACGGCACCATCACCTGGCGCGTCGTGCCCTCGCGCTAGCGGCGCTCGACACGGAGACCGGCCCCGGACACGGAGGCACCCGGGGCCGATCCTGCGGTCGCGTGACGCATTGAAGCCCGCTGCGTCACCCGCTGATGAAAATGAAGTACTGCCTAGTTGCGATAGCCCATGAGCGCACCCCCCGGGAGCCGAAGCGGACGGACGATTACGACCACACGACGGGCGGCGGGCGCGTCATCTTCCCCCTGCAACGAAGCGCCCAACGAAAGAGGGGCCCCATGTCGGCCCCTCTTCGTTTCAAGTCTCTGATTTCTGTGTCTAGTTCCGGTAACCCATTTTGTGTCCCCCGTGAGTCGCGATTGCCGATCGCTTACGACCACCAGACGGGGGAGGCATGGGTTTTCTTCCCTTAAGCGTCCCGGCAAGCTCCCGGAATTCCCGGCTAAGGGAATTCGTTTTTCTCCCCTCAGGCCAGGGTGGCGAGGGCGCGGTTGGCCGCGGCGGCGGCCGTTCCTGCGAGGTCCCGGGCGCGGGTCACGCGCTCGTCGGAGCTGGTCGTGCCGAGGTTGACCTCCACCAGCGTCGCGGCGGTGCGGGCCACTCCCTGGGCCAGGAGCGCTCCGGCCACGGCGTCGGCGCGCAGGGCCTGCTCACCCCGCTCGGCCACGACGGCCGCGAGCGAGGCGACGTCCACGGCGGCCTCCGCGATCTCGAGCGGGATCCGGGCGGCGCGCTCGAGCAGGATCCCGAGATCGTCGCCCTCGCTGCCGCCGTCACCCCCGCCGCGCAGGCGCGCGACGGCATCGGCGTAAGCGGCGACGTTCCGTTGGGCCAGCGGTGCGACCCGCTCGCGCAGTGTGTTCGCCTGGGCGGCTGCGCCCTTCGCCTCCGCCCACTCGCCCCGCGATGCACCGGCGACCATCGCCACCAGGCCCGCGGCCATCGACAGCGAGATCGCGGCGCAGTACCCGGCTCCGGGCATCGGCTCCGGAGATGCGACCTCGCCGAGGAACTCCTGCAGCGGCAGGCCGAGGTAGTCCTGGGTCAAGTCTGGATCTCCCGGCGCCGGGCGAGAGTCGGCTCCACTGCATCGGCCACGGCCTGGGCGCTGTGCGCAGCGGCCTCGTAGCCCTTCGCGGTCGCGAGGCGCAGTGCTTCCTGCGCGCTGGCGAGCGCCTCGTCCGGGCGGCCGACGGTCTGCATCACCTCCGCGTGAGCGAGGAACGCGTCGGCCTGGAGGCACAGCCAGTCCGTCGCGCGCACCATCCGCAGTGCGCGATCGGCGGTCTCCTCGGCGAGGCGTGTCCACCCGTCCGCGGCAAGCAGCTTCGCGCGCACGGACAGCCGCGGCGCGCTGACGCTCGCGTCGCCGCTGGCCCACTCGTCCTTGAGCGCCTTCAAGGTCTCGTCGGCCTCCTCGAACCGGCCCTGCGCGTACAGCGCCTCGGCGAGCGGCACGGCGGTCTCGGCAAGGGAGCTGTGCAGGCCCATCCGCGTGAGCACGTCCCAGCTCTCGCGCAACGCGTGCTCGGCGGCGGCCGCGTCGCCGGCTGCCAGCTCCATCCGCCCGCGGCTGCGCTTGCGACCACTGCGCCATGTAGAGCAGGCCCATGTCCTCGCTGATCGACGTGGACTCCGACAGCGCCGCGCGGGCCTCGTCGAAGCGGCCCTGCCGGCCGAGCCCGGCGCCGAGCACGTGCAGCATGTCGGCCTCCATCGCGCGCATGCTGCGCGCGCGGGCGGCGGCCAGATGCTCCTCGGCAAACGCGGTCGCGCGTTCGAGATGGGTCGGCCCGTCGAGCAGGCACATCCCGGTCGCGAAGGAGATGGCGTTCCAGGGTCGCGGAGAGGTGTCGGGATCGGCATGCTCGAGCGCCCGCTCGAGCGCGCGCTGCCCGTCGCTGGCGCGGCCCTCGTACATCTGCGCCTCGCCCAGCAGCCGCCACGCGTCGGCGAGGCGGCGCTGCTCGTCCGTGCGCTCGAGCAGCCGGATCGCGTGCTCGGTCTCCTCCACGATCTGGGTGGCGGTGATCTCGGGGTAGGCGACGAACCACACGTGCGCGCGCCCCAGCCGCGCGAGTCCCTCGACGCGGCGCTCGCCCGCGGACAGCGCCCGCTCCAGCGCCTCCTCGTAGATCTCGCCGGCCTGCGTGTGGCGCGCGGTTCCCTCGAGCGACTCGCCGATCGCGGGGAGGATCTCCAGCCGCGTCGCGCGCCGACGCCGGCAGCAGCGACCCGGCCCGCTCCAGCAGTCCGACCGCGGCGGTGTCCTCCCGCGCGCGCACGGCGCGGCGCCCGGCGGAGGCCAGGCGGCCCGCGCCGCGCTGCGCCAGGGCGAACGAGCGCTCGTCGATGAGGCCGAGGTCGGAGCGGTATCGGTACGCGCGCTCCAGGTGGTGGCCGAGGATCGCCTCGATCTCGATCATGCGCTCGGGATGCCGTGCTTCGAGCCAGTCCGCGAGCTGCTCGTGCAGCTCGGCGCGGTCCTCCTTGGTGATGCGACTCGTAGGCCGCGTCGCGGACGAGGATGTGGCTGAAGGCGAACCCGGTCTCGCCCTCGAACGCGGAGCGGTCGGGCGCGACCAGCTGCTTGCGCGTGAGGGTGTCGAGGATGCCCGCGGCGTCGCCGTCGCCGGCCAGCGCGGTGACCGCCTCCGCCCAGAACTCCCGCCCGACCACCGACGCGGCGCCGATCGTGCGCCGCTCGGGGAGGCTGAGGCGGTCGAGGCGCGCCGCGAGCAGCGCCTGGATCGTGGGCGGCACGCTCACGTCGGCCCCGTCGCCGGACTCGCGCAGGAACGCGATCATCTGCTGGAGGAAGAGCGGGTTGCCCTCGGCGCGCGCGGCGAGCTGCGTCGCGGACCGCGTCCAGGCGCCGCCTCTGCCGGCAGCAGGTCGCGGATCAGCGCGCGCGTGTCCGTGTCGGCGCAGCGGGCCCAGCTCCAGCAGCGAGGAGTCCTCGCTCTCCCGGCCCCAGTCGGGGCGCTGCTCGATCAGCTCCTCCCGCGCGATGCAGACGAGCATCAGCGGAGCGTCCGCGGTGTGCTCGAGCAGGTGCTCGACCAGGTCGAGGAGGGCGGGCTCCGCCCAGTGCAGGTCCTCGAGCACGAGCACGACCGGCCGCTCGCGGGCAAGCGTCCCGACGAAGTCCCGAACCGCGATCGTGAGGTCCTCGCGGGCAGTCGTCGCTTCCTCGAGGCCGGCGGCCTGCAGCACCCGGTCGGCAAGCAGCTCGGCCCGCGCGTCTGCCGCGAACAGGCGCTCCAGGGCCGCCCGCGGCTCCGCGCTCCCGCGCCACCTGTCGCACGATCTCCGCGAGCGCCCAGTACGTGATGCCCTCGCCATAGGGCAGGCAGCGCCCGACGAACACCGCGGCGCGCTCCGACAGCGTCTCGCCCACCTCGCGCGCGAGCCGTGACTTGCCGATGCCGGCGGGGCCGACCATCACGACGCGCTGCGGGCTGCGCTCGTACGCGACCCGCTCGAAGACGTCGCGCAAGCGGCGCAGCTCGGGCTCACGACCCAGCAGCGGGCCGCAGGTCCGCCGCGCGCGTGTTCGCGTGTGCCGACGAGCCGCCAGGCGGTCAGCGGCTCCGCCTTTCCCCGCACCACGAGGGGCTCGACCGCTTCCGCCTCGAGCTCCTCCCCGACGAGTTGCCGGGTGGCGTCGCCGATCAGCGTCTCGCCGGCCGCGGCGGCCTGCTGCAGGCGCGCGGCCACGTTGACCGCGTCGCCCGTGACGAGCGCCTGGCCCTCGGCGGCGTCGCCGGCCACCACCTCACCGCTGTTGACGCCCGTGCGGATCGCGATCTGCACGCCCCACTCGGCGCTGGAGCTCGCCGTTCAGCCGCCGAGCTCCTCCTGCAGCTCGAGCGCCGCCCGCACCGCCCGCCCGGCGTGGTCCTCGAGCGCCGTCGGCACTCCGAACACGGCCATCACGGCGTCGCCGATGAACTTCTCGACCGTGCCCCCGTGGCGCTCCAGACCGCCGAGACGGCCTCGAAGTAGCGCAGCATCACTTTCCTGCACAGCTTCCGGCTCGAGGCGTTCGGCCAGGCGACGTCGAGCCCGCGACGTCCGTGAAGAGGATCGTCACCGGCTTGCGCTCGTCGGATCGCGGCGAACCCTCCGAGGCGCGCTCCGCATGCATTGCAGAAAGCGGCGTCGGGTGGGTTCGGCTTACCGCATCTCCCACAGCCGCCCACGCGTCCAGTCTATGGGAGCGATTACGCGTACGCCGGTGCTTTTGCGCACTACGCAGGCGGTTTTTCGCCGCTGTAGTTGCGGCCCTTAGGAGGCGGAGAGCCGCTCGCGCAGCTCGGGCAGCAGGCTCGGGTCCACGTCGTAGCCGGCCTGCTCGAGCGCTGCCTCGAGGTCGGCGATGGCTGCGGCCCGGAAGTCTGCGTCCGCCTCGGCACGCTGGGCGATCTCGTCGATCTCCATGCGGGCCCGCGGCAGCTCCTGCGCGGCCTTGACCCAACCTTCGGGGGCCGGAGGGAGCATCTTCAGCAGCGCGGCCAAGCGTTCCTCGTCGTATCTCTCGATCGTCATTTCCTAGTCACCTCGGCCATCAGACGGCTCGAACCGTGGTTTTCTTCCCTCGAGTTGGGTTCTCATCTTCCGCAGGCAGCGGGAGATCCGGCTGGCGATCGTGCCGGGGGGCAGGTCCAGCGCCTCTCCGATCGCGTGATAGCTCTGGTCGCGGGCGAAGAAGCGGTCGAGGATCTCGGCGCAGTGCTCGGGCAGCTGCTTCATCGCCTCGTGCACCATCAGCGCCTCGTCGATCTGCGCCAGCTCGTCGTTGGTGTCCTCGATCTCGATCGGGGCATCCGCAGGGATCTCCCTGGAGGAGGCCCGCAGCGTGTCGACGCACAGCCGCCGGGTGAGGGTGCCGATCCAGGCCCGCACGGCGGTGTCGTCGCGCAGGTCGTCGAGGTGCTCGCCACGTGCGCGTGAACACGTCCTGGAAGACGTCCTCGGCGTCGTCGTTCTGCAGCCGGTACACGCGCGTGGCGATCGCGTACACGTACCGCGAGAAGCGGTTGACCAGCTCGTCCCACGCCTGCTGGTCGCCCTTTCTGCAGCGGGCGACTAGATCGGCGTCGGCGACCGTCGCTAGTGACATTGCTCGCAATGTAACCACGTACGACCACGGGTCAGCAACACGAGCAGGCGAGCGCGCGCTCACCTTTTCCCTGCAAAGAGGCGTGGGTTTGGCGCGTCGCCGGACCCCGGACTCCATGACGAGCCCCGGGAATCCCCGCGAAAGGCCTAGGGGATGAAGACTCCCTGACGCAGGAACACCGTGTTGGGCCCCGTCGCCGTGTCACCGTCGGGACCGCCGTCGATCACGCTCACCTGGCCGAGCTGCAGGACCGAGCGCTGGCCCTCCGCGATCGCTCCCGGGATCAGCGTGTCGATCGTGGTCGTGACCGCGCAAGTCGCGCCGATGCTGGTGGATCCGGTCGGCGCGCACTGCGTGGTCAGCGGGAGCACGAAGTCGCTGGTGGTCGCCGGACCGCCCGGTGAGCCCGTGTGGTCGATCAGGCGCACCGCCGACTGGGCCTCGACCTCGCCCGCGTAGTCGGCGAGCGTGCCTTGTGCGCGCACGTCCGTGATGTCCACGCGCAACTCGATGTCTGCCTCGTCGGCCGGAGTCGACGGGTTGCCCACGATGGTCTTGTAGCGCGCGTGGGCGAGCATGTTCGATTGCGCGCCGTTGGCGTCGCTCGTACCCAGGGTGAGTGCACCAGAGTCCTGTACCGCCGGATTGCACGAGCCGAACGCGAGCGGCGGCCCGTGCTGGCGGTTGGGAGAGGTGCATTGGCGATAGGCGGGCACCAGCGAGGCGCGGACCGGGGTTGCGCCCTTCGGCCTTGCGTAGCCGAGCCCGGGGAGCGGTTGCCAGCTCGGGTCCACCTGATAGGTCGGATCGTTGGTGATTCGCGTTTGGTTCGTGCCGTCCGCGTTCATCGTGTAGATCTCGAAGTTGCCGTCGCGGTCGCTTGCGAACGCGATCTTCGTGCCGTCGGGCGACCAGACGGCGTCCAGGTCGGCGTTCTCGTTGTTGGTCAGGCGCACGGCCGGCCCGCCTGCGGCGGGGACCGTGTAGATCTGCCAGTCGTTGCCCGGGAATGGGGTCGAGAAGAGGATCTTGCTCCCGTCCGGTGAGTAGTCCGGATCGGAGGCCGGCCAGATGAACGTTTCCCCGGGCTCGTTCCAGACGAAGCGTATGTCGCTGCCGTCGGGAGCGATTGCATTGATTCCCCCTGCCGATCCGCTCGGCGGCTTGCTCACGTAAGCGATCTCCGCCGCGGCGGGATTCCAGTTAGGGCTGGTCCCGTAGGCAAAGCTCGGCTGGTCGAGCCCTGACCCGTCGGCCCACGCGGTCGATATCGATTCATAGAGACCGAATTCCAGGTCCTCGGTCTTGCCCGCGACGATCATTGTTCCGTCGGGCGACCAAGCTGGGGCACGCCACGAGATGAAGCCGTCCGAGGTCCCACCCGGGCCGTCGAGCAGGACCGTTTCGCTGCTGCCGTCCGCCGGCATCCTGAGGATGTCGTACTCGCGGCTGAACAGCAGACTCATCCCGTCGGGCGACCAGGCCGGCTCGTACCCGCTGTGCAGCATGGTTTGTCCCGTGCCGTCGGGATTGATCGTCCAGATGGAGCCGCCCTCCGCAAACGCGATCTTGCCGTTCTGGCCGGGGAAGGACGCCTGGGCTGACGGTGCCCATGCGAATAGGACAAGCAACGTCCCGGTAATCAGCATGCGTGCAGTTCGATCCCTGATGGCGCGGCGCTCCCTTGGCAGGCGGAAGCCCGACCCTAATCCATGCCCGGGCCCGGTTCAACCGGTCGGGAAGATGCCGGCCGGTTCGACCGTCACCCGAAGTACACGAATTCGGCGGCGATCTCATAAAGCACGGACGCGCCGACCCTCGCCGAGCGCGAGGGAAAGGGGGTACCGATGGTTCTGTCCTCTAAGCGCACGCTTGCACTGACGGCCGCCCTGGCCGGGCTTGCGGCGCTCACCTTCTCGAGCGTGGGATCGGCGACCCACGTCAGGCCAAAGGGGGCGACTCCGAAACTGGACGCGCTCGTGATCGACTATCGACCGTGCGCTCCGCCGTTCGCGACGGTCCACGGCGGCCCGGCCACCTCGCCGCTCGCGGGTAAATTGTCGTGCCCGCCCGTGCCGACCTCGCCGTTCCTGACGGCAGGCACGCCGGACGCGAACGGCGTTCCTGCGCAGTTCGCCGGCACGGTGCGCCAGGACGTCCAGATCTCGCCCATGCCGTCGGACATCCTGGTG
The DNA here is from genome assembly GCA_963826005.1 of uncultured Solirubrobacterales bacterium. Lineage (GTDB taxonomy): Bacteria > Actinomycetota > Thermoleophilia > Solirubrobacterales > JBBDJG01 > DASRIA01. The sequence continues at coordinate 44,621 of CAWGVJ010000002.1, read as the reverse complement.
ACGGCCAAGATGACGGACGTCCGTTGTGCTCCGCCGATCGCCGGCAACCCGGCGCTCTGCCAGCCGAACGGCCCGGGGCCGCCCGCCTACAAGGGGCGGACCGACGTGGTGGTCCCGATCGACGTCACCGATCATTGCAACTACGGGGGCGGGCCCGGCCCATGTCCGGCGCCGCCGACGTCGGGGACGGTGAGCGGCTCGATCGTCCTCGACTTCCCGATGCCCTGTGCCGTTCCGGCGGTGCCGAACATCGGCGGCGAGTGCAATCTCACGTACCTCGTGGAACGCGAGGTACCCGGGGATCGTTCCGCCTCCGTCTCCGCCGGCCAACGGCTCGCGCATGAACATCGAGGTCGGTCAGGTGGCCGTGACGGACGGCGGCGACACCGGAGCGCCCAACCCGAACAACAACGTGTTCGCGATCTCGGGCCTCTGGTCTCCGTAGACGGAACCCGACAACGGCTGGTCTGAAATGGGGGCCGGGGCGAAAGCCCCGGCCCTCAGTCTTCTGCGTCGCTCCGGGCTGCGACCTTCCCCTGGAGCGTGTCCATCACCGTCGGGTCGCGCAGCGTCGTGACGTCGCCCAGCTCGTGTCCCTCGGCGATGTCCTTCAGCAGCCGCCGCATGATCTTGCCGGAGCGCGTCTTGGGCAGGTCGTCGGCCCAGATGAAGCGCTTCGGGCGCGCGAGCTTGCCGATCTTGCGTCGCCACGTGCTCGCGCAGCTCTGCGTCGAAGCCCTCCGGCGGATCGCCGCCGCCCTCCATGGTCACGAACGCGACGATCGCCTGACCGGTGGCCTCGTCGGGCTCCGGCACGACGGCCGCCTCCGCCACGTTCGGGTGCGACACGCAGGCCGACTCGACCTCCATCGTGGAGAGCCGGTGACCTGACACGTTGATCACGTCGTCGGTGCGGCCCACGACCCAGAAGTAGCCGTCCTCGTCGCGCCGCGCCGCGTCGCCCACGACATACACGTCCGGCCCGTAGCGCGACCAGTAGGTCTCGACGTAGCGCTCCGGCTCCTTGTAGAGGGTGCGGAACATCCCCGGCCACGGCCGCGTCAGCACGAGGATCCCGCCGCCGACCTCGACCTCGTTGCCCTGCGAGCCGTAGATCGCGGCCTTGATGCCCGGGGAACGGCACGCGTCGCCGACCCCGGCTTCGTTCTCGTGATGCCCGGCAGCGGCGTGATCATGATGTGGCCCGTCTCGGTCTGCCACCACGTGTCGACGATCGGGCAGCGCCCGCCGCCGATCACCTCGTGGTACCAGAGCCACGCGCGCGGGTTGATCGGCTCGCCCACGCTGCCGAGCAGCCGCAGCGAGGACAGGTCGTGGCCGTCCGGGTGCTCGCGGCCCCACTTCATGCACGCGCGGATCGCGGTCGGCGCCGTGTAGAAGATCGTGGCCTTGTAGCGCTCGACGATCTCCCACCAGCGGTCCTTGTCGGGATAGTCGGGCGCGCCCTCGTACAGGATCGACGTGCAGCCGTTCGCGAGCGGCCCGTACACGATGTAGCTGTGGCCGGTGACCCAGCCGATGTCGGCCGAGCACCAGTAGACGTCCTTGTCCGGCTTGATGTCGAACACGAGGTTGTGCGTGGCCATCGCGCCGGTCAGGTAGCCGCCGCTCGTGTGCACGATGCCCTTCGGCTTCGCGGTCGTGCCGGAGGTGTAGAGCAGGAACAGCATCTGCTCCGCGTCGAACGGCTCCGCCGGGCAGTCATCCGACGCGGCCTCGACCGCCTCGTGCCACCACACGTCGCGCCCGTCGGTCCACGGAACGTCGCCGCCGGTGCGGCGCACGACCACGACGTGCTCGATCGACGGGCACTCGGCGAGCACCGCGTCCACCGCCTCCTTCATCGGATTCGGCTTGCCGCGGCGCAGCGAGAAGTCGGCCGTGACCAGCACCTTCGCCTCGCAGTCGTTGATGCGGTCCTTGACCGCCTCCGGCGAGAAGCCGCCGAACACGACCGAGTGCGGCGCGCCGATCCGCGCGCAGGCGAGCATCGCGGCGGGCGCCTCGGGGATCATCGGCATGTAGATCGCGACGCGGTCGTCGCGCTCCACCCCGAAGCCCTTCAGCACGTTCGCGAACCGCTTCGTCATGTCCAGCAGGCCGGCATAGGTGATGTCGCTGCGCTCGCCGTCCTCGCCCTCCCAGTGGAAGGCGACCCGCTCCCCGAGGCCGGCGTCGACGTGGCGGTCGAGGCAGTTGTGCGAGACGTTCAGCTTGCCGCCCACGAACCACTTCGCCCAGGGCGGGTTCCAGTCGAGCACCTCGGTCCACGGCTCGGCCCAGTCGAGCGTCTTGGCCCATGTCTCCCACCAGTCCAGCGGCTCTATGTCCGCCTGAGCGTAGATCGCGGGATCGGAGGCGTTCGCCTGTGCCGTGAACTCCGGCGGCGGGTCGAAGCTCTGCTCGTCGCCGAGCAGCACCTCGAGCTCGGCGGGTTGGCCGTCTGCCATCTCTCTCCTCCTCTGGCGGGGTCGCGGCGAGTGTAGTGAACGCGCTATAGGCTGGGCTCGATGGCCCAGGCCACGCTCCTCACCGGCGGCGTCGTGCAGCGGATGGACGGCGACCCGCGCACGGACGAGGCGCTCGTCGTGCGCGACGGCCGGGTGCTGGCAAGCGGGTCGGCCGAGGACATGCGCTCGGCCGCCGGCGCCGACGCGCAGGCGATCGACCTCGCGGGCGCGACGGTGATCCCGGGCCTGGTCGACACCCACCCGCACCTGATGCACTTCGGGGCGCTCGCGGAGGCGCCGGTCGACCTCTCCGATGCGACGATCGCACGACGAGATCGTCGAGCGCCTGCGCGCAAGGGCGGCCGAGACGCCGCCCGGGGAGTGGGTGATGGGCACGCCGGTGGGCGAGCCGCACTACTTCATCCGGCGCTCGTGGCGCGATCTCGCGGAGGGAGCGCTGCCCGATCGCGAGGTGCTCGATCGCGCGTCGCGCGACCACCCGATCTGGATCCAGGCATGGGCGCCGGTGACTCCGAACGTGACCGCGTTCAACAGCGCGGGCCTGCGCAAGATCGGGATCACGCGCGACACGCCCCATAGCGTCGGGCACGTGTGGATCGACAAGGACGGCGAGGGCGAGCCGACCGGCATCCTGCGCGGCTCGGTCAACACCTACTACAACAACGAGCCCTTCTGGGACGAGATCCTCGCGACGCTGCCGCTGTTCACCCCCGAGCAGGCGGCGACCGGGACGCTGAAGGCGATGAGCGCCTACAACGCGCTCGGCGTCACGACCGTGTACGAGGGTCACGCGATGCGAATGGACGAGATCGACGGCTACCGCATGCTGCGCGCGGCCGACCTGCTGACCGTGCGCGTGCTCGCAGCGCCCGATGCCGAGCCGTACGTGTTCCCGTGGATACCGCGGCTCACGGACGCCGAGTTCGAGCAGGGGCTGGAGCAGGCGCTCGAGATGGCGGACGTCTCGGACGACCTGCTGCGGATCGACGGCGTCACGATCTCGCGCGGGGGTCCCTGCTGGCCGGGGCTCATGGTGATGCGCGAGCCCTACCGCGGCCCGTACGGCCATCTCACCAACGGAATCCAGTTCATTCCCGCGAGCAAGGCCGTGCGCGCGATGGAGTTCTGCGCAGAACGGGGGCTGCGGCTCAACATCCTGGCGGTCGGCGACCGCGAGCACGACGAGTACCTGGACCAGCTCGAGCAGGCTGCTGCCAAGCACGACTTCCGCAAGGCGGGGTGGATCCTGCAGCACGCATTCTTCGTGGAGGAGGGCCACGCCCGCCGTTACGCCGACCTGGGCTTCGACGTGACGACCAGCATGTCGTTCTCGTGGGGAAAGGGCGATCTGTTCGCGGAGCGCGTGGGGGAGCAGGTGCTGCGCGACCTGATCCCGCTGCGGCGGCTGCTCGACGCCGGCATGAACGTGGGGTGCGGCAGCGACTGGGGGCCGAAGAACGTGTTCGAGCACATGGAGCTGGCGTGCACGCACCGGTTCGCGGGCAGCGGGCGCACGAACCGCGGGCCCGCGCAGGAGGTAACGCGCGAGGAGGCCGTCGCGATGTGGACGCGCGAGGCCGCGAAGGTGCTGCGCTGGGAGGGAGTCGGCACGCTCGCGCGCCGGGTCGCACGCCGACCTGGTGGTGGTGGACCGCGATCCGCTCACCTGCGACCTCGACGAGCTGCCCGGCGCGCAGGTGCTGACCACGATGCTCGGGGGCGAGGCGGTGCACGACGTGGGGCTGGTGACCGCGTAGCGGGATAGCATCGCTGACCCCGATGGAGTACCCGCGAGAACAGTTCACCGCCGACGAGCAGCGGCTCCTGGAGCCACATTTCACGAACCTCGATTCGCCGGTCTTCTGCGTGGTGGACCTGCCCGAGGTCACGAAGGGAGCGCTGTTCGCGCGGTATTCGCGGTACGGCGGCACCCTGCGGCGGCTGTACCTGGACGAGTTTGTAGAGCCGACCGCCGGTAAGCCGGCGGTCGGGTTTGCGGCGGGCTCGGGTACCAGTCGCGCGGACCAGCTCTATGAACGGGTCTTCCTGGAGTTCGGCGACGACTCCGTCGCGCAGCTGGGCGGCGCGCACCTCGCGTGTGAATGGTCGTCGAACGTGCTCACCAAGATCCTCCAGCGCGGCCGGCTCGCCGCCTACCTCGAGCAGTCGACCCGCTACATCCCGTACGACCGGCGGATGCCGAGTGGCCGCTACCGCTACTACTGGGACGCGCGGCTCGGGCCTTCCTACGTGGAGGCGATGGAGCGCATCTTCGACCTGTACTCGGCCGGCCTCGAGCGGATGCGCGAGTGGACCGCCGAGCAGCACCCGCGCGGTGACGAGCCGGAATCGGTGTGGGAGCGCTCGATCAAGGCGAAGGCGCTGGACGCGATGCGGGGGCTGCTGCCCGCCGCTTCGCTCAGCCACGTGGGCGTGTACGCGTCGGGGCAGGCGTACGAGCAGCTGCTGATGCGGCTGCTGGCCTCGCCGCTGCCCGAGGCGCGCGAGTTCGGCGAGCGCGCGCTGCACGAGCTGCGCCAGGTGATCCCCGCGTTCGTGAAGCGCGTCGACATGCCCGACCGCGGGGGCGCCTGGATCGACTACCTGCGCGCGGTGCGCGACCAGGCATCGCAGGCCGCGGCCCGCTTCGGGCTGGACGACGCGCACACGGGCGAGGAGCCGCCGTCCGTGAGCCTCACCCACGTCGACGGATCGGAGGTGGACCTGCTCGCGGCCTGCCTGTACGAGGCAAGCGACGCGCCGGAGTCCGAGCTGCACTCCGCCGCCGGGGCGCTCGGCGCCGACGAGCGGGCCGCGCTGATCGCGACGCTGGCCGGGCCGCGTTCCAACCGCCGCCACGGGCCGGGCCGCGGCTGGGAGGCTGTGCGCTACCGCTTCGAGATCGTCTCCGACTACGGCGCCTTCCGCGACCTCCAGCGCCACCGCATGCTGACCTGCCAGTGGCAGCGCCTGGGGTGCGAGCTGGGCGCGGACGTCCCGGAGGAGGTCGAGGCCGCGGGCTACGGCGACTCCTACCGCGAGGGACTGGAGCGCAGCCGCGCCGAGCACGACCGGCTGCGGGGCGAGGGCATGGTCGAGGAGGCTCCTTACGCCGTGGCGCTCGCCTACCGGATCCGCTACGTGATGGACATGAACGCGCGCGAGGCGATGCACGTGATCGAGCTGCGCTCCGGCCGCGAGGGACACACCAGCTACAGGGCCGTGGCGCTCGAGATGCACGAGCGCATCGCGGCGCGTGCACCCGTCCGTGGCGGCGGCCATGACCTTCGTCGACCGCGAGACCGAGGCGCGGCTGGAGCGCCTCCAGGGCGAGATGCGGCGCCACCGGCGGCTCGAGGCCGCACGGCAGTCCTGAGTTGTCGGACGAGGCCACTCCCGACGTCTCGGTCCTGACCGCGGTCTACAAGCCGCGCTACCTCACCGAGACGTGGGAATCGGTGCGGGCGCAGGAGGGCGTGTCGTGGGAATGGGTCGTGCAGGTCGACGGCGACCCGCGCGGACATCGAGGCCTGGCTGCCCGCCGACATGCGCGCCGACGCGCGGGTGCACGTCCAGGCCGCCGGTCACTTCGGCATCGCCGCGACGCGCAACCTCGGGCTGATCCGCACCCGCGCCCCGTTCGTGCAGACACTCGATCACGACGACCTGCTGCTGCCCGGGGCGCTCGCGACGCTCGCGCGAGGCGCTGCGCGCGGATCCCGAGCTCGCGTTCGTATTCGGGGACCACGTGCACCTGATGCCCGACGGCTCGCTCGAGCCGCGCCCGGATGCGAGGCGGATGCCGGCCGGCCGGATCGAGCCGGGCGTGATCACGGAGCGCTGGCGCACCGGCCCGCACGGCATGGTTCCCAACACGACCATGTGGCGCAAGGAGTACCTGTACGCGTACGGCGGCTGGACCGCGCTGCCGGTCGGCGACGACTACGGCGTGCTGTTCGCCGTCGCGGACCGCCATCCGACGGCCTACGTCGACGAGGTGGTCATGCACTACCGCCAGCTACCCCGAGCAGAGCAGCTCAGGACGACGCGCGCCGCGCACTCGTCGACGTGCAGCGCCCGTTCGTGTTCAAGCGCGTCGACGCGATGCGCCGCCTCGGCGGCGACTAGGACTCCTTCCAGAGCCGCTCGGCGTCGCGCAGGATCGGCACGAACGCGTCGCGCTCGGCCGGCAGGTCGTAGTCGCGCACCGTCTCCGCCGCGTTCGCGAGCAGCGGTCCCAGCGTGTCGTAGCCGTCGAGCGCCGCGGCCGCGGCCTCCAGGATCTGCTCCTCGTCGTAATCGGGCCGGAACGCGTTGTGGCCGTCGAGCACGTACGCGCGGTTGCCGATCGCGTCGGGGCACACGACGAACGTGCCGAGCGCCATCGCCTCCAGCATCGGCAGGGGCGCACCCTCGTCGCGGGAGGGGAAGAAGACCGTCACCCGCGCGCTGCGCATGGCCGCGAGGAACTCGTCGTGCGGCACCAGCTCGTCGATCAGCCGCAGCGTGCGACCGGGCGCGCGCAGCCGGTCCGCCGCGCGCCGTCCCAGCTCCGGCTGCTTCGTCGCGACGATCAGCAGGTCCGTGTCGCGCTCGCCGGGCGGGAACCGCCGTTGCAGGTCCGCCACGTCGATCGCCGCCGGGATCGTGAACACCGGCCCGTGCACCCTGCCGGTGTCGCTCAGCGAGTCCGCCACGTACTCGCTGACGCAGATGCGGATCGCCTTGTTCTCGAGCAGGTCGTAGCGGATGTTGTCCGGCAGCGCGTGCCGCAGGCTCTGCATGTAGTGGATCACCGGCACGGGGGCGTGCGCGCGCTGGTCCCTGTGCACGGGCTGCCACACCGGCCCGGAGAAGAAGTAGACGTCGGCGGGGTGCGGCCGGCCTCCGCGGATCACCAGCTCGGGCACGGTGGTCCACGGGTTCGACTCGTCCCACACCGAGTCCTCCGACATCATCATCAGCGGCGCGTACCCCGGCTCCTCCAGCACGTACGTGAAGTAGTGCCACACCTTCAGGTGATGGCCGGCGAAGCGATCGAAGATGCGGTGGAAGAGCACCGTCCGGTCGGGGCCCTGCTCGTTCATCGCGTCAGCCGCTGAGCAGGCGGCCGGCGTCCGCCGCGATGTCCAGCAGCGGGCCTGGGATCACGCCGAAGAACACGGTGGCGGCGGCCGCCAGCGCGGCGACGGCCAGCGTCTCGGGCGCGGCGCGGGAAGGACCGGGCGCAACCGGCTCCGCCTCCGGCGAGCCTCCCGCCATGGCGGGCACGATCACCCTCGCCTCACCCATCCACACGGCCGCGATCACGCGCAGGTAGTAGGCCAGCGACAGCATCGAGCCGATCGCGATCGCGATACCGAGCCAGGTGAAGCTGCCGTCCACGGACGCCTCGATCAGGAAGAACTTGCCGATGAACCCCGCGGTGCCGGGCAGGCCGGCGAGGCCGAGCATGCTGATCGTCAGCGACCAGGCCAGCAGCGGGCGCGTCGCGCCGATCCCGGCGACAGCGTCCACGTGATCGCCCAGCGTCGTCTCGCGCTCGCGCGCGATCACCACGGCGAACGCGGCCATGTTCATGAACAGGTACACGAGCAGGTAGAAGACGATGGCCTTCACGCCCAGTCTCGGCTCGCGACGACCACGCCGGCGAGCATGTAGCCGGCCTGCGCGACGCCGGACTAGGCGAGCATGCGCTTGAGCGAGTCCTGCCCGATCGCGCCGACGTTGCCGACCACGATCGTGGTCACGGCCAGCGCCGCCAGCGCCACGTCCCAGTCGTCCTTCGCCGGCAGCAGCGCGACGTCGAAGAAGCGCAGCAGGATCGCGAACGCGGCGGCCTTGGTCGCGACCGCCATGAACGCGGTCACGGACGTGGGCGCGCCCTCGTACACGTCGGGCGTCCACTGGTGGAACGGCGCCACCGACGCCTTGAACGCGAGCCCGGCGAGCGCGAGCGCGATGCCGGTCAGCAGCAGCGGGTCGCCCGTGAGGCCGGACTCCGAGATCGAGACCGCGATCCGGACGAAGTCGGTGGAGCCGCTCGCGCCGTAGATGAAGGCGAGCCCGTACAGCAGCGTGGCGGAGCCCACCGAGCCGATCACGAGGTACTTGAGGCCCGCCTCCAGCGACGTGCGCCGGTGCAGGTCCAGCGGCGCACATCACGTACAGCGGAATCGACAGCAGCTCGATGCCCAGGAACAGCGTGACGAGGTTCGTGGCGCTCGCCAGCACGACCATGCCGGTGACGCTCGCGAGCAGCAGGGCCGAGTAGTCGCGCGAGGCTCGTGGGCAGGTGGGGCCGCTCGCGCAGCGAGAGCACGAGGGCCGTGGCCGCGGCCGTGTAGAAGACGAAGTCGAGCGACAGCGCGAGGTCGTCCGAGCGCAGCGCTCCCTCGACCAGCGACTTCGGTTCCCCGAACTGCCAGACCGACAGGCCGAACGCCGTCGCGAGGGTCAGCAGCGCCGTCGACACCGACAGCACCCGCCCGGTGCGGCGCGGGAAGAGGCCCGCCAGCAGCGTCAGGCACGTGCCGGCCGTCAGCGCGATGATCGGCGAGAGGCCCGCGTAGTCGATGTGGGGAGCGTTCAGCTCGTTCATCGCGATGCCGCCACCTGAACCTGGGGAGTGACCGAGTCCTCGGACCGCTCGAGCACGAACTGCGGATACAGCGCCAGGAACAGGATCACCGCGACGATCGGGACGATCACGGCGCCGTCCGCAAAGCTCATCTCACGCGATGTTGCGCCGGGCGCGGGCGGGTTGTGCATCGAGCGCTGGTAAAGCCGGATCATGTACACGGCCGCCAGCACGACGCCCGCGCTCGCGACGATCGCGAACACGATCTTCGAATTGAACGTGCCGGTCAGGATCAGGAACTCGCCCATGAAGTTCGCGGAGCCCGGCAGCGCGAGCGTGGCGAGCGAGACGATCAGGAACATGGCCGCCAGCACGGGCGCCCGCACCGCGAGCCCTCCCATCCCGCGCAGGTCGTCGCTGCCGCCCGCGCGCGCGGCGAGCAGGGCGATGATGAAGAACAGCGGCACGACCACGAGCCCGTGGTTGACCATCTGCAGCAGCGCACCCTGGGCGCCCGACGTCGGTGAGCGAGAAGATCCCGAGCGTGATGAAGCCCAGCTGCGCGATCGACGAGTACCCGACGACCAGCGTCGCCGACGTCTGCGTGAACGCCATCACCGACCCGTACAGGATGCTCGCGACGGCGATCACCAGCATCAGCTCCTGGTACTGGGCGGCCGCGTCGGGGAACAGCGGCAGCGCGATGCGCAGGAAACCGTAGGCGCCGACCTTGGACAGCACGCCCGACAGCACCGCGACCACGGGAGTCGGCGCGTTGCGTGTAGGCGCCGGGCATCCACGCGTGCAGCGGGAAACGCCGGCATCTTCACCAGGAAGGCGAACGCGAACAACAGGAAGATCCACTCCTGGTTGCTCTCGGACAGCGGTCGCTGGAGCAGCGTTGACAGCTCGAACGACGTGCTCGCGCCGGCGGGCGTCGCGAGGATCCCGGTGGCCGCGGCGGCGGCCAGCATCAGCAGGCTCCCGACCAGCGTGTAGATCACGAACGTGGTGGTCGCGCGCACGCGGTCGGGGCCCGCCCCAGATGCCGATCAGGAAGTAGAACGGCACCAGCATCAGGTCGAAGAACAGGACGAACAGCGCCAGGTCCTGCGCGCAGAACGCGCCCAGCACCGCGGTCTCGCCGAGCGCCAGCATCAGGTAGTAGAGGCGCGGCCGCTGCCACTCGCCCAGCAGCGATCCCGCGGTCGCCGCCGTCCACAGCAGCGCCGTCATCAGGATCAGGAACAGGTTGAGGCCGTCGAGCCCCAGCTTGTAGTGGATGCCGAGCTCCGGGATCCAGTTCACGTCGGTGACGTGCTGGAGCCCGCCGGACGAGTCGAAGGCCGCCCAGCAGGCCGATGCTGAAGCCCAGCGTCGCGATCGCGAACAGCAGCGAGACGACCCCGGCGCGCACGCGCCGTCGCGTCCGGCCAGCAGCGCGGCCAGCAATCCGCCGGCGAGGGGCAGGAACACGAGCACGCTCAGCATCAGCGGCTCACCACCAGGAAGTAGAGGCCGAGCGCCGTCACGCCCGACATCAGCAGCAGCGCGTAGTAGCGCAGCAGGCCCGACTGCGCGACCCGCACGGCCTGAGTTGCCGGCGCGTACCACGAGCGCCGTGCCCGACACCATGCCGCCGATCACGTAGCGCTCGAAGAAGCCCGACGCCCAGGACGCGAAGGCCAGCGTGGGCCGCACGATCGCGCGGTCGTACAGCTCGTCGAAGTACCACTTGTGCGCGAGGAAGTCGTGCAGCCAGCCGAAGCGCTCGACCAGCCGGGCTGTGGTCCCGGGCCGGCGCAGGTAAACGTGCCAGGCGAGCCCGATGCCGGCCAGCGCCGCAAGCGCGCCCACCGTCAGCGCAAGCGCCTCGATCCCGCTGCCGACGTCGATGCCGATGAAGCGCGAGTCCGCGAACGTGGGGTCGAGGAAGCTCTCGATCGACGTGCGTGACGCCCGGGATCTGGAGGACGCCCGGCGACCACGGACAGGAATGCCAGGATCGCCATCGGCACTCCCATCCAGATCTCCCGCTCGGCGATGTGGTGCTCCGGGCCGGGATAGCCGACGTCGGTGTCCTCCGGCTCGCCCGTCATCGGGTTGACGGGCTCCGCGTGGTGCAGGTGACCGCGTTCGAGCTCGACCGCCTCCTCGTTCGGCTCTCCCCAGAAGACGCGGAAGATGATCCGGAAGGCATAGAACGCGGTCATGATCGCCGCGATCGTGCCGGCCACGTACAGGATCCAGAAGCCGCCGCCGCGCTCGCCCGCGAACGCGAGGATCTCGTCCTTGGAGAAGTATCCGGAGAAGCCCGGGAACGCAGCCAGCGCGAGCGCCGCCACCACGAACATCCGCATCGTGAAGGGCATCGCGTTGCGCAGTCCCGACATGCGGTTGATGTCCTGCGTCGCCGGCCATCGCCGCGATCACCGAGCCGGCCGCCATGAACATCAGCGCCTTGAAGAACGCGTGCGTCATCAGGTGGAACAGGCCCGCCGCTGTAGGCCCCGATCGAGACCGCCACGATCATGTAGCCGATCTGGCTGATCGTGGAGTAGGCGATGATCCGCTTCAGGTCGGTGACGACCAGCGCGACCGACGCGGCGAAGACGAGCGTGAGCGCCCCGATCCCGGCGGAGATGTCGGCCGCGGTGGGCGCCAGCTCGAACAGCGGATGCGTGCGCGCGATCAGGTACACGCCGGCGGTCACCATCGTGGCGGCGTGGATCAGGGCGGAGACCGGCGTCGGGCCCTCCATCGCGTCCGGCAGCCAGGTGTGGAGCGGGATCTGCGCCGACTTCGCGAACGCACCCACGAGGATCAGCAGGCACACGGCCACGATCACCCACTCGTTCTGCGAGTAGACCTCGGACGCCCGCGCGAACACGACTCCGTAGTCGAGCGAGCCGGTGTCGCGCTGGAGGATGATCGCCGCGAGCACGAGGCCGACGTCGCCGATCGCGTTGATCACGAACGCCTTGATGCCCGCGTACGTCGCGGTGCGGCGCCGGTACCAGAAGCTGATCAGCGCGTAGGACGCGAACCCGACGAACGCCCAGCCGACGATCAGCAGCACGAAGTTGCCGGCCAGCACCAGCAGCAGCATCGAGAAGACGAAGAAGTTGAGGTAGCTGAAGTAGCGGCGGTAGCCGCGGTCGCCGTCCATGTAGGCGACCGAGTACACGTGGATCAGGAAGCTGACTCCCGACACGACCAGCGCCATGAACACGGCGAGCGGGTCGACCAGGATCCCCACCTGCACGTCGACTCCGGCCGTGCTCGCGTAGGTCCACAGCGACGACGTGGCCTGGCGCTGCTCCCTCGGGCTTGTCCTGCAGCTGCACCAGGGCGCCGATCGCGTTCAGGAACGCGAGGAAGATCGCGGCGGAGCCGATCCAGCCGGCGGTGCGCCCGGGGAGCACCCTCCACAGCAGCGCGATCAGCGATCGATCCCGCGAGCGGGAACGCGAGCACCAGCCAGCCGTAGGTGGTGACGCTCACCCGTGCAGCTCCGACATCTCGTCGACGTCCATCGGCAGCCGGCTGCGGTACATCGCGACGATCAGGCCGAGGCCGATCACGACCTCGCAGGCGGCCACGATCATCACGATCAGCGCGAACACCTGGCCGTCGTGCGTCCCGGTCATCCGGGCGAATGCCGCCAGGCCAGATTGCCGGCGTTCAGCATCAGCTCCAGGCAGATCAGCACCACGAGCGGGCTGCGGCGCATGAGCACGCCGGCCGCGCCGATGCAGAAGATGAAGGCCGAGAGGACCAGGTACCAGACGATGTCCATGACTATCCGATGTCCCTCGGGCTCTCGCGTCTCGCGATGACGACAGCCCCGACGGCGGCGATCAGCAGCAGCAATGACACGACTTCGAACGGCAGCAGGAACTTCGTCAGGAACATCTCGCCGATCGCCGCCGGGGAGCCGAAGCCGGCCGCAACGTGGGGGCCCTGGGTGTCGATCGCCTTCAGGCCGGACCCGATGATCGCCACCGCACAGCTCCGCGAGCAGCGCGAGCGCGAACAGCGGCGCGATCCCGCGGAGTACTCGGGTTCGGCTCGGTGAGCGGGTCCTCGAGCCCGCCGACGTAGGCGACCACGAACACGTACAGCACCATCACCGCGCCCGCGTACACGATCACCTGTGCGGCGGCGAGGAACTCCGCGCGCAGCAGCAGGAACAGGACCGCCAGCGCGATCAGGTGCACGACCAGCGACAGCACGGTGTAGAACGGGTTGCGCTGGAGCACGACGCCGGCCGCACCGGCAACGGCGAGCAGGGCGGCGACCCAGAAGAACCACCGACGTCCACGGCCGGCCCTCACTCCCCCTCCCGCCTCAGCGGGGTGCGTTCCACCGGCTCCGCCAGCAACATCTCCTTCGTGAAGATCAGGTCCGACCGGTCGTAGTCGGACAGCTCGTAGTCGTGTCCCATCGTGATCGCGTCGAACGGGCACGCGACCTCGCAGTAGCCGCAGAAGATGCAGCGCGTCATGTTGATCTCGTAGACCTCGGCGTAGCGCTCGCCGGCGGACACCCGGTTCTCGGGAGTGTTCTCGGCCGCGACCACGCGGATGCAGTCGGCCGGGCAGGCGGCCGCGCACAGCGAGCAGCCGACGCACTTCTCGAGGTCCGTGTCCTCGAACGGTGCAGCTTGTGGCGGCCGCGGAAGCGCGGGTAGACGGGGGTCTTCTGCTCCGGGTACTGGATCGTGACCGGGCCCTCCACCAGCCGCCCGAACGTCGTCTTCAGCCCGCGCAGCGTCTCTCCGAACGCGCGGGACACGCCGCCCAGCCCTCCCGGCTCGGGGCCGCGCTGCACGGCGATCGCATCTGGCTCGACTCGATAAGTCATGAAACTCCTCAAACCCGATCGTCGACTTGGCGACGATCGGTCATGTTGTAGACACCAGGATCGCCGTCACCAGCAGGTTGAGCGTGGCCAGGGGCAGCAGGATCTTCCAGCCGAAGCTCATCAGCTGGTCGTAGCGCAGGCGCGGCATCGTGGCCCGGATCCAGATGAAGAAGATCACGATGGCCAGCATCTTCAAGATCATCCAGAGCGGGTCGAGGCCGCTCGGTCCGGGCCCCATCCAGCCACCGAAGAACATCGCCGCCGCAATGCCGGCGATCACGAGCATGTTGATGTACTCGGCCAGGAAGAAAGAGCCGAAGCGCATGCCGCCGAACTCGGTGTTGTAGCCGGACACCAGCTCGGCGTCGGCCTCGGGCAGGTCGAACGGCGGCCGGTTCGTCTCGGCGAAGCCCGCGACCGTGAAGATCAGGAAGCCGACGAACTGCGGGATCACGTACCAGACCGTGTCCTGCGCCTTCACGATGTCGACGAGGGACAGCGAGCCGGCCATCATCACGACGCCGATCAGCGAGAGCCCGAGCGCCACCTCGTAGCTGATCAGCTGCGCGGCCGAGCGCATCGCGCCGAGGAACGAGTACTTGGAGCCGGACGCCCAACCGCCCAGCAGCAAACCGTAGAAAGCGAGGGATCCGAACGCGAACGCGTACAGGATGCCGATGTTGACGTCGATCCCGTAGAGCCCGAACTTGGAGCCGAAGCCATGCTGATTTATGGCAACCTGATGAATTCCGGCGGCATCACGCAACGGTTGTTTCAATTCGCCCATAACCTGGTCGGACATCTCAAAGGAGGCCTGGGCCATGTCGTGGTGGTCAGTGCGATGATCTTTGCGGGCATGACGGGGGCGGCCGTCGCCGAGGCGGTTGACATCGGAACGGTCGGGATGGAAGGAATGACCAAGAAGGGCTTTGATCGAAAATTCTGCGCCGCGATCATCGCCTCCGCCTCGGAACCATCGGGCCGGTCATCCCCCCCAGCATCCCCTTGGTCATCTACGGCAGCATCACCGGCACGTCGGTGGGCCGGCTTTTTCTGGCGGTTTTATCCCCGGTTTTCTGATGGGCCTCGTCCTGATGGTCATTGTTTACATCTATGCCAGGAAGAGGAACTACCCGAAAGAGAAGAGGGCCACCCTCATGGAGCTTTTGAAAAGCGCCTGGGGGGCCTCGACCGCCATTCTGACGCCAGTCATCATCATCGGCGGGATGGTCTCCGGAATCTTCACGCCAACCCTGCTACTTGAGGTTGATTTTGAATGTAATAACAATTATCAGGTTCAGCACTTCTTTGTAAATCAGGACGATTTAAGGTAGTTGAACCCATTGTTTTAATTTTCAAACCCATTTCTTCGACCAAAATGCGGATGAATAGTTCAATTAATCGGGTAGCACTTTCGTGTTCTTCTAAAGGCATGGTGATTTCTAATGTACCTTGATCATAGATGAGTCGAGAAGAACGACTTTGACCTAATGCTGCTAAAATTTGCTCGTAAGCTTGCCAACTGATGTTGTGAAAAACTACTCGCTGTTCTGCTGGGGTAGTTTCTGGGGTAATGTTGTTTGGTTTAGTGACTGTACTAACCATATTTGCCTTCAAGTTGAGCTTAAGAATTATTATAATAGAGACTCCGGCAGGCTACGCAGAGGCGAGTACACAAACAAAATCTGCCTAAGCGGACTAGGAACAATATACTGAGATAAGTGAAAAAATAAACTAATTTCTTCCTATTTGGCATGAAGGTAATAAAGCGAAAATGAGACGTAAATCTACTACTAAACCAACTAATAACCCTAAACCCTCTATTTTTCAATCCCCGATGTTTAACTTCGCCACCATTGCCATTTTTGGAGGGGTGTTGATTTTGGGAATTGGGATTGGGATTGCGTTTAGTTCTACAACTACATTGAGTTCATCAAATGTGGCTTCCCGTGAGTTTATTGACACCAGAGCGCCAAATCCTGAGATTTGCGTGCAGTATGGAGCTAGTGCAATGGTGATGGATGCTAGATTATTTGTAACGCTTAACCCCTTTAATGTCTATGTTGCCCAGCCGAATATCCGCCCTGGATGTGTAATTCGTCAAAATAACTGGGCAATTTTGGAAAATAAAAAACTTGTAACATCAGATCAGGTACGAGAATGTAAGAATCGTCTCAATACCTTTGGCTTTACAGGTGACTTAAACAGTGAAAAGCCAGATATTAGATGTATTTATCAAAATGAATCGGCTCAAAATTTCTTTTTATCTCAACCAGGGGCTGTGGGAACTCCACAAGATACGGAAAGATTTTAAATAGGAGTCAGGAGTCAGGATTCAGGAGTCAGAAGGAAGAAGAAAAAAGAAAGAAGAAAGAAGAAAGAAGAAAGAAGGGAGAAGGAAGAATGAAGAAAAAGGAAGTTAAAGATTTTTCTTTTCCTTTTCCCCTTTCCCGACAAAGTTGAGTTTTCTCTGCCTACATATACTTAATCACGACCATTGATAGCAATGAGTAACCGTAAGATAAAGACAAATAAGTTAATGTAGGTGAGGTACATTGACAAAGCTGCTGGTAAATATTCATCATTGCGGTAAGTACGAGGCAAGATGTAGAAATCAACTACTGATGCTCCCGCGAAGAGAAATACACCTATACCAGAGATGCCGATTTCTAACCAACTGGGTGTGTAAACACCAAACAAGGCAAAGACAAATTGGAGAAGACAAACAACCAATAAGGCAACAATGCCCAAACTAACGGTTTTTGTCAATGCCATACCGTCTGCTTCCGAAAGGTTAGAACCGATTTTTCGGGCAGCAATGAAGGTAATACCACAACTCAGAGCAGCAATAGCAATACCTTGAATACCTACACCTTGGGTTCTTAAAGCCACAAACACCAAGCCACTCAGGGTATATCCAGATAATAGACTGTAAATACCCAATAGAGGTAAAGCTAGGGCTTTGTTACCTTTTGATGCCACATTTTGGGCAACGAAGAACAAAATTAATTCGAGAATTACCGCCCCAATGAAGGTGGGAAAAAAGAGTCCTGGGTTAGTGCGGATAACACCTAAACCACCATAAGTTCCGAATGCTGTCAGCACCAATCCAGCACCGACATAGGGGAGGGCGTTAGCAATGACATTGGGTCCAACGATTCCATGAGTTCTAGCCTCACGGAAAGCTTCACGAAAATTGCTGGAATTACTCATATCTAAACACTGCCAAAAAATATGGAAACTGAAGAAAATAACTTGCTAATTTCTATTGTTACAAATTTTTGGGTCGAGAAACCAGTAGGGAAATCGGTTAATCTAAAATTTTTGGATGGGTAAAGGTTGACCAAATTCGATAATGGGAACTTCTTTAGGGTTATTTGGGGAACTGTTTTTGTTTCCTACAGGTGTGGGCAACATCGCGGCAGGAAGGGGTGAATTGATGATTGGTGAGGGGTTTTGAGAATTTAGAGGTGGTACGGTGATTAAGGGTTGTTGAGAGTTAGTGGTGAGATTTGTGGATGGTGGTAGGGTAGTGGAGGGTGTGGTTAAGAGACTGTTGGCAGGGGAAGAGGAATTGCTAGGTTTTAAAGAAGTGCTATTATAGGAGATGCGGGGATTTAATACCCAGCGCGTGGGTTTTTGTCGGGAAAGGGGCTGGAGTTGTACTTGGTTGGGTTGTAACTGAGTTCCTGGTGCTAGGTCGAGAACTATACGAGTAACATTTTCGTTAAGTTGAGAAATACGAATTCTCTGAATTGCGCCTGAATATTCTTTTTGAGTGAGGACTTTACCTAATTTGGTATTAGGCAAATCGAGAACTAGACGTGGTGGCTGATCAAGGTAGAAATACTGGGGTGTTGCGGTAGCTGAGAGATTAATTTCTAATTGCTGTGCTTTGGGGTTAAACTCCCAATTATTAAGTTGTGCTACTGGTTGGGCAAAACTGATGTTAGGCGTAAGGGTAATTAAGCCAAATAAGCTCACCCGATAGATGGAAGAATTTGATTAGTTCTAATTTTCATGATTCAATGGCTGTTTGATTTGGGATCTGGTGGCTAGTTCTTTTCTGGCTAAGACTTTTAAAGTTTAAAAGCAGACGGTACACTGTTCGCTTTGATAGTGATTGTGACTAAGTACTAGTATTTTTCGCTTGACTTGGTATGTGAATTGTGATGAGCTAATTTGCCAGATTTCTGGGAGGAAGGCAATTTGCCAAAGGTATGATTGGGAATTGGCAAAAATTACGAATTACGAATTACTTCTTGGTTATTAACTGCCGGTAGCAGGGCAGTAAGGTGTGAGGTAACTTGACTGTAACGACGGGTAATGAGTAATGAAGAACGACATTGGATAGCAAGTTGATCTGTGTATCTTCCTAGGGTTTGGCGTTCAATTCCCCACAGACGGCTAGTACCAACAATAGTGAGATCAACATTTTCTGAGGCTGCAACTACGGCTTCGCATTGGTTCTGGGGATGTGACGTTTTTGATTTCAATGCGATCGCGGACACTCTTCGGTAATTGCTCAATCATGGCGTTGAGTTCATAACTTAATTCGTCTTGGATGTGATTGCCTGTAAATACCTGTAAAACTTGTAACATACAAGTATCACGATTAATGAGCATTCGCAAAGCGATGATTAGTGCTAAATCGTCATGAATGTTGGCAGAGTAAGGAACTAATAAACTTTCAATGGCGTTGCCACCTTTATCTACGAATACGGCTACATCTACTGGTGTGGTGCCGAGAATTTGTCCGACTCTTCCCCCTAAACGATTGTTACTAAAAGCTGGACGATGCCAACCGACGAGAACTAAATCTGGTTGTTCAATTTTGGCTATCTGTGCTGTTTCTCTGGCGACATTGCTAGATATGCGAACTATGGGATGGATATAGGAACGTGTCAGTGGTGGTTCTAGGGTATTGATTAATTCTTCTAGTTTTTGACGACGTTCGGCAATGAGTCTGTCAGCTTCGGTTGGGGTACTCTCAAAGCCATAGTCTTCTTCTAGTTCAATAAAGCTGAGGGGATAAACAACAGCAGGTTGTCGGTTGTTAATGGCGATCGCTGCGGCTAACTGTAATAAACCTTTTTGGGCGCTGGGATTAGCTACTGGGACTAAAATCCGATATTGAGCAATGTAAGGTTCGCTGATGACTGGTACAGCTTCTGGTGAGATTTCTGCTTCTGGTTCAACAACATCTAATCTGATCAGGCGTTTAGGATATGTCCATTCCAGCAATGGTGAAGTCATAAATGTTGTCACCAAAGCCATAATTACTAACATGGTGAAAAGTAATGGTGTAATTACGCCTAACTCTAAACCAATGTTCAAGACAATTAACTCGGTTAAACCGCGAGTATTCATTAACCAACCCAGGGCTGTAGATTCTCGTTTGTCAATGCCACTCATGCGAGCAGCTACATAAGCACCAGTAAATTTACCGCCAATTGCTACTAATAAAATCAAGGCAGACAATAGCCATAAATGAGGACTGTTGAGTAAACCAATTTGTGTCTTCAAACCACTGTAGGCGAAGAATATTGGTAAAAGAAAGATGAGGACAAAATCTTCAGTTTTGATGGCTAATTCTCTGACTAATTCTTCATCTTTAGGCATGACTGCGCCTAATAGGAATGCGCCAAAAATCAGGTGAATGCCGATGAATTCAGTGATTAAGGCAGAGGCAACAACTCCCATATAAATTACAGCCAGAACCAATTGACTCAAACGCCCAGCCCGATGATGATGTTTGCTCAGACGTTTGAGAAACCACCTGCCAATTGTGAACATGAAGCCAATATAAGCAATACTTTCAATAATAGTGAAAATAGCTTGTTGATCAATACTACCGTGACGAGCGACAGCGATCGCTACTGCTAAAATACACCAAGCTGTCACATCATCCACAGCCGCGCAGGTTAAGGCTAATGTCCCTAACCGAGTTCCCTGTAAGTTATTTTCGGTGATAATTCTCGCCAATACAGGAAAGGCCGTAATTGACATTGCTGCCCCTAAAAACAAGGCAAAAGGGGCAAAATTTACATTGGTACTAGAAACTAAGGGATAAAGGAGGAAAGATAAAACAAAAGCCGAAGCAAAGGGAACAATAATGCTGAGATTGGAAATGAGAATAGCAGTTTTTAAGTTACCACTCAGATATTTGGGATTTAATTCCAACCCAATCAGAAACATGAAAAATATTAGCCCTATTTGCGATAAAACATTCAAATAAGACATTGTTTCTGGTGGAAACAGGCTATGTGCTAAACCGGGAGCAATTAAACCAAATAATGATGGACCGAGCATAATCCCGGCGAAAATCTCACCAATTACCAATGGTTGTTTAATTGATTTGAATCCCAATCCTACAAGTCGGGAGAGTCCAATAACAATTAACACCTCAACTAGAACGAGAATAACTGTGTGCATATTTTCCTCACTAACGATTATCCGGGTTCACTATGATAATTCTTTACAAGAGTGTAAATTGTCAACCTAATTAGATACATTTTCGGCTATTTTTATTAATTTAAGATGTTAATTATTGTTACCTTCCTATCTTAATTTTCCAAAAAAATCAGTATTAATTTATTGTTAAACTCCCAATAAACTTGAGAATTAGCAAGCATAAAACCCATATCCAGCGAATAAAGTAGTCAGAACCTTTAATCAATAAATTATTTCCTCAAAAAAGCTAATAATAAACCAGAAATAGTAAAAAAATACTATAGCTAAGAGTTGAGAAAAATATCTCAGTTGTAATGTGTAATACTTACTGGTAAATGCTGAAAGAATCAAGCCAAAACATGGCTATTGGTAGCGATTTTTAGTCAAATGTACCCATATTTTTAGGGATCACCCAGAATCCCAGCCATAAATTTCAGTATTAGCTCTAAATATAAGGAAAACTGCTATTAGTCACGGCTTGTCTAGGAAAGAATTTATATTCATAGCCAAAAAATTATAAATATGGCGTTAAATTTTGTTAAGATTATATACGGCGTTAGCTTTGCCCCTCTTCCTACCCACGAGACATTTCATGCTGCGACTAGAACATATCAGTAAAATTTATCCTACAGGCGAAGTTCTTAAAGATATCAACTGGGAAGTCAAACCAGGAGATCGTATTGGTTTAGTTGGCGTTAACGGTGCGGGAAAATCGACCCAACTGAAAATCATCTCTGGAGAGATTGAACCCACCGCTGGGGAAATTATTCGTCCCGCCAGCTTGCATATAGCTTATCTTAACCAAGAGTTTGAAGTTGACCCCACTCGTACAGTCAGAGAAGAATTTTGGACTGTATTTAAAGAAGCTAACGAAGTGCAGATGGCTTTATCTCGGATACCCCACGAGATGGAAACTGCTACTCCAGAAGAGTTAGATGAACTAATTCATCAGTTAGATCGGTTGCAGCGTCAGTTTGAAGCTTTGGACGGATATAACTTAGACTCGCGGATTGGTAAGATTCTACCAGAGATGGGATTTCAACTAGAAGATGGCGATCGCCTAGTTAGTGCCTTCTCCGGTGGTTGGCAAATGCGGATGAGTTTAGGCAAAATTCTCCTCCAAAAACCCGACTTGTTACTACTGGATGAACCGACAAACCACTTAGATTTAGAAACCATTGAGTGGTTAGAAAATTACCTGCGCGGTTTAATTACCCCCATGGTGATAGTTTCCCATGACCGGGAATTTTTAGATCGTCTTTGTAACCAAATCGTCGAAACTGAAAGAGGTGTTTCCAGTTCCTACCTGGGTAATTACTCATCCTACCTCCAACAAAAAGCCGAAAATCAATACGCACAACTTAACGCTTACGAACGTCAACAAAAAGAATTAGAAAAACAACAAGCATTCGTAGAAAAATTCCGTGCTAGTGCTACCCGCAGTACCCAAGCGAAAAGTAGAGAAAAACTACTTGATAAAATTGAACGAATTGAAGCCCCGACAGGAGGAATGAGAACTCTGCATTTCCGTTTTCCCGATGCCACTCGTAGCGGTAGAGAAGTAGTAGAAATTAAGGATTTAACTCATGTTTATGGGGATAAAATTCTGTTTTTATCAGCAAATCTGCTAGTGGAAAGAGGAGACAGAATTGCCTTCCTTGGTCCTAATGGTGCGGGTAAATCGACACTTTTGAAAATTATGATGGGTGTTGAACCACCCACAGAAGGGATTGTTAAATTAGGTGATCACAACGTTATTCCTGGTTACTTTGAGCAAAACCAAGCGGAAGCGTTAGATTTAAACAAAACCGTTATGGAAACTATCCATGATGAAGTTCCCAACTGGACAAACGAGGAAGTTCGCACACTGTTAGGAAGATTCTTATTTACTGGTGATACCGTATTTAAGAAAGTTGGGGCATTGAGTGGAGGTGAAAAAGCTCGGTTAGCATTAGCTAAAATGCTTTTACGTCCAGCGAATTTAATTATTTTAGATGAGCCTACCAACCACTTGGATATTCCGGCGAAGGAAATGATGGAAGAGGCTTTGCAAAACTATGAAGGTACAGCCCTCGTGGTTTCCCATGACCGTTATTTTATCTCCCAAGTAGCTAACAAAATCGTGGAAATTCGTGATGGTGAATTCCGCGTTTATTTAGGAGATTATCACTACTATCTCGATAAGAAAGCTGAAGAGAAAGAACAAGCGGAGTTGGCAGCATTAGAAGCCGAAAAAGCTGCTAAAAAAGCGGCAAAGGCTGCTAAAGCTGGAGCAAAACAGAAATAGGTAATATCGGTAAATGGGTGACTGATTGTGTTTCTGGCTTTCTGTCACCTATTTTTTGATAATGATATTTTAAGAATTAGTGAACGCAGATAAACGCAGATAAACACAGATAAATATGAATGATTATTATTCTGTGCAGTCTCAGATAAAATTAGTATTACAAGAGAAATTACATAGCAAAAAAACCCCCGGACGCAAAGACTTGTTTTGCTGTTAATTGCAAGTTGGGAAAGATTGAGGAAACCAATTGATCATTGTTTTGAAACAATCGCTTTTGATACTCGTCTTCCACTAATGTACAAATTGTAATTGTTGGCTGCTTGGTTTTGCCAATATATTCTCTACCACCAATGCCTAAATAATCTACAATCCAATATTCAGGAACAGCTAATAGGGCGTAATCTTCAACTTTGCGAGCATAATCATTTTGCCAGTTTGTACTCACGACTTCAGCAATTAGTTTAATTGATTTTCCTGATGTAATTACAGGCTCTTTTTGCCATAATGGTTCATTGATTAGTTGTGTTTGGTCTAATACGATCACATCGGGACGAAATGCTGTGTTTGTTCCCAATAGTTTGATTAAGCAGCGATGGGGGATAAAGTATGGTAAGTTTTGATGATCAATTTCTACATTCAATTTTCGCCCAATTAAAGATGATACCTGTTCATGAGGTCCTGTTGGTTCCATCTCGATTAATTCCCCATCAATAAGTTCATAGCGATCACTGTCGCCATACTGAGTAATAAATTCATTAACTGTGATTAGTTTTAGGGCTGATTGTACCATTATTATGTTTCTTGCTGATTAAATAAAGATTATTCTGGCAATTAGAAACCGCAATTTCTTACTTATTTGGCAATCAGGTTAGATTAATAAATTAAACTGTCCAAACCTTTTTTACGGACTAAATGCAGTAATTTAAGAGCCGCGCTCGTAGGTCGTTTTTGCCCAATTTCCCATTTTTGAACAGTTGATGAACTGATGTTTAAAATAGCAGCAAAGACAGATTGGCTTACATTGAATGATTCACGAAGTTGCTTAATTTGTTGAGGTTCTAGCGGTTCAATTGGAGGTAAACACAAGCTATCAAATTCGCGTAACGTAACTTGACTCATTATACCAGCCTTGTATAGTCCTATAGCAGTTTCGTGAACCGCCTCAAGAATTGCTGACTTCTTCTTCCTCATTACAGATTACCTCTATTAATTCATCTTTCAATTTTGCTGTTTCAAGAGCCTCTGCTGTTAAAAACAGCAGTTCTGATGATAGTTTTTTCAAGGCTTCTTTTTCATCCTTATCAATATTGCTACGCTCGTTTTTTGGAAACCCAAACACAAAAAACCAGCTATCTTCCTTGTTAGTAGCAACCAATGTACGGAAACCAGCCCTCTTTCCTTTTCCAGAACGGGCAATACGTTTTTTAAATAGTCCACCTCCTAGATCCGCGTCGTAAAGACCTGCTGCCATTTCTGCTACAGCGTTACAGAGACTAGAATCATTTAACTTCTGATCTTTTGCCCAACGGTTAAACCATCGGGTTTTGTAGATTGCCATATTAGTTCCCTTTGACTAAAGTATAGCACTAAGTGCTATAATAGGCAATAATCAAAACTACCTATCCAAAATGGATATGCTGCTTTTATACAATCTTTACTGGTAGCGACAAAAGCTGTTGTGATTGGATGAAACATTATAACCACCGGAATATCAGAAATTAATCAGCAGAATTTAACCTCCAGAGTTGGTTAGCAATGGTATCATTCGAGTATTACAAAAAGTAAAGGGCAATTTTACTATGACCAAAGCACCTGTTGCTCCTGTGGTGCTAGTCATTCTAGATGGATGGGGCTACTGTGAGGAAAAGCGAGGAAACGCAATTACCGCTGCCAAAACTCCCATTATGGACAGTTTATGGGCAGTCTATCCCCACACCCTCATTCGCACATCAGGAAAAGCCGTAGGGTTGCCAGAAGGTCAAATGGGCAACTCGGAAGTTGGTCATTTGAACATTGGCGCTGGTCGAGTCGTACCCCAAGAACTGGTACGGATCTCAGATGCTGTAGAAGACGGTTCTTTAGCCGCTAACCCAGCCCTTGTCAAAATTTGCCAAGAAGTGCGTTCTGCTAATGGCAAGTTACATCTAGTGGGGCTTTGTTCTGATGGCGGGGTGCATTCCCATATTACCCATCTATTTGGACTACTTGACTTAGCAAAGGAACAGCAACTTTCACAAGTTTGTATCCACGCCATTACTGATGGCCGTGACACCAAACCCACAGATGCTATCAATGTCATCCAGCAATTGGAAGACTATATAGATCACATTGGAATTGGGGCGATCGCGACTATCAGCGGTCGCTATTATGCCATGGATCGTGATAACCGTTGGGATCGAGTCCAACGCGCCTACGATGTGATGACAACAGATAGTGCGGGCAATGGACTCACGGCTGTAGAGACAGTGCAAGCAGCTTACGCTGAAGGTGTGACTGATGAGTTTGTTCTTCCAGTCCGTCTGCAACCAGGCGCGGTAGAATCTGGTGATGGGGTGATATTTTTTAATTTCCGCCCCGACCGCGCTAGAGAACTGACTCAGGCTTTTGTCAGTAACACTTTTAACGGTTTTGAACGACAGAAAATTCAGCCGCTTTCTTTCGTAACTTTTACCCAGTATGATCCAGAATTACCTGTTTCTGTGGCTTTTGCGCCGCAAAATCTGAGTAATATTCTCGGTGAAGTTATCGCCAATCGTGGTTTAAAGCAGTTTAGAACTGCGGAAACTGAAAAATACGCTCATGTCACCTACTTCTTTAATGGGGGACTAGAAGACCCCTGTGAGGGAGAAGACCGGGAATTAGTCAGTAGTCCCATGGTAGCGACTTATGATCAAGCCCCGGCGATGTCAGCAAAAGCTGTGACAGATGTGGCGATCACTGCCATTAGAAAGGGCATTTACTCCCTAGTTGTGATGAACTATGCTAACCCAGATATGGTAGGGCATACAGGACAAATCCCAGCTACAGTCACAGCCATTGAAACAGTAGATCGCTGTTTAGGTCGCCTGATTGATACTATTGGTAAAGCTGGTGGTACAGCAATTATTACTGCTGATCACGGTAATGCTGAGTACATGATAGATGAAGGCGGTCATCCTTGGACAGCGCATACTACCAACCCAGTTCCGTTAATTTTGGTAGAAGGTGAAAAAGCCAAAATACCCGGATATGGAACAAATGTGGAATTAAGAAATGATGGCAAATTAGCCGATATTGCCCCAACTATTCTGGATATTTTACAGATATCTAAACCAGAAGAAATGACAGGGCAATCATTACTTAAAGCCGCAGAATATGATTTACAACTAACTCGTACTCCTGTACAACTAGGTTTGTAAAATCGTAAAATGGTAGGGGTTTAGCAATGCTCAACCCCTACTACGGGATTAATGACTTCTTATAAACAACATTTCTAATATGGCAATTACCAACATCATCCAAGGCATTTGGGCATTCTCCGCTCTCGGTTTGATTATTCTCGTTTTGTTACATAGTCCTAAAGGTGACGGCATTGGTGCTATTGGTGGACAAGCACAATTATTTAGCAGTACCAAAAGTGCTGAAAATACTTTAAATCGAGTTACTTGGGCATTGGTTGTGGTTTTTCTGGGTTTAACTGTGGTTTTAAGTGCTAATTGGTTGCCTAAATAATTGAAACTGAAAATGGGGAAAATTACCCAAAATCAAAACTTTTGGAGACGGTTAATAGTTCGACTTCGCTCACTACAAGTAGCAGTTCTGACTTTAGCAATAAGTACAGGACTGCTAGTTATTTTGACTAACTTTCAAGTTAATGCTGTTTTGAGGGAACAGGGAATAGGGAACAGGGAACAGGAAAGAAATTTCCAATTATCAACTTCTCTACCTATTCTTCAAAAACCCCATTCTTTACCAACAACTCTGGCACAATGGCAAGATAAAACAAATAGTGGGGATTATTTTGATCAAATCAAATCTACGAAAGTTGGTTATTTAATTTGGTCACGTTTTCCGGTAAAAGTAAAGATAGAAACACCAACAAATATTAGTGAAAAGCAATCGCAACTATGGGTGAATAGTGTTTTCCAAGCTGTTCAAGAATGGAATATTTATTTACCTTTACAGGTAGTCGAAAAATCCGCTATTGCTGATATTACAATATCCCGAAAATCACCACCTTTGCAACGTGAAGCTAATGGTAAAATATTGCGATCGCGTTCGGCTTTAACTACTTATAATTTATATACTGAAAATAATATTTTATCTCACCGGTTTACAATTCTGTTGAGTCCTAGTCAAACGGGTGATTATGTGTTATCCGCAGCCCGTCATGAACTTGGCCATGCTTTGGGAATTTGGGGGCATAGTCTTCTAGAAACTGATACTATGTATTTTTCTCAAGTTCGCAAACCGCCGTTTATTTCGATTAGAGATGTGAATACTTTGAAGAGGGTTTATGAACAATCTACCAGTTTGGGTTGGTCTGTTTTGGGAAAGGATTAAATTTTGCTTATGCCAAGGAAATATTTTCAGATAAAGGCAGCCAGTTTTTATCTAAAATTGATTCTTTGATATGAGTACAATTTTATTGATCATACACTTCAAATCTACTACTATCATAGTAAAGAGTCAAAAAACGATTTTTCCTATCAATAATGCCTAATACAATATCTAAAGGTTCTTGAAAATATGGACTACCAGATTCTTTATTATTATCCATTATAGGCTCATTAAGAACTTGTAAGACTATAGCAGGTTGATCTTCTTCGGGCAAAATTCTATTTTGAAGATTTTTCTTCCATCTCACAATTTGCCCAATTGTAAATTTTTCTTTTTTTAAGAAACTATTAGAAACAGATTTTAGATAATTAATATATTCCTCACTAGCATAGTTTGGCTTTTCATATTGAGTGTTTTGTGTAGACGAATTCTCTTTTTCTTCAAGCATTTTTAATAAAGCAGCAACTTGTGTGATGTTTTCATTATTCATGTGATTATTCTCTATTTACAAAAAAATCAATTTAAGTGATTAGAATCAGAACAAATAACGTCTATATTATAGATATTAATTTAATTTAAATATTTACTCTAGTATCTATATTGTTGAATAATAACATATAATCTGGCATAACAGGTAATGAAAAAACCTTAGTTTTATCAAGAACAAGACCAAAGTTTCTCGAATCTACGATATCACTGCGAGAAAATCCTGATATTTCTAACATTTTAATTAGCAATTCAGGTTTGTTTAATAATTCAGACAACAACTCCAATTTAATCTTTTCTGCATCTATCTCTCTTGAAAATATTCTTTGTTGAATTAGTTGTTTATCTTCTGCAAAAGAATCTGGATTTAAATCCAAATCCGCATAATAAGAATTTTCATCAGGAATATATGATTTCAGTAAATCATTTGGTTG
This sequence comes from uncultured Solirubrobacterales bacterium, assembly GCA_963826005.1. Taxonomy (GTDB): domain Bacteria; phylum Actinomycetota; class Thermoleophilia; order Solirubrobacterales; family JBBDJG01; genus DASRIA01. The sequence goes on along the minus strand of CAWGVJ010000002.1, from coordinate 16,484 downwards.
AGTTATATAAGTATTTATGACTTTTAAATCATCATTCATTTCTATTAAATATTGAATTCCATCAATTGGAGATATTACCAAGTCTCGTAAAGTCAGTTTTCGCTCTAAATATTCGATTAATGATCTCTTCTTTACCCTAAAAACCAACCAGCAATTATATGTATCATCTACATCACACCAATAGTATAAATAATAATCTCCATATTCACTTTCAAATAGAGATAACAAAGGTCCCTCAAAGTAGTTTAGATCAACTATGTGTGTGGGATTAAACGGTAATTTTTGAATTTGATATCCTAAGATTTTTTTCATTAGAGATTACTCGGTTTCAGATAATACAGTGATAATTTCAAACTTATTACTCCAATTAGTGTTTTCATATTCATGTAAATCAAAATGTCCGTTATTATCAATTTGTGTAACTACACCATCACTTTCTGTAATATATACTTGGGCTAAATGTGTACCAAGGGTTTTAGATATATTTTGATTCTTTGTCCTAAGTTTTTCATATTTATTTTTAGCATTAGTTTGAGAATCGAAAAAAGATAGTGCATAACCTGAACATTGAGATTTTTGACTAGCTTTAAAGTCTCTCCGACTAGGATTAATCTTAAATACTGGTAGAAAATTATCTTTGGACTTATGACTAGTTTCCTCAAACACAAACCTAAAAGCTTCTAAACTTTTGTTGAGACAGATTTGGGGCGGGCAATCTGTGATACCTTTTATATTATCCCAATATTTGTAATTTAAGCTCAAAAACTTTTCTCCATTAAGCTATTAATTGATCGAAATTAGCTCTAATTATACATTAATGTGGTGATATTTTACTTAAAGAGGCATTGAAATCTAGACAAAAATACTCATAAAATAGGATAAAACTTGGACACAGAAACAATTATATATATAAGTAAGTAGAGGAGAATAAATTAAAGTAGATTAAGTAATGTAAACAATATTGAGATGATTTTGTAGTGAGGGCTTCAGCCCTCAAATAAGCACTAAAGTCCTGACTACAAACCTTGAATTATTCAGTCCGTTCTACTTAACTATAACTTACTTAAATAATATCTCTTTTAAACTCTTATTACTTAGTGTTTTTACCCCTTTTTTCGTTTTTTTTCTATGATTTTGCTTAAATAAGTCTTGACAAAGATAAAAACAGACTTTCTAGCAAATAAAGTCAAGGTTTGAAAGTCTGTAATATTAATATGTCTTATTTAAAGCAACAAGGTTAAAAAATTTGAATTTACCAATTTCCTATACAAATTTAGCGAGGCTGTGGAAATAACAAGTAAATTTGATTTTCGACAGCCTCTTGATTTGATTAAACTCGACGCAGGTTCATAAGTTCTTGAGGAGATGCAAGCATATCAATCGCTACGAAGAATATTTTTCCATCTGGATTGATTAAAAACCGCCAAGAAATATTCATACCGACTGTGACACCAAACCAAGGAGTTTGCACTACTCCTGTGATTTTTAGTTGCTTAGAACCGTCTGGTTGAACTTCACAAATACCTTGTTGTGGCATCATGTTAAGTCCTTGTGCTTCTTCACGCATATATTTAGCGATCGCTTCCCGTCCCACAATTGGCTTTTGGAATGGTGGTTGTAGCGCACCGTCGGGAGTGAATAGCGCAATAGCAGCATCAAATTTATCTGCATTCATGGCTTCAATGTAGCCTAACACAGCGGGTTCTGTAATCCCGTCAATTTTCACTGAGGAAATAACTGGAGTTGTCCGTTGGAAAGCAGGTTCTGTAGCTGCTTTGGGATAACTGCTAGGACCAAGATCAGAAGTATCAAATCCCATATCTACTACGGTATTCCGTAATACGGTAATTTGCTGACCTTGATCAAGTTTCTGTGTGGCTTCTAATACAAATTTTACACCGGGGGACATTTGATAACCAGCGGGGATAGGAGTGATGATTCCCTGTTTCATCAATTCTCCTAACTCGTACCAGAAAGCGAGTTTGGTATTAACGCTAAAGAAACCGTAAGCACGGCTAATGGGAGTATCAGCACGGCTGGCTAAATCCCTCATCACTTTTGTTTGCTCTTCCCGAGACATTTGCTTAATTTGGGTCAGCAAACTTTCTGCTAGTTGTAAGCGTGCTGCTCCAGGGGCGGCAGGAGTAATGGTTTTACCCATTTCAGTATAAGCATACCAGAGATAAGCTAATTGATCATCAACGTTAAGTTGATCAAATAACGCTATAGTTGCGGGAATAGGACTAGGAACTTGAGTATTAGAAAAAATAGTTTGAGCAGACTGGATAGTTAAAGCCACAATCGGAATCTCCAAGATTATGTGTTAATTAGTCGCTATGAAGACTTAAGCTAAAAATGTTTATGATGAACTTATGTCTTATGTAAAGTAATTTAATAAAAATCTTAAATTTTGTAAAGCGATAGAAATTACGAATTGACAAAATGGACTAAATATGATTATTAATTCTAGACAAATAGAAAATAAAAATCTTCCTCATCCAGAAATAGAGAGAAAGATTTATTGGTTATAGCTGATGAGAATATGGTAAAGTTACCTAAATACCCCAACTCAGTGTTAAAGGCCGCTGTGCGAGAACTTGGCTATAAAGCTCTTCTAATTGGGTAATATTATCATTCAGGGTATAGCGTTCTAATACTCGCTTTCTGGCTTTTTCTCCTAACAATGTGGTTAACTCTGGATGATCTTGAAATAGTGGTAATAGGGTTTTTAACTGCGATCGCACACTGCTTGTATTAATCGCCACACCAGCCCCCTTTTCTAAAACTTCCCCATCTGCACCGACATCAGTAGCCAAACAAGCCAAACCACAGGACATTGCCTCTAATAGAGACAAGGATAAACCCTCTACCAAAGAAGGTAAAATGAATACATCAGATCCCCGTAAAATTTCGATACGGCGATCTTCATCAGCGATAAATCCTAACCAGATGATGCCATGTTCTCGTCCATAAAATGACTCTAGAGAGGGCTTTAATCGACCATCACCCACAATCAATAGTTTGGTATTAACGCCCATATCTGATTGCTTCCAAGCCCGGAGGAGAGACTCAACGTTTTTCTCCTGAGCGATTCTCCCTTGATAAACAAACAAACGTTCAGCCCCGAATTCGGCTTTAACTTGGGAAACACCGGGAGAATATTTAATAGGATCTACACCATTGGGAATTACCGCAATTTTACTATCTCCAACTCCCATACCTGATAACAATTCCCGCTGAATTTGGGAAAAGATAATTACGCGATCATAATGATCTAAAAAAGGAGCGTAAAGTTGATAAGCTAAAAGTTGGGTACTAGATATTAATTTTGCTCCCTTACCCGCAAATGGAGTGTGGAAAGTGGCAATTAGGGGCAAATTTAATTCTTCGCAAATTTCCGGTAAAACAAAGTCTAAAGTTGATAGAGTCAGAGAAGCGTGGACTATATCCGGCTTAATTTCCCGCAGAGAGTCTTTCAAAACTTTAGTTGCTTTGAAAGAGGGAATTGTGTAAACCTGTGACTTGTAAATAAATGGTAAAGGAACTTCTTGACAATTAGGCCAGTTGTCAGTTGTTGCTTCTTCTTGAGCAAAGTGCAGAAAACTAACCTCGTGTCCCCTGTCTAGCAATCCGTTGGTAATTTCTCGACTGTAGGTGACGTTACCGCAAAAGGGTGTTTTTTTTCCAATCCAAGCTATACGCATTCTTTCGTTATCTATAAAAAAAAGCGGGTGTAAACTATACTGTTTTTATGATAGGGTTGTTATTCGCTATTACTGAATTTTTGCTGATAACAAAAGCTCAGATATTGTTTAACCGCAATAATTAAAATGTCCAATAAATTGCTTTATTGATGATGCTAATAAGTTATGAATTCTTTAACTTGATCACAAATTAATATGCTGATTACTTAGTTTTTCTCCAGCAAGTATTTTGCATCTTGCTGGATTAAGTTTAGCACGAAACCCAATAGTTTGATGCAGTTGTTGGCTATTTGCCATCTGAGGATTCACCAGAATTATACCAGGTAAAGAGACCGCCGACTAAGACGATGGCAGCCAAGGTAAAAAAGACTGCTTTTAAGCCAATGAAAGTTTCGGCTACACCAGCTAAAGCTAAGGGTAGGGAGAGGGCAATATTAATCACATTATTTTGCAGTCCAAATACCTTACCCCGCATATCTGGGGGTGTTTCGGTTTGGATTGCAGTTTGCATGGGGATACCCACCAAAGCCCCAAATATTCCCAGTAAAGCTATAAATAGCAGCACTGGCAAGAGTTGGGTTGTAAACAATGATAAACCAATTAAAGATCCTGCCATACCTAGACAACCCCAAAAACTCAATTGTTTATAGGAAAAGCGTTGTCCAAATTGTCCGAGATTGTTGCCCCAACAGCAACACCAACACCAGCAGATGCTAATAAAAAACCGAATTGAGAGGCTTTCATATTCGGGATAATTTCTGCCATGCGAACTGCAAGCACAGTCAGGGCTGCAAAGACAGAAAATAAAATAATTAGTTGTAATAAAGCATTGCGAATGCGATGATTTTCCTGGAGATAACGTAACCCGTCGCGCAAATCTGAGAAAACATGGGGAAATTCTGTTTCTGGGGGATGAGGTTTTTCGTTAGTTCGCAGTAGAAATAATATTAACCCAGCGATCGCATAACTACCACCGACCAAAATCTCCTTACCCAATCCCCCACTACCACCTAATTGCGTCCAGAGTCCATCTGCTAATGCTAAAACTGGTTCTCCTACGGCAAAACCGACAATCACCGAAGCCATCATTGTCGTTGTGTAGAGAGAATTAGCTGAAAGCAAATCCTGTTCTTTAACTATTAAAGGAATAGCAGATTGTTCTGCCGGTGCGAAAAATTGTGTTAAGGTAGAAACCAAAAAAGTCACACCTAAAATAATCAAAAAACCCACAGGTAAAACGCCCACAGGCTGCCAATCATGGGTTAACCACAATAGAGTAGGAATGAGCAAAACCAGAATACCGCGCCAAATATTTGATGCTACCAAAACAACTTTTTTTGACCAACGATCTACAAATACCCCAGCTACAGAACCAAATAATACAGCGGGAATTGTAAACGCCATCATCAAAGCCGAAACCCAACCACTAATACTTTGATCACTAGCTTGAAATTGGCTATTAATCAAAGCAATCATCAATACTAAATAAACTTTATCAGCTAATTGACAGAAAACTTGACCTGCCCAAAGAGCGAGAAAATTCGGATTTTTGAATACAGGTAAAAAACCTGCCTGTTGATTATTTTCTGAAGCTGTACCCCCAGAACCAGCATCTATTAATGGCAGTGTTTCCGGTGTTAATTCCGTTGTGGCTGGAACATTTTCCTGAACATCATTAATTTTGCCATTTGTCTGGGTAATTTCTGATGGTTTGGGGATATCAGTCAAGGGAATTTCTGATGTGCAATTCCCATTTTCAGCAACATCCCTTAGTGACATTTCTGGACTATGAATATGACTAAGTTTAGGTGAAGCAGCAACATTATGATCTGATGCTCTATGCTTTTTTTTAGCTTCGCTAGGTGAGTGAGTTCGGCTTTTTTTATCTAAATCAGACGATTGCATCATGGTTGGCGGCAAAATAGGAGTCAATCAAAGTGGCAGAGCGAATAGGTTGTCCTAAATGATACTGGACATACTGGCGCAAAATTTGCTCAACAGCTAACCATCCAGAATCTGAGGCTGCATCTATTCTTATTATCTCTGTTTCCGACAGATGTTGAAGCATAACCAGTTGTTTCCCATTCAACCGACGAGAAATAATTGGTAACTCCTGCTGATGAAAAACTGTTTCATAGCTAGGGTTAGAGGCTGAGGATTGGGGATTAGGAATGCTTATCTTTGTCTGTTTCCTCCATTTCCCTATTGTCCCATTTCCCCTGCTCTATTTCTTTTCGCAAGCTTTTCCAAGCATCTAAACAAATTATCCCACCGGAAGGAATGCTAAATCCAACTTGCCAATGGGGATTTGTCCAGTCTGGAGTTAAAAGCCGTTGGGTTAAGCAGCAAGATTCTAATTGCGGGGTGAGTCCTGCTAAGGCTAAAAGCTGAAATACACCTTGGACTAAATGGGCAACTACACATCTTATCTCTGTTTTGGGTATATCTTCTAGCCGCTGAAGATGTTCATTAAATAACTCATAAAGTTCTGTTTGGGGTAGTTCGCTCAAAGCTTGACACAAAACTATTTCAGCTAAATATTGACTAGCAGCTAATTTACCTAAATCTTTAGATAAACCCGGATAAGTTTTTATAGTTTCAGCTTGCGTAATTCTATCAAGATTGCGTCCTTGGGAAATGAGTAATTCATTGACGACAAACATCTCCATTCTTCCGCCCAAACTGGAGTTTTGTTTACGCGCTCCCGTCGCAACTGCCCGAATTAGCCCAAATTCTTGAGTTAAAATTGTAACTATCTTATCTGATTCGCCCAGTGCTTGAGCTTTGAGATTAATACCAGTTGCTTTATAGGTTTTACTCATTTTTAGTCATTAGTTAGTTGTCAGTGGTCAGTTGTCAGTGGCAAAATAAATTACAACTGACAATGAGCAAATGACTACTCACTCTTTTCTTTCTTTTCTTTTTCTGGGTTATGGCGTTGACGAAGTAAATCCACACCACGAGATGTGCCTAATCTAGTCGCACCAGCCATAATTAAATCTAAGGCATCGTTGTGAGTGCGAATACCTCCTGATGCTTTGATTCCTACCCGATCTTTTGCTATCTCCTTTAAAAGCTTAACATCTGCTACAGTTGCGCCCCCATTCCAACCTGTACTGGTTTTCAAGAATGCTGCACCGGCATCCATAGCGAGTTCCGCAGCTATTTGTTTCTCTGTATCCGTCAGAAGGTTAGTCTCTAAAATTACCTTGACAGGCTGTCCGGCTTCTTCACAAATTGTGGCAATTTCCCGGTGAACTTCTTCGGTTTTCCCGGCTTTTAACCAGCCTATGTTCATGACTACATCCAACTCAGTAGCACCATTGTCTACTGCTTCTTTGGCTTCATATAACTTCACCTCTGAAGTATTTGCACCATTGGGAAAGCCAATAACTGTACAAATTTGAGGATTCTTTTTATACAGTAGTTCTGCTACTTGCTTGACATAACAGGGATTCACACATACTGCTGCAAAGTTATATCTGTATGCTTCGTCGCACCATTGACTAATCTGCTCTGGAGTTGCAATTGGTAGTAACAGAGAGTGATCAATAAATGGCGCAATATCAATGTTGGGATAGTCTGCTGCCATCGTTTTTGCTTTTGGTGTAGAGTTTATTAAACTTGATGAAAATTAAAGTATTTCTTATATATTAAACCACATATCAGGAGAAGTCAGAAAGTAGGGGCGCAGGGCGTGCGCCTTTATGCTTGCGAACCAGTGTTTAAAAAGTCAAGAATAGTTTGCGCTAATGCCTTTGCTGCTAAGTATGGCACACCATTTCCAACGGTTTTAAACATATTGGTAAGTGACATATTTTCTGGAAGTGAAAAATTAGCGGGTAAAGATTGAATTGCTAAGGCTTCGGCTACAGAAATGCGTCTAATTTTGTAAGGATGTAAATGGACTTCATTATTACCATAACAAGCTGTGGGAGAATAACGCCACCTGTGCAGACGTTTAAATGATTTTTTGAATCATCTCCTTCGGCAATAGTAGCAAATTTAATTTTACCTGCTCTTGGTTGACAAATGATGTTCAGCATTGGGATGGTTGAGAACGTTATTTTTTCTAAACCATATTCACGGTTAGTTGGTGAGGAATTTTCAGGACAGGGAATTAGGAATTTTCTTGAAATGGTTCACTCTTATTCCAAGGATAAGCAAATACTTTTTCTTGAGGATATAAAATATGTTTTTCCCAGGAAAGATAAATTCATCTTTGATTTTCATGTCTTTAAGAAAATTATCTCGAAAGCCAATTAAAATAATTCTCTCTCTATCTTGAGGTACACCATATTCAATGGAATTAATTAACCGTTCTGTTAATATATAACCTGCTTCTTGTAATTTAATTTTTAGTTCTTCAAAAAATAAACGGTGTTTTGTGGTTCTCCATAAACCTTTGACATTTTCAAATAAAAAGAAATCGGGTAAATTTTGACAAATTAATTCAACATAAGCAGATGAGAGTTTTCCATTATCGCCTAAATATCCTTTGTTTTTACCACCAACAGAAAAATCTGGACAGGGTGGACTGACCAATAAAGCCTATTATATTATTTGATTTACGGGAATCTTTGACTAATTCATTTAATCGTTGTGCTGGTGTTCCTACTATTAATTTACTTACGTCTGCGGCTTCACCTTCATGATATCCATATTCAGGTTGGGGGAGATTGAGAATTTCCGTGAATGGCGATATGCGGAGATGAATGGGGGGAAGATTTCATTAACGTAAGCGATTTTATAACCGCTGGTTTCAAAGCCTAAATCGAGGAATCCTGAGCCGGAGAAGAAGGAGAAGATAGTGGAATTATGAATCATTAAGAAAATAATATAATTAATTATGGATAATACATTAAATGAAATATTTACTATCTGAGATAAGACTTTTCTATAAATCCAGTTTTAATTCTCTCAAATACTAAATCCATAAGTTTATCAACTAGTTTAATTGCTCTTTCCAAATCTTCTCTATTTACAACTATCGCACTTTTTTGTCCATGAGCCACTGCATTTCTGATCTGTAGTAATTTACCGAGTTCATCTTTCAACGAGTAATTATTTTCGTGTGTGGGTATTTTTTCTAGATTAAAGTCATTTAATATTCTATTTAATACATTGAAGCCTACATTGCTTTCTGTATTTATATTTGGATGAATTTGCAAAGTATTAGATTTATAAAACAGTCCTAAAGCATTGAAAAAATCCACCTTCTTTTTAACTATTTTAGGCTTATCTTCGTCACTTTCTAGGATTTGGATATTGTTTAAATTGTCGGAATGTAGATTCCATATGATAGACAAAAATGGGTTCGCAAACACTATCAATGTTAAGTTCTAATCTCGTTAATTCCTTATTTAACTCTCGAATATATATTTGAAAAGAAGTTTGAACAAAACCCTCCCAAATAGAATAAACTATTGGTATTGAATAGTTAAGAAATAAGTGTTCATCTCGTTCTGAAAAACCATATCGTGGATGTAGTGATTTTACCCAAAACATTAACTCTTCTCTTTCATCAATGTCAGATATTATGTCTTGTTCTAAAAGAGTTATATCAGTTGTCATGATTTTTCGTGTTTCCAAATATTCGCTTGGCTTCTGTGAGCCGATTTATAATTCCGGTTCGCTGATCATTCCTCCTTGTCGTGAGAACTTTTTTAAAGTAGTATCTGTACGTACTTCTTGGTTTATTTTATCCAAAATCACTTTTGGTTGTTGCGATTTATAATAATCATAATTTTCTCCTACACCAATAGTAAGAACATCATAAAGAGCTGTTGCAAATTTTCCATTTGATTCGCGAAAAATACCTCTTTCTAAAGGTTTAAGCAACGCAAATACTTCTGAGAAAATTATTTTGTATCGCGCATAATCAAAAATTTTGTTTTTTAACGCATTTTCCATGAAATTAGTCATGTGTTGCGCCAGTACCGGTTGGGACATTCTCAAGATTTTGGTAGAGAGAATCTCAAAGCTAACTCTTCATCATATAACTGCTCATATTGCTCACTGCTCAAATCAATTAATGTATGAAAATCCTGATTAGCAGCAAGCTCTTTGAGAAAATCATTAAACTTGGGTGAAATATCCCTGTAAATACAATTCCGAATCTCTTGGGTAGTTAAAGGAGAACCACCTGTATTCAACCTATTAAAAAGTTCAAATCGCATATCATATAAGCACTATTCGATTTGAGAATTTCAACTCTACAAGTAGCTCTTTTTATATTCAATCGAAACTGATTTGGTATTGTTTCATAAGTAAATCCTTCTAAAGCTTGAACTTTTTCACCTTCTGTTAAAACCCCAATAATTATTTTTCTCCCGAATACCTTGATTTTCGCCGCTCAACTCAAAAAGGAAAGTACGGTGGAAATTCTTTGAAGCCCTGATCAACTAATTCCCATACCCCATTTCCATCTTCAGCCACAAATATTGGAGGAATGGGAATACCTAAAGATAATGACAAGCGTGTTCTCTGTTCTTTATCCCAGCGAAAATATCTTTGAAACGCAGGCTTAATGACAATTTCCTTTCGTTCATACATACCCATTATTTCACCAAAAGACACATCTAGTCTATCAGTGTTCAATAAGTTTCTCTTGTTCTTCGATTTCTATTTTGAGTTTTTCAGTATCCATTTTATGTCTCGTTTAAAAACTTCGTGTAAATCCTAGTTTAATTATATCGAGTGTTTATGATGAAATATAATATCATCGTATCTTCTACCTATTGGTTATAAAGGTTTATCATAAATATAAGGTATAACAAAATGTATAAACTACAAAGAATATTCAGCGGATTTATATTACTATCGGTACAAGTAGTATATGAGGTAATTAATTCAATTCTTGATATTAAATACTTTTACCAAAAACGTTTAGCGCTGGCAAAATATCAGGAAATTCTCAATTGGGTAAAAACTCAAAACATACCCTTAGATACTAGCCAAGCCTTGAAATTACCTGATCATCTAGTAAATATCAGTCATGATGGGTTAGTTGAAGTCCTGCATACATCAGAGGATACCTACTGCGTGGCAATCATGATTAAATATACCACAGGTGCAACACAACGAGTTCAAGGTATATTTGCTGCTGATATCCCCTTAACTCCCAGATATTTGACTAAAATTCCTGATATTTGTCACCGGATTAATATGTTAGGAGAATACCAAAAGCCATACCAAGTAGTTGGGCGTTTACAAATCTTGAAGTTGACAAGCAATACAATGATTGTTTATTTGAAGTTCATCGTCAGTTGAGCTAATTAGCCTATAATCATCAGCATATATTTACTCTGTCTAAATTTATGTCTAAAATTATACTAATTGTTAGATGCTTTATACTTAGGTAGACTTCACTATAATTTAAAGCATATTTTTAGGGAATGGTGAACTATAATCTGATGTGCAGTTAAATAAACTAAAAATATACTGGATAGAATATTTAGTTAGACTCAGATAAAACAATACTATATTGATTGCGGTGGGATGAAAAATCATCTCAGCACTAAAAATCCAATTTATTAGTAATTTAGGCCTTATTGTTGAGTATTAACTGGCTAGAACTTCAGTTGAATAGAGTGCAAACTACATGGAACAAGGTTTTTTACAAATTGCTTTAACGCTGTGTATTGTCGTATTCATTACGCCCATACTAGGAAAATACATAGCCCGCGTTTTCTTGGGAGAAAGGACAATCCTTGATCCTGTTATGAAGCCAATAGAGGCAATAATTTATATTTTAGGGGGTGTGGGTAAAAAAAATGATATGACTGGTTGGCAGTACATCCGGCCTTACTATGCAGTAACTTAGTGATGGGTGTGATAGTTTATGCCCTCCTCTATTATCAGAAATTTCTGCCCTGGAATCCCAATGAACTAGGAAGGATGAGATGGGATTTATTATTACATACCACAATTTCCTTTCTGACCAATACCGACCAACAACATTACGCCACAGAAAATACCTTTAGTTATTTTAGCCAAACATCGGCTTTAGGCTTTTTGATGTTTACCTCAGCGGCAAGTGGTTTAGTAGTGGGAATTGCCTTTATCCGCGGGTTAACGGGGAGAAAACTGGGGAATTTTTATGTAGATTTTACCCAGGCTATCACCAGGATTTTACTACCTTTATCTATTATTGGGGCGATCGCTTTGATAATCTCAGGTGTACCCCAAACCTTAGCCAAAACGCTAGTAGTAGAAACCTTAGAGGGAAGAATTCAGTATATAGCTAGAGGGCCAGTGGCATCCTGGGAAATGATCAAAATGTTAGGTGAAAATGGTGGCGGCTTTTTTGCAGCTAATTCGGCTCACCCTTTTGAAAATCCCAATGGCGCTTCTAACTTAATAGAAATTATCGCCATGTTGGCCATTCCCACATCCTTAATTTATACCTACGGAATATTTGCCAACAACCTCAAACAAACCTGGCTACTATATTGGATGGTGTTTATCATCTTTGTCTTTCTCGTGGGAGTCACAGCCATAGGAGAATTACAAGGAAATCCCCTGATTAACAGTGCTTTGAGATTAGAATTACCCAATTTAGAAGGTAAAGAAGTCAGATTTGACTGGGCGCAAACCGCATTATGGGCGATTACAACTACCGCTACCATGTGCGGTGCTGTCAACGGAATGCACGATTCCCTCATGCCTAATGGCACATTTTCTACCTTATTCAACCTATTTTTACAAATAATTTGGGGTGGACAGGGAATAGGAACGGCTTATCTCTTCATTTACCTGATTCTCACCGTCTTTCGACCGGTTTATGGTAGGGCGCACCCCTGGAAATTTTTGGGCGCAAAATTGAAAAACGAGAAATTGTCCTTGCTAGTGTAGTGCTGTTAATTCACCCAATGATGGTTTTAATTCCCAGTGCGATAGCTTTAGCTCATCCTATATCCTTGTCAGGAATTAGTAACCCAGGTTTTCATGGTATTTCCCATGTAGTTCACGAATACGCCTCAGCCGCCGCCAATAATGGTTCTGGCTTAGAGGGATTAAATGACGGGACTTTATGGTGGAACTTAAGTACAACTGTCAGTATCTTAGCAGGACGTTATATACCCATTATTGCCCTGCATCCTCTTAGCTGATAGTATGTCTGACAAACAAGCAGTCTGTGAAAGCCGCGGCACTTTGAGAACCGATTCTCTGATTATTCACCACCATTACCGCTGGTGTCACTCTAATTTTAGGAATCCTGACATTCTTCCCTGTTTTAGCTTTAGGTCCCATCGCCGAAGGTTTTAAACTCGCCTCTGGTAGTTAGTCGGATCAGGTGCTGATTCATATCAAGAGTCAGGAGGAAGAGAGGCCTTTTCTTCTTCTGAACTCCTGAATTCCTGAATTCCTAAAAAATTACTAACATATGAACTCAAACGCAAGTACCTCTCAATCCCGAAAATCGCCCCATCCTCGTTATCGCCGGAAGAAACTCAAAAAACGCGAGTAACAACAAAGGACTCTATTTTCGGGCGATGGCGATGCTTTTATTAAACTGCATCCCCAATATGCCATCAAAAATCCGGTGATGTTTTTGGTATGGATAGGAACAATTATTACTTCTTTGTTACCATCAATCCCGAATTGTTTGGCCTGATAAATCAAAAAAACCCCCATCTGTTTAATGGCTTATTAACAGGAATTTTGTTGCCTCACAGTTCTATTTAGCAACTTCTGCTGAAGCGGTAGCAGAGGGACGGGGTAAAGCCCTAAGCTGATACTTTACGTTCAACCCAGTCAGCACCATCGCCAAAACCATCACCGTTGACGGCACAATTACAGAAGTTCCTGCCGAATAGCTTGAAGCAGGGAGATACTATATACGTAGTTTCAGGTGATATTATCCCCGCTGATGGTGAAGTAATCATGGGTGTCGCTTCCGTAGATGAATCGGCAATTACAGGCGAATCTGCCCCAGTTCTCAAAGAATCAGGTTCAGATGTTGCCAGTTCGGTGACAGGTGGTACGCGCATCATCTCTGATGAACTGATTATTCGCGTCACCGGCTGAACCGGTAAAGGCTTTATTGACAGGATGATTGCCTTAGTCGAAGGAGCAGAACGCACTAAAACACCTAACGAAATTGCTTTAACAGTATTATTAGCGGTTCTGAGTTTAGTATTTTTATTCGTAGTAGAACCCTTCCCGCCTTTGCCTACGATGTCATAGTTCCTATTAGTGTCCCTGTTTCTCATTGCTCTCTTGGTAGCACTTATCCCCACAACTATTGGCGGTTTGCTGAGTACCATCGGTATTGCAGGGATGGACAGAGTGGCACAATTTAACGTCATTGCCACCTCTGGCAGGGCAATAGAAGCCTGTGGAGACATCAATACTCTCGTTCTTGACAAAACCGGAACAATCACCCTTGGCAACCGTTTAGCAGAAGAGTTTATCCCCATCAATGGCCATTCAATCACAGAAATTGCTAACGTGGCTTTGGCAGCTAGTATCTTTGACGATACTCCAGAGGGTAAATCTATTGTCCGACTGGCAGAAAAGTTAGGGGCAAACTTTGATTTAGACCGCAAACAAGCACAGGGGATAGAATTTTCCGCGAAAACCCGCATGAGTGGCACTAATTTACCGGGTGGTAGGGAAGTGCGGAAAGGCGCAGTAGGAGCAATTAAAGGCTTTGTCCTCTCTCGTCATGGACAGGATCCCCCAGAATTAGATATTGCTTATGAACAAGTTTCTCACCAAGGCGGTACACCTTTAGCTGTATGTCTCGATCAGGAAATTTACGGTGTTATCTATCTCAAAGATATTGTTAAACCTGGTATCCGCGAACGATTTGACCGACTCCGACGCATGGGAGTACGGACAATCATGCTCACAGGAGATAACCGAATTACTGCTTCTGTCATTGCCAAAGAGGCTGGAGTAGATGAATTTATCGCTGAAGCGACACCAGAAGATAAAATCAGTGTGATTCAACGGGAACAGGCTGAGGGTAAAATCGTAGCCATGACTGGGGATGGAACGAATGATGCTCCCGCTTTAGCACAGGCTAATGTTGGCGTGGCTATGAATACGGGAACGCAAGCCGCCAAAGAAGCTGCTAATATGGTGGATTTAGATTCTGATCCCACCAAATTAATTGATATTGTTAGTATTGGTAAGCAACTGCTAATTACCCGTGGGGCATTGACAACCTTTTCTATTGCTAATGATATTGCTAAATATTTTGCGATTATTCCGGTACTTTTTACCGCTGCTAATCTAGAAAGTTTGAATATTATGAAGTTAAGCAGTGTTAATTCTGCTATTCTTTCGGCACTGATTTACAATGCTTTAATTATTCCGGCTTTGATTCCCCTAGCATTAAAGGGTATTCAGTTTCGACCTTTGACAGCTAATCAACTTCTGCAACGGAATATTTTAATTTATGGATTAGGTGGGATGATTACACCATTTATTGCTATTAAATTAATAGATATGATGATTACATTTGTGGCTTTAGTTTAAATAATTAGGTTAATGGGTAATAAGTAATGGTTAATTCTTGCCTCTTGCCTTTTACATCTTCAGGACATTATTAGCTATGAAAGTGATACCATTTATTAGGTTCTCTAAATTTAAATACCAACTACCCATCATTATTTTTATAGTGATGTGTTTAAGTTTGTTTATTGCTCCAGTGGTTTATGCTAATAGTGGCGGCAATTTAGATAGAGTTTCTGCTTGGGCAATTGGTGTTTTAGGGTTTACTACTTTAATGTTAGTAGTTTACTTGTTGATAGTCATTTTTCAGCCGGAACGCTTTTAATAATTCACAAGTTAAAATAAAATTCAAGATTAAATTATGTCTATTATCAGAGAAACTATCAGAGCAATTAGAATAACTCTGGTAATTTGGTTATTAACAGCAATTATATATCCTCTTTTTATATTGCTAGTAGGTCAGTCAATTTTTCCGATTTCAGCGAATGGCAGTATTATGCTAAATATCAATGCTCAACCCATTGGTTCGACTTTGATTGGTCAAGGATTTATATCAGACCGTTATTTTCATGGTCGTCCCAGTGCTGTCAGATATAGCCAAGGCAAAAAAGCTCAACCTACGGGTATTTCTGGAGGTAGTAATCTTGCTCCTACTAATCCAGAACTTAAGCAACGCATTCTCAAGCAAATAGAAGAATTTCAGGATGAGACTAAACAACCTTTGGCTGATTTGATTTATACATCAGGCTCTCGTTTAGATCCCCATATCTCTTTGAAAGCAGCACGACAACAGATAGAAAGGGTTAGCACGGCACGGGGGATAAAGGAAGATGACATCATCCCGTTAATTAATAAATATATTGATGGGAGATTTTTAGGAATTTTTGGGGAACCAGGGGTAAATATTTTACGCTTAAATTATTCTCTAGATTTACAAGAGATTAATCGTCAGCAAAATCAGTCAGTTTTTCAGAATAACTATCAAGTTTTATGACTGAGTTGGTGAATAAGGTTACTAAATTTCATGATTATATTTTTTCCGATGTTTTCATGGTCTTGTTATTTACCACATCTTGCTCATGTACATAATAATTATTTACTAAATAATTGCTAGGTTCATTATTGGTAATAATCCCATTTACGACCAAACCTAAGATATTCTTATCAGCTCGTTGTAAAAGCTCTTGAGATTTATCTGCACTATTATAATCTTGAGGGACTTCGTATTTTAGCTACTAAGATAATACCATCAGTCATTTGCCCTAGAGTAAAAGCATCAGCAGCTAACAAAAAAGGTGGAGAATCAATAATAAT
>CAWGVJ010000001.1:0-91366 GCA_963826005.1 uncultured Solirubrobacterales bacterium | reverse complement strand
CGGTGCTCGCGGAGCTGAGAGTCAGGAACCTGCTGCTGATCGAGAGCGCCGAGCTGGCGTTCGGGGCCGGGACTGAACGTGATCACCGGCGAGACCGGCGCCGGCAAGACGATGCTCGCGCACGCGCTCGACCTGCTGCTCGGCAAGCCGCGGCGCGGCATCGTGCGGCCCGGCGCGGACGAGGCGTACGTCGAGGGCGTGTTCGAGCCGCCCGCCGGCAGCTTCGCCGGCGATCCCGACCTGGCCGAGACCTCGCGGACCGCGTCCCGCTCGACGAAGGCGAGCTCGTGCTCGCGCGCCGCGTGGTGCCGGACGGGCCGACGCGCTCCTACATGCAGGGTCGGCGTGGTGTCGGCCGGCGAGCTGCGCCTGGTCGGCGCGCGCCTGCTCAACTTCTTCGGCCAGCACGAGCATCGCAAGCTGATGCTCGCCTCCGCGCAGCTGGAGATCCTGGACGCGTTCTGCGGCGCCGCACACCTTCGCAGAGAAGGCGTTCGCGAGCGACTTCACGAGGGCGCGCGAGATCGAGCGGGAGCTGGACGAGCTGCGCACGCGGGTCGGGGCGCCGCGAGCGCGACCTGCGACTTCCTCGAGTTCGAGATCGAGGAGATCCAGTCCGTCGCGCCGACCGAGGACGAGGAGGCGGAGCTCGAGCGCGAGCGCCTGCGGCTCGGCGCCGTCGAGTCGCTGCGGGCGGCCGCCGCGACCGCGACCGCGGCGCTCGACCCGGCGGACGACGACGGCGGAGCGCTGACACGCATGGCCGCCGCGGGGGCGGAGCTCGACCGCGCGGCGGGCGCCGACGACACGCTCGACGCGCTTGCGACGCGATTCGGGTCGCTGACGTTCGAGCTGCAGGACGTGGCGGGCGAGCTGCGCGCGTACGTGGACTCGCTCGAGGCGGACCCGGAACGGCTCGCGGCGGTGGAGGAGCGACTCGACCAGCTCGGCCGCCTGAAGCGAAAGCACGGCGGGACGATCGCCGCGGTGCTCGAACACGCCGAGCGCTGCCGCGCCGAGCGCGACCGGCTCGCCGGCGCCGATGAGACCAGCGGCCGGCTCGAGCGCGAGCTGGCGGTGGCGACCGCGGCGCTGGACGCGGCGGCGGCGCGGCTGCACGCGACGCGCACGGCCGCGGGCAGCGAGCTGGCCGAGCGAGTGGTGGCGGAGCTGGGCGAGCTGGCCCTCGCGGACGCGACGTTCGAGGTCGTGGTCTCCGAGCGCGAGCTGACCCGGGCCGGCTCCGACTCCGTCGAGTTCCTGATCGGGCCCAACCCCGGCGTCCCGGCCGGGCCGCTGCGCGAGATCGCCTCGGGAGGCGAGCTGTCGCGGATCATGCTCGCGCTGATGAGCGTGGCCACCGCCGAAGGGTCCGGCACGGTGGTCTTCGACGAGGTCGATGCCGGGGTCGGGGGCGCCACGGCAAGGGCCGTGGGCGAGCGGCTGCGGGCGCTGTCGGGCGGCCGCCAGGTCGTTTGCATCACCGCATCTGCCGCAGGTGGCCTCGATGGCGGAGCGCCATTTCCGCGTGGTGAAGCGGGAACAGCTGCGTGACGCAAACGCCCCGGAGGTCGCCCGCACCGAGGTCGAGCGGCTCGGCCGCACGGAGCTCGTCGAGGAGCTGTGCCGCATGCTGGGAGCCGACGGCGGCGACCAGGCCGCGCGGCGACACGCCGAAAAGCTGCTCCGAGCCGCGTAGAATCACCCTCTCGGCGCGCGCCGGCGCCCTGCGGGACTCCGGCGACGCGGCCGCCAGCCCTTGTCCGCATCGAGAGCCACAACCCGCCTGCCGGCCACGACAGGCCTCTCGCCGTTCGCGGCGCTGGTCCCGGAGGTGCACGGGACCGCCCGGCTCGGGAAGCGCACCAAGCACCTCGTGCGCCGCCTGACGCCCGAGGACGTCGCGATCATCGACCACCGCGACCTCGACCGCATGGCGGCCGAGGACCTCGTCGAATGCGGTGTGCAGGCAGTCGTGAACGTCGCGTCGTCGACCAGCACCCGCTACCCGAACCCGGGCCCGCTGATCCTTGCGCGCGCCGGAGTGCGGCTGGTCGATGCGGTCGGCGCTCCGCTGTTCGAGAAGCTTTCGGACGGGGACCCGATCACGGTTCGCGGCGGGACGGTGATCGGCCCCGACGGCGTGGTCGCCGAAGGCCACCTGCTGACGGCCGAGGAGCTGACCCGCACCGCGCGCGAGCAGCAGCACCTGATCGGCGAGGCGATCCAGGACTTCGCGGAGAACACGCTCATGCACATCCGCGACGAGGGCGACATCCTCGCGGGGCGCCTCCAGATCCCCGACCTCAGCACCGAGTTCCGGGACCGGCACGCGCTGATCGTGGTGCGCGGGACGGATTACCGCCGCGACCTGCGCACGCTGCGCCCCTACATCAGGGACCTGCGGCCGGTGCTCGTCGGCGTCGACGGCGGGGGGGACGCGCTGCTCGAGGCGGGCCTGCGTCCCGACATGGTGTTCGGCGACATGGACTCGGCTTCCGACCGCGTGCTGAAGAGCGGTGCGGAGCTGGTCGTCCACGCCTATCGCGACGGGCACGCCCCCGGGCGCGAGCGGCTCGAGCGCCTCGGGCTCGCCGCACAAGGTGCTGCCGGCGGCGGGCACGAGCGAGGACGTGGCGATGCTGGTCGCCTTCGAGCGCGGTGCCGGCCTGATCGTGACCGTCGGATCGCACTTCAACCTGATCGAGTTCCTCGACAAGGACCGCGAGGGCATGTCCTCGACCTTCCTCACGCGGCTGCGGGTCGGCGACAAGCTCGTCGACACGAAGGGAGTCAGCCGCCTCTACCGTGCGAGCCCGAGCCGCCTGTTCACCGTCGCGCTGATCGCCGCCGCGCTCGTGACCCTCGTGGTGGTCGCGCTCAGCTCCCCGCAGATCGGGCGGCTGATCGACCTCCTGCTCCTCAAGCTGGAAGTCCTTCTACAGGGGAGCTAGGCACGAGCGTCGCCTCGAGGCGACGCGGCCTGCATCAGTGTTCACTTCGCGCTACCACGCAGTCTCCCTCGTAGCAGTCTTCCTCGCGCTCGGCATCGGCGTCGTGCTGGGCGTGGCGATCGGCGACCAGGGCATCGTGTCCGACGCCAGCCGCGACCTCGAGAAGTCGCTGCGCGGCGACCTCGACCACGCGCGCTCGCGTGCGTCCGACCTGCGGCGCCAGCTCGCGCAGCGCAGGGAGTTCGAGGATCAGGCCTATTCCGGCCCTCGTCGGCGGCCTGCTGCCGGACTGGCGGATCGGGATCGTCGCCATGAACAGCCTGCCGTCCGGCTACGTGTCCGAGGTGCGGGACGCGGTCGAGCCCGCGGGCGCGGCGATCGAGTCGGTGTCCGTGGTGGAGGCGCCGGTGCCGGCCGATCGCGTGAAAGGGGAGCTGGACGGGACGAAGCTCGAGCGGGTCGCGCGCGACGACGACGTGCTGGACCGCTTCGGCCGGCGGATCGGGCGCCAGCTCGCGCAGGGCGGAGAGCTGGTCCAGCGCCTGCGCCAGGAGCTGTTCTCGACCTCGCGCGGCGACTACAAGGGCCTCGACGGGATCGTCCTGATCCGCGATCCCGACGAGCTCAAGGGCAAGGACAAGGCCCGGCAGGACCGGTTCGAGTCGGCCCTGATCGACGCGGCCAAGGACACGGAGGTGGAGGTCGTGGGGGTGGAGAAGACCGGCACGGACCCGTCGCAGGTGGCCTGGTTCGCCGACCACGGCGTCACGAGCGTGGACGACCTCGACCTCGTCGAGGGCAAGACTGCGCTCGTGTGGGCGCTGCTCGGCGCGAGCGGCCGCTTCGGGGTGAAGGACTCGGCCCAGCGGCTGCTGCCGCCGCCCCCGGAGCGCCCGGCCACGAGGAGGTAGTCGATGAGATGGCTCGGCCTCGCCGCGTCGCTGGCGCTCGCCGCCCTGCTGGCGCCGACGCTGCTCGCGCGGCTGGAGGCGGCGGGCGTGGTGCGCGAGAACTACCGCGGCCTGGTGCTGCCCGGCCGCCTCGGGCATGCTGATCGCCGTGACCGCGGCGATCGTCGTGGGCCCGCTGGCCGCGCTCGAGGAGCTGGCCGACGCGGACACCCTCGCGCCCGAGGTCGGCCTCGCGCTCGTGTTCGTGCTGGGCGTGGGGGTGCTCGGCCTCGTGGACGACCTGCTCGGCGGGCGCCGGCCGGCCGGCGCGAGCGCCGACCCGAATGCGCCGCGCGGACTGCGGGGGCACCTGCGGGCGGCCTTCCACGGCGACTTCAGCACGGGGATGCTGAAGGCGCTCGGCACGCTCGGCCTGGCCCTGTTCGTGCTCGCGGGGGAGGGACGGTCGGCGAGCGAGTACCTGGTCGGCGTCGGCGTGCTGGTCCTCAGCACGAACCTGTTCAACCTGCTCGACCTGCGCCCCGGCCGCGCCGGGAAGGCGTTCGTGGCGCTGGGCGCGGTGCTGACGCTCGGCTCTTGGGACACGTACGCGCTGCTGGCGCTCGGCCTCTTCATCGGGCCGGCCCTGGTGCTGCTTCCCTACGACCTGCGGGAGCGTGCGATGCTCGGCGACGCGGGTTCGAACGTGCTCGGGGCGGTCGCGGGGCTGTGGCTCGTGCTCGCGCTCGGCCCGACGGGGGAGGCGATCGCGCTCGCCGTGCTCGCGGTTCTCACTCTTTACGGTGAGTTTCGTTCGATCAGCGCGGCCGTGGAACGGAACCCTCTGACGCGTTGGCTAGACTCACTCGGCAGGCGCTCTCGGGCATGGTCAAATACATCTTCGTAACAGGCGGCGTTGTTTCTTCCCTCGGCAAGGGGATCGCGTCAGCCTCCATCGGCCGCCTGCTCGTGAGCCGCGGCCAGCGGGTCCAGATGCAGAAGTTCGACCCGTACATCAACGTGGACCCGGGCACGATGAGTCCTTTCCAGCACGGCGAGGTCTTCGTGACCGAGGACGGCGCCGAGACGGACCTCGACCTCGGCCACTACGAGCGCTTCACCGACGAGAACACGTCCCGCACGTCCAACGTCACGTCGGGCGCCGTCTACTACTCCGTGATCCGCAAGGAGCGCCGCGGCGACTTCCTCGGCGGCACGGTGCAGGTGATCCCGCACATCACCGACGAGATCAAGCAGCGCGTGAAGCTCGTCGCCGAGTCGCAGGACCTCGACTTCGTGATCACCGAGATCGGCGGCACGGTGGGCGACATCGAGTCGCTGCCGTTCCTCGAGGCGATCCGCCAGCTGCAGACCGAGCTGGGCCGCGACCGCTGCATCTTCGTGCACCTCACGCTGGTGCCGTTCATCGGGCACGCGGGAGAGCTGAAGACCAAGCCCACGCAGCACTCCGTGAACGAGCTGAGGCGCATCGGCATCCAGCCCGACATGGTCGTGTGCCGCTCCGAGGGCGCGCTGTCGCGCGAGATCCGCCAGAAGATCGCGCTGTTCGCGAGCCTCCCGGTCGAGGCAGTGATCTCGGCGCGCGACGTCGACGACATCTACAAGGTGCCGCTGATGTTCCGGGCGGAGGGCGTCGACGACCTGATCCTCGACCACTTCAAGACAGAGGCGCCCGCCTCCCGAGCTGACCGACTGGGAGGGCATCGTGCGACGTGCCGGCGAGGCGCAGGAGCAGGTGCGCATCGCGCTGGTCGGCAAGTACGTGCAGCTGGAGGACGCGTACCTGTCCGTGGTCGAGGCGCTGAAGCACGCGGGCATCCACAACGGCGCCAAGATCGAGGTCTTCTGGGTGGACTCCGAGTCGCTCGACGACGAGGAGGGCCGCGAGCTGCTGCAGCAGGCGGACGGCATCCTGATCCCCGGCGGGTTCGGGGTGAGGGGCATCGAGGGCAAGATCAACGCGGCGCGGTTCGCGCGCGAGCGCAAGATCCCGTTCCTCGGCATCTGCCTCGGCATGCAGCTCGCCGTGGTCGACTTCGCGCGCCACGTGGTGGGCATGGAGGGCGCGAACTCGGCCGAGTTCGACCCCGAGACCCCGTTCCCCGTGATCGACCTGCTGCCGGAGCAGAAGGAGGTCGACGACATGGGCGGCACGATGCGGCTCGGCGCCGATCCCGTGAAGCTCCACGACTCGACACGCGCCCGCGAGGCTCTACGGCGAGCCCGTGATCTACCAGCGCCACCGCCACCGCTACGAGGTCAACAACCTGCTGCGCCGCCGCCTCGAGGACCACGGCCTCGTGTTCAGCGGCACGTCTCCCGACGATCGGCTGGTCGAGGTCGTCGAGCTGCCGGACCATCCGTTCTTCATGGCTTCGCAGTACCACCCCGAGTTCAAGTCGCGACCGAACCGGCCAGAGCCGATGTTCAGGGAGTTCGTGGCCGCCGCGCTCGAGCGCGCGCGCGAGCGTGGCACGGCGGCGCTGCATGCCGAGGAGGAGTCCGGGGAGATCCGGGCCGAGCGGACCGAAGCGGTAGAGCGGGCCGAGCGCGGCAACTGGTGAGCCGGCCGGAGGCGGCTCCCCGGGCATTGGGGGCCGACCGGCTGGGCGAGACGTTCGTACGGCTCTGCGAGATCCCCAGCCCGAGCGGGTCGGAGGCGCACGTCGCCGAGTACGTCACAGGTGAGCTGCGGGCGCTCGGCCTCGACGTGACCGAGGACGACACCGCCGCGGAGACGGGTGCGGCGTGCGGCAATCTCGTTGCCCGCATCCCCGGCCCCGCGGGCGCTCCGGCGGTGATGCTCTGCGCCCACATGGACACCGTCCCGGTCGCGGACCGGATCGAGGTGGAGCTGGAGGACGGCTTCTACAGCAACCGGCACGAGGCGATCCTGGGCGCGGACGACAAGGCCGGGGTGGCGGTGCTGGTCGAGCTTGCGCGCAGGTTCGCCGAGCACGGCGCGCCGGCCGCGTGCGAGCTGGTGTTCACGACCGGCGAGGAGGTCGGCCTGCGCGGCGCGCGCGCCTTCGACGTGTCGGCGCTCCGGTCGCCTTTCGGGTTCGTCCTCGATCATGCCGCGCCGCTCGGCCGCATGGTGCTCGCGGCACCCACGTACTACGCCGTGCACGCCGAGTTCCTGGGCCGCTCCGCGCATGCCGGCATCCGCCCGGAGGACGGGCGCAGCGCGATCGCCGCGGCGGCGGCCGCGATCGGCGCGATGCAGCTCGGGCGCATCGACGACGAGACCACCGCGAACGTCGGGGCGATCCACGGCGGCACCGCCGCGAACGTTGTGCCCGAGGGTTGCGTGATCGAGGCGGAGGTGCGCAGCCTCGACGACGCCAAGGCGTCCGAGGGCGCGCGCCGCATGGTCGACGCGATCACCTATGCGGCAAGCGCGACCGAGGTCGACGTGGACACGACCGTGGAGGAGCACTTCCGTGCATATCGGATCCCCGACGACCACGCGGCCGTGGCGCTGGCTGCCGCGGCGCTGCGCGACTGCGGCGTCGAGCCGGTGCCGACGTCGACGGGTGGAGGCAGCGACGCGAGCGCCTTCGCGGCAAAGGGGTTCGAGTGCGTGAACCTCGCGGTCGGGGTCGAGCTCAACCACACTCCGCGCGAGCGGGTCAGCCGGCGTGCGCTCGAGACGACGCTCGCCGTCGCATCGCGGATCGTCGAGCGCGCCGCCGCGTGACGGGCCACATGCTGAAGCTGCGCCGCGCGCGGGTCGCCTCGATCGGCGAGGCGGGATCGCGGGTGGTGCGCATGCAGGTCACGCTCGAAGGCTCGGACGATGCGCGTCAGGCGATCGCCTATCCCGGCCTCACGGGCCCGGTGGAGGTCGGCGACGAGGTCGTCGTGAACGTCGAGGCGCGCGACCTGGAGCTCGGCAGCGGCGGCTTCGACATCGTGCACTGCAACCTCACGCGCGGGCTCGAGGGCGGTGGCACCGGGGACGCGCACGTGATGAAGCTCAACTACACGTCGCTGCAACACGCCGTGGAGACGGTGGAGGAGGGACTCGAGCACCCGCCCGAGCGAGCCGGCCTACCGGTCGCCGTACTCGCGCTGCACGGCCAGCTGCCGTGCGTCGCGTTCGCGGTCGCGCATCTGCGGCCCGGCACGCGCGTGGGCTTCTTGCAGACGGCCGGCGGTGCGCTGCCGGGCCAGTTGTCGGACACGGTCGCCGACCTGCTCGCGCGCGGGATGCTCGCGGGCCACGTGACGGCCGGCGCCAGCCACGGCGCGGTCGAGGCGATCACGGTCGAGGGCGCGCTCGACGCAGCGGTGCGGCGGCTGGACTGGGACTGCGCGATCGTGGGGCCCGGCCCGGGCATCCTCGGCTCCGCTTCCTCCCTTGGACACGGCGGGCTGGCAGCGCTCGCCAGCGCGCACGCCGCGCTGTCGCTCGGCTGCCCGGTGGCGCTCGTCCCGCGCATGTCGAGCGGCGACGAGCGCGAGCGCCACCGCGGCCTCAGCCACCACACGGAGACCGTGCTCGCGCTGCTGCTGCGCCCGGTGCGCGTGCCGGTCCCGGCCGGATTGTCGCTGCCGTCCGGCGCGGGGCTGGAGCTGGCGATCGCGCACGGGACCGAGCACGAGGCGGTCCCCCTGGACGTGTCGGGGCTCGTGGAGCCATATCTTTCGAGCGGGCTGCCGGCCCGCACGATGGGGCGCACGCTGGACGAGGACCGCGACTTCTTCCTCGCCGCGCTCGCGGGCGGCGTGCTGCTGGCGGACATGACGGCAACAAGGAGCGCAGGGTGAGATGACATTCGAGCGGGTCGGCGGCGAGGTCGCCTACGAGGGCCGGATCGGGACGGTCCGCGTGGAGCGTTTCAAGCACGACGACGGCGAGGTCGTGCAGCGCGAGGTGGTCGAGCACCCGGGCGCGTCCGTGATGCTGCCGCTGGACGGGGACCGCATCTGGCTCGTGCGCCAGCCGCGCGAGGCGGTCGGCGAGCAGGCGCTGCTCGAGCTGCCCGCCGGGAAGCTGAACGGCGTCGAGCCGCTCGAGACGGCGAAGCGCGAGCTGCGCGAGGAGATCGGCAAGTCGGCGGCGACGTGGGAGCACCTGAAGACCTTCTATGCGAGCCCCGGATTCACGGACGAGGCGATCTACGCGTACCTCGCGACCGACCTGACCGACGACCCGCTCGACGCCGAGGAGGAAGAGCGCATCGAGATCGTGTCGGAGCCGTTGTCGCGACTCGACGACGTGATCCGCGACTGCAAGGACGCGAAGAGCCTCGTGACCTTGCTGTGGTTCAAGGCGTTTCACCTGTAGGTGCCGACCGTCCGAGTCACCGAGCTGGTCGCCGCGCCCCCGGAGCGGGTGTGGGCGGCGCACGTCGACGGCGAGCGAATTCGCCGAGTGGTTCCCCGGCGCCCGGTCCGTGCGCCGGATCAGCGGCCCGCTGGACCGTGTGGGGACCACCTACACGCTGCGTTTCAACCGCGTTGGTCCGCAGCCGCGTCGAGGTCACCGAGGTCCAGGCCCCGGTGATGCACACACGGCAGTGGGACGCCCGCCCGTTCGGCTCGCACGGGCGTGCGACCGTGCTGCTGAGGGCGGAGGACGGCGGAACCCGCGTGGACCTCGACGTCGCCTACGCGCTCCCGCTGGGCCCCGTCGGCCGGCTGCTCGAGGGGCTGTCGTGGGTCAGGCACCGCGCTGCGCGGGACATCCGGCTGGAGCTGCACGCGTTCGCGCTCTTCGCCGAGCGCCGCCAGGGCGGGAGTGGACGATTGTCCGAGTAGGCAAGCCCGTGCCGCGCGCCTAAGGTGATTACACCTCCCCTGCACATGTAGCTCCCGCGACGCCCCGCTTCCCCCGGCGGGGCGTTTGCATGTCTAGACTCGTTCGCCATGACGCTTCCCGACAGCGCCAAGGAGCTGATCCGGACGGGCGCGCTCGGCCATCTGGTCACGAACGACCCTGATGGCGCGCCGCAGGTGACATGCGTGTGGGTGGCGGTCGAGGGCGACGAGCTGCTGACGGCGCCACCTGAATCCGGGCCAGCGAAAGCTCGAGAACGTCCGGCGCGATCCCCGCGTGGCGATCTCGTTCGAGGGAACCAAGATCCACCCGCCCGGCCTGCGCGAGTACCTCGTCGTCCGTGGCCGAGCGACCATCGAAGAAGGCGGCGCCGCGGAGCTGCTCCAAGAGCTTGCGCACGTGTACCTCGGCCCCGAGGTGCGCTTTCCGCCGATGGACGATCCGCCGCCCGGCGTCCGCATGCGCATCGCGGTGGAGCGGGTGAGCGGCATCGGCCCGTGGGCTGAGTAGCGGCAAGGCCGCTTGCGCGTCAAGGAGGCTTGGCCGCGCGCACGAACAACTGAGGGATGGCGATTGCGGAACGGATTGTCTCCGGGAGGTTCGAGGAGCTGGTGCTCGATTTCCTCGCCCACCTGGAGCTGGAGCGGGGCATGGCGCGCAACACCCTCCAGTCCTACCGTTCCGACCTGCTCCAGTTCGGCGCGTTCCTCGCGAAGCGCGGGTGTGGGGCGGAGGACGCCGAGCCCGTCGACGTGTCCGACTTCCTCACCGACCTGGCGCGCGGCAACGGGGGTCCGGGCGCGACAACTTCCACGATCCAGCGCAAGGCGGCGGCGCTGCGCTCCTTCTACCGCCACCTGCGCCGCGAGGGCAGTGCGCGAATCCGACCCGACCGCGAAGCTCACGCCGCCGCGCAAGAGCCGCAAGCTGCCGCGGGTGCTGGGGCGCGCGGAGGTCCAGCGCCTGCTCGAGCAGCCCAAGGGCACGGACGCGATCGCGCTGCGCGACCGCGCGCTGCTCGAGCTGATGTACGCGTGCGGCCTGCGCGCGTCCGAGACGATCGACCTCGAGATGAAGCAGGTCGACCTGGTGGACCACGTCGTGCTGGCGCGCGGCAAGGGCTCGAAGGAACGGCTCGTGCCGGTGGGGCGCACCGCCGCGCGCGCCGTGGCCGACTACCTGCGCCGCGGCCGTCCCCATCTCGTCGGCGAGCGCACGGAGTCGCACCTGTTCGTGAACTTCCGCGGCGGGTCGCTCACGCGCCAGGGCCTCTACAAGATCATCGGGCGCCACGCGAAGACCGCGGGGCTCGAGGACAAGATGAGTCCACACACCCTGCGCCACACGTTCGCGACCCATCTGCTCGCCGGCGGCTGCGACCTGCGCTCGGTGCAGGAGATGCTCGGCCACGCCGACGTGTCGACCACCCAGCTCTACACGCACCTCTCCAACCAGCACATCAAGGACGCCTACTTCCGGGCGCATCCGCGGGCGCGCCAGGGCTGACCGCGGGTGCGTACGCTTTAGGCGTGCCCGAGCTTCCCGAAGTCGAGACCATCCGCCGCCAGCTCGCCGATCGCGTGGCCGGCCGCACGATCGTGGAGGCACAGGTGCACGACCCGCTGTGGTCGGCGCCGGTGGAGCCGCCCGAGGTCGAGGCGGCGCTCCTCGGCCGGCGGATCGAGCAGCTGCGCAGGCGCGGCAAGTACCTTGTCGCGGACCTCGACGAGGACCGCCACCTGGTCATGCACCTGCGCATGACCGGAAACCTGCTGTGGGTCGCGGAAGCCGACGACGCGCCCGGGCGCGCGCATCTGCGGGTGCGCCTCGTGCTCGACGACGGCCACCGGCTCCTGTTCACCGACCAGCGGCGCTTCGGCACCGGCGTGGTGATCGACGGCGCGGAGAGGCTCGCCAACTATCTCGGCCGGCGGCTCGGGCCGGAGCCGCTCGACCCCGGCTTCACCCCGGAGGTGCTGCGCGCAGCGGCGCGTAACCGCACCGCTCCGATCAAGGCGTTCCTGCTCGACCAGCGCCGCGTCGCGGGGGTCGGGAACATCTACGCGGACGAGGCGCTGTTCCGCGCGGGCATCCATCCGCTGAAGCCGGCGGGGCGCCTGCGCCGCGCCGACTTCGAGCGGCTGCACGCCGGTATCGTCGCGGCGCTCGAGCAGGGGCTGGCGCATCAGGGCTCGTCCATCGACAACTACCGGGATGCGAACGGCGAGCGCGGCTCGATGCAGAACGAGTTCCTGATCCATCTGCGCGAGGGCCAGCCGTGCCCGCGCTGCGGGGGAACCGTCACGAAGCTGGTCGCGGCCGGGCGCGGCACGTATGTGTGCCGCAACTGCCAGCCGGCTCCGCGCCGCCGCCGGCGCATACCGGCGCGATGAGCGAACCGCCCCTGCCGGCCGGCTTCGAGGTCGGTCACTGGACCGACGAGCAGGCGGCGACCGGGTGCACGGTCGTGCTCGCGCCGCCGGACGGCGCCGTGGCGTCGGGCGACGTGCGCGGCGGCGGTCCGGGCACGCGCGAGATCGACCTGCTGAATCCCGATCGCGAACGCGGCGCGGGTCCACGCGATCCTGATGACAGGCGGCAGCGCCTTCGGCCTCGCGGCGGCCGACGGCGTGGTTCGCTGGCTGGAGCAACACGGTCGCGGCTACGACACTCCGGGCGGTCTCGTGCCGCTGGTGCCGGGCGCGGTCGTGTACGACCTGATGACCGGAGACCCGACGCGCCGGCCGGGTCCCGCCGAGGGCGCGGCGGCATGTGACGACGCGACGGACGACCCGCCGCTCGGCAGCGTCGGTGTCGGCACCGGCGCGGCCGTGGGTAAGCTGCGCGGCCGCGAGTTCGCGGTCAAGAGCGGGGTGGGCCTTGCGAAGCAGCACCTTCCCCAGGGCGGGAAGCTGACCGCAATCGCGGTTGTCAACGCGTTCGGCGACGTGATCGGGGACGACGGCCGGGTGCTGGCGGGCACGCGCGGTGACGACGGCGGCTTCATCGGCTCCACCAAGCTGATCCGCACGCGCCCGATCGAGCCGCCGAGCTTCCGCCGCGGCGAGCCGCTCGAGAACACCACGCTCGTGTGCCTGATGACGGATGCGGAGCTCACCAAGACCGAGTGCGGGATCGTGGCGAAGATGGCGCAGGCGGGAATGGCGCGCGCGGTCGATCCGGTGCACTCGCAGTTCGACGGGGACGTGGTGTTCGCGCTTGCCGGCGGCACGGGGCCGCGGGTCGAGCCGTTCGTGATCGGCGTGGTCGGCGCGGCGCTCACCGCGGAGGCGATCCGCGACGCGTGCCGGCAGGCGACGTCGCTGCACGGCATCCCGGCGCTGTCGGATCTCGGCTAGCGATGGCGTCGCAGAACGTCGAGCAGACGCTCGAGGGCTTTCGCGCCATGGAGCGCGGGGACGTGGAGTGGATCGTGGCGCTCGCCGATCCCGATGTGGAGTTCGTCAACCCGGCCCACGCGCTCGAGTCGGGGACGCGCCACGGGCTGGAGGGGCTCCGTGCCGGGATGGGCGCGATGCTGGAGGCGTTCGAGGACCTGCGGTTCGAGCACGAGCAGATCGTCGAGGTCGGGAACCGCGTGGCCGCGACCGGCACCTTCAGCGGGCGCGGCCGCGGCAGCGGGATGCCCTTCGGGCCGCTGCCGTTCGCCGTGGTGACCACCCAGCGCGACGGCAGGCTGGTGCGCTACGAGTGGTTCGCGGAGCCCGAGGAGGCGCTGCGCGCCGCGGGGGTGGAACCAGCCTAGGCCGCGAGCAGCTCGAGGCGGCCGTCCTCGTCGGCCTCGAGTAGCTCCTGGAATCCGCCCAGCGGCTCGCCGTCGATCACGATCTGGGGGAAGGTCATGCGGCCGGTGAATGCCGCCAGCTCGCGGCGGCCGACCGGGTCCTTCGCGAGATTGACCTCCTCGAACACGAGCTTGCGCGACACGAGCAGGTCCTTTGCGCGGATGCAGCGCGCGCAGGGATCCGTCGTGTAAACGGTGATCTGGGGCTTTCCGTTGCTCGATTCCATCCGCTGGTGGGGTCAAAGTGTAGAAGCCGAGGGGGCGGTGCTTCCTGCCTTTTTACAGGCCCTTATATCGGCCATCCGATCGGAGAGAGCGAGCGCAGGACCAGTGGCGTACTACAAGACCGAGGCGATCGTGCTTCGCTCGATGCGCCTGCGCGAGGCCGACCGCATCGTCCACATGTACACGGGGACGCGGGGCAAGGTCGGCGCCGTCGTGAAGGGGGTGCGCCGCACGAAGTCCCGCTTCGGTGCACGGCTCGAGCCCTTCTCCCGGGTGCACCTGGTGATGTACGAGGGGCGCGGCGAGCTGCACACCGTCACCCAGGCGCAGTGCGTCGAGTGGTATCCGCGGCTGCGCGAGCACGGCGGCGCGATCCACTACGCCGGTGCCGCGTGCGAGTCCGTGCTGCGCCTGTTCGGCGAGGGCGAGGGCAACGAGGCCGCCTACAACCTGCTGTGCCACGAGCTCCAGCTGCTCGACTCGCGTCCCGAGGCGGCGGGGGGAGCGAACCTGCTGGCGTTCCGGATGAAGCTGATGCTGGCGGCGGGCTTCGTGCCGGAGCTGTCCGACTGTGCGCGCTGCGGCCAGAACATAACGGCGAGTCCGCAAGCGGACTCGCCGGTTCGCGGCGGGACGGCACTGCGCTTCTCGGCCGCCGCGGGCGGCGTGATCTGCCACGACTGCGGCGCCGGGGACGGCTTCACGCTGGACCAGGCCGCGCGCGCTTTCATGGTAGGCGCGCTCGCCTCCCCCCTGAAGGACGCGCCCACCGCCACCGGGCCGACCCTCACGCAGGTGGAGCGGGCGCTGTCCGGGACGGTCGAGTACCACGCGCACGTGCGCCTGCGCAGTGTGGCGTAGGGCCTCTCCCAATAGAGTCCACGGCCGTGGCAAAGTGGGTGTACGACTTCTCCGAGGGCTCGCGCGAGATGCGCGAGCTGCTGGGAGGCAAGGGGGCCAACGTCGCCGAGATGAAGCGCATCGGCGGCCCGGTCCGCGTCCCCGACGGCTTCACCATCACGACCGAGGCCTGCGTCGCCTACATGCAGGCGGACGGCCGGTTCCCGGACGGGCTCGACGACCAGGTCGAGGAGGCGCTCGCGCGGCTCGAGCAGCAGACCGGCAAGCGCCTCGGGGACTCCGGCGACCCGCTGCTCGTGTCGGTGCGCTCGGGGGCGCGCGACTCGATGCCGGGGATGATGGACACGGTCCTCAACCTGGGCCTCGGTGACCGCTCGGTCCAGGGCCTGATCGCCCGCACGGCCAACGAGCGGTTCGGGTGGGACTCCTACCGGCGCTTCGTGCAGATGTTCGGCAGCGTCGTGCGCGGGGTCCCGGGCGAGCGGTTCGAAGACGCGCTCAAGGCAACCAGGGAGAAATTCGGCGCGGAGCTCGACACGGACCTCGACGGGGCGGCGCTCGAGCAGCTGACGGCGGAGTTCAAGCAGATCTTCGCGACCGAGACCGGCGAGGACTTTCCCCAGGAGCCGCGTGAGCAGCTCCGCCAGGCCGTCCGTGCGGTCTTCGACTCGTGGAACGGCGACCGCGCTGTGAGCTACCGGCGCCTGAACCGCATCCCCGACGAGTGGGGAACCGCGGTGAACGTCCAGCAGATGGTGTTCGGCAACATGGGCGACACGTCCGCGTCGGGCGTCGCCTTCACCCGCAACCAAACCACCGGTGCGCCGGGCGCATCGGGCGACTTCCTGCAGAACGCGCAGGGCGAGGACGTCGTCGCCGGCGTGCGCAACACGCAGGACCTGTCGGAGCTGAAGGAGCTGTTTCCCGAAGCGCACGCGCAGCTGCTCGACATCATGCGCACGCTCGAGCGTCACTACCGCGACATGCAGGATGTCGAGTTCACGATCGAGGACGGGACGCTCTACATGCTGCAGACGCGCGACGCGAAGCGGCCTGCGCAGGCCGACGTGCGGGTCGCGGTCGACATGGTGGGCGAGGGGGTCCTGACACGCGAGGAGGCGCTCCTGCGCATCGACGCCGAGAAGCTCCACGAGCTGCTGCACCCGACCTTCGACCCGGGCTACGCATACACGCCGCTCGCGCGCGGAGTGCCGGCCTCTCCGGGGGCCGCAAAGGGCAGCATCGTGTTCACCGCCGGGGAAGCGGTGCAGGAGGCCGAGCTGGGCAAGGAGGTGATCCTGGTGCGGCCGTTCACGGAGGCGGACGACGTGGCCGGCTTCCATGCCGCGAAGGGGATCCTGACCTCGGAGGGCGGCAAGGCCTCGCACGCGGCGCTGGTGGCGCGCGGCATGGGAAGGCCGTGCGTGGCGGGTGCCTCGCGGCTCAAGATCGACCCCGAGGCCCGGACCGTGAGCGTGGACGGCACGCGCCTCGATGCGGGCGACCTGATCGCGATCGACGGGACCAGGGGCCTCGTCACGACCGAGGACGTGCCGCTCGTCGCCCCCGAGATCAGCACCCACTTCGACACCGTGCTGGACTGGGCGGACGAGCTGCGCCGGCTGGGCGTGCGCGCGAACGCGGACACTCCTGCGGATGCGCGGCGCGCGCGCGAGTTCGGCGCGGAGGGCATCGGCCTGTGCCGCACCGAGCACATGTTCATGCAGGCCGAGCGCCAGCCCAAGATGCGCGCGATGATCATGGCCGACACCGAGGAATTGCGGCGGGCCGCGCTCGAGGACCTGCTTCCCCTTCAGCGCGCCGACTTCGAGGGGCTCTTCGAGGCGATGGGCGAGCGTCCGGTCACGATCCGGCTGCTCGACCCGCCGCTGCACGAGTTCCTCCCGAGCAAGTCCGAGCTCCTCGTGGAGCGCGAGCGTCTGCACAGGGCGGACGACGCCGGGCGGATCGCCGAGATCGAGCACGTGCTCGTCCGCGTGCGCGAGCTGGAGGAGGTGAACCCGATGCTCGGCACGCGCGGCTGCCGACTGGGCGTGATTCACCCGGAGATCTACGAGATGCAGGTTCGCGCGATCGTCAGCGCCGCGGTCGCGGTGGGCGAGCGCACCGGCACGCAGCCCGCCATCGAGATCATGATCCCGCTGGTCAGACTACGAGCACGAGCTCGAGCAGATGCGCGACCTGGTCGAGCGGGCCGCGGGCCCCGGTGACGGCTTTCGCGTCGGGAACGATGATCGAGCTGCCGCGCTCGTGCCTGATCGCCGGGCTGATCGCCGATCACGCCGACTTCTTCAGCTTCGGCACCAACGATCTCACCCAGACCGTGCTCGGCTTCTCCCGCGACGACGCGAGAAGGAGGCTTCCTCGAGCGAGTACATCGAGCAGAGGATCGTCGACCGCAGCCCGTTCGAGACGATCGACGTGCTCGGGGTCGGCGCGCTGGTGCGCACCGCCGCCGAGGGCGGCCGCGCCACGCACCCGGGTCTGCAAGCTCGGCATCTGCGGCGAGCACGGCGGCGACCCGGACAGCATCGACTTCTTCGACGACGTCAGGGCTCGACTACGTGAGCTGCTCGCCGTTCCGGGTCCCGATCGCGAGGGTCGCGGCGGCGCAGGCCGCGATCCGCCACCGCTCTTAGTGCGCGTCGCCGTCGTCGCGGAGTACTACCCGCGGCCGTGGGACCCGGCCTGGGGCATCTGGGCACACCGCCAGGCGCAGGCGGTCGAGCCGGCTCGGCATCGAGGTGGAGGTGCTCGCGCTGGACCGGCCGATTCCGTCGCGCAGCGACGTGCGCGCGCTGCCGCAGCTGGGGCCCCTGCGCGCACTGGGCCAGCCGGTTCGTGGACCCGCATGGGAAGGGGCCAACCGTGCTCGACGGCATCCCGGTCCGCTACGTCCGGTTCGTGTCCCCGCCGCGCCCGCTGAGCTACGCGAACTGGGGCCGCTGGGCCGCCCGCCCGCTGCGCCGCGCGCTCGACCGCGCCCGGCGACCGGACGTGGTCCACGCCCACTACGCCGTGCCGGCGGGCGACGCCGTGCTGCGCTGGATCCGCCGCGGCAACGACGTGCCGCTCGTCGTCTCGGTGCACGGGGGCGATCTGTCGTACGCCGCCGCCCGCAGCGAGCGCGGGCGTCAGGTCGTCACGCGCGTGCTGCGGGCGGCCGATGCGGTGATCGCCAACAGCGAGGTGACGCGCCGCGGAATCGAGCAGCTGACCGGCCCGCTGCCTGCGCTCGAGGTGATCCACCCGGGCGCCGACGTGCCGGAGACGGTTGCCGAGCGCGCCCCGGCTCCGACCCTGGTGACCGTCGCGCACCTCGAGCCGCACAAGAACCAGGCCGCCGTGATCCGCGCGCTCGCCGCGCTGCGGGACAGGCATCCGGATCTGCGCTACGAGCTGATCGGCAAGGGCCCCGACCGGGACTCGCTCGGGGATCTCGCGACGCGCCTGGGCGTCGCCGACCGGGTCGAGTTCCTCGGCCCGATGTCGCATGCGGCCGCGCTCGAGCGCATGGCGCGCGGCCATGTCCACGTGATGCCGAGCGTGCACGACGCCTTCGGCGTGGCGCACGTGGAGGCGATGGCGGCGGGGCTGCCGGCGATCGGAGGCGCCGGGCACCGGGGCGGAGGACATCGCCGCGGCGGGGGAGGGGATGCTGCTCGTCCCGGCCGGCGACGACGCGGCGCTCGCGCGGGCGATCGACCGGCTCGTGAGCGACCCGGCCGAGCGCGATAGGCTCGGCAGCAGCCGCACGCCGCACCGTCGCCGAGCATTTCACCTGGGAGCAAAACGGCGAGCGCACCGCCGCCGTCTATCGCCAAGTCGCCGAGAGGAGCCGCACATGAGTCACGACGAATTCCGGAAGGCCGTTGAGGCAGAGGATTTCGACGGGATGGTGGAAGCGCTCGCCGACGACGTCGTCTTCCACAGCCCGGTCACCTTCAAGCCGTTCGAGGGGCGTGAGGCCGTCGCGACGCTCCTGGGCGTGGTTTTTCGCACTTTCGAGGACTTTCGTTACACGGACGAGCTCGACACTGACGAAGACCAAGGCGCTCGTGTTCCAGGCCAGGGTGGGCGACAAGCAGATCGAGGGCCTGGACCTGATGCGCTTCGACGATGCAGGCAAGATCGCCGACTTCACCGTGATGGTGCGTCCGCTCTCCGCGACGATGGCGCTGGCCGAGGCCGTCGGCAAAGGCCTCGAGCAGGCCACGGCACAGGCATAAACGCCTCGCCGGCTGGCAGAATCGTTTGAATGGAGGCTCATGCCGCCGACCTCGACCATGCGCTCACGGACGCTGCCGTAGCGGCATCGTTCGCGGACCGCATCCGGGAATGGGAGGACGAGCACCTCTCGCCGCTGGCCACGCGCTCCTACCCCCCGCAGCGCGCCACGAGAGGAGGCGCCGTGCCGGCTGCGCACGCCGTTCCAGCGGGACCGCGACCGGATCGTGCACTCAAAAAGCTTTCGAAGGCTGAAGCACAAGACGCAGGTGTTCGTGGACCCGGAGGGCGACCACTACCGCACCCGGCTGACCCACACGCTCGAGGCCTGCGGGATCTCGCGCACCGTTGCGCGCGCCCTGCGGCTGAACGAGGACCTGACCGAGGCGATCGGCCTCGGGCACGACCTCGGCCACCCCGCCTTCGGGCACGCGGGCGAGGAGGCGCTCGACCGCGCCCTGCAGGAGCGCTTCGGCCGCCGCTTCCGCCACAACGAGCACTCGCTGCGGGTGGTCGACGTGCTGGAGCGCGACGGGCAGGGGCTGAACCTCTCCGAGCCCGTGCGGGACGGCATCCTGCACCACACGGGGCCCGGCCTGCCGGCCACGCTCGAGGGCCGCATCGTGCGGCTGGTCGACCGCGTCGCCTACATCAACCACGACATCGACGACGCGCTGCGCGCGGGCGTGCTCGCCGAAGGCGACCTGCCGGCGGAGGAGATCGCGATCCTCGGCGAGACGGGCGCCGAGCGCATCGACCTGCTCGTGCACGACCTCGTGGAGGCGTCCGAGCAGGCGGGCGACATCGCACAGGGGGAGCGCGTGGGCGGCGCGATGGCGCGGCTGCGCAAGTTCATGTTCGACAACGTCTACTTCGGTGCGGCGGCACGCCGCGAGCAAGAGCGGGTAATCCACGTGGTGCAGGCGCTGTTCGACCACTACGTCGCGACGCCCGACGATCGTGCCGTTCCTTGCCCCGGATGCCGCCGACGACGTCGCGACCCGCGTCACCGACTACCTCGCCGGCATGACGGACCGCTTCTGCATCCGCGAGTTCGAGCGCCTCACCGTCCCGCGCGCCTTCACGTGAGCCGCGTCACGCCAGAGTCCATCGAGCGCGTCCGCCAGGCCGCCGACATGGTCGAGGTCGTCTCCGGTCACACGGAGCTGCGCCGCCGCGGCACTCGCTGGCTGGGGCTGTGCCCGTTCCACGACGAGCGCACGCCCTCGTTCTCCGTGGACGCGGTCGAGAAGCTCTATTACTGCTTCGGCTGCCAGGCGGGAGGGAACATCTTCACGTTCCTCGAGGAGAAGGAGGGCCTGGACTTCCGCGACGCGGTCGAGCAGCTCGCGGACCGCTACGGCGTCGAGCTGGAGTTCGAGACCGGCGGCCGCG
Source organism: uncultured Solirubrobacterales bacterium (assembly GCA_963826005.1). Taxonomy (GTDB): domain Bacteria; phylum Actinomycetota; class Thermoleophilia; order Solirubrobacterales; family JBBDJG01; genus DASRIA01. The sequence continues at coordinate 71,182 of CAWGVJ010000001.1, read as the reverse complement.
ACGACGAGCGCCGCCGCTCGCGCGAGCGCCTGCTGGAGCTGCTCGCGAAGACCTCCACGTTCTATGCCCGGTACCTGTGGGACTCGGGTGAGGCGAGCGGCGCCCGCGCCTATCTGGAAGGGAGGGGCCTCGGCCGCGAGGTGCTCGAGGAGTTCGGTGTGGGCTACGCGCCGAGCGCCTGGGACCGGGTCCTGATGAGCGCGCGCCAGGCCGGGTTCTCGGAGCAGGAGCTGCAGGCGGCCGGGCTCTCCCAGAAGGGGCGGCAGGGCGGGATCTACGACCGCTTCCGGGCCCGGATCATGTTCCCGCTGCGCGACGCCCGGGGCCGGGTGCTCGGCTTCGGCGCGCGCGCCACGCGCGACAACCAGCAGCCGAAGTACGTGAACTCCTCGGAGGGGCCGGTGTACCGCAAGGGTCGCCAGCTGTTCGGGCTGGACCTGGCCCGGTCCCACGTCGCGAAGCAGGGGAGCGTCCTGGTGGTGGAGGGCTACACGGACGTGCTGGCCCTGCACCAGGCGGGTTTCCGCAACGCCGTGGCGTCGATGGGCACCGCGCTGACCGAGGAGCAGCTGGGGGAATTGGCGCGGCTCGCGCGGGAGGTCGTGCTGGCCTTCGACGCGGATCGCTCGGGCCAGGAGGCCATGCTGCGGGCGCAAAGCGCCGCCGCAGGCCGCGGGGTCGTTCTCAAGGTGGTGCGGCTGCCGGACGATAAGGACCCCTGTGACCTCCTTGCGGAGGCAGGCCCGGACAGCTTCAAGACCAGAGTGGGGGACGCGATTCCTATCTTGGAATTCCAGGTGGCGAGTGCGCTCGAAGGAGCCGATATCAGCTCCGCGGCGGAAAAGGACAAGGTCGTGGCAGAGCTCGCGCCCGTGTTCTCCGCCGTGCAGCCCTCGGCTGAGCGCGACGAGCAGGTACGCCGTGTGGCGGATCGGCTCGACCTCTCCGAACACCTGCTCGCGCCCCTGCTCGAACGCCCTCGCGAGGGCGCCCCGGCCCGCACCACTCGCCTCGGCGAGCGGGGCGCGGCGTCGCCCATGGAACGCTTCGAGCGAGTGTTCCTGGCGATGTGCGTCTCGAGCGGTGATCGGGGACGCGAGCATCTCGCGCGGCTCCAGGACGAGCACCTTTCGTCCGGGGTGCTGCGCAGAGCCCGCACCTGGATCTTGGAGCACTTCGACTCACCCACCGCGGGGCTTGGCCCTCATGATGCCGAGCTGATGCACACGGTGAGCGAGATCGTCGTGCGAGCATCGAACGAGCCGGCCAGCGAGCACGCGCTCGAGGAGAATTTCCTCGGGCTCGAGCACCGCAGGCTGGAGCGCGAGATCAAGAATGCTGTGCGCGAAGAGGATTACGAGCGCCAGCGTGAGCTGTCCGTGGAACGCAGCCGGGTCACAGAGTCGATTGCCAGGCTGATGGGGAGCGGGGAACCCTCGCCCTCGACCACGGAGGCCGCGCGTGAGCACGGCTGAGCACGCCTTCCGGTTCGACGAGCCGGTCGTCGAGGAGCGCGAGTCACAGAGCTCCGAGGCTCCGGATCCCGTTCGCACCTATCTGAAGGAGATCGGCGGCGTCTCGCTCTTGAGCGCCAAGGACGAGGTGCGCCTCGCGAAGCTGATCGAGAAGGGCGACCAGGACGCGAAGAACGCGCTGATCGAGGCGAACCTGCGCCTCGTGGTGTCGGTCGCCAAGCGCTACATGGGCCGCGGGCTGAACCTGCTCGATCTGATCCAGGAGGGCAACCTCGGCCTGATCCGCGCGGTCGAGAAGTTCGACTACCGCAAGGGCTTCAAGTTTTCGACGTACGCGACGTGGTGGATCCGCCAGGCGGTGTCCCGCGCGATCGCCGACCAGGCGCGCACGATCCGCATCCCCGTGCACATGGTCGACGCGATCAACCGCGTGACGCGCACCCAGCGCGCGATGGTGCAGGACCTCGGCCGCGACCCGACCTCTGCGGAGATCGGCGCGATGCTGGACCTGCCGGCCGACAAGGTCGAGGAGCTGCTCGAGCTGGCGCGCGAAACGGTGTCGCTGGAGGCCCCGATGGGCGACAGCGAGGCTTCACTGGCCGACTTCATCGAGGACGAGCACGGCCACCAGCCGGACCAGGTCGCGGCTCGCAAGATGATGCAGGAGGACCTCATGAAGACGCTGGCCGGCCTACCGGATCGCGAGCGGCGCATCATCGAGCTGCGCTACGGGCTGAACGGCAACGATCCGATGACGCTCGAGCAGGTGGGCCAGTGCTTCGGCGTCACCAGAGAGCGGATCCGCCAGATGGAGATCCGCACGCTGCGCCGCCTCCAGAAGTTCCGCATGGCGCGAGCGCTGCAGGACGCAACTAATGATTAGACGCCGCCTTAAGGCCGCGTCACAGGACTTTAGGCGGGGCGCAGCCCCTAGATATTCCGATTAGCCCGGCGGCCCGACCGGCCCGGTGGGCTGGTACGCGGCGCACGCGTTGTTCGCCGGTATGCGGTAGTCGCGCCAGGCATGGGCTGGGGTCGTCCGGTTCGCGAACTGCGGGTCCGTGACGGTGATGGTCGACTGGTCGACGCGCCCGAACTTGTTGTCCCATCCGGGGCTGATGCCGCTGTCGGGCGGATCGCCGCTGTAGCCGCTGACGGTCGTGAAGAAGCAGCTGTGCGAGATGAGATTGTTCGATCCTGCCCAGTCGTAGCAGTCGGGGGTGTCGGGCCCGAAGTCGCACCCGGCGAGGTTCCAGCGGTAATGCGGAAACGCCAGCGTGTTGTTGTTGAAGGTGGTGAACTGCGTGAAGCCCCAGTAGATGATGTTGGCGCTGCAGTCGTTCGCTCCACCGAGCGGGTTGGCGCAGTTGTCGGCGATCACGTTGCGCGTGATGCGCGCGTCGTAGGTCGTGGGCCCGAGGTTCACGCCGCGGCCCGCGTTCTCGTAGATCCAATTGGCGTTCACGATCGGCCGGTTCATCGCGTTCGTATACAGGCCGTGGTCGTGGGTCTCGTCGCGTCCGCAGTCGTAGATGCGGTTGAGCGAGATGACCGTGTCGTCGGCGACGCCGCGGTCGGCGTCGTTGTTGATGCACGATCCTGCAACGCCGTACCGGTTCGTGATCAGATTGCGCTTCAGCGCAACCCTGTCGCCGTTGATGGCGATGCCCGATTCGCCCGGCACGTCGACATATCCGCTTGAGTCCAGCGTGAGGCCGTAGAGCGTGACGTCGTTACTGGTCTCATCGATCCAGATGCGGCTGCGGATCGCCCACCAGGAGCCCGGCGCGCTGCGAATCGTGACGTGGCTCATGTTCGACCACCGCACGTCGTGATCGACGGTGTCCTCGAGGTTCCCGGTGAGGCAGATGGTGAGGTTGCTCCGGTTGTCGAAGAACGTCTCGAGGTCGACGTTCTTCACGTTCGAGAAGCCTGGGGAGCATGCGCCCACGGGCTCGTGGTTGGCCTGGGCCTGCCTGTGCAGCTCAGAAAAACGGCAGCGGCCGCCATGAGTACCAGGGCATTTGCCATGCGCTGCCCGTAGACGCGACGAGCTCTCGCGTGCCAAGTTTCCATCGTGCTGCGAATCCACTGGGCAGGGATTGAGGACCCCGGCCCGCTGCGAAGCTCCAGGGTAGCGCGTCTAGTATGTGGGCCGGGCACCCTCTGGGGCCCACATTCACATCAGAGGGATGGCGCCCTGATGGCCGAATCCCTCCTAGGCATTCCGGGGTAGCTCAATCGGCAGAGCGGCGGACTGTTAATCCGTAGGTTGTGGGTTCGAGTCCCACCCCCGGAGCTTCGACTCGCGCGGCGGGGGCAGGTCGCCCCGCTGCACTGCGACACTCGTCCAGGTGTCTCCCAGCGTCAGGGGAAACCGCGGTCTTCCGTCAGACGCGCCCTTAACATCAAATCGTGGACTTCTGGATCTACGAAGAGATCAACGAGCTGGTCGCGGGCCATCCCTGGCTGGAGGACATCTCGGAGGGCTTCGCCGATTGGGGCTACCTCGCCTTCATCGCGGTGCTCGTCGTGCTCTTCTTCGCGCGCGGCAAGTGGGCGTCGGTCAACGGGCGCCGCGGGGTCGCGGCGGCCGGGCTGAGCGCGCTGCTCGCCGTCGGGATCGCACACGTGATCTCATCCTTGTGGGACCGGCCGCGCCCGTACGAGGCGCATCCCGACCTCAACCTCTGGATCGCTCCTTCCCCCGACCCGTCCTTTCCGAGCGACCATGCGACGGCGGCCTTTGCCCTCGCGGTCGCCGTGTTCTGCTACCACCGCCGCGCGGGCTGGCTGATGCTGGCGATGGCGGCGGCCGTGTCATTCTCCCGTGTGGCGGCCGGCATCCACTACCCCACCGACGTCCTGGGCGGAGCGGCGCTCGGCGCGCTCGTGGCGCTCTTCGTGGTCCACTTCCCGCCGACGCGGCGCCTCGCCGACGCAATCGGCGACTTCGCGGGATCGGTCTACGACCGGATCACCCGGGTCGCTCGCCGGGTCCCGTCGTCCGGCGTCGCAAGAGCGACGCCGTCGCGTTGAGGCGCCGAGGTTCTCAGCGGCTGCGCCGCCCCGCGAACACGTCGCTCGTGCCGCGGCGGTTCGTCGGGCCGTCATTCCGAAGGCGCTCTAAGGGATGAAGACGCCCTGCCGCATGAACACGGTCTCGTCCCCGTCACCGCACGTCGGCGGGCACGCCGCGTAGCCGGTGCCGTTCGGACCGGCGTCACGGACCTGGATCTGGCCAAGCTCCCAGATCGAGCGCTGGCGCTCCTGCACCGCGCCGGGAAGGAGCGCGTCGAGCGTCGTCGCGAGCGCGCAGGTGCCGCCGATCGTCGTGTCGACGGTGGCCGCGCACTGCGCCGAGAACTGCAGCGGCGTGGTCTGAACGGTGCCGGGCTCGGGGCGCTCGCTGGCGTTCGAGTTGTCTGTGATCTGCAGGTTCGAGACGACTCCGACGCGGCCGGTGTAGTCGGATCCCGATGGGTGGTTGCGCACGTCCGTGATGTTGACCGTGAGCCCGACGTCGGCCTCGTCCGCCTCGGTCGCCGGGTTGCCGACCAAGACGTCCAGCTTGGCGAAGCCCTGCGAGTTCGCGGCAAACCCGTTCGCGTCCGGTGTGCCGACGGTCAGCACTGCGGAGCTGCGCACGGGCGGGTTGCAGGAGCCGAACGACAGGGTCGGGCCGTGGGTCCTGTTCGGCGCCGTGCACTGCGCGAAGCCGGGCACCAGCGCCACGCGCGTGGGCGTCGCGCCCTTCGCACGCGGGAAGCCGGTCACGTCGCGCCGCCGCGAACTCTGCACGCGCAGCTTCACCCCGTCCGAGCGCGTCCAGACCGTGACCCCGTTCGCGTCCAGGTCCGGGCCCGCGTCGGCCTTGGGGTTGAACCCGTCCTGGCCTTCGTCGGAGAGGGTGGTCTCGTTCGCGAAGACTCCGCCCACACCGGCGCTCCGGGTGGTGGCCTGCACGCGCAGGTTGAGCCCGTCGAAGCGCTGCCAGATCAGCAGGGCGCGGCCCGAGTTGTCGAAGTCGACCTCGGGCTTGGTCGCGTCGAACCCGGGGTCCGAGATCGTCTGCGGGGCGGAGAAGCCGCCCGCCGCCGGCTTGAAGGCGGCCTGGATGCGGATGTTCGTGCCGTCGGTGCGGGACCAGACCAGCAGCACGTTGTTGCTGGGGTCGACCGCGATGTCCGCGTCGGAGGCGTTCTGGCCGGGGTCGGAGATCGTCTGCACCGCGCCGAAGTTGCCGTTCACGTCGCGTGTGCGGTACTGGATGCGGAGGTTGGCGCCGTCGTTGCGCGTCCAGGCGAAATGCACCGTGCCCGCCGCGTCCACGGCGACCACGCCCTCGAAGCCGTCCTGGCCGGCGTCAGAGATGTTGACCGGGGTCAGGAACACCGGAGTCGCGCCCGCGGATCCCGCGGCCCCGAGCACGGTCAGGAGGCAGCACACGACGAAACACGCGCATCGTGCCGCCGTCCCTGTCGACTCCCCCCGCGCCCACATGTGACCCATCGTAACTGGGATGTGGGTCTTATGTGCCGCTTTTTCGCCCTCCAATGGGCTTTACGGCGGGCGATACCGCGATGGTGACGCCTCCGAAGCCGTCTTGGCAGCCCGGGCAGTCTGTAAGTACCCGCTTGATCTGACGCAGCGTCAAGAGGCTTGCGGCGCTTATCGTCCGGGTAGCCGTCTAGCGTCGGCTGCGGTCAAAGGACCGACAAAGGGCCGTCGTGCCCACGGAAACGAGGAGATCAGATGCCCGAGGGCTACTGCGTCAAGGAAAAGAAGAAGGTCGAGATCAAGGACCCGAAGCAGGTCACCATGAAGAACGGCCGGCCTGCCATCCAGGGCACCTGCCCGGACTGCGGTACCAAGATCTTCAAGATCGGCAAGCTCGACTAGCTCCCGTGACCGGCGGCGAAGCGCTCGACGAGCTTCGCGGCCGTCTCGGCACCATCATGGGTGCGGGCCCATCCCGCCAGTTCCTGCGCGCGGGCGCGTAGGCCTGGGCGCTCGAGCGCCCGCTGGATCACCCAGCGCAGCGTGGTCGCGGACAGGAAGCGCCCGGGGAGGTTGAGGCCTGCGCCGGCCCATTGGGCGCGCGCCGCGTTCTCGGCCATGTCCCCGGCGGCGGGCACCGTCACCACCGGGACACCGCGCACGAGCGCGGTTGCGAGCGTGCCGTGGCCGGCGTGGCAGACGACCAGGTCCGCACGCGGCATCGCCTCCTCGTAGCTGACCCACTCCACCACCCGGGCATTGGGCGCCGACGGTAGGCCGGTCGTGCCCGCGCGCCGCACGGCGAGCACGTTCACCGGCAGGTCCGCGAGCCCGCGCAACGCGGCGCGCAGCAGGGTCTGTCCCTGGTCCTGCGCGGTGCTCGGCGCCACCAGCACGCGCGGCCCGTCGCCGGCGCGCCCATTCCGACTCCCCGCCGGGTGGCTGCCACACGAGCGGGCCCGTCACGTGGACGCCGGCCGGCCAGGCGCGCGGGTACTCGAGCTGCGGAAAGGTGCCGACCAGGCACAGCTGGTCGCTGATGCCGCCGTAATGGCGCTCGAGCGGGGGGAGGCCGACACGGCGGCGCGTCTCGTTCAGCTCCCGCCGGCCGCGCTCGACACCGCGGCTCATCGGCCGCGCGGTGGCGCGCCAGAGACTGCGGCCGAGCGCCGTGCGCGGCGGCCATCGCGCCCGAGGCCGTAGGGCGGCACGCCGGCGGCGGTGGGAGGGTAGAAGTGCGGCACGAGCGTCGCGAGCGGCACGCCCTCGAGCTCGGCCGCGAGCGCGGGCGCCAGCGTGAGGACGTCGTTGACGGCGGCGTCGGGCGCGAAGTCGCGCAGCGCCGGGCGTGTCTCGGACACGGCTCGCACGACCGCCTCGTAGGGCTTCAGCGGGCGCTCGCGGGTCGGGAACACCTGGTACTCCGGGGCCGGATAGAAGCGCATCCCCTCGGCCTCGACGTGCTCCTGCCACCGGCTCCAGGTCTCGATCGCGACCTCGTGGCCGCGCCGCGCGAGCCGGCTGCCGAGCGCGATCGCGGGGAACGCGTGCCCGGCATCGCCGAACGCACCTATGAAAATTCGGAGGCGGCTTTGCCGACTCACAGGACTCTAGGTGACGGCGAAGCCGTCTAGATATTCGGAAGGACGCGTCCCTAGGCGGCAATCTCTGCGAGGTCGCGCATCATGCGCAGCCGGTCCTCCTGCGTGGCGGCGGCCGGCGTCACCAGCAGCGTCCCGACTCCGGCGTCGCGGTAGGCCTCGAGGCGCTCCTTCACCCGCTCCTTGGGGCCGGTGAGCGCAACCTTGTCGATCAGGTCGTCCGGGATCTTCGCCATCGCCTCCGCCTGCTTGCCGGCGAGGTACAGGTCCTGGATCTCCGCGGCCGCGTCGCCGTAGCCGTAGCGGGTCACGAGCCGGCTGTAGAAGTTCTTCTCGCGTGCGCCCATGCCGCCGATGTAGAGCGCGAGGTACGGGCGCATGAAGTTGCGCGCGTGCTCGACGTCGTCGTAGATCGCCAGCGACGTCTGCGGCGTGATGTCGAGGTCGCCGGGCGAGCGGCCCGCGCGCGCCGCGCCCTCCTCCAGCGACGGGCGAAACGCGTCGAGGTGCTCGGGCGCGAACAGCGTCGGGAGCCAGCCGTCCGCGATCTCGGCCGCGAGCGCCGTGTTCTTCGGCCCGATCGCGGCGAGGTAGATCGGGATGCGCTCCTGCACGGGCTTGATGATCAGCTTCAGGGGCTTGCCCAGCCCGGTCCCGTTCGGGCGGGGAAGCTTGTAGATCTCACCGTCGTAGCTGACCGTCTCGCGCGCGAGCGCCATGCGCACGATGTCGACGTACTCGCGCGTGCGTGTCAGCGGCTTGTCGAACGGCTGCCCGTGCCAGCCCTCGACGACCTGCGGGCCGGAGATGCCGAGGCCGAGGATGAAGCGGCCGCCCGAGATGTTGTCGAGCGTGGCCGCCGTCATCGCCGTCATCGCCGGCGTGCGCGCCGGCATCTGGAAGATCCCGGACGCGATCTTCGCGTGCTCGGTGTTCGACGCCAGCCACGCCAGCACGGTCGCCGCGTCGTTGCCGTAGGCCTCCGCGGCCCAGACCGAGTCGTACCCGAGGCGGTCGGCCTCCTGTGCCATCTCGAGCTGCTCGGCCCCGGTGATGCCCATTCCCCAGTAGCCTGCGAACAGTCCCAGTTTCATGTCGTTTCCCGGCTTTTTCTCGGTTGGATGTGAATACCGGATGGCAAAATCAGGTCCCCGCTATTGAAATGTCGCCGTGCTTCGATAAAAAGACTGTGGCGGGCGGGGCGCAAGCTTACCCAGAGCCCGCCGGCACCGAGATGACGTCGACCCTCACATCAGCGCGATGACCCTGCGCCGACCCCATCGGCGGGAGGCCCAGCGGCTGCGGCGAGTCGTCGACTGCCTGCCGTACGACACGCGGGTGGCGATGCTCGAGGGGATGCACCACTACGACCGGATCATCGTCGGTGCCTACACGGACCGCACCGGAGGCGTCTGCCCGATGCTGGCCGCGCATCGCTGCGGCGGGCGCACGGACTTCCGCAGCTTCGCGCGCGCATGGGACCGCTTCACGGGCGCCGGCAAGCGCGCCCGCAGGGCGACCGAGCGCGAGGTGCGCACGCTCACGGTGCAGCTCGAGGCGAGCATCTGGGCCGAGGACGAGCACCGCATCGCGACGCTGCGCCCGGACACACCGCGGCGTCCGGCGCCGCGGCGCCGGTGGCTCGGGCCGTTCCGGCGCTGGGACGGCTACCGCGACGCGGTCCGCGGCGCACTCGGCGAAGAGCCGCGCCAGAGCGCGAGCCCGAACGCGAACGCGACACCGCCGGCGTCTAGTCGTTCGGCTGCAGACCTAGGTCCCGCCGCCGAGATCAGGTCGGCGGGCCGGATCATCATCACCTCGGGGATCATGCACGCGGGCGAGAGCCGCAGCAGGCAGCGCACCACCTCGGCGACGTCCTCCGGGCGGATCATGTCGGCCTGGGCGACCTGGCCCCTGATCCACTCCGTCATCGGGGTGTCGACGAATCCGGGGCAGATCGACGTGCAGCGCACGCCGTCGTTCGCGATCTCCTTGGCGGTCGCCTCGGTGAGGGCGACCACGCCCGCCTTGGTCGCCGAGTAGGCGGCCAGCCAGCCCCTGCGGCTGCTTGGCCGCGATCGAGGCGGTGTTCACGATCATCGCGCCGCCGTCGGCGCCGGCCTTCTTCAGCTCGGGAGTCGCCTCGCGCGTGACGAGATAGACCGCGCGCAGGTTGACCGATGAGCTGCATGTCGAGCTTCTTGGTCTCCATGTCGGCGATCGCGCCGCCGATCCCCAGACCCGCGTTGTTCATCAGCAGGTCGAGGCGGCCCCATCGCTCGATGTGCTCGGACACCATGCGCTTGATGTCCTCCTCGTCCGTCATGTTCGCCGCGATCGCGAGCACGTCGAGGCCCTCCTTGCGCAGCTCCTCGGCCGCGGCCTCGAGCTTGTCCGGCCGCCTTGCCGAGATCGTGATCCCGTAGCCGTCCTCTCCCAGCGCGCGTGCCACCGCGAGCCCGATGCCGCTGGAGCCTCCCGTGATCAACGCCGCTTTGTCCGCCAACTCGACCTCCTCCTCCGCCGCCCGAGACCTATCCGGTCGGGCGCAGTTCTCGCCTGAGCACCTTCCCGAGCGCATTGCGCGGCAGCTCGTCGCGCAGATGCACTTCCCGCGGCACCTTGAAGCGCGCGAGGTTATCGCGGCCGAACGTGACCACGTCCTCACCGGTGAGCCCGCTGCCGGCACGCGGCACCACGTATGCGACCAGCCGCTGACCGAAACGCTCGTCCTCGACGCCGATCACGACCGCGTCGTCCACGTCCGGATGACCGCGGAGGACCTCCTCGACCTGGCCGGGGTACACGTTCTCCCCGCCGGAGATGATCATGTCGTCCTCGCGGGAGTCGATGAAGAGCCGCCCGGCCGCGTCCACGTGCCCGAGGTCTCCCGGGGTCATCATCCCGTCGACCATGCGCCGGGTCTGGGACGGATCCGTGTAGCCCTCGAAGAGCATCTCGTGCGCCACGAAGATGTGGCCGGTCTCGCCGGTGCGGCGCGGACGGCCATCCTCGTCGAGGATCTCGAGCCGCGTGTGGGGAGGAGGCCGGCCGACCGTACCGGGCGCCTCGCGCAGGTCGCGCGGCGTCGCGATCGTGGCCCACGCCACCTCGGTGGAGCCGTACAGGTTGTAGAGCACGTCGCCGAACTCGTCCATGAAGTCGTTGGCCAGCTGGCCGCCGAGCGCGGAGCCGCTGCACACGACGACGCGCAGGGAGCGCGTGTCGTACCGGGCGCGCTCGGCCGGGTCGAGGTCCATGATGCGCTGCAACATCGTCGGAACGACCGTCATCACCTCCACGCGGTGACGCTCGATCGATGCGAGCGACTCGCGCGCGTCGAATCGCCGTGGCAGCAGGACCGTGCATCCGAGTCCCGTGGCGATCATCGTCTGGCCGAGCCCGTGCGCGTGGAACAGCGGCGCGGGCTCCAGGCACATCGAGCCCGCGTTGATCGGCACGCGGCTCAGGAACCATGCGAGCGGCTCGAGGTTCTCGGCCCGCCGCACCTGCGCTCCCTTCGGTGCGCCGGTCGTCCCGGATGTGAGGATCACCGTTCTGCCTTCCTCGGCCGGGGCGTCGAGCGGCGACGTGTCGCCGGTCCGCAGCTCGGCCAGCGTCGGGAAGCCGGAGTCCGTCGCGGCCGGCGCGCACGAGTATGCGCACCACGGAGCCGGGCCCGGCCTCCGTGACGACGTCCGTGAACTCGTCCTCGTGGACGAGCACCTTGGGCCGCTCGCGGCGCAGCACGGCGCTCAGCTCCGGCGCCGACATCGACGTGTTGAGCAGCAGCGCGTCGGCTCCCAGCTTGGACGTTGCGACCATCGTTTCGACGAAGCCCGCCTGGTTGCGGCACAGGATGCCCAGGCGATCGCCGGGCTCGAGGCCGGACGCTCTCAGCCCGCGCGCAATGGCGTTCGTGCGTGCCTCGACCTGCTCATAGGTGACCGACTCCTCGTCGTCGATCAGGGCGGGCTGCTTTCCCCGGGTGACGGCGTTGACGGTGAACGAGCCGGCGGGAGTGGGTCCCCACCGATGCAATGCGAGCCCCGCGCGTGCGAGCCGATCGGGGCGGACCGGGCGCACCAACCCTCTGCGCACGAGTACCGCCAGCATCTCGGCCTGAGTCTGGAGCGGCAGGCGCACGCCCGGAACCATAGTCAGCAAGCGGCATTGCCGCCTGCGCGGTCCGATACCGTGAAACCGTGATGCGCAGAGCGCGCTTGGGCGCAGCGATGGCCGTGCTGGCCGCGGCCGCAATGGTGGGCGCGGGTTGTGGCGACGACAAGACCGATGCCTCCGGGAACGGACAGGACATCAAGCCGGCGACCGCCGTCGACCTCCCGCGCCCGTCGAACCGCAGCATGCGAGTGCTGGTCGGGAACCTTCCGCAGGGTCCCGGAGCTCGCGCCCAGCGTGTTCGTGCTGGAGCCGGGGCGCAACCGCTTCGGGTTCGCCCTGTTCGATCGCGGCAACCGGCAGATCGGGGGCCTCGAGGTCGGGCTGTACGTGGCGCGCGGGCTCGACGAGACCGCCAAGGGGCCCTACGTCGCGCGCTACCACCGGATCGAGGTCAAACCCCAGTTCCAGAGCCGCAACGCCGCCGAGGATCCGGACTCGGCGAAATCCGTCTACATCGCGGAGGCGCGGTTCCCGCGCGCGGGCAACTACGTGGTCGCGGCCGTCACCAAGCTCAACGGGCGGCTGGTGGCCGCTCTCACGCAGGTGATGGTCGACAGTGACAGCGCGGTGCCCGGGCCCGGCGACCGCGCGATCAAGGTGCACACCCCGACCCTCGCATCGGTCGGCGGCGACGCCGAGAAGATCGACACGCGCATACCGCCCGACGACATGCACGACATCGACCTCGCCGACGCGCTCGACCAACACCGTCCGACCGTGCTGCTGTTCGCGACGCCCGCGCTCTGCCAGAGCCGCATCTGCGGTCCGGTCACCGACGTCACCGAGCAGGTCAAGTCGGAGTTCGGCGACAAGGCGGAGTTCATCCACATGGAGATCTACAACGACAACGACCTCAACAAGGGGCCGCGACCGCAGTTCACGGCCTGGCACCTGCGCGACGAGCCGGTGCTCTTCACCATCGGGCGGGACGGTCGCGTCGTGGACCGCATCCAGGGGGCGTTCTCGGCGGACGAGCTGAGCGCATCGGTGCGCAAGGCGATCCGCTGAGGGGATTCGAGCGCGGAGTGATCGCGGCGGTGGCCGCGGTGCTGGCCGTCGCGCTGGTGCTGGACCGCGAAAGCGACCCGGCGCCACCGGCCGCGAGCTTCTCCGCGGCCGACGTCGCGCGGGTCGCGCGACGGGTCGAGAAGCTGCGCGGCCTGAGGTTCGAGCGGCCCGTGCGGCCGCTGTTCCTCGACCGGGACGAGGCCGTCGCGCTGGCGCGCCGGATCTCGCGGTCGGAGTACTCCGAGGCGGCGCAGCGGGTCGACGAGGAGGGGCTGAAGCTGCTCGGGCTGCTGCGGCCCGGGACCGACCTGCGGGCGGCGGTCGACTCGGTGGAGCAGGAGCAGGTCCTGGGCTTCTACGACGACCGCTCGCAGCGCCTGGTCGTGATCCGCGACCCCGGCGCGACCCGGCCGCTGCTGGAGATCACCCTGGCCCACGAGCTCGTGCACGCGCTCGAGGACCAGCGGTTCGGGCTGGACGTGCCCGACGGGGTGCCGGACGACGACGCGCTGGCCGAGTCGGCGCTGGCGGAGGGCACGGCCACGGCGCTGATGATCGACTACGCGGGCCGCTACATGGACCTCCGTGACGTGCTCGCGCTGGCGAGCCAGTCCGATGGCGAGTCGCTGCCGCCCTTCCTCGAGAAGCTGCTCCTGTTCCCCTACCTCGAAGGCGAGAAGTTCGTGAACGAGTTCCGTGGTGAGCGCAAGAGCTGGAGGCCGATCGATGCGATCTACCGCTTCCGGCGCCCGCGCTCCTCCGAGCAGATCCTGCACCCGCGCAGGTACGCGCTGGGCGAGCACGCCGAGCGGGTGCCCGCGCCGGCGCTCGGCGCGGGTGCTCGGACCGGGATGGCGGCGGTTGAAGGCAACCACGCTGGGGGAGTACGACCTGCGGCTGCTGTTCGACCTCGGCGGCGGCACGCGGCCGGCGGCCGGTGCGGAAGGGTGGGCCGGGGGGCGCTACGAGCTGTGGCGCAGCGGCCGGCTGGGCGAGGATTGTGCGGCCCCGTGCGTGGCACGCGACGTGGCCTTCGTGCGCGTGCGGTGGGACAGCGCGCGCGAGCGGGCGGAGGGCGAGCGGCAGTTCGTGAAGGTGTGCGGAGAAGGGCCTGCACGGCAAGCCGCTCGCCGGCGGTGCGAAGGCGCGGGCGTGGTCGAGCCGCGGCGGCGTGATCGCGATGGACGGCCAGGGACGTGAGACAACCGTGGTGCTGGCGCCCGACCTGCCCAGAGCCGTGCGCGTGCTCGCCGCCGGCGCTACTGGTCGCTGATGCCGGCTGCCGCGAACGCCTCGGCGTGGTCCTGGAACCACGCGATCCTGACCGCCTTGCCCCCGCGGATCTCGAGCACGTGGCCGAAAGGCGCCTCGACGGGTACCCCGCCGGTGCGTCCTACCAGCGTAGGAGCGACCGACCACCACGATCACGTCGCCGCCGTCGACGATGCGTTCCACGTCGAAGCGGATCTCCTCCATCACCTCCCAGCCGCTCTCGAGCGCGGCCCGGACGCCGTTGTGGCCATGCCGGACCCCCGTTTCCATCGCGTAGTCGGGGTTGTGGAACTCGACTGCGGGATCCACCAGGTCGAGGAGCGCGTCGGCGTCCCGGCGCGACAGCGCCTCGTAGGCCGCCCGCACCCTTTGCACGTTCTCCTCGGACACGGCACCGAACCTTACGCGCGGCGGAGCCGGCACCGGTCATGACCGTGACCGCCGGCGGAGCGAACCGGCACGAACATGTCTCGGCTGTGGCAGTATCCGGCCCTCGGCAGCGCCCCCGATCGGGCGCGCCATGGGGGAGGGCAACCGGGGAAGCGGGAAGTCCGCCCGGGGCGGGGCGGGCGCCCGCTTGCGCGGTTACGCTCGCGGCCATCGTGGCCACCTTTGCGCTGATCCACATGGCCTGCGCCGGGGCCTGGGCATGGGGCCGGGTGCCGGACCTCCTGCGTGCCGCCGGGCACACCGTGCACGCTCCCGATCTCGACCTCTCGGCCGGCCAGACGCCGGCCTCACATGCCGCGGCCGTGGCGCAGGGGCTCCCGGGCACAGCGGACGTGGTCGTCGTCGGCCACTCCTACGGGGGGATGGTCGTGCCGGAGCTCGCGGAGCGTCTCGGGCCGCGGGCGCGGAGCCTCGTGGTGGTGGACGGGTTCATGCCCGACGACGGCGACAGCGTGTTCGCGATCAGGTCGCCGGAGATCGCCGCGCGGCGCCGGGCTCAGGCTGCGGAGCGCGGCGACGGCCTGTGGCCGCCGCCGGATCCGGCTCCCGGCGATCCCGAGTGGATGAGCCGGCTGGTGCCGATGCCGCTGTCGGCGTTCGATGAACCGGTACGCGTCACGCCGGCCGTCGGCTCGCTGCCCGGCATGTTCGTGCGCTGCACGCGCTCCGACATGGGGGAGCAGGCCGAGCGCGCACGCCGGCGCGGCTGGCGCGTGGTCGACGTCGACGCCTCGCACGTGCTGCCGCTGACGCGGCCCGAGACCTGCGCGGAGCTACTGGCCGCGGTCGTCTAGGGTTCCGCACCGTGCACGATTCCGACGAACAGGCGCGAGCGCGCGCCGACCAGCTCTACCTCGACCAGGTGACGAGCCTGTCGTTCGACGACGTGGAGGAATGGACTCCCGAGCGCATCGTCGAGGTGCGCGACATCCTGGCGGGCTGGAACCACAACATCAAGCTCGCCGACGGCATCTACACCGCATACGTCGATGAGCTCTATCCGGCCCACCGGGAGGTGATGAGCGTCGTCCACGACGCGCTCGGTGGCGAGTACGCCGGCCGGCGCGTCGCCGACATCGGCTGCCTCGAGGGCTACTACTCGACGGAGTGCGCGTTACAGGGGGCCGACGTCGTCGGGATCGAGGGCAAGCGCTTGAACATCGCGAAGTGCGAGTTCGTCAAGTCGGTGCTCGGCACGCCGCGCATCGAGTTCGTGCAGGACGACGCGATGAACGTCACGCGCGAGAAGTACGGCGCCTTCGACGTGGTGATCGCGCTCGGCCTGATCTACCACCTCGACGACCCGTTCACCTTTCTCGACAACATCGCCGGGCTCTGCGACGGGTTCGCCGTGATCGACACGCTGATCGCGCTCGAGGACCAGCCGGATTCGATCTCCGACGGCTGGCAACCGGAGCTGTCCGAGCTCCAGAAGTTCGAGTACGGCGGACGCGAGTACACGGGCCGCGTGTACCGCGAGTTCGAGAGCGGCGCGCCGCAGCTGGGCAAGGACCTGTCCGCGACCGCATCGCTCGAGAACGAGGTGTCCGTGTGGCTGACGGAGGAGTCGCTGATCGGCCTGCTGCGGGATGTCGGCTTCGAGCACGTGCAGAAGCACGTGTACGAGCGCGACGAGGACAACTGGTGGGCGGACGTGCGCAAGGACGGCCGGGTGCTGCTCACCGCGGTGAAGGAGCGGCCGAAGTTCCGCTCCAAGCTCTTCGACTCGGCTAGCGGCTGCGCGGCGGCCGCGGGAAGAACGCGCTCGTGCGGCGGGCGTAGCTGCTCGTAGCCGGGTCTGCGTTTGGTCATGTGGCGCTCGAGCAGGGGGACGCCGGACACGCGCATCAGCAGCACGGTCATCACGAGCGGGCCGGCGATCGCCCACCACGCATCGCCCGTCGCGAGCGCGATCGCATAAAGGCCCCACCACACGCAGAAGTCGCCGAAGTAGTTCGGGTGGCGCGTGTAGCGCCACAGCCCGCGGTCCATCACGGCGGCGCCGTTCGCCGGGTCGCGCTTGAACCGCGCGAGCTGCAGGTCACCGACGGTCTCGAAGAACATGCCCACGGACCACAGCGCGATGCCCGCGAAGTCGAGCGCGACCAGGCCGGACGGCGTGTCGGGCACCATCGCCGCCTGCACCGGCAGCGACACGATCCACATCAGCACGCCCTGCAGCCCGAAGACGAGGTACAGGCTCACCAGCGGGAAGCGGTCGCCGTGGCGGCGGCGCATCGCCTGGTAGCGGTAGTCCTCGCCCTTGCCGATGTTGCGCCACGCGAGGTAGGCGGCGAGCCGCAGTCCCCAGAGGGTCGTGAGCACGACGACCAGCGCGCGGCGCGCATCGGACCCGTCCCCGACCGCGAACGACACCCACGCGACCAGCACGAAGCCGAGCCCCCACACGATGTCGACGATGGAGGCGTCGCGCAGGGCGAGGCTCAGCAGCCAGGCGGCGAGCATCAGCGCCGCGATCGCGCCGGCGCTCGCGAGCATCACCGACCCGAAGTCCATCGCGGCAGTCTGACCGGTGGCGGTGGGAGTCGGCGCTAGCCTTCAGCCGTGGCACCGGGCCGGTAGCTCAGCGGTCAGAGCAGCGGACTCATAATCCGTCGGTCGGAGGTTCGAATCCTCCCCGGCCCACTCGCGGAAGCCGGTCTCGAGGGGCGCGCCAAGCGGTAGGAGGGCGTGCCCCCGGATAGGGTCGGCCGATGCACTCGCAGGAGTCGCATCCGCTGCCCGAGGATCCGGCGCTCGCCCGGGCCGCCGCCGTGCTGGGCGATGCCGAGCACTGGGCCTGGATCTTCGACCACCGCTGGCGACTGGTCTACATGACCGACGCCCTGCGTGTGTCGTTCGGCAACGATGGGACGCCGGTGCCGATCGCCATCGGCTGCCACGCCTTCGGGCCGGAGGCACTGGAAGTGAGTGGCGGCTGGCGCTTCGGCCCCAACACGACAGAGCGGATGAGCACGATCCTGCGCGGCGTCGGCGGATGGCTCCTCGCGGATGCGCCCGGCGGCGTCGAGGAACTCCGAACGCTCGTGGATCCCTCGCTGCACGAGTTCCTGGATGAGCTGACACCGTCGAGCGATGAGATGATCGGGTTCGTCGTCCATAGCTTCGGGATCAGCGAACAAGAGGACATTCGGTTCATCGGATATCGCGTACGCCAGGCAGATGGACGACTGGCCGGGACCGTCCTGATCAACAAGCCCGCGGTGAGCATGACGATGCTCGGGGCGATCGCGACGGGGGGCGACCTGCGTCACTTCGAGCTGATGCAACGGGTGTCAAGCGCTGCCCGGCGTCCGGCGGCGATCCTGTTCGCCGACCTGGAGGGCTCATCGCCGCTCGCCCGGCGGCTCTCAACCGCCAGCTACTTCACGCTCGGTCGACGCCTGGTCCGCGCTGCCGACCAGTGCGTGATCGACGCGGGCGGTCTTGTCGGCCGCCACGTCGGCGATGGCGTCGTCGCCTTCTTCCTCGCCGAGACCACCGGGTCAGAGTCCGCCGCGGCGAGAGCCTGCATCTCGGCTGCTCGCGCACTCCGAGACGCTCTCGGGGACGTGGCGGCCCGCAGTGGGCTGGCACCCGACGACATCGTGCTGCGCTTCGGCCTGCACTGGGGCTCGACGCTCTACGTCGGCGCCGTCACCACCGCCGGGCGAGCCGAGGTCACCGCCCTGGGCGACGAGGTCAACGAAGCGGCACGCATCGAGGCGTGCGCCACCGGCGGACTCACGCTCGCTTCCAAGGCCCTCGTGGAACGCCTGGAACCCGACGACGCCGCCGTGCTCGACCTCGACCCCGACCGCGTCACCTACACGCCACTCGCAGACCTCAACACCGCGACCGAGAAAGCCCGCCGCGACGCACCTGCCATCGCCGTCTGCGAAGTCTGAGACGCGCCACGGGTTGACACCGCTTGCACCGCGGCGCGCTGGAGCCCACTCCCTACCGTCGTAGCCGAGCGGCGTCGAAGGCCTCGGTTGGGTTCAGATAGCTGTCTATGCGGATGATCCTGCGGTCGGCGAACCGCCAGATTTGTCCGTTGCGCTGCTCGACGTTCGCGCCGCTGCCCTTTCCGCGTCCCGCGACACGGACCACGACCACGAGCCGATCCTCGCCGGCATCGACGATCTCTTCGATCTCGATTCGCATGTCATCGAAGACCTCGCCGAGTGTGGCGAAGTAGTCGCGGACCCCCTCCCGGCCGCGAAACACCCGACCCTCGCTCGCCGCAAAGGTCGAATGGAACTCACCCTGCTCGGAGAAGATCGCATCCAGCGTCACGAGATCACGGCGATTGACCGCGTCGGCCGCCATGTGCACCAGCTTGACGTTGTCCTCGATCTCCACATCTATCTCCTCGTCCAGGGAGTCTTGAACACGGCCTCGACTGTAACGCGCGTTGCGGTGCTGCTACGGGCGAGCGGCCGCCGCCCGGAGGTGGCGCTGTCGCATCTTCACGAGCAGGACGGCCGCGTATGGACGGTCAAGCCGCTCGACGCAGTCGATTCGGCGGCTACTCGTCCAGGCCGGCGGCTGCGAGCGCCTCGGCCTTGGTGGCATAGCCACGGCAATGCACGATCTTCCCGCCGCGGAAGGTCGAACACCTGCCAGGTGCGGCTCTCGACCTCGGCGCCGGTCTCCTTGCCGTGTCCCCATTGATGAAGCAGGACGACCACGGAGTCGCCGGCGTCGATCGCCTCTTCGGCCTCGACGCCGAAGTCGTCGAACGCACCAGACCACTGACGGAGGAACTCGCGGACCTCCTCCGGGCCGTGGTAGGTCACAGCCTCCGGAAAGGCGCCCACGTAGTCCCATTCCACGTGCTCGTCGAGGATCGCGAGCAACGCCTCCATGTCGGCCGGAGCCGAATCCGGAAAGGCACGCCGGAGGATCTCGACGTTGGAGGGCGACATGCGGCGCCGATTATCGCGCGGTGCTCCTACCGGCGCAGCCCGGTTGCCGCGAGCGCCTCGGCCGGATCGGCGTACATCTCCATCCGCGCCTGCATGCCGTCGGTCACGGTCCAGACTTGGGCGAAGGTCATGTCGACGGCCAGTCCGGTCGCCTTCGATCGCCCGTACTGGCGCACGACAGCAACCACCTTGTCGCCCGCGTCGTGAAGCGCGTCGAGCTCCACCGCCCAGTCGTCCCAGGCCTCCAGCCAATCGCGCAGGAAGGTCTGGGCGCCGTCGATGCCTTCGTAGATCTGCTGCTCGGGCCAGCCGCGGAACTTGGACATGTCCCAGACGAAGTCGGGGAGCATCTGATGGGCGGGGAACGTTCCGGTCGCGGAGAAGTGCTCGTACCCGCGGCGGATGACCTCCACGTCGCGGACCGTCATGACGAATCCGGTTTGAGCCGATCGCGCAGCGCCGCGACCTCCTCGCGCAGCGCGGCCACCTCGTCGCGCAGGCGTGCGACCTCGTCGTCACGATCGTCGGTCGGTGGCGAGGGAAGGGGCGCGGCGGCCGCGACCGGTTGCGACGCGGCGGCGCCGTCGCCTCGGACGGCTCGTCCTCGAGCAGGTGCGTGTAGCGCGCCTCCTTCTGCCCGGGCCGCCGGTCGAGCCAGCGGCCGAGCTCACGATCCGTGAGCCGGTCGAGCGCGTCCTCGACCGACGCCAGGTCGGCGAAGGGGTGCATGCGCTCGGTGCGCTGCTTGAGCTCGCCGAGCGTCTGCGGGCCGCGCAACATCAGCACGCACAGCACGGCGCGCTCGTCCGGCGCCAGGCCCAGCGCCTCGTCGAGCAGGTGGCGGTACTTGGCGGCGCGGCTGCCGTGGTAGCTCGCCAAGCGGGCCCATCCCCGCCGGCCCAATGCCTGCGCCGCCTCGCGCACGGTCGCCTCGTCGTAGTCGACCACCGGATCGCGATTCGTCGACTGGTTGCATGCCAGGCGCAGCGAGTTGAGAGTGAGTGGATAGGCGTCCGGAGTGGTCTGCTGCTTCTCCAGCAGGCAGCCGAGCACCCGCACCTGCGCCGCGTCGAGGTCGTTCACCGTACGCCGCTGCTAGTGGCCCTTCTAGACGACAACGGGGATGAACTCGTCATCCTGCTGCTGCTCGCGCTCCCACTTCATGAAGTCGTAGTAGCCGCACCGGTGGGTGGGGAACTCGCGGCAGATCTTCGGGCGGTCCTCGTAGATCGTGCACTGGCGCTTTTCCTGGTCCAGGAACTGGCAAGCGGTCGGGAAGATGTGGTCCACCTTGTGGCGCATGATGCGCGCGCCGTCGGCATCCCTCTTCGTGAAGCGCCGCTCCGCCGCCTCGACCGTCAGGTCGAATCTCTTCGCGAGCCGTCGCAGGTCACGCAGGGTGACGGGGATCGACGGGTACGTGCAGCAATAGGCCGGGCACTCGCTGCAGTTGTAGAGCGGCTTGCGGGAACCGTTGGAGGACACTGGCCAGAGTCTAGGGACGCGGACCCGGGAACTGAAGGCCCTGCGGATTCGGGATTGCCCGGCGGCGATCCTGTATGTAGGGTGATCCTTGGTCCCCACCACGGAAGGGAATGCAAGTCGCCTACGGCTGGGCAAGAGGAATGAGCATCATGCGCGCGGGCCGGGGGCTGCTCGCAAGCGTCGGCTGTGTGGCTGCCTTCATGTGCCTGTCCGCGACCCCGGCGCTCGCGGACCCGGTGATCGCGGCCGCCGGCGACATCGCCTGCGACACCACCAGCGACTTCTACAACGGCGGCGCCGGCGCTCCCGGGCACTGCCGCCAGCGCGCCACGTCCGACCTGCTGGTGGCAGGCGGTTTCTCCTCGGTGCTCGCGCTGGGCGACACGCAGTACCACGTCGGCGCCCTGTCGGACTTCAACGCCGTGTTCGACCAGACATGGGGTCGCGTGAAGCCGATCATCCGGCCCGCCCTCGGCAATCACGAGTACTCGACGTCGAACGCGGACGGCTACTTCGACTACTTCAACGGGAACGGGAAGAGCAACGGTCCGGCGGGGGAGCGCGGCAAGGCCTACTACAGCTTCGACATCGGCAGCTGGCATCTGATCGCGCTCAACTCGCAGTGCGCTCAGATCGCGCACGGTGGCGCCGCCGACGGGTGTGCGGCCGGGTCTCCGCAGGAGCGCTGGCTGCAGTCCGACCTCGCGGCCCACCGCACCTCGTGCACGCTCGCCTACTGGCACAGCCCGCGCTTCAATTCCGGCTACCGAGGCAACTCGCCGGCGGGACAGGCCTTCTGGAACGTGCTGCACGCGGCGGGGGCCGACCTCGTGCTCAGCGGAGACGCGCACGACTACGAGCGCTTTGCGCCGCAGGACCCGACCGGCGCGCTCGACCCGGTCCGCGGCATCCGCGCTTTCGTGGTGGGCACGGGCGGCGTCTTCTTCACCGGCTGGAGCAAGCTCAAGCCGAACAGCGAGGTGCGGCAGAACGACACGTTCGGCGTGCTCGCGCTGACGCTGCACCCGGCGAGCTACGAGTGGCGGTTCCTGCCCGAGGCGGGCGCGACCTTCACCGACTCCGGGGCGGGCGCCTGTCACGGTCGCACGCCCGGCTTCGCGCCGAGCAAGGCGCCGCCTCCGGTGCGATCGGACAAGTCGCGCTGCACGATTCGCGGTACCGACGAGGAGGACCGTCTGATCGGCACGCCCGGGAGGGACGTGATCTGCGCGCTCGAGGGCAACGACACGGTCCGCGGGCTTGGCGGCAACGACGTGATCCGCGGCGGCGACGGCAAGGACCGCCTGTACGGCGGCACGGGGAACGATCGGCTCTACGGCGATCAGGGCCCCGACCGGCTCAGCGGCCAGCGCGGGCGTGACCGCCTGGTCGGCGGCACGGGACGCGACCGGCTCTACGGCGGGCGCGGCAACGACTCCCTGTCCGGGCGCGACTCCGGCCGGCTCGACCGGCTCTCCGGCGGTCCCGGGCGTGACCGGGCCAAGGTCGACAAGCGCGACCGCACCCGCTCGGTCGAGCGGGTCTCGCGGCGCTAGCCGGAGCCGGGGCTCCGGGCCGGCGCCGCCGGCTCCCAGCGCACCGGTCCGGGCGGCCCTTCCTCGAGGTACTCGAGCACCTGCCTGACCACCGCCGAGCCCTCGCCGACCGCGGAGGCGACCCGCTTCACGGCGCCGTGCCGCAGGTCGCCGGCGGCGAACACTCCCGGCACGCAGGTCTCGAGCTCGCCGAAGCGGCGGGACGGTGGGCCCCAACCCTTCTGCCGCTTCGCTTCCACCGCGTCGCGGCCCGTCTTCACGTAGCCCCACTCGTCCAGCTCGATGTCATCCGGGAACCAGTCCGTGCAGGGAACCGCTCCGATCATCACGAACAGAGCGGCCGCATCGACGGTCCGCTGCTGCCCCTCGCCGTCCCTGAGGACGAGGTACTGGAGCCGCCCTTCGCCGCCGCCGCCGATCACCTTGGTCTCGTGCAGCACCTCGATGTCCTCGGCGTGGGCCGCGATCGTGTCGCGCAGGTACTGCGACATGCTGTCGGCCAGCGACGAGCCGCGCACCACGATGAACACGCGGCGCGCGTAGCGGCGCAGGTGCATCGCGGCCTGGCCGGCCGAGTTGCCTCCCCCGACGACGTACACCTCGTGGCCGGTGAGCGCCTGCGCGTCCGAGACAGAGGCGCCGTAGAAGACGCCGGCGTCGCTCAGCTCGTCCAGCTCGGGAATACCGAGCCGGCGGTACGACACGCCGGTGGCGAGCACCACTGCGCGCGCCGTGGCCCGGCTGCCCGTCGGAGAACTCGACCACGTGGCGATCACCGAGGACCTGCATGCCCGTCACCGACGGGTGAGGAGCAGCTTCGCCCCGAACACCCACGCCTGCTGATAGGTGCGCTGAGCCAGATCCGCGCCGCTCACGCCGCGCGAGAATCCCGGGTAGTTGCGGATCAGGGTGCTCGAGCCGGCCTGGCCGCCGATCGCCTCGCTCTCGACGACCAGGGTGCGCAGTCCTTCCGAGGATGCGGCGACCGCCGCGGCCAGGCCCGCCGGGCCCGCGCCGATCACCACGACGTCGAAGTCCGAGTCGCCCGTCGAGTCGCGTCGTGACGCCGTAGGCCGCGACCAGCTCCTCGGGGCTGGGATCCTTGAGGATCTTCTTGCGCAGGATCCGCACGACCGGCACGTTCTCCTCCTCGCACGCGCATTCGCGCAGGATGCGCCGGCCCTCGTCGCTGTCGCGCGCATGGAACACGTGTGGGAACCCGTTGCGGCTCAGCAGCGTGGTCAGCTCGTACACCCTCGGCGACCATCGCTCGCCGACCACCTCGACCTCGGCGGTGCCATACCCGAACTGGCGGCGCCACTCGTGCAGGAACTCAGTGATCGTGCGGTGGAAGAACTCGTCGGGCGATGTCCACGGTTTCAGCACGTAGTAGTCGATGTGGCCGAGGGCCATCGCGCTGAGGATCGCCTCCGTCGTGGGCGTGTCCTCCCAGGCGCCCCAGTCCACCATCAGGCCTCGCTTGGCCCGGGGGTGGACGTGCTTCACGTACGAGAGCAAGTCGGCGCCGGTGTCTCCCTCCATCCACTGGCTGGCGAGCACGAGCGCGACCTCGTCGTCCGCCGCACGCATCTCCCCGAGCTGCTCGCGGGCGCGAGCCGGGGACTTCTCGCACATGACCTTGTAGTCGGTGCCGTAGCGCAGGTGCAGCTGCTCGGATATGCGCCGCAGCGCGTCTACGTCGTCATCGACGGCGAGCAGGACAGGACGATTCGGTTGCTGCTCGTCAGTTGCACCCATCCCGCGGCGATGATACTCGCGGTGCACTACGGGTCGTCCCCATGGTTCGATGAACAGCCGGAGGCGAATCTAGTGCTACGCTGCCGCCGCCCGCGTCGCGGGTAGGCACCCGAATGTCATCCTCAGCGAATCGCAGACATACCCCGGGCGTCCGGCTCTTGGCGCTGCTGGTCGTGGTGGCGGCCGCGGTCGTGATCGCGGTCCTGGTGATCGGCGCGGGGACGGCGGCGGCGGCCTGAAGAAGACCGACACGATCCAGGTCGGCGCTGAACCGGCGGCCGTGGTCGTGGGCGGCGGGAGCGTCTGGGTCGCCAACAACGCCGGGGGCAGCCTCGTGCGGGTGGACCCCGACTCCACCAAGATCACGACCAAGCCCGTGCAGGTGGGCGAGTCACCGGGGTACGCTGGCCTTCGGGGAAGGCTCGGTGTGGGTCACCTCCGGTCTCGGCTCACGCGTCGTGCGCGTGAACGCCTCGACAGGCCGCCTCGAGAAGACGATCATTCCGGGCGTCTAGCCGACGGGCATCGCCATCGGCGCGGGCGCCGCGTGGGTCGCCGACTCGGTCGAGAACTCCGTCCGCCGCTTCGACGTACGCACGAACAAGCAGGTCGGTCGGCCGATCAAGGTCGGTGCGGGACCGCAGGGCGTCGCGTTCGGCGAAGGCGCCGTGTGGGTCGCCAACTTCGGCGAGCGCTCCGTGTCGCGGATCGACCCGAACAGCAACCGGGTCGTGGCCAAGATCAATGTCGGGCACGGCCCGGCGGATGTCGTCGTCGGCGAGGGCGGGGTGTGGGTCACCAACGTCAGCGACCAGACCCTCTCGCGCATCGACCCGGCCACGAACAAGGCCGGTGAGCAGATCAAGCTCGGAGGGGCGCCCGGTGGCCTGGGCGTCGGCGAGGGCTCAGTATGGGTCGCAGACGCAAGCGACAGCAGCCTGCAGCAGGTCGATCCCGGAGAGATGAAGGTGACGGACTCGGTCGACGTCGGTGTCCATCCGTCCGCCGTCGCCGTCGGGGAAGGCGCGGTCTGGGTTACGTGCGCCGAACCGGGCACGCTCGTCCGGGTCGAGCCTTAGAACCATCCATGAGCGACCATCGGGCAGCCGTCGCGCACCTGCGGCGCGCGGATCCGGTGATGGCAGCTGTGATCGAGCGGGTCGGGCCCTGCAAGCTCGGCCATCCGACCGATCGCGGCGGCCCCGCGCCCGACCACTACGGCGCGCTGGTGCGCTCGATCGTCGGGCAGCAGCTGTCGGTGCACGCCGCCCGCAGCATCCTCGCGCGGATGTACGAGCGCTTCGACGGGCGCACCCCGACGCCGCAGCAGATACTGGCCGACGACCCCGAGGAGCTGCGCGCCGCGGCCGGCCTGTCGCGTTCCAAGGTCTCCTTCCTGCGCGATCTCGCCGCGCACGTCGACTCCGGCGCGCTCGTGCTCGAGGAGCTGGACGACCTCACCGACAAGGAGGTGGGGGAGCGCCTCATCGAAGTGAAGGGGATCGGCCAGTGGACCGTCGACATGTTCCTGATCTTCCACCTGGGTCGCCCCGACGTGCTGCCGGTCGGCGACCTCGGCGTGCGCCGCGCGGCGATGATCGAGTACCGGCTGCGCAAGCTGCCGGAGCCCCCGCGCCTGACGCGGCTCGCCCGCCCATGGCGACCCTGGCGCTCGGTCGGCACCTGGTACATGTGGGCGTCGCTGCGCGTGCTCCCTGCGTGACTCCGCGGGCGCTCGCGTGCGTGATGCCCTGTTCTAAAGGGAGGCGGTCGATGACGTCGAACCCCAGGGGCCATGAAGACATCCTCAAGCACTCCGCGACCCGCCAACGGCCACAGCGGTACGACCCTCGAGGACGACCAGCAGCCGATTCCCAAGGGCATGACGCTCTCGTCCTACATCACCGACCGCTTCGAGGAGTTCTCGCGCTCCCAGAAGGACGTGGCCCGCTACATCGTGGACCATCTCGAGGAAGCGGCCTTCCAGACGGCCGAGGAGCTCGCGCGCCGCGCGGACACCTCCAGCTCGACGGTGGTCAGGTTCTCGCAGGCGCTCGGCTTCGACGGGTTCCCCGAGTTGCAGGAAGCCGCGCGCGACGAGTACAAGCGCCGCAGCCACGCTCCGGGCGCCGCTTCGGGAGAGGGGTCCGATTCCGCGCTGCTCACCCTCGGCAACAGCGAGTTCGAGACCGCGCTCGCGACCGACCTGGTGAACCTCGACGAGAGCGCCCGGCGCGTCACGCTCGAGGACGTCCAGGAGGTCGCCGGGCTGATCGCGCGCGCCGAGCGCGTGGTGATGGTCGGTGTCGACCAGATGGCCTTCTTCGCCAGCTACCTGCGCCATCTGCTGGCGCTGCTCGACCTGCGGGCCGAGGTCGTCGCCTCGGCCAGCCAGGAGGCGCTTGCCCGCCTCGCCCGCATCGACGACGAGACCCTCGTCATCACGTTCTGCAGCGGCCGCCCGCACGCGCTGGTGCTGCGCGCCGCCAAGCTCGCACGCAAGCGTGACTGCTCGACGGTCGCGGTCAGCGATGCGAGCATCTCCGAGTTGACCAAGCTGTCGGACCACTGCCTGTACTACTCGTCCAACAGCCCTTCCTACACACGCTCCCACTCGGCGCTGCTGTCTCTGATCCAGGCCCTCGCCTACGCGGTGTACTCGAACGACGAAGCCGCGTACGAAGAACGGATCAAGGCGTACAAGCTGAAGTAGGATCGAGTTCTAAATGTCGAGTTCGCTAGCCGCGGAGCTCGGTTCGCGGCGCTGGACTCGCAGTCGCTCGGCCGAAGATCGCCTGGCTAAACTCACGTGCCCGTGCGTGAGGAAGCGACATTTCGCGTCAAGAGCGGTCTCGCCGAGATGCTCAAGGGCGGCGTGATCATGGACGTGACGGACGCCGACCAGGCCAGGATCGCCGAGGACGCCGGCGCCTGCGCCGTGATGGCGCTCGAGCGCGTGCCGGCCGACATCCGCGCGGAGGGCGGCGTGGCGCGCATGGCGAACACCGCCAAGATCCGCGAGATCCAGGAGACCGTGACCATCCCCGTGATGGCGAAGGCGCGCATCGGCCACTTCGTCGAGGCGCAGGTGCTGGAGGCGCTCGAGGTCGACTACATCGACGAGTCCGAGGTGCTGACGCCCGCGGACGAGGCCAACCACATCGACAAGTGGGGCTTCAAGGTTCCCTTCGTGTGCGGCGCCACGGACCTCGGCGAGGCACTGCGCCGGATCGCGGAGGGAGCGGCCATGATCCGCACCAAGGGCGAGGCCGGCACGGGCAACGTGGTGGAGGCCGTGCGTCACATGCGCGCGATCCAGGGTGGGATCAGGCGGCTCGGATCGATGGACGGCTCCGAGCTGGCAGCGGCGGCGAAGGAGCTGCGCGCGCCCCTCGAGCTGGTGCGCAAGGTGGCCGCGGAAGGCCGCCTGCCGGTCGTGAACTTCTCGGCCGGAGGGCTCGCGACCCCGGCGGACGCCGCGCTGATGATGCAGCTCGGCGCCGAGGGAGTGTTCGTGGGATCGGGCATCTTCAAGTCCGCCGACCCGCCCGCGCGGGCGCGGGCGATCGTCCACGCGACGACCCACTACGAAGACCCGAAGGCGATTGCGGACGCCTCGGAGGCTCTCGGCGAGGCCATGCCCGGCCTCGACGTGAAGGAGCTCGACGAGGACAGCCTGCTCCAGCGTCGTGGCTGGTAGCGTCGAGGCGACGCCTCCCACCGGCCCGGGCAAGCAAGCGGCACCGTGCATCGGAGTGCTCGCCGTCCAGGGGGACTTCGAGGCCCATCGCGCAGCGCTCGAGCGGCTCGGCGCCCGCACCGTCGAGGTGCGCAACCCCGGGGACCTCGCCGCGCTCGACGGCCTCGTGATCCCGGGCGGGGAGAGCACCACCATGAATATCCAGCTCGAGGCCGGTGGCCTCGAGCAGCCGATCCGGGACATGGTCGCTGCCGGGCGGCCGGTGCTGGGCACCTGCGCGGGACTGATCATGCTCGACCGCGCGCACCTCGGCCTGATGGACATCGAGGCGCGCCGCAACGCGTTCGGCCGGCAGGTGCGCAGCTTCGAGCAGGACGTGCACGTGCGCGGCCTCGGGGACGAGCCGCTGCGGGCGGTCTTCATCCGCGCGCCGTGGATCGAGCATGCGGGCGCCGGCGTCGAGATCCTGGCCGAGCTGGACGGGCACCCGGTGGTCGCGCGCGAGCGGCACATGCTGGTCGCCGCATTCCACCCCGAGCTGACGGACGACCTGCGCCTCCATGCCCTGTTCCTGGCGATGGTCGGGGACCAGAGCGGGCAGGACGACCACTCCGTATATCGAAGTAGCGAAGCGTGAGGGACCAGCGCGCAGACGCTCTCGCCCGCATCCTGGTGCACTACTCGGCCCAGGTGCAGGAGGGCGACATAACTCTGATCCAGGGCGAGTCCGCGGCGGAGCCGCTCGCGATCGCCGTGTACGAGGAGGTCGTGAAGGCCGGCGGCTTCCCGGTGGTCGAGCTGATGATGGAGGGGCAGGCGGCCGCCTATTTCAAGTACGCCAAGGATGCGCAGCTCGACTGGATCTCGCCGAGCGCGATGTGGGCCGCCGAGCACGCGGATGCGCGTATCCGCCTGATGGCCGAGCAGAACACCCGCGCCCTGTCCGGGCGTGGAACCTGAGCTCCAGACACGGCGCCAGGCCGCCGCGAAGCCGTTGATGGAGACCATGATGCGCCGCACCGCCGCCGGCCAGTTCCGGTGGAGCCTCACCCTGTTCCCGACGAACGGGTACGCGGCCGAGGCCGACATGTCGCTGGACGACTACGAGGACTTCTTCTACCGCGCGTGCCTGTGCGACCGCGACGATCCGGTCCAGGCGTGGCGCGACCAGTCGCAGGAGACCCGCCGGCTGGCGGAATGGATGGCCGGCAAGGAGGAGGTCCACATCGAGGGCCCCGGGACCGACCTGCGCCTCAACGTCGCGGGCCGGACCTTCATCGCCGCCGACGGCCGTCACAACATGCCCGACGGCGAGTTCTTCACGGGGCCCGTGGAGGACTCCGCGAACGGCGAGGTGACCTACACCTACCCGGCCGTGTACGGCGGCCGCGAGGTGTCCGGCGTGAAGCTGCGCTTCGAGGACGGGAAGATCGTGGACGCGTCCGCCGAGCGCAACGAGGACTTCCTGATCAAGACGCTCGACACCGATCCGGGCGCGCGCCGCCTGGGCGAATTGGGCATCGGCACCAACTACGGCATCGACCGCTTCACCAAGGAAATCCTCCTGGACGAGAAGATCGGTGGTACGGTCCACCTGGCCGTCGGCATGTCATATCCCGAGACGGGGGGCACGAATGACTCCGCCGTGCACTGGGACATGGTCTGCGATCTCCGCCGCGGCGGACGCATCACCGTGGACGGCCAGGAACTCCAGGTAGACGGCAAGTTCGCCGTCTAAGCGCCATTCCGATGAAACGGGTTGGTTTGTGCGATTCGCCACATGTCCAGGGATCTGGCATGGGAGCGAAGGTTTGGAGCAGTGACGTCGATGGGTATTTGAAACAGCGTGCGGCCGTCGGGGGTTTCCTCTAGACTGCCGCGGCTGTAAATGGGCAAACGCCGAACCTCCGCGTATCGCGGAGGGCGGGGGACCCAGGTTGTTGGGGCTAATCCACACATTTGTGTGGAGGCGCAGGCTCCTTTAGCGCCAGTCCGTCAGCTAACCCCGCAGGCTTACGAAGGAGTTGTCAGTTGCGCGCCCTCGCGCTTGGACGTACATACGCCCTAGCCGCATTCGTTCTTCTCGGCCTCGCCGTGGCGCTGGTCGCGACTCCGCTCGCAAGCGCCGAGACCGGCGGTGCCGGAGTACCGCCGCCTCCGCCTCCGGGTCCCACGGGCGGCATCGGCGAGACGCCTCCGCCGCTCACGACTCCGATGCCGACCGCGCAGCTCTCGCGCGACGGCCTCGCGGCGATCCCCCCGGCCACCGCACCCCAGCCGGTCAAGGACGCCATCTACGCGGCCAACCGGATCGTCGGCAAGCCGTACCGCTACGGCGGCGGCCACCGCCGGTTCATCGACTCCGGCTACGACTGCTCGGGCAGCGTCAGCTTCGCGCTGCGGGGCGGCGGCCTGGTCAAGGCTCCGCTGCACTCGAGCGCGTTCATGAGCTGGGGCGCGGCCGGCCGCGGCCAGTGGATCACCGTCTACACGAACCCGGGCCACGCATATGTCGTGATCGCCGGCCTGCGGTTCGACACCTCCGGGCCCGGTCCGCGCGGCCCGCACTGGCGCAAGGCCGCGCGCTCCAGCCGCGCGTTCACCGCACGGCACCCCGAAGGCTTCTAGGCGCCTAGCGCCGTATCCGGGTCTCGAGCCGCCCCAGCGTGGGCGACGAGACGACGACCTCGTCGCCATCCTGCAGCCAGACGCGCGGCTCGCGCACGCTCCCGACGCCGGACGGCGTCCCGGTCGAGACGATGTCGCCCGGCTCGAGCGTCATCAGCCGGGAGAGGTGCGAGACCAGACCTGGCACCGAGAAGATCAGGTCGCCCGTATCGGCCGACTGCATCTGTCTCGCCGTTGAGGGTCAGCTCGAAGGCGATCGAGTCGTGTGCGCCGGCCTCGTCCGGCGTCACGAGCGCGGGTCCGCACGGCCCCGAGCCGTCGAAGACCTTGCCGGGCATCCACTGCGGCGTCGCGAACTGGAGGTCGCGCGCCGAGAGATCGTTGAACAACATGTACCCGGCGACGTGCGCGAGCGCGTCCTGCTCGTCCACGTCGCGGGCGCGGCGGCCGATCACGAACGCGACCTCGGCCTCGTAGTCGACCTTGTCGCTCATGGCCGGCGGCGTCACCTCCGCGCCGGTCGGCGACGAGCGCGTTGCGGAACTTGGCGAAGATCGTCGGAGCCGGCGGCGGGTCGAGGCCGAACTCCGCCGCGTGCTCGCGGTAGTTCAGGCCGATACAGACGATCTTCTCCGGGTCCGGGACGGGCACGTCCAGCTCCACGTCCGCGAGCGGCACGCCCTCTCCGTGGAGCTGGCTCCTCCAGCCGGTCGAGCCCGCCGCTCGCGAGCAGCTCCCGCACGCTTGCGTGCTCGCACGCCCGGTTCCAGCGCGTCCCAGGCGTCGAGCACATGGTCGTCTCGCAGGACGCCGGCGCGCAATCCCCGTTCTGATCGTAGCTAACGACGTGCACCCGCGGCAGGGTAGCTGTATCGTGAGCTAGGGCAATTCGAAACAGGAGGAGAACATTGGCGAAGGTGATCAACTGCCAGTGTGGCGCCACTGTGCGGGGCGAGACAGACGACGAGCTCGTCGCCGCGTCGGAGCACCACATGCAGACGGAGCACCCGAACCTCGTGGGGAAGGTCTACGCGTGAGCAGATCCTCTCCATGGTGATAGAGGACCCGCCCCGAACCTGCTCCCTCCGAGCAGCACCCCAGGCGGAAGCGTCCCAGGGCTAGCCAGAAACTGAAATGGCGGGCCCGGTTCGCCGGGTCCGCCTCATGAAGCGCGTGGCGCCTAGTGCGCCAGGTTCACCATCACGTGCTTGATCACGGTGTAGTCCTCGAGCGAGTAGATCGAGAGGTCCTTGCCGTAGCCCGGACTGCTTGAACCCGCCGTGCGGCATCTCCGACACCAGCGGGATGTGGTCGTTGACCCACACCGTGCCGAAGCGCAGCCGCCGCGCCGCGTCCATCGCGCGCCCGACGTCGCGCGTCCAGACGCTCGCCGCGAGCCCGTAGTCGACACCGTTCGCCCACTCGATCGCCTCCTCGTCGGAGGAGAACTTCTGCACCGTGACGACCGGCCCGAAGACCTCGCGCTGGATCATCTCGTCGCCCTGCCGGAGCCCGTCCACGACGGTCGGCTGGACGAAGTACCCCGGACCGTCGGCGGCCTTGCCGCCGGTCACGACCTGCGCGTGGCCCGGAGCGCGGTCGAGGAACCCGGTGATGCGTTCGCGCTGCGCGTCCGACACGACCGGCCCGAGCTCCGTGGCCTCGTCGGCCGGGTCTCCCATCTTCAGTGAGCCTGCCGCCTGCGCCAGCTCGGAGACGAAGTCGTCGTGCAGCTTCGGCCCCGCGAGCACGCGCGTGGCGGCCGTGCAGTCCTGGCCGGCGTTGAAGTAACCCGCGACCTTGACGCCCTCGACTACGGCCTCGAGGTCCGCGTCGTCGAACACGATCACGGGCGCCTTGCCGCCCAGCTCGAGGTGCACCCGCTTCAGGGTGTCGGCGGCGGCACGGGCGACCTCCTTGCCGGTCGCCACGTCGCCGGTGAGCGACACCATCGCGACGTCCGGATGGCGCACCAGGCCCGCGCCGGCCGGCTCGCCGTGCCCGAAGATCACGTTCAGCACGCCCTTCGGCAGGTGCTCCGCGGCGATCTCGGCGAGGCGCGCCGCGGTCAGCGGCGTCTGCTCGGAGGGCTTCAGCACGACCGTGTTGCCGGCGGCCAGCGCCGGGCCGATCTTCCAGATCGCCATCATCAGCGGGTAGTTCCAGGGCGCGATCTGACCGACGACGCCAACGGCCTCGCGCCGGATCATCGACGTGTAGCCGCGCATGTACTCGCCGGCCGCGAGGCCCTCGACCGACCGCGCCACGCCCGCGAAGAAGCGGAGGTTGTCGACGAGCACCGGTATCTCCTCGCGCATCGCCTCGATGGGCTTGCCGACGTTCACCGACTCCAGCTGCGACAGCTCCTCGCCGTGCTCCTCGAGCGAGTCGGCGATCTTCAGCAGGGCGTGCGCACGCTCACCCGGCGGGGTGCCGGCCCACTCGTCGAAGGCGCGCTTCGCGGCCTGCACCGCGGCGTCGACGTCCTGCTCGCCGGACAGCGGCGACGTCGCGATCTGCTCGCCCGTCGCGGGGTTGAGGACGGGCTCGCTGGCGCCGTCCGCGGGAGCCCGGGACTCGCCGTCGATGAAGTTCTGGATCTCGGTGCGTGTCTTTTCGGCGGTCGCCATCGTGTCTCCTCCGGTGGAGTGTGTTGTCAGGTGGTGGTGGAAAGTGCGGAGCGCAGCGCTTCGTCGAGGGAAACCAGCGGCAGCGCCGAGGCTGGTCGCGACCGCCGGATGCGTCACGTGCCCGCCCGCGACGTTGACGCCGAGGCGCAGGCCCGGATCGCGCGCGAAGGCGCCGTCCACGCCGTGGTTCGCGAGCAGCAGCACGTAGGGCAGCGTCGCGTTCGTGAGCGCGTAGGTCGACGTGATCGGCACGGCGCCCGGCATGTTCGCGACGCAGTAGTGGAGCACGCCGTCCACCTCGTAGGTCGGGTCGCTGTGCGTCGTCGGCGCGGGAGGTCTCGAAGCAGCCGCCCTGGTCGATCGAGACGTCGACCAGCACGGCGCCGCGCTTCATCAGCTTCAGCTGCTCGCGCTTCACGATGCGCGGGGCCGCGCGCGCCGTGCACCAGCACCGCGCCGATCACGAGGTCCGCGCGCGGCAGCATCTCCTCGACGGAGAGCGTGGAGGAGTAGACCGTCGACGCGCGGCCGCCGAGCGCGATGTCGAGATCGCGCAGGCGGTCGATCGACTTGTCGAAGACGAGCACCTCGGCCTCCATGCCGATCGCGATGAAGGCGGCGTTCATGCCGACGACGCCGCCGCCGATGATCATCACGGTGGCCGCGGCGACGCCGGGCACCCCGCCGAGCAGGATGCCGCGCCCGCCGAACGGGCTTCTCGAGCATGAAGGCGCCGGCCTGCGTCGCCAGCTTGCCGGCGATCTCGCTCATCGGGGCGAGCAGCGGCAGCTTGCCCGTCGGCATCCGCGACGGTCTCGTAGGCGATGCAGATCGCGCCCGACGCGCACAGCGCGAGCGTCAGGTCCCGGTCGGCGGCGAGGTGCAGGTAGGTGAACAGGATCTGGCCCGGACGCAGCAGCTCGACCTCGGACGGCTGCGGCTCCTTCACCTTCAGCACCATCTCCGCCTCGGCGAACACCGCCTCGGCGTCCGGCACGATGCGCGCGCCCTGCGCCACGTACGCGTCGTCGTCGAGCGAGCTGCCGGCCCCGGCGCCGGACTGCACCAGCACCTCGTGGCCGTGCTCGCTCAGCTCACGCGCACCCGCCGGCGTCAGCGCGACGCGGTACTCGTCGGGCTTGATCTCGGTCGGAACGCCTACCTTCATGCCGCACCCACAGAGCTCCCGGAATTTCCGGCTAAGGAAATTCCGTTTGCTCCGTGGCACTCACCTCGAATCGGGCGCCGCGTTTCTCCAACTCCGGAAACAGATCATCGGGATCCACGCACCGCTCGGGAGGAAGCGCGCCGCGCGCCTCGATCCGGCCCCGCGCCAGCAGCCGCACGGCTGCGGCGGCGGGGGCTCCGGTCGAGACGACCCCGCCGCCGAGCCCCCACTGCTCGACCGGCGTGGTCACGGCGCGCACCCTCGTCTGGCGTCCCCCGCTGCGAGCTTCGATCACGTGCACGGACACCGTGCGGGGGGAGGGAGGCTGGGCCTCGGCGGCGGCGGCCTCGATCCGCTCCCGCGGTGCGCCGATCAGCTCACGCACGCGCTCCAGCACCGCCGGCGGGAGCGACAGCCGGAAGCTGCCCTCCGCGCAGCCGAAGCTGTCGGGGAAGGTCCGCATCTCGGAGTGCAGCGTGTAGATCGTGTCGCCCTCGCCGATCGGCTCCCCGAAGTCCACCTGCCCACCCGGCGTGAGCGGGTCGATCTCCACCGGCTTTCCGTCGCGCAGCACGATCGGCCGCATGGTCAGCTCGTCCACGAGCGTCTGCACCGCGTAGGGGTAGGACGGACGGCCGGCGGGGGGCGCCGTGTCGCGCCCCGCGGCGAACACGTCCAGGCTCTGCGGCTGCGACCCGAGCTCGCGGGCGGCCTTCACGGCCATCACGTTCGTCTTCCCGGGGCTCGAGCCGATGCCGAGCAGCGCGAGCAGCCCTGCCTGCTCGAACTCGTCGTGCAGCTCGAGCTGCTTGCCGGTGAGCCAGTAGAGCCCACCCAGGTCGATGTAGTGACACCCGGCCTCGAGGCACGCGAGCATTGCCTCGAGGTCGACCCGGTAGCTCGCGCAGTTCACGAGCACGTCGCAGTCCGCGATCTGCGCGGCGAGTCCAGAGCGCGCGTCGGCGGCTCGCACCTGCGCACGGGACCCCCCGTGCTCGCGGGCGACCGCCGCCGCGCGCTCCTCGTTGACGTCCAGCAGAATCAGCCTGGACGCCTCCTGCGACTCGGCGAGGTCTCTCACGACCGCCGGGGCGATCGTGCCGCCGGCGCCCAGCACCGCGACGTCGAGGCTGCCGGACGCCGCGGGGCTCACCCCACCAGCTCCCGCGCCTTCAGCGCCAGCCAGAACTCGATGCGGTCGCGCGCGCTGGAGAGGTCGCGCCCGGTGAGCTGCTCGATGCGCCGGATGCGGTAGCGCAACGTGTGCCGGTGGCAGAAGAGCTCTCGCGCCGCGCGCTCCCACTGGCCGTTGTGCTCCACGAATGCCTCCAGCGAGCGCAGCAGCTCGCCGCCGTACTCGCCCTCGCCGCTCTCGATCGGGCCGAGGACGCTCTCGCAGAACAGGCGCAGGGCCTCGTCCTCCTGGACCGACAGCAGGAACTGGAGCGCGCCGAGATCCCGCCAGGACGACACGTCCGGCGCACGGCCGTCGAGCATCGCGGTCGCGTCCAGCGCGTAGCGCGCCTCGAAGAACGAGCGCTTCAGGTGCGAGACGTCGGCGGCGCGGCTGGCCGCGGCCCGCACCGTCCCGTGCTCGCGCGCCAGCGCCGTGCGTGCCTGCGCGGCCAGCGCGACGGGGTCGTCGATGGCGCCGTCCACGACCGCGCAGAGCAGGCCGTCGTGGGTTGCCACCAGCGCGGCGCTGCCGGCCTCCACCAGGGCCGACTCGAGCGTGGCCTCGGCGGTCTCGGGCGCGGCCAGGGTGAAGACCAGCACGGCCGCGCTCGACCCGACCCCGAAGGGGCGCAGGCGCCCGCGCAGCTCGGCCTCGTCCAGCTCGCCCGCCACGACCTCCGCCAGGATGTCCCCCGCCAGGCGCCGCTCCGTGTCGCGCACGACGCGGCGGCGCATCAGCTCGAGCGCCACGATCGTGACCGCCTGCTGCAGGATCAGCCGCTCGAACTCGCCCAGCCCGCCGGTGTCGCGGATCGCGACGATCCACGCTCGCGGACCGCCCTGTGGCTCGGCGGCGACCGGCAGCGCCAGTGCGCGGCCCGACACGTCGTCGTGGGTCGGCTCGAACGGGATCGGGCGCCCTGACGCGTTCTGCGCCACCGCCTCGGTGCGGATGGAGTCGAGCGTGTCCGGCGCCAGCTCGCGGCGGAAGTTCGCCGCGGCCATCTCCTCGCCCTGCCAGTCGAGCATCACGACGGTTCCCCCGATCGCCGCCGAGAGCGCACGGGCGACCTCTCGCAACCCACGCTGCTCGAGCACCAGCTGCTCCAGCCGCCGGTGCACCGCGATCCCGCGCTGCAGGACCTCGTACTGCTCGTTCACGAGGCGCGCGAACGCCTTCTCGGTGATCGCGATGAACGGCATCTCGTACGGCACCTCGAACAGCGGAAAGCCGAGGCGCTCCGCTTCGTCCACGACGGCCGGCGGGATGTCCTCGTGCTCGATCCCGGTGCCGAACCCGAGGCCGGCCAGGTGGTGGTCGACCAGCATGCGCACGAAGACGCGCTGCTGCTCTTCCTCGTGCAGCTGGATGCCGGTCGTCAGGAGCAGCTCGCCGCCCGACATCCACGGCGTCGGGTCCAGCAGCTCGCTGATGTGCACCCAGCGGATGGGTGACTCGGTGCCTCCTTGCCCGCGACCGGCGAGAGCCCGAGCTCGTCCAGCAGGCTCTGGACCGTCAGCATCCGCTACCACCTAGCCACCATACGGTCCGAGGCCTCGCTCAGGACGTCTCGCAGCACGGTCTCGATCTCCTTGAACTGCTCCGGGCCCGCGATCAGCGGCGGGCAGAGCTGGACCACGGGGTCGCCGCGGTCGTCCGCCCGGCAGATCAGCCCGCGGCGGTACAGCTCGCCCGACAGGAAGCCGCGCAGCAGCTGCTCCGACTCCTCGTCGTTGAAGCTCTCCTTGGTCTCCTTGTCCTTCACCAGCTCGATCGCGACGAAGTAGCCGGCGCCGCGCACGTCGCCCACGATCGGGAGGTCGCGCAGCCTCTCGAGCGAGGCGCGGAACTCGTCCTCGTGCGCCAGCACGTGCCCGTTCAGGTCCTCGCGCTCGAAGATGTCGAGGTTCGCCATCGCGACCGCGGCGGCGACCGGGTGCGCGCCGAACGTGAAGCCGTGGGCGAACATCTCGGTCCCGTGCATGAACGGCTCGGCGATCCGGTCCGACACGATCACGGCGCCCATCGGCGCGTACGCGGACGTCAGCGCCTTGGCCGTGGTGATGATGTCCGGGCACGTATCCGTAGCGCTCGGAGCCGAAGTAGTGGCCGAGCCGGCCCCAGGTGCAGATCACCTCGTCGGAGATGAAGCAGCACGCCGTGGCGGTCGCAGATCTCGCGCACGCGCTGGAAGTAGCCCTCCTGCGGGACGAAGCAGCCGCCCGCGTTCTGCACCGGCTCGAGGATCACCGCGGCGACCGTCTCGGGCCCCTCGAAGAGGATGCGCTCCTCGATCGCGTCCGCGGCCCACAGCGGGTCGCGGTCCGCGGGCCAGCGGTAGCTGTTCGTGTTCGGCACGTGGCAGCCCGCCGGGCGTGAGCGGCTCGAACTGCGCGCGCAGCTCCGTGAGCCCCGTCGCGGCGAGCGCGCCGAGGGTGGTGCCGTGGTAGGCCAGGTCCCGGGCGATGATCTTGGTGCGCTTGCCCTCGCCGTTGAGGTGGTGGTAGTTGCGCGCCAGCTTCCAGGCGGACTCGACAGCCTCGGAGCCGCCGGAGGTGAAGAAGACCCGGTTGAGGTCCCCGGGGGCAAGGCTCGGCGATCCGTGCGGCCAGCTCGATGGCGGGCGGGTGGGCGTAGCTCCAGTTGATGTAGAAGCCCAGCTCCGCGCGCCTGGCGCGCGGCCGCCTCGGCCAGCTCCTCGCGGCCGTGGCCCGGCGTTCACGCAGAACAGCGCGGACAGGCCGTCCAGGTAGCGGTTGCCGTTCTCGTCCCACACGTAACAGCCCTCACCGCGCACGATCACGGGCACGTCGTGGTCGGCGTACGCGCCCATGCGCGTGAAGTGCATCCAGAGATGCCGCTTGGCCTGCTCCTGGAGGGTGCTCGAGGACGCCCGGCGCGGCGCCGCCTCTTCGATTCCCACGTTTGTAGCCATCTCGGTCCTTCCTCTTCGGATGCTCGGTCGACGGCTCGTATAACGTTATAGCTGCTTTGGAGTGCCAACAAGCCGCTTTGGACTGACTCATGGCAAAACGTCCAATGGTTTACTTGTTCGGATAGGCCAATGCAAGATCTCATGTTTGGGGTCGGCGCCCCTTGTCGGCCGGTCCGGTGCTCCTTAGTGTGTGCCCGTCCTCGGGGAGGAGAGCGGCTCAGGTGACCACGCGCGGCGAGCGATCTGACGATGTCGTCACACCCCAGCGTCCAGCTGGAGGATGTGACCAAGCGCTTCGGCGACTTCCCGGCCGTACGCGCGCTCAGCCTCGACATCGCCGCGGGGGAGTTCTTCACCCTGCTCGGCCCGAGCGGCTGCGGCAAGACCACGACCCTGCGCATGGTGGCCGGCTTCGAGGAGCCGACCGAGGGCCGGATCCGCATCGACGGGCGTCGACGTCGAGGGCGTGCCGCCGTTCAAGCGGCCGACGAACACCGTCTTCCAGAGCTACGCGCTCTTCCCGCACCTGAGCGTCGAGGACAACGTCGCCTTCGGCCTGCGCCGCAAGGGCGTCGACGAAGGCCGAGGTCGCGCGGCCGGGTCGGCGAGGAGCTCGAGCGCGTCGGCCTGGCGGCCGAGGCGAAGCGCAAGCCGCGCCAGCTCTCGGGCGGCCAGCAGCAGCGCGTCGCCCTCGCGCGCGCGCTCATCAACCGCCCGGCGGTGCTGCTGCTGGACGAGCCGCTCGGCGCCCTCGACCTGAAGCTGCGCAAGGGCCTCCAGATCGAGCTGAAGGGCATCCAGCGCGACGTCGGCATCACGTTCGTGTACGTCACCCACGATCAGGAGGAGGCGCTCACGATGTCGGATCGCATCGCGGTGATGAACCGCGGCGTGATCGAGCAGCTCGCGGCTCCCGAGGACGTCTACGAGCGGCCCGCGCACCGAGTTCGTGGCCGGGTTCATCGGCGTCTCGAACCTGCTGCCCGGGCGAGGTCGAGTCGGTCAACGGGGAGCAGGTCGATCTGCGCCTCGACAGCGGGCCGACGGTCAGGACGCGCGGAGCCGGCGTGCAGCGCGGCGACCGCTGCCACGCGGTCGTGCGCCCGGAGAAGCTGACGGTCACGAAGGTGGAGGAGCCCGCGCCGGCCGGGCAGCCGAACGTCGAGGGCGTGGTCGAGGCCGCGGTCTTCCTCGGCACGGCGACCCAGATGATCGTGAAGCTCACGGGCGACGTGCGGCTCACGGTGCTGGTCCCGAACGCCGACGAGGCGCAGCGCCAACGGCTGCCCGGCGCCGGCGCGCGCGTGCGCCTCGCCTGGGCGCCGGAGAACATGCATGTGGTTTCGGGCAACGGCGCATCTCCCGACGCGGCGGCCCACAATCCAGAGTCCCCCGCGACCGCCGGCGCGGTCGCTTAGAGATACAGAGAGGAACACCTTGAGCAGCAACAACGACTGGGACATCGAGCGGGCGCTCGACGCGATGATGGCGGCGGGCATCAGCCGCAGGAAGCTCATGCGGCAGGCGGGCGCTGGTGCCCTCAGCCTCGGCGTGATCGGATTTCTCGCGGCGTGCGGCGACAGCGGTGGAGGTGGCGGCGGGGGCAAGGTCATCCCCCAGGGTGAGATCGCCAAGACACGTGCACGTTCTCGAACTGGACGTACTACATGGACGTGAAGGGCAAGAGCCACCCGACCCTCGACCAGTTCCAGAAGAAGTACGGCACGAAGGTCAAGTACGTCGAGGAGATCAACGACAACGTCGAGTTCTTCGGCAAGGTGCGCCAGCAGTACGCCGCGGGCAACTCGGGCGGCCGCGATCTGCACGTCGTGACCGACTGGATGGCCGCCCGCATGAAGCAGCTCGGCTACGTGCAGAAGCTCGACAAGTCCGCGATGCCGAACGTGGTGAAGAACATCGACCCCGCGGTCGCCAGCCCGGACTTCGATCCGAAGCGGGAGTACTCCCTGCCGTGGCAGACCGGCCAGGTGTTCCTCATCTATCGCAAGGACCTGACCGGCGGCGACCTGACAAGCATCAACGACCTGTTCGACCCGAAGTTCAAGGGCAAGGTCACGATGCTCACCGAGATGCGCGACACGGTCGGCTCGGTCCTCCTCGGGATGGGCATCAAGCCGGAGGACGCGACCAAGGACCAGGCACTCGAGGCGATCGACAAGATCGAGAAGGCCTCGAACGACGGTCAGATCCGACGCTTCACCGGCAACGACTACACGCGCGACATCGCGAAGGGCGACTCCGTCGCGATCCTCGGCTGGTCCGGCGATGCGCCCCAGATGACGGCGGACAACAAGAACGTCGCATACAACCATCCCAAGGAGGGGTTCATGGTCTTCACGGACTCCATGCAGATCCCCGTCGGCGCTCCGCACGCGTTCACGGCAGAGAAGTACATGGACTTCGTGTACGACCCGAAGATCGCAGCGCAGCTCACGGCATACATCAACTACGTGCCGCCGATCAAGGGCATCAAGGCTGAGCTTGCGAAGATCGACCCGGAGCTCCTCGAGAGCGACCTCATCTTCCCGGATCTCGCGAAGTCGCACAGCTTAAAGACGTTCTCACCGGAGGACGAGGCGGAGATCGACGAGGCCTTCCAACGCGCGATCGGCGCCTAGCCGGAAACCGGGGGGAGGAACCGCAGTGACCTTCTTCCAGAGGCGCCAAGGACTCCTCCCATACCTGCTGCTCGCGCCGGGCCTGCTGTTCCTGGTGTTCTTCTTCGCGGTGCCGCTGTACTACATGGCGCGCACCTCCCTCGAGACGGGCACCATCTTCACGGGGTACCAGTTCAACTGGCACTTCGAGACGTACACCGATGCGATCTCGAACTACCACCAGCAGCTGATCAGGTCGTTCGTGTACGCCGGGGCCTCGACGGCGATCGCGCTCGCGATCGGCTACCCGCTCGCCTACACGATCGCCTTCCGCGGCGGCAAGTGGAAGACGGCGCTGCTGCTGCTCGTGATCCTGCCGTTCTTCGTCACCTATCTGATCCGCACGCTGTCCTGGGAGACGATCCTCGCGGACAACGGGGTCGTGGTCAACACGCTGCAGTCGATCGGCATTCTGGACGAGAACGGCCGCATCCTCGCCACGACGGCCGGCGTGATCGCCGGCATCACGTACAACTTCCTGCCGTTCATGATCCTGCCGCTGTACGCGAGCCTGGAGCGGATCGACCCGCGCATGCTCGAGGCGGGCTACGACCTGTACGGGACGCGCCGCGCGGTGTTCACACGGGTGACCTTCCCGCTGTCGATGCCGGGCGTCGTGGCGGGCGTGCTGCTGACGTTCATCCCCGCGGCCGGTGACTTCATCAACGCGGAGCTGCTCGGCACGCCCCGGCAGACGATGATCGGGAACGTGATCCAGAGCAGATACCTGGAGCTGACCGACTACCCGACGGCTGCGGCGCTGTCCTTCGTGCTGATGGCGATCATCCTCGTGATGGTGCTCGTGTGGGCGAAGGTCGCCGGCACCGAGTCGCTGATGGGAGCGCGAGGCGCGCTGATGGAAGCCGCCACCGTCTCCGCCGGCCGGGTCAAGCCTGTACGCCATCCGCGCCTGCTCGCGTTCGGGCGCGGGCTGCTGAACCAGTCGCTGAATCTCTACGCGGCGCTCGCGCTGATCTATCTGCTCCTGCCCATCGCGATCATCATCCTGTTCTCGTTCAACGACACCCACAGCCGCTTCAACTTCACGTGGCAAGGGTTCACGCTCAGGAACTGGCAGGACCCGTTCGGCGTTCCGGGGATCGGGGACGCGATGTTGAATTCCGTGAAGATCGCGGTGCTCGCGACGATCGTCGCCACGATCCTCGGCACGATGATGGCGCTCGCGCTGGTCCGCTACCAGTTCAGAGGGCGCGGAGCCACCAACCTGTTCATCTTCATCCCGCTCGCCACTCCCGAGGTCGTGCTCGGCGCCTCGCTGCTGTCGCTCTTCCTGTCGATCGGTTATGCGACGGGCTTCACGACGATCCTGATCGCCCACGTCATGTTCAGCATCAGCTTCGTGGTGGTGACCGTCAGGTCGCGCTTGATCGGATTCGACCGCCACCTCGAGGAGGCGGCCCAGGATCTGGGCGCCAACGGGCTGCAGACCTTCCTGCGGGTGACCCTGC
Organism: uncultured Solirubrobacterales bacterium; assembly: GCA_963826005.1. Classification (GTDB taxonomy): domain Bacteria; phylum Actinomycetota; class Thermoleophilia; order Solirubrobacterales; family JBBDJG01; genus DASRIA01. Next base: position 28,579 of record CAWGVJ010000001.1, on the reverse strand, counting down.
CCCTGATCGCACCCGGCGTGCTGGCGGCGGCGCTGCTCACCTTCGCGCTGTCCGTCGACGATTTCGTGATCACGAACTTCAACGCCGGCTCGACCATCACGTTCCCGCTGTTCGTGTGGGGCGCGGCGCGCGTCGCGATCCCGCCTCAGATAAATATCATCGCGACCATGATCTTCTTCGTGACGCTGGCGTTCATGTTGCTCGACGGTCCTGCAGCAACGCCGCGCCGAGCGCATGGCGTCCGTCCGGGTCGAGACCATTACCTGAGATGGAGGCTCACGCTCACACCCACCACCCGCTGCACCCCACTGTGGACGCGGAGCTGGGCGAGAAGGGGCTCAAGAAGGATGCGATCGGGTTCCTCGATGGCCTGATCATCGGGATCGCCTCCACGGCGCCCGCGTATTCGCTGGCCGCCGTGCTCGCGATCGTGGTCGTCACCGTGGGGTGCAGGCACCGGCCGTGCTGCTGCTGTCGTTCGTGCCGATGTTCCTGATCGCGTCGTCGTTCTACTACATGAACCGCGCCGACCCGGACTGCGGCACGACGTTCTCGTGGATCACGCGGGCGATGGGACCGTCGACGGGCTGGGTGGGCGGGTGGGCGGTGTGCACCACGGGCATCATCGTGGTCGGGTCGCTGGCGCAGGTGGCCGTCTATTACTCGCTCGACCTGCTCAACCTGGATTCCCTGCGTGATTCACGGTTTTGGGAGACGGTGCTCACGATCGGCGTGATCGCACTGGTGACGCTGATCTGCGTGCTGGGTACCGAGCTGTCCGCACGCGTGCAGCGGGTCATGATCCTGGCGCAGGTGGGAGCGCTGCTGCTGTTCGCCGTCGTCGCCCTGATCAAGGTCGCGGCCGGCGACGCGCCCGCGGGCTCGATCGACGTCGAGTGGTCGTGGTTCTCGCCGTTCGCAGTGGACAGCACGCAGCGCCCTGGTGGTGGGCATGCTGAGCGGAGTGTTCATCTACTGGGGCTGGGAGAGCGCCGTCAACCTGAACGAGGAGACCGAGGACTCGACGTAGGCTCCCGGCCTGGCCGCCGTCGTCAGCACGGTCGTGCTGCTCGTGACCTATGTCGCGACGACCGCCGCGGTGGTCGCCTTCGCCGGGCTCGATCGCGTCGCCGAGTTCGAGGACGACGCCGGTCTCTTCGGGGCGCTCGTCCACCGACGTGCTCGGCAACGGGCTGGACTGGCTCGTCGTGCTGGCGATCATCACCTCGGCGCTCGCCTCGGCCCAGACCACGATCTTGCCCGGGTCGCGCACGGCGCTGTCGATGGCCCGTCAGGGGGCGTTTCCCGAGCCGCTGGGCCGCGTGCATCCGCGCTTCCTCACCCCGCACATCTCGACGATCGTGACCGGCGCGCTCTCGGCGATCTGGTTCGCGGTGCTGTTCAACGTCTCGGAGAACTTCCTGTTCGACTCGCTCACGTCGCTGGCGCTGATGATCGCCTTCTACTACGCGCTCAACGGATTCGCGTGCGCGATCTACTACAGGCGGGAGCTGACCAAGTCCGTCACGAACTTCTTCTTCATCGGGGTCGGCCCCGTGCTCGGAGGCGGGATCCTCGGCTACCTCTTCTTCAAGGCGATCGACGAGTACCGCAGACCGACCAGTCCTACACCGGCAACGAGCTCGTTCGGAGTCGCCATCCCGGTCGTGCTGGGCGTCGGCCTGCTGATCCTGGGCTTCGTGCTGATGCTGGCGTGGCGCGCCACGGGGCACGAGCGGTTCTTCGGCCGCAAGCGCGAGGTCGTCGACCCGACGTCGCGGCCGGCCTCAAGATGGGCGTCGCCGCCGTGCCCGAGGAGGCTGTGTAGGCGTGGCGGGCACGATCGTGCTCGGCTACGACGGCTCGGCGGGCGCGCAGGCGGCGCTCGAGCAGGCGCTGGTGCTCGCCAAGCAGTTCGAGGACCGCCTGATCGTGTGCTTCGGCGTGGCGCCGCCGGGCAACGTGGGCGAGGAGTACAAGGAGCACAAGCACGCGCTCGAGGAGATCGCGCGGCAGGCGACCGCCGAGGCGCTCGAGCGGGCCCGCGCGGAAGGCGTCGAGGCGGAGGTGGTGCTCGTCGCGGAGCGCCCGGCGCCCGCACTCGTCGACCTCGCGGCGGAGCGCGACGCGAGGTTCATCGTCGTGGGCAGCTACGGCGAGGGCGCGATCCGCGGGGCGCTGCTCGGCGCGGTGCCGAACAAGCTGCTGCAGCTCTCGCACACGCCGCTGGTGATCGTCCCCGCGCGGCACTGAGCGTTCTTACTGCACGCGTGTCGCTAGGCTCTCCCGCCTGATGAGCACCTACGAGCAGCTGGCCGGCATCCCGCTGGAGGTGGAGGGCTACGAGCTGGAGCCGCTCGAGCAGGACGTGTCGAGCGACTTCACCCGCGCGGCGACCGTGATCCACATGCGCGGGGGCGGTGAGGAGGGCGTCGGCGAGGACGTCACCTACGACGCGCTCGACCACGTCGCGCTGCAGGCCGCGGGCCCGGTGCAGGAGCTGGCGGGCACATGGACGCTCGACTCGTTCTTCGACCACATCGGGGGTCTCGACCTGTTCCCGGCGGAGCCGGTGCGCGACGTCTCGCGGCTCTACCGGCGCTGGGCGTTCGAGAGCGCGGCGCTCGACCTGGCGCTGCGCCAGCAGGGCATCACGCTGGCGCAGGCGCTCGGGCGCGAGCTGCGGCCGGTGACGTTCGTCGTGTCGCTGCGGCTCGGCAAGCCCGCGACGCTCGACCCGGTCACCCGCCGGCTCGAGCGCTACCCGACGCTGCGCTTCAAGCTCGACCCGACCGCCGAGTGGACCGACGAGCTGATCGCGCAACTGGTGGAGACGGGCGCGGTCGACTCGGTCGACTTCAAGGGCTTCTACAAGGGGACGGTCGTCGACAACCCGCCGGACCCGGACCTGTACGGGCGGGTGGCGGAGGCCTTCCCGGAGGCATGGCTCGAGGATCCCGGCATCACCGACGAGACGCGGCCGGTGCTCGAGCCCCACCGCGATCGCTTCACGTGGGACGCGCCGATCCACTCGATCGCCGACATCGAGGCGCTGCCGTACCCGCCGAAGATGGTGAACGTCAAGCCCTCGCGCTTCGGCAGCGTGAAGGCGCTCACCGACGCCTACGACTACCTCGCCGAACGCGGCATCGGCGGCTACGGCGGCGGCCAGTTCGAGCTCGGCCCCGGCCGCGGCCACATCCAGTACCTGGCGGCGCTGTTCCACCCGGACACGCCGAACGACGTGGCGCCGGGCGGTTACAACCTCCACGACACGCCGCCCGGGCTCCCGGCCAGCCCGCTGGAGCCGCGCCCGAGCAAGACCGGTTTCCGCTGGGAGGGGTAGACGACTACGCGCCGACTGCCGAGATGAGCGCGGATTCGGCGCTCATCTGGCCCGGCGGCCGCCGCATCGGCGCCTCCTAGAATCACCTTGCATGGCAGGCCACTCCAAATGGGCGCAGATCAAGCGCAAGAAGGGCGCCGCGGACGCGAAGCGCGGCCAGCTCTTCACGAAGCTCGCGCGCGCGATCACGGTCGCCGCGCGCGACGGCGGCGGGGACCCGGAGGGCAATGCCGCGCTCGCCAACGCGATCGAGAAGGCGAAGAGCCTGCGCATGCCCAAGGACAACATCGAGCGCGCGATCGCCAAGGGCACCGGCGCCGGCGGCGACGCGGCCGCGATCGAGTCCGTCACCTACGAGGGCTACGGCCCCGGCGGCGTCGCGATCCTGGTCGAGTGCCTGACCGACAACCGCAACCGCACGGCCGCCGACGTCCGGCACGTCTTCGGCCGCGCCGACGCAAGCCTCGGCGAGCCGGGCTCCGTCGCGTGGATGTTCGAGAAGAAGGGCGTCGTGCTCGTGGACGCCGACCGCTACAGCGAGGACGACCTGATGCCGGCGATCGACGCCGGCGCCGAGGACCTCGCCGGCGAGGGCGACTCGATCCGGATCGTGTGCGAGGCAGCGGACCTGCGCGCGGTGCGCGACGCGCTCGAGCAGGCGGGGGTGGAGGTGCAGTCCACCGAGCAGTCGATGCTCCCGAAGACGACGGTCGAGGTCGAGGCCGGCGATGCGCGAAAGCTGCTGCGGCTGCTCGACGCGCTCGACGAGCAGGACGACGTCGACCAGGTGCACGCGAACTTCGACATGCGCGCAGAGGTGATGGAGGAGGCGGTCGCCTAGCGAACGGGAGCCAGGTTCGGATGCAAGCCGCCGTTGCCGAGTCCGGCGAGCCCTTCCGAGCGCCTGACTGACTGGACACGCAGCGCACGCGCTGTGTGAAACTCTCTGCATGAGCGGACCGGTCGAGGGAATCTCGCACGAGGGACAGCCGCGCAGGCGCCTCAGTGCCGAGCAGCGGCGCGAGAGCATCCTCGCGGCGGCGAACGAGGCGTTCGGCGACCACGGGTACGAGCACGTTCGCATCGACGACGTGGCTGTCGCGGCCGGGATCTCGAAGGCGCTGATCTACGAGCACTTCGCCAGCAAGCAGGAGCTGTACATCGAGCTGATGAACAGCGCGGCCTACGACATGGTGGGCAGGCTCGTGGAGGCCGCCTCCGCGCCGGGCATGGAGGGAGCGCTGCGGATGGAGAACGCGGCCGCCGCCGGTTTCCGGTGGGTGCAGGAGCACCCGCACGCGTTCCACATGTTCGTGCGGGACGTGACCGACCCGGAGATCTCCGACCGCCAGGAGGCCCTGCGCCGGGCGGCGGTGACCGCGATGTCGGACGTGATGGAGATGGAGCCGCCGGAGACCCGCGCCGGAATGAGCCGCCAGCACACCGAGCAGCTCGCCGAGATGGTCGTGGCCGGCTACTACGCGCTCGCGGACTGGTGGCTGCGCAACCCGGACTTCCCGCGCGAGGAGCTGGTGCGTTCGATGCTGCAGTTCATGTGGCTGGGGCTGGGGCGCATGCAGGACGGCGAGCGCTGGGACCTGACGGCTCGCAGGGAACGTCCGCCTGGAGACAGAAACTCCCTCCCGTGACGGGTCAGGCCCAGATCAGGGTGCTGGGGATTGACCCCGGCACCGCCTCCACCGGCTTCGGCATAGTCGAGTCCCGCGCGCAGCGCCTCAGCACGGTCTGCGGCGGCGTGATCTCGACGCCCGCAGGCGTGCCGCTGGAGCAGCGCCTGGCCGCGATCGCCGCACGTCTCGGCGAGCTGCTCGAGGAGCACCGCCCGGACGCGCTCGCCATCGAGGAGGTCTACTTCGGCCGCAACGTGCGCAGCGCCTTCGCGGTCGGGCAGGCGCGCGGCGCCGTGCTCGCGGCCGCGGGCGGCCGCGACGTCCCCTGCTTCTCCTACACGCCGCAGGCCGTGAAGCTGGCCGTGTGCGGGAGCGGCGCCGCGGGCAAGGACCAGGTGCAGCGGATGGTGGGGGCGCTGCTCTCGCTGCCCGAGCCGCCGCGATCCGATCACGCCGCCGACGCGCTCGCGCTCGCGATCTGCCACGCGTTCCAGACCAGGACGGCCGTTGAAGGCGTCCGGGGCGCGGCGCAGAATGCGAACAGATGATCGCTTCGCTGAGCGGCAAGGTTCTGGAGCGCGGGGTTGACCATGCCGTGATCGAATGCGGTGGGGTGGGCTACCGCGTGGCCGCCTCGACGCAGACGCTCGGCAAGCTGCCGCCGGCCGGCAAGCCGGCGAGCGTGCTCACACATCTCATCCTGCGGGACGACGGCGCTCACCTGTACGGCTTCGCCGCCGCCGAGGAGCGCGATCTCTTCCTGGGGCTGATCTCCGTCTCCGGAGTCGGTCCGAAGATGGCCCTGGCCGTCCTGTCCGGGTCGACCGTGCCGGACACCCGGCTCGCGATCGCGTCCGGTGACGTGAAGCGCTTCCAGGTCGTGCCCGGCATCGGGCGCAAGACGGCGGAGCGGGTGATCGTGGAGCTGCGCGAGCGCATCGCCGGCGAGCTCGCGGCCGAGCCCTCGCGCGCCCCGGCCGAGGCCGGCGCACGGGCGCTCGCGCGGGAGGGCCTCGTGGGCCTCGGCTACGACCCCGCGGAGGCCGAGTCGATGCTCGAGGAGGCGCTCGACGCGCCGCGAGGCGACGACGCCGCTCCCGAAGAGCTGATCGCGGCCGCGCTGCGCACCGCCGTGAGGGCGGCGTGACCGCCCACGCCCGGCGAGATCAGCATGCAGGTCCCGGCGGCGCGGCCCGGGGAGGAGGACCTCGACCGCTCCCTGCGCCCCCAGGGCGCTCGACGAGTTCGTCGGGCAGGAGCCGGTCAAGGCCCAGCTGGGCCTGTTCATCGAGGCGGCCCGCCGCCGCGGCGAGCCGCTCGACCACGTGCTGCTGGCGGGACCGCCCGGCCTCGGCAAGACGTCGCTCGCGCACATCGCCGCACGCGAGCTCGAGGCCCCGCTCGTCCAGACGGCCGGCCCGGCGCTCGAGCGCAAGGGCGACATCGCCGCGTTCCTGACCGCGCTGGAGCCCGGCTCCGTGTTCTTCATCGACGAGATCCACCGGCTCACCCGCGCGGTGGAGGAGACGCTCTATCCCGCGATGGAGGACCGCCGCCTGCCGATCGTGCTCGGGCAGGGCGCGGGCGCCCGCACCGTGACGCTCGACCTGCCGGCGTTCACGCTGATCGGCGCCACCACTCGCACGGGCCTGCTGACGACTCCGCTGCGCGAGCGCTTCGGCGTGGTGCACCGGCTCGAGCACTATCCGACCCGATGACCTCGCGCAGATCGTGCAGCGGTCGGCCCGCATCCTCGACGTCCACATCGAGGAGGAAGGCGCCCGCGCGATCGCGGAGCGGGCGCGCGGCACGCCGCGCGTGGCGAACCGCCTGCTGCGGCGGGTGCGCGACTTCGCCCAGGTGCACGGCACCGGCACGGTCAGCGCCGAGATCGCGGCGGAGGCGCTCGAGATGCTCGAGGTCGATGTCGCGGGCCTGGAGCGGCTCGACCGCGAGCTGCTGAGGGCGATCGTGGAGAAGTTCGACGGAGGCCCGGTGGGCCTCTCGACCCTCGCGGTCGCCGTCGGCGAGGAGGCCGACACGATCGAGGACGTGTACGAGCCGTATCTGCTCCAGCGGGGGCTGATCAAGCGCACCCCCCGCGGCCGGGTGGCCACGGCGGCCGCCTACGAGCACCTCGGCGCTCCCCTTCCGTCGGAAACCGGCGGTCGGGGCGCTAGCCTTTTCTAAGCCCCTCTTTAGGCGGGGCAGTCAGAATTTCGACAGGTCGAGCGCCGTGGTGGTCGGCGCTCAGGATTCGCGGCAAGGATGCCGAAGTCGATCTCATCGAGGTGCGATGCCCGTCTTCATCTGCCCCAATTGCGGAAACCGCTTGAGCTCGCAGGACCGCACGGCTGGATTCTCGTCCAAGCCGCGCGGATGCGCGAAGTGCGGCTTCGGGTTCATGTTCGAGCTGCTCGACGACTATTACCCCGCGCCCGACGCGGCCTTTTTCGTCTGCGACGCGGAGGCCCGCATCATCGGATGCGGCCGCGGCAGCTTCGAGCTCACGGGGCTCAAGGACGAGGCGACCCTCGGGCGTCCGGTGAAGGAGGTCCTGGGCCTCAAGTTCGCCGAGGACGAGGATCCCATCGGAACCTCTCTGGAATGGGGTGTGCGGGTATTGGGACGCAACGTGCAGGTAGAGGCGGAGGGCGACCTTCCGGCGAAGGCCACGGCAGACGTGTTCCCGGCTTACGACGACGACGGCGGACTGCTGCTGGTGCTAACCCCCAAGCGGTAGTCGGCCTAGAATGACCGCGGGGATCGAGAGCTTGCCAGTGCCCTTCCGCACGATATGACCTCACGCAGGCGCAACCTGTTCGTGATCGCGCTGACGCTCGGCCTGTTGGTCGCGTCGCTGGTCGTCATCGTCACCAAGGAGACGAAGCTCGGCCTCGACCTGAAGGGCGGCGTCGAGCTGGTCTACCAGGGCGAGCCCACTCCGCAGAGCAAGGTCACGCCCGAGGCGATCGACCGCGCGATCGACATCATCCGCGAGCGCGTCGACCGCCTCGGTGTCGCCGAGCCCGAGATCCAGCGGCTCGGCAACGACCAGATCTCGGTGGGCCTGCCGGGCGTCAAGAACCTCGAGCGCGCCAAGAAGCAGGTCGGCACGACCGCGCAGCTGCTCCTCTACGACTGGGAGAAAAACGTGATCGGCAGCCCGCAGACGCCGATCGTGGGCCTCTATCCGGCGGTCAAGCGCGCGTCCCAGCAGCAGCCCGTCAAGGACGACAACAACTCCACGACCGGCACCTACTACCTCTTCAAGCCGAACAAGCTGCTCGCGGCCGGCCCCGACTCGTCGCGCGACGACCTCCTGTCGGAGTTCGACGGGAAGGTCCCGAAGGGCTACGAGGTCCTGAAGGTCCCCGAGGGCACCGTCGTGCTGCGGGCGGAACGGCCCGAGAGCCTTCCATCCGACGCGCCGTACGAGCGCTACTTCGTGGTGCGCGACAACCCGGAGGTGCGCGGTACCGACCTGAAGGACCCGCGCCAGGAGAACGATCCGACCACGAGAGAGCCGATCGTGACGTTCAAGTTCACGGACAAGGGCCGCAAGAACTTCCAGGAGGTCACCCGCCGCCTCGCGCAGCGCGGGCAGACCCGCCAGATCCCGGGCCAGCCCGTGGAGAGCTCGTTCCAGACCTTCGCGATCGTGCTGGACCGCGAGGTCGTCTCGCGCCCGTTCATCGACTACCGCGAGAACCCGGACGGGATCGACGGGCGCACCGGAGCCCAGATCTCGGGCGGCTTCAGCTTCCAGGAGGCACAGGACCTCGCCGACGTGCTGAAGACCGGTGCCCTGCCGATCAACCTGAAGCCGATCAGCGAGACGCAGGTCTCGGCGACGCTCGGCAAGCAGGCGCTGCACCAGGGCCTGATCGCGGGCATCGTCGGGTTCGGGCTGGTGCTCCTCTTCCTGCTCGCCTTCTATCGCCTGCTCGGTGTGATCGCCGGTATCGCGCTGTTCATGTACGCGGGGCTGTTCTACGGGCTGATCAAGCTGATCCCGATCACGCTCACCCTGCCCGGCATCGCGGGACTGATCCTCACGATCGGGATCGCGGCCGACGCCAACATCGTCATCTTCGAACGCATCAAGGAAGAGTTACGTGGCGGCAGATCGGCGATGTCCGCGATCGCGACGGGCTACAAGCGCGGCATCGCGACGATCATCGACGCGAACGTCGTCACGCTGATCACCGCGTTCATCCTGTTCGTGCTGGCGACGGCCGGGCGTGAAGGGCTTCGCCTTCACCCTCGGTGTCGGGACGCTCGTCTCGCTGTTCACCGCCGTGCTGTTCACGCAGGCGGTGCTCGGCACGATGGGCCGCTCGAAGCTCCTGCGCAGCCCGGCGATGCTCGGCGCCGGCGAGCGCCACGTGACGTGGAACTTCGACTTCATGGGGAAGAGCAAGTACTTCTTCGCGATGTCGGGATGCATCCTGCTGATCGGCGGACTGGCGCTGGCCACCAAGGAGCTGAACTTCGGCATCGACTTCGAGAGCGGCACGCGCGTCACGGCGAGCCTTACCAAGGATGCCAGCGTCGAGGACGTGCGCAGCACGATCGCGCCGCTGAACCTGGGCGACGCCAAGGTGCAGCAGGTCAAGAACCCGGAGCTGGGCGACCACGTCATCCAGATCAAGACCGCCGAGCTCGGGCCCGGCGGCGTGCAGCGGCTGGAGCGGCTGCTCGAGCAGAAGTTCGACGTCATACCCGAGGGCTTCTCGAGCGAGTCGGTGGGCCCGACGTTCGGGACCACCGTGGCGCGCAGCGCGGCGATCGCGATCGTCGCGTCGCTGCTGCTGATCATGGCCTACGTCGCGTTCCGGTTCGAGCCGAAGTTCGCGATCCCGGTGATGATCGCCCTGTTCCACGACCTGCTGATCACGGCGGGCGTGTACTCGCTCACCGGCCGGGAGGTGACGACGTCGACGGTCGCGGCGATCTTGACCATCCTGGGCTACTCGCTGTACGACGTCGTGATCGTGTTCGACCGAATACGCGAGAACGCGCCGCGCATGCCGCGGGCGGCCTTCTCGCAGATCGTGAACCGCTCCATGAGCGACGTGCTGACGCGATCGCTCGCGACCTCGATGTGCACGCTCATGGGCGTCACGGCGCTGCTGCTGTTCGGCGGCGAGACGCTGAAGGACTTCGCCTTCGCCCTGCTCGTCGGAATCGCGTCCGGTACCTACTCGTCCATCTTCATCGCCGCGCCCGTGCTGACGGAATGGAAGGAGCGCGAACCGACCTATCGCCAACGCCGCCGGCGCATCATCGAAGAGCTCGGTGCGGTGCCGCCGTACGCTGTCGTCAGCACTCCGGGCGAGCATGAGAGCGTGCCCGCCGCCCACGGCGAGCGAGCCGAGACTCGTCGCGAGCGCCGCCGCAAGGCCGCCCGCCAGGCCGAGCCGGTCGCGACCGTCGAGCCGGACGGCCACGACGACGGCGACGTCTCCGACGAGCTCGACCTCGAGCACGCCGACGACGGCCACGAGATGGAGCTGGAGCAGGAGCCGGAGCCGGCCCCCGTGGGCTCGTCGCCCGACGCGGACCGCACCGCACAACTCAAGGCCGAGCGCGCCGAGCGCAAGAAGCAACGCGCGGCACGCCAGCAGCGCAAGGCGCGCAAGCACGGGAGATCGCGATGAACTTCTTGGTGTGGGTAACGATGGGCATCGCGATCTGGCACTTCGCGATCTTCGTGCCGGACCGCTTCTGGGGCGGGATCGTCGGCGCCTTCGGCGCCGCGGCGTTGGGGGCCGTGCTCGTTGGGCTGATCCTGGCCGGCGGCGAGTTCGAGAACACCAGCCTCCTGACCGCGCTGGAGGCGGTGCCAGGAGCCCTGCTCGGCCTGGCGGCCTCCTGGTTCTACGGCGCCCGCGTCGAGCGCCGGCAGCAACACGCCTGACCTATCCGTCCGGGCCCGGCACCTAGCCTCGGTGGGTGACCGGAAGGCCGGAGGCTCGTTGGCGTGCTGATCCTTACCCGTACGAACGGGCCATAGCGCTCGCCTCCGAGCTCGGGCTGAGCCACACCACCGCAGCCGTCCTGGTCCGCCGCGGCTTTGCCGACGGGGAGGCCGCAAGGAGCTTCCTCGAGGGCGGGGAGCAGCACGACCCCGGCCTGTTCGCGGGTATCGGCGATGCGGTGGCGACCGTCATGCGGCACGTCGCCGCCGGCACTCCGATCGCCGTGCACGGCGACTACGACGTCGACGGCGTCTGCTCGGCGGCGGTGCTGGCGAGCACGCTCGAGGCGCTCGGCGCGCGCACGCACGTGCGGCTGCCGAGCCGCGACGAGGGCTACGGCCTGTCGGTCGCCCGGGTCGAGGAGCTGCACGCCGCCGGTGCCCGCTTGCTGATCACCACGGACTGCGGCATCACGGCCTGCGCCGAGGTCGCGCGCGCCCGCGAGCTCGGCATGGACATGGTCGTGACCGACCACCACCGCCCGGGAGAGGAGCTGCCCGCGTGTCCGGTCGTGCACCCGGAGGTCTGCGGCTACCCGGCCGAGCTGTGCGCGACCGGCGTCGCCTTCAAGTTCGCCCAGGCCCTCTACGGGGCGGCCGAGCGCGACGTCGCGGAGCTCGAGCGCGAGCTCGACCTGGTCGCGCTCGCGACCGTCGCGGACCTGGTGCCGCTCGTAGGCGAGAACCGCGCGCTCGTCAAGCAGGGCCTGCGCGCGATCGCGGGCACCTCGCGCCCGGGCCTGCGGGCGCTGCTGCGCGTTGCCGCCGTCGACCCCCAGAGCGTCACGGAGCAGACGCTCGGGTTCGCGCTCGCGCCGCGCATCAATGCCGCCGGGCGCCTGTACCGCGCCGACGCGGCGCTCGAGCTCGTGCTCACGCCCGACGAGGACCGCGCGCTCCAGATCGCGCGCGAGCTCGACGCGATCAACACCGAGCGCCAGTCGGTCGAGACCGCGATCCTCTTCGAGGCGGAGCGCCTGCTGGCCGAGCAGGGCGCCGGCGGATCGGGCGGCGCGGCCGACCCGCTCTACGTGCTCGCGCACGAGGAGTGGCATCCGGGCGTGATCGGGATCGTCGCGTCACGGCTGGTGGACCGCTACCACCGGCCCTTCGTGATGGTCGCGATGTCGCAGGCCGGCGACGGCCGCGGCTCGGGTCGCAGCATCCGCCCGTACGACCTGCACGCCGGCCTGGCCGCCAGCGCCGCGCACCTCGAGGGATTCGGCGGCCACCGGATGGCCGCCGGCCTGCAGGTGCGCGCCGAGCGGCTCGACGACTTCCGCGCCGCGATCGTTGCGCACGCCCGCGGATGCCTCACCCCCGAGGACCTCGTGAAGGTGGAGCACGTGGACGCCGTCGTCCCCGGCGACGCGCTCGGCCTGGACCTCGCGGAGGAGTTGCAGACGCTGCGTCCCTTCGGCATGGGCAACCCCGCGATCAACGTGCTCGTCCCCGCCGCGAAGGTGTCGGACGTGCGCCCGATGGGCCCGGCGGCCGCCACGTGCGCTTCAGCGTCACGTCCGGCGGCCTGCGCTCGCGCGCGGTCGGCTTCGGCATCGCTCCGGGCAGCGGCGCGCTCGGCAACGGCAACGGCGAGACGCGCCACGACCTGGCCGCCCGGCTGGAGGCGAACGAGTGGCAGGGAGCGGTGGAGCCGCGACTCGTCGTGCGCTCGCTGCACCCGATCGCAGATGCACAGGAGTGCGATGGTCCCAGCGGCTGCACGTCCTGCAACTGCCGGATGGACGACGCCGAATGGTGGAACGCGGTCTGGGCTTCCTACGAAGCGACCGATCCCATACGCCTGCCAACTGCCAACTGCCAACCGCGAACTGTCGTGGATCACCGCGCCGCAGGCGCCCTCGGCGTGCTCGGCGACCTGATGACCACCGGCGAGTCGTTGCTGGTGCTTTGCGCCGACGTGTCCCGGCGCGCCGCAGTGCTCGAGCGCGACCTCGACCCTGCCCGCTTCGGGCGCGCGCCGTGGACCAGGCTGTCAGCGCACTGTGGTTCCGGCGCGCTCGAGACCGCCGGCGATCTGGTGCTGGCCGACCATGCCGGTCTTGCAGCGTCACCTTCGCTCGCCCTGCGCTGCGCGCACGTGTTCGCGCTCGACCCTCCCTCCTCGCCTGCCGGGCAATCGCTGATGGCCGACGGCGGGCCGGGATTCCTGCATCTGGCCTGGGGCGAGGCGGAGATCGAGTTCGCCCGCGCGGTCGTCGAGCACCAGCACGAACTGCGGCCGCATCTGACCGCTGTCTATCGCGCGCTCGAGGCCGTCGATCCTCCCGGTGCGGCGATTCCGCGGGTCGCGTTCGAGGGCGACGGCCGCCATCCCCGCGCCGCTTCGGTCGCGGGTCTTTGCATGCGGGTGCTGGCGGAACTGGATCTCGCGAGATTCCAGCGCTCAAGCGGTACCGTTAGTTGCACGATCATGAAGGGGAAGCGGGTGGAACTGGAGCGCTCAGAGACGTTCCGGGCCTGCTCCTCGGCGGGTGAAGAAGGTCTTCGATACCTGAGCAGCCTGACACCGAGAGCACGAAGCGCGAGGGCCGCGTAGACGGCAACGGCGACGCGCGCCCGGACGCGCGCGAGCCCCAGAACGGAGATTTGGCGGAGCGCTCGGGCGAGCCGATCCTCGACGCCGCCGGTGCCCCGAGCGAGCTTCCACCGGACGCCCACATCAGGATCGGGGTGCGCGACAAGCCGTCGGCGGCGGTCGCCGCGGACGTCTCGAGCGACCTGCTCCCGCATGAGCAGGAGCTGCTCGCGGACCTGCTCGCGGTCATCTCCGAGCACTCCGACGATGCGATCCGTCCCGTCGACGTCGAGCGGGTCGGGCAGGCGTTCGCGTTCTCGTGTGAGCGGCACGCCGACCAGCGCCGCAAGTCCGGCGAGCAGTTCATCACCCACCCGGTCGGCGTGGCGAAGATCTGCGCGGGCATGCGCCTCGACACCGAGACGATCTGCGCGGCGCTGCTGCACGACACCGTCGAGGACACCTCCGCATCGCTCGACGACGTGCGCGAGCACTTCGGCGACGACATCGCCGCGCTGGTGGACGGCGTCACCAAGCTCACCGGCATCACCTTCCAGAGCCGCGACGAGCAGCAGGCCGAGAACTACCGGAAGATGATGGTCGCGATGGCCACTGACATCAGGGTGATCCTGATCAAGCTGGCCGACCGCCTGCACAACATGCGAACGCTGGACGCGCTCGCGAAGCAGAAGCAGATCGACAAGGCGAAGGAGACGCTCGACATCTTCGCCCCGCTTGCGCACCGCCTCGGCATCCACTCCATCAAATGGGAGCTGGAGGACCTCGCCTTCTCATCGTTGCACCCGCGCAAGTACAGCGAGATCAAGTCGCTCGTCAACCAGCAGCGCGAGGAGCGCGAGGGCTACGTCGAGCGCGCCGGCGGATACCTCACCCAGGAGCTCGAGGCCGTCGGCATCACAGCCGAGGTCTCGGGACGCGCGAAGCACTTCTACTCCATCTATTCCAAGATGACGAAGAAGGGCCGCGAGTTCAACGAGATCTACGACCTCACCGCGATGCGCGTGATCGTCGACTCCGTGAAGGACTGCTACGGGGCGATCGGGATCATCCATTCGCTGTGGAAGCCGCTCCCCGGACGCTTCAAGGACTACGTGGCGATGCCCAAGTTCAACCTCTACCAGGCGTTGCACACGACGGTGATTGGCCCCGAGGGCCGCCCACTCGAGATCCAGATCCGCACGCGCAAGATGCACTACACGGCCGAGTTCGGCGTCGCCGCGCACTGGATCTACAAGGACGTTTCGTCTGCAAGCAGACGAGCGCGGATGGCCGTTGACGAGGCGAACGGGGCCCCCGCCGACACAGAGGAGGCCGGCGTCGCCGCAAAGCCGGCGTGGCTGCGGCATCTGCTCGACTGGCAGCAGGAGCTGCAGGACCCCAAGGAGTTCATGGAGACCCTCAAGATCGACCTCTTCGAGGACGAGGTCTTCGTGTTCACGCCGAAGGGCGAGGTGAAGTCGCTGGCCGCCGGCTCGACGCCGCTCGACTTCGCCTATGCGGTCCACACCGACGTCGGGCACCGCTGCGTCGGAGCCAAGGTGAACGGCAAGATCACGCCGCTCCACTACCGGCTGCAGTCGGGGGACATCGTGGAGATCCTCACGTCGAAGTCAGAGCGTGGCCCGTCGCGCGACTGGCTCTCCCTCGTGCGCACCACGCGCGCGCGCAACAAGATCCGCGCCTGGTTCACGCGGGAGCGCCGCGAGGACGCCGAGCACCGCGGCCGCGAGCTGCTCCAGGACATGCTCCGCAAGCAGGGCCTGCCGGCGCAGAAGATCACGGGCTCGCCGCTGCTCGCCGACGTGATCCGCGAGATGGGCTTCCGCAAGGCCGACGACTTCTACATCGCGGTGGGCCAGGCGAAGGTGTCGGCGCGCGTCGTCGTCAACAAGGTGATGCAGCGCCTGAAGCAGGGCGAGGCCGCGGTCGAGGAGCAGCCCGGCGAAGGCCTCGTGCGCGGCAAGGAGGAGCGCGCCCGCCCCGAGGGCACCGCCTCCCGCTACGGCATCCGCGTCGAGGGCATCGACGACGTGATGGTGCGCCTCGCGAAGTGCTGCCGGCCGGTTCCCGGCGACGAGATCGCCGGCTACATCTCGCTCGGCCGCGGCATCACGATCCACCGCGAGGACTGCCGCAACGTCGCCAACCTGATGAAGCAGCCCGAGCGCTTCACGGAGGTCTTCTGGGAGGGCGACAACGACACCGGCTTCCGCGTGGAGCTGCAGGTCGACGCATGGGACCGCACGCGCCTGCTGGAGGACCTCTCACGTACCTTTGCCGAGGCCGGCATCAACATCATCGAGGCCCGCTGTACGGTCGACCATCCGATGGTCAAGAACCGCTTCGTCGTCGAGGTCCCGGACACGGTCACCCTCAAGCACTGCGTCACGCGCCTGCGAAACGTCGACTCGGTTTTCGATGCCTACCGGGTGGTGCCGGGATAGAGTGGTGCCCGCGTCGCCGGGCTCTCAGGGTTGAGAGCTCAGCGGTCCGGACTTCGAAGCTCTGCACCTGGACCGCTGAGCTCTGAGCCCTGAGCGCTGCGGCTCGTCTCGACGGCTACGCGATCACCAGCAACGAGCCCGGCGCGGCCTCGTACAGGGCCTCGCGGCTGTCGCCGATGTAGTCGCCGTCGACCTCGAGCGGCAGCGCGCGGTCGGTGAGGGAGCGCACGGTCGCGTGCTGGATGCGGGGAAAGCTCGCTGCCTGGCGGTGCTCGGCCAGCAGGCCCCCGCGCGCGAACAGCCGGTACATGATGCCCGGCGCGTCGAGGATCAAGGAGGCACGGCGCATGGTCGTGATCGAGATCGTGCCGTCGTCCATTGCGATGTCCTCGCACACCCGCAGCGGGGTCGAACGGAAGTAGGTGTATGGATCCGAGTTCTGGACGATCGCGCTGAGGCCGGGGACGCGGCGCTCGCCCACCTGCACCTCGAGCAGCGGCGGGCGGCCGCGGTAGTCGCGGAAGTAGCTGCGCAGCGCCGCGTAGGTGAACGTCGCGTCGCCGCCGCGCGCCTTCAGCCGCGGATGGTCGTCGACCCAGCGCGTGACGTCGGCGTCGATGCCCGCGCCGCTGGAGAAGATGAAGTAGCGCCCGTTGACCCGTCCCATGTCCACGCGGCGGGGCTCGAGGTCGTCGGCGAGCTGCAGCAGGTGCTCCGTCGCGTCGACGACGTCGGTCGGGATCCCGAGCATGCGGCAGACGACATTGGTGGAGCCGCCGGGGAGGACCGACAGCGGCAGGTTCGTGCCGGCGAGTCCGTTCGCCGCCTCGTTCAGCGTCCCGTCCCCACCGAAGGACACGACCACGTCGAACCCCTCGCTGACGGCCTGGCGGGTCAGCTCCGTGGCATGGTTGGGCCGCTGCGTCTCGACCGCCTCGATGTCGTACCGGCCGCGCAGCGCGTACACCACGAGGTTCTTCAGCCGGCCCGACACGGTGGTCGCGAACGGGTTCACGATCAGCAGCATCCGCGGCTTGGTGCCGGGGAACGGCTCGCGCGGCGGCGCGTCGGTGGCGCCGGTGACGGGCGGCTCGGTGATCGTGGGCTGCGTCATTGGTCGGAAATATCGAGTGGGCTTCGCCCACACCTAAAGTCCTGAGAGGCGCGCTACGCGCGCCTCTTCTCACATGTAACTACCCGCGGCAGGCGGGGAAAGATACCTGTCGCTCAAGTCGCCTCGAAATGCGCGATGCCGTCCTGCTCCACCTCGCGCACCCGCCCGTCGTTCAGCAGCAGGTCCACGTGGCCCAGGACCTCCGAGAGCGTGAGGTAGGCCTGCGTCACGGCGATGTCCCCGAAAATGGCCTGGGTGAGGTCGTAGCCCGTGCGCGGCTGCTCCGCGATCAAGTCGTAGATCTTGTCCGCCCGGACCCGGTGGAACTCGAAGCGCTCGTCGATCAGCCGGACGTGGTCGGTGATCGGCTCCCCATGCCCGGACAGCACGATCTCCGCCGGCATCTCGCGCGTGCGGCGCAGCGAATCGAGGTAGGTGACGAGTGCCTGTGGGCGGCGGGCCGGGTCCGTACCCTCGTGTTCATCCAGCGGCCGGCTGATCAGCGGGTTCGAGGAGATGTGCTTGATCAGGTGGTCGGCCGCGATCAGGATCCGCCGGTCCTCGTCCCAGAAGACCGTGTCGGAAGGGGAGTGGCCGGGGCGGTGCAGCACCTGCAGCGAGCGATCGCGCAGCTTCAGGGTCTCGCCGTCGCGCAACGGCTTCGTCACCTTCGCCTTCGAGCCCCACGCGCGGAACGCCGACGAGACGGTCTGGAGCGCGCGCACGATCTCCTCCGGGATCCCGTTGCGCAGCATCACGCCCCCGGCGAACTCGTCGTCGCGGGCGGCGTCCTCGCCGAAGTGCTCGGCGAAGTGCGCGAGCTTGTCGAGCGCGGCGACCTCGGCGCCGGAGTGGGACACGATGATGTCCACCAGCCCGAGGTGGTCGATGTGCTGATGCGTGAGCACCACCTGCTCGATGTCCTCCAGCGAATGCCCGTGCTCGGCGAGCTGGTGCTGCAGCTCGTCCAGCGCGCGCCCCGAGTTCGGCCCGGAGTCGACCAGCGTGAGCGGATCGTCCTCGATCAGGTAGGTGTTGACGCGGCCGACCGCAAACGGGGTCGGGATCCGCAGCAGGTGGATGCCCTCATCGGCGGCGCGCGCGAGGGCCGCCTCGGCGGTGAGCTCGGCACTCAAGAGCGGATGAGGTTCAGGACTTCCTCGGTGCGGGCGTCCAGCTCCTCTTGGTTGAAGGCCTCGAGGTTCAGGCGGAGCAGCGGCTCCGTGTTGGAGGGCCGGACGTTGAAGTGGAACGTGCCGCAGTCGACCGAGACGCCGTCGAGCCACGTGATCTCACAGTCGGAGTAGCGCTCGGCGATCTCCTTCATCTTGCCGTCGGGATCGCCGACCGTGGAGTTGATCTCGCCGGAGATGAAGTACTTCTCGCGGAACGGCTCGAGCAGCTCCGCCATCGTCTTCCCGCGCACCGACAGCAGCTCCAGCACCAGCAGCGCCGGGATCACGCCCGAGTCGGCGCACCAGAAGCGGCGAAAGTAGTAGTGGCCCGACACCTCGCCGCCGAAGGCGGCGTTCTCCTCGCGCATGCGGGCCTTGAAGAACGCGTGCCCGACGCGGTTCACGAGCGCGCGACCGCCGAGCCGCTCGACCGTGTCCGGCACCGCCCGGCTCGCGCGCACGTCGTAGAGGATCGTGGCGCCCGGCTCCTTGGCGAGGATCGACTCGGCCAGCAGCGCGGTGAGGAAGTCGCCCGGCACGAACTCGCCGTGGTGGTCGATGAAGAAGCAGCGGTCCGCGTCGCCGTCCCACGCGATCCCCAGCTCGGCCCGGCGGTCGAGCACCGTGTCGATGATCAGCTTGCGGTTCTCCTCGAGCAGCGGGTTGGGCTCGTGGCCCGGGAACTCGCCGTTGGGCTCGAAGTAGAGCCGCTCCCCGGCGATCGGGAAGGAGTCGATCAGCGGCCCGATCATCGGCCCCGCCATGCCGTTGCCGCCGTCGAGGACGAGCCTTCATCGGCCGGATCGCCCCGGGGTCGATGAATCCGACCGCGTAGCGCTGGAACTCCTCGTACAGGTCCGCGTGCTCGATCGTGCCCGTGCCGCTCGGGGTGGAGAAGTCGTCCTCGGCCACGACGCGCTGCACGTCCGGGATGCCGCGGTCCCCCGACAGCGGCAGGGCGCCCTCGCGCACCAGCTTGAAGCCCGCCCACTGCTTCGGGTTGTGGGAGGCGGTCACGGACACGCCGCCGTCGAGCTCCCGCGAGCCGACGGCGTAGTAGACCATCTCCGTCCCGACCTGCCCGATGTCGAGCACGTCGCAGCCTTCGTCCGTGAGTCCGCGCGACAACGCCTCGGCCAGCGCGGGGGAGTGGAGGCGCATGTCGTGCCCGACGGCCACGCGGAGCGTGCGATCGCCGGCCTCGCGCAGGTCCCGCAGCACGCGCGCGAACCCGCGGCCGACGCGGTAGGCGACGTCCTCGTCGATCTCGCCCGGGTAGGTGCCCCGCACGTCGTAGGCCTTGAAGATGCCGGGGGAGACCGCGGTCACGGAGCGGCCTCGAAGGCGTCGCGCAGCTTGCGCCACGAGTCCGCCAGCACCTCCGGCAGCACCAGCGTGTCGCCCACCACCGGCATGAAGTTGGTGTCGCCCTTCCAGCGCGGCACGACGTGCTGGTGCACGTGGCCGGCGAACCCGGCGCCCGCCACGTCGCCGAGGTTCACTCCCAGGTTGAAGCCCTCGGGCCCGTAGACCTGCTCGACGGCGGCCAGCGATCGCTGGGTGAGGCTCATGAACTCGGCCGCGGCCTCGTCGCCGAGCTGGCGGAGGTCGGAGACGTGCTCGTAGGGGGCGACCATCACGTGCCCATTGGTATAGGGGAAGGCGTTCAGAATCACGTAACAGCTATCCCCCCGGTGGGCGATCAGCGCGCGCTCGTCGTCTCCCAGGGCGGGCAGGGTGCAGAAGATGCACTCGTCGGGTTTGTCGCCTTTGAGGTACTGCAGCCGCCAGGGAGCCCATAGTCGGTGGTTGGCCAACGGGTCCGGAATCCTACGGAGGAAACCCGCTGGGTGGCATTCGGCCGCGGGTTTTGCTTTAATCCCGCGTTACATAGCAAGCATCCAGAGGGGTGGAGGGACTGGCCCTATGAAACCCCGGCAACCATTCCGAGCGCAAGCTCGAGAAACGGTGCCAATTCCAGCAGGCTCCAAGTTAAGGCCTGGGAGATGTGGGCAAGAGCTTCTTCGACGAAACCTCTCCCACACCCGGGCAGAGGTTTT
The DNA here is from genome assembly GCA_963826005.1 of uncultured Solirubrobacterales bacterium. Lineage (GTDB taxonomy): Bacteria > Actinomycetota > Thermoleophilia > Solirubrobacterales > JBBDJG01 > DASRIA01. Next base: position 8,266 of record CAWGVJ010000001.1, on the reverse strand, counting down.
TTTCGTTGAAGGAGACTAGATGCCGGCTGTAGCACTGAAATGCAAAGAGTGTCGGGGGGAGTACGAGCTCGGGGCGAGCTACGTCTGCGAGCGCTGTTTCGGGCCCCTCGAGGTGAGTTACGACCATTCCGCGCTGGATGACCCCGCGGAGCTCCGTCGCAAGATCCAGGCGGGGCCGCCGTCGATCTGGCGCTATTCCGACTTCCTGCCGTTCGACCGTCGTCCCCGGACCGCGCTCGACGCGGGATTCACCCCGCTTGATCCGGTCCGCGCGCCTCGCCGAGCGCCTGGGCGTGGGGGAGATCTGGGTCAAGAACGACGCGGCCAACCCGACGCACTCGTTCAAGGACCGGGTGGTGAACGTCGCGATCGCAAAGGCGCAAGAGCTCGGTTTCGAGACCGTTGCCTGCGCATCGACCGGGAACCTGGCCAACGCCGTGGCGGCGCATTCCGCGGCCGCGGGCCTCGAGTCCTACGTGTTCGTCCCCGCCGATCTCGAGGAGCAGAAGATCCTCGCGACGGGCATCTACGGCACGCGGCTCGTCGCGGTGAACGGCAACTACGACGACGTGAACCGGCTCTGCACCGAGCTGTCCGGCGAGCACCCCTGGGCATTCGTGAACGTGAACCTGCGGCCCTACTACGCCGAGGGGTCCAAGACCCTCGCGTTCGAGGTCGCGGAGCAGCTCGGCTTCGAGCTGCCCGACCACGTGGTGTGCCCGGTGGCATCGGGATCGCTGTTCACCAAGATCGCGCGCGGCTTCGAGGAGTGGCTCGAGCTCGGCATCCTGGACGGCGCCCTGCCGGCCTTCCACGGCGCCCAGGCGGAGGGCTGCAGCCCGGTCGCGCAGGCGTTCGCCGACGGCCACGAGGTCTGCCGCCCGGTGCGGCCGAACACGATCGCGAAGTCGCTGGCCATCGGGAACCCCGCGGACGGCGTGTTCGCGCTCGACGTGGCGCGGCGCACCGAGGGCTCGATCGACGCGGTCACCGACGAGGAGATCGTCGACGGCATCCGCCTGCTGGCGGAGACCACGGGCATCTTCACCGAGACCGCCGGCGGCGTGACCGACCGCGGTGCTCGCGAAGCTGGCCGAGCGCGGCGACATCGGCGCCGTCCGACCGCGTGGTGCTCTACATCACGGGCGACGGCCTGAAGACGCTCGACGCCGTCCGCGACGTGGTCTCCACCTACGACGTCGAGCCGACGCTCGCGAGCTTCACCGACACTGTGCCGGTCAGCAGCCCGGAGGCCGTGTAAGTGATAGGCGAGCGCCGTAGGCGCGAAGCACTTGACTTTAGGTGGCGGCGTAGCCGCCGTGATGTTTGATGGCGGTCACGGTCAAGATCCCGGCACAGCTGCGGGCTCTTACCGGCAACGAGTCCGAGGCGCAGGTCGAGGGCAGCACGGTGGGAGAGGCGCTCGCCGCCGTCTACGCGCGCTACGACGGGCTGCGTGACCGCATCACCGAGGACGGTGAGCTGCGCCGGTTCGTGAACGTGTACGTGGGCGGCGAGGACATCCGCTTCGGGCAGGGCCTCGAGACCCCCGTCGGCGACGGCGACGAGATCACGATCCTGCCCGCCGTCGCGGGTGGCTGACGACGCAGGCAGTTGTCACCGCCGTCAGCCGCAGCGCACAGTCACGGCCCGCCGACAGGACGAACGCACCGCATCCGCCTGCTTGCCGGCCTGGGCGTCGACGGCGACGCGCACGCCGGCGAGCAAGGTCAAACACCGCTCCCGCGTCGCGCGCGACCCCGAGCAGCCCAACCTGCGCCAGGTCCACCTGATCCACGCCGAGCTGCACGACGAGCTGCGCGTCGCGGGGTTCGACGTGGCGCCCGGCCTGATGGGCGAGAACGTCACGACGCGGGGAATCGACCTGCTCGGCGCTGCCTGCCGGTGCCCGGTTGCATCTCGGGACCGAGGCGGTCGTCGAGGTCACCGGGCTGCGCAATCCGTGCAAGCAGCTGGACGGACTCCAGCCGGGGCTGATGGCCGCGACGCTCGACCGCGACGATGACGGGGAGCTGGTTCGCAAGGCCGGGGTGATGGGCGTGGTGAGCGCCGGCGGCGACGTGCGGACGGGGGACACGATCCGCGTCGAGCTCCCGCCGGAGCCTTGGAGTCCGCTCCAGCCGGTCTGAGCGGGCTACAACCAGCCGCGCCGGCGGAAGAACGTCACCATGCCGACGAGCACGACCACCATCGCCGCGATGATGATCCAGAAGACGCATGACTTGACGTGGGGGGTTCCCCACCGCCGGGCAGCCCGACGTTCATGCCCCAGATGCTCGCGATCAAGCGTGGCGGGCAGGAACACGATGCTGAACGACGGTCAGGATGCGCAGACGTGTCGTTGAACCGGTGGGAGATCACCGACTCGTTCGTGTCCTCGAGCGCCTCCACGACCTCCTTGTAGTTCTCCAGCATGTCCCAGATGCGCTCGGAGGCATCGACGATGTCGTCGAAGTAGACCTCGAGGTCCTCGCGCATGTAGCGCTGCTTGGTGCGCTCGAGGTCGCGCAGCACCGTCCGCTCCGGGCGGATGATCTTGCGGAAGTTGATGATCTCCTGCTTCACGTTGGAGATGTCGCGCACGACCTCCTCGCCGGCGCCGACGAAGATGTCCTCCTCCAGCTGCTCCAGCTTGTTCCCGATCTTGCGCAGCATCGGGAAGCAGTAGTCGAACGACTGGTCGACGATCTGGTAGAGCAGGTAGCCCGTTCCGTTGGAGAAGTACTGCTCGCGCACCTCCTCGTTGGTGCGGCAGCGCTCGAACAGGTACTCGACCGGCTTCAGGGGCTGGTTCGGGAGCGTGATGATGTAGTCGGGCCCGACGAACAGGTCGAGCTCGCCGGCGTTCAGGCGCCCGACCTGCTTGTCGAAGATCGGGAAGTGCAGGACGATGAACAGGTACTCCGGGTACTCGTCGATCTTCGGCCGCTGGTTGCGGGACATGACGTCCTCGAGGTCCAGCGGGTGGAAGTCGAAGTGCTCGGCCAGCCACGCGCGCTCCAGCGGCCCCGGCTCCTCGATGTGGATCCAGCGGATGCCGGCGTGCGCGATCTGCTCTATGTGCGGCTGGGTGCGCTCCGGCGACGGGGCGGCCACGGCGCCGCGCCGTGCACGTGTCCTGCGGGGCAGTCGTGGTCGAAAGGCGATCGGCATTGGAGTGGGTCTTCGGTGGCCGTCATCTGTGTTCCCGGAGGAGCGCGCCCCGATTCTACCCGCGCTTCCGCGCGGCACCACTCAGTTGCGCCGGGGGGCGAAGTCGTCGGGCCCGATCAGGTCGAGCTCGAACGCCTTCGCAAACAGGTCCGCCTCGTATTCGACGTTGGCGCGCACGACCGCCTCGTAGAAGGCGACCATCTCCAGCCGCGCCTGCGACAGCGCGTCGTCCACGCTGCGCGGCCTCGCCCGCGTCGAACTCGCGCACGGTGCGCAGGTTGCACTCGGGGCAGCGCAGGCGCAGGGTCAGCCCGCCGGCTCCACGCTCTCGCCAGGCCTCCAGCTGGAGCAGCTCGGACGCGCACGCTCCGCAGGTCTGGCTGAAGGTCTCGCGGACGACGAGCGGATATGTCTTGGCCGGTTCTCCCTCCATGGTGGAGCTCCGACCTGAACGCTACGGGCGGCGCCTGACGTAACGGCGCGGGCCGTGTGTCAGGCTTTCGCCGTGGCAGCCACTGCTCTCCCGACTCGCCGCCGCCCATGGGGCCGTTGGGTCGCCCTCGGCGTCGCGGCGTTGTTCCTGGCCCTGCTGGTCTACGGCCTCCGGGCCAAGGGCACCAACGATGCGATCGACTCGGCGCTCGCCGAAGGCCGGGCGGCCAAGGCCCCCGCATTCACGCTGGAAGTGCTGGAGCGCGGGGAGTTGCCGCCCCGTGTTGCGCGCACGCTCGACCCGGCGATGGCCGACGGGCGGGTGTCGGTGGATGAGCTGCGCGGGATCCCGGTCGTCCTCAACATGTGGGCGTCCTGGTGCACGCCGTGCCGCGAGGAGTCGCCGCGGCTGCGCAAGGGGTGGGAGCGGCTCGGGCCGCGGGGGGTCGCCTTCCTGGGATTGAACATCCAGGACCTGCGCGGGGACGCGCGCGACTTCAGCCGCGAGTTCGGGCTCACCTACCCGAGCGTCCGGGACGCCCGCCGCGGGGTGGCCGACGACTACGGCGCGACGGGCATTCCCGAGACGTTCTTCGTGGACGCCCGCGGGCGGGTGGTCGGGCACGTGATCGGGGTCGTGTCCGAGGCCCAGCTCGCGGCGGGGGTGCAGGCGGCGCGTGTCGGGGCGCGTGGCCGGGACCGTCTCGGGCGGCAGCAGCTTCGATGTGCGATGAATCCGGGCCGGAGCGGCCGCTCTTATATGAGAGTTCCGTTGCAGAGCAGCGGCATGGGCGTAAGTAACATCATTTGTGTCGAATGAAGGAAGGACATGGCTAGATCGATCTGGAGAGGTGCCATCAGCTTCGGGCTCGTGAACGTGCCCGTGAAGCTCTACAGCGCCGTCTCGAAGAAGACGGTCCGCTTCAACCAGCTGCACGACGCGGATGGGGTGCGGATCCAGCAGAAGCGCGTGTGCCCGGCCGACGGGGAGGAGGTCCCGTACGAGAACATCGTCAAGGGCTACGAGATCGCGCCGGACAAGTACGTGGTCATCACCAACGAGGAGCTCGAGGCGCATCGACCCCAAGAAGACGCGCACGATCGACATCGAGGACTTCGTGGACCTCGACGACATCGACCCCCTCTACTACGAGCACCCGTACTACCTGGTGCCCGACACACGGTGCGGCCAAGGCCTACACGCTGCTGCTCGACGCGCTGCGCGAGACGCAACAAGGTCGCGATCGCGCGTGTCGTGCTGCGCTCGAAGGAGTACCTGACCGCGATCCGGCCCGCCGGCGACGTGCTCACGATGGAGACGATGCTGTTCGCCGACGAGCTCGTGCCGACCGACCGGCTGGACGAGCTGCCCGACGACGACACGCGCGCCACCGACCGCGAGCTCGCGATGGCGCGCCAGCTGATCGAGTCGCAGGCGACCGAGTTCGACCCTTCGAAATACCGCGACGAGTACCGCGAGCGCGTGCTCGACCTGATCGAGCGCAAGGCCGCAGGGCGAGGACATCTCGGTGCAGCCGGACGTCGAGGAGCCCGCCGAGGTGCCGGACCTGATGTCAGCGCTCGAGGCGAGCCTCGCAGCTGCCACGGGCACCAAGCCGGCGGCGACCAACGGCGCTTCGGCGAAGGCCAAGAAGCCGCGCCGCCAAGAAGCCCGCCGGCCGAAGAAGCCTGCCGCCAAGAAGACGGCGGCGAAGAAGCCGACGGCGCGCGCGAAGCGGCCGAAGGCCGGCTCCCGGTCCTAGAGACCGCAAGAACGAGGAAAGCGCCCGCCGGGAGGTCAGACGCTTTCCAAGAGGTGCCTTGCCGCTGGCAGGCAAGGTTCTACTTTGGAGGTGCTCTCGGTATGGCCTCCAAACCACCTTCTTAAACCTGGGTGAAGCGACTTTCCCGCGAGACGGCTTCGCGGCTGGCTATCATGCGGCCGGAATGGCGCTCCTGATCATCTTCGTCGGCCTCACGACCCTCACCGCCGCGGGCATCGGGGGAGCCGTCGCGGCCGGCACCACGACCGCCGTGGTCGTCGCGCTCGCCCTGTATCTGCTCGGCTCCGTGATCGTGATCGGGGCGACGCTCGCCGCGCTGGGCCCCGACGGCGGCGACTAGCTCGAGCCGGCGCTAGTGCTTCCGTCCGCGCGTGTTCCTCCACGCGACGACGATCCATGAGACGAACGCTGCGGACACCACGAACCAGGTGATGAGGAGCAGAGTGTCCAACAAGTCCGCCATCTATCGAGGCTAGCTCCGATCCGCACAAGCCGCAACAGATCCTCGTTGTAGGATCCCGCGCGAGGGGTTCTTTGACCGAGTCGATCACCGCCTATCGCACCTGCCCGCTGTGCGAGGCGACCTGCGGGCTCGAGCTGACGCTCGAGGACGGCGCGCGTGACGCAGATCCGCGGCGACGAGGAGGACGTCTTCAGCCACGGCTTCATCTGCCCGAAGGGCGTCGCGCTGAAGGCGCTGCACGAGGACCCCGACCGGATCCGCACGCCGCTGGTGCGCACGCGGCCCGGGCTTCGAGGAGGTCTCCTGGGACGAGGCCTTCGCGGAGATCGACCGGCGCCTGCCGCCGATCCTCGCCGAGCACGGCCGCGACGCCGTCGGCGTCTACCTCGGCAACCCGAACGCGCACAACCTCGACTCCCTGCTCTACGGGCGGCGTTCGCTGAAGGCGCTCGGCACGCGCAACGTCTTCTCCGCGAGCACGGTCGACCAGATGCCGAAGCAGGTGTCGTCGGGGCTGATGTTCGGCACCGCGCTCAGCATCCCGGTCCCGGACGTCGACCGCACCGACCACCTGCTGATGCTGGGCGCGAACCCGCTCGTCTCGAACGGCAGCCTGCTGACCGCGCCCGACATGCGCGGGCGGCTGCGCGGCATCCGCGAGCGCGGCGGCAAGGTCGTCGTCGTCGACCCGCGCCGCAGCGCGCACCGCCGAGCAGGCCGACGAGCACCACTTCATCCGGCCGGGCACCGACGCGCTATCTGCTGCTGGGCCTGGTGCAACGTGCTCGTCGAGGAGGGCCTGGCCGACCTCGGCGCGCTCGCCGAGCACGTGGACGGGCTCGACGGAGGTGCAGGAGCTCGCCGCGCGACTTCCCGCCCGAGGCGCGTCGGCCGAGGCCTGCGGCATCGCAGCGCCGGACGATCCGGCGGATCGCGCGCGAGCTCGCCGGCGCCGACGCGCCGCGGTCTACGGCCGGATCGGCACGTGCACGCAGGAGTTCGGCACGCTCGCGAGCTGGCTCGTCGACGTGCTCAACGTGCTCACCGGCAACCTCGACCGCCCGGGCGGCGCGATGTTCCCGAAGGCCGGCCGCCGGGTCGTCGCAACACGCGCGGCGCGCCGGGCAGCGGGCAAGGGCGTGCAGCTCGGCGCGCTGGCAGACGCGGCGTGCGCGGCCTGCCGGAGGTCCTTCGGCGAGCTGCCGGTCGCCGTGCCTCGCCGAGGAGATCGACACGCCCGGCGACGGACAGGTCCGCGCGCTGATCACGATCGCCGGCAACCCGGTGCGTCAGCACGCCGAACGCGGGCGCCTGCGCGCGCGCGCTCGAGCGCTCGACTTCATGGTCAGCGTCGACATCTACCTGAACGAGACGACGCGCCACGCCGACGTGATCCTGCCCGGCGCCGTCGCCGCTCGAGCGCTCGCACTACGACCTCGCGCTCTACCAGCTCGCGGTGCGCAACGTCGCGAACTACTCGCCGCCGGTGCTCGAGCCCGACGACGCGCGCCGGCCGAGTGGGAGCACGCTGCTGCGGCTCGCCGGGCATCGCCGCCGGGCAGGGGCCGAACGCCGACACTCGACGCGCTCGACGACCTCGTGATCGCGACAGCTGGTCGCGCGCGAGCTCGCGGACCCGGCCTCGCCGCTGCCGGACCGCGACGCCGCAGGAGCTGATCGCGGCGCTCGCGCCGCGGCGCGGCCCCGAGCGCGTGCTCGACTTGCTGCTGCGCACCGGGCCCTACGGCGACGGCTTCGGCGCCGACCCCGAGGGGCTCACGCTCGCGCGCTCGAGGCGGCGCCGCACGGCATCGACCTCGGGCCGCTCGAGCCGCGCATCCCCGAGGTGCTGCGCACGCGCGAGCGGCAAGATCGAGCTCGCGCCCGAGCCGATCGTCGCCGACGTCGACCGCGCTGCGCGGCGTCGCTCGCGCGGCACCGCAACGGCGGCATCGTGCTGATCGGCCGCCGCCAGCTGCGCTCCAACAACTCCTGGATGCACAACCTGCCGAACCTCGTGCAGGGCAAGGACCGCTGCACGCTGCACGTCCATCCCGACGACGCCGCGCGGCTCGGGCCTCGCCGACGGCGAGCCGGCGCGCGTGACGCTCGCGCGCGGGCGCGATCGAGGTCGCCGGTCGAGGTGACCGACGCGATCATGCCCGGCGTCGTCAGCATCCCGCACGGCTGGGGCCACGACGATCCCGAGGCGCGCGCTCGAGCGTGGCGGCCGCGCACGCCGGCGCCAACAGCAACCTGCTCGCCGACGAGACGCTGGTCGACCCGCTCTCGGGCAACGCCGTGCTGAACGGCATCCCGGTCGAGCTCGCGCCGGTGCGCGCGGCCGAGCCGGCGCCTGTCTGACCCCGCCCGCGCCGCGGCGACAGTCCCCGGCTAAGGAAATCCATGTAGC